>JAXHLB010000051.1:0-111024 GCA_034522695.1 Ignavibacteriaceae bacterium | reverse complement strand
TTCAGCAGTATGATCAGTTCCTTAAAGAGAGTAAGGTCCTCACCAACACTGCAGAAGTTAGCATGGTAAAACAAACTGGTGCAAAAATTCAAAACGCTGTTGAGAGGTATATGAGTGAAAATAAATTATCCGAGAGGCTCGAAGGTTACAAATGGGATTTTAATCTTGTTGAGGACGAACAGGTTAATGCCTGGTGCATGCCCGGCGGCAAAGTTGTTGTTTATACAGGAATTCTTCCTGTAACCCAAGACGAAACAGGACTTGCTGTTGTAATGGGTCACGAAATTGCTCACGCAATAGCTGAACATGGAAACGAAAGAATGAGCCAGCAACTATTGCAGCAGGTTGGTGCCGTTGGATTAATGGTTGCAATGAAAGACGAACCGGCTCAAACGCAGGCACTATGGCTTTCAGTTTATGGAGTTGGAACCACAGTTGGCATTATGCTTCCTTACAGCAGAACTCAGGAGAGTGAAGCTGATCATCTCGGATTAATTTTTATGGCAATGGCTGGATATGATCCACATGCTGCACCAGAATTCTGGAAAAGAATGGCTGCAGGAAAGCAGGGCGGATCTCCCCCCGAATTTTTAAGCACTCATCCATCTGACCAAACCAGGATTGATGATATTAATTCCTGGATTCCTGAGGCGATGAAGTATTATAACAAATAATATCCTCATTACTAAATATTTTTAACTAATTGGAAGTTCAGTCTTAAAAAACTGAACTTTTTTATATCATAAATCTTTTCCACAAATTAAAAATATCAAATATGAAAAAAATATTTTCGACTATCATTACACTTATAATCATAATTTCCTATTCATCGCTCGCTCAGGTTAATACAGAAAGATACAGACAGGATGCTGATACAATTGGTTTTTCCGGATTGGCAGATGTTGAAGCAGTTGTTGCTACGGGCAATACTGACTTTCAACTTATTAGTATTGGCGGAAGATTAAATTACAATTGGGGGGATGATTATACTTTTATAGTAGCTAATGGCGGCTACGGATGGGAAAGCGGCGAAGAATTCGTTGATCAGGTTTTCGCACATCTAAGACATGTCATCACTACAGGTGAATTAATGCAAATAGAACTCTTTACCCAATTTGACAATAATAAAAATCGCCTCTTGCTGGAAAGAGAACTTTTTGGTGGAGGATTCCGATTCAGATTTATTAAATCCGATTTCTTTAAATTCAGATTAGGCATTGGTTATATGTTCGAAAATGAATTTTACGATCTTCCTGCAAACTCAATTCATCAATCACATTCGACAGCCCATCGTTTAACAAGTTACATGACATTTATTTTCAATTTTGATAAAACATTCTCCTTTATTTCAACCAGCTATTATCAGCCAGAATTTGTTGAATGGAGCGATTATAAATTTGTCTCCGAGAATGAGCTTATGATCGACACAGGATCGTTGATGGATTTTTACATCAAGTTTAATTTGAGGTACGATTCAAAGCCAGCCGATACAATTAAAAAACTCGATACATTTTCCAAACTGGGTCTATCATTTAAGTTTGGTGAATATTAAAATATCTTATAAATTAAATCAGTTATCTAATTTAATAGTTAATCAGAATGAGAAAGGATAGTCAATTGTATGAGTAACATAGTCGAAAGAAAAATTTCAGATTTAATTGTTAAGATTGAACGTCCGAATTGTATTGGATCAAAAAATTGTATAAATGCCGCACCCGATCTATTTGAACTTGACGATGAACAGATTTGCTCTTTTAAAGAAAACACAGAAGGCATTTCACAGGAAATTATTGTTGAAGCATGTTCCGTTTGCCCTGTTAGTGCGCTTTATGTTTTTGATGAAAGCGGGAAACAGGTAGTTCCTTGAATGCAGTTATACTTTGAAAATTTAGAATCTTTCGAAAAAATAATAAGTTGAGTGGCATATAATGAAAACAATATTAAAAGTTTTAATTGTACTATTTTCAACCATCACAGCATTGGGACAGAATACAAATCCTAATTACGACTCAACATTGGCCAAAACTTTCGGTGCTGATGATTATGGAATGAAAAAGTACATATTAGTTTTACTTAAAACCGGCAGCAACAAAACCACCGATGAAAAATTTATTAGCGAATGTTTCAGGGGTCACCTCGAAAATATCGGGCGTATGGTAGATGCAGGAAAACTAGTTGTGGCCGGGCCACTTGGTAAAAATGACAATTCGTACCGGGGAATATTTATTCTTAATATTAGCACTATTGAAGAAGCGGCTGAACTCCTTCAAAGTGATCCGGCCATAAAGGAAAAACTTTTGGAGGCAGATTTGTATAACTGGTACGGTTCAGCAGCATTGCCTGAGTATCTTGAAGTTTCGGATAAAATTTGGAAAGTAAAACCGTGACTATCTTATCTACTGATACTCATCCCAGCTTTTTACCGACAGCTTATCAGTTGTAAATTGCTGAAGTGCTTTTTTAGATCTTTTCGTTGCCTGCAAAATTAAACGATGGTAGGACTTGTCTCCTAAATTTGGACGAGGGCAAAATTTTCGATTTTTTACCCTCGTAATAAGTTCAACAAATTAATCTATTGTTTGTCGCCAACAGATACTCATCCTGACTTATCAAAAGAACGATATAGGCAGTAAAAAAATACTCCAATAGTTTAGTAAATTGAAATATCTCTCACTATTTTATATTATAATAAAGCAAATATTTAGGGATTAAAAATGAAACAATTTAAAATTATTGTAGAGAAGCATCCTGATGGTTATGTAGCTTATCCGCTGGGATTGAAAGGTGTTGTTGTAGGAGAAGGAGATACGTATGAAGAAGCATTATCGGACGTCAACTCTGCTATTCGCTTTCACATCGAGAGTTTCGGACAAGAGGTGCTGGATATTGATCCGCCAATCCTTGAAGCATTTATTGCAGAAACCGGAATCGCAGACTAATGTCAAAATTCCCGAGCGATGCACCAAAGCGGAAAGTTGTAAAAGCTTTCTCTCTACTGGGCTTCAGTATTGTTCGGGAACGGGAACATATTTCAATGATCCGGGAAAATACTGACGGAACCAAAACGCCACTGACGATGCCAAACCACTCAAAGATTAAGTCATTTACATTGCGAACTATTTGTACGCAAGCTGGCATTTCAAGAGAGGACTTCTTAGATGCTTATGATAAAACCTGACTGCAGCTGCAACTTTGTTATTGCTAAAATTTTCTGCTACTGATATTCATCCCAGCTTTTAATGGGCAAAGTTTCAGTAGTGAATTGCTGCAACGCTTTGATAAATCTTTTTGTTGCCTGCACATTTGTAAACAGCGGGATATTCATATCAACAGCTTTTCTCCTGATAATGTAATCGCTGTCAAGTTCAACTTTCTCTGCGGTCTTTGGAATATTTATTACCATATCAATCTCACCATTGCCAAGATAAGTAAGGATCGATGGTTCTTTTTCATCAAAGGGACGATAGAGAATATCAACATCAATTTCGCTCAGCTTGTAGTAATCTGCTGTTCCTTTTGTACCGTAAAATTTCAATCCCATTTCTTTAAGAGTTAAAATATCTTCCAGCAGTTCGGCTTTATTCTTTGGCGTCCCTGTTGAAAGAAGAACTGCTTTCTGTGGAATTTTTTGTCCAGTTGATAAAACACTTTTAAGAAATGCTTCGTTGAAGTCGTCGCCCAAACAAGCTACCTCTCCTGTTGAAGACATCTCAACACCTGTCACAGGATCGGAACCTTTCAATCTTGTAAAAGAAAACTGAGAAGCTTTTACTCCAACATAATCAAGATCAAAGGATGATTTATCAATCTTAGCTACTTTTTCTCCAAGCATCAGCTTTGTTGCAATATCTATGAAATTAATTTTTAAAGTTTTAGAAACAAATGGAAAACTCCGCGATGCACGTAAGGTTGCACTCGATCACTTTTACATCGTTATCCTTTGCTATAAATTGAATGTTAAACGGACCGGTAATTTCAAATTCACTTGCAATTTTTCTTGTGATGTTTTTTACTCTCCGCATTGTTTCAAGGTATGTTCTTTGCGGAGGAAGAACAATTGTCGCATCTCCTGAATGAACGCCTGCATTTTCAACGTGCTCAGCAATTGCATAACAGAATAGTTCACCATGATCTGCAACTGCATCAATTTCTATTTCACGGGCGTCTGTAATGAACTTGCTGATAACAACCGGATGTTCGTGATTCAGATCAGTAGCTTTCTTAAGGTAAGTCTCAAGCTCATCTTCAGTCAAAACAATACTCATAGCTGCACCACTTAAAACATAGCTTGGTCGAATCAAAACAGGATAATTAACTTTAGCCGAAAACTTTTTAGCTTCCTCGAGAGTTGTGACTTCAGTCCATTCCGGCTGATCTATTTCCAGCTTATCAAGAATTTGCGAAAACTTATGACGGCTTTCCGCATTGTCAATCTGAATTGGAGATGTGCCAATTATTTTTACTCCCGAATTGTGAAGTTTCATTGAAAGGTTATTCGGCACCTGTCCACCCATCGAAACAATTACACCTTCAGGATTTTCCAGATCACAGATATCCAGAACTCTTTCCAACGTTAACGACTCGAAATAAAGTTTATCACAAATGTCGTAATCTGTACTAACCGTTTCGGGATTACAATTAATCATTATCGATTTGCAGCCAGCACTATTTACAGCCTGAACTGCAGTTACACAGCACCAATCAAACTCTACAGATGAGCCAATTCGGTAAGCTCCGCTTCCTAGTACTATGATTTGATTTTTTTCTTTTACAGAGATATCATGCTCATTCCCGTGGTAAGTAAGATAGAGATAGTTTGTTTGTGCAGGATATTCTGCCGCCATCGTATCGATCTGTTTTACAACCGGAAGAACTCCAAGCGATTTACGTTTCTCTCTAACTTCATTTTCAGTTGATTGAACCAGCTCAGCAATTTGCAGATCAGAAAATCCATTCTGCTTGGCTTCCTTCAATAAATCAAAATCAATTTCCAATAATGATTTTTGTTTCAACTCCATCTCAGTTGCAACTATGTTCTTCATCTTGTGAAGAAACCACGGAGTAATCTTCGTAAGCTGATGAATTTTTTCTACTGAATATCCATTTTGAAGTGCTATAGCAATTGCAAAAATTCTTTTATCTGTTGGCTGTGATAATTCTTTATCAAGATTTACAAACTTTAAATCGTTGCAGACAAATCCTTTCAACCCAACATCAAGCATTCTGATTGCTTTTTGAAGAACTTCCTCAAAGCTTCTGCCGAGAGACATAACTTCACCGACAGATTTCATTTCTGAACCAAGATGCGTACTTACCTGTTGAAATTTTTGCAAATCCCATCGCGGAAATTTTAATGCTACATAATCGAGCGCCGGTTCAAAACAGGCAGAGGTTTCCTGAGTGATGCTGTTTTCAACTTCGTTAAGTGCATAGCCGAGTGCCAGCTTTGTTGCAATGAATGCAAGTGGATAACCGGTTGCTTTTGATGCAAGTGCAGAGCTTCGGCTGAGTCGTGCATTCACTTCAATAATTCTGTAATCATCCGAGTTCGGATCAAGTGCATATTGAATATTACATTCACCGATTACACCGATATGCCTGATTAACTTTATTCCGATTGAACGAAGCTTGAAATTTTCCTGTGCAGAAAGAGTTTGAACAGGAGCAATTACAACACTATCACCGGTATGAATTCCCATCGGATCAATATTTTCCATCGAACAGGTTGTAATGCAGTTGTCATATTTATCACGAACAATTTCATACTCAACTTCTTTCCAGCCGTAAAGAGATTCTTCAATTAAAATCTGATTTGTGTAACGAAATGCTTTCTCAGCTTTTTCTTTTAATTCTTCTTTATTGTTCACTATGCCCGAACCTAAACCACCAAGTGCATATGCAATTCTGACCATAACCGGAAAACCAATTTCATTAGCAACTTTAACAGCTTCATCGTAATTACTTGCCGTCTTACTTCTTGCAACTTTCAGCCCGATTTCAGTACACTTGTTTGCAAATAGTAATCTGTCTTCTGTATCTTTAATTGCATCTATCGGTGTTCCAAGTACTTGAACATTATATTTTTCCAGAATTCCTTTATCATATAACTGAACACCAACGTTCAACGCAGTCTGTCCGCCGAATTGAAGAAGGATGCTGTCAGGCTGCTCTTTCTCGATTACTCTTTCAACAAATTCAGCAGTGATTGGTAAAAAGTAAACTTTATCGGCAAAGTTTTCGGAAGTTTGGATTGTTGCAATGTTTGGATTGACAAGAATGGAGGTGATTCCGTCTTCCTTCAATGCTTTTATTGCCTGTGAGCCGGAGTAATCAAACTCCCCCGCCTGCCCGATCTGCAATGCACCTGAGCCGAGAATTAAATACTTTTTTTGGTTTTCGCTTTTTGATCATCATTCTTTATGCTGAACCTGCCTGACGGGTAGGCAGGCTTGTTTAGCATCTTCATTATTGAGATCCTGAAATAAATTCAGGATGACACTTCGTGTCACTTTAGTGCCCTAACAAACATATCAAATATAAACTCGCAGTCATCCGGACCGGGAGAAGCTCTCCGGATGAAACTGTGCTGCAAAAAATGGTTTTGATATGTGAATAATTCCTTCATTCGTTCCATCGTTGTCATTCACAAACCACTCACGCCAATCTTGCGGAAGAGTATCTGACTTAACGGCATAACCATGATTCTGCGAAGTTATGTAACATCTTTTTGTTCCCATTTCATTGCAGGGTTGATTATGTCCACGATGACCATATTTCAATTTGTATGTATCTGCACCAGCAGCAAGTGCAAGTATTTGCGAGCCAAGACAAATTCCAAGAATCGGAATGTTTGACTCCATTGCTTTCTTTGTATGCTCAATTGTTGCAAGGTTCATCTTGGGATCGCCAGGACCATTTGAAAGCATTATTCCATTGGCTTTGATTGCTGTAAAATCATAATCATAAGGGACACGGATAACCGAAATATTTCTGCCGAGAAAAGCACGAATAATATTATTCTTCGTTCCGCAGTCAACCAGAATTATTTTTTATTGCCTGCTGAATATTAACTGGTTCTTTAACCGAGACTTCTTTCGCTAAATCAGTTTTATTCGGATCAGAAAAATCAATGTTTGATTTTTCATCGATATAATAATCTTTCCAAGCATTGTTCCTTTATCGCGAAGTTTTCTTGTGAGCATTCTGGTATCAATTCCGGTGATGGCGGGAATTTTTTCCTCCTTCAGCCAATCACCCAAAGATTTTTTGGCACTCCAATGTGAGTATTCAGTTGAATAGTTTGCAACAATTAAACCCCGGACGTGGATAGAATCAGACTCAAAATTTTTTGAAACTCCATTTAATTTTTCCCTGTCAGGAACTCCATAATTCCCAATAAGCGGATAAGTGCAGACAAGAATTTGTCCACGGTAACTTGGATCAGTTAATGTTTCCGGATAGCCAACCATACCGGTATTGAAGACAACTTCGCCATTTGTGTTTCCTTCAAAACCAAAACTGGTTCCTTCAAACTCGGAGCCGTCTTCTAATATTAATTTTGCTATTGTATTTTTATTCATTTCATTCGGACAAAAAAATAGTCCGGCAGTTACCGGACTGACTTATTCAGAATATTTAAGTAGAAGGATTCAACTAAAAAATGGGTTTTTGTTTTTGCTAATAATGAAAAATATTTTTTGTAAATATAAACCGTGTTATAGTCTTATCCAATTTGTTACCGTGGAAATCTGCTTAATAATTTAACAACATATCAAGGCTGGTATTTTAACCAAGTTTTGTTATAATTGTAGTGAAAATTAATCCGTTCATAATTAAGAGATATTTTTTTGAAGATATTCTCATTAGTTCTAAGTTTAATTACTGCATACAATAAGTCTACTATTCGTATAATCCAATATAAACTATCAGATTCAATCTAAATGAGTAAAAAACCAAAGATTTTTATTCTCGATACAAACGTTATTCTTCACGATTCATCCTGCATTGATCAGTTTCAGGAGAATGATGTAGTAATTCCTCTAACTGTTCTTGAAGAGCTTGATCAATTCAAGAGAGGAAGCCAGGTAATAAATCTTAATGCAAGAGAATTCTCACGCACTCTCGATTCACTAACCGGTCAGGATATTTTTAACGGCGGTGTTTCAATGGGTGAAGGTCGTGGTGCAATTACGAATTGCAATTTCACGTGGACTTTCGCAGGAGATTCGTGAAGTATTTAAAGAAGATACTCCCGATCACCGCATTTTGGGAACTGCACTTGAATGGCAGAAAAAGTACAAAGAATCAAATACCGTTATTCTAGTTACCAAAGATGTGAACCTGCGTATGAAAGCCAAAGCTCTTGGTATTCTGGCAGAAGATTATACCACGGACAGAATCGGCAGCATTGAAGAGCTATACAGCGGTAAACAGGTTATTGAAGATTTTGATGATGAGCAGATAATTAAGTTGTTCCAGCCGCCGTTTGAGGTTCCTGCTGAACCTTTGCTTGAAAGATTAAACGGAGAAGCTTTTCCAAATAAATATTTCATTCTTCGAAACGGCAACCGTTCTGTGCTTGCAAATCTCGATCAGAACAAGGAGTACTTAAGGAAAGTAGATAAGAATGTTATTTATGGAATCACTCCAAGAAATGCTGAACAGACTTTTGCTGTTGATGCTCTATCAAATCACGATATCCAATTAGTGTCATTAACAGGAAAAGCCGGAACTGGTAAAACACTTCTCGCACTGGCAAGCGCGCTTCACGTTCGAAAGCAATACAGACAAATTTTTGTTGCCCGTCCGATTGTTCCTCTCAGTAATAAAGATATTGGTTACCTTGCCGGGAGATGTTGAAAGCAAGCTTGCACCTTATATGACTCCGCTGTGGGATAACCTGAAAGTAATTCAGGATCAATTCCCGAGACAGATAAAAACCACCAGCTTATTGATTCACTAACTAAAGAAGAAAAGCTTGTAATAGAACCGTTGTCTTATATTAGAGGAAGAAGTCTGCAGAGAATTTTCTTTATTGTTGATGAAGCACAAAACTTAACTCCGCACGAAATAAAAACTATTATCACACGTGCAGGTGAAGGATCAAAATTAGTTTTCACCGGAGATATTTACCAGATAGATCATCCTTATCTTGATGGACAATCAAATGGCTTGTCTTATTTGATTGATCGCTTCAAAGGTCAAAGATTGTATGCACACATAAATCTTGAGAAAGGTGAACGCAGCGAGCTAGCTGAGCTTGCGAGTAATTTGCTTTAAAGTTTGCAGGGATTTAAATTTTTGAACCCTACCTATCTACTATATTTTCTTCTACAAAATAAACTTACTCAAATCCCTGTCTTTAACGATTTTATCAAGCTTATCTTTAACAAACTCTGAGTTGATGTTAATTGTTTCAGTGGGAATTTTATCAGGAACGTCAAATAAAATTTCATCAAGTTGTAGTTAGGATTGTGTGCAGTCTTCTGGCACCAATATTTTCTACAGCTTCATTAACCTCTGTTGCAATACGGGCTATTTCTCTAATCCCATCATCGGTAAAATGTAATTTAACTCCTTCGGTTTCCAGCAAAGCGGAATACTGTTTAAGTAATGCATTCTGCGGTGTCGTTAATATCTGAACGAAATCTTCTTCAGTTAAACTTCTCAGCTCAACACGGATTGGAAATCTTCCCTGCAATTCGGGAATGAGATCGGATGGCTTTGCAACGTGAAATGCACCCGAAGCAATGAACAGCACGTGATCGGTTCTGACTACTCCGTATTTTGTGTTAACATTTGTACCTTCAACAATAGGGAGAAGATCTCTCTGCACACCTTCACGCGAAACATCCGGTCCGTGACCTTTACCGCCGCTGCTTGCAACTTTATCAATCTCGTCAATAAAAATTATTCCGGATTCTTCTACTCTTTCTATAGCTTCCCGCTGCACTGCTTCCATATCAATAAGCTTTTGTGCTTCTTCCTGTGCAAGTATCTGTCTCGCTTCAGCAATTGTGGTTTTTCTTTTCTTCTTTTTCTTTGGCATCAGGTTGCCGACAATTTCCTGGATATTAATTCCCATATCATCCATACCAAATGGACCCATAACCTGCATACCAACTGCCGGTGGTGCCTGAGAATCAAACTCAATAAGCTTGTCATCCATTTCGCCGCTTTTCACTTTTACCTTCATCCACTCGCGCGTTTTCTTATTCTGGTATTCTTCTGAATTAATTTCCTCAGCATTTTGTACCACATCAGTTTGTGTCTGCACCTGAACCGGCTGAACAGGTTTCCTGACTGGTGGAATTAGAATATCAAGTATTCTTTCGTCTGCCAGATGTTCAGCTTTGGATTGAACTTCCTTTGTCTTTTCTGCTTTAACCATATTTACGGCAAAGTCAGTAAGATCACGAACCATTGACTCAACATCTCTTCCAACATATCCAACTTCTGTAAACTTAGAAGCCTCAACTTTTACAAACGGAGCTGCTGCAAGCTTTGCAAGCCTTCGGGAAATTTCAGTTTTACCAACTCCCGTTGGGCCAATTAGAATTATGTTGTTTGGAAGTATTTCTTCTCGAAGAACATCTTCAATCTGTTGTCGTCTCCATCTATTGCGTAGAGCGATAGCAACAGCACGTTTTGCATCAGTCTGCCCGATAATATACTTATCAAGTTCTTCAACTATTTTACTCGGTGTTAACTCTTGCATTGATCTTTCATTCATAAAAATTTTATCCTGGGTAATTATTGTTGGAACAAGCCATTCCTGGATTTCTTGGAAGAAGCTTACCAATTACTTCAACATTAATTTTATCATTAGTGTAGATACAAATTTCCGAAGCAGTTTTCAGTGATTCTTCAGCAATTTCTTTTGCAGATAGTTTGCTGTACTTTTTTAGCATTCTTGCTGCCGATAATGCATACATTCCACCTGAACCGATTGCAACTATTTTGTCATCCGGTTCAATTACATCTCCATTGCCGGAGACAACAAGTGCAGTATCTTTTGAAACCACTGCCAGCATTGCTTCCAGACGGCGGAGTATTTTATCTGTGCGCCATTCCTTTGCAAGCTCAACTGCAGCACGACTTACATTTCCCCGATACTGTTGAAGCTTATCTTCAAATCTTTCCATTAAAGAAAAAGCATCTGCTGCACCGCCGGCAAAACCGCATATAACTTTTCCTTCTGCTAGTTTCCTGATCTTTAAAGCATTGTGCTTCATAATAGTATTGCCAATTGAAACCTGTCCATCACCGCCAAGTGCGGCAATTCCGTTGTGAACAATTCCAAGGATTGTTGTTGATCTTATTTTCTCACTCATTATTTCTCCTTATTCAGTTTTCAGCAAGAACTTTTTGATTGTATGGGTTCAAATAATTTAATCGGAAAAATTCTTGGCACTTCCTTTTTATAATTTTCATAAATCTCACCAAACTGCCTCACTAATTTCCTCTCTTCATAATAGGAACCAATGTAAAAATAAGCGACTAAGCAAATGAAGAATGTGAGGTAAAACAAATCCATTACCGGTCTGAACATTAAAAAAGTGATTGAAAAGAAGTAAACAGGATGTCTTGAATATCTGTAAGGTCCTTCAATACGAAGAGTGAATTCCTCATCAAGTTCGGTATTGTATCTTTTCTCAATAAATCTTTTTATCTGATCCAGACCTAAAAATTCTTTGAAGCAAATATACTTAAACACCCAGAATACCCCTGCCAGTGACAGAAGCTGTGGAATGAGAATAATTAAATCAAAAGGATTTTGTAAATCATAAATGATGATGTGGGGCTTTGGTGAAAATTCATAGATTAAATAAAGTGAGACGAAACCAACGAGATTGTAAAGAAGCCGGTAAAAGGCAATTAACTCACCAAATATTTTTTTGAATTGAATTTTTATCTTTTCAGAAGCAAGTAAAGAGTGAGTGTAACCGAAGACTGCAAAAAGTAGGACGATGATACTTACATCAAGAACCAGG
Source organism: Ignavibacteriaceae bacterium (assembly GCA_034522695.1). Lineage (GTDB taxonomy): Bacteria > Bacteroidota > Ignavibacteria > Ignavibacteriales > Ignavibacteriaceae > IGN2. Next base: position 99,031 of record JAXHLB010000051.1, on the reverse strand, counting down.
TTCATTAAAGTTCTTTTCTGAGCCTCGCAACAGGAAGTCTTAACTGCTCTCTGTATTTTGCAACTGTTCTTCTTGCAATATGTATTCCTTCATCATTAAGAAGTTCTGCAAGCTTATCATCGCTGAATGGTTTTCTTTTATCTTCTTTGTCCATAATTTCTTTAAGTCTCTCTTTGATGTGCTTGTTAGAAACTTCTTCACCGTTATCGGTTGCAAGACCTTCGCTGAAGAAATATTTCAGTTCGTGAATTCCCTGCGGACTTTGAACATACTTTCCGTTAACCACTCTGCTTATTGTGGAAATATCCATATTTATTTCCTGGGCAATATCCTTGTAGATCATTGGTCTGAGAGCCTTAGCACCCTTTTCAAAAAACTCATATTGTCTTGTGAAGATTGCCTGCATAATTTTCATTAGAGTATCTCTTCGCTGCTGAATACAAGCTATAAACCATTTTGCAGATTCAAATTTTTCACGAAGGAATTTATACGTTTCTTTTTCCCTGGAAGATTTTTTACCTCGTCTCCTGTTACTCTCAAACATTTCGAGATACTGCCTGCTGATGGTAACCGATGGCATACTTCTGTCATTGAGAGTAATTACATAATCGTTTTCAACTTTCTCTATTATAAAATCAGGAGAGATTTGATTCATCTGGGCAGAATCAATATTTCCTTCTCCTGGTTTTGGATTCATACTTTGAATCAGGTTAACAGTTTCTTTGAGAGTTTCATCTGTAAGATTCATCTTCAACTTCAACATATCAAATCTTCGCTTGGTGAAATCGTCATAAAACTCCACAAGCATTTTCTCAGCGATGTACTTATAATACTCATCAATATCTTTACCGTTACGTATCTGAACCAGCAGGCATTCCTGAAGATTTCTGCAGGCTATCCCTAACGGATCAAAGAGCTGGATTCTTTTCAGAAGAACTTCTGCATCTTCTAAATTAATTTTGATATGATCAAATAGCTCAAGCTCGTTTAATATTTCTTCAAGACTTCTTTTGAGATATCCTCCGTCATCAAGGTTACCGACTATCTCCTCACCAAGTCTGAATATATTGTCATCAAGGTTAAGCATATTCAACTGTTCGACAAGATGATCAGATAATGTTTCTCTTACCGGAGCGAGTGGATGATACTGTTCTTCATCACTCCCGCGGTAAATTTTCTCGTGATCGTAATCATCATCGTTCATATAATCTTCTAAACTAAACTCTTCATTATCGGGATCTTTTATTTCGTCTGAAACGCTATCTTCATCTTTATCCTTTTCTTTATCATCAGTTTCCTGAGATAATTCCATTTCCTCTTCGAGTATAGGATTGAGTTCAAGCTCAGTTTTAATTCTCTGCTCAAGTGCGAGAGTATTAAGCTGCAGCAGCTTCTGATATTGAATCTGCTGTGGCGAAAGTTTTTGCTGTTGCGATAATCGTTGACTTAGTGAGAGCATGTTACTTTCCGATTAGTTCCTTAAATTGTGAATACCATTCTTCACCATATTTTCTGCTGAGAGATTCTTCACAGAACTCTGCAACAGTTATATTTTCTTTTTTTCCAAGTTCAATTGCCGGTTGACATTCATCGAGATGTTCAAACCTCAGCACATCTCCTCCGAAATCAGAAATTCTTATCGGGAACAAATGACAGGATATTGGTTTTCTGAAATCAGATTTTCCATCGAAATACGCTTTCTCCATTGAACACTTTGCAATTCCATTATCATAGTAAACAAATACGCAAGCGCGCTTGTCAATGCTCTTAAGCAGCGGCTCATCATTCTTTACCTCAAAAAATCCATTCTCTTCAATTTCACTTTTATGTGCCTTTGGGAGATACTTAATAACCGTTGAAAGGACCTCATTAATCTGATTAACTTCATCCCAGGTGATTGGTGCACCATAATGACTTTCAAAAGTGCAGCAGGCTCCCTTACACTTCAATAAGTCGCATTTGAAGTGGATTTCCGCAATTTCCTTCCTGACTAAAATATTTCCAACCGGTAAAATTTGCTTGTCCATTAACTTGGAATAATTTTTGAGAAAAGATAAACAATTGATTCTTTTTTACAAAGTTTAAATACTCTTTCCAATTGTTTAAATTCCTTCCTGAATTTCGATAAAATGACCCTGCACAGATGGATTTCAATAACAAAACAGTTTTATTAACCGGAGCCTCCTCCGGAATCGGGTATTCCCTTGCAAAATTACTGCCAAAGGAAAATTGCTCGATTGCACTTCTATCAAGAAGAGAAAATTTACTTAATAATCTGGCAAATGAAATAAAAATTGATGGAGGTCAGGTTAGAGCTTATAAATGTGATGTTGGAAATGTTGATGAAGTAAGGAACTCTTTCGAACAGGTAAAAAAAGATTTTGGAAAGATAGATATCGCAATTCTAAATGCTGGTGTTTCTTCGAGAACTGATGTAAGTAAGTATTCCTCTTCTATAGCAAAAGAAATTTTTGAAGCGAATACTCTTGGGATTGTAAATTGTGTTGAACAATTATTTCCTGATTTTATTCAGAGAAAAGAAGGAATGATCGTGGGTGTTTCAAGTCTTGCAGACTCGCGTGGTTATCCACGAAGTGGTTTCTACAATGCGAGCAAAGCTGCAGCGACTTTACTTTTAGAAAGTTTAAGAATAGAATTAAAACCACACAACATAAAAGTTGTCATTGTTAAACCCGGTTTCGTTAGAACACCAATGACCGATAAGAACGAATTTCAAATGCCGTTCCTTATGAATGTCGATAGAGCAGCCAAAATAATTTTGAATGGAATAAAAAAAGAAAAAAGAATTATTCAGTTTCCTCTGCCGATTGTGTTAGGTTCAAAAATTATTAAGCTAATGCCCGATTGGTTGTTTGATTATTTAATGAGTAAAGAACTGCCAGCCAGGAAAAATTGACTATTTTAATACAATGCTAAAAAAAATTATATCGATACTTTTTCTGTTTTCTTCTCTGGCAATTCCTCAATCTGATTCTACTCTGATTCTCAGCGAAATAATGTTTTATCCTCAAACTGGTCCAAATGAATTCATTGAGTTATACAATTACAGTGAAACTGAAAGCATTAACATCAATGGTTATAAAATAAAATATTCTACTTCTAACCCGGATGTAATAACAGATGCCGGAGAAGGAACAATTCTTCCTCCAAAATCTTTTGCGATAATTCTTGAAGGTGACTATCCATTCGGATCGGGAATTTATGATGGACTGATTCCACCTGAAGCACTTGTTGTAAAAATATCCGATAACTCATTTGGTACATCCGGAATGGCGAATACTGAGAACAGACAAGTTTGGTTGCTCAGCGCCACTGATGATACTCTTGAAGCGTATTTCTATTCTGCGAATAATGTACAGGGGCGTTCGGATGAAAAGAAAGTAATGATTAAAGACAGCTCTCAAACTAATTGGGCAAATTCACTTCTAGCAAATGGAACTCCGGGATTTACAAACTCAGTTACTCCTGTTCAATTTGATTTGCAGTTGGCTTCATTAACTTTTCAACCTTCCAATCCTACGGAAGGTGATGATGTTACTGTTTTGTCAAAAGTTAAAAACATTGGTACGAGCCTAGCTGACATTTATTCAATTGAGATTTATAACGATGCAAATTTTGATTCGACAGCAGATCCCGGCGAAATAATTTTTACTCAACAGTACACTAATCTTGCTTCCGGCGATTCGATAACAGCAAGCACAATTATGAATTCATTACCTTCGGGCAATTATCAAATCATCAGCAAAGTATTATTTACTCCAGATGAAAAACCAGAGAACAACCAATTAATTAAAACATTTAATGTCTTTCCCACCGGAAGCAATTACAATGATGTTGTTATTAACGAAATTATGTATGCGCCTTCAACCGGAGAACCGGAATGGGTTGAACTTTTTAATCGAACTTCCGCTCCAATCAATTTAAAGAAATGGAAATTTTCAGATGCTGCCTCATCGGTTGCAATTACCAATACGGATAAGTTCATCCCTGCAAATGGGTTTATTGTCCTGACAGCCGATTCATCCATATTAAATTTCTACAATGTTCCTTCGGAGATCATAAGATTCAGCTTACCTGCTTTAAACAACACCGGCGATGCAGTTGTAATTAAAGATTCATTGGGAGTTTTGATTGATTCACTTTCTTATCTTCCTTCGTGGGGCGGCAATACGGGTGGCAAATCTCTGGAAAGAATTTCAACAGAAGATTCAAGTCTTTTCTCATCAAACTGGGGAACATCAAATAGTATTTTCAAAGCAACTCCCGGACTTATTAATTCGTTAACCAAAAAAGATTTTGATATTGCTGTTGACGATATATTATTCAATCCTGAATTTCCCATTGAAGGAGATACGGTATCAGTCGCAGTAAAAGTGAAAAATATTGGAATGAACGATGCAAATTTTTCTTTGCAGCTTTTTGAAGATACCAATCTTGATTCGATTCCGGATGTACTTTTAGAAAATCTTCAGACTCTGTTCCTTACATCAAACGATTCCGGAGTTTTCAGTTTCGACTTTTCAGTACAAAATATTCAAACTCAACGCGGATTTTTTGTAAATGCAGTATTTGATTCAGATCAGGATACAACAAACAATAAATTATACAAAACAATTGAGCCCGGTTTACCACCACAATCAATCGTCATTAATGAAATTATGTATACTCCCGTCGGTGGTGAACCCGAATGGATAGAGCTATTCAACCGAACAAATTTTTCAATTAATCTTAATGGCTGGAAAATAAACGATGTATTTACAACTCCAACAACTGTTACGATAAATCAGGATGTTTTTATCGAACCGAATTCGTATCTCATCCTGAGCAGAAGCGCTACAATTTTTGATTTTCATCGGTTCATCCCTTCAGAAGTTTTTGTTCTTTCTTTACCCTCTTTGAACAATGACATTGACGGAGTGGTATTAAAAGATAACCGCGGACTTCAAATGGATTCAGTGCTTTACTCAAATCTGTGGGGAGGAACAAACGGTTTTTCACTTGAGAGATTATCTGTGAGCGCAAGTTCAAATCTTCCGGCGAATTGGGGAACTTCATTCGATATTGAACAGAGCACACCGGGAAGAATTAACAGCTTAACACCAAAACAGTTTGATCTTTCTGTTGCTGGAATGAATTTCAATCCGCGCTTTCCTGTTGAAGGAGATGATGTTTTTGTTTCAGCTTTTATAAGAAATAACGGAAGCAGCGATGCAAATAATTTTAATGTTGAGTTTTATATTGATACGGATACAAACAATGTAGTTGATCTGCTTCTTAGCTTTGAAACAGGATTAAACCTTGCTGCAGGTGATTCCGTAAATGTTACTTCAACATCTCCAATTCAGAATATCACTTCAAAAATATTAACTGCTGTCAGAATAGTTTATTCAGCAGACGAAGACACACTTAATAATTATTTTGAAAAATCTGTTGAACCCGGATTTCCAGAAGGTATTGTTTTGATAAATGAAGTAATGTACAACACTGAAACGAATAAGCCTGAGTGGGTTGAACTGGTAAATGTTTCAGGTGAGATAATAAATATAAAGGACTGGTCAATCAGCGATGTGCTGACAACTCCAACAAAAAGTTTTATAACAAATGATGATGTTTTTTTACAGCCGGAAGAATACATCGTAATTGCAAAAGATACTTCATTCAATTCAGCTCATCCCGGAGTTACGGCGAAAGTTTTCTTTACAAACTTCGGATCTCTTGGTAATACTTCGGATGGAGTTGTTATTTATGATTTCAGAAATGGAATAATTGATAGCTTATTCTATCTTTCTTCGTGGGGTGGTGGAAGAGGTCTGTCTCTCGAAAGAATTTCACTTGAAGCAGCAACAAATGAAAGCACAAACTGGACAACTTCTCTCAGTCCAAAAGGAAGCACTCCCGGTTTACCAAATTCAATATTAAATGTTCCTGATTACGAAAGAAATAATCTTGTCATCAACGAAGTTATGTTTGACCCGGAAACGGATAACAGTGAGTTTATTGAATTCCTGAATTTGAGTAACGATTCCGTTAACGTCGGCGGCTGGGAAATTGTGGATGAGAACGGGAACAATTACAGACTTTCACAAATTCCATTAATGGTGCCGAACAATTCTTTCTTTTTATTGGCTGCCGACTCTCTTGTATTATTAAAATATGGATTGGATGAATCCGTACTTAAAACAATTGTTGGTGTTTCAAGTCTTGGTCTGGTTAATACGGGCGAATTAATTCTTTTAAAAGATGTAAAAGGAAATGTTATTGATTCAGTGTGGTATTCCGATAAATGGCATAACGATAATTTCGGCTCAACAAAAAATATTTCTCTTGAAAGAATAAATCCCAATCTCGGTGCAAATGATCCAAGTAACTGGAGCAGCAGTGTTGAAGGAATTGGTGCAACACCCGGAAAGCAGAACAGCATTTACACAGTTAATCCGAATATTGAATCAAATATTTCTGTTTCACCAAATCCATTCTCTCCGGATAATGATGGCTTTGAAGATTTCACAATCATCAACTACAAATTAACTCAGGCAACTTCACAGGTTCGCATAAAAATATTTGATAACAAAGGAAGACTCGTAAGAACTCTTGCAAACAACCAGGCAAGCGGTTCTTCCGGCTCAGTTATTTTTGATGGACTTGATGAGGATGGACAGACGTTGAGAATTGGAATTTATATCATCTTCCTCGAAGCAATTAACGAAGGCTCCGGTGTTGTTGAATCTATGAAGACTGTGGTTGTTGTTGCTAGGGAAATTATAAGTTAATAATTTAAATTAATAGGAAATTAAAGTAAAATAATAAAGATCTCTCCCTCTCTTTCTTCTCCATATTTTCAATATAATTTATACCAATCAAAAAATTATTGATCGTTTGCAGGAACACATCAACTTGCCTCCATTCTGAATTTCTGAGCGAGGAATCGGAAGAAAACCTGCACCAAATAAATGGTCAAAAAAAGAATTGCTTGGACATTTAATTGATTCAGCCACAAATAATCATCACCGGTTTGTTAAAATACAATTTATGCCTTCTCCGTTTTTTGTTGAAGGTTATGCACAGAATGATTGGGTGAGAATTCAAAACTACAACGAAAAAGATACTCAGCAGCTTGTAGAATTGTGGAAGGTTTACAACGAGCACATCGTTTTCATAATGCAGAACACTCCCGAAGAAAATCTTGAAATAAAATTGAAACCCGAAGATGCATTTGAAAATGCAGATACATTATTCTTTCTTATGAAAGATTATGTTGATCATATGGATCATCATCTGAAACAAATTTTTGGCTAAATCTCTCAACAAAATTCAGCACTTCGCGATATAAATCGCAATTTTTAGCTTCTATAGCCTCAATAGGCAAATCAGCCTTTTTAATCCATTTATAAAAAAATTTTTCTGAAATGGAACCTCAGGAGAGGACAATCTGTTATAATGTTCGTTAACTAAGTATTAAATATTTCATCTAACAAAAAGGAAATTAAAATGAAGTTCAAAAATCTTGTTTTTTTGCTCGCAGTTTCAATAACTGCATTTACATTCGTCGGTTGCGATGATGAAGAAGATCCAGTGCAGCCAGTTCCGTCCAATTCATCAACAATGGTAATTCATGGTTCACCAGATGCACCAGGAGTTGATATACTCGTTGATAATGCAGTTGCTGGTACAAATCTTACTTACCTTCAAAACACACCTTACTTAACCTTACCAAGTGGTACAAGGAATATTAAGGTTAACGTCACCGGTACATCAACTACAGTTATTGAAGGAAATATAAATTTTGCAAAGGATAAGTCTTATTCAATATTTGCCGTTAATTCAGTTGCAAACATTGAGCCTTTGGTATTGGAAGATAATTTAGCAGCACCTGCTTCAGGCAAAGCTCACGTAAGATTTATTCACTTATCACCTGATGCACCTGCAGTTGACATTACTCTCGCTGATGGAACTGTAGTTTTTGGTAATATATCGTTTAAGGGATTTACAGCTTTTACTCCTTTAGATGCCGGCACATATAATTTACAAGTCAGATTAGCTGGAACATCTACTGTTGTTTTGGACTTAGGAAATATTACTCTAACTTCTGGTGAAATCTATACGGCTTACGCCAGAGGATTTGTTGCCGGGGTTGGTGATCAGCAGCTTGGCGCAGCAATAATTGTAAATAACTAAACTGAATTAGTTTTAGTAAAAATTTACCGGACCGGATTTGCTTCCAGTCCGGTTTTTTATTTTAAATTCACACTTACAATACTCCCTTCTTTTATCTATTTTAAACAATAAAAATTATTCCTTGCTATGATAGAAATAAGAAATCTTCACAAATCATTCAACGATAACAAAGTGCTTCGGGGGGTTAACCTGGAAATTGATACCGGGGAAACAATAGTTATTATCGGCAGAAGCGGCTGCGGTAAAAGTGTTTTAATAAAACATATTGTAGGATTGCTTTATCCCGATGAAGGATATGTGAAAGTTGAAGGGCAAAAAGTTGATGAGATGACAATGCAGGAACTTTATACACTCAGGAGAAAGTTTGGGTTTTTATTTCAGGGTTCTGCTTTGTTTGATTCAATGACGGTTGAAGAAAATATAGCGCTTCCGTTAGTTGAATCAGGGAATAATTTTGCAAGAGTAGAATTAGATAAACGAGTTGCTGAGAAATTAGAATTAGTTGGTATGAGAGGAGTTCAAAAACTTAAACCAGCAGAACTTTCAGGCGGAATGAAAAAAAGAGTTGGTCTAGCAAGAGCCTTAATTACTGACCCCGATTATATTATCTACGATGAGCCTACAACAGGTCTTGATCCGATTATGTCAGACTCAATAGATGGTTTAATAAAAGATCTTACTGATAAATTAAATGTTACTTCGATTGTAGTTACTCACGATATGTACAGCGTTAAAAATGTTGCTAACCAGGTGGCAATGATGCACGAAGGAAAAATTCATTTTATGGGAACAGCCGCAGAACTTATCTCTTCAAACGATAAAATCATAAAAGAGTTTATTCAAAGAACTGAGTAGTAACTGAAGTTACGCAAAATGAATTTTAAGGTCTTATATCGTCATTCCCACGTAAGTGGGAATCCATTTATCGTTTATCTGAGCAAAGTGGATACCCGCTTTCGCGGGTATGACATTCATTATTTACAGTTTTGGTAACTTAGGTAGCAAAATGAAAAAGGCTGCCATTTTAAACAGCCTCTTCAATTTGAAATTTAATTTATCATTGACCCAATGGGAAGGACACTCCAAAATTAATTGAAATATAGCTCGCTTTTTCACTCGTGGTTTCTTCCTCTTCCTGTGCAACTCTGCTTATCTTTGATAGAGGTGGTGTATACTCCTCCTCCTCTTCTGCCGGAAATTCACTGAATATGTATGCATACTCGACTGCTGCGACGAGCATTATCGAACCAAGCATATAGTAAAACCCGGCTCCCGGAACTACACCAAATCCTGTTGAACTTGCATCACCCTCCTGTGTATCTGAAAAAGTTTGACCGCCAACCTCATAACTGAAAGTCCACGTGTAAGAATAGTTTTGTATAAACATACCAAGGGCTGCACCAATGAAAGGTTTAAATGCACTATTGGTTGCAAACATATAATATGCACCAAGAAGAATTGGTATTTGAGAATAATTATCTTCATACTTATAATTACTAAATTGATCACCACCCTCTTCAGTTTGACCTCCGAATGATATATATCCAGCTCTTAAAGATAACATCCAGGAGGTGGCAATCATATAACTGGCCATTACGTGACCCGAAAAACCAGTCCCGGCGATGTGTTTAAATCCATCCTCGCTTCCCATTGGTATTGAAACATCAGCTAATATTCCTAATAAAATCATACCCTTGACTAACTCTTTCATATCCGCAGGAGGTACAGCCTCTGCGGGAATGCTAAGCTTTAGATTGTTTTCAATGTTCTTATTGATTATTGAACTTGTGGTTTCACCCGTAATTTCAGCGGGCAATTTCAATTTCAACTCAGCAAATCCAAGAGATGAAATTAAAGAATGGAAAGAATGATCAGAAAGATCTTCTGCATAGTAGCCTCCTATGTTTTTAAAATATTAACTATTCGTTGCTCAGTAAATAGCAACACGTGAAAATAGTAAATAATGAATAAAAGTCAAACATTTTTTCTCACTTTGCAACTGATAAGATAATTTATATATTCGCCTAAAATTAAAGGAACAATCATGGAAAACATTAAAGAAATACTTGCTCAACGTGAGCTTTACACAGTGACTAAAGAAGCAACCATTAAGGATGTTGTTTTTTATATGGCTGAAAAAGGAGTTGGACTCGTTCCCATTTTGGATTCGGGAAAACTGGTCGGCGTATTTTCAGAAAGAGATCTGGTAAAACGTGTAATTGCAAAAAATAAAAGTCTGGATGAAACCAAAGTTGAAGATGTAATGAGCACTAAATTAATTGTTGCAGATGTAAATGAAGCAAATGAATCACTGCTGGCAAAAATGAAAGAAGCAAATACCCGGCATATCCTGGTTATAGAAAATGAAAAACTCGTTGGGGTTCTTGCGATGAGGGATTTGCTTGAGCTGGATTTATCTGCCTGCAAATTGACAGTAGAAGTTTTAAACAATTACATTTATTCGAAGTAAATTACTCTTGAACACTATCTCCAACAATCCTGGTCCCGCAATCGGGGTTGCTGAGCTGAGTTGATTCAGTAATTATTGTTTCTTTCCCACCATTTTTTACAAACTGAATTGCAGATAAAATTTTGGGACCCATACTACCGTCCGCAAACTCTCCCGCCTCCAAATATTTCTCAGCTTCCTGCACAGTAATCTTTTCCAGCTTTTGCTGATTCGGTTTATGAAAATTCAGATAAACGTTTGGTACATCTGTCAGAATGAAAAATGCATCAGCTTCAATTTCTGTAGCAAGTAATGATGAGGCAAGATCTTTGTCAATTACAGCTTCAACTCCCACAAGATTTTTCTTCTCATCCCTGTAAACAGGAACACCGCCGCCGCCGGCAGCAATTACAATGTTCCCACGTTTAACAAGATCACGAATAATTTTCCTGTTGAGAATATCTACCGGCATTGGTGAGGGAACAACTCTTCTCCATCCTCTTTTCCTGGGATCTTCTTTGAAAATTAATCCACCTGATCTTGCTAAAAGTTCTGCTTCCTCTTTCAAATAAAATCTACCGACAGGTTTAGTTGGTTCTATAAATGCAGGATCATTTTTATCAACTAATACCTGAGTCACAATTGTAACAACATTTTTCCTGATCTTACTTTCACGAAGGATGTTCTTGATTTGACGTTCTATCATATAGCCAATTCCACCCTGCGAATCTGCAACACAAATATCCAGCGGCATCTGAGGAATTTTATACTCTTTATAACCGGCTTCATTCCTTAACATTATATTTCCAACCTGCGGACCGTTTCCGTGAGTTATCACAAGTTCATAACCATCTTTGAGCAGTTTCAGCAGATGAATAAAGGTATCATACGTATTCTTTTCCTGCTGCTGGATCGTTCCAACTTCATTACCTCTTAAAAGGGCATTTCCACCAAGAGCAACTACTGCAATTTTTTTATTCATACCGGATATATTGAAAAACAGAATTCAAAAATGAGGCGTAAATTTACACAGCCTCTATCGGTAAATAAAATATGGTTTTTTGTTAGCTGAACTTGGTTTTCAGTTGCGGTCTTTCAAACTTGTTTTAGATTTGAAATAATATTTTAGAAAGTGAAGTATCCTAGATAACCTATTTCTGTACTAATGACATATTAAATAAAGTAAGGCTAAAAACCAAAATAATTTGAGCAAAGAGATTGAACTACTTATGTTAATAAGAAGATTAAGGAAAAATAGCTGTGAACAGTAAAGAAAATTTCGATCCAAAGGATCTGCTAAAGCCTGATAATATGCTCAGGCTGTACGCAAGTGGTGCATTTCCTATGGCTGATGCTGAGACCGGAAATATCAATTGGTACTTGCCTGAAATCAGAACAATTATTCCTCTCGATAATTTTAACATTCCTCGATCTGCTAAAAAAGCAATTGATGAGGAAAATTTTGAAATAAGATTTGATACTGATTTTGAAGGAGTTCTTGAAGGCTGTGCTGACAGAGAATCAACCTGGATTTCTGATGAATTAAAATCTGCTTACAGAAGATTAAAAAAACGCGGACACATTCACACAGTTGAAACGTGGAAAGATGGAAAGCTTGTCGGCGGACTTTATGGAGTTACATTCCGTGGTGCATTCTTTGGTGAGAGTATGTTCTCGAAAGTATCGCAGGCTTCCAAAGCTGCACTTGCTGCATTGCTGAAACATTTGAAGGAAAAAGATTTTGTTCTTCTCGATGTGCAGTATATGACCGAGCACTTAAAAATGTTTGGTGCAGTTGAAATTTCTTTTGAGGAGTATACCAAGCTGCTGCATAAAGCTTATGCGAAGGAGTGTGAGTTTTAGCTCTAGTAATGGAGGGAAGGAGACAACTATCGTATTAGTTGAATAAAATGTTCCTCTATTATTGCTTGTTCAAAACGTATATTTCTTCTTTATGGTTTGTATAATATTCTTCTAGGAACGTGCACCTATTCCGGAGGAATAAAATTGTAATCTCTCATCTAATATTCTTATAGTTAAATAATATATCCAACAACTTTGGGAGAATTTATCGATCTATACTTATAATTTTTAACTGGCGGAAATTATTACCGAGCTAAACGGTTCTACTATTATAAGGTTTTGTAAAATTTTGGTAATTCAATAGCGTGTACACCACTACCCCATGTTTATACGATCAGGATGATCTATCCCTAATTAGGTAATCCCAGTATATATCTACTGTATTGAAGCAATAAATATCACCTATTAAGTAAATTGGATATTCACTCTTGTTAGTAAATGTCAAGTATGTATAATCAAAATTCTGACTAATACTGTCAATGTTAATTTCTAATATATCAGAAGCATCCAATGTCGCGATCAAATTATGATATCGCTGAAGTTAGTCCGGTATAATAATAGGAATTTCTAGGAATAGTCATTATAAAATCCAAGGTTACTCCAGAAATTTCTTTTGAAACTAGGATTGTATCAATTTCTGTTGGATATCCGATATAACTGGATTAATAGCATACTGCCCGAATGGTACATTTCGTATCACAGTACATTTCCGTTCAAGTCTGCTGCTACTCCTAAATTTGTTCCTAACAAAATAAATTTGCCCCTATTATTTTACCAAATTCTGGATCAAATACTTTCCCTTTAATTGTTCCTTTATCAATTTGTCCGAAAAGAGATATAGATAGTAAACTGATTATAAGCCAGAGAAAATTAATATATTTCATTTTTTAATTACCAATTTCATAAGCATTATCTTATTGAGTAGAGACGCATCGCAGATGCGTCTCTTACATAATTTTACGTCTTACCTAAACTTAAGTGAGACTCACCTCAAAGGTGAGTCTCACTTGTTTCAATAAATTATGGTTTTACTAAAATCAATTCCTTTTACTGAGGAGAAATAAATTTGCATCAGTTTATAATTTTCCTTCTTTCAAAGCTTTCTCCAATAAATCCTTCACGCTCAATTCTTCAGACCAATTAATTAAATAATCTCTATCAAGTAATTCACCTTGAACTTTGATTACACCTATTATGTCTTTCCACTGGCGCTCGGAAACTGAACCGCCAGCTTTGTACCACTCGAGCTTGCTGAGAATAGTATCCTCAGCTGAACAAAGAAATATCTGAATAGCATTTGGTTCATCCGAAATGCTATCCTTTTTTCTTCTTTTAAAGGAAATTCTGTCAAACTTTCTTTCTGCAGAAATAAAAACGTCAATTTTTATCATCGTTGCAAGGTGTATCAGGTTAAAGGTTGATTTATTTTTAATCGCATCGAAAATCATATCTTCGTCTATAAAATATTCATCCTTTAAACTTTGAACGAGAAATTTTACGTGCTCTTCCTTCAAATCAGAAACCATATCAATATCCATTGTAGCCCTTGCAATTCCATAGACTGAACTGGCAACTGAACCACCGACGAAGTATGATACATTCAGTTTTTCCAAAGCTTGAACAAATAATTCTACAGCACTACTAATTTCTGATTTCATTTAATAATTTATTTTGATTCAGAAATGAACGTAATTTATCTGCTAATACAGTACCATAATGGTATTCAACAAAAAGCAGTTTTCTTTCATCTTCACTTAAATCAGGATTCGCACGATGAATTGCTCTTTTGGAAAGTTTAATTATTGATGAGCTGAATGATATAACTTGCTCAAACTTTTGAGTTGTATTCAGTTTTCGCAAAAGCGAAATAAGTACTCGTTCAACTTCAGGATTTGTATCTATTGGTTGTGTTATCATAAAATACTTTCTTCAGTAGCACAGATTAGTAATCTGTGCTACTAACTCAAGTGAGACTCACCTCAAAGGTGAGTCTCACTTGTTTCAACGTATTACGGTTTTACTAAAATCAATTCCTTCTGCGGAGGAGAAATAAACTCGCAGCCGTTCTTTGTTATATAAACTTCTTCTTCAATTGTTGCGACGCCGTAACCTTCAACAGGCAGTCTTGGTTCAATTGTAAAAACCTGTGCTTCTTCCAAAGGCATAAAAGGTGCATTGCCGTATCTTTCCCATGCAGGAAACATTCCCGCAACTCCATCGTGAACAGTTTTACCAACCTGGTGACCAAGTCCGTGCGGATATTCGGGATAACCGTTTTGTGTAATGTACGATCTTGCAATCGTATCCATATCAACACCTTTAACTCCGGGCTTTACTGCATCAGCAACTTTTTGAATTGAATCACGAATAACATCAAATCCTTTTTGAACTGGTGCCGGAGCTTTTGTTTCTCCATCATTTAAAATGTACCACGTTCTCTGCAAATCGGAACAGTAGCCTTTGTACTTTATTCCAAAATCCATATTAATAATTGTTCCTTTTGTAAGAACTTTATCGCTTGGACCTTCGTGCGGACCGTTCGGATTCGGACCGGCAAATACAGCAGGACAATGATCTTCTTCCCACGCAGCTTCAAATCCTCTTTGAGTATGAAGTTTTCTGACATAGTTTGCAACATCAATTTCTGTCATTCCCGGTTTCATATATTTTGTAACTTCATCAAATATCTTCAAAGTTTCTTTTATTGCTTCTTTCATCAGAGCAACTTCGCTTGGAGATTTTCTTCCTCTCAAAGCGGAAATAATTTCTTCTGAACTAACAAGTCGTTTTGCATATTCAGTTCCTTCAAGATGATCGAGAAGAATCTGGTACATACCATAAGTTAATCCATCAGCAAGAACAGAAGTTTTAGAAAAATTGATTGCTATCTTTTCCGGATTTTTTCTGGTGATGTAATCTCTGAAAGGTTCACGGATTGATTTGAGATAAGGGATAATATTTTTATACAAACCTGGTTTCTTAAAATTCCCTTCTTCCATCGAGCCGACAATTGCAGTAGTATCGCCATCTTTGTTAATACACAATGCAGCCTGCCATGTTGAATTTACTCCGGAAATCATATCCATTACGGGATCTGTCATCATAGAACTTTCGCGAACGAAAGTCAGCCACATATCAATCTTTTTTTCTTTTAGAATTTCAACTGCCTGGTTAATTTTCTCTTTAAGAATTGTATTATCCATAAAAACTCCTGTTAATTAATAATTGGAAGAAAGACTATTGCAATTTATCAATTAAACGCAGAATATTCTATTTTTCACCTGAAGAACAGAAAATGCCAGAGGTGATATTTATCAAAATAATCAATTGCTTGTGCCGATAATTAAGGTTTTGATTTGCCTATTTAGTAATTTTCTTATGACAAATAAGAAGATTTTTTATTTATCAATTAAATCATTTGGGGAAATTTATCATTTAATTTTAACTACAATAATTTCATCACCAACAAGTCAAACAATTAATACATAGAGGTTCACATGTCAGAATACATAGAAAAAATATTAAAGGAAGTAAAAACAAAAAATCCCAACGAGCCGGAATTTCATCAGGCGGTTCACGAGGTTCTCGAATCACTTGAAGTTGTACTTCAGCGTCATCCTGAATACAGATCATTTAAAATTCTTGAAAGAATGGTAGAGCCGGAAAGATTAATTATGTTCAGAGTTCCGTGGATGGATGACCAGGGAGAAATTCAAATCAACCGCGGATACAGAATTGAAATGAACAGTGCAATTGGTCCATACAAAGGCGGATTGCGTTTTCACCCATCAGTTACTCTCGGCATACTAAAGTTTTTAGCTTTTGAACAGGTATTTAAAAATTCATTAACTACACTTCCAATGGGCGGTGGTAAAGGCGGATCTGATTTCAATCCAAAAGGAAAAAGCGATAACGAAATTATGCGCTTCTGCCAGAGTTTTATGACAGAACTTTTCCGTCACATCGGACCAAACACTGATGTTCCTGCCGGAGATATCGGCGTTGGAACAAGAGAGATTGGATTTTTATACGGACAATACAAAAGATTAAAAAATGAATTCACCGGTGTGCTTACAGGAAAAGGATTGAACTGGGGCGGTTCATTAGTACGCCCGGAAGCAACGGGATTTGGATGCGTCTACTTTGCTCAGGAAATGTTGAAGACAAGAAAAACTTCTTTCGATGGAAAAACTGTTGCTGTTTCAGGTTTCGGAAACGTTTCGTGGGGTGCTGTTCAGAAAGTTAACGAGCTTGGAGGAAAAGTTGTTACACTTTCCGGGCCTGATGGTTACATTTATGATCCTGATGGAGTGAAAGGAGAAAAAGTTGATTATATGCTCAAGCTGCGTTCAAGCAATAAAGATATTGTTGAAGATTATGCGAAAGAGTTTTCCGCCAAAGGCGGATCCGCCTCCGGCGGAAAAGTTCAGTTCTTCCCCGGTAAAAAACCATGGGAAGTAAAAGTTGATGTTGCACTTCCTTGCGCTACTCAAAATGAAATCTTTGAAGCTGACGCAAAAGAATTATTAAAGAACGGTTGCTTCTGTGTTTGCGAAGGTGCAAATATGCCGACAACAATTGAGGCTTATGACATTTTCAAAGAAGCAAAAATTCTTTATGCACCGGGTAAAGCTTCCAATGCAGGTGGAGTAGCCACTTCAGGATTAGAAATGTCTCAGAACAGTATGCGTTTGCCATGGTCAAGAGAAGAAGTTGATAAACGTTTACACGAAATTATGGTAAGAATTCATGATACTTGTGTAACAACCGCTGAAAGATTCGGCGCTCCGGGTAACTATGTTAACGGTGCAAACATTGCCGGCTTCCTAAAAGTTGCTGATGCAATGATTGATCAGGGGTTAGTATAAGCCCACCCCTTTATCCCCTCCCGAAGGGAGGGGAAACTTTTAAATCATCAATAGCTTCAAGAATAAATAGCGATATTTTTTACAAATCTTTCTTCTATCTACTAACTACTTTATTCTAAATACTAAACAACCCTGCATTTCACCCATCGTTTTTCTATATTAGTCAATAAGAAAAATCAAACCATAAAATTACTCTCTTAAAATGGATAAAGAATTTTCAATAAAAGAAATCAAGCTGGAAAACATATTTCACGCCAGACTTAAAAAATTCCAGAAGCTGATGCGTTTCAAGATCCAGAATATTCTTCTTGTATCAAGCATTTACGATTATTATCTCTTTGAAGAAGACGGCAGACTATATGAACTAATTAGAAGTGAATATCAAAATCTAAACCTGAGTCAGGCGCCGGAAATAACTCACGTAACAACCGGCGAGGAAGCGATGGAATTACTTAAAGGTGATCACGAGTTTGATCTTATTATTACTACTCTGCATATCGAGGATATGCACGTAATTAAATTCGCCAACCAGGTAAAGGACGCGGGGGTTGAGCTGCCGATAATACTTCTTGCATATGATAACAAAGAAAGAAAGGAGCTTACCACACATTATGACACTTCCATCTTTGAAAGAATTTTTATCTGGAGTGGTGATTATCATCTTCTTATTGGAATAATAAAATACCTCGAAGACAAGCTGAATGTCGTTGATGATACTCAGAATATCGGCGTTCAGGTTATAATTCTTGTTGAAGATAATGTAAAATTCTATTCGTCTTATCTGCCGCTGATTTACACCGAAGTTTTCAACCAGTCGCAAAGATTAATTCTGGAAGGAATTAATATCACTCATAAATTTTTAAGAATGAGAGCAAGACCAAAGATTATTCTTTGCACAACCTATGAGGAAGCCTGGCACAATTTTGAAAAATATGAAGAAAATGTTCTTGGGATTATTACCGATAATAACTTCAGGCATTACGGAGTTCGTGACCTTGAGGCAGGTTTAAAATTTGCAACAGCAGTTAAAGAGAGACATAAAGATATTCCCATCTTAATTCAAACAAGCGATAAGGATCTGGAAGCAAAAGTAAAAAAGATTGGTGCATCTTTTCTTTATAAAAATTCTCCAAGATTGCTGCACGATCTCCGTGAGTTTATGCTTGACCATTTTGGTTTCGGAGATTTCATTTTTGAGATGAGAGATGGAACCGCAGTCGGTCGTGCGGTGAATCTGAGAGAGCTTGCTGAGCAGATTGCCAAGATACCGGAGGAAAGTCTTCTTCATCATGCGGAAGGGAATCATTTTTCAAGATGGCTGAAAGCAAGAACTGAATTTTATCTTGCTCATCAGTTAAGACCACGAAAAATCACTGATTATGAATCACCAGAACATCTAAGAAAAGATCTCATAAATGAAATCGTCGGCTATCTTGAAGAAAGAACAAAAGGTGTAATTTCCGATTTTAGAAAAGAAACCTTTGATCCCAAAAACAGTTTTGCAAGAATCGGTGGCGGATCTCTTGGTGGAAAAGCACGCGGTCTGGGCTTTATTAATAGCTTAATCGCAAATTACAATATAAAGTATCTATTTAAAGGTATTGAGATTTCTGTTCCTTCAGCCGTGGTCATTGGCACAGAGGTGTTCGATCATTTTATGCATGAAAACAATCTTGAGAGTTTTGCTTTTAATGAAACTGACGATGTTAAGACCACACAAAAGTTTATCGAAGCATTTCACTTTCCCAAGGAAATAAAACAGAAGCTTTATGACTTTCTTGAAATAATTAAAGAACCACTTGCCGTAAGATCATCAAGCCTGCTTGAAGATGCACAGTTCCAGCCATTTGCTGGAGTATATCAAACCTATATGCTTCCAAACAGCAATCCTGATATTAATGTAAGACTTGATGAGCTTCTTCAGACAATTAAAGCAGTTTATGCTTCAACATATCATGAAAAAGCAAAAGACTATATGAAGGCAACCGCCTATCGTTTGGAAGAGGAAAAGATGGCGGTAATTGTTCAGAGACTTGTTGGCTCAGATCATAAAGGAAAGTTTTATCCTGATTTTGCAGGAGTTGGAAAGTCATTCAATTTCTATCCTGTTCCACCTCAAAAATCTGATGATGGAATAGCATTGGTTGCTCTCGGTCTTGGCAAAACTGTTGTTGAGGGTGGTAACACAGTCAGATTTTGTCCTCGATTCCCAAAACATCTTCTTCAGTTCTTTTCAACTAAAGAAACTTTGATGCATGCACAGCAGGATTTTTTTGCTCTCGATCTAAATGGCAAGCTCGATCATCATCCGGAATCTACAAAAGACCCTCTGGTTAAAAGATATGATCTGCTGGAATCAGAATCTGACGGAACTCTTTATACAGTTGGCTCAACATATTCTTCTGAGGATGAAGCTGTATATGATGGAATTTCTCGTGAAGGAATACGAGTTGTAACATTTGCACCAATATTAAAGCATAAGATGTTTCCACTTCCTGAAATACTTAATATGCTTTTGGGTTTAGGAACATGGGGAATGGGTTCACCGGTTGAAATTGAATTTGCAGTTAATCTGAGCGTTCCACCGGACAAGCCGAAAGAATTTGCAATGCTGCAAATGAGACCGCTGGTTATCAGCAGAGAACTTGATGAGTTAGTAGTAGATTTCAAACCGGAGCAGCTCATTTGCCAGAGCAGCCAGGTACTTGGCAACGGTGCCACTGACGGCATTTATGATTTAGTGATGGTAGATAACAGCAAGTTTGAGAGAAACAACAGTAAAGCCGTTGCAATGGAAATCGCCAAACTCAATTCAAAACTTCTTAATGAAAAGAAACCTTATGTATTAATTGGAATTGGAAGATGGGGTTCGCTTGATCCGTGGCTTGGTATTCCGGTTACCTGGGATCAGATTGCCGGTGCGGCGGCAATTGTTGAATCCGGTTTCAAAGATTTTGAGGTTGAACCATCACAGGGTTCACACTTCTTTCAGAATATTACTTCTTTCCGTGTTGGTTATTTTACAGTTGATGCTTCACATAAAATTGGATTTATAGATTGGGAGTGGCTGCTGTCGCAAAAAGCAATAGAAGAATTAAATTTTGCCAAACATCTGCAATTTAAAGAACCGCTTTCAGTCAGAATTAATGGACATAAAAATATCGGGATAATACTCAAGCCGGGTGTTTAAAATGATTGATGACTTTCTTTTAAAAGAAGAATTACCAAACATTGATCTGCTCTTCGGACAGTTGTGGGAAATTTCTGTTGATGGAATGCGGCTTGTTGATGAGAGCGGTAATATACTCCTTGTAAACGAATCCTTCTGTAAAATATTTCAGCTGGAAAAAGAAGATCTTCTGGGCAAACCTTTTTCAATTGTTTATACTGATGATGAACAGGAAGAAGCGCTTAAAGCATTTCAGCGGGATATTAAGAAAAATGAGCTCAAAACATTATTTGAACGTGAGAACACTCTTTGGAATGGAAGAAAAGCCTGGTTTGAATTTTCAAATTCGTTCCTCACGCTGCCGGATGGAAACAAGATAACACTCAGCATCGTCAAAGAAATTTCGGAAAGAAAAAAATCGGAAATGGAACTGCGCGAGAGTGAATCTAAATTTAAAATGCTTTTTAATAGCGCCAACGATGCCGTTTTTGTTACACAGCTTTCAGAGGAAAAATCTTATGGTGATTTCATTGAAGTGAATGAAGTTGCCTGTCGTAAGATTAGGATACACCAAAGAAGAATTTCTTCAATTAAGTCCATCCGCTATTGTATTCCAGAAAAATATGTATGAATTTAATTTAAATATGGAACGCCTTCTAAAAGATGGACACGTTATTTACGATGTAGTTCACAAAGCGAAGGATAAAAAATTAATTCCCGTTGAGATAAATTCCCATTTGTTTTTATATAATGACAGACCAACAGTTCTTTCTATTGCCAGAGATATTACTGAGCGCAAGCAAGCTGAAGAAAAACTCAAGCGTACAAGCAAGCTGCTGAGAGAACTTGCAACACATCTTCAATCAGTTCGGGAAGAAGAAAGAACAATGATCGCTCAGGAAATACACGATGAGCTTGGACAGGTTCTTACAGCATTGAAAATTCACATCTCTCTGCTCGCAAATAAGCTCAACACAAATCAGGAACCGCTGAAGGAAAAAATCAATTCTCTTTCAGACATGATTGATGCCTCTGTTGAATCTGTGCAAAAAATTTCATCAAAGTTACGGCCCGGTATTTTAGATGAACTTGGACTGATAGCTGCAATTGAATGGCAGGCAGAAGAATTTGAAAAGTTAACAAACATCAAATGCTCTTTGGTTCTGCCGAAACAGGAAATTGAACTTGAAAAAAATAAATCCACTGCAATTTTCAGAATATTCCAGGAAGCGTTAACGAACATTGCCCGTCATTCGCAGGCAACCAAAGCACAAATCTCTTTGTTGAACCATCAATCCAATATCTATCTGGAAATATCGGATAACGGAAAGGGAATTACTCAGGACCAAATAAAAGATTTTAAATCGCTTGGTATTCACGGAATGGAAGAAAGAGCAATGGTTTTCGGAGGGCAGGTTTACATTGATGGAATTGCCGGTAAAGGAACAACAGTTAAAGTAGAAATTCCAATTGACGAGATAAAAGATGTCAGCTGAAAAAATAAAAATACTTATTGCTGATGATCACGCTATCGTTCGTGAAGGTTTGAAGCAGATTGTTGCTGAAGAAAAAGATATTGTCGTTGCTGGTGAAGCTGAAAATGCAGCTAATCTTATGGGGCTTCTTGAAAAAGAAAAATGGAGTCTGGTTGTTCTCGATATTAATATGCCCGGTAAAAGCGGACTCGAGGCTTTAAAAGATATTAAGCTTCAATATCCTGATTTACCCGTTCTGATTTTAAGTATGTTCAGTGAAGACCAATATGGATTGCGAGCCATAAAAGCAGGTGCATCGGGTTATTTGAAAAAAGTTAGCGCACCAACCGAGCTTGTAATCGCAATCAGAAAAATAGTTTCGGGTGGTAAATATATAAATCCATCTCTTGCAGAAAAGCTTGCAGAAAAATTTGGTGAAACCGGGAAAGCACCATTGCACGAAAAACTTTCCGACCGTGAATATCAGATTATGTGCAATATTGCACTTGGTAAATCTGCCGAAGAAATAGCTGAGGAAATATCAATCAGCATAAATACTGTTTACACTTACCGGAACAGGATTCTGGAAAAAATGTCGATGAAATCCAATGTTGAATTAACTCAGTACGTACTGAGCAATAAACTGGTAGAAATATAAATTCTTGCCAAACCAAAATTATTTTGTAACAATTTCTGTTACATAACTTTCACAGTTTCTATTCTTTCCGATCAAGCCATAATCAATTAGTTTCAAATCAAAGATTATTCAAGATAATCCCAAAACTAATTTCTAACTTCTAATAAT
The DNA here is from genome assembly GCA_034522695.1 of Ignavibacteriaceae bacterium. Classification (GTDB taxonomy): domain Bacteria; phylum Bacteroidota; class Ignavibacteria; order Ignavibacteriales; family Ignavibacteriaceae; genus IGN2. The sequence goes on along the minus strand of JAXHLB010000051.1, from coordinate 76,206 downwards.
CCGGAGGAAAAATGTCCGATTACGTAAAAAGCTTAATAGCAGAAGTCAAAGCCAAACACCCGGCACAACCGGAATTCCATCAGGCAGTTCAGGAAGTTGCAGAATCATTAGATCTGGTTCTGGAAAGACATCCTGAGTATCGCTCGGCTAAAATTCTCGAAAGAATTATCGAACCTGAACGTATAATTATTTTCAGAGTACCCTGGGTTGATGAACAGGGAGAAATCCACATCAACATTGGCTACAGAATAGAAATGAATTCTGCGATCGGTCCTTATAAAGGCGGTCTGAGATTTCACCCATCAGTTAATCTTGGAATACTGAAATTTTTAGCGTTCGAACAGGTATTCAAGAACAGCTTAACATCATTGCCAATGGGCGGAGGAAAAGGCGGATCCGATTTCGATCCAAAAGGAAAAAGTGATTTGAAGATCATGAGATTCTGTCAATCATTTATGAGTGAATTATTCAGGCACATTGGTTCTGACACTGATGTTCCTGCAGGTGATATTGGTGTTGGCGGAAGAGAGATTGGTTATCTCTTCGGTCAATACAAAAAATTAAGAAATGAATTCACCGGTGTTCTTACGGGAAAAGGATTGAACTGGGGTGGTTCATTAATTCGTCCTGAAGCTACAGGTTACGGTGCAGTTTATTTTGCAGCGGAAATGCTCTCAACAAAAAAACAGACATTAGAAGGAAAAATCTGTCTTGTATCAGGAAGCGGAAACGTTGCTCAGTATACCATTGAAAAGTTAATTGAACTTGGTGCAAAACCTGTGACTATTTCTGATTCCAACGGATATATTTATGATGAGGAAGGAATCAATAAAGAAAAACTAGCTTACATAATGGAATTAAAAAATGTAAGAAGAGGACGAATAAAAGAATATACAGACAAGTATAAAAAGGCAGTGTTTACTCCGCTCGATATGAATATGGAATTCAATCCGCTCTGGAATCATAAAGCTCAATGCGCATTTCCAAGTGCAACTCAAAATGAAATTAACGCTAAAGATGCACAGAACCTTCTTAAGAACGGTGTGTATGTAGTTAGTGAAGGCGCTAATATGCCAACCACAATCGATGGTGTAAATATTTTCTTAGAGAATAAAATTCTTTATGGACCGGGAAAAGCTGCTAATGCTGGTGGTGTTTCTGTTTCCGGTTTAGAGATGGCACAAAATAGTCAACGCCTGCCGTGGACCAGAGAAGAAGTTGATGCAAGACTTCAGCTTATAATGAAGAACATTCACAAGACCTGTGTTGAAATGGCTGACAGATTTGGAACACCGGGCAACTATGTGAACGGTGCAAACATCGGCGGTTTCTTAAAAGTTGCAGATGCAATGATTGATCAGGGTGTTGTATAAAAAGGTGTCATTCCGGCGAAAGCCGGAATCTGGACACTACTTTTTGATGACTTAATTTTCTTTTTACTGAACAGTCATCAATTCTACAGGCGAAGCAGGTTCGAGCCTCCTTATCTGCTTCGCCTTTTTTGTCCTAATTCTAAAAAGAATTTAATGGTTAAAAATTGTAAATTACATCAGGTTTGAATTCTTAATATTTTTTGAAATAAATATTTGATTAAAGACGAATGGATTACATAAAAGAATTTAAAAGTAATCCCGAAGCCGATTGGGTTGAGCACGGTTACGGAACCCGTTTCCAGGGTTTTCAGAACCTTATGCGCCTGCGTGTTACTAATATCCTGCTTGTTTCCAGCCTTTACGATTTATACCTCTTTGAAGAAGATGGCAGACTATATGAACTTATCCGGAATGAATACCAGGGATTAAATCTAAGCCACTCACCTGAATTAACAAGAGTTTCAAGCGGGTATGATGCGATCAATCGTGTAAAAGAAGAAGGTCGCTTTGATTTAATCATCACCACGATGCACATCGAGGATATGACGGCTCTGAGTTTTGCCAAGCTTGTAAAACAATCCGGACTTGATATTCCAATTGTTCTTCTTGCACACGATAACAGAGAATTAAAATCTCTTTTAATGAATCCCGAAAGTTCTGTATTCGATAAAGTATTTAACTGGACAGGTGACTTCAGAATAATAATCGGAATAATAAAATATTTAGAAGACAGACTCAATGTTGAACACGACAGCAAGATAGTCGGTGTTCAAAATGTAATTGTGATTGAAGATAGTGTAAGATATTATTCTGCATTCCTTCCAATAATCTACACCGAAATGCTGAAGCAAAGTCAGAGGTTAATCTCTGAAGGAATTAATCTTACTCATAAATATTTAAGAATGCGTGCCAGACCAAAAATTCTTCTTTGCACAAACTATGAGGAAGCATGGGATTATTTTGACAGATATAAAGAACTGGTTCTGGGAATTATTTCAGACATTGCCTTTCCGAAAAACGGTGAGCTTGATGAAACGGCAGGAATAAAATTTACAAAAGCGGTTAAAGAGTCTATAAGTGACATTCCTATCCTGCTAACTTCGAATAATTCTGACAATGAAGAGGATGCGAAGAATGCCGGTGCTTCATTTATTCTGAAGGATTCCCCAATCCTTATAACCAGGCTTCAGCATTTTATGAATAACAATTTTGGTTTTGGTGATTTTATTTTCAAAACAGCAGACGGCGTTGAAGTTGGAAGAGCAAACGATTTGAAGAGCATGGAAGAGCAATTAAAAATTGTTCCGATGGAAAGTATAAAATTTCATGCGGAAAGAAATCACTTTTCAAACTGGTTTAAAGCAAGAACCGAATTCTGGCTTGCTCACAAACTTAGACCTAGAAAAGTTTCAGACTATGCAACAGGAGAAGCATTAAGAGAAGATCTTGTTTACTCAATTCACAATTACCGCATGGCTCGTCAGCGTGGAATTATAACAGACTTCAACAAAGAAACATTTGACCCCGAAAGCAGCTTTGCACGAATCGGCGGCGGTTCGCTCGGTGGAAAAGCAAGAGGTCTTGGTTTTGTTAATACTTTGATTAATGATTATCAGCTTCGCGATCAGTTTGAAGACGTTTTAATTTATGTTCCTCCAGCAGTAGTTCTGGGAACAAATGTCTTCGATGATTTTGTTGATATGAACAACTTGCGCAGCTTTGCTCTTCATTGCGAGGATGATGAAGAGATAACCCAGAAATTTTTAGAAGCTTCAAAATTTCCGGAAGATATTTTAGGCGAACTTGCAGCATTTCTGGATATTATAAGAAATCCTCTCGCAGTAAGATCTTCCAGCTTGCTGGAGGATTCTCAGTATCATCCCTTTGCTGGTGTTTACCAGACTTATATGATACCAAACGATAATGCTAATCCACTCATACGACTTAACGATCTTCTTACAACAATTAAAAGAGTTTATGCATCAACTTTTTATCAGAATGCAAAAAACTATATTAAGGTAACATCCTACCGATCAGAAGAAGAAAAGATGGCAGTGATAATTCAGAAGATGGTAGGAAATAATCATGAGAACAGATTCTATCCGGATTTCTCAGGAGTTGCCAAGTCTTATAATTTCTATCCGCTTCCTCCGCAAAAATCAACGGATGGAATTGTGTCGGCAGCACTTGGTTTGGGCAAATGGGTTGTTGAAGGAGGTAACACAGTCAGATTTTGTCCTAAGTACTCAACTGATCTGATTCAGTTTCATTCAGTTAAAGAATCACTTAACAGCAGTCAAATGGAATTCTTTGCTTTGCAGCTTAGATGAAAAAACTGATTTCGGAAATGTTACTTACGATAAGTTAGTGAAGCGATTTACACTAAGTGTAGCTGAAAAAGATGGCCCACTACGATTTGTTGGCTCAACCTATCTTCCGGAAAATGATGCCATTTATGATGGACTTGGAAGAAACGGAGTTAGGTTGGTCACATTCGGGCCTGTATTAAGAAACAAAATTTTTCCTCTTGCAAATGTTCTTGAATTATTATTGGAGATGGGTAACTGGGGAATGGGAACTCCGGTTGAAATTGAATTTGCTGTTAACATTTCGAAACCGGCAGGGAAAAAGAAAGAATTTGGGTTGCTTCAGATGAGACCGTTGGTTGTCAGTCACGAATTTGAAGAACTCAGAATTGATAATATTCCGCAGGAAAAATTAATCTGCCAGAGCAACCAGGTGCTTGGCAACGGAATTATTCAGGATGTTTATGATGCAGTTGTAGTTGATTATAATTTATTTGACCGTGCTAAAAGCAGAGAAGTTGCGGCAGAAATTTCATCAATGAACAATAAATTACTTTCAGAAGGAAAACCATACTTGCTTGTTGGAGTGGGAAGATGGGGTTCGTTAGATCCCTGGCTGGGAATACCGGTTACCTGGGAACAGATTGCAGGTGCAAGAGCAATCATCGAAACTTCATTTAAGGATATGGCTGTTGAGCCTTCGCAAGGTTCACACTTTTTCCAGAATATAACTTCGTTCATGATTGGATATTTCACAATCAACTCTTCCTCAAGCAATGGATTTATAGATTGGGACTGGCTTTTATCTCAGGATGCGATTGAAAGCAAAACGTTTACGAAGCATGTCAGATTTAAAAAGCCAATAGTAATAAAAATGAACGGACATGAAAATAAAGGTATCATTTTAAAACCCACCTAAGGGTGGATAAACCCGCCTAAGAGGCGGATAAATCGGAGTAATAACTTGGCAGAAGAAGTTAAACCAAAAAGAGAAGAAGTCCCGGACGCCTGTCCACACTGCGGGAATAAACTTTCACCGTGGCAGCAGGTTCTTCTTGCAACTGACAGAGCACTTGTTTGCAAGAAATGCTGGTACAGAATTATCCTGGATGTTATTCCAGCAACAAAGAAAACAGATTCAGATAAATCAAAGAATAAAGGTTCAAACTAATGGAATCCTACAATTCATTTAAAGTAGCACGTCAGCAGGTTTTGGAAGCAGCTAAAATTTTAAACCTTGATGAAGCAACAACAGAATTTTTAAGTACACCTCAGCAGGAAGTAAATGTCACTTTGCCGGTTAAAATGGATTCGGGTGTGACAAAAATATTTCAGGCATTCAGAATTCAATACAATCATGCCAGGGGTCCGGCGAAAGGCGGAATACGTTTTCATCCTGAGGAAACTGTGGATACAATTCGTGCTCTCGCTTGCTGGATGACATGGAAAACTGCAGTTGTTGATTTGCCTCTTGGGGGCAGTAAAGGTGGTATTCGTTGTAATCCTAAAAAATTATCTGAGATGGAACTTGAAAGATTATCGAGGGAATACATTCGTGCTTTTTCTCCAATGCTTGGAGTAGATATTGATGTTCCTGCAACAGATGTTTACACAAATCCTCAAACTATGGCCTGGATGATGGACGAATATGAAACCATTACAAAGAGACACAGCCCCGGTGTATTTACCGATAAACCTTTGCAGGTTGGTGGAACTGAAGGTCGAAGAGATGCCACAGCAAGAGGAGGAATAATTTCGGTTCGCGAAGCTTGCAAAGCATACGGATTTGATCCGGGTAAAGCATTTGCAATTCAGGGATTTGGTGATGCGGGACAAAGAGCAGCACTGCTGCATAAAGAAATGCTTGGCGGTGGAAAACTTATAGCTGCAAGTGATTCCCGTGGTGCAATACTTAACAAAAAAGGATTAGATCCGGAAGAGTTGGTTCATCATAAACTAAAAACCGGATCAGTAATGAACTTTCCCGGCAGTAAAGAAATTCCGCACGAAGAATTGCTGGAGCTTGATGTTGAGATACTTTACCCCGCAGCGTTGGAAAATGCCATCAACAATAAAAATGCAAAGAACATTAAAGCACGTGTTGTGTGTGAACTTGCAAATGGTCCCACAACTCCTGATGCAGATCTAGTTCTTTTCAAGAATAATGTTCATGTCATTCCTGATATACTTGCAAGCGCAGGAGGAGTTACGGTTTCATATTTTGAAATGGTGCAGGATAAATCTTTATTCTTCTGGGAAGAGGAAGAAGTTCACAAACAGCTTGATAAAAAATTAACACTTGCATACAAACGAGTTCAGGAAGCGATAAAAGAAAAGAGAGTCCACCCAAGATTAGCTGCTATGCTGGTTGGAGTCGCTCGTGTTGCACAGGCCTGCCAGTTAAGAGGATGGGTGTAGAAGGATTTCGGATTTTCGATTTGTGATTTTCTGTCAGGACTTCGTCCTGCCGGGACGAGCGGATTTTTAACTTCTTAAATCATCATTCGTTAATCGATATTCACTGAATACCATAGGAACATTTCTCCTTCGGCATAGTAAAAGGTTTAGATTTTAACTAAACCGGAGGTTACAATGCCGTCTCTAAAAAATCCTAAAGCTGATTTAAGAAAGCTTTATCATCGCACTTTTGAAGTAAGCCTGATTGTATCACTTGCAGTAATCGTAGCTGCATTCAAATTCTCACCAGATGCTTCACAAATAGAATTAATAAATCCTGAGTAAACCTGATCTTATAACTGTTGAAGATATCATTAACACAGTTCAAAAACCTGATGTCCCACCACCGCCGAAAGCTCCACAAATTATTGCAGCATCAATAGATGATATACAAGATGACTTTATACTAGATGATATTGATGATATCGAAGCCTGTAAAACTTCCTGATAAACCACCGACGCATACTATTGTTGATCTTACGGATGAACCGTTTATAGAGTATGCTGAAGAACTTCCTTCACCTGTTGGTGGAATAAAATCTCTCCAGGAAAAAGTTCATTACACCGAAATTGCCAGAAGAGCAGGAGTTGAAGGGACAGTTTATATTGAAGCAAAGATTGATAAGAACGGAAATGTAATTGATGCAATAGTTAAAAAAGGATTAGGTGCAGGTCTTGATGAAGAAGCACTGAATGCCGTGAAGTTCACTAAATTTATTCCCGGCAAACAGCGTGGAAAACCTGTAAATGTTAAGATGACTATTCCTGTTAAGTTTGTTCTGAAGTAATAATTAACTCAGCTTAACAACTGAGGAAAACCTCCGAGGTTTTGCCAATTAGTATATTCTTAAACTTGTTTTTTAGTTCAAAATCAAAAATTTTCTCAGAAAAATATTTATTGAAACCTCGGAGGTTTGGCATTCTGCGTAATATGAGTAATTAATAGATTCTGGACTCGTTCCACTCCCCAGAATGACATCCCGCATAAATTCCATAATCACTATATAATGGAATTTGCAACAACGCTGTTAAAAGTTTGCTGATTGATTATTATCTTTAAATCAGAATATTAAAAATTATCAATCAGCTTTAATCCCATCAATTCATAAATGCACGATTACTCGATAATAAAAGATATCGTCCTTATCCTTCTGGTTTCAATACCAATAATTGCAATCTTCAATCGAATTCAACTTCCAAGTATAGTTGGATTTTTGATTGCCGGAATAATTCTAGGACCATCTGTGCTTAAGATTATCAGCAATCCGGAACAGATAGAAATGATGGCTGAGATTGGAGTTATACTACTTCTGTTCTCAGTTGGTCTTGAAGTATCGCTCAAAGAATTACTTGACATAAAAAAAATAGTTCTGATTGGTGGCGGACTTCAAGTACTAGCTACAATTTTATTGTCATCAATTATTATCTACGTAATTGGAATACCAGCCAAGCAAGCAATATTTTTTGGAATGCTTATCAGTCTGTCAAGCACTGTGATTGTGCTCAAGCTTTTGTCAGATAAGGATGAACTTGATGCACCGCACGGAAAAATCTCTTTAGGTATATTAATTTTTCAGGATCTTGCGATTGTACCAATGTTTTTAATCGTTGATCTGTTAGGAACCTCTGATCAGATTAGTTTCGGTGAAGTATCAGTCCGTTTACTTACTGCATTTGGTGCTGTTGCGGTAATTATTTTACTTGCTAAATATCTTTCACCTCACATTCTTTACCGTCTGGCTAAATTAAGGATGAAGGAAATATTTACTGTAGGTGTTCTTCTACTTTTGTTAGGCACTGCTTACTTAACTTATTCGCTTGGTTTATCATTTGCACTCGGAGCATTCATAGCAGGACTTATCTTTTCTGAATCAGAATATAGTCATCAGATAATTGCAGATACTCTTCCCTTGCGAGATGCGTTTAATAGTTTATTCTTCGTCTCCATTGGCTTGCTTCTGAATTTAAGCTTTGTTATAGAAAATCCTTTGATCGTAATTGCATCATCACTTGGAATAGTACTATTAAAGGCAATGATAGTTTTCCTTATCGTAATTATTCTAAAATATCCTGTGAGGATTGCTGTTCTTGTTGGAATTGGACTAGCTCAAGTTGGTGAATTTTCCTTTATACTTGGCGAGTACGGCTTTAGGCTTAATCTTGTTCCTCCTGAGTTATTCAATATTCTTATTTCTTCAACGATAATCACAATGATTCTTACTCCATTTCTTTTCAAATTGGCTCCAGGAATTGCCGGGAAGTCGGGCAAGCTTGATCAAAGTAAATCAAAGAAAAAATTAATTGAGAAAGTTCAGGATCATGTTATCATTGCTGGATTTGGACTGAACGGAAGAAATCTGGCGCATGTGCTTAAAGAAACCGGAATCAAATATGTAATTATTGAAATGAATCCGGATACAGTTAAGAAAGAAAAATCTAAAGGTGAAAATATAATCTATGGTGATATTGGAAATTACGAGGTTCTCAAAACTTCATTGATCAATACAGCTAAAGTTTTTGTAATCGCGATTTCAGATCGTTCAACTTCAAGAAGGGCTGTGAAGCTGGCTAAACAGTTAAACTCCAACATTTTTGTGATTGTTAGAACCAGATTTATGAAGGAAACAGAAGATCTGACAAAGCTCGGGGCTGATATGGTTATCCCGGAAGAGTTTGAGACATCAATACAAATTTTCAGACAGGTGCTTGAACAGTATCATGTTCCGTTAAATGTAATTATGCAGCAGGTTAATTTACTCAGAGGCGAATCATACAGGTACTTACGTTCCGAAGAAGGTACAGAGGTTGCTTTCACTCATATTGATGAAATACTTTCTGCAAGATTAACCGATACGTTTTATATAAATGAAGAAAATAAATTTGTTGGAAAAACAATCGGCGATTTAAATCTGCGAAATAGAACAGATGCAACAATAATTGCAATTGTACGAAAAGGAACAACTATCACAACACCATCCGCAAAAGATATACTGCAGGCGGGGGATACGCTAGTAATAACCGGCACACACAAAGCTGTGGATATCGCGTTCGATTTGCTCTCAGAAAAGTCCGTTTAAGTTGGATTTTCTATTATCATAAGGATGAACTTTTCGAAACTTCTCTCAAAAAATCAGATTATTCTCAAAACTGGTGAAACTTATTCTGCTTTAAGTCACCAAATAGCTGTAAATCAAACTATTTAATTTGCATATAAATTGTATATAAATGACGGATATTTGGATTTCTACAAATGGGACTTAATCGGATATTTACAGAAATTAAACTTAAATTAGAATCATAAATTAATTTTAATGGGGTCAATAATGACAAAATATTTCTTACTTGTTACTCTTTTTCTTTCCACTGCTCTCAATTTATATTCGCAGAATTATAAAGAAGTCAAAATATATCTTAACGATATTACAGATATAAACACGCTCTTCAGTGCAGGAATGGAATTCGATCATCTCACTTACACTAAAGATAATGCTATACAAACTTTTATAAGTGATAACGATTTTACTATACTTCAGTCAACCGGGTTTACTTATGAAATACTGATTGACGATTGGTATACTCATTATGAAAATCTTCCAAAGCTAACAGAATTTGAGAAGCAGCAATTTATTCAGCAAAGCAAAACAGATTTTAATGTTGGCGGTTTTGGCTATGGTTCAATGGGCGGGTTTTATACACTGGCTGAAATTAATGCTAAGCTTGACACAATGTATATGCTTTATCCAAACCTTATAACTCAAAAATTTTCTGTCGGATTAACTGTTGAGAACAGACCTATCTACGCTGTAAAAATTTCTGATAATCCTAATGTTAATGAAAGTGAACCACAGGTTCATATGAATGCTCTTATTCACGCAAGAGAGCCGCAGGCAATGATGACGATAATGTATTATATGTATTACCTGCTTGAAAATTACGGCACCGATCCCGAAGTAACTTATCTGGTGAATAATAGAGAAATATATTTCATCCCTTGCATAAATCCAGATGGTTATGAGTACAACAGGCAGACAAATCCTGGTGGCGGTGGAATGTGGCGCAAGAACAGAAGAAATAACGGTGGAAGTTATGGCGTAGATTTGAATAGAAACTTCGGATATATGTGGGGATATGATAACATTGGTTCAAGCGGAACACCAAGCTCTGATACATACAGAGGACCATCTGCATTCTCTGAACCTGAAACTCAGGCAATAAGAAATTTTACAAATTCTAAAAATTTCAAAACAGCACTGAACTATCACACCTATGGCAACTACCTGCTTTATCCATGGGGATACATAAATTCGCCAACACCGGATAATTCTATCTTTGATGAATTCTCAACAGATATGGTTGCTTATAATGGTTATGAAAATGGTCAGCCGCCGCAAATACTTTATACAGTAAATGGCTCAACTGACGACTGGATGTACGGTGAGCAGACAACCAAACCAAAGATTTTTGCAATGACTCCTGAAGTAGGAACCACAGGCTTCTGGCCAACACAAGCGGAAATCTTCCCGCTGGCAATCGAAAATCTTATGCCGAATTTGTACTATACATGGGTTGCCGGTGCGTTTGTTAAAATGTTAAATCCCAGCTTCTCTCAGCAATATTTTAATCCGGGTGATTTTGTGGAAATCTCTATTCCTCAATTAAGGAATAAAGGATTGTCAGATGCTTCAAGCGTTACGCTTGCACTTACATCAGATAATCCGGAAATAACAATCAACAACGGAAATATTTCTGTTGGCGATATTCTTTCCAGAACCACAGTTAACAACACTCAGAAACTTTCCTTCACTCTCGGCAGCGGATTAGCAGCAGATGTAAAAGTTAAAATGATAGTTACCGTTTCTACCAGTGGAATTCCGATGTATGCTGATACGTTGAGCTTCATTGTCGGAACTCCGGTGATAATTTTTGCTGATTCAACAAATGATCCTGCAATTTTATGGACTATCACAGCAACTCCAACAACTCCTAAGTGGGAATCAACCACAACAAGCTATCACTCAGCTCCGACTTCATTTACAGAGAGCAAAACAGGAAATTATGCTAACAATGCTACCGTTACGATGACATTAACAAGTCCAATTGACCTGAGTACGTATCAGCATCCGCGTTTAGGTTTCTGGACAAGATATAATATCGAGACAAACTGGGATTATGGGCAGGTGAAAATTTCAACTAACAACGGTTCAACCTGGAATCCTTTAGCAGGTAATCATACCGAACCAGGTGTTGGTTCTTTTCAACCAAACGGTCAACCATTATACGACGGAATTCAAAGCAGCTGGGTTCAGGAAGAGATGGATCTGACAGGACGTAATGCAACGCAGAATAAATTTCAATTTCAGCTCAGAACTGATGGCAATACTGTAGCTGATGGCTGGTATGTTGATGACATTATTGTCTTTGTGTATGGTATTGTTCCTGTTGAATTATCTTCATTCACTGCAACTGCAACTAATACTGAAGTAATTTTGAACTGGACAACTTCAAGCGAACTGAACAATATGGGATTTGAGATAGAAAGAAAATCACTTTCTGACAATAATGGATGGGTGACAATTGGATTTGTTGAGGGAAGTGGAAACTCTACCAGCATAAATAATTATTCCTTCACAGATAAAAATCCAATTAGAGGAACTTTACTTTATAGACTAAAGCAGATTGATTTCGATGGATCATACACAATTTATACTTCCGAGGGAGTTAAGTTTGAAGGTGTTTATAATTATGCTCTCGAACAAAATTATCCGAATCCATTTAATCCATCTACAGTTATAAATTATTCAATTCCAGTCGATGGAAATGTAGAACTGACGGTTTATAACATACTGGGCTCTGAAGTAGCAGTTCTCATCAATGAATATAAAGAAGCAGGTAACCACTCTGTTGAATTCTCAACTGAAGATTTGAAAAACAATTTAGGTTCAGGAGTTTATATTTATAAATTGAAGTCGGGTTCGTTCACACAGACTAGGAAGATGGTCGTTCTAAAATAAAATATCAGTAGGGGCATAATATATTGTGTCCCTACTCTAAAATTTTCCTCAATTCATTAAGGCCGGATATTAAAAAATCCGGCTTTTCTTTTTCAAGCTGATCTTCTGTCCGGTAACCGTAAAGAACTCCGCAGGTTTTTGAACCAGCACTTTTTCCGCATTGAATATCAAGTTCGGTATCACCAACCATCAACGTATCAGATGGCTTAATGTTTAATTCATTACAAATATAAATCAGAGGTTCCGGTGAAGGTTTGTGAGCCAAACCATCTCGTCTTCCCATCAGATAATGAAAAGATGAACGAAGATTAAAATGATCAATTATTTTTTCTGCCTGATCCTGAACTTTGGTTGTAAGGAGCGAAACTTTAATATTATTTTCATTCAGATGTTGAAGTGTTTGCTGAACTCCCGGATAAAGATATGACGAATCCATAAAATCAAAATAGAAAGCTTTGTAGATAGTAATAAATTTTTCAAAATCATTCACCTCAATTTGCATTCTTTCAAAGATGTCGACGAAATGCAGGCCAATCATATTTGTGAAAACATCTTCATTAATTTCATAACTGATTTTCAATCGATCTAAAGCTGCTTTAGTGCTTTCAAGAATTGTATTTTTTGAATCGACCAGCGTACCGTCCAGATCAAAACAAATATGTTTAATCATTTTCAATTCTGTCTTTCTCTAGATCCCAAATATCTCATCACTTTTACTTCTGGGGAATGAATTTGGTTTTTATCATTTTGCGAAGGTCGCAGACTGTTGAGTTTGTCGGCTCATCGAGGGTCTTCTCCCTCTGCAGCACTCGTCAATATTTATTCTGCACACAGAACACTGACCGTGTCCGTGCACCCAGATAATAACCGATGGCTGGTTGCACCAATTGCATATCATAACTTTATTTTCATCCATATCATAAAACTATTTATTGAATCTTTTCTTTCAAATATATGAAAGGTGAAGAATAACTGTTTGGAAATATTTTTTGAAGCACTTGTTTTTATAAAATAAAAATGGAATTTTTCAGTTGAGGGCTATAACATTTCTGATCTCTGAAAAAGATCCTTCATAAATAACAGGTTTGTAATATTTAGCCAGGGTTAAGTAAATCAGGTAAAAATTAGCTGGTTCACCTTTACTTGATTTATTTTTTTAGTGTTTTATGGATAATTAATTCATAGAATACGGTACGATTTTTAACATGGTAAGGACAAATAACTAACTCAATATATAAACTCATTAAGGAGACTTTAATGAAAAATCTAACCTACTTTTTTCTGTTCACAATGTTCCTTTCGCTTGTTGTAATTAATTCAAATACATTTGCGCAGTCTGAACCTGTAATGTATTTCTGCGAAAGATATGATGCATATGAAGGCGAAATCGGTGTTAGAGACAGATTTTCAAAGGGGTACAGTAACAGTTATGGTTAAAGCAGATGCTGAACTGAGATTAAAAGAAGTGGCTATCCAATATGATAAATACAATGAGAGAAATGGCAAATTTGAGTACTATAAAAAATTCAACTTTACAATTGAAAGAGATATGAAGTATGTCTTTTTTGCAAGAAATGATGATAGTGACATGGAATTTGAAGAAACTGGTTTTTACAGAGTATTTTTACTCGACGAGGATGATCGTACAGTTGCAAGCTCACTTGTTGAAATAATCAATTAAAGCTAATAAACTTATTTTAAGGGCGGCTTTTAGCCGCCTTTCTTATTTTAAAGCGATGCACTAGCACTCACAACCTTCTCTAAAAAAGCTTACATTATGTAAAAATTTTGGTTTAATAAAGATTGAAATCCACCCACCTTAACCTTATTTTTGAACTGCTATTCATTGTAAATAATCCAAACTTAAAAATTTAAACCGGAGTTATTATGTTAAAAAAGATTCAGGAGTTGTTAGGCAAAGAGGCTGATGAACTCTTAAACTATAAAGCTAAATTTCCAAAAGAGCAGCTAAATCTTCCCGGTCCTGATTTTGTTGACCGTGTATTTTTACAAACAGACAGAAGTCCAAATGTATTAAAAAATCTTAAACTGGATTCTTCATACAGGAAGATTATCTGGAACCGGCTACGTCTCAATTCTTCCTGTCGACCAGGGAATTGAACATTCAGCAGGTGCATCGTTTGCACCAAATCCAATTTACTTCGATCCTGAAAATATTGTAAAGCTTGCTGTGGAAGGTGGATGCAATGCCTGTGCATCGACGCTTGGAGTGCTTGGAATGGTTTCCAGAAAATATGCTCACAAAATTCCTTTCATACTAAAGCTCAATCACAATGAGCTGTTAACTTATCCAAATAAATTTGACCAGATAATGTTTGCAGGAGTTGAGCAGGCATTTGATATGGGTGCTGCTGCTGTCGGTGCAACAATTTATTTTGGTTCGGATGAGAGCACGAGACAAATTGTCGAGGTTAGTGAAGCATTCCAGTATGCACACGAAATGGGAATGGCAACTGTTCTGTGGTGCTACTTAAGAAATCCGGAATTCAAAAAAGATAAAGACTATCACGTCTCTGCAGATTTAACCGGACAGGCAAACCATCTCGGTGTTACTATTGAAGCGGATATCATCAAGCAGAAAATGCCCGAGAACAACGGCGGTTACAATGCAATAAAATTCGGCAAGACTCACAAAAAAGTTTATTCCGATTTATCTTCTGATCATCCGATTGATTTAACACGCTACCAGGTAATTAATAATTATATGGGAAGAGCAGGATTGATAAACAGCGGCGGTGCTTCCGGTGAAAATGATTTTGCTGAAGCTGCAAAGACTGCAATTATTAACAAACGTGCCGGCGGAATGGGATTGATCTCCGGAAGAAAAGCTTTCCAGCGTCCGATGGCGGATGGTGTGAAGCTGCTTAATCTTATTCAGGATGTTTATTTAGAAAAAGAGATAACAGTAGCGTAATAGTTAAGAGTAAAATGTGAACTAAAATGTGAGACTCACCTTTGAGGTGAGTCTCACTTAAATGTTAGAGATATTTTCATTTATTGATCATTTCTTCCGGCATTGGTCTTCATTTCATTTCGCCCGAATAAATTTGAACTGCAACAACTTTTCCTCGCGCTGTAATTTCTCCGTTTGCTGACAATGTAATTTCAGAAATTACTTTTCTTCCTTTTATCTCAACAACTTTTCCTCGTATTTCAAGCTCAACACCAAGCGGAGTTGGTTTTAAGTAATCAACCTGCAGAGAAGCAGTAACAAAACGGAAAGGAGGCAATGTATCTATTTCTCTTCCTTCTGCTTTGTATGCAGCTAATGCGGCGGTTCCGGTTCCGTGGCAGTCAATTAAAGAAGCGATCAATCCACCGTAAACATAACCGGGAATTGCTGTGTGGTATTCTTTCGGAGTAAAACGTGTTACGGTTTCGTCACCTTCCCAGAAAGTTTTTATCTGGTGTCCGTGCTCATTTAATTTTCCGCAACCGTAGCAATGAGCCACATCATCAGGATAATAATCCTGCACTGCTTTTGATTTCATAATTTCTCCTTTGATTTTGACACTTTATGCTGAAGGTCTTATGTTCTCTGCGAGACTCGTGTTCAGCTCTGTAGCATCTTTATCGTAACAATTAACTCTTGGAACTTACCAGATACACAAGTTCAGAGGACCACAAGACTTTAATGTGTATTACCTCAATCCCTCAAAATTAAAATAGCACCAAGAAGAATAAACAAAACAGCAATAGTTTTCTTAAGAAGATTAGTGTCTTTAAAAATTTTCCCGCCAATAACGGTTGCCCACAAAACAGAAGTTCGTTTTACAGCAAGTGTCAAAGCAACCGAAGCAAGACTTATAGAAACAATCTGAGTATAACGATAACCAATAGTCAGAACAGAAATCAATAAAATCCAGAGAACATCTGTTTTATTTACTTGCGGAGAATAATTTTCAAGCTTTCCTTTAAATGCAAAGTAAATAATGAAGAACAACACAGCAAAATAAACGTGCTGAAAAGCAGTAAGTGAAATTGGAGTGAGATTCATTTTTGCAACCAGCAGCTTATCCATAACAGAAGAAGCAGTGAACAACAGCAATGCAGCAAGAATGTATTGATGATACCTCGACTTGAAAAATACATGCAGCGGGAAAAGAATCTCTTTCAGGTTTTTACTTTCGAGAATGTATGTGCCTGCAATTAAAGAAATCAATCCAAGCACCTCATAAAATTTTAATTCTTCACCGAGAAACAGAAATGCAAACACTGCAACAAATCCCGGAGTTAATGCAAGCAAAGGAAGTGCATTACTGATTTGCAGGTTCTTCAGTGCTGTCATCACACATAAAAATGCTGCAACACCGATCAATGATTTTATAAATAAGACGGAAAGATTAGAAAAGTTTATTGCGTTGTAATCAATAAAGAAAAAAAACGGAATTGACAGAACCAGGTTTGCAATCGAAAGATAAAATGAAAACTGAACAGGATTGAGATTGAAAAGAACTTTCTTCTGAGTTATCGCAGCAAACGCTGAAAGAAAAGACGAAAGCAGTGCAATGAAAAACCAGGTCATCTGAAATATTACTTTTTATTGTTATCAGTTTCTATTCATCTGTCATTGCGACCCCGCCTTGGCGGGGGAAGCAATCTTTATTTCCGCTTAATTTGAGATCACTTCGTCCCGATAAATCGGGACTCGTGATGACAAATACTTTATGATTCTGTTTCGCTCCGACTGACAAAACCCAAATTGGTTAAAATTCCACAGCTAATTTAAGAAATATATTTCTGCCCGGCTCAATTGTTATGCTTCCTCTGGTTGTGGATAAATGATTGCGGTATCCCTTATCAAAAATATTTTCCACTCCCGAATAAACTCTGAAGCTGATAGTCGAAAATTTTATCGGAACTGTATTCAGCAACAAGATTAAACACAGCATAACCCGGAGTTGTAATTTCACCTTCGGCAACATCATTCTGTTCAGCAAAAATGGTTGAAGAAACATCTGCCCGAAAATATTCAAGAAAGCTTAGCTTGAAACCAATTCTTCCGTTGATTGGTGGAATTTCCGGAAGACTTCCGTCCGCAGTAATATCATCTCCTTTAACATAAGAAGCAGTTGTGTAGAAAATATAATCTCGCCAGAAATTATAATCGGCACTGAAATCGAATCCATAAATTCTTGCTTCGCCAATGTTGGTTTTTATCAGCGCATTTCTTCCTTCGAATGTGCCCGGGACTTCAACAACCAGATCATTAAAATAAGAATAGAAAAAGCTCGATAATATTTTAAGATTGTCTGAATAATGCCGGATACCAAAATCAATTGATTGTCCCTTTTCAGGTTTTAACTCAGGATTACCAACACGAACAACACTTCCCTGATCGATGTACTGAAATCTTTCTTCAAGCGATGGCGAACGGAATGAAGAACCTAATCCCAAAGTCAAATCAAAACTTGAAAACAGAGAATAAATGAAACCGAGGTTTGCACTGTAGGAAGAATTATTTTCATCAGTACTATCCCAGATAACCTGCTGATTAGGAGGGGTAGTATTAATAATTCCGTTGTTTATAACGTAAACGGGGTTCAAAGTTTTTTCGCCAGTGATATTTATAAAGTCGTATCGAAGACCGAGTGTGGTAGATAATTTATCTTCAAAAAGTTTGAACTCATCCTGGGCAAAAATTCCAAGGCTCTTGTAACTGGAATTTGGAAGAGGCTTTTCACCGGTGATTCTATTTGTTGTGCTGACAACATTTCCTGCTGAATCCAAAACTTCAATCAATTGATAACGTTCGCGCTCACCGTTGTAACTTCTGTCCCAGTAATCAAATCCTGCCGCCAAATTGTGACTGTCAAACAGCCAGAAGTTTCCCTGCAAAGTTGCGTTGTTGTTTTTGTGATCTGCACTTGGAGTAATTTTTAACACACTAACTCTTCTTGCAGGATTACCACCGCTTGCAGGAATATTCTGAACGATGTAAGGAATATTTTCTACATCTCTATTAATCAGTTGATAAGAATATTTTGCTGAAAGCTTGTAGAAAGCTTTGGAAATATTTTGAATTTCATATCCCGCGGAAATTAATTCACGTCTTTCGTAAGGATAAGTTACAAGCGCCTGCTCAGGGAAAACCGAAGAACCGGGAATACCGACATTATCCGCTCTGAACAACTGGTAGTCAATTTTCAATTTGTGATTATCAATTGGAAAAATATTCAGCGCACCTGAAAAGCTGTAATCTTCAAACTGGCTGTTGTTTAATTCTCCATTTGGTGTTTGCGTGTTATTTGCTTTTCTGTAAGAACCCGAAAGTTTTGTTGACCAGAATGAACTTCCGCTGTAAACCGAGCCTCCAAGCACAGAAAGATCATTTACGGAATTGTATTCTGTTAGAATATTGCCGGACAAAGAGAATTTATTATAAAGCTGCGGTGATTTTGTAATGATATTTACAATTCCACCCGTAGCACCTGAACCGTAAATTGAAGACGAAGCACCCTTTATTACTTCAACTCTTTCTACGTCGTTGAGATCTATCATAGATAATCTTGCAGCAACATCTGTCGAAGTTGCAATCCGGCTTCCGTCAATTAGTGTGATTACATTTTCACGGTTCAATCCTCTAATGCTTACTTCGGTTCCCCAGATGCCGTCACGAAGCAATGACACACCCGGTTCATTCTGCAAAATATCCGGCAATGAAACTGAAGGTCTTATCTGAATTTCTTCTTTTCCAATCAGCGATTCAGCAAAAGGAGAGTTGCGAAGATAATTTTCTGTACGATTTGTACTCACAACAACTTCATCAAGTTCAATTGCGGAGGGAGTTAATGCAAAATCTTTTACTTCATCCGAAGTAATCTCTATTTCCTTTGAAAAGCTTTTATAGCCTAAACTGGAAATTTTAATTTGATATTTTCCGGGATTTAAACCTGATAAAGAATAAAAACCTTCCGTGTTTGAGTAAGTAAAACTGCTGTACGAAACGAATACTGCAGCCCCTTGTATTGCTAAACTGTTCTCAGCGCTAGTGATTTTTCCTTTTAAAGTGAAGGATTGTCCTGCAGAAAACTCGGCTGCAACTAAAACCAATAACAGAAAAATAATTTTGATATTCATATCTTAAATTTAATTAGTAACAATCAAAATTTTAGTTGAAAAAGATTCACCACAATTCTACTTTTCATTTTGAGATTGAATTATTCTCAAATGTTAAAATCCCACTAAAAATATTATAGCACCCAAAGCTAGCTTAAAGTCCAGACTGGTTATCCTTTTTGGTTTCCCAAAAAGCTTTCATCCCTCCCGGATGGTACAGAAATATACTTTTGATGAAATGCTAATGTCTTTTAGAATTTCGCCGAAGGTTAAGTTTAATAATCTATGCTAAGGATTCTTCCATCAGTAAAGTTGAAGAATTTTTCTTTATCTGCTACCTGAATTCCTTCTCTTAAGTCTTCCGGTGTTTTACCGGCAGCTTTTAAACAGCCGGGACAAGCCATTATTGTTATTCCCTTATCAAGAAGCTTTTGAACCTGTTCCTTTGAGCTTGTAAAATGTGCAAAGGATAAATCAGGGCTATCTTTTAACAGCACTTCTATACCTGTTATGTCGAAGTAAAGAATTACATCTTTATCTTCCGACATTTTTTCGGCCAGACTCAAAGCCATCAGAACTCTATGCGGGTTGTCGCTGCCATGACTAACATGGATAAAGATACCATCTTTAACAATTTCTTTTTCAGCTAAATCCGTTTTTTGCTGATTGCAGGAAAAGAATATAATAACGCTGACAAGAAGAATGATGTATGACCAAAGTTTTTTCATTTTTACCTCCTAATAGCTAAATTATTTGTTATAATACAATGAAACTTAAATAAATTATTAAAGTGCTTCAATTAACAAACAGCAAGTGTTCCGACAAAAGCAATCAGTCCCACAGCAGAAACGTTTTAAGTTTGAATGAGACTAAAAATTACTTTGATAGAATAACTAAATGACTCGTTAATGGCTTATTCTTAATTTCGTTATTAATTTTTAACCCTGCTGTCGAAGCAAGATTATTAATCCCGCCATTCGCCATAAAATTTTTATAGTTCCTGTAATGATTTCTTCCTGCAGCAAATTCAACCGCTTCATTTAATATATTCCAGAAACCGCTTTTTGCAGGATAGAGATAATCACCTATAATAATTTTATCTGCAATATCAGTCATCTCTTTTAAAAGAATAATCCTTTCGCCCTCATCAATTTCATGAATAACATAAGTAGATACTGCATAATCAAAATGTTTTTTGCCCTCTTTAATAATATCCTTTAGGCTTTTGTGCTCAAGAGAAATATTATTACGAGGATTTTTTGAAAGCTTGAGTTTTGCTGTGTTAATATTCCGCTTTGACAAATAAATACCTTTAACTTATTTAAATTTGTCAGAAAAAAAAAAGGGAAACGACCGGTTCCACATCCAACGTCTATTATTTCAGAGTTTGGTTCGATCAGATTTTTTATTTGCCCGAATAATCTATCTTGATTGGGAGCAATAAACTTATCATAGAACCACCCATCATACCAATGATTTTTATTTTCTTTCATTGTATCAAAATCCTATAGCATAAACTATTGATCCCAGTATAATTCCGAACGCCAAATTAAATATTTTTATCTTCAGGGAATCTTTAACTGAATAAGAAAGCATCGGCAGCATTCCATGTCCATCCTGAACGATGGAACTTGTAAACAAGACTGAAAACGGAATCAATCCTTCGGCAAAAAGCATTACAAAAATTAAATGTGGACCGGACTCGGGAATGATTCCTATAAGCGCACCGAGAATTAATAATAGGAAAGTGTATTCTGAAGTTATATTTTGTAGATCAACCAGGCTCATCCCATATTTTATTACCAATAAAGCACCGAAGGTCCAAAGAAATATTCTTACAAGATGCCCCTTTACAATATGCGTCCAGATATGATCTTTGAAATAATGCTTGTATCCTTCTTCGCCGGGATGATATTGTTTGAATTCACAATCAGTGCAGGTTTGTATTTTAAATTTTTTAACAATGTAATCAGTAAAATATCCTGTAATTATACCGAGTAGAAAAAGTATTGCGAATAAAATCAAAGCTGTATCAGGAATCATAGCTAGCATAATAAATTGTTCATCACCCGCAGTAGCGAGCATTAAGCCGGTAAGAGCACCGAAGCTGATCATCCCGTGAATGTAAAGTGAAACTCCGGCAAAAGATCCGAGGCACCCAGGTGCTGCGCCAAGTAATGAAGCAATAATATATTGTTTCCACTTTCTACCGGTTTGCAATATCGATTCTAACTTACCTTTTGTTTTTACATTTATTATATCGATGGCGACCATCATCACTAAAACAAATAGTGTTACTTTAAGTGATTCTTTGATAACGTTTATAAAAATTTCCATTACAGCTACCTGGTATTAACCATAATCACTTATTTAATATATTTTCCAGAGCTTTCTTTCGATCTTCTTTAACATATTCTCCGGCATCTGAACTGCCACAACTCTTTCCCGCGCAGTAATTATTCCGTTTGCTGAAACCGTGATTTCAGAAATAACTTTTTTCCCTTTTAGTTCTAAAACTTTTCCACGCATTCTAGTTCAACACCAAGAGGGGTCGGTTTCAATAATCAACCTGAAGCGAGGCTGTAACAAAACGAAACGGGGGCATTGTATCAAATTTCTATTTATAAGCCTACGCAGTTCCGGTTCCATGGCAATCTATTAAAGAAGCTATCAAACCGCCATAAACATACCCGGGATTGCGGTATGATATTCTTTGGGAGTAAACCTGTTATTTTTCGTCTCCATCCAAAAATGTCTTTATCTGATGTCCGTACTCATTAAGCTTTCCGCATCCGTAGCAATGAGCTACATCATCCGGATAATAATCTGAATTGCTTTTGTCTTCATTGGAGATACCTTTAAGACTGCTTTTTTTTTTTTATATTTATTTCTTTTTTCTTTTTTTATTTTCTTATTTTTTTATTTTAATTTTTTTCCCTTTATAAATTGCACTTGTGAATTTTTCAGCTCAAAATTAAATTTTTTTTAATCTTTTTTTTTTTTTTTTTTTTTTATTTTTTTTTTATTTTTTTTTGTTTTTTTTTTTTTTAATGGTACTTTTATTTTTTTTTATATTGGTTTTTTTTTTTTTTTGTGGAATTTCCTTTTTTTTTTTTTTTTTATTTTTCAACTTTTATTTTTTTTTTTTTATTTATTTTTATATATAGATTTTATTTTTCTTTTTTATATTTTTTTTTTCTCCCTTATTTTTTTTAATACATTATTTCATCAACATTTTCATTTATTACAACTAATTGTTCCTATAATTACTCACATTTCCCTTCTTTTTTTTATAGTTTATCCTTTCATATTCCTTTATTTCCTTTTTTTTTTTATTAAGTTAGATTTTTTTTTTATAAATATTTTTTATAATAATTTTATTATTCAGAGGCATTATCATTTTTTTGGATGGATCATCAACGGACACGTATTTTTTCCCAATATCTTATTTATCATTATCTAACATCAATAACCACCGATTAAACATTCTATAAAATTATTTTAATTTTTTTATCATTCATTTCCCAAAAGAATATCATTTCTTTTTACAATTAAATTCTCTTATTCCTTATATCCTCATTTCCTTATTCCTTATCTACTCTTTAAAAAATTTTAAGGCAAAAGTATTTCCAATAACCTTTCCACAAACCCTTTATTCCTTCAGAGATTGAGTGATTTAACTTTTAACAATCTTGCGGACATTTTAAAAACCTTCACTTCTTCAATCTTTCGGGTTAACTCCACACCCAAAGTTTCCATTGCAGCAAGATCTTCCATAATCCCTTATTTTTTTCTGTCACCCAAAAGGATGATATTCTATAGATAACCATACTGAGTTTTCGCAGGAATGGCTCCACCAATTGATGCCAATTAATCTATTCGGTTCATTGTTGAGTTCCTTCATCACTCAATTAATTTTCGGGCTTATTTCTTTCAAACCTTCTTCTCTCTTATGCTTTACAGGATGGCGGGAATATGCTGCTGACTGAAACAAGGTTACATATTTCAATTCCTGCACTTCTAAGTGCAAGCTCAAAAGAGCTGAGGTAATCTTTATGTCTTCCTACGCCTTTTTTAAAAAGATTTTTGCTGGTATATACAATTTGTTGCACCTCAAATGTTGGTGGAAAATTATTTCATTATTAAATCAAAGTTTATTCTGTAAAAGAACACGCCAAATAAAATATTTATGCAAGACTTGCTTTTATCATCCATATTTGTTTTTCTAACCATGCAACATTGTTATCAGCATAACTTGCTGTCGGAACATCTCCATTTTGATTAGCGGTTTTGGATATTACTTTAAATTCTTTATTCAGATATTCAAAATCTGCAAGCACAGAATTCAAAACGTTTTTAACATCAAATTCATTTTTATCTTCTTCTTTTAAAGAAGCATTTTTCAGATAATCATTTAAAGTTGCTAATGGTTTTCCACCAAGCTGCACAATTCTTTCTGCTACTTCATCATACTGTTCTGCAAAGTAATCATAGTATGCTTCGGTCATTTCGTGAATAGATTTAAAGTTCATGCCTTTTACATTCCAGTGATAGTTATGAAGTTTTACATACAGTAATTGAAGGTTTGCAAGATTTTTATTCAATAGTTCAATCAGTTTACTGGATTTCATTTTGTACTCCTGTTTTTTTTAGATATTTGTTTAGGATGGATTTAACAGCGCCTGTTGATTTCACTAAATGAATATCAACATGCTCTTTCATTAAAAGCGAATATGCTTTACGGCCTATTTCTCTTGTCAGTAATACATCTGTATTGTTTTGTATTATTATTTCTGCAGCTTTCAGTCCTGAACCATCTTGAATCTGAAATCCGGAATTTTCAAGAAAATAGTATTTTTTGCTTGTGTCATCATAAATAACAATAAAAGGTGAGTGTCCTAGATTACTACTTATAAGAGACCCTAAAGTGTTGCCTGTTGACGGTACTGCAATTTTCATTTTTCCTTACCAGATTTTTTTATTTATATATTTTTTCCAATTCCCCATTCTTGCCACTTTGACCTCTGCCACGACTACTGCCACTGATCTTCCTCCGCGACCAAATCCATAAGTGGTTTCTTTGTTTTCAACAGTTTTGATTTCTAATTTTTCAGTTTTTGCTGTTTTAGTATCACGGCAGCGACCTCTTCTTCTGCCTGTTAAAGGTCCTTGACCCGACGGGCCTGTGCCATCAAAGTTTGGCATAGCTATCTCCTTATATTTTTTTGTAAAATAGTTCGAGCCGTTTTAAGAAAATTATTCAGCGCCCCAGCTTTTATATTCAACATTTTCGTGATGTTCGATTGTTTCGTCAATCTTACGTAATAATATTTCATCAACTATACAGGGTTCAGTTAATCTTATAATCTCATCAAACTGTACTGATTCATCTGACTCAGCAATCTGTTTTGCTTCCCTTAAATTTGAAGCTCTGATTTTTCTTATGCCGATAGCACTAAATTGACAATATATTACGTACTCCTTATCTTTTTTCATTCATGTTCTCCTTTCACATTATCTTAATTAGTACTGAAAACCATTTGCTAAAACATTCTTTCATTATTCAAAGAAATAAATTTTATCCAGGCACTCAATTAATTTTCAAATGATATGGACCAGCAGATTATTTTGATAAACAACTATATTATTATCACAGAGTTTTTTGAATCTCCGTAATGAGTCGGGTTTTCCTTGTCTGCTTTTGGTTCATTCAACCACGTTTGTCCGTCACACAGATATCTGAACTGATATTCCTTTCCGGCATCAAGCACCACTTCAACAGACGAAGACCCATCAGAATGTTTGTGTGAAAATTTATGCTGATATGGATCCCAGTTATTAAAGTCACCGACAACACTGATATCATCGAAGTATTCACATATCTCTTTCGGCAACGTGAAGGTTACCTGACAAATTTTTTTGTCCTTCGAGTATATTTTGCTGATAGCCATAGTACACCTCTTAAATTCTGGATTCTACCAGAACATTTTTAATTATAAAAGTAGCAGCAGAGTACTGAACTTCTTTTAAAATATTTTTATTAATTAATCCTTCAATCAAACTCCAATCCGTTCCTGCTTTATTTAAGAATATCTCTACTGCTTCTTTTTTCATCGGATGGACAGCAAGGATATCTAACAGTTCTTTTTCAACATCCGAAGAATAGGTGAAGTCACTTCCTTCACCACCAGTTAGAAACTCAACATTGCTGATGATAGAATTAAATATCTGGTAAGCAATGTTTAGATTTTCTTCTGACGGCGATTCAACAAATTTTTCAGCAGGAGGACGGGTTGGGACAAGGATGTAAGCCTTATTTGGATTTAATTTTCCTATAAAATCAGCGGTGTTCGTTAACGATTCTTTACTATCATTCAGTCCCTTAACAAGCATTGTTTCTGTTACCAGCGTTCCTTTAAAAGAATTCCTGAATAACTTAACACCGTTTAAAACTCTTTGCAGATCCAGTTTGCCGTAGGGTCGGTTTATTTTATGCCAGGATCTTTGGTCGGTTGTATCAATTTTTACTGAAACCCAGTCAGCCAGTAGTAAATCCTCCCTTACTTCTTTATCCCATAGCAGAGAAGAATTTGTGATAACAGCGATTTTAATTCCGAGTGGTTTTATTAGTTGGATAGCTTTACCAATATTTATGTCGAGCGTGGGTTCTCCATCAGGAACAAAAGTAATATAGTCAATTCTTTCTGCGGAATTTTTTAGCTGCTCAACTCTTTCAGAAATTTCAGTAACTATTTCTTCAAGAGGATAAAATTCTCTTCTTTCAATCGACATTGAATCAGTTAGTCCAACCTGGCAGTAAACACAAGAATAACTGCATATCTTGGGAGGGATATTATTTACACCCAGACTTCTTCCTAACCTGCGTGATGGTATTGGTCCGAATACAATTGACATAATTTTATCACTTTACTTTTTCTATTGAGGTATTATTATTGTATCCCAGATAACAAGAATAACTGCACCGGATTTCGAAGCGAACGGTCCGTGATCTTTATGTGCAGGAACTAATCTGTATGTTCCGGAAGGAAATATTTTACCTTCACTTTCATACTCTCCTTCCAAGACTACATGCTGCTCAGTGTAAATGTGAGTATGCGAGTCCATGTGAAATCCTGCAGGTAGTTTTAACAGAATAGTCTTTGCCCCGTTTTCATCACGTAAAACTTTGATTCTTGTACCAACTGGATAACCGGTGGCTTTTTTCCACCCTAATTCATCGTAAATATTTGTTACGTGTTTCATATTTCACCTCAGGTTTTATTTTAATTATAAGCCAATCGTGTTTGCTCATCCGCTAAAGTTGCTTTAATCAACTCCTGCCATTCCGGTGTGTCCCAGGTTTTAAGTTCCGTATGCGTGATTAAATATTTTTCCGGAATAGGGTGAGTACCAACAACTACTTCTAAACCATACTTGGTTTCGATAAATTTTTTAAAGTGATCGATGTAGGGACAGGGTGGATAACCAACCACCATCCCAGTTGCAAAGTGAATTACTTCTGCACCATTCTTTTTCATTTCCTCGGGCGCATATTCAATATTACCACCAGGGCATCCGCCGCAGGTTGTATAGCCGACGAGTTCAACTTCTTTATCTTTATAGATATCAAAAGCCCCGGTTCTTTCTCTAATTGATCTGAAACATTTTCCACCAGCACAGCTTTTGTACCTGTCGCAAATAATTATTCCTATTTTAATTTTATTGTTCATACTAGACTTTTGCTATTGTTAAAAAATAATTCTTTTTGATAATGTTCTTCTAACAAATTAACTATTGACTTGAACGAATTTGTTACTTCACAATCCGGTTTTTCCAGAATGATAGATTTGCCTTTATCACTGAATATTCGTGCGTCAATATCAATTGGAATTGAACCAAGAAATTGCACTTCATGATCATCAGCTAACTTTCTCCCGCCACCTTCGCCAAAAATGTTAAGTATCGCACTGCAATGCGGACAGACAAATCCAGCCATGTTTTCAATCACTCCAATAAATGGTATCTCAAGTTTCTTTGCCATATTTATTGCACGTTCAGCATCAATAACAGAAACTTCCTGCGGAGTTGTGACAATAACTGCACAATCCGGTTTCATGTGCTGAGCAATGGTTAAAATTTCATCTCCGGTACCGGGAGGCAAATCTGCAATCAAGTAATCGAGTTCACCCCAGTCGACATCAGCAAGAAATTGATTAATAACTTTCGAGCGCATTGGTCCGCGCCAGATAACAGGTTGTCCACCTTTTATCAAACTTGCCATAGAAATCATTTTAATACCGTAACGCTCAAAGGGGATTATTTTTTCATTCATATAAATCAAATCATCATTCACGTTCAGCATTTTTGGAACGTTTGGTCCGGTTATATCGGCATCAAGAATTCCGGTTGAAAATCCTGCAGATTGCATCCCATAAGCAAGGTTTACACTTATGGTTGTTTTTCCAACACCGCCCTTTCCACTAAATACTGCAATGCGGTGTTTTATCTTTGAAACATTTTCTTCAATTCGTTTTTCTTCTTCATCAAGTGATCTCTGGATTTCTGAATTATTCATAGTAATTCCTCTTGCACTTAAGAATTTGATATTTATGACTTAATCCTCCTTAGGGCCGCAGACTAAATCTGTTTCATTTCTCAGTTCACCTTTGATGAACTTATTAACAGCATCTTCAATTAGCTCGACATCAGTAAATAGAGTTGCTATGTTGTGCTGCTTTAAATCTTCCACAACTCTCCATCCACCTCCGCTGGACACCAGGTAACGACAATCTTTCAAACCATTAATTAAATGTTCGTGGCTATGTCTGCCTTCACCTTCTCCATGCCTGCCTGCCGTATGGGCAGGATGCTGATGATGTTCTCCGCCTCTTCTGTGGTTTGTGAAAAGATTTTCTCTCAATTCTTTATTGATAATTTTTTCTCCTTCAATTTCATAAACCATAAAAGCCCTGCATCTGCCGATGTGACCTGTGACTCTCTGTTGATCATTTGTTGCAATTGCAATTTTGCCTTTGAAGTTTTTCGTCTGGTCGTTCATTTTAATATCTCCGTATTTAAGTAATAATTTGATTTAAGTTTTTATCTAATGTTTTTCATTTATCCTGATTGCTTTACCATTTAATATTCCATCTGCAATTTTTTTTCTGGCAATTTCAACTATTCGTCCGAACGTAGCGCGGGATATCTTCATTTCTTGAGCTGCCTTCTCATGGGAGTAAGCGAGAAAATCTGCCAGCCGAAGAGATTCAAGTTCGTCATGGTCCAGAGTTATTTCCTCTAATTCGTAAACAGGTATTCCTCTCGGTTTGAAATAATTAGTTGAGGGATTGCAGCAAATTCTGCGATGTTTTCTTGGTCTTGGCATTGATTTTTAAAAATATGTTATGAGCATATGCTCAAAACTATGTAAAATAAATCCTTGATACAAATCAATAAATTATCACCCCAATGAGTGATAAAATTGAGACAAACTTGAAGTGATCTTAATTATGAAGAGGTAGAGTTTAGTTGCGGAATTTGAAAATCAGGCTTATAAAAATTTACCTTTTGAAATAGGTATTTACTGAGCTAAAAGATAATCTACAATCTTCCCGAGATCTTTTATATCTTTGTTTCCATAAGAGGGCATTATCTGTCCGGAATATTTTTCTTTGTATTCTTGAAATCGCTTTTGATTCATAAAATCATTTGGATTTCTGAGGTAGTTAAGTAAACTTTCTTTTCCCCAGAATTGGGTTAAATTATTTAAGGCCGGAGCAATGTTAGTCCCTGCAAGATCGTTACCGTGACAATTAGTACATCCAAAATTGCTAATGAGCTGCTGACCGGATAACTCAGTCGTATTTTCCTCACTCATCGGATTATTCATTTGAGAAGATAGGTCGCGAGGTGCTTCTTCTTTTTTTGTTGCTTTCTGAAGAATGAAAAGTAAAATAAACGCTGCTAAAAATGCTGCTACCCATATCTGCGGTTTAGTCATAAAGTGTTTCTATAATTTTTTAAATTTCTATTTATTGAGGGTGAAAACTATCTAATTGAGCTTTCTTAAACAATGTGATTCAGACTGCAGAAACCATCAATTCTTTTTCGGTCTGTAAACGTGTGTGCTTTGACCAAAGAAAACTTCAGCAGCTTCCATCAATGTTTCCGACAAAGTAGGATGGGGATGAATTGTCAATTTCAAATCAGTTAGGTTTGCACCCATCTCAATTGCAAGAACACCTTCAGCAATTAATTCACCGGCACCGGGACCGCAAATTCCAATTCCCAAAATTCTTTGTGTTGAAGGATCAACTAAAATTTTTGTAACACCATCGCTTCTATCAAGCGTAGCTGCTCTGCCTGAAGCAGCCCACGGAAATTTTGCAACTTCGTAAGTAATCTTTTTTTCTTTAGCCTGGTTTTCTGTCAATCCAGCCCACGCAATTTCAGGATCAGTGAATACAACCGCAGGAATCGCCATCGGTTCAAATGCTGATTTGTGTCCGGCAATAACTTCGACTGCAACTCTTCCTTCGTGGGAAGCTTTGTGCGCCAGCATCGGTTCACCAACAATATCACCAATTGCATAAATATCAGGATCATCTGTTTTCATCTGGTTATTTACTTTTATCCAGCCGCGTTCGTTCACTTGTACTTTTGTGTTTTCTAATCCAAGTCCGGCTGTATCTGGTTTTCTTCCTATGGACATTAAAACATAATCGTAAGTTTGTTCTGTTGTTTTACCTTCGGTATCCTGAATCTTAACCTGGATTCCATCTTTCACTTCCCTCATCTCAACAACTTTTGAGTTGAGCATTATGCTATCAAACTTGTCTTTCAGTCGTTTTGAAAGATGAGAAACAAGATCACGGTCAGCACCGGGAAGCAATCCATCCAGCATTTCAACAACAGAAACTTTTGAACCAAGTGCCTGATAAACAGAACCAAGTTCAAGTCCAATGTAACCACCGCCAATTACAAGAAGTGATTTTGGTATTGCCGGAAGATCGAGAGCAGTTGTTGAGTTCAACAATCTGTTACTTTTAATATCAAGAGAGGGGATGGTTGTAATTCTTGAACCGGTTGCAATTATTATTTTGTCAAAACTCATTTCCTCTTTTTGCCGCCGTCACTTTTTTGAATTGAAAGAGTAGTTGAATTTTTGAAAGCCTGCTGTTCCCTGCACATAATTCACTTTTCGGAATTTTGCGACAGAACCAACTCCGCCAGTTAGTTTTTCAACCACTTTGTTTTTCCATTCACGAAGTTTATCAAGATCAATATTCGGTTTGTCAAATTCTATTCCCCAATTCTTTGCTTCTTCTGTTTCATTTAAGAGTTTTGCCACATGCAATAATGCTTTTGAAGGAATACAGCCTCGATAAAGACAAACACCTCCGGGATTTTTTTCTTTGTCAATTAGCGTAACGTTCATTCCAAGATCGGCTGCGAGAAATGCAGCAGCATATCCGCCGGGTCCGGCACCGATAACAGCTAAATTCAATTTACTATTTTCCAATTTTATTCCCTTTTAAAAGTAGAGTAAGAGTATGAGTAAGAGTACGAGAAAGATTTTTAAGAATCATATTCAGCATTCTCTTCATATACTCTATCAGAATTACTTTTTATTAAACCGACTAGCATTGAAACTAATTCTTTCAACATTGACTTGCCGGTATGTAATTCATCAGATGAAATCAATTTTCTTACAAAGAGTATATCGAGACAACCGGCTGATTCAAGAGAAGAACCGAAAGAAATATCGAAATACCTGCATCGATCCTTTTTAGAATATTTTCCATTACCTTCTGCAATATTAAGAACGATTGAATTTGAAGCTCTGTCAAGCTGGTCTCTGATATCCGACTTTGGAAGCCTTGAGCAAATTTTATTAGCAAATTCATTGAACTTTAATGCCATCTGATAAACTTTAAGTTTTTCGTGATCAAAGTATGTAGGTTGATTCTCGTCCATTCTTACTTCTTACTCTTTTTCTTACTCTTAATCTTATACTCACATAAAAATTTTCAAAGGCTCTTCAAGTGCTTCACAAACCCATCTTAAAAACCGAATAGCATCAGCACCATCAATTATCCGGTGATCGTAAGAAAGAGAAAGAGGAAGCATTAATCTTGGTTCAAACTTTCCTTCTTTATTATAAACTGGTTCGTAATTTCCACGGGATACTCCGAGAATAGCAACCTCAGGTGAATTAATTATCGGGGTAAAGTATGTTCCACCAATTCCGCCAAGATTTGTAATTGTAAAACATCCACCCTGCATTTCTTCAAGCGAAAGTTTTTTGTTGCGAGCTTTTTCAGCAAGTGTATTCATTTCAACGGAAATTTCAATGAGATTTTTTTGATCGGCATTCTTGATAACCGGAACAAGCAAACCGTATTCAGTATCAACTGCAACACCGATGTTGATATATTTTTTGTAAATGACTTCCATCTTATCCATATCAATGCTGGTGTTGAACTGTGGAAACTTTTTCATTCCTTCTGCAATTATTTTAATGAGGATTCCGGTAACAGTAAGCTTTGCACCGTGCTCTTCAACTTTTTTGCTTAGTTCTTTTCTGTCTTTTTCAAATTCGGTGATATCTGTTTTATCAAATTGAGTAACGTGCGGAATAACCGACCAGGCATAACTCAGATGAGTTGCAGTCTTCTCACGGATCTTGCTCATTGAAACGCGTTCAACTTTTCCATACTTCGTAAAATCAGGTAACGCTTCTTTCTTTATTCCAACTCCAACAGCATCGCTTTTACCCAGCATTATCTTCTTTACATAAGCTTTAACATCGTCCATCGATATTCTTCCGTTTTCACCAGAGCCGGGGACTTTATTTATATCAACACCAAGTTCACGTGCAATTCTTCTAACTGATGGTGCAGCAGGGGCTGAGCCTCGAAGAATTGGCGGCTGATCATCACGCTCGCTGGGTTTGATTTCTTCTAATTCACCATCGCGTTCAACAGGTTTGATTTCTTTCCTCTCTTTTTCCTTCTCATCTGATTTTTGTTTTTCATCTTTCGGAGATTCATCGTTTTCCCTGGCTGGTTTCTTTTTTTCTGAAGGTGCTTCAACAGTAGTTTCTACTTTAATAAGAACATCACCGACTTTGACTTTATCACCTGTCTTAACATTTACCTCAACGATCTTTCCCTCAACAGAGGAGGGAACTTCAACGGTCGCTTTATCGGTTTCAATTTCAATTACTCCCTGATCTTTAGAGATTGTGTCACCATTCTTAACCAAAACATTTATCACATCAGCAGATTCAATATTCTCACCGAGATCAGGAACTTTGAACTCAACAATTTGTCCTGTGGCCAGATTTTGAATTGTTTCTTTGAGTTCTTTTTTACTGATGATTCTTTTTCTTCTTTTTAATTTCTGATTCTTCGTCTCAGCCTTAGCCTCTGCCTTCTGCATTCAACTTTTGCCTCAGCCTTAGCCTCCGACTCTTTCTTCCACCTTCATCAACTTTAATAATCGTCTGTCCGACTTTTACTGAATCGCCTTGCTTAACAAGCACTTCAGTAATCTTTCCGGAAATATTTGAAGGAACTTCAATCGTTGCTTTGTCAGTTTCAATTTCGATGATCGATTGTTCTTTCTCAACAACATCACCGACTTTTACAAGCACATTGATAATGTCTGCCGATTCTATATTTTCGCCAAGTTCAGGTAGTTTAAATTCTGTTGCCATCTATTCCTTAATGTATTTTCTATTTAAACGCGCAGCTCTTATCTCTTAATTTTTATTATCTGGTCGCTCCTATGGAGCTATTAAATTTTCGTTTTATTTTTTCTACAGACAGGTCGTTCCTACGGAACTCCTCATTTCCTAAATCATAATTATAACTAAACAATCAAATATTATTTTTTTGCCCCTTAGGGGCAAACTGTTTATAGAATATAATTAATTAAACAAATATTGAGCACCGTAGGTGCGACATGTTTTTTATTCTTCATTTTAAGAAATCATCGGATTTAATTTATCCGGTTTAATCTCAAGATCCTTTTTTGCTTTTTCGAGAACTGTCTCTTTTATTTTTCCTTCTTTTAAAAGTGCACCGAGTGTTGCATAAACAATATGCTTGTAATCAACCTCAAAGAAATCTCTGAGTGCTTTTCTTGCACCGCTTCTTCCGTAACCATCTGTTCCTAAAGAATGAAGAGTCCTCGGAAACCATTTTGATATAGAATCAGGTAATGCTTTTACATAATCAGATGCTGCTACAAAAACACCCTTCTTCCTTTGAAAGAGTTTGTGTGATATAAGATACTTTTTGTTTCTTATCAGGATTCAGCATATTCCATCTTTCAACTTCAAGAGCTTCTCTTCTCAATTCTTTGTAGCTTGTAACGCTCCAGACATCTGCAGCAACTTTATAATCCTTCTCAAGAATTTCCTGAGCCTGAAGAACTTGATTTAAAATTGTTCCACTTCCGAAAAGTTGTGCTTTGAGTTTTGCATCCTTCATTGTCGAAGGTTTGAACTTATACATTCCTTTTAAAATTCCTTCTTTAGCACCTTTCGGCATTTCAGGCATCGCATAATTTTCATTCATCACTGTTATGTAGTAATAAATATTTTCCTGATCTTCAAACATTCTTTTAATTCCATCACGAATAATTACTGCAAGCTCAAAAGCAAAAGCCGGATCGTAAGCAACCATATTTGGAATTGTGTAAGCCAGCAGATGACTATGTCCATCCTGATGCTGAAGTCCTTCACCATTGAGAGTTGTTCTTCCTGCAGTTCCGCCAATCAAAAATCCTTTTGCACCAATATCACCTGCAGCCCAGGCAAGATCGCCGACTCTCTGCAATCCAAACATCGAATAATAAATAAAGAAAGGAATCATATTTATTCCGTGAGTTGAGTAAGCAGTTCCTGCCGCAATAAATGAAGACATTGATCCAGCCTCAGTAATTCCTTCTTCGAGAATTTGTCCGTTTTTAATTTCTTTGTAATAGAGAAGACTGTCTTTATCAACAGGCTCGTAAAGCTGTCCTGCGTGAGCATAAATTCCAACCTGACGGAAGAGCGATTCCATTCCGAAAGTTCTTGCTTCATCCGGAACAATCGGAACAATATTTTTTCCAATCTCAGCGTCTTTTAAAAGCTTTGCAAGAATTCTTACAAACACCATTGTTGTTGAAACTTCTCTTCCTTCGGTTCCTTTATAAAATTCTTCGAAGAGAGATTCATCGGGAGTTTTAATTGGTTTCAAATCAATTTTTCTTGAAGGAACATAACCGCCTAAAGCTTTCCTTTTTTCCTTAAGATATTTCATTTCCGAACTATCTTCATCTGGTCTGAAGAAAGGATCGTTGTGAATCTGCTCATCAGAAATTGGAATACCAAAACGTGCACGGAATTCTTTCATCTCATCTTCATTTAATTTTTTCTGCTGATGAGAGATGTTCTTTCCTTCACCGCTTTCACCGAGTCCGTAACCTTTTATTGTTTTTGCAAGAATAACGGTCGGAGCCCCTTTATGATTTACCGCAGCACTGAAAGCAGCATAAACTTTTTCAGGATCGTGCCCGCCTCTTTTCATTTTTCTTAATTCGTCATCTGACATACTTTCAACCATTTCTTTCAGCTCTTCATCAACACCAAAGAAATGTTCTCGGATATAATCTCCGCCTTCAACAGTATATTTCTGATACTGACCGTCAACAACTTCACCCATTCGTTTGATAAGTTTTCCATCTTTATCTTTTTCAAGAAGCGGATCCCAATCATTCTCCCCAAATAACTTTTATAACATTCCAACCTGCACCACGGAAAGCAGCTTCAAGTTCCTGAATAATTTTTCCGTTACCGCGAACCGGTCCATCAAGTCTTTGCAAATTACAGTTGATTACAAAAATTAAATTGTCAAGCTGTTCTCTTGATGCAAGAGTAATTGCACCGAGAGTTTCGGGTTCATCGGTTTCACCGTCACCGAGAAATGCCCAGACTTTGCTTCCAGTATCTTTCTTCAAACCACGATCTTCTAAATAACGATTAAACCTTGCCTGGTAAATTGCCATAATTGGTCCGAGCCCCATTGACACTGTCGGGAATTCCCAGAACTCCGGCATTAAGCCACGGATGAGGATAAGAAGAAAGTCCGCCGCCTTTAGCAAATTCTCTTCTGAAGTTTTTTATTTTCTCTTTTGAAATTCTTCCTTCAAGAAACGCACGAGCATAAATTCCCGGGGATGCGTGTCCCTGGAAATAAATCTGATCGCCGTCGTAACCTTCACCTTTTCCTCTGAAGAAATGATTGAAGCCGATCTCATACAAAGTTGCAGCACTTGCATAAGTAGAAATGTGTCCGCCGATTCCTTCTTCCATCTTGTTTGCATTTACAACCATTGCCATTGCATTCCAGCGGATAAGACTTTTTATTCTTCTTTCTATTTCTCTGTTGCCCGGAAAAGGCGGCTGCTTTTCTCTTGGGATTGTATTTATGTACGGAGTGTTTGCAGTAAAAGGAATCTGCACTCCGGCTTTGTGTGCACGTATCTGCAACTGCTGAAGTAACTCTCTTACTCTTTCAGGTCCGCCGTGTTCAAAAACATAATCGAGCGAGTAAAGCCACTCGCTTGTTTCTACTTCTTCAATTTCAGGATTTCGTTTATAATCCTTAGCCATAAATTTCCTTAGTTAACCTTTGAAAAATGTTAAAATTCTGCTTAAAAAATGAATTTTGCTGAATGTTTTTGATGGATTGTTGTGTTTTTTTGTTTTTGTCAGAAATCGAGGCGTCAAATTAATTGATTGATGAGTGAAATACAAGGTAGTGGGGGCAATTAAAAATTAACAATTAAAAATGAAAAATGTTTTTAATTAGTTAACCCTCGTCTTTCTCAATTTAATTTCCTAAGTTTCTGTTAAGTTTAATTTTAATATGGGGTAAAATTATGCGAACCCTTAAAATATCTCTCCTGGTTTTTATTCTTTCGATTTGTATATCTGCGCAGTGGGATCACAAAATAGTGCACAAGAATCAATCTTCGAACTATCTTTTTTTGACTAAAATTATGGGTTGGGAGGTTGGTATACCTTATTAAGTCAGGATGTGGAACAAGGAACGATAGCATCGATGATTCATTATATAGATTTTCAATGTGTTTTATTAAGCCAACGAATAGGTTCGGTAAGTAGATAGCTAACATATAAGACAACTATCGTGGAAAGTGATGGATACTCAATAATCTAATCACGATAGTGCTTTAAGTTATATCCATTTCATTGATCAAAATCTTGGTTGGGTGTTGGCAACTCTGGTGCTGGATAATGCTATATAAACTACAAATGGCGGGGGAACATGGGAGATGCATCTATACATTGATCCAACTAATTACTAGATCACTTTAAGCAGTGTTTGTTTTGTGACATCAATACAGTTGGGTTTGTTGGCATTAGATATTTGTATAGAACACTGACGGTGGAAATAGTTGGAGTATTCTCTAGTCTCATTTTATGGAATACTTTCAGCATTGAATTTGTGAATGGAGATATAGGATGGGCAGTGGGTTATAACTGGAGTTATATTAAGACAACTGCAATGGAGGGCCACTATGGTACAGCAATCAACAATTAATGTATAATTGGTTAACTTTATCAATTTATTGTGTGTCGATAATGCGATATATTATATACAACACTATCAATGGAGGCTAATTGGAGTATACAAGAATTCAACTTCAGGAATGATATTATCATATGTTTGTTTCTACCAAAATAACGGTTGGACAATTGGCAATAACGGAACTATTATTTATACTCCAAATGGCAGTATTCCAGTAGAATTAAGTTCATTCACAACTACTGCAAACTATACAAATAATTTAATGGTGGAGCGAATTGGAACAAACAACTCTGGTCTTAGATCAGTCAGCATCTATCGGATTTTCAATGGATTAAAATAGGATTCTGAATCTTGGCACGGAACTACAATTTAAATAATGCAATACTCATTTACAGATAATGATTTAAGATGGCAAATATCAATACAAATGAAACAATTTCATTATGATGGCACGTTTGAGTATTCACAAGACGTGAAGTAGAAATTCCATTTATTAATGAGTTTTCGCTTTCAGTCAAAACTATCCCAACCCGTTTAACCCAACAACCAAATATGCAAATATACGAATAGGCAGATTTGGCAATTTGTGACCTTAAAGGTTTATGATTTATTCAGCAAGAGAAGTTGCAACACTTGTTAACGAAGAAAAACCTGCCGGTGAGTATGAAGTTGAGTTTGATGGTCCAATCTTCTCGCAAAGGGATCTCTGACAAGCGGGATTTATTTTTATCAGCTTAATTGCAGGAGAATACTCAGAAACGAAGAAGATGGTTCTCTTGAAATAGTGCCCATGTCCCTTAATCACCTTCTTGAGGGAAGGGAAATGTCACTTTAGTAGTTGAGTCGACTAAATAATGATAGATGATTCTACTTTCAATAAATCGTCCGGAGCGAGTTCAGGAAGTCCTCTTCCCTTAGCGGGAGAGGATTTAGGGAGTGGCGGCTATCAAATATTTCTCATACCACTTTCTTCTCATCTCATCAACTTCTTTTCGGTGCTTTTTCAAAAAGTGATCGCCGCCTTCAAGCATAACCAGTCGGAATGGAATTTTAAGTTCAAGCAGTTTGTACGAAAGATCAATTGAATCGTGAGGAAGAACTCTTTCATCGTTTGTTCCGTGAATAATTAATATCGGAGTGTCCTTGGGAAGCTTCTCCGGAAATTTTACAATCGACCGGCTTTCGCATCTTTCATAGAACTCTTTCTCTTTGTATTTACCCAATGTTGCTTCATACAGTCTTCTCATAAACGGACTTTCATCTGAACTGCAGCGAAGATTTGCTATTCCTCCGCTTACTATTGCACACTTGAATAATGTCTGGTTCTGGTTAACGCAAGATAAGTCATCATACCACCGCGGCTCCAGCCTTCAATTCCCCATTTAGTCGTATCAGCATTTTCTATTTCATCAGCCAAGGGAATTAAATTCAGAACATCATCAACATCATCACCGCCAAATTCATCCTGCCCTTCCCCGCCATCGTTGCCACGGTATTGAGTTGCAAAGACAACATATCCCCAGCTTGAAAGCTGTCCGAAGATTCCTCTTGCAGTAAATGCATCAATTGCACCTTTGTTCCCTATTCCTCCCCTGTTCCAGATTACACAAGGATATTTTTTATCAGATTTTTGGGGATATGAGATATATCCTTTGACTTTCAAACCGTCAGAAAGATATGTGATTTTTTCTGTGACAGTGTTATCCAGAACTTCCTGTCCCCAGCCGCTGGCTATCATTTTATTTTGGGATTGAGTAAGAATTATTTCTTCTCTTTCCAGGATTGTTGGCTTTTCTTTGCTCATACTTGAAAGCTTCTGGCTTAAAATTATACTGCTATTAGCTATATTAACGCCTGCAAATATCGGGATTTATCCAATGGGTAAAAAGAATAGAAAAAAAAAGCAGCAAGAATCTGCATCACCAAAAAAAAGTTTAAAGCCGCTAATCGTGAAAATTGGAATAGCATCGGTAGCACTAATCGTTGTCTTCTTTTTCATCCTTAACAACTGCGATGACGAAAGCACAAATATGCAATACTACAAATTTAAAAAAGAAGGTGAACTGACCTTCACTGACTCATCGGGAAATCCGACAGTGAAGATTGATATCGAGATTGCTGATAACGACTACGAAAGACAACTTGGCTTAATGAACCGACAAAGTATGGAAGAGATGCAGGGTATGCTTTTTATTTTTCCGGATGAAAGATTTCAATCTTTCTGGATGAGGAATACTCTTTTTTCACTCGACATTCTTTTTATCAACAGCCAAAAAGAAATCGTCACAATCCATAAAAACACCAAACCGCTTTCAGAACAAAGTTATCCTTCATCGGCACCGGCAATTTATGTCCTCGAAGTAAACGCGGGTTTTTGCGACAAGC
The DNA here is from genome assembly GCA_034522695.1 of Ignavibacteriaceae bacterium. GTDB lineage: Bacteria > Bacteroidota > Ignavibacteria > Ignavibacteriales > Ignavibacteriaceae > IGN2. The sequence goes on along the minus strand of JAXHLB010000051.1, from coordinate 36,988 downwards.
ATAATGTTAAGATCGGAGATAAGATTTACTGGATTGGAGGAAGGCTTTCTATTTCCAACTGAAATAAATTTCAATAATCAAATAACAATTCACAAATAAATTTCAATTTTCAAACTCCAAAATTCAAACTTTCAGGAATTAGAATTTTGTATTTGGATATTATTTGTGATTTGATGCTTGTGGGGACTTCTTGAAGGTATTTACGCTTTGCCATAAAGCTTATCTTCCACAAGCTCGCAAATGATGTGTGCTACTGTGATATGTCCTTCCTGGATTCGCTGAACATTTGAAGAAGGAATTATTATCGGCAACTCAACAATAGCTTTAAGTTTACCGCCATTGCCGCCAAGAAATCCAATCACTTTCATTCCCTTTTTGTGAGCCATTTCAACAGCATTGATTACATTTGGTGAATTTCCGCTGGTAGAAATTGCGAGCAGAACATCTCCTTTATTTCCCAATCCTTCAACATTTCTTGCAAAAACATTTTCAAATCCGATATCGTTTCCACCTGCTGTTAGATTTGATGTGTCAGTTGTTAGAGCAATTGCCGGAAGCGCGGGTCTTTGTATGTGATGATTTAGTCTAATCATTAATTCAGTTGCAATGTGCTGGCAATCAGCAGCACTTCCGCCGTTACCGCAAAGTAGAAGTTTATTTCCCGCTTTGTAACAAGCAGAAAGCAAATCAACTGCTTTAAGTATTTCTTCCATTAACTGATCTTTAATCTTAAGCTTTGTTTCAGCGCTTTCGTTTAAAGAATCAATTATAAATTTTCTTGCATCCATAATTATTTTAAGTCTAGTAAACCGAAGGTTTCATTTATAGGTCTGTCGAAATATTAAAATTGATCAAAATTTAATTGTAATTCTTCTTTAATAAGGAATAGATTTTTAGACATTCCTCATCAGAGTTGCAAAATATTAATTTCATTTTCTATTTCTGCTTGCAAATAATTTTATCGTTAGGATAATTTTCTTTTTCTGCTTCAAGTTTTCCTTTATTTTCAAAATGATTCTCAATTCACCACTTTTTGTGCATGACTTATATTAAAGGAAATATTTAATATCTTTCAAAGGTAATTCTTCTAATTGTCCTTTAACACAATATTCCGAAATTGAAATTGTTGAACATTTTAATAAACTGTTTTTCTAAAAAAAACTTATAATATTCTAATGTGTTTTTATGAAGTAAATCTTTTTCATTCAATAGCCGGATAAAAAAACTTGTATCAAGTAAAATACATTTACTATCCATAGCCCCTCAAATTACTTAACCAATCATCAGCATCTTTAACATTTTCCCAACTATTCTTAGCTTTTTTAATTAAAGATTTAATGTAGTCTTCTTTGTATAATGGATTGTAATCAATAATATCAACTAGTCTTAATTCGCTTTTATCTAACTCTCCAGTTTTAATATTTTGTTTTCCAATTGCTCTTACTCCAAATGATTTATACAATGGATTAGATTCATACTCAGCTAGAATTTCCTTTGTAGCATCGATTGTTAACAGCCCGTATTCTTTTGTATCAAGATGAATATTAGCCTTGGACTTACCTCCGGCATCTATAATAATACCATAAAAATAGAATTCCGCATTTACCCAAACATCCTCAGAACGATGAAGTTTTGTGTCTTTATTAATAACAATTTGAGATGTATTGTGAACTGAAGTCGATATAATGAATTCAACATTTTGTTTTTGTGCTGACTCTTGAAAAAACTCAAAAGCTTTTGCAGTTTGAATTTCGAGAAAATCAATGGACTGTCGTTTTGAACTTGGAAAAGAATTGCATTAAAACCTATGATTGCCTGCATAGATGTTTTGATAATATGCTTTACGGAACCCTTTTCAATATCATAGCTTATTATAGGTCGCTCTTTTTTATTATTCGGGAAATAAATTTTCTACATTTTGAAGAACATCGATAATATTTTTTATGTCATAGTTATCAGGTGTAATCTCTATACTACCTTTAAATCCCTTAACAACAATTTCTATTTGACCAATTTTATTCATTATTTATAATTATCATTATCTGAACTTAACTTACAAACTTCACAGTATAATTTCAATTAACTTAAACCTCAACAGGCATCTTTTTGTGAATAGCACTTCGCAAAATCTTTTATCATATCCCAGTTATTTTCATTCTCAAAAAAATTACCCGTTACAATTATGCTTGCACCGTTATCAACTTTTCTTCTTGCGGTTTGTGGATTCCGTATTCCTCCTCCAACTATTACCGGAATGCTGCATTCATCTGAAACTGCTTTTACCATTTCATCAGGAACTGATTCTTGTGCACCTGATCCTGCTTCAAGATAAATAAATTTCATTCCGAGGTATTCGCCGGCAAGTGCAGTTGCTGCTGCAATTTCGGGTTTGTTTCTTGGTACAGGAAGGCTTCCGCTCATATACACAGCAGTGGTTGTTACTCCTGATTCAATTAAAACATAACCGGTAGAAATGGGTTCAATCTTAGCTCTTTTAATTAATGGTGATGCCGTAACGTGTTTGCCAATTAGATGTTCTAGAATTTCTGCCGCTTATAACTGAAAGAAATAAAATTGCATCTGCAAGAGGTGATATTTGATTTATGCTTCCGGGAAAAATTATTAGTGGAAGTGCAGTTTCAACCTTAACATTTTCAATAAATGAATCAAGGTCGCCGCTCATCATCAGGCTGCCGCCAATAAGGAAACCATCAACACCGGATTTTTCGCAGTGCCGGATGAATGGAGTAATTTTTGAGTTCAATAATTTATCGGGATCCAAAAGGATCTAGATAAGCCGCTCCTTTTGATCTGATTGTATTTAAGAGATAATTGTATATTTTCATAAATAGTAATGTTCCCGATATAATCGGGTTGAAATATAAAAAAATTGAGTTTTATTAGAAAGAAGAGAATAAAGATCATTATACAATAAAACTTTGATTTATGCACATCAAATAAGAAAAACATATTTTTACTAGTAATAGAAATTATTCCAGATATTCGTTCCACATCTTAAAATATGATAATATGGTAAAATAAAATAAAACAAAAGGTGTAACAATTAATTTAATTTTTTCCTATCGGAAAACTTTATTAAAATGGAACGATTATAAAAATAAAATATTTTAAAAAAAAAAATATTAAAAAGGATTAATTATTAATTATAAATACCTATCTTTATGATTTAAACTGAATAGAATATATTAATAATACCGTGTTAATTAGATACATTATGATTGTCCCTTACCATGCAGGAACAATAACTTCTCTCATTGTCAACAGTGTTAATTCCTGTACAACAGGAAATTTCCACCGTGGAGTGGAGGGGTCAATTGAGAAATAAAAACCATAATCCAGATTTAACATTGAGGAATTTGTTACCATTTACGAATACAATAATGATAACGATTTTGTTTAAAGAAGGAATTATTAAGAATATCCCAAATAATTTTCCCAATATTCAATTTTTACCTGAAAAATAACCCTATTACCAGCCGGAGATCGGATAACATATATCAAAGCATGATAATTAATAAAAAAAAATTATTTATCAAAAAAATTATTTTCCAAAGACGGAAGATTTTATGTTAAGATTACATTTAGAAAACATCACCTGCCGAAAAGCGAAATTAAAATAAATTTAAAGTGAATTTTTAACTTTTTCAAACAACTCCATCCTTAAATGATGATTAAAATAGTTATAGAATTTGAGGTTAAAGAAGGATATACTGAATCAATATTATTTGATGATCAATTCCATCTTGTTCGAATTTTGAGAGGGAAGGATCTGCCTGCATAGTTTTTTAGAATTTACTTATTCCTATTTTTGTATTGGGATTCAGGAATTTTTAGTCTTCCCTGACTATACATTTCGATCTTTTAATTTTTTTACTCTTCTTCCTTATCATTCTAACATTGATATCCATCTATTGATCTGTGTATACTTCAAAGATGATCTGATTTTTAGTAGTTTTCTTTATAATTGATCTAGGTACTGATATGTGTTTATATTGATATTCATTTGTGGAATTATCATACCTTTCCTCATCTAATTTTACTCTTCAAATTTTCCCGTTCATTATATTATATTTGAATAGATTATATGTCATTCCTCAAAAGATATGTTATATCTTTGTTGAATTATTATATCTCCATAGTAGTTTATATCCCAACATTTAGGAGTATCTTAGGAAGGTTGTCTATTTTACATTTTGATAATTGTATTAGTTTTCCTATTATTTAAAGTGTATTTTGAAATTATCCCATCATAAAAATATCTCTTCATCCATCCACCAATTACTAACGATCATTTTCTGTGATTTCGTTAATTCACTTTGTAATAATCCTTCATTATCATAGAATATTTAAGATAACATATCCTTCTCTTCATAACACGGTAATTTGTTACTTACAGATATTGTATTGAATAGTAGTATTGGTAGTCATCCCTTTAATGATCCGGAATGATAGATTTTATTCGAATCATCGTATGAAGATTTTCTCATACTCCATAAAAATTTTATCAATCCGATGAATAATGTATCTATTAGATAGGTAGAATCGGAATAAGTCATTTAGGTTAAGATGTTGTAAGTCTATGGAAATCCATAAATTTCTATTATCGTAATCTCAGATGGGGATATAATTATCTTCCGGCTGTGCGAAAAATTAATCCGAGTTGAATATACCTCTTTGGCGATTCAATACTTTGCTGCGTATGAGATAGAAGAATTTAGCAAATAGAAGTAATATAGATAATTTGTATTCATTTTTTCAGATATCCCACTAAAATTCTGTCTAAAAAAACCGTCCCCCCTCCTTCTCTTTGTAAAAAGATTCAGAGTTTTGCGGGGACGTTAGGTGAGGGCTCGAATTTTAACAATAGTTTTTGAATGATGCAATTAATTTTATTTTTTTCTCTTACTAATTGAGTTAAACCCTCCAAAAATTCCTGATAATAACAATTTGTTTAGAAGTTTTTTTATCTTTGAAAAAAAAGAATTCAAAATGATTAGTAAAGAACTTTTAGATATACTCTGCTGTCCTGAGACCAAAGCAGATTTAGTCCTGGATGGTAACACACTTGTTTCCACGGATAAAAATACCCGCCGTCGTTATCGTATTGAAGATGATATTCCAGTAATGCTTATTGATGAATCTGAGCAGCTTTCAATGGAAGAGTGGCGTTCAATTATGAAGAAGCACGGAAAACCATTTAATTAGTTTTTAGTTAATTAGTCTTTAGTCTTAGTTGAAATGTTTTTAGTTATAGTTCTTCAACAGCCGGTTTAGTCCGGAAAATATCAGCAAGCTATAGTAAATTCCTGATGATTGATGGCACAAGTAACTGAAGAACAAAAACCATCAACTAAAAACTTTGAACTACAAGAAATCTATTTCTTTCGTAAAAATCCTTCAACTAACAATCTTTTTAATTATATTTTCTGAAAAGTATTTCAGATTTTATAACTAAGGCCAGAACAAATGGATCCAATCAACATAATCATACTGCTAAATATCATCGCAACTTTCGGTGCAAACGTATCCGGTGCGAAGCGTGGATTAAAATCAACAGTTTCTGAGATAAAAGAAAAACCAAAAACTTTTCTTCAGAAATTTCCGCCTGTGGTTTCGATGCTTTCTTTGGTTGCACTTATACTCGCAGTTTTTCAGATTGGTACGCTGGATTACCTCGAAGAATACAATGTTATCCGTTACATTGGACTTGCAGTTTACCTCGTTTTTTCGTGGGTTCAGGTTTGGTCATTTAAGACTCTTGGTGATAATTACTCACAGGAAATAATGATAAAAAAGAATCACGAGCTAATTACAAAAGGACCATTTAAGATTATCCGGCATCCGCAGTATCTCTGTCAGATACTTCTGAACTTAGGAGCAACTGCAGCAACTTTTAGTTACATTGTCGGTTTTCTGGCTTTGATTGAAATACCAATTTATATAATGAGAGCTTCGCTTGAGGATAAATTGCTTGCTAAATATTTCTCAGAAAAATTTTCTGACTACAAGAAAAAAAGCGGATTTATGATTCCCTTCATTGGATAGGTTTTACATCTCAATGAAAAAAATATTCTTTCTGATACTACTTTTATTTGCATTTGGAAATTCGCTTGCTCAGCAGATTGAGAATGTCTTTATCGTTGATGATAAAGTGACAAAATCTGTCTCCGCCTGGATGCGAGAAGGAATTTTGTATGTTTCAATTGCAGAATTGGCAGAAGCCTTATCAATCAATTACTTTGAAAGTGATAAAACAGGAAAAGTCGAGCTTAAGTCCAATTACTTTCTGCTCAAATCAACACCCAGAAATCCATTTATAGTTGTTACTCCACGTTCAAGCGGCGCACCCAAAGTTTTCCAGCTACCAACTTCAACTTATTTAAGAGGCAATAAAACTTTCATCCCACTTCCCTTCACACTCGGTCCACTTGAAATAATTGTTGAGCGGGAACTCAAATTCGAAAAACCAAATCGGCTGATTGTTGGTAAAAAAATTACTTCCCCAACTGAGGGAAAGCAATGGATGTATGATATTCCTGATCTTCCACCAACAACGGGATATGACATAACAGGAATATCAATAACAGAAAAAGTAAACGGAACACTTATCCGCGTACATTCTAAATCGATAATTCCTTCTTACTACAGTTCATTTGATAATGATGAACTTACTATCATATTCAGAAAAGTAAATGCTGATGTTCAAAAGACCAGTCGTGAGGAATTTAGCAGCCTGATAAAGAAAATTGAAACCCGGAACGTCGGTGCTGATGTTGAATTTAAATTTAAAGTTGGGAGTGAATACTCAACAAACGAAGTGATGAATGTGCCGGGAAGCAATGACATCGTCATTACAATCCATAATAAAGTATTCAGCAAGAGCGATCAAACAAAAAAAAATATGGACAAGTGGAATTTTGATGTTGTTGTGATTGATGCAGGACACGGAGGTAAAGATCCCGGTGCAATCGGAGTTGATAACATTAGAGAGAAAGATATTACTCTTGCCATCGCACTTAAGCTTGGCGAAATTATGAAAAAAGAAATGCCGGATGTGAAAGTAGTCTATACAAGAAAAGGTGACACCTTTCTTGATTTGTACAAACGAGGAAAAATTGCAAATGAAAATAGCGGGAAACTTTTCATTTCGATCCACTGTAACTCAACAAAGAAAAAACCAAGCGATGCCAGCGGTGCCGAAGTTTACTTGTTACGACCGGGAAGAACTCAGGAAGCAATTGAAATTGCGGAAACTGAAAACAGCGTAATTAAATATGAAGACAATCCTCAGAAATATGAAAAGCTCACCGATGAAAATTTTATTCTGGTAAGTATGGCTCATTCAGCTTATATGAAATACTCTGAAAAATTTGCAGAGCTGCTGCATAAAGAATTTGATTTGAATCTTAAACTTAAATCGCGCGGGGTAAAGCAGGCAGGCTTTTATGTTTTGGTTGGAGCTTCAATGCCAAGTGTTCTTGTTGAAACAGGATTTATTTCAAACAAGAATGATGCTAAATTCTTAAAATCTGCTGCCGGACAGAATCAAGTTGCTGAATCAATATTCAGTTCAATTAAAACCTATCGTAAATACTATGAAGATGCGATGAATGCAGAATTGTAAGTTTAATCGATTTCCAATTTTTAAATTGCTAAAAAGATGTGATTTTCATCAAAATATTGATGAATCCCGATACCATTCCTTTTCATCTTATCTTTGCAAATAATTTATAACAAATAAAGGCTAAGAGCGAATGAAAAACGTAATCGAAGGAACTGACTTTAACTTTGAACAGGAAGTATTAAAATCTGATACACCAGTACTTGTTGATTTCTGGGCACCTTGGTGTGGTCCTTGCAGAATGGTTGCACCGGTCGTTGAGCAGATTGCAAGTGAATACGAAGGCAAGTTGAAAGTTGTAAAACTAAATACAGACGAAAACCAGAACACCGCTATTACTTATGGAATAAGAAGCATCCCTACTTTGGGAATATTTAAAGACGGACAGGTTGTTGACGCTGTAATTGGTGCTGTTCCAAAACAGTATTTGGAAGAAAAAATTAAACCTTATCTAATTACAATTAACTAATTGTTTTAAGGCGGGCTTGACCCGCCTTTTTAATTTCTACTTTTCCGATACTGTTATATCCCCACCTGAAGTATGCGCAAAAAGTTTTTGACCACCGCCATTCAGATCTCCAATCAAACGGCTTCCTGAAGATTTTTTTACGTTACTCATATTCAGTGAACAGGAAACATCTCCCCCGGAAGTTGATAATTCCATTGAAGCATTTATTTCTTTTACTACTTTGACTTCAATATCGCCTCCAGAAGTTGATAGATCTATTCCTTTGTTCTCACCTTCGTACTCCAGCTTAATGTCACCGCCGGAAGTTTCAGCATTAATTTGTGCACTATTACAGAAAAAGAAAAATATTTCCTCCGGAAGTTGAAGCATTCATTAATCCTGAAAATTTATCCGCCCATATATCGCCGCCGGATGTATTTAATTCTGCTTCACCGGTTATACCGCCGCATTTAATATCTCCGCCTGCAGTACTAATATCCAGATTGAATTGAGCAGGGACTTTAATTTCAACCTCAACATTCATATTACTAAACCAGGAAGAGATTGAAGATTTTTTCTTGCCGGTTATTTTTATCAACTCTTCATTTCCTTCCATGTTAAAATTCATTTTTTCCATAGCATTTTCATTGCCGAAAATCTTGATATAAACTTCATCTTTATCCCAATATGTTACCTTTACATCACCGGAACTTATATCGACCAGAAGATTTTTCCCTGGTGAAATATTGAAAGATTTTTCCTTGATTAGTTGAAGATCATCATTCGAAGATAAAGACATACTTCCGCAGGCTGTAAATGTAAATGCCACGGATATTATAAAAGAAATAGCAAATTGCTTTAAAGGTTTTAATTCATTCAACATAATTTTTCTCCTGTTGTTTTTTACTTTTGACCCGGTTTTTATAGAAATGGTTACCAGACAGTTGTAAAATTAGGCTGCCTGTAGTTTTTAAGAGATTACTTAATGATTAACGGTAAAAAATTGGTGTTGAAGGTCGGAATGATTTAACTTTGAAAAAGTATTCACAAAAAATCAAAAACCGATGACAAAAACTGAATTCATTCCTTTAGAAAATTACCAGCAATATTCCGAGGATGAAATGCTGAAAAGATCACAAGCATTTTATGATGATATTAAAAGAAGAAGGACGGTGAGAGATTTTTCAGATAAAGCTGTTCCAAAAGAAGTAATTGAGAATTGTATTAAAGCAGCAGGAACAGCACCAAGCGGTGCAAACCTTCAACCGTGGCATTTTGTTGTTGTTTCTAATCCCGAAATAAAAAAGAAAATTAGAATTGCAGCCGAAGAAGAAGAAAAGGAATTTTATACTAACCGTGCCCCAAAAGAATGGCTGGAAGCTTTGGAACCATTAGGAACAGATGAGCACAAACCTTTTCTTGAAACTGCGCCATACCTCATTGCAATTTTCTATAAAAGTTATGATCTCCTTCCTGATGGAAGGCAGGTAAAAAATTACTATGCAATTGAATCAACCGGAATTGCCACAGGAATACTTATCACTGCAATTCACAATGCAGGACTAGTTTCACTTACGCACACACCAAGCCCGATGAATTTTTTGAATGATATTCTCAGCAGACCAAAAAATGAACGACCGTTTTTACTTCTTGTAGTTGGATATCCTGCAACGGATGCAAAAGTGCCGGATATAAAAAAGAAAAGCTTGCAGGAGATAACAAGCTTTATTTGAATAATTTTCTTAAACTTTCTAATTATTAAGAGTTTCGTAAGTGAATATTAATCACTAACATCTGCTTAAGTCAATTAATAAGAAAGTTAACAAAACTTGCATTTCTGCTCATGTTTTTTATTTTATGTGATGAATCTACTAATAAACGAAAGGATTTATTATGTCTAATAAAGATGTATTTACAAGTATTGTTACGACTGAGATAGATAAACTCGGTACAGCGCTTCAGAATCTTCAAAATAAAATGAAGGATGTTTCAGCAGAAACTAAATCTGCTTTTTACACAGAGCTGGAAAAAATCACTAAAAAGAAAAAAGAACTTGAATCAAAAATTGATTCAGCCAAAGATGCCGCAGAAGATGCATCAAAGGAAATAAAGGCAGGTATCGAAGATGGGATTGCTGATCTGAAAAAAGCTATCGATCAAATTACTTCGAAGTTTAATTAGTTAATCTGATGTTTTAGTTTCATTTAGACTACGGAGCAGAATTCTGTTAGACTCCTTCAAATATTGATGACATCATTTTTTGTATGGTATTACAGCAAATAAAAACTGAATTGAAAAGATTTGTATGAAATATTTTTCATCACGTCCGACCAGTGTTTATGTTCTTCTGATATTAATTACGCTGCAAGGAGTTAGCGGTTTATTCGGAGGTGTTTTACTTATTATTGACCCAAGCGGTGAATTACTAAATTTGCCGATAAATCTTCTAAAGAAAACCCCTTTCCAGAATTACCTGATACCCGGGTTGATTCTATTTAATATACTTGGGATAATTCCGCTTATCATTCTTAACGGATTATGGAAAAACAAATATTGGGCGTGGTATGGATCGCTGATTGTAGGTATTGCATTAATAATATGGATCTTTGTGGAGGTTCTGATGATTGGTTATCAGTCAGAACCACCACTGCAATTTATTTATGGCCTTGTTGGATTACTAATATTAATTTTTACTCTACTTCCTTCAGTAAAATATTTCTACAAAATATAAGCGACCGACTATTTTAAAAGCAGCATCTTCCTTATCTGACTAAATTCACCAGCAGTAAGTTTATTATGAATACCTGAATGATCAGTACGAAGTTGAATGTTGAGCCAGCTTTTCAACAGATTGTTCAGGTTTAAAAACCGGGATACTGAAGGAGAAGGCTGTTCCTTTCCCCTCATCACTTTCAACGGTCAGATGAAAATTATGGATCTCAAGTATCTTTTTTACGATTGTCAGACCAAGTCCTAACCCCGACTTATTATCGTTCAATCCGGTTCTTTTTCCTTTTCCATATCTGTCAAAGATGTATGGAAGATCCTCTGTTCTTATCCCGCAGCCATTATCCTTTATGACCATTCGTACTTTGTCATCTATGTTTTCTAATTTCAGGAGAATATTTCCTCCATCAGGTGTGAACTTAATTGCATTCTCTATAAGATTCTGCAATGCCCTATCCATCATACTAATATCAGCAAAAACCATTGGGAGATTGTGAGGCAATTCAGATGCAAGCTCAATATTTTTTGCTTTTGCAAGTATTAAATTTTTTTGCTTTACATCCTGAACCAGTTCTGCGAGAGAAAACGGTTCCGGCTTAGGTTTTGCTTCTCTCGCTTCAAGTTTTGAAAGTTCAAATAATTCCTCAACCAGTTTATTTAACCGCTCTGCACTGCTGTAAATAGTTTGAATATATTTCTTCTTTTCGGCCTCGGTAAGTGAATCTGATTTAATAAGAATTGTTTCAACATAGCCCTGGATTGTTGCCAGCGGAGTTCTCAGATCGTGAGAGACATTTGCTACCAGCTCTCTTCTCAGATTGTCCATAGTTTTCATTTCTTCCATATTTCTTACGATGGTATCAGCCATATCATTAAAAGTTTCCGCAATCTCTCCAAGCTCATCTTTTCTTTTTTGCTTTATCCGTGCTGAGAGATTTCCGTTTTTAAATTCCCGGACGACGGATGTTATCCGTTTAATATTAGCCATTATGAATCCAAGTGCGATAAGAGTAATAATAACGGCAGCCACCAGCGTAATAGACATTGAACGCAATCCAATTCGTAAAATATAGCTGTCGAAAAGGAATTGCATAGTGCTTTCAAATTCTTCACTAGCAAGAATTACATAAATGTAACCCATTAAAATATCATTTTCATAAGCCGGTGCTGCAGAAAACACTTTTTCTGCTTTCAGATTTTTAGGATCAACCCCTAAAACAAATTCTTTTCCTTCTGTTCGGATAAAATCATTTACGTGTTCAAGGTCAATGTATTGAAGCTCAAGGTTTATGTCATGAGGATAAAAGCTGATTATTTTTCCTTCCTTATCCAGAAGATAAACTTCGATTGCAGGGTTGATTATCATTACATCATGGAAAACTTCTTGAAGGATTTTCTCATTGGGCTCGCCGTCAATGAAGCATTTGTTCTCGGCAGCTATATGCGGAGCTATTGCAGCATTAAGACGCTGGCTAGCTTCCTGGAAATACATCTCCGCAGTGAACACAGATATGTAAATGTAAATCGTGGAAAGCAGAAGAATTATTGCAAGGAATGTTATACCTATTTTCCAGTAGAGACTGTGGAAAAAGCTGCGTCCCGATTTCCGATTAGTTTTATCAACATTCATCATTCTATCCTTTACCAAATTCTGTATTCACCTGAATGTTGTCCAATTCATTAAACCGGTATCCGACTCCCCACGAGGTAAGAATATAAACAGGGTTAGAAATATCCGACTCGATTTTGCTTCTGAGTCTGTTAATGTGCGAATTCACTGTATGTTCATAACCGTTGTACTGGTAACCCCAAAGCAAATTAAGGATTTGCTCTCTTGTATATGTTTTACCGGGATGTGCGGCTAACAGCAGCAAGAGGTCAAATTCTTTTGGGGTCAGTTCAATCCTGTTGCCATTAATAGTAACGCGGCGTTTACTCGCTTCTATCTTAAGGTTTCCAACTGTCAAATCTTTTTGATTGCCTGTTTCCTGCTGAATTGCCTCTACCTGCCGGAAGATTGCTTTAACACGCGCAATAAACTCCTTGATGCCGAATGGTTTTGTGAGGTAATCATCGGCACCAACTTCTAATCCCAGAACTTTGTCAAACTCTTCCGATTTTGACGTGAGCATTAGTACGGGGACGTAGTGTTCATTCTTTCTTATCTCCTTACATATATGCAGTCCGTCGTAGTGGGGAAGCATTAAGTCAAGAACTATAAGATCGTAGGGATTTGTTAATGCATTTCTCAATCCATCTTTTCCATCAAATGATTTTGTAACCTTGCAATTCAGATCCTTTAGATGAATTTCCAGCAAATCTGCTATAGATTTATCGTCTTCTATAATTAGAACTTCTTTCATTTAAACTACTTTTAGTTATGACTAATTTGAACCGGAAATATTGCATGTGAATATACATTATTCAATATAGTGAAAGATATAATCATCCTTTTTATATAAAAGATAAGAAGCAAATTTCACATTTATATAGTGAGACTCTCCCCGTTAGGAGAGTCTCGTTTAATTCAGATTGCTACCTGATCAGAATCATTTTTTTTGTGTCCCTGAATTGGTTTGTAGCCAAAGTATAAAAATAAATTCCACTTGTTATGTTTTCCGCATTCCAGTTAACCGAATAACTTCCGGAAGTCAGAATCTCATTTACCAACACAGCGATTTCCTCACCAATGATGTTAAAAATTTTCAGCGTTACAAATTCATTGCTTAAAATTGAAAACCTGATTGTTGTTGATGGATTGAAAGGATTCGGAAAATTTTGATTAAGCACATAATCTTTTGGTAAGGAAGTGTCATAAGGCTCAACCGAACTTGCTGATTCATTCAACACAACTGGGCAATTTACATTTGCAGCACCCATTACGAGAATGCTTGCCATCAATGCTGACTGAAGATCCATAACCATATCGAAGTCGTTATTATCATAAATGTTCACAGACCATAGAGGGGAATAAGCTGCGTCTTCCGGAAGAGTAGCAGTAACATTGTGCGTCCGTCCCGTGGAATCCACCATAAAACCTGACGGCGGACCTCCACCGGGTTCACCCGGATTTATATTAAACGTTACATAAATAGGCGATAACGGAACCATACCTGATGAATTAACCATTAACGCTCTTTCTGAAAAATTAAAATAAAAGACAACCATGGTTTCATACCATCCTCTTGTCAAACCGGGGTCCTCACTTTTATTATATCTTAATTCCGCTGTAGAACCCTCCGGCACGATGGGACAATTGACTAAAATATCAGTTTCGGTGACAGGATGGCTTCCGATTATTTCTGATACTTTCGTAATAGTATTAGCAACATAATTCTGAGGCACTGTTACAAAATTAACACGCCAAAAATCATTGTATCCCGCATCACCGGGAACAACACCGACAATATTTAATTGATCTTCTACAGGATCTATCTCGCCTTCTCTGAACAGCACATAAATGGGAGCTGGTTCGGTTGGCTGCACATCAAAATTATAGTAGGAAATAAATTCGCCTTGCGGCCCTAATCCCATAGTTATAAAGGGTCCTTCATCAAAGTTTACAGGTTCATTCGGGCCCGGTAAACCATTAACAGAATCTCTGACAAAGAGTGTACCTGCTTCCATACTGAACCTATCAATATTGGCTTTCATAGCCGTATCAGGGTCAACCTGAGAAAAAACTGGCATCGAAATTAAAACAAAAAGCATGCTAGTAAGTATATAATTAGTGTGGCGCATACTATCTCCTTTCATATTGGTGATAAATAGAAATTTGATCCCAATATGCATTTTAATTATCACGATTCTGTAACAGGAGTATATTTTTTTTGTATGTTGCTATCTGAAATAGTATAATTTGATACTATTTGAGAAAAATCATTTTTCTAGTCTGACTAAAATCTCCGCTTCGCAAAGAATAAAAGTATAACCCACTCGGGAGTTTTTCACCCGAAAAAGTTATTGAGTAATTACCTGCAGTTTGATTTTCATTAACAAGGAGTCGATACTTCCTGACCAATAGAATTATATATTGTTAGTGAAACAAAACCATCTGATGGAATAGAATATTCTATTCTGGTTGAAGGATTGAAAGGATTCGGGTAATTCTGAGAAAGTGAGAAAGCGGTTGGAATATTTAACTTCAACAACATCAGAATATTCAAACGAGCCATCAAAATCAATTTGCTTTAACCTGTATTTATAAATTCCTGCAGATACTTCTTCATCAATAAAAGAATAATAATTTGTTTCAGTGGTTGTTCCGTTTCCTTCAACAAATCCGATTCTCTCCCAATTGACTACTTCAGACTGCTGACTGCCTACTTGTTTTTCTATTTCAAACCCGCTGTTATTTACCTCTGATGCAGTAATCCAGTTAAGCATAACCTTATTACTATTTACACTTGTATTAAATGAAACAAGTTCAACAGGGATGGTCTGATTTTCTACAAGACTAAGATCTGTTGCTACGTATTTTAGTTTTGCGGAATTCCCGAATCCAATGCTGTAAGCGAAGTTATTGTTTGCAGTAGGTGAAAAAGTTAGTGCACGGATACTATTTTGATTTGAAGCAGTACTTGTAGTGTCAATATACTCGCGGACAAGTTCTCCGGTTTCAACTTTATAGAAACGGATATGATCCTGATTGGTAATGTATGCTACCCTTACTCCAAGGTAAATTCCGTTTGGTGTAAATTCTGTAGAACTGCTGCTTCCATACGGATCGCCTGCCTCAAATGTATGAACAACAGACCAATCGGAAGTTTTCCATATTTTTATTGTTAAATCGTATCCATCTCCTGTGCTTGCAAGATATTGACCATCGGGGGATATTGAAAGTTGAATTCTGTTTCCACCATTCAGATAAGTTCCATGCTGCCGGAAGTAAACAATATTCCCATTATTATAATCCCAAACTCTGATATACCCGTCATACCCGCCTGAAATGAGATATTGCCCATCCGGCGTAAACACCAATGATGAAGTATTTCCTGAATGACCGGGTAATGTTCTGAGAAGGTTGTATTGTGAATCATAAATGTTTATGTGTCCCGAATTATTATAACCTGTTCCTGCAGCAATAATACTGTTATCCGGAGAAAGTGCGATTGAATAAATTATTCCATCCGGATTGGTATTTGAATAACTTTGCGATCCATTTATGTTGAATTCGAATTGCCCTGCTCTGTCTCTCGAACATCCGCTGAATGCAGAACAATAAACGCTGCCATTTCCAGAAAAAATTCTTTGTCCATCAGAGGAAATATCAATATCATTAGTTAGTCCCATACTGAAGTTTCCAAGAGTAAGTAATAAGGCGCTGTCGGCAACATCCCAAACTTTTATTTGTCCGCAAGTGTATGGGTAACAATTGATTTCTGTATTCCTCCCCCCGGTAATTAAAAGACTGCCGTCAGGTGTGAACTTCATAGTATTCACATCCACTTCTCTTTCCCATAACAAATCAAGTTCGGCTGGCTGGCCATAACTTAAATTGTTAAAAAGAATTGTTAGAACTCCTGCGAACAGAATTGAATTAATGGTTTTCATACGACCTCCATTTTATTTTAACCACAATATATTAACTGGTGATTATGTTTTCATCACGAAAGTATCACAAAAAGGCTATTTTCTGGGGCGAAATGAGGAAAGTCTCGTTAGTGAAATAAGAAACTTAACGCTGATTGGTAAAATAGAATTATGAATACCGTATATAATCATCCTTCCATACAATAACAGGAAATTTTATAAATGTTTGATTGTATGAAAAAAATTTTAATTATTACTTTAGCAGAATAAGCTTTTTAACATCGCTAAAATCTCCAGCACTAAGTTTGTATAAATACACTCCGCTTGAAAGACGTGAAGCATCTCCGCCAGAGGCGGATCCGCCTTTGGCGGAAAACTCAACCTCATAACTTCCAGCAGGTTTGTATTCATCTACCAAAGTTGCTACTTCATTTCCGAGTAAATCAAAAACTTTTAATGTTACCTTACCGTTCACTGGTAACTGATAACTGATCACCGTACTTGGATTAAATGGATTAGGATAGTTTTGTCCAAGATAAAATTCTTTCTCAGGTAAATTTTCATCATCAACCCCAGTGGTAATAATATCCAAAACTTCCTGCTTCATAATGAATGGAATGTTTGGTAATGCATCATACATATTTACAAATCTGTTTATATCACCGTGATTAATTCCACGAATATGATCGACAAGCTGAGTCTTGATTGTTTGATAACAAACTTCAGCAGTGATTCTATATTCTGTGTTAAGGAGAGCTGGAATTAAATAAGTAACACTGTCTGCACCAGTTCCTCCCTGATAGGTACCATATTTATTAAAATTAGTATCGTCGTTTGCATTACCGACAATTTTTATTGAATCGTAACTTGGATGAGTTGTTATAAAACCAACTGGAGGAAGCCGATTATCTTTTATGTATTCAGCTGCTCTAAGAAGAGTATAAGTTACCTGCTGTTCGTCGTTGATAAAAACTCCTTCGTAAACCTGCACCTGATCTTCTGCGTCGATTAAATCGTAATGTGGTTCGTAATCAGAACTGTAATTAATTATTTTGCCAGTGCCATCCCATTCGCCTGATTCGAAAACAACATTGCCAACTCCCTGTTCAACTTTCAGATGAATCCACATTCTTCGGAATGGAATTCCAGTTGGAATTTTGTGACCGGTTAAATTTTTCATAAAAAGTTTAACTTCTAACAAATCATCCTGATAGCTTGCTGAAGTAGTCAATTCAATTGATAACTCTTTCAAGCCGTATTCAGTTCTTGAAATTGTTGAATCAAAATGTTCAGGCTCAGCAGTAAGACCAAGTGAATCAATATTATTCTTCAAGAGATTTTGCATATAGAAATTACCACCGACGAATGTGTGCCGCCAGAAAGGAGTCCGATCAGGAAAATTTCCCATTCCGGAAATTTTTATCGGGTCGTAAATCTTCGGCATATGACAGTCCTGGCACTGAATATTCTGCGAAGGATAAACACTGTTCTTCCATTCGATGTATGGAGTTTGCTCTGGAAATTCCCCGACAATATTTCCCTGTGCATCCATAGTTGGTGTAAACAAAGTATGGCAAGTTGCACAAAGTTCAGATTGATTCATGTGAGGACTGAATTGTGATTTGTATCCGATAATCATCCACATCAAAGTAGTATCTGAATTTTCATAAGGTCCGTATAAAATGCTGTCAGCTTGAATTATATAATTGCCGGAATAAGATTGCTGCGTTCCGAAATTATCTGGCTTTATCTGATGACAAACAGTGCAGCTTACTCCATCGTTTGCAAGAGGATCTTGTTTCAACTCAGCCATCGAGTATCCTGTTTGTCCGTTGTAAATAGCCTGAGTGTAACCCATCGGTGAATGACACTTGAGACAAGTGGTTTCAATCAATTCCTGATGCTGAGGAAAGTTGTTTACTTCTTCAGCAACCATTGCTCTCCATAACGGATCTTTACTTGCATTGCCCATCATCGTTGAGCGCCAGTAAGTAATTGGTGAAACATCAATTCCATTCCAGGTCATTGCACTTCCATTGCTATTATGACAAAGAATGCAGTTTCCTGAACCGCTGAATAAAATTGATGTACCTGTTGGCAGTTCTGTTTGTGAATTGATAATGTTTGTAATGAAAAGAATTAGGAGAGAAGCAGTAATTACAGTTTTCATAGATAAGCCTTTAGTGTTTCAATAGTTATTTGAAGCAATGTTATATTCAGATTCAGGGACTCAAAAATTAAAGTCCCTGAATTTTGAATTTATTTACACCTTAAAATAAAAAATTACTTCAATAATATCATCTTTTTTATTGGACGAACTCATTGCTTTGCAATCGATAAATGTATGTTCCACTTGATCGGAGGTAGAAGCATTAAATGTTACTTTAGTAATATCCCGACTCATACATTCCTTCTGCAATCGTTGCCACTTGCTCGCCAAGCATATTAAATAAGTTTATCTTCAAATGCGTTTGTTTCGTAACGAGAATTGTATCGTTGTGCTTCGGGTTGAATGGGTTTGGATAATTTCTGAAAGCTCCTGCTGAGCCGAAATCAAATAACTTCAACTCGTCCAGAATATTCAAAGCTTCCATCGTTATCTATCTGTTTTAGTCTGTATTGAAACTTCGCTGCCACCAGCAAACAATTCTTTATCCATCATAACCGTATTCATTTCGTAGATACTGGAGTTTCCGTGTCCCTGAATGAAGGTAATTTTAATCCATTCCTTCTCATCGATTTTTCGCTCAACATCAAAGCCATAGTTATCAACTTCTGTTTCGTTTTCAAATAAAAATTTATTTTTTCTTTGTTTAGAGTTGCGATGAACAGCGTTAATTCAACCGGAAGCGGACCGTTACACAATGTTCCAATACAAGTATAAGTTCCCTGAATTGTTACATTGTCCGCAAATAACCTGCACCAAAAGACTTCAATGGTTGTCCCGGATTGAAACTGGATCAAACTTTGACCAGGGACAAATTGATAAATTAAATCAATATTGAGAACCATAGAATAATAAAGATTCTCATCCGGATTTAATCCGTCCATAGCAACTTTTATTATTTCGTTGGATGCACTATTCAGATTGACGTCACAGCTTTTCTAATTGAACCTGCAAATAGTTCTTAAAAGAACTTAGCTCTTGAATCAGGGTTTGATTTTAGCACGGCTAATAGTTTGTTTCCGAAGCTAAGTTGCATAACAAGATAATTTTTCAAATCATCTTTTATCCTGACTTTAAAGATCCTGAATTGCTTCCACAATTACAGGCAAATTGCCAGGAGTTGCCTCCGTTTTAAGGTTATATTTTCGATTGAGACTGAGCCATTACTTGCTCTTCTGTTGCAGTGGATAAACTCTGGCAGTAAACCTCTTCGGTTTTCCTCTTTTACTCCCGTTGACTCGTTCCCTCCGTTTCCCATTGTACAGACGTGTGTTAGCATCCAAACCCGCGGTAATCTTTATATACGGCATCGGAAGAGGGTTATGGTTCAGACATCCGCGAAGAATTACCAATTATTGTCACCAAGTATAATTTATTCGCGGTCATCGCTATTGGATAATTTGCATTGTAACCATCTAAAGAAGATTCTTCCTGTTGAGACACTGGTTCCCGAATAACTACCTATTGCTGTGTTTTGAAATCCCGATGAGAATTACTCGTCAAAGAATTAAAACCGACCAGCAACATTGCAAGAACTATTTCGTATTCGCATCAAGAGAATTGAAACCAATTGCAGTGTTAAAACTTCCGGTCCGTATGGCATGACATCGAATAATAGCCAATTTCAGTGTTCTGAGTTCCACTCTGTGTTTTAATATTGAGAAAAGTACCAAGCGCAGTATTTGATAACCCGTTGTATTTGATCGTAATGAATTATTTCCAATTGCATTATTCTCATAACCTGATGTATTTAAGTAGAGAGATAGATGTCCCATTGACACATTCGTATGACCCGTAGAATTTGTATATAATGATTGATAACCGACAGCGGTATTTTGAGCACCTATTGTGTTACTGTACAGAGCCTCGCCCCCAACTGCTGTATTGCGGTTGACCGGTTGTATTTGAATAGAGTGTTTTCCAGCCAATCGCTGTATTTACACTTCCTGTAGTATTTGAGTACAATGAGCGATAACCTACTGCTGTTAAATAAGCACCTATTGTATTCGAGTAAAGAGCAAATGACCCTATAGCTACATTCTGCTGTCGATAGTATTATTTCTTAAAGAGGAATATCCGATAGCAGCATTTTCGTATCCTCTGCTGTTTGATGTCATCGATAAATTGCCAACTGCAACATTATAACTTGTGACAATTCCGGAAGCAAATGTTGGTGTTGTAAAATTTCCGGCATTGAGGCCAAGATAAACATTCTCTCCAAAGGTATTGTTGCTAGTGTAGTGTGCAGAAATCTGTTGCCGTTTTTAGTAGCACTCCAATTGCAGGTTCTGAACTTAGCTGGTTGCCAAGTTCTATATTTTAAAGAAAGTGGGCTTTCCTGTTGCCTGATCTAGGTACTAAGTAAGTCGCACCATTTGGGCCTTTAACTGTAAAATTTCCACCTGCACCAAGTGTATTATTTATGCTGTTGTTTTGTGCTTTTAGAAAAGCCACCGAAAATGAGAGAAAGGATGCATATTTGTAAAATATTTTCTTTATTTACCTAAACTGATAATTCATTTTTCTAGAGCGATATTCAAATTGCTTTCTTCTAATTCTGATTTCTGTGTTATTAGTGATTTGATTTTTAATTCTATTTGATCTGAAACAGACGACTTAACTTCTTCAATTTCTTTTCTGAGCGATCCGTTTTGCTCGGCGAGTTCCTTATTGAATACAACAAGTTCCTCGTTCTGTTGCTTTAACTCTTGTATAGCTTTTATCATTGGCGCAAGCAAATCGTTGGACCGAAGTTCGTATCTGCCTTCTCCATCTATTGTTAACATTGCAGAATTATTCACTCCTTCTTCTTCCAGACACCTGTTCAAGTTCCTGTGCAATCAATCCATACTCAATTTTTTGTGTCTCATCATTCTTACGTGTATATGCCACAGGATTTAATTTTGATATGAAGTCGAGACCAAGGTTTGTAGCATTGATATTTTCTTTCCATCTTCTATCGCTTGTGATTGACCAGGCAACCTGTATACCAGCGTAGCTGATTAAGGTATTTACTATTCGTCCCTGGTTATTTACTGTACCATTCGGGTACCTGACGTATCAAATCGAACGGCTATATTATTATTGCCTGTTGTAATACTAGTTCCTGCGATGTTTCCTAAAGCTGTGTTATTACTACCGGAAGAGTTGTTCAGAAGTGATCCTATACCAAAAGCAGAATTTGCTTCACCTGTAGATTAGTCTGAAGCGACTTACTCCCAAATGCGGAATTGTAACTGCCAGTGTTAGTAAAAAGCGTTTCATTCCCGAATGCTGAATTTTCGAATCCATGGTGAGTTAAGATTAAAGTGATTGCAAACCAAAAGCTGAATTCTCTTGCTGTCGTAGCTCGAAATAAGAGTGGAATAAGAACCAAAAGCTGAATTGTACGATCCGATATTGTAATTCAATGAGTTACTGCCAAACGCCGAATTGCTTGCACCATAATTATTTGACCTGAGTGAATTAGATCCAAAAGCTGAATTATCATTTCCGTTCGTTGCAGTAAGTGAATAAGTTCCAAAAGCTGAATTAGAGGCACCAGAGGTGTTTGAAGATAATGATCTATATCCGAAAGCTGAATTATAATTACCATTTGTTAATGAATTTCAACTTTTGATAACCAACTGCTGTATTATAAACTCGCTTCAAATAAAATTCCACTCATCGAAAAATTTCCTGAGTGTAAACCAATGAATGTGTTATACCCTGATGTATTTGGTGCTTTGTAATTATGAATAAATGGAATTCCACCTTTAGTAATAACTCCACTTGTCAGGTTTGAGATGCTATCTGAACCAAGCTCCATATTTCTTAAAAATCGCATTCCTGTTAATTGATCAACACGCAGAAAATTATTTGCTCCATCTTTAACTATAAAAGAACCACCTGTACCTAGCGTGTTATTTATGCTGCCGGTTTGTGCGTTAACAATCGCAGCAAGCACAATAAGTAGTAGCAATATGTTTCGGATTTCCATTTTTAATTCTCCATTTTTGATTCTGACTTACTTCATTAATATCATTTTTCTTGTTTCAACTAATGAACCTGCACTTAGCTTGTAGAAATATATTCCGCTTGTGGTTCCCCCCCCCCACAGTTCAATTGCATCGAACTTTACTTCATAAGTTCCTGCAGGTTTTTCTTCGTTGACAAGTGTGGCTACTTCGTTTCCAAGAACATCATAAACTTTCAAAGTGACTAATTGAGATTGCTTCTCCGGCAATTGCCGGATCGCAATGACATTTGCAATACTATAACGAATTGTTGTTGAAGGATTAAATGGATTTGGATAGTTCTGTTCAAGAGAAAAATCATCAGCCACAAAATTATTTTCATCTTCAACACCAACTGGAAGATTTGAAACTTTAACAATATTGTCATCAGAAAAAGATGATATAAATAAATCACCGCTTGAATTGAAAACCATTCCGGATGGTCTCGGCATTTCACTTAATAAGGTATCAACAACTCCATTTTGAATTCTGAATAATCTGCCTTTATTATTTAACCATGGAGGACCAAATTCAGCATGCTGAATTGCATACATTGCTCCATCAATTGGACTAATCGCAATATCCACAATAGCAGTTAATCCGTCCTGGTAAACTGTCTTATTACCTGATAAGTCAACATTATAAATTTTTGCAGCACCGATTGGAATAGGTAAACCGGTTAAAGTTCCAACATAAAAATTGGAACCAGTGTAGATTATTCCAGTTGGAACTGCTTCTGATTGACCTATTGGAGGAAATGTAGTGAATGAACTGAGAGAACCGTTACCTCTATTCCAGCGTGCTATTGCATTTGCGGACGCATCAACAACGAATAAATCATTATCAGGTCCGAGAGTTACTTTGAAAGGATTATTCCCTGGAAAGATCGATCCCATATCAAATGAAGAAACAATATTGTTTCTGTTAAATGGCGTTGCTCCAGGAATAAATCCTGTTGTATCTACAAATAAAACTCTTCCACATAAAGAATCGCTTCCTGCATCATTTGAAATTATAACAAGCAGTTTTCCATCAATATCAAAACAAACATCCTGTGCACCAACAGGTTCAAAAGCAGGTGCAGTAGAAGGAAGATCATTTAGAAAGTATATACCTGACCATTCGGTGTAACCATTGAAACCTTCGCCGTATTTCCGCTTCCGGTTCCTTGTTCGCCTACCCAAAGATTTCCGGCACCATCGATTTCAAGTCCAATTGGATGTACAAAACCGGTAGCATATACTTCAACTGTTGGTTGGCTGAAGACATTTTGGTTTGCAAAAAGTAAAATAATTATTGCAGCGAGTGTTAGTAAAAAGTTTTTCATTTTGTCTCCTTTTTTATCGTTAATTGATTTACCGTGATTTCCTTTTGCAGAAATCCGGCTTATTATCTGGGGACAAATATGCAGAATGGAGGAGGGCTTTTCTACCAGAAATGAAACAAAAGCTATAACAAATAGAACATTGATTCAGTAGATCACCCTGAACTCGTTTCAGGGTCTTAGTCTATTATCCCTAATAAAGATGCTGAAACAAGTTCAGCATGACATTATGAAAATGATGATCCTTGTTTTTGCAGATACTCGGAAGGAGAATAGCCAAAAAGTTTTTTGAATGACTCTGCGAAATAGGAAGGATTACTAAAACCAACTTCATAAGCAATTTCGGAAATGTTTCCGCTTCTACCCGATAGTAGTCTCGCTGCTTTTTTTAATCGGTATGTTCTGATGAACTCATTTGCTGATACATCCGTGAGTGCATTCAGTTTTCTATTGAGATGAGTTTTGCTCATTCCAACATTTTCAGCAAAATCTTCAGCGGAAAAGTTTTCATTGCTGAGATTTTTCTCTACTATCTCAAGAACCCGTGTAAGAAATTTTTCGTCAGTTGAGGTTACAACAACATCCCTTGGCTCAAGGGTAATTTCTTTGCTGAATTTTTCTCTCAGCTTTTTCCGCTGATCAATTAGATTTTTTATTCTTGATAAAAGCTCTGCGTTATTGAATGGTTTGGTTAAATAATCATCGGCACCGGTTTCAAGTCCTTTAATTCTGCTGTTGCTTTCTGCTTTTGAAGTTAAAAGAATAACAGGTATATGACTGGTTCTTTCGTCAGTTTTAATCTTTGTGCAAAACTCATAACCGTTCAGTTTAGGCATCAGCACATCACTGATAATTAAATCGGGAATGTTTTCTAAACCTTTATTCAATCCATCTTCACCATCAACGGCCTCAATAACTTTATAACTCATTTGAATATTTTCTTTAATGAACTGTCTCATATCATTGTTATCTTCAACAATAAGTATTAATGGAACTTCTTCAAAAAACTTCATCCCTTACATCTTCTGCTTCTGATGATATCACGACTGGTCTGACTCTAGCTTCAGCTTGAATTGTTTTTTGAATTGCCACATTTTTCTTTTCATAAAATGCTTCATCAACAGGAATCGTAATTCTAAAAGTTGTTCCTTTTCCTAATACGCTTTTTACTTCCACCTCACCAAAATGTAATTCAACAAGTTCTTTAACCAACGCCAAGCCAATTCCCGATCCTTCAACTGTGGATAAGCTTTGTGATTTATAAAAACGATCAAATATATTTTTCTGGACTTCGCTGTTCATTCCAGGACCGTTGTCTTCAACCTCAATCTGCAAATAAGAATAACCTTTAATCTTTTTTTCTGTAAGAATGATATTTACAAACCCGCTTTCTTTGTTGAACTTGATAGCATTGGATAAAAGGTTGCTTATTATTTTCTGGAGTTTGTCTCTGTCAAAGCAAGCATCAAGCTTTTCACTTTTTGAGCTGAGGTTTATTGAAATATTTTTCTCTTCGGAAAAATGCTGAAATGAACTTGTAATTCCTTTTATAAAACACACAACATCATATTTCCCAATTTCCAGTTTCATTTTTCCGGCTTCAATACTTGAAAGATCAAGAAGCTGATTTACAAGTTGAAGTAATCTTGATGCATGATTATGCATCAATTGATATTGAGATGAAGGATTACCTTTTGCTTTTCCATCAAGTAATTTTTCCAGCGGTCCTAATATCAAAGTTAGTGGTGTTCTAAACTCGTGAGAAAGGTTTGTGAAGAAATTTGTTTTGACTGTATCCAGTTCTTTAAGTTTTTCCGATTCCCATCTAGATAGCTCGGCTTCTTTTGTCTTCTGAAAATATTCCTGTTGAAGCTGAGAGTTTTTTATTAATTGTCCGGTTTGAATAGAAATTATTGAAAGAAGGGTTGAATCACCTTCAGTGAATTCTGTTTTATCCTTTTTATTCACCATCGTTAATATGCCGATGATCTTTCCTTCGAACCAAATAGGAGTACAAAGGATTGATTTGATATCTTTTTGTTCTTCTTCAGTAGCATTGAACCGATTATCTTTTGAAAGATTTTTTATCAGAAGTGATTCTTCATTCTTCAATACCCATCCTGAAATACTTGTGTTAATATGATAATGAGGTTTTAAAGTGCTATAAGCTTCTTTTCGTAAAAAGGTTTCTGAACGGATCTTGTTCATTCTCAGTTAAAAGCATAATTGAACCCTGCTCAGCATTTACGGCTCGCAATATTTTCTGAACAATTGTGTTTAAGGTCTGATCGATATTTTGAGAGTAACCTGAAGCGATGGCAATTTCATTCAAGAGTTGAAGCTCATTAACAGCAGACTTATATTGCTCAAGCTTTTGCTTAAGCTCTTCATTCTCCTGAATTAGTTTCTGATCTAATTTACTTAACATATTGAAGAACTCTACTCTTTAAATTTTACAGGACCTAAAGATTCATCAAGCCATTTATTTATTAATGGAACCCTCATTTCAATTGGCGGAATGTGACCAGAATTAACAAGCTCAAGAGCTTTTACATCTTTCAGCAATTTATAGAATGGAAGAACCAGTAAGTTATATGGCATTGCCTCATCATACTTACCGTACCATAAAATATGTTGGCTCGTTATAATGAGAAACAAAATTGATTGGATTTACTTCTGGTAAAGATGTTTTGCTTTCCGGATAAATTCCACAAGCAATCAGGATGATTGAATTGAAGCGTTTATCAACAGCAGGAACAATTAATCCATTAATCATATGGCTGGTTGGTATCCATGCGAGTTTATTCATATCTATCTCTTTGCGGGTAGATAGGTAATCCAGACCAATACTAGATTCTGTTACCCAATGAAATTACGCGATCACGATACAATACCGTGGAAACTGATGGATATTGTTCACCGTAATCCCAATTCCGTGAAGGAGAACCTTTCGGAACTAAAACGAAAAGAGCACGACCAGCTTTGATATTTCCTGAGAAAAGAATTTCTGCAGTCCAGTTAGCCGGTGCACCAAGTTCATAAACAGCACCATGTGGATCCCATACAATAGTCTGAAAAGGTTCCTGAACATTTTTCGGAAGGAATAAAAATCCGGTTACTCTGTCTCCAAGAGAACAATCAAATTCAACTTTTTCTTCTATCCAGTTATCTTTTTCCTCTTTGATACAACTTTCGCATTTAAGGATTGTTTGTCGTATTTGTAATATGTCAACAATTTTTTGTATTCTAATTCACTTATTGGTTTATATGTTTCAACCTTATGATCTTTATTTATGAAAGCTGCAGCTGGATCATTTTCAACAGGCATAATATTTTTTACGCAACGAAATCCTATTGAGCCTGAGCTATAAAATCCCGGGAAAGAACCAAAATCTCCATAAACATAATAAATATCTTCCCACGAACCTCCGGTTATCGAATGTCCATTTGAGCTATTATTCAAACACCATTCTTTAACATTGCCTGCCATATTGTAACAACCAAAAGCACTTATTCCGAATTCATATTGATCAGCAGGTTCTGTCCCCTTTCCGTTAAAGTTTGCCCTTCCAATAACATTTTCCATTGAGTATACAACTCCCCAAGGTAATGACATCCCCTGATAATTTATAACTCCATTCCTTGCAGCTTTTTCCCATTGATAAACTGTTGGCAAACTTTTGCCTCTGAATTCAGCATAAGCTGAAGCTTCATACCAGGTAATATCAGTAACAGGATAGTTTCCTTTACCTTCCGGAAAATCCTGGTTGACCCAGCTTCTAGGTCCGGGCAAATTTGAGCGGTCAACAAAAATTTTCATCGCGTCAGCCCAGGAAATTTCTTTTCCATCTTTAGTAAAAGAGTGTTTCCAGAATTCTTTCTTTAAATAACCGCCGTTAGAAATGAATTGTTTGTAGTCTTTATTACTTACTTCATACTTATCAATATGAAAGTCGCTCAGTTTCACGTTGGGTAAATCGAACAAACTCCAGCTAACTATTTTATAATCTCCTCCGGGAACAAAAACCATGTTCGAATCAATTTCATTCGTCTTCAACATTTTTGCTGAAAGATTTACTCCCCTTCTGGGAACAGGATACTCTTTTATTATAGGAAAGCTGGAAGCAATTCTTTGACTAGTTGAATAGCCGTCTTTTTCAAAAGTAAGAAGATAGTCACCCCTTGCAATCATTGAATTTTTTATCGGAGTAATACCGAAAAATTCTCCCTTGTCGGCTAAGTTTTGTTTGGCGGGATCAAATCTTTTAAGAAATATTTTAGCTCCTTCGGGTTCAGTTGAAACGGAGAGTGTATCATAAATGAATAAGCTTAACGATTTGAATACAGGATTGTTCTTCAATTCGCTCTGATGATCTTTTGCCAGATCAAATGCTGCGAAATAATTTCTCTGACTTACCAAAGTATCAAGCTGCCTGGTTAACTCATCAACATTTACAGGACTAAATATTTTTTTGACAGGAAGAAATACTGCAAGTAGTACGAACACCAATGCAATTATTGTTGATACAATCAAACCTGCTTTGCTTATTCGTAATCTTGAAATGTTGAACTTAACAGATTTTGAAACTGAGCTTTGACCTTCTATAGATTTTAATTTTGTAAGAAGTTCTTCTGCAGATTGAATTCTTTTCTTTGGATCTTTCTCAAGACAGCTTAATACAATTTGTTCAAGTTCATCGGGTACATCAGGATTAATTTTCTTAATCGACTTTGTTTTTTCGTGAAGTACTGAATAAATAATCGCCTGATCAAAATTTCCCTGAAACGGTGGTTGTCCCGTCAGCATTTCATAAAATACAATTCCCAATGACCAAATGTCTGAACGAAAATCAACTTCCTCACCACGCAACTGTTCGGGAGACATATAAGCAGTCGTTCCCGGAGTAGAACCTTTTTTAGTAATCAGTGGATCGCCGTGAATGTGAGCCAAACCAAAATCCATCACCCTGATTCTTCCATCATCGGAAAGCATTATATTGCTGCTTTTTATATCACGATGGATAATCCCCTTTTTGTGTGCAGCATTTAATCCCTCTGTAATTTGAATCGCATAGTTTAAAAAATCATTTAACTTAATTTTTCTTTCAGAGCTATTTCTTATCAGATCTTTTAGCTCAGCTCCCTTCACATACTCCATCACAATAAAAGTGTCATCAGCAAATTCTTCAATAGCATAAACGGTCGCAACGTTCGGATGATATTAATCCCAGCAGCAATTTGTGCTTCTGCTTTTAGTTTTTCTTTGTCCTTTTCACTTACATTAAAACTATGCGGAAGAAATTTGATGGCAACTTCACGTTTGAGTTTGGTATCCTCGGCTTTGTAGACGATGCCCATTGCCGCCCCGTCCCAATTCTTCAATAATCCGATAATGTAATATGATTTTACCTACCATCTTTTTATCCAATGATTATTAATAGTTTGGGACGAGGTCCCGTCCGTTCGGTTTTGCCGAACGAGACGGACTTCGCCGAGCTTCTCAATTATTTTGTAGTGTAATATTGTATTTCCAATCATCTTAAAAATTTCTCAAATACTAAAGCTTCGGCGGACAGGTCCGCCCTGACCTAGCTTATCTGTTATTTTATAATGAAGTATTGTTTGACCAATCATATTTGTTTAATTCAAATTAAAGGTAATAAATCCGATGAGTCGATAATGTTTCCCTGAATCAAAAACCCAAAGAGTGCTATAAGTAATTATAGCAAAGGATTTGTCAATAAAAAAAGACCGCCATGTCAGCGGTCTTTATGTTAATAATATATAGTGAGAATTATTTCAAGAGTAACATTTTTTTGGTCTCAACAAAACCTTGTCCTGAACCGACCTGTCCGGGGCAGGCAGGCTCGTTTCAGGATCTGATGCTTGTAATCTGTAGAAATAAATTCCGCTTGCCAGATTGTAAGCATTCCCGCCGGAGGCGGATCTGCTTTTGGCGGGAAATTCAACTTCATAACCGCCTGCAGGTTTTTCTTCGTTAACTAGGGTTGCAACTTCTTTACCAAGCACATCATACACTTTAAGAGATACATTTGTTAATTCAGAAATCTTGTACCTTATAGTGGTAGAAGGATTAAATGGGTTTGGATAGTTCTGCTCAAGATAAAAGCCTTGAACAACTTCATTCGTTTGTTCTACCGGTAATGGTTACCATTCCATTTGTAAATCACATTGGACTCCACCCCAGGACCACCGAACTGAAAGAGAAACAAATGCAGCCCTTTGGTGATTCACAGAATCGACAGCTATCCATGTTGCCCCATTATCTAGCGTGGTACACAGAACCTGCCAATGAACCGTGAGGAGGTGTTGCACATATCATGTATGAGGCATCTGTTCCCGGTATGTAAGACATAATAATGAAGATATTCCTTGCGGTTTGGATTCTGTAGTATCCCAGGTTGCACCACCATCTGTTGTTCTTTTTACTATTTGTGCAAGTGAACCAGACAATAAACCGTTCAACGTATCCTTAATGCACAATAAAAGCCTCCTGTATCAACAACATTTCTCTGAGGGTATCCCAAGTCATTCCCCGGTTTGGACCTTTGGCCAAAGTTCCACCATTTGTTGCAGCCCATAGAGTGTTATCTTTGACAATCCAGGAACTCGCTGGAATAAATCCTTCGCTTTGTAAAGAAGGAATGTTCTGATGATAATACTTGAGTCCCAATTATTACCCCCATCTACTGTTGTATAGATTTCAGGATTTACACCATTGCCATCTCCAATACACACCCCGTTGTTAGAATCAAAAGAAACGCACTACGAACATAAGTCCATTTGTTGTTAATTGCTCTGTCCAATTCAAACCTCCATCGGTTGTATTATAAATGGAGCCGTTTGTGCTTGTTTACTACGATCCAGGCAGTGTCTGCACTTGAGTGATGCAATGCTGAAAAAACTTTTGAGCGAAGTAAGATTGGAAGCAACCCAGGTTGTGCCTCCGTCTGTTGTTTCTCGTGACATAACTAACTCCAGGATCTCTTGTAACTCCCCAGCAAACATTTTCATTAACTGCTCGGCAAGTACAACCCTGGCTAATTCGGTTGGTATCCCGGAATTTTGAACTGTCCATTGTGCAAAAATTGATGAGGATAGAAACAAAACAAAAAATTGTTACTAGAAGAGTAATATCGCTTACTCATATCGAACCTCCTTTAATTTAATTTTGGTTATAGAAGATTTACATGGCTGCCAAAGTAGATTATCACCTATGGGTTTACAATTGGCAAATTGTATAAAGTTTGATTTAAAAATTACTGAATGAGGTAGAGCAGCCCTAATCAGTTTTAGGTAAATGGAGAAAAATTAGTATGAATAAGAAGACTAGAATATCAACGGAATGCACTACATTATTTACTTACGTAAATATTTCAGCACAGCTTCCGTGCGGGAATGAACGTGGAGTTTCTTATAAATATTCTCTAAGATGCGTACGAATCGTTTTAACACTGAGAGAAGAACTTCTCGGCAATTTCTTTATCTCGATACCCCTTAGCCAGATACGATAGAATTTCTGTTTCGCGTTCCGATAAATTTTCAGTCTCTTTAGACGATTTACCAATCTGCTGAAATGTTTGAGCAAATTTTGGTAATTTGATCAACATATGACACCCGCCTTCATGCAATTCACGGATTGCTTCCAGTAGTTCTGCCGGAGGTGTTCTCTTAAGAATATATCCCGTTGCCCCTGCTGCAAGAGATTTAAACACCTGTTCATTATCTTCGTAAACAGTAAGCATCATAATTTGAAGATCGGGAGATTTCTCTTTGAGGTTTTCAACACACTCGATGCCGGACATTTTGGGAAGTTGAATATCCATAAGTACAACATCAGGTTTCTGACCGGGGAAGAAATTTCAACGCATCTTCTGCATTTGAGTATGCTTACTACACAGCTGAATCCCTCAGAGCCGTCAATCAGCATTGATAATCCGTCCCGGATTTTATCGTTGTCTTCAACAATTGCAACATTACATCATTCATATTACCGACAAATTACCTTTGTATCCCGCATTAATCAATACTTAGAATCAAGTAAAAAATCCATCATACTACGAAATTGTAGAGTTAGAAGCTAGACCTGTTCCCCGCCCCGGTTCCCCAATCGATTCTCATTATCTAAATGTCCCTCCAATATTTTCAATCCGCTTCTGCATATTGTTCAGACCGTTTCCATAGCCCGGACTTTGATCAATCGAAAATCCGTTACCGTTATCTTTTACACTAATTATCATCTGACTTTGCAAAAAATCTACACAAACCTGCACCTCATTAGCATTGGAATGTTTAATAATATTATGCAAAGCTTCCTTTACAACAAGAAACACATTGCGTCTCACTTCTGCAGAAAGATGATAAGCAGGTATGTTATCAGGTATTTCAAAATGGTATTTGATGTCCGCCTTTCGAATATAATCCGCAGCATAAAGTCGCAAGAGCGCGAGAAGATTATCGAGAGGATCGTTGCGAGGATTAATTGCCCAGATGATCTGTCCGATATTTTCAATAACTTCAGCAGAACGTTCGGAGATATCTCTCAAGTGTATCTCCGCTTTTTCAGATTTTCCCATATCTCTCTTTAAAAGTTCACTTAGTATAGATATCTCTGAAAGACTCGAGCCCACTTCATCATGCATGTCCTGTGAAATGCGGACACGTTCCTTTTCAAGAGCACGTTCCTGTTCCAGACGCTCAATTTTTTTCTGCAGTTTCTTCTCTCGTACAGTATCTTAATGTCCCACCGATTGAGCCAGCGACTCGTAACCCAGTAAAAGGTCAGAAAACCACGATGTTTTCTACCATGGAGGTATATTTATTATTTTAATTGAAGTTCCTGCTTCGTTCCAAACTCCATTAATGATTGGTCCCTTTAACAAAAAGAATGTATAAACCCCGGCATCAAGATTGGTGTAAGTGGCTTCCCGTTTGTTCCCGCAATACACCCATTCTTTATCGAATCCTTCTAGCTTGTACGCATATTGGTTGAACTCAGGCATGTCATAACTTAGAGCGGCATATTCAATTGAAAACACATTGTCTTCATGTTCAAAAGTGATTTCGTTGACAAGTTCTGATGAGGTTGCAAAATTTATGTTCTTATAAAACTTTTTCAATCCGGTTATAACAATTGGAGGAATGAAATTGGGAAATCTTTACAGGATCGGGGCGAAAAACGAGAAAACGGCCATTTGCAGTAACGAAACACAAACTCGCCGCTTTGTAATTTTGTTGATGCTCCAACCAAGCACGTCGACATGTTCAAGACCGTCTGATTCGTCGAAGCTTGTGAAACTGCCGGTTGGCTGGGTCGAACATCAGCATCCTCTGTCCCGAAGCATACCAGAAGCACCCATTATTATCCTCAAGCATTCGACTAATAAATCGACCTTGTTGTTGGTCAGCCGGGAAAAATCTTGAGAAGTTTAAGCTTTCTTTGTTGAATCGATTAAGTCCATCGGAAGTGCTGAATCAAATATCGGAACGGCATCTCATCCTCTGAATAACGGAGCACCAATAATTACTGCTCAGACTTGTTGAGTTCTCTCTCATCATGAGTAAATCTTGTGAAATTTTGCGTCTCTTTCTTGAACATGCTCAGTCCTTCTGCGGTACCTACCCAAATGTTTCCAGTTTCTGCCCGTAAGATTGTGTTGACTTGTCCGACAGTTATACTTTTTGGATTAAAAGAGTCTATTCAGTAAAGATCGAAGCATCCCTTTAAACTTTGTCCAACCCTGTACAAAGAACCACCGTTCGTGCCTACCCAAAGAATTCTCTCACTGTCTATCAACATAGAGGATATCCACTCCTGAAAACCTTGCAGACTCGGTATGTTCCAAACGACTGATGATGTACTTGTTTTCAGATTATATTTAATTACTTCATCAAAAGTACTGATCCAGATTTTCCCTTCCGTATCCTGACAAATTATATTCGCAAGCGAATTCAGGATATGCTTGGATCTCTTGTGTCGTCAGGCTCGAATCTGCTGCAAACCAGTCCCAGCATCTCCGATCCAAAGATTTCCTTGTCTATCTGTAAAGAGACAATCAACACGACTTCCAATTTGAAGAACATACACCCACCATATGCTGATGCAGGAAAGGTTTGGTGGCGACTGTGCACACTCCTCCTGATTTGATCCAACCCACAGAATTCCGGCTCTGTCAATATAAAGTGTGTTGACCACAGGATTTGAGAGACTGCCGGGATTAGAAGCATCATAAGTATATTGTTTAAATGTCCCGGTTCGCATTTCATATCTGAACAAACCCCAGCCCCATGTTGCAATCCACACTGCCCCTGAATTATCTTCCCGAATACACTTGATTGAAAAGTTAACGGGAGTTAAGGTTTTGGTAGATTCATCAACGGTAGTTTAGTGCGTGAAGTTCCCAGACACTTTATCGAATTTAATCACGTCGCCATTATCTGCTGTAATCCAGAGAGTACCGGATCGATCTTCCAGAAGTGCAGTAACCCAATTATCAGAGAGACTCATATGATCTGATGGATTATGCCAGTAGTGTGTGAAGGTTTCGTTACTTCTGTCAAACTGTGTAGTCCACCCCCCATTCATAAGGAAATTTCCAGGACCGATCCAAAAGTTTTCTTGATGATCTTCCAGAATAACATTAACAAAGTTATCTCCCCGGTCTTGTAGAATCGGTTTGGAGCAGGCAGAAAGCATTTCCAAGTTCCTGTGCTTCTCTCATATTTATTCAAACCCCTGGCGGTTCCAACCCAAAACACTCCTGCCTTGTCTTCATAGAATGAATCCATTTCACTATTGCTCAAGCTTTTGGAATTATCCGGATTATGAAAATATCTTTTGAATGTTTTCGTCTCGGGATTAAACTTGTTAAGACCATTCTGAGTTCCAACCCAGAGCATACCGGCTATGTCTACATATAGTGACCAGATAAAGCTGTCGCTTAAGCTTGTCGTATCGTCGGGATCATTCACGAACACGTAAAATTTTCCCCCATCAAAATCGATTCAACCCATACGCCGTCCCGATCCAGATAAAGCCTTTCTTGTCCTGAATGATTGAATAAACTTCTGGGTTAGACAGACCTTGTTCGGTAGAGATCCGGTGAATCACTACATTAACACCCGACACGCCAGGAGTTTGGGCCTTGAGTTCTTGTGAGTAAACAAAGACATATATCAGATTGATGAGAATGGTGAGTAGAAATGGATGAATCAGCTTATAAAAAGTTTTATTTTTCACGAACATTTTAATACTTAAAGATAAATAGTCGATCATTTTCAAATTCGCTTCTAACGAGTAGTTGCAATAAAATTACTTAGTTTAACTGATGATTCAAGTAGAATCCATATCAACTAACATCTGCTATAAAATTAAAATAAATGAAATTATAAGGGAGGTTCTTTTTAATCTGATTTAATATAGAGAAAATCAATC
This sequence comes from Ignavibacteriaceae bacterium, assembly GCA_034522695.1. Classification (GTDB taxonomy): domain Bacteria; phylum Bacteroidota; class Ignavibacteria; order Ignavibacteriales; family Ignavibacteriaceae; genus IGN2. The sequence goes on along the minus strand of JAXHLB010000051.1, from coordinate 1,698 downwards.
AGATTAAAAATGAATGCATACTTAGAAAAAAGCCCAAGAACAATCCGAGGGCTTTTTTGATTACTGCAAAAAACAATTATTTATAACATCAGCTTTATTAAAATCATCTTCTTTGTTTCGATGAGATTACCTGCTTGAAGCTTATAGAAATATATCCCGCTTGTTAAGCCAGCAACGTCGAAGGAAACTTCATAACTTCCCGCAGATTTTTCTTCGTTAACCAAAGTTGCAACTTCATTTCCCAATACATCATAAACTTTAAGCGTTACAAATTCAGAAGTTAGAATTGAATACTTGATTGTTGTTGAAGGATTAAAAGGATTAGGATAGTTTTGCTTAAGTATAAATTGAGTAGGTATCTCGTTACTCTCATCTTCAACACCAGTAATATCTATTAATGGTCGTCTCCAGACACCACTATAAGTCACCGCAAAAAGACTTGTGTCGGTTATTGTAAGATCATAAACATAATTATCTGATAAACCGATTGATGACCAGCTCGTGCCATTGTTGGTGGAAAGAAAAATACCTGCACTATCAGTACCAGCAATCAGATTGTTACCACCTGTCCCCCGTCAGGACTAACCGCAAGTGTTGTAATCCAACCATAATTATTAACATAGTCTGGCAAACCATTATTGACAGGACTCCAGCTTAAACCATTGTTGGTTGAAAGATAAACCCCATATCCGGTCCCGGGAGAATAGATTGTTTCCGATTCTGGCAAGAGCATAAATACCGCTACTAATGCGCCTATCATTTATTGAAAAGGATTGGCCATTATTGAATGAATGAAGAAATAAAGAGTGATAACTAGCGGTTCCGGCAAATACATTTGAATCATTTATAATAAGGTTAGAAAGAACACTATAAGCACTTGGTGTGTCAAATACCATTTCCCAGCTTATACCTGTATTTGTAGATAAATAAATCTGGCTGCCGCCATTCATAGATACCACTCCAGCGAAAATATTTGAATCACTAATTGCAAAACATTTTATTGTTCCATTAGGAAAACTAGTATCTGCCGCCTGCCAGTTTGTGCCGCTATTTGTTGAATAAAAAATCTTTCCACGATAAAACGGCCAGATATTAGATATATCACGATAGGTACCCGCATAAATATTTGATCTGTCTATAGCAAGTGAGGTAACGACACTATCTTCCAATCCATTATTTATGGCTTGCCAACTTGTTCCCTCGTTGGTCAGTACACTTCCATCATCTTTAGTTCCAGCAAAGAGGGCCTCAAAGCTCGTCCCATTGGTACCGACAGCTAGACAATTAACAGCTCCACTGTATGGAAAATTGACTTGGCTCCATTGTGCATTTAGAGAAGAATAAAATATTACCATACTGATTGTAATAAAGTTATATAAGTTTTTCATATAGTTTCCTTTCATTTTATAAGAATCATTTTTTTAGTCTCAACAAAACTTCCTGAGTAAATTGTATAGAAATATATTCCTGATGATAACTGTGATGCATTATAATCCACTTCATAATTTCCTGCTGGTTTTTCTTCATTCACCAAAGTAGCAACTTCTTTTCCTAACACATCAAAAACTTTAATCGTTACAAATTCTGAAGTTGAAATCGAATACTTAATAGTCGTAGATGGGTTAAATGGATTTGGGTAGTTTTGTTCAAGCTCAAATTGAGAGGGAGTCCCGTTAATCTGATCTTCAATACCGGTTA
>JAXHLB010000050.1:0-11075 GCA_034522695.1 Ignavibacteriaceae bacterium | reverse complement strand
TGTAATCTTCAGGAATTTATTCAGCAACCAAACTCTGCAAACTCTAACTCTTCAGAGTAGAGAATAAATACAAAAGAATTTTAGTGCGATAAATTTTCGTGAAAGTCAAGCGGCCATCGATTTGTGATTGGCAAGGAAATGAAAAACACTACCAACCTTTATTGATTGGGGTTTGAGGTAAAAGAAATTAGATTTTACTTCATCAACATCATTCTCTTAGTTACAACAAAATTGCCGGCTTGTAATCTGTAGAAGTAAATTCCACTTGATAATGCAGCAGCGTTAAAATCAACCTGATATTCACCTGCTGTTTTTCTTTCGTTAACCAGGTGTTGCTACTTCGTTGCCAGTCGTGTGGTAAATCTTGAGAGATCCCTGGCCTTAGGCTGGCAGTTGATAGCTAATCGTTGTAGCTGGGTTAAACGGATTCGGTTAATTCTGTTCAAGAGCAAAAGTTTTTATTGAAACAAAAATCAATAGTTTCAGCAAGTTCGTGATACATGAATGTACCGTCAAAGTCTACTTGTTTCAATCTATATGAATAAGAACCTGAACTTAAATCTTTATCAATAAAAGAATAAGACTGTGTTTCAGTGGTTGTTCCATGTCCTTCAACAAAAGCGATATTCTCCCATTCAGTGTTCTGTGTTTTTCTTTCAACATTAAATCCTGAATTGTTTACCTCCGTAGCTGTTATCCAGCTTAGCTCAACAGCATTTTCATTAACTGATGCTGTAAATGAAGCAAGTTCTACAGGAACAACAGCGTCATAATGAACTTCACCAACGAGTGCACGTGAAGAAAAGAAACTTCCAGTTGGTGTAAAGGGTGCCGAGCGACCGTCTCCTGTAACCAGGGTCAAACCAGTGTTAGAATATACTTCATAGGGTGGTGTTCCTGTTCCAAAGTAGCGAGGGCCTGCACCAGTGAATACCATAGCAACTCCGGCTGTATCACCCGGATTGATGGTGATGACAGGGGTTGCAAAAAGTAATGAAACACCGCTGCCGACTGCACCTTGTGTAACCGGGACAATGCCTAGCGAAGTCCATCCGGCAGGTGAGCTGCCAGGGCCGGAGCCAACCGGTCCACCAAGTGCATTTCCCTGGCGTACAAAAGTTCAAAATATAAAACCGGCATTTGCTGCTGCAGTACTCGCAGTTGTCATTGATGAAATTGTAACTTGATAAGTAGGAGCTGCGATGAGGTTTAAGAACATACCCCAATTCGGTGATCCACCGTTGTTTGCAGGACCGGGATTTGCCAACAGAACAAAGGGATCATCAGTGACTGGCGGATCAACTTCCGATTGTGCAATTAATAAACTTATACTGCCGTATGCAATAAGTGCAGTAATAAGTAATTTGTGAAAGTGTTTCATTTGGCCTTCCTTTCTTTTTGTTTATAGATAGTATTAGTTATTAAGTAATCTTAATCACGACTAATATCTGTGACTGAACTTATGATTTCCCTCACCACAGAATTCAGTAAGAAAGTTATTTGCACAATCAGACTAAGGTATCACTAAAGAAAATTTACAGGAGGATTGAGTCGATATCCTCACCACTTAGAGAAACCGTTCGCTTCTATTATCTTCAGGATTTCCAACTCACTCAGAGTATCAAATAATTTCATTTTGAATCTTCAATTAATTCTGATAAAAGTCAAGCACCCCGCAGGAAAAGATTTTACTGCCATGTATCTCTGGACTAATTACCTTGGCTTTTGAAGCCATCTTTCTACAGCCGCAAGAAGATGTTCCATAGCAATCAGTAAAGGTACGTGTTGAGATACTTCAATCTCCTGCAAAATATCTTGATGAACCTTGACATAAGCTCCATTAATTTTATGCGCAAGGATTTTTCCTTTCCGCGATAAACTTAATATCATATTCCTTCTATCGTGTTTATCTATCTCTCGTTCCATATATCCTTTTTCAACAAGTCCATCCATAATTCTGGTTACTCTGCCGGGGGAAAGTTTCATTCTTTTTGCAATTTCCTGATTGTTAAGACTTTCTTCTGAACTCATTAGTCGAAAGCATTTGAATTCAGCTTCCAGTAAGCCGTGCGCTTCTGCTATATGACTTTCTTTTTCCTGGCATTTAGCCAGCAGTTTGAATGTAAGATTAGCCAGACTTTCTGCCGGATGAATTTCACTCATAACAGCCCCCATAATTTTTATAAAGAAATTATAATTGTTTGATGATGTCAAAACATCTTGGGGGAACCATTCGGCTTCATATTCCGGGAAGAGACATATAATTCTTTATGATTCTCCTAAGAGTTAGGACTACTTGTTATAATTTGCAAAAATTTTGCTTGACAAACAATCAACTGTTGATGGCTCACAATTAAAAACGATTTAGAAATACAAAAATCAATATTTTTTTTTATTTAAAAAGAAACATTTTCTTTTAATTCTATTTTGTTGCATTAAATTAATGGATTAAAGATTATTAGTTATTTCACTTAAAATGGAATAAAGCTTGAATCCATTTACTATTTATTATTTTTTTGATTCCAAACTCAAACTCAATTGAAACACTTGCTAATTATTTAATAATTTTCCATATATTCATACCATTAAAGAACTCTTTGTATTTGAGGCTAAACAAACTAAGGAGAGCTTGATGCCAAAAAACATAGTCGTGCTTTCTGACGGAACCGGTCAGGAAGGCGGAATGGGGAATAATACCAACGTCTATAAGCTGTTCAATATGGTTGAAGACCGAACGGCTGATCAAATCACTTTCTACGACAGGGGTCTTGGAACCGGCTGGAGGCGGATTACCGGTAATGTTGCGGGTATGGGTATATCGCAAAATATTTTTCGAATGTTATAAATTCATTTTTGATAACTACATGGCAGGCGATAATATTTTTCTTCTTGGTTTCAGCAGAGGAGCAACTACCGTCAGAAGCTTGTCTGCTTTCATCCATCTTTTCGGAATCTTACCAAAATCAAGACCTGAATTAATTAAAAAAGCTTACAAGATTTATAAAATATCTAATGGTAAAATTCGAAAAGCAGTTGCAGATGATTTTGTATCCCGCCATCATAATCAGTGGACTAAAGTAAAATTTCTTGGAGTATGGGATACTGTTGATGCATTGGGATTGCCCTTAAAAAAATTAAACACTTTCATTGATTGGCTGCCGATGTTCAGGCATAAGTTCCATAATTTAACTCTTAGTGAAAGTGTTGAGCATGCACGCCAGGCACTTGCTTTAGATGATGAGCGATTAATTTTTCATCCAAAGATCTGGGATAAAGAGATTAAAGATTATCAGACAATGAAACAGGTCTGGTTCTGCGGAATGCATACAGATGTGGGCGGCGGTTATAAAGAACAGGAATTGTCTGACATCCCATTAATTTGGATGATAGAGGAAGCAAAAAAAGCCGGTCTAAAAATCTATCCCAAACACAAAGTTATAGTTCAGCCCAACGCCGATGGTTTTATGCACGATTCCCGAAAAGGATTCCCGAATAGTTTGTATGTTAAGAAAGTTAGAGAATGGAATCTGAAAACTCATGGTAAACCTTTTGTTCACGAAAGTGTACTTCTGCGAAAGTTGAACAAACAAAATACTGACTCACCACCTTATAATCCCTGGATTCTTAATGTTGAATATGAAGTTGAACCCTGGTCAGAATCTCAAAGAAAAGAGAGTCATTTGGTTTGATGAATCAAGAATAATAAAAAAATAACTCTAATCATTTTACTTAACTAAATTTTTCCGGAGAGAAAAAGATGCCCAATGATTATTTAATAGGAACAGGAATTTATGATGTAACAGGTCCCGCTGCAGAGCTAGGTATGATGGGAATGGCAAGCATTGACCAAAAAACTGAAGGAATTCATTCCAGACTTTTTGCAAGAGCTTTTATAGTTTGTGACCAACCCTCCAATAAACGAGTTGTAATCTTATCAGCAGATATCTGGTCGTGCACTCTTGCTGTTAAAGTGGAAGTTGTAAAAAGATTAAAAGCAATCTATGGAAACGATCTTTACACAATTGAAAATGTTTTGTTAAGCGGTACTCACACTCACAGCGGTCCGGGCGGATACTCACATTATGCACTTTACAATTTGTCAATCCTTGGATTTGATAAACAAAATTTTGAATGCATTGTTAATGGAATGGTTCAGGCAATAAAAAGAGCTCACGAAAATTTAGCTCCAGGAAAAATTTTTATTAATAATGGTAATGTTGAAGATTGCGGAAATAATCGTTCTCCAATTGCTTATGAACAGAATCCAGCCAGCGAGAAAGCAAAGTATAATGGTAATACCGATAAAGAAATGCTTCTGATAAAATTTGTAAAGAATGATGGGAAAGAAATTGGCTGTATAAACTGGTATGCAATTCATCCGACAAATCGCGGAAATAAAAACAAGCTCATCACCGGTGATAATAAAGGTTATGCTTCTTATCTTTTTGAAAAAGAAAAAGGCGCCAACATTCACGAAAAAGAAACCTTCATCGCTGCGTTTGCAAATTCAAACTGCGGAGATATTTCAGGAAATGTAAAGTATGGTATTCCTGATCTTGTTCACGATTTTGAAAGGATGAAAGAGTTTGGTGAGAAACAGTTTAGTAAAGCTAAAGAACTTTATTCTTCAGCAAGCACACAACTGACTGGAAGCGTTGATTACAGACATACACACATTGATTTTTCAAAGGTAAACATTGAGGGAACGAACAACAGAACTTATCCTGCTGCATTAGGTGCTTCAATGTTTGCTGGGAGTACAGAAGACAGCAAATCGGAATTTGGAATTGTTGAAGGAATTAAAGCTACTATTTCAGGAGATTATCCTGCGGGACAAAAAAATATTATCCTCGAAGCAATAAATCTTCTTTCAGGATTGCTCACTGGTTTCAAAGTCCCTGGAATTTTAGAAGACGAAATGAAAAACGGTCACAAGCCGAAACCAATTATACTTGCACAAGGATTAGCTGAACCTTATCCGCTTTCCCCGGAAATTTTACCTTTACAGATTCTTCGTATTGGAAATTTAGTTTTACTTGGAACTCCTTTTGAATTGACCACTATGGCAGGAAGACGATTAAGAGAAACAACTTTAAATATTCTTAAAAGTTCAGGAGTTGATTCTGTTGCATTAGCAACATACGCAAATGCCTACGCAGGATATGTTACAACAAAAGAAGAGTATGATATTCAGCATTATGAAGGAGCTTCTACTCATTTCGGTCCTTATACATTGATGGCACTCCAGCAGGAGTTTGGCAAACTTGCAAAAGCCATGGCGGATGGTAAAACTGTTTCTGCGGGACCAACTCCAAGAGATTTATCTTCAGAGCAAACTAATCTGCAAACAGGAGTTGTTACAGATACGCAACCAATGCCGTGGATTCCCTTCGGCAGTACTCAAACTGATGTTAATTCGTTTTACAAAGCCGGAACGACTGCCAAAGTGATTTTCTGGGGAGCTCATCCAAAAAATAATTTAAGAACACAAGGAACATTTTTAGAAGTCCAGAAAAAGGAAGGGGTAAATTGGATAACCGTTTTTAATGATAATGATCCCTGCACTATTTATGAATGGAAAAGAGATTTTATTGCTAACTCGAAGATCACAATAACGTGGAATATTCCTGCAGATACAAAACAAGGGGAGTACCGAATTTGTCACTTCGGTGATTCACGCGACATTTCAGGTAACATCAAATCTTACACAGGTATATCCAGCACCTTTAAAATCGGTGAATCATTAGCTGTTAATGAAATTAATTTTAAGAATTCGTTTGGCAAGCAAGTTGAATTATGGTTCTATCATCCGAATGACTGGCTGAGGTGGAGTGCTTATGCAAAGCATATTTTAAAGAAAGATGAAAAGTTCACCTGGAAAGTTCCTTCAGGTTGGGGAAAAGTTCAGGTTAGGTTTACAGGTCCCGGAAAGTGGAAAACTATTTCCGGTGGTGAGTCAATTATTATTAAACCAAACGGCGAAATAGAAAACTTAGATACATAAAATTAAGTCGATCATAAATAAAGGAATTATTATATGAAAATTATCAAACGAGACTTTTTACTTTCCGCTTTTAGCGAGACTCGCCTTTGGCGGTTTACTTTGATTTTGATTCTTTTAAATGTTGGTTGTTCACATTATCCGGTTTTGCAGGAACCCGATACTCAGATGTTCGATCAAACTATATATTCAAAAGCACTTCAGGATAGTTTGGCTGAAGGAAAACTTACTGAGGGTATGCCGCACTTTGTTGTCAGTCAATTATTTAAAGATTATTCAGCTGGTGATAAAGATTTAAAAATTCCTGTAGCCACACTTGGAAGCAAGCAGCGGCTCGAAGAAGAAGAAGGCTGGAACAGAAAATATGTTGATCCCAATATCAATGTTTTCCTTGACAAGTATGAAACTTCCGAAGGAAGACTTTATGTCTGGTATCAGCGACCGGATTTTTATACAATGGATGTTTCTCAGAGGGATACTCTTTGTGTCTTTTATAATGATACAGTTTATTGCTCAGTAATTAATTATCTGAATAAATCTTCTGTCCTGACTGTAAGAGATTCACTTCCTCAGATACCGGTTCGCACAAGCCTTTATGCTGAAATACGGTATAACGATCATCCCTGGAGCGAAGTTTCTTATTGGTACAATATTGAAATTCTCAGCAATGCAAAAACTTTCAAGCTTGGAGATACAAATTTTGAATTCTATCCAATCGAACTTTTGGAATTCAACAACGAGCCTGTTTCATCTTTTAAGTGGAGAGAGGTAAATAAAAATGAAGATTAAAAAAGATTTTATTAAGGGTAATAAAAAAATTAAAATTATTTCAAACGATGGTAAGCCTTATCCCGATTCCTGAAAGCTGGCAGCCGGTTCTGAGCAAATGCGATATGCTTGTGGTCATTCCCGATATGCATATGTACATCTACAATTCCCATCTGGACAATTTCAAATATGGTGCTGATGTGATGTTGAAATTCTTGAATCACCTGAGCACACTAAAAGAAGAAATGGAATTAGAAGATCAGACTTTAAGAATTTACCAGCTTGGTGATCTATATGAACAACGATTTCCGGGCTTGCATGGTCCAAATGCCACGGCAATAGAAATCCGTATGTCTCATCCAAGCTATGATCAGATAGTTAATTCGATGAATCTAATGCGTACTCACTTTCTTTACGGCAATCATGATTTTGAACTTCGTCACTTTCCCGGTTTTCGTTTTGCCGCACTCGAAGGTAAAGTTTATATTGAACATGGATTTACTCCCGATAGCTGGCAGGATTTTTCCAATCCCAATGCACCGCTTTGGGAGGTAAGTCAATTTCTATTTTTAAGCATCAGAGAAATAAACGAATTCTTTGCACATCTTCTTGTAAAGGCAAGCGTAATTGAAAAAGATGAACATTATTCCTGGGGAGTTCCATCAGGAAAAGATCCGGTGTATGATTACCCATCTGAAAAGGAGTACATTAAAAACTATGGACATTGCCTGGATTACTTTGCTGAACGAATGAAAAAAAAATCCTGAGAATAAAGAAACAAAAATTACAGTCATCGGGCACACGCATCATCCGTATATTAAAACTAATGTAAACAACGGCAAGCACATTTTTATTGATGCGGGTGCGTGGACATCCGGTCGTTCTGATTTTGTGGTTATTACAAATGAGGAACTTGCTATTTGTTGTTATCAAAGATGATATAGAAATTATATTCTGAAAATCACTAACAGAAAAATTCTTAAAAATTCAGGACGTGAGATAAAATAGGTATTAAGAATTAACTTTTTATTAAATGTTATCTCACGATCTAAAGGAGGCAAAATGGAGTTTGAACTAACTGATAATATTATTCGCAGAATGTGTGAAGTAAACGGCTTTGAAGTCCGTAAAAATGAGATGGTCTTCTTTGGTATACGCGGAACGCTGCCGGATAATCTTGAGGATTATGAGTTCGGAACAAAACATAAAGTTGTGCTGACTGATATTAATTATATCAATCCTCGATGTACTTTGGGACAATGGTTACCTAAAGAAAAAGAATTTGCAATTTTTCCTGGCAGCACAATACCGCACCGCGATTATATAAGTAAATCGGTTCAAAAGGGAGGCGAAGGCGCAAATCAATTAATGACAGGATATTATTCGGATTATAGAAAGGGAGTTCATAAAGCAGGAAGCCCGACCGGACACGATGCTTTCAGACAGGTGAATTCTCATCCTGTTCAAAGAACAAGTGATGATCTTGATTTTGATAATGATGATAGAGTTGAGTATGAAAATCCAAATGATAATATTCATTCTGGATGGTGCATGGGAATTAATTCAACACAATATGCAAGTGCTGGATGCCAGGTATTAGTTGGATATCCTCAATGTCAAAAGCGTGGATCACAGCCTGCAACCGGGGCATGGAAAGTATTCAAAAAAAATGCTTATGATATAGCACAGAAGAGTTTTGGCTATATACTTCTTGATGGACGGGAAGTGTATCGCATTGCATCGGTGGGTAACTTCAAAAGTATCAGCCCGATTACGTTTTGGTTCACATGGTGATCTTGTAAAAAAATTGCAGAAGGCCTTACAGACTAAATCATTTTATGAAGGAAATATTGATGGTGATTTTGGCGAACGTACTCTTCGTGCAGTACTAAATTTTCAAACTTCATCTTTCGGTCCGAATGCAGATGATGGAATTGTGGGTCCGCAAACAGCAGCAGTACTTAAAATAAACTGGCCTGAACTTTAAAGAAAGCCAAGTGTTTAATGCAAATAAAAATCCCACTCAGCTTTAGCTAAGTGGGATTGTAATCTTTGGGAGAATGATTTATATCATTCCAAAATAATTCCTACTAATTTAATCCACGATTTTTTAACAGGGCATCAACCATTGGTTTTCTTCCTTTGAACTTAATGTAAAGTTCCATCGGATCTTCGCTGCCGCCTTTTGATAGAATATTTTCTCTGAAGGATTCAGCATTAGCTTTATCAAATAAACTTGTTTCCATAAATGATTCAAATGCGTCCGCATCCAGAACAGCAGACCACAGATAACTATAATACCCGGATTCGTATCCCCAGGTTGCGATATGAATAAAATTTGTAGTTAAGTAACGAGGCCAGATTTGCGGTATCAATCCCATTTTTGTAATTGATTCCTTTTCAAATTGCATTACGTCTCTTTCCTCAGTATCTGTGATTACATGCCAATCCATATCAAGCAAGGAGGCAGCAATGTATTCCAAAGTTTCAAAACCCTGGTTGAAAAATCTTGAGTTATTAATTTTATCAATTAATTCCTGAGGGATTATTTCACCGGTTTCATAATGCTTTGCGTACATTTTCAAAACTTCAGGCTGCATTGCCCAGTTTTCCATAATCTGTGATGGAAGCTCTACAAAATCAGACGGCACAGAACCAGCGCTCGGATAAGTTACATTCTGAAATAATACATGGAGTGCATGTCCGAATTCGTGAAATAAAGTTCTGACTTCATCCAGACTAATCAGTGCAGGTTTATCGGATGTTGGTTTTGAGAAGTTACCAACATTAGTTACCAGTGGAGTAATATAATTTCCATCGATATTACTTTGACCTCTGAAATCACCACACCACGCACCGTTTGTTTTTCCTGCACGCGGGAAGTAGTCAGTGTACAAAATTCCCCAATATGCTTTCCATCAGCTTCTTTAACTTCAAATACTTTTACTTCAGGATTATAAACCTGGATATCTGTTCTTTCGACAAATTGCAATCCCCAAAGCTTGGTTGCAACTGCAAACACACCGTCAATCACATTTTCAAGTTTGAAGTACGGACGCAGCATCTCCTCATCGAGAGCATATTTTTCCTTCTTAACTTTCTCAGCATAATACCACCAGTCCCAGGGCTCTAAGCTGAATTTTCCGCCTTCGGCATCAATTATTTTCTGCATGTCGTCAACCTCTGACTTAGCTTTTAAAAGCGTAGGATTCCAAATATCATTTAAGAACGAATATACATTCTCAGGTGTCTTAGCCATTTTCTTCTGAAGGTACGAAATCAGAATATGTTTAAAACCTAACAGGTTGGCCTTATCAACTCTCAGTACCAATTATCCTTGAAAATATCTTCTTGTTATCCAGCTCGTCATTGTTATTGCCGCGATTCATATAAGCTTTGTACATTTTTTCTCTCAATGCTCTGTTCTCAGAGAATTGTAAGAAAGGAATTAAAGTTGGTTTATCGATAGTAAACAGCCATTTCCCACTATATCCCTTTGCTTCAGCTTTTTCTTTTGCAGCCTGAATTGAAGCATCAGGAAGTCCGGATAGATTTTTTTCTTGATCTACGATCAATTCAAATTTATTATTTTCCTTACGAACGTTATCTCCGAATTTCAGGACAAGCTGGGAAAGTTCATCGTTAATTTTTCTAAGCTGCTCTTTTCCCTCATCGCTGAGATTTGCACCGCCTCTTACAAAATCGATGTAGTAATTTTCAAGAACCCTGCTTTGTTCCGTTGTCAGGTTAAGACTTTCTTTTTCATCGTATAGAACTTTAATTCGTTTAAATAGTTTTTCATTTAAATAAAAATCATCGAAATGTTTTGATAACAGAGAAGTTGATTGTTCTGCAATCTTCTGCAATTCATCATCAGTATCGGTACCGTTTAGTGAACTGAATACTTTATTCACTTTGGTTAAGTAGCTGTCCGCTTTTCTCAATAGCAGTGATAGTGTTTTCAAATGTTGGTTTGTTCTGGTCGCTAACGATTGCTTCAAACTCTAAATTCTGCATTCGAATTCCTTCTTCATAAGCTGGCAGAAAATGTACAGCTTTGATTTCGCTGAAGGGTGGTGTTTGATATGGTGTTTCCCATTCTTTGAAGAATGGATTGTCCGGGTTTTGAGATTGTGCTTGATAATTAAACATCAGTGATAATATAAGAAGAGACAAAACGTAGGAATACTTTTCATTAGAAACTCCCGGAAGATGTTAGATAAATGTTTTGTTGAAGTGATTATTGTTTTTTGAAATAAATTACTTGTCGAATTATAGAAATAAGATTCAACGAAATCAACTAATA
>JAXHLB010000049.1:0-111328 GCA_034522695.1 Ignavibacteriaceae bacterium | reverse complement strand
TAAATATTATTGAGAAGGATTTAAACAGCGATCACGGAATTTTATGGACAAGAGACAAACTTGTTAATCTTGGAAAACTTCAGGTTGTTGGTCATACAAGATTTGAGGAAGTTTCTTACGATGAAGCCAGTGATACAGTTTATATTGACACTGCAGCCTGCTCTGGCAATAAACTAAGCGCTGTGATTATTAATGAAAACAATATCGTTGATAAGCTTTCTGTTCCAACCGAGAAGATAGATATTATCTGAAAAGACAATTCATAGAGTCTAGCATAGCTGTCTAGATTTCCATCAAAAGCAATAATTAATAAATAGCCCTCACCCTAAAAAATTTCAAATATCATTATTAAAGTGTCTCACACCTTTTGATATGCTGAGGTATGATACGATAAATGATATCATTCCGAGTATTACACTTGTATAAAGCAATTGAGAGAGCGATGCAAAGCTTCCTTTATCCATTGCGTAAAAATAATTTGTCAAAGGTGCGAACAATAAAACAACAAGAAACACGAGATAAATAATCGTAAATAAAAAAGTTAGTGAAGCTCCCTGCGATGAAGCAACTCTGATTGGATTCTTCTCTTTGTAATTTGCATACGCTGCACCCATACCAAAGTTTAATGATACCAAGGTAATTGTAACGAATGCAGTATTCAGTTGAGAAATTAAAGTTAACATAATTGAAAACTGATAGTTCGAAACGAAATTAAGTAGCTGCCCGATCACAAAGATTACAGAGAAATAAATGAATAATCTTGTAAGCATCAGTTTTTTATAATTCAATGGGGCGCTTCTGATTTTCCAGATTGTTTCGCCTTCAAGACTGACAAGCGGGAAAATAAATCTCAACGACATTGAGGCAATCAAAAAAACATTGAACAGATAAATGATCAGGTATATTAGCGTTTTCAGGTAGATGTTGTATGCGTTCAAAATCATCACATCAATATTCGAGATAGACAAAATAAAAATTGTGATCAGGAACAGCATAATAATAAAATGAGTCCACTGGCTTGGTTCTCTTATAAATAAAAGCAGCTCACGCTTTACTAATGCCTCGCGTCTTGGTTTAAGTGATGATTTATTCTCAAAGGAGCAGGTCACTTTACCATTACTTTTTTTCTTGACTGAAAGTTCACCCGAAAGATTTAAGAATACCAGCCACGCTTTGTAAAACCATTTTTTTGCCAGGTAAAGAGAAAACAGGAAGAACAAAATCGAGACCACTATCAAAAGGTAAATATACCAGCCCGCAGCAATAAATCTTCCTGAAGAAATCCAGTATAGCGCATCTGCAACCCAATGGTTTGGCAGCAGTTTGATTGCCGGGCTTTCCAAAAAACCAAAATAATTATTTATGTTAGGGAAGTATTCAAATACCTTTGTAACCAATTGAACAGGGCTGCTGAAGTTGTAAAATAATATAACGGCTGTCCCATAGACTGAGGCTATTGTAACAAGTACTTTTTTAATCCCAAATGTTGCGGCAAACCTCATAATTACAAGAAGAGTTATTGCACCAAGAGTTCCTGCAATGAACATAAAGGGTAGTATTAAGAACACAACGGCGAATGGAATAAAATACCAGGGCAGCCCGAAGTATGAAGTATAACCTGCTAATGCAGCACTCACCATAAGCAAAAGTGTTGAAGAACTATAGAAGAAATTATCGAGAAATTTTATAAGAAATATTTTTGCAAATGAAATTGGCATTGTTAAGAGAAAGCTAACTTCTCTTGTTTTAAAAAATGTTGAGTATGAAACAACAATGTTCCCGATGTTGACAGTCATAAAGAAAATGAACAGCACAACAAAAACAAACCTGTGAAGCAGGAACATTCCAATTTTCACATCTTCCATCAGATAGTTAATGATGTTGCGCGTGAAAAAGAAAATACCAACGGCAAAAAGAAGATAAACTACTGATGCACTTAGTTGTTTGAGAAGAGACTTAAAATTGAGTTCATCCTGGAGCTTAATAAACGTAAGTATTTTGAATTTTAATATGTGAAGTAAAAGACTCATTTATTTTGTCATTTGCAGGAATAACGATTCAAGGTTTTGATGATCTGTTCCTATAATCTCTTCAACCACTTCTTTTTTATCTTCAAATATCATCTGACCATCTTTAATAATTCCGATTCTAGAGCAAACTTCTTCCGCTACATTTAAGCTGTGAGTTGACATAAATATAGCAACACCTTCTGAAGCTTTCTGCTTTAAAATATTTTTGACAACCAGAGCACTCTGCGGATCTAATCCGACCATCGGTTCATCCACAACAAGTAATTTCGGATTATGCAGCAGTGCAGAGGCAATTGCAATTCTTTGTTTCATCCCTTGAGAATATTCTTCTGTTCTCTTATCTACCCACTGATCAATCTTTAGCTGATCTATAGTTTCTTCAATTATTTTTTTCAGTTTGTTCTTTTCAATTTTATAAAGCCCACCGCAAAAGTATAAAAACTCCTTGCCCGTCAATTTTTCATAAAGGAAAGGCTGGTCCGGTATATAGCCTATAAGTTTTTTTGCTTCTATATGATTTTTTTGAATGTCAAATCCGCCAATTTGAACAGTTCCATTAGTGGGTGCATAAAGGCCTGTAATCATTTTAATGGTAGTGGTTTTGCCAGCTCCATTTTGACCAAGAAACCCGAAAAAATCACCTGCATTAATTTCAAGATTGATATTATTTACAGCGGTAAAAGTGCCAAATTTCTTTGTAAGGTTGGTTAATTTGAGCATTAGGTTCTTATTTACGTGATATTTGGTGAATATAGTGGTTTAATATCTTTTCAAGTGCTAAGGTTCAACAAAACTTAGACCAAAAGCGGATTGGTTTAAAAAAAAGAAGGCGGGCATCAACCCGCCTTGAGATTACATCAGGTTAAGAAATATTCCTAAGCCTCCCCAAATGGGATTTGGTCTCTTAATACATATCGCCCATACCGCCACCATGAGGCATTGGAGGCATTGCTGGTTCTTTTTCTTTCTTCTCATAAACTACAGCTTCAGTAGTAATTAGTAAGGATGATACCGAAGCGGCATTCTCTAAAGCAGTTCTTGTTACTTTTGTAGGATCGATAACACCGGCTTTAATCAAGTTCTCATACTTTTCAGTTTGAGCATTGAATCCGAAATCATCTTTGCCTTCTTTAACTTTTTGTAATACAACTGATCCTTCAAGACCTGCATTGTTTACAATCTGCTTCAGTGGTTCTTCAAGAGCTTTCTGAACGATCTTAACTCCTGTAGTCTGGTCAAGGTTTTCACCTTCAACTTTATCAAGAACATTAATTGCTCTGACTAAAGCTACACCACCACCTGCAACAATTCCTTCTTCAACTGCTGCGCGGGTTGCGTGCAATGCATCTTCAACACGGGCTTTTTTCTCTTTCATTTCAATTTCAGTTGAGGCACCAATCTTTAATACTGCAACACCACCGGAAAGTTTAGCTAATCTTTCCTGAAGTTTCTCTTTATCATAATCTGATGTTGTCTTATCAATTTGTGCTTTGATTTCGTTTATTCTCTTTTTGATGTCTTCAGTCTTACCGGCACCTTCCACTAGAGTGGTGTTATCTTTATCAATTACAACTTTCTTAGCTGTTCCTAAGTAAGATACAGTTGCATTTTCTAATTTGAATCCTCTCTCTTCAGAGATAACGGTTCCATTCGTTAATGTTGCTATATCTTCAAGCATCGCTTTTCTTCTATCGCCAAAACCAGGAGCTTTAACAGCAGCAACTTTTAAAGTGCCGCGAATCTTATTTACAACTAATGTAGCCAATGCTTCACCTTCAAGGTCTTCTGCAATAATCAGTAAAGATCTTCCTTGCTGAGCAATCTTCTCAAGAATTGGTAAAAGGTCTTTCATTGCTGAAATTTTCTTATCGTGTATTAAAATCATCGGATCTTCAAGCACAGCTTCCATTGATTCAGCATCTGTTACAAAGTAGGGTGAAAGATAACCACGATCGAACTGCATTCCTTCAACTACTTCTAAAGAAGTATCTGTTCCTTTAGCTTCCTCGACTGTAATAACACCATCCTTGCCAACTTTTTCCATTGCGTCTGCAATCAAGTCACCAATTGATTTATCATTGTTTGCTGATATTGCTCCAACTTGTGCAATCTCATTTCTTCCTTCAACATCTTTGCTGATTGATTTTAAGTATGCAATGACTTTTGTTACTGCTATGTCTATTCCTCTTTTTAAATCCATAGGATTTGCACCGGCAGTTACGTTCTTTAAACCTTCTCTGTAAATTGCCTGTGCGAGAACGGTTGCAGTAGTTGTTCCGTCACCAGCAACATCACTTGTTTTGGATGCAACTTCACGAACCATCTGAGCACCCATATTCTCAACGTTATCTTCAAGTTCAATTTCTTTTGCAACAGTAACACCATCTTTAGTTACAGTAGGTGCACCAAATTTCTTCTCAAGAATTACATTACGCCCTTTTGGACCAAGTGTAACCTTAACGGCATTTGCCAGCTTATCAACACCAGCTTTCAAGCCGCTTCTTGCGTCAGTATTATATTCAATTAATTTTGCCATATTTATTTACCTCTATTTGTTATCGATTTATAATTAGTTAAGGAACAATTGCGAAGATATCGCTCTCACGCATAATGAGATATTCTTCGCCATCAATTGTAACTTCGGTTCCGCTGTACTTACCGTAAAGAACTTTGTCGCCAACTTTTACTGTCATCTTTACTACTTCACCATTGTCAGCAACTTTACCAGGTCCGGCTGCAACGACTGTTCCTTCAACAGGTTTCTCTTTTGCTGTATCAGGAAGAATGATTCCTCCCTTGGTCTTTTCTTCAGCTTCAGCAGGTTGAACAACAACCCTGTCAGCTAATGGATTGATTTTTAATTTTGCCATATTTTACTCCTAATTTGTTTATTTGATTTATTAGCACTCTAAATTAGCGAGTGCTAAAATAACGTTATGTCGCATCTTTGTCAAGGTTAGAAAATTTAGAATTTTGGCTGATTTAAGCATTTTTAATGTGAAATTAGGCTTCACAGTTTTATATTTGTCCTGACCACATTTCAAATCTTTAAAATAGAACTCTTGAAGCTTTCAGAATTGAAAAAAGAAACAAGCCGCTTATTGGATATCATCCGGGAGATGGACAGGAAAGTCATAATTATTTTTCTTTCTGTGGCTGTACTTCAAACAATATCATGGTATTACACTTCCAGAAATTTTTTCAGAATCAATTTCTTTCCCTACTATCAAAACAATCCTGATGTTTATTTGTATGAATATCTCTTCTGGTTTATTGGAGATTTTATAACGTTATTTCTTTTATCGATAATCATCATCAAATTTATTCTCAAGGAAGATTTAAGAAGTTATGGTTTACAATTTGGTGATTACAGAATAGGACTTGCATTGTCTGGAATTTTCTTTTTGGTTATGCTTCCGGCAATCTGGTTTTTCTCAGCAACACCTGAATTCTCAGCGAAATATCCCCATCTTCTTTCAACAAGAAATAGCTGGGGACAATTTATTATTTATGAATCAGGTATGCTGTTGTATATGATCAGCTGGGAATTTATTTGGCGAGGCTTTATGCTTTTCGGATTAAAGGAAAAATTTGGTTATTACTCAGTGCTGATTCAAATGATTCCTTTTGTAATTTTGCATAATGGAAAACCGGCTCCTGAAACATTCGGTGCAATAGCCGGAGGAATAGCGTTGGGAGTTCTTGCTTTCCGTACAAACTCAGTTTTATATTGTGTTATTACTCATATGGGAATAATGTTTACGATTGATATTATTTCCACATTAAGATATCGTGCTAATGATTATGGTGTTGGGATAGATTCATTATTTAATATCATCAAAACAATTTTTTAGGGAGTTAAAATGAGATTTACTTTAAATGTTGATCACGTTGCCACATTAAGAAACGCAAGAGGGGAGAGTCAACCAGATCCCGTAACTGCAGCTCTAATAGCCGAGCAAGCTGGAGTTGATGGAATTGTTTTTCATTTGAGGGAAGACAGAAGGCACATCAATGAACGTGACGTGAGGCTTCTCCGTGAACTTGTAACAACGAAACTTGATTTCGAGATGGCAGCTGTTCCGGAAATAATAAAAATAGCATGTGACGTGGGTCCGGAACTTGCAACGCTTGTTCCTGAGAAAAGACAGGAACTGACAACCGAAGGCGGATTAAATGTCATCGATAATGTAACTTTAATTAGAGAAACAATAAAAGAGCTGAATGATGCTGATATTGCAGTATCAATTTTTACAGAACCTGATATCCCGCAAATTGATGCATCAGCAGAAGTCGGTGCTGACTTCATTGAAATTCATACAGGAGTATTTGCTAATGCACTTACCGAAGAAGAACAATTTGATGAGCTTGAACGAATAAGAGGCGCAGCAAAGCATGCGAAGAAATTAGGTTTGGGTGTAAATGCAGGGCATGGTTTGGATTATCAGAATATAAAAATATTCAGGGAACTTGTTGACGTTGATGAAGTCAGCATTGGACACTCAATAATTGCTCGTGCAGTTATTGTTGGAATTGAGGAAGCAGTTAAAGAAATGATAAGGCTCATCAGAACTTGAAGTCCAGATGAGCCTCCTAATTAACTTTCTTTGAAGTGAACCAATGGAGGTTTACCAATTGAATGAACTTCAAATCCTATTTTATATAGCTTTTTGTGATTGAGAATATTTCTTCCGTCAAAAATAAAAGCTGGTTTTTTCATAGCCCGATATAACTTTTCATAATCTAAAGTTTTATACAAATCCCATTCTGTAATAATAGCAATTGCGTGAGCACCTTTAGCAGCTTTGTAAGGATCTTCCTGGTATTCAATATCATTTCCGTATTCCTTCAAATCAACTTTAGCATTTTTAATTGCTTTCGGATCAGAAATAACCACGTGCGCCTTTTCCATCATTAATTTTCTGGTAACATAAAGCGCTGCAGTTTCTCTTGTGTCGCTTGTGTTTGCTTTGAAAGCATAACCGAAAAGAGCAATTCTTTTATTGGTAATTGTATTGAACATGGCTTTAGTTATTGTCTGAACGAAACGGTTGGTCTGGTATTCATTCATCTTAACTATGCTTTCCCAGTAAGCGGCAACTTCGTACAATCCGAAAGTTTCACATAAATAAGCCAGGTTGAGAATATCCTTCTTAAAACATGAACCTCCGAAACCAACACTTGCATTAAGAAATTTATCGCCAATCCTGGAATCTTTTCCAATTGCGCGAGCAACCTCATTAACATCAGCATCCACTTTTTCACAAAGTGCTGAAAGAGAATTTATTGAAGAAATTCTTTGTGCCAGGAATGAATTAGCTGCAAGCTTCGACAACTCTGAGCTCATTTGATTACTTGTAATGAGGCGATCCCTTGGAATCCAGTTAGCATAAATATCTACTATTTCCTTGCGTGCTTTTATTCCGCTTTTCGTTTCCTTTGAGCCGATTAAAACTCTATCAGGTCTTTCAAGGTCTTTAATTGCGGTACCTTCAGCAAGGAATTCAGGATTCGATACAACTTCAAACTTTAATCCTTTTTCATTCAGACTTAAAATTCTTTCCATTGCAATTGCTGTCTTTACAGGAAGCGTTGATCTTTCAACAATTATTTTATCTGATTTTGCTGCTCGCAAAATATCTCTCGCCGTCTTTTCCCAATACTGAAGGTCTGCACTTTTTCCTGCTCCTTCGCCGAAAGTTTTTGTGGGTGTATTTACAGATATGAAGATAATTTCAGATTCTTTTATTCCTTTATCAACATCTGTTGAGAAGAAAAGATTTTTTCCCCTGCAGGTTTTTACTAGTTCGAGTAAACCGGGTTCATATATTGGTAAGTCATCAGTTTGCCAGGCTGCTATTTTTTCAGGCATAACATCTACAACAGTTACTTTGTATTGAGGACATTTGTGTGCAATCATTGCCATAGTTGGTCCACCAACATATCCTGCACCGATACATAAAAGATTTTTCTCAAATTTTTTAACAGCCATTAATAACTCCGAATTTTTAATTACTTAATTGAATATCTCATAATTGGTCTTGTTTCAGACCTTCGTATTATTTCTTTAAAACCTGCTTTCTTAAAAGCAGAAGCCAATCCTGTCCACGCAAAAACATCTGCGGTTTTACCTTTTTTGGGTTCAACAGGGTAACCTTCAATGATTTTTCCTTTATTAATCTTCACAAAATTTTTTGCAGCGTTTAATAATTCAACACTCAAACCTTTCTTTCGATAATCTTTATTGATATAAAAACAGACGACAGACCAAACAGGTTTATCATCAATTCTTTGTAACACTCTTGAATTTTCCAACACCGGGAAATCTTCTCTCGGTGCAACTGAGCACCATCCAACAGGTTTTTCATTATCATAAGCGATTATCCCTGGAACAGTTCCATTATTAACAATACTTTTCATTTTCCTTTTAGTACCTGCTCCACGGAGACTATCATATTCCTTTCTTCTTAATCTCCAGTACATACACCAGCAGCCTGCACAGGCGCCTTTCTCACCAAACAAGTTCTCGAAATCTTTCCAGTTTTCTTTTGTGACGGGATAAAAATTGAATTTCGATTTGATTTTTATTTTCAGGTCTTTGTTCATTCACCAGGTAATTTTCATATCACTCTTCACAAATCTAAACATTAGCCTTCGTATTACTAAAAAAGCTGGGGCATTAATGCCTGGCTTTAATAATGATTCTGAAATCATAATTTATTGTCTTACAAATTCTATTTCCATCGATTTAAATTCCTGGCCATTATAAACGACATACATTTCAAGCAATTGATGATCATCATCTAAAAATTTTAATATTTCTCTGAAATTCATTTCCTGTTTACTCATAGGATCGACCATAGTACCATTCAATAGTAATGGAATTTTTGTTCTCTCATCATATCTTCCCTTGGCTACGGCAGTTCCGGTGCCCATATTATCTATCCAGGTTGAAGTGAACTCCTGAGTTGCATTATCATAACCCATGATAAATATACCTTCCGTTTCCATTCCCATCATCGAAGATTTGTGAGTGGATTTTTGATATCTGCCGCCAAGTATCATTTCAGTTTTACCAGTTCCTTCAGTTTCCATTGGTTCGCCGGCCGGGTCCATCCAGAATCTTGAAATAGTCTTCCAGTCGCCAACACTTTTCGCTAACATTTCGTGCATTGGTCCTGGTGTCATATATTCCGTCCAGATTTGCATTTGTGCTGCCTGATCTTCAGCATCTTGAGCAAACAAAAAAGTATTGGAACCCAAAAACAGAAGAAAGATTAAAACATTCCTTGATAAGTATAACATAAAGCCTCCAAAATTATGTTGAATGAATGAAAAGTAAAGTATTAGCTACTGAAAAAAATATCTTGCACCGATTGCTGCATTTATACTGAAATCAGTTTTTGGTGTAAGATCAAGGATGGGAACAATTTCAAGAAAAATATCAACGGGTGCATTCGAAAAAAGATAGGCTAAACCAAGGGGAACTCTAATACCAAGTTTTGCATCGTTTGCGGTTTTTATTCTGGCTCCTATTCCATAATAGAAAGGAAGCGTTCCTTCAGGGACAGATATTAACCTCATATTATGAAAAATGTAATCTCCATGAATATGAAAAGCACCTTCATCGATAAATGACCAGGCAAGCGCGGCATCGAATGCTGTTGTGCTGCCTGTCCAATACTTAAAACTGATACCAGTTGGCTCACCAACGATTAATCCTAAACCTACACCGCTGCTTTGAGCTTTTGCTGTCGATAGGAATACTAATAAAAATAATACCATTGCAAATTTTGTTCTCATCACTTTTTCCTCAGTTTTGTTTAACAATTTTGGGTGCAAATATATGAATTGTAAATTTTCTCAGGAAGCAAATAATTATTCCTTAGCTCCGGCTTTTTTAAGAATTGTGATCACCTCTTCGTAGTTACCAAGCTTTGCCAGGAAGAGAGGGGAAGAACCTTCACCTGTGGCTTTGTTAACATTTGCACCGTGTTTAATAAGATATTTAACTAATTCGGCATCACCATTCGTAGCTGCATAATGGAGGGCTGTCCATCCAAGGGCACTTTGTCTTTTAAGTTCAGCATTAATATTTGCACCATTTTTTCTTAACAGCTCACACATTTCAATCGGAACTTTTCCGGATGATACACCTAGTGTTGCCTGAATAAATGGAGTCATCCCATCATTTGCAGCTTCATTAACTTTGGCACCATTTGCAATTAATATTTTTGCATTCTCAAGTGAATTGCTTGAAGCCCAGAGCAATGCTGTTTTCCCTTCGCTGTCTTTAAGATTTACATTAGCTCCATTTTTGATTAAAAACTCAACCATATCATCATAATAGTAATAACTGCTTGCAATCATTAAAACGGTTGTGCCGGAAGTTTTATCCTGAATATTTATATCAACTCCGGATTGAAGAAGTTGTTCAATTTTTGTTGTATCTTTTTTAACAACAGCATCAGCAAGTTGGTTGAATTGTTGAGCTAAGATTGAGTTAAATCCAAATAACAATGCAAACAAGAACGGAATGTTTTTCATAAATTTTACAAATTGGTTGAACATTTTACAAATAAACTAACTTGATATATGATAAGAAAGAAAGTTTTCTAATTCGTGAATTAGTGGCAAAATTTTCCGCCACGAATGCACGAATTATTTTATTAAATTTAATCACAAATTATTAAATGAAATATAATTCTAATCTCAAACACTTGTCCCTTCGGGAAAAACTCGAATACCACTATAAAGCTTTCGACAAATCAAAGCTTGAACCAGACCCACTTCAATTTCCTCATTTATTTAAAGATGAAAAAGATATTGAAGTTATGGCATTCATTGCTTCGGTTTTTGCGTACGGAAATGTTAAGCAGATAAATAGCTCACTTAAAAAATTTTAAGAATTAGCAAATAATAAACCTTTCTCATTCATTCAAAATTTCAACTCAGCAGAAATGAACAGGGAGTTTTCACTCGTCCATAGATTCTATTCATCAAAAGATATTGTACAATTCTTTTCTCTACTGAATCTTGCATATAGCGAATTCGGTTCGTTAAAGGAGTTGTTTCTTTTAGGATACAATCAAGATGACATCAACACTAAAAATGCAATAACAAATTTTTCAAATTACTTTCTGCACAAAGCTCAAAGAGAATTTGGACAGTTAAGCAGGGGATTGAAATTTATGTTTCCTTTACCAGAAAAGGGAAGTGCCTGCAAACGGATGAATCTTTTTCTTCGATGGATGGTTAGAAAAGATGAACTCGATTTTGGTTTATGGGGAGAAATTCCAACCTCAAAACTCATTATTCCAGTTGATACTCACGTGGCAAGAATATGCCAACAATTAAAACTCACCAAAAGAAAAAACGTAAGCTGGAAAATGGCTGAAGAAATTACTGAAAACTTAAAAAAGTTTGATCCAAATGATCCTGTTAAATATGATTTTGCGATTTGCCATATTGGAATGCGAAAACTAAGCTTCTAATTTCGGATTGCGGATTTTCGATTTCGGATGGAAATTTATTAACAATCTGGAGTTTAAAAAATGAATCGTGATGAATTAAAGAGACGAACAAAGGAATTTGCACTTCGGATAATTAAACTTGTAAATGCACTACCTAATAATCCACTAGGTCGGGTTATTGGAAATCAACTTCTTAGAGCAGGAACTTCAGTTGGTGCAAATTACAGAGCATCTTGCAGAGCAAAATCTAAATCTGACTTCATTTACAAAATTAATATAGTTGAAGAAGAAGCTGATGAATCTGCCTTCTGGTTAGAACTTATTATTGAAAGTGGGTTAATGCCGAAATCTAAGATTGTATCACTTTTAAAAGAAGCTGATGAACTTACTGCGATTTTTGTATCAACAAGTAAAACCGCTAAATCAAAATAGATTTCCGAAATCCGAAATCGGACATCCGAAATGAGCGGACTTAATAAATATACTTTTATATATGTGCAGAATTATCCTAATTATTACTAAAATCTAACATAATCTTCCTAAAAATGCTGTTTCTTTGTTGATGAGCTAAAGAAAGCTGTTTATATTTGGTCACTATTTTTGGAACTAAAATCCGTCATCACGGAAAAATAACTATTTCTCTCACGTAGTTAAGGAGTATCATATGGCCGAGACCAAACGATTTGTTCCCTTCGTCTCTCCTGAAACCTCAATGGCTGAATTTACCATTCGCGCTTTAATCATCGGATTAATTTTAGCAGTAGTTCTTGGTGCTGCAAACGCATATCTAGGTTTAAAGGCAGGAATGACGATCGCTGCAACTTATCCGGCAGCAGTAATTGGAATGGCACTTATTAAAATTATGAAAGGCTCAATCCTTGAAGAAAACTTTACCAGAACTGTAGGTTCGATTGGTGAGTCAATCGCAGCGGGAGCTATTTTTACTTTACCTGCATTCTTTATTGCAGGAATCTGGGTGCCGTTTTTCACCACAGAAAATTTTCTGATATCAGTTGCAATAATGATTGCCGGAGGTATTCTGGGAATTATGTTCGTAGCGCTTCTCAGAAGAGTGATGGTTGAAGATGTCGAGCTTCCTTTTCCTGAATCAGTCGCTGCTGCAGAAATTCATAAAGCAGGAAGACACGGCACCGGTGGTTCAAAGTTTCTTTTTAGTGCAATGGGAGTTGGTGCTTTAATTCAGATGCTAGGTCAGTTCAAACTATTTGCTACTTCCTGGACTCAACTGATAACTGTTGGCAAAGGTCATATTTTATTTCGTTCACCTGATGTTAGTCCAGCATACATTGGTGTTGGATACATAATTGGTCCACGACTTGCCTCACTAAACTTTAGCGGAGGCGTTCTTGCGTGGGGATTGCTAGCACCTACAATTGCATTCTTTAAATATTTTAACACAGAAACACCCGCAGATTTTGATTGGGCAACAACTATGGTTCAGGTATGGAAAGATTATGTGAGACCAATAGCTATTGGTGGAATGTTGGTTGGTGCCGCTTATACTTTATGGAGAATGAGAAAAAGTCTTATGACTGGTATTGCACGTTCAATAAGCGATGTTAAAAAAGCAGCTACCGGTGATTTTGTTGAGATAAGAACAGAAAAAGATATCAGCTTTAACTGGGTAATGATCGGAATTCTTGGAACTGCTGTCGCTACTTTCTTCATCTATAATTATTTTGCTCAGGATATTGTTGCTGCACTTGTTGCTACTGTTGTTATGATAGTAGCTGGATTTTTCTTTGCCGCTGTTTCAGGTTACCTTGTTGGAATTATCGGATCAAGCAACAATCCTATCAGCGGATTGACTCTTTCAACTCTGGTTGTTGCTGCAATTCTTATGGTAGCATTAGGAATGAAAGGAGATGCAGGAGTTGCCGCTGTGCTTGGAGTAGCTGCAGTAGTTTGCGTTGCTGCCGCTGTTGCCGGTGAAATGCTTCAGGATCTTAAAGCTGGACACATACTCGGAGGAACTCCCTGGAAAATGCAGGTGGGAGATATCATCGGTGTTGTTGTTGCCGCCGCAGTGATGTTCATTCCATTATTGATTCTTCACGAAGGTGATATAAAATCCGGTGGAACTGGCTTTGGAGGAGATGCATTACCAGCACCGCAAGCGAGCCTGATGGCAATTCTTTCCAGAGGAATAGTTGCAGGTCAGATGGATTGGATTCTTATTTTTGTTGGAATGTTAATGGGTGTTGGCTTTATCATGATGAATGTAAAAAGTCCGATGCTCGTTAGTGTTGGAATGTATCTGCCTCTGGGAACTACATTCGCAATTTTCACTGGAGGTATGATCAAAGGAATTGTTGAAAAGTACAACGAAAAAAGAAAATTCAATGATGGTCAGAAGTCGCGTGTTGAGAATACTGGTATTTTGATTGCGGCAGGATTAATCGCCGGCGAGGCGTTAATAGGACTTCTGTTTGCAGGGTTCGCTTTCTGGGAAGTTTCTCTGCTGGCATTTTTTGCGGAACCATCGTTCTTAATCAGTTTGATTGTATTTGCATTTATAGGCTGGCTTCTGGTTAATATTCCACTAAAGAATGCAGGTAAGCCTGACGATCCGGCTCCACCGCAAATTTCAATGTAATTATTTTATGAGGGAGCGTTCTTAAATGAGCGCTCCTGTTATTTTTTATTATGCCGCTATCATTTAAAGAACGAAAACAAATATTAAAGAAGACCAATACACTTGAACTGACACCGTTTAAGCTTTATTCCGATAAGCTTAATAGTGATGGATTAATAACTGTTATCGTACCCAAATTTAAAAATGAGTTAGCACAGAAGTTTATTGCACCAAAAATGAAATCTGCTGACTTTAAGGTTAATTTTGATAAACTTGGTTCGGCAGTATTGAGTAATATGGATGGAAGAAAAAAAGTTCACGAAATTATAAAAATAGTTTCAGAAGAATTTGGAGATGAGCTTATTCAAGCTGAAGAGAGAGTAGTAAAATTTGTTTTTCAATTATATGAACAAAAATTAATATCCTTTAACGAAATAAACAGATAGGAGAAAATCATGGGAACCGTATTAGGTCATTTAGAGCCAAAATTAGTTTGGCATCACTTTGAAGAAATTTGCAAATATCCGCGTCCATCAAAAAAGGAAGAGAAAATAGCGGAGTATGTCGTTTCGGTTGCGAAGAGACTTGGTCTGCAATCCGAAAAAGATAAATTCGGAAATATTGTAATCAGGAAACCAGCAACCCCCGGTAAAGAAAATTTGAAGACAGTTGTGCTTCAGGGACACATCGATATGGTTTGTGAATCGAACAGAGGTGTTGAACACGATTTTGATAACGATCCGATTCAACCTTACATTGATGGCGATTGGGTAAAAGCAAAAGGTACAACACTCGGCGCTGATAATGGAATTGGCGTTGCCGCTGCACTTGCTGTTCTTGAAGCAAAAGATATTGAGCACGGACCAATCGAATGTCTTTTCACTCTTGATGAGGAGACAGGTTTAACAGGTGCATCAAGTTTAAAGAAAGGCTGGCTGAAAGCTGATATTCTTATCAATATGGATTCAGAAGAGCTCGGAACAATATTCATCGGCTGCTCAGGTGGAAAAAATACTGCAGCAAAGTTCAAAGCTAAGTGGGAAAAAGCTCCGAAGAATTATTCTTCATTTGAATTAAAAGTTGCCGGATTAAAAGGCGGTCATTCAGGACTCGAGATTCATGTTGGCAGAGGAAATGCAGTAAAGATTCTCAATAGATTAATTTTTGAATATTCAAAAGAAAATACAATCAGACTTGCTTCGATAAATGGCGGCAACAAACACAATGCAATTCCTCGCGAAGCTTTTGCATTAGTTGCTGTTCCTAAAAAAGACGAGAAAGCATTAAAAAAATTTATTACAAAGTTCAATGACATTGTAAAGGCAGAGTATGCAGCAGTTGAACCCGATCTTCATGTTGCATGCAGAAAAACATGTCATGCCTGAAAAATTTATGGATGAAAAAACTCAAAGACATTTGACAAGTGCTATTTACGCTATACCTCACGGGGTTATAAAAATGTCAAATGATATTCCGGGCTTGGTTGAAACTTCAAACAATCTTGCAGTTGTTGAAACTGTTGGTAAGCATATTAACTTTGTAACCAGTCAAAGAAGTTCTGTTGCTTCTGAAAATGTTGATATAACAAATATGGTTTCTTCAGTGTTGCTGCTAGCCGGTGCTGAAATTTCTTACGGTGATGGTTATCCCGGATGGAAACCTGATATCAGTTCAGATATTCTTAAAGTATTCAAGTCAACATTTACAAGGATGTATGGTAAGGAACCTCAGGTAACAGCAATTCACGCAGGATTGGAATGCGGAATCATAAAAGAAAAATATCCTGATATGGATATGATTTCATTTGGACCGACAATGTTTGGTGTTCACTCACCTGATGAGAAATTGCAAATCTCAACTGTTCCTGAGTTTTACAACCAGCTTGTTAATGTTCTGAAAAATATTCCGTCAAAAAATTAATTCAATTATTTCCGGAGTGAGCAAATCGGCTTACTCCGGAATTATTTTTTTAAATCATTTCTTCTTCATCAAGAATAAATATGGAATCAAACCCGGTAAGTCAAATCAAAGAGCCAACTCCAATCTATCGCTGGTCGGTTTTAGTTTTTGTAAGTCTTGCGATGTTTGGGAATTATTATATCTATGACAGCATTGCACCAATTTTCGATTTGCTTTCATCTCAGTTAAACTTTACTGATCAGCAATTAGGACTTCTTTATACTATTTACAGCATTGCTGCAATTATAGTTTTACTTATTGGCGGATTCATAATTGATAAATTCGGTACGAAGAAATCAATTTTAGTCTTTGCATTAATATGTATGGTAGCTGCCTTTGTTACTGCTGTCTCAAGTGAATTTTATATTATGATGGCAGGGCGATTTATTCTTGGCATTGGTGCTGAGCCTTTGATTGTTGCAGTTACAACAGCGTTAGCAAAGTGGTTTAAGGGAAAAACTTTGAGCCTTGCCTTCGGATTGAATCTGACGATTGCAAGACTCGGTTCCTGGTCGGCTGATTTATCTCCCGGATGGGCTCGTCCATTTTATGAAAACTGGCAGGATCCGCTTTGGCTGGCAACTGCAATTGCAGGAATTTCTGTTGCGGGTGCAATTCTTTACTGGGCTATGGAGAGTTCTGCTGAAAGAAAATACGATTTAGGTTCTGCCGGCGAAACAGATAAGTTTGAATTAAAAGGATTGTATTCGTTCAGCAAATCTTATTGGTATATCGTTGCACTTTGTGTTGTTTTTTACTCAACGGTTTTTCCATTCCGTGCTTTTGCAATTTATTATTTTCAGCAGGCACACGGATTAGAAAGAGATGCGGCTGGAATATTGAACAGTTTGCTTCCACTTTCTGCAATGATCGCAACACCTCTTTTTGGTTTGTGGGTTGATAGAGTTGGAAAGAGATCCTTATTTATGATCGTAGGGACGATAATTCTGTTCCCACTTTTTTTGGTAGTTACATACATGCCGCCGGGTGATTTAATTTCGGTAACAATTCCATTAATCGGGAGTGGTAACATACCTCTTACATTGCTTATTGTAATGGTACTTCTGGGAATATCCTTTTCTATGATCCCTGCGGTGATGTGGCCTTCGGTTGCATACATAGTTGATCAAAAAAGATTAGGATCGGGTTATTCTTTGATGACGCTTTGTCAGCAAGTTGGAATGGCAGCAATTCCATGGCTTATTGGATTTTTGAATGATGCATTCTCTGCTGGTCCTGAAAATCCTGGTGGCTATACTCCGGGTATGTGGGTCTTTACTGCACTTGCTTCACTTGGTTTATTCTTCTCGTTTATGTTGTGGAAAACTGAAACAGGCCCAGATGCTCATGGGCTAGAAACTATCACTTCAAAAACAGGTTTGGGAGACAAGAAATAATTTTAGAGTTATAGAAGGTACATTTTTCAAATGCCGATTTATTTTTTGTTAATGACTGTAATATTTATTCACTATTCTGTAAGTTGAACTAAAGATTTTATTACTTAGCTATGCTTTATAATTTCAAAAAAATACTTTTTCTGATTCTGTTATTCAATTCATTCCACTTTATTAACGCTCAAACATTTCGGTTTTGGATGTCTTGGCTTTGTTGGTGGTTATGGTGGATTCACATATCAGCAATACAACGCAGTTGGCTTGAATGATTATGTCCGTTTTAAAAACCAATTAGAAAGCACCATTGATCCTGTCGATGAATTTACATCCTCTACCGGTTACAGGGTAGGTTTAAATTTTTTCCGTGCAACTTTTGAGAGCGGAATTATTATAACTGCAAAAGGTTTCTATCAGTACTTAAGTGAAAAAAATAAGGGGACAGTTGGAGTGGGCGTCAACAATGATAACTATTCGATGGATTTAACTTTCAAAAATTGGTCAATTGGTTTTGATGTTGGCTGGGAATTCACAAAAGTAGTTAGCTGGAAAATTCTTGATGGTTCAGTTAACTTTAACAATGCTACACTTACAGAAACAACTGACTTGCCGGGAGAAACTATAGTCAACAAGTATAAAAATGATTCCAGTGTTATTGGCTATTCTGTAGGAACTGGAATCATTGTTGCAATAGTTAAAGATTATGTAAGCGTTGAAGGGCTTGCCGGGTATACTCACATTGTAATTGACAATGTTTTTGATGATAACGGTGAACCATTTCTAAACTCAAATTATAAAGAAAAATTTATTGACTCAGGCGGGTTCTCCGCTGTGATTCAGATTAATGTTGGATTTCCACTTTTATAAAAATGTCATTCCCGCGAAAGCGGGAATCAGGAGAAAAACTATATGAAAAAAATAAACTGACAAAACTCGATACTGCATCACAGATTGCTATCCGGGATTGCATGGGTGCAAAAAAAGATGAAAAAATTCTTGTTATAACAGATGAGCTGAAAAGAGAAATAGGTTTGTCGCTTCACGAAAATGCAATCAGGTTAGGATATTATTCACTCCTTATTGAAATGAAATCCGGAAAAATAAATGGTGAAGAACCTTCTCCAGAAATTGCAGAGTTAATGCAGAAGTTTGATGTGGTTTTTTGCCCAACAGCAAAATCATTAACTCATACCGATGCAAGAAGAGCAGCATCAGCCAAAGGTGTTCGCATTGCAACATTTCCCGGAATTACAAAAGATGTCATGATTCGTGGAATGAATGCAGATTATAAATCTATTTCAAAAAGAACTGTTAAGCTAACTCAACTTCTGGAAACTGGAAGTGAAATCCGGGTTACAGCGCCGGCAGGTACGGATATTTCTTTCAGTATCAAGGGAAGAAAAGGATATGCAAGCAAAGGATTATTCCACGCAAAAGGTGAAAGTGGAAACCTTCCAACCGGCGAAGCATTTCTTGCTCCTGTTGAAGGAACATCAAATGGAGTTTTTGTGGTGGATGGTTCAATGGCTGGACTCGGTCTGATTAAAAATGCTAATATTAAAATCGAAGTCGAAAATGGTTACGCAACAAAAATTACAGGCGGAGTCTTTGCTAAAAAATTAAAAGTAATGTTGGACAAAGTTGGAAAGGATGCCCGTAATATTGCTGAGTTTGGAATTGGGACTAATGATTCAGCAAAGCTTAGCGGCATTCTGCTTGAAGATGAAAAAGTTATGGGGACCATTCATATTGCAGTTGGAAATAATGTTTCAATGGGAGGAAGTGTAAATGTTCCCATTCATCTTGATGGTGTCGTAAAGAAGCCAACCGTGTGGATGGATGGAAAGTTGTTGATGAAAGATGGAAAACTCCTCGTTGCATAATCCAGTCACTTTATACTTCTTTTTTGATTGATTATTTTTGGGGTGAATGAAGATGACAATTAAGCAATAAAACAATTAAACAATAAAAACATGTCCATAGTGCCGATCACCATGTGTGGTGATAAAATACTCAGAAAGAAAGTTGCAAAGGTTAATGAGATTGATGATACCATTGTTGGAACAATAGCCGATATGTTTGAAACAATGCGGAATGCAAACGGAATTGGGCTTGCTGCTAATCAGATTGGTTTGAACAAGCAGATATTTGTTGTTGATGTATCTCCGGTTGAGGGCTATGAAAATTACAAACCTATCGCAATGATAAATCCTAAAATCATTTCTAAATCAGATGAAACTAACTTTGTTGAAGAAGGCTGTTTGAGCATCCCTGAGCTGCGTGCTGAAGTGATAAGACCAAAAGGAATTTTCATTTCTTTTTTTGATGTGAATATGAAAGAGCATACAATTGAAGCCGATGAACTTTTTGCCAGGGTTATTCAACACGAGTATGATCATCTTCAGGGTGTTTTATTTATTGATTACTTTGATGATGATATGAAAAAACGCTATAAGAAACATCTTGAAAAAATTAGAAAACGAAAACTAGACATTGAGTATCCCATCAGCTCTTCTACTGATTATTTACTAATCAAATAGGTGTCCAATGAAAATTGTCTTTATGGGCACACCTGATTTCTCTCTTCCTTCTTTAAAAATTCTTCTTGAAAGTAAGCATAAAATTCTGGCAGTTGTAACTCAACCGGATAAAGAACGGGGAAGAGGACAAAAAGTTTCATTCACTCCGGTCAAACAATTTGCAGTTGAAAATAATATTCCTGTTTATCAGCCGGAAAAGCTGAAAGGCAATCAAGAATTTGTGGAGCAGATGAACGCGCTTCAGCCCGATTTATTTGTTGTTGTGGCTTTCAGGATTTTGCCGAAAGAAGTATTTGAAATTCCAAAATACGGTTCATTCAATTTGCACGGATCATATCTTCCTAAATATCGTGGAGCTGCACCAATCCAATGGGCATTAATAAACGGTGAAACTGAAACAGGATTAACAACATTTAAACTTGCTGAGAAAGTAGATACAGGAAATATTTATCTTCAACAAAAACTTGAAATTTATCCGGAAGATAATTTTGAAACTCTTCACGACAGGATGAGTGAACTCGGTGCAAAGATGGTACTTGAGACGGTTAATCTGATTGAAAATGGAAATTATAAGTTAAAACAACAGGATGATTCATTAGCTTCTCCCGCACCAAAAATAACCAAAGAAATTTGTTTGATTGATTGGAATAAATCAGCAACTGAAATTCACAATCTTGTAAGAGGACTTTCACCTCATCCTGCTGCATACTTCATCTATAATGAAAAAGTTATTAAAGTTTATAAAACTGAAGTTGTTGAAAGTAACAGATCTACAACCATTTCAGATTGAACAGTCAAAAAAAGAATTGATAATAGGCTGCGGCAAAAATGCTTTACGAATTCTTGAACTTCAGCAGGAAGGAAGAAAGCGAATGACTGCCGAAGAGTTTTTAAGGGGGTTTAGGTTTTAAGGAAAGGTTTAATTTCGGTTAACGTTTTGCGGCTACCCGAAGGTGGCGATTTCGAAGCACTAAACTGTCTGCCAGCACTGAACTTGATACGAAGCACAAAGCTTCATTTAATCACTGAACCCGCTTTTTTGCCAAACGCCTGTTACCTGCTGCACTTTTTTAGTCTTCGTCATTTTTTGCTTTTTTTAATGTTACTTTTCATTTGTCAAATTCCAATAAATTAGTTTCCGATGAGCTGAAATGGTGATCAATTGAAGAAATGTTAAAATGTCGCCGATTTGTTGAAAAATTATGGTGAAGTGTCGAGCACAAAATTAACCAGGAAGAGAATGACTGCTGAAGAGTTTTTAAGAGGGTTTATTTTTTAAATTAGTCATCCCAGTAACTATTCCCTTATTAAAGTTTTAGGATTTGATTTTTTAACCAACTCTCCATTCACAACCTCTATTACGGTCTCATCAGCGAAAATATTTTTATCATCCATTAAATAATTATAAATGATTTCTTGTTTAAACGATAAGTTGGTCCAAATTCCGAATATCTAAGAATTCCCTTTTTCGTATAATTCTTCTGGTCCTTCACCTTCAAACTCCCATTGCCAGGTCTTTCTAATTGGTCGTAATTTATTGTATATCATTTCTTCTTCTGTAATAATCCAAAGTAACTCAGAAACCAGTTTACCATCGTTTTCACTTTGTTCAAGTATTGATTCAGCATAAGACTTCGAAACGGTAATTAATGAATCACCATCTAATATTTTTCTATAGTGATCGAACTGATATGAATATTCATCCTCAATTAATACAAGGTGGTTGTCAACTACTTGATATGTGGAGGACCAACCAGCTTTATTCCACCCAACGCTTGCTCCCCAATTGGTTATTGTTTGATTTTTCTTATTAATTGTCAAATCATCAAAATCAGAAAATTCCTCACTTTCTTCGAATATTTTTAGTTTATAATTGAATAACCAAAACGAAGATGAAGAATTTATAGTATGTTGCCAGAAACCAGTAACTTGTAAATCGTTATAACCATCAAAATTTATGTCTATCCATTCGTCGTATGTATTCAATCTTCCGTATTCTAGAAAAATCGTTTGGACTAAAGTTGTGTCTCCAATTACATAAATTTTTACGATTGATTCTCTATCATCATTATTTGTTTCATAAATCTTCAAGACATATTGTGGTAATTGAGGATTTACACTGATTGTATCAGTTTCAATTAATTTTAATTCATCATTTGGTTCAGTTTGTGAATAAATGGTATGTATTATTAATACAGAAAATAATAAAAGAAATGCTTTCATTAATGTGATCCATTTAAATCCTTTTAAAATTCAATTCATGATGAAACTTATATATTTAGTAAACCAATCTCAATCGGAAATTTAATTAACAATAAACTAACGATCATATAGAAGTTTTAATTTTTCTAATCACCAGTCGGAATAATCTCTTTATTCTCTACCATAAGGATTACTGTTTTTCGTGGCGCCCGTGTTCTGTGCATAACATTTCTGGTAACTGTTACACCTTGCCCCGGATTTAACTTAATGGTTTTGTTTTCAAGATCAACAAATAACTTTCCCTCAAGAACAAAGAAAAATTCATCATCGTTTTCATGCTTGTGCCAATGATATTCTCCTTCAACGATTCCAACCCTGATAACGCTGTCATTGACTTGTGTTAAAGTCTGATTGAACCATTTGTCTTTTACTTCTTTAACCATTTGTGGTATATCAATTAGTTCAAAGTGCTTAAACTTTGTATCAAGCTTTGTTGTATATGGAAATTGTTTTGACATTACATTCCTCAAAGGTTTTAATTTTCAGAAACATTTTTTTCAACCAAAGGCTGATAAGCCTCCGGCTTAAATGCTCCATCTAGTGACTATCTCATGTTCTCCAATCTGCTGTCTCCACATTGCGTAATATAGTCCTTTAATTTCAATCAGATCCTCGTGCTTGCCTGATTCAACAATGTTTCCTCTTTCAAGCACATAAATTTTGTCTGCATGCATTATTGTCGAAAGTCTGTGAGCGATCATAATTGTGATAAGATCCTTTCTTAATGAAATTTCTCTTATGGTCTTACTTATCTCTTCTTCAGTAAGTGAATCAAGTGCAGAAGTCGCTTCGTCGAAAACCAGTAAGTGAGGCTTACGAAGAAGTGCTCGTGCAATTGATAGTCTCTGTTTTTCTCCACCACTTACTTTTATTCCACTTTCACCAATTTTCGTTTCGAGTCCATTATCAGCACGCTCTAATAGCGAACTTGCTGCTGCTTTGCGCAATACATCAAGACATTCTTCATCAGTTGCGGATGGATTAACAAATAATAAATTTTCTTTGATAGTACCGGAAAAAAGCTGAGTATCCTGTGTTACAAAACCGATCTTCTCTCTCATTTCATCAAAATCAATTTGGTCCGAAGAGATATTGTTGAATAAAATGTTTCCCTGCTGCGGTGTGTAAAGTCCGACGAGCAATTTTACCAGAGTTGTTTTGCCGGAACCGGAAGGACCTACAAATGCAACTGTTTCGCCTTCATTCACTTTAAAAGAAATTCCATTCAAGGCATGCTTGTTAGCCGATTGATGCTGGAATACAACATCTTCAAAGGTTACAGTTTTAACTTCTCCAAGTTTTACAGGTTTTAGCGGCTTGCTTTCAATTGGTTTTGAGATAAGTTCATTAAAATTATTAAGAGATACTTCAGCTTCACGGTAAATGTTGATAATATCTCCAAGACTTTGCAGCGGACCGAAAATAAAAAATGAATAAATGAACAATGAGAAAAATTCACCAACAGTGATGTGTTGAGTAAATATCAGATACAACATCACAAATAAAATAGTTGTTCGTAGAAAATTGACAATAGTACCCTGTAAAAAACTTAATGTTCTGATATAACGAACTTTCTTAAGTTCAAGCGCAAGAATTTTGTCAGTAGTTGAATTAAGCCTGTTAATTTCCTGATTACCGAGTCCAAGACTTTTGACGAGTTCGATATTTCTTAATGATTCAGTAGTTGAGCCGGCGAGTGCAGTTGTTTCGGTGACTATTACCTTTTGTATTTTTTTTATTTTTTTACTCAGGACAGAGCTTAGTATTGCGATAATAGGTATAGAAGAAAAAAAGATTGGCGCTATCACCCACGAAACACTTATTGCATAGATGGTTACGAATACTACACCAACAAGCGTTGTGAACAAAACATTAACAGATGCAGAAATTAATCTCTCTGAATCACTCCGGACTTTCTGCAGAATACCAAGAGTTGTTCCGCTGCGCTGATCCTCAAACTGATAAAAAGGAAGGAGAAGTGAATGTCGAATTCCGTCAGTATAAATCTGAGCACCGAGCTTTTGAGTAATTACATTTACATAGTAATCCTGGAAATTTTTTGCGACTCTGGAAACAAATGCTACACCGACAGCAGCAGCAAGTAAAAGCAGCACACCTTTAATAAATTGCTCGGTGGTATAATGATCAAACTTGGTGGCGTATTCATCAATTACAATTCTGAATATCCACGGATCGAGCATGGAAAAAATTTGGTTTACTGCCGCAAGAACAAGGGCAATCAAAACAAGTTTCCAGTAGTTTTTAAGGTATGATAACAATAGCCTCATAAGTGGATGCAAAGATATGAATTAATCTTTCTAATCCGAGAGGCGAAAATCACAGACCGTTTGTCATAAATAATATATTGAATTTGTTTAGTTTCATTTAAGTTTATTCCAGCAAATAAATTTTTTTAAGGAATTTTATGAAAACATTAATTATAAGCTTATCGATTCTAGTACTGACAGGAGTTAATTCTCTTTACTCATCCGGAAAAGCTATAAACTGCAATCGAATATTAGTACAAGAGGAATTTAATCCCGATGGAAGCTGGGCCGGAACACTCAACATTTCTTCAGCTAAATTAAGGATTGTTTTTAATGTAAGCAGAGATTCATCCGGTAACTTAACAGCGAACCTCGATAGTCCAGATCAGGGTGCTTTTGGAATTCTCGTTGATGAGGTCATTGTAAAAGACGATTCGATAAAATTTATTGTTGGAGTTGTAAAGGGATTTTATGCGGGAAAATTTTATCCCGATAGTTTAAAGATTTCTGGAATTTGGAATCAGGGAGGAATGGCTTTACCATTAGACCTGAAGAAAACTGAAAAATTAGAGAAACCAAAACGTCCTCAGGAACCCAAAGAACCATTTCCATATAAAAGTGAAGAAGTAAAATTTATTAATCCTGAAACCGGAGATACACTTGCGGGCACATTGTCTATGCCGGATACAGCAGGACCTTTTACTGCAGTAATTCTTGTAACAGGATCGGGTCCGCAGGATAGGAATGAAGAATTACTTGGTCACAAACCATTCTTAGTTTTAGCTGATTATCTCACAAGTAATGGAATTGCTGTTTTAAGATACGATGATCGCGGAATTGGTGAATCAACAGGTGATTTCAGAAAAGCAACTAGTGAGGATTTTGCTGATGACGCAATTGCAGCAGTGGAGTTTTTGAAAAAGAGAAGTGAAGTAAATAAAATAGGAGTTGCCGGACATAGTGAAGGTGGAATAATTGCTCCGATGGTTGCTGTTCAATCCGAGGATGTTGATTTTATTGTTTTAATGGCAGGAACTGGAATCCGCGGTGATTCAATTTTAATACTTCAATCAGAACTAATAATGCGAGCAAGCGGCAGCGATGAAGCAACGCTAAGCAGAGATTTGGGAATTTACCGGCAAATCTATTCTATTCTGGTAAGTGATAATGATGACGAGACAATTAAGCAGGAACTCACAGAAATTTTGGATGATTCATTTAAATATTTGACCGAGGAAGAAAAAGCAGAAGTCGGAACTAAAGAACAAATGATTGAAATGCAGTTAAATGTGCTGCTCGGTAAATGGTTCAGGTATTTTGTGATGTATGATCCTTATCCAACTTTGACAAAGGTTAAATGTCCTGTGCTTGCAATTAACGGTGAAAAAGATTTGCAGGTCCCTCCAAAAGAAAATCTTAGTGCAATAGAGAAGGCTTTGAAAGAAGGTGAAAATAAAAATTATAAAATTGTTGAGATGCCCGGATTAAATCACTTGTTCCAGAAATCTGAGACCGGTGCGCCATCTGAATATGGAAATATTGAAGAAACGTTTTCTCCAGATGCAATGAAAGTGATCAGTGATTGGATTTTGACTGAAGCTATAAAATGAAGTTGAATTCCAATTGGATTTCACTCTAAAATAATATTTATTAATACAGTAAGTATGATTTGAAGTTCTGAATCTAATCAGTACGATTTAGAATATGATTGTATTCTTCTACTGGACTAACTCTCCTTTCCATAATATTTTGCTATGTTAGGATTAGATTCCTGGTATTTCATACTCTTGTTTTCGATTTCCTTATACTCTTCCGAAAAACTTTCTCTAAGCATCCTGTTATAGTCCATCCATTTTGGTATGCCTTCATTTTTATTCATATAGTTGATCGCTTCAAAGGCAGCTACATCAGCTTTTGATTTAAGATTGCTGAGAATTAACCGGATATTATCTTCAACTTTTACTTTAAGATTGTCGTCGTTCGCACTTATAGCATACATCAAATCAATTAATTCAAAATATAATTCTATTGCATAAGTAACACCGTAATCGGAAATAGTTTTGCGGGCATTTTCTATTGCCTCTCGCATACGGTCATAAAAACCTCTGTTTCGATCTGAGTTATAAAGATTCATATTAGCTAATGCAATGTCTGTCCACGTTCCATAATTTATTAATATATCCTTCCTATACTGATCTGCAAGTTCATTAATTAAATTATAGTCCCTGACGTTATAGAGAGCAATAATAATTTGTCCGAAAAGGGATTCGGCATCTTTCTTTTCAAAATTTTTGATAATGTTATCAATAAGCGCCTGCAGATTACTCTTTGAAAAATTTTCACTCTTAAAATCTTTATAGTTTTTAGGATCAGATTGTAACAGAATCGACTCAATTTCTTTCCTTATATCTGTTTGTATATTCTGATCTTTTAAGAGAGTCTTGGTTTCAATTAATTCATTTTCTTTTTCTTTCATCTTCCTGCGATATCCCTCTTCCATTGAGGTGAGCAAAATTTTGGGTAAATATATCCTGCTCCACAAATAGCCCAGAAAGAAACCTCCAACAAAATAGAATATCATCGTAGATACAGAAAAAACAAAAGAGCTTGGATGGTTACCCATACCGTGAGCAAGTGTATTACCCAGTTCAACAATTCCTCCGCTTAATTGATTAAGTTGAACAAGACTTACTCCAACAATAATCTTTGTAATCCAATCAGAAATCTCCTCGAGATTGGTATTGGCTGCAATATTTTCAGAGTCCTTTGCTGCCGGTGTCCGTGGAATTCCAAAAATAAATCCTATAAATGCTCCAACTATAGTACTGGTTAAGGCAATTATAGCAGAAATGCTTAGTACTGAAAGAAACTTTTCTGAACCAAGGGCAATTGAGTAAAGACAAATTATTAAAACACCCATACCAAGCATAAAAGTGATATAAAAAATGCTCTTACCTTTGTTCTCTTCCTGCTTTTCGTACTGAGTTGCTTCTTTATTTGTCATACTTTTTTCTACTCCTAAAATCTTTTTTACTCTTAGATATAGACTCATTATTGGAACTCAATGTTTGGTATAAATATTTAAATAAGCTTGTGACATTTCATTTAAAAGTTTTGGCACA
Organism: Ignavibacteriaceae bacterium; assembly: GCA_034522695.1. Taxonomy (GTDB): domain Bacteria; phylum Bacteroidota; class Ignavibacteria; order Ignavibacteriales; family Ignavibacteriaceae; genus IGN2. Next base: position 83,688 of record JAXHLB010000049.1, on the reverse strand, counting down.
ACATAGTCGGATAAATATTTTTAATTCGACAAGATTTATAAAGTATTATTATCCTAATAACTGATTTTTACTTTTCTTGCTTAAAAAAAAATAGAGAATTAAACGTATAAAATCAAATACTATTTTATTGAGATTGTAAAGAAAGCGGTAATATATCAACGATGATAGGAATAGCATAGTAAAATGCCGGTATTTCAAATTGAGATTCGTAATTGCAGATCATAAATACTTTTCTATCCCTTTTAATCCGTACTGCTTATTCTGTGCGGTCATTTTGATGAAATAATCCAATCGCTTCTTAAAAATATCAGGTCTTATGCGTGCATCGTGAATGAATGCAATTCGGATTCTTTTATAAGCTTCAGAAAACTTCTGAAAATTTTTCCAGGCGTCTTTATTCTTTTTGATTTCATTCAGAATATCCTTCGGAAAAATAAATTTCTCATTTTCTAAATCACCTAATTTTTTACGGACGGAAGCAATTACTTTTTTCTTTCTGATTAATTTTTTAAGCCGTTCTTTGTTCAACTGTGAGTATGCTGCTTTTCGGATTTCTCGGAGTAAACCGCTGAACACGGCTATGCTCTTCAATTTTTTTTACAATGCTGTCAATCCATCCAAAACACAAGTGCTTCTTCAACAGCTTCTTCATAGGAAATTCCCGTTTTGCCGGAAGATTTGTTTTGAAAAACCAGCCAGATTTCTTTTTCTGTTTTATAATTTTTCTTTAGCCAGATTCGCCATTCGTTCCTGGTTTTGATGTAAAGTGTTTTTGTGATTTGCATAGCGAAGTATAATCTAATTCTTAAAAAATTCAGTTTTCTTTTTCTCTAACTCCTGCCATCTCTCATAAAGCATTTTTACATTTTCTTTTGCTGATTCTAACTTTTGATTTAATTCATTTGTCTGTGCAGCATATTTTTCATAAAAGACAGGGGAGGAGAATATATTTTCGATTTGTTCAACTTCTGCTTCAGCAAGCATTATTTTTTCTTCAATCTTTTCCAGTTCCAATGCATCTTTAAAACTAATCCGCCGCGGCGGATTGGATTTTGGTTTTACTCTTGAATCTACTTTTTCTGCTTTCGGTTTTGATTGATCAATATCTTTATCCCGATTCTTTTTCTTTTCGATATAAAAATCGTAATCTCCTTCGCTGTAATAAATTTCACCATTTCCTTCCAGGGCTAAAATTCCATCGCACACACGATTTAGAAAATACCTGTCGTGGCTCACAATCATCACGCAGCCTTCGAAAGATAAAAGCGCTTCTTCCAGTATTCTTAATGTTGGCAGGTCAAGATCATTTGTTGGTTCATCGAGCATAAGGAAATTACCGCCGTTACACAAAATCTTTGCAAGTGTTAATCGGCTTTTTTCACCACCAGACAGTCTTCCGACCAATGTATTAATTCTATCATCACTAAAAAGAAATCTGCGCAAATAAGTCCATATACTAATCTGCTGTTTTCCAAACTTAACCGTATCACTTCCTTCACCGATTGCTTTGACAACAGTATCTTCATTGTTCAACAATATTCTTGCCTGATCAACATAATTAAATTGTGTTGTTTCACCGATATCAATAACTCCGGAAGTAGGAGTAACAGTTCCAAGAATAATTTTTAATAGAGTAGTTTTACCAACGCCGTTTTGACCAACAACACCAATCTTTCTTCCTGGTTCAAAGATGAAATTAAAATTTTGAAACAATAATTTTTCACCAAGTTTAATTCCAACATTTTTAAACTCTAAAACTTTTTTACCAAGTCTATCAGCAGGTGGAATAATTAAATCCACATCAAGTTCCACTTCATAATCATTTTGAGCAGCAACCTCATTATAATTATCAATTCTGCTTTTAGCTTTTGTTCTGCGTGCTTTAGGTCCACGTTTTATCCAATCAAGTTCGCGCTTAAGAAACATCTGGCGTTTACGCTCTTCAACTTCTTTAATTGCTCGCCGTTCTGCTTTATTAACTAAGTACCCGGTATAATTTCCCTGATGCGAATAAAATGTTCCTGAGGATAATTCCACTATTCTGTTTGCAATTCTATCCAGAAAATAACGATCGTGAGTTACAAAGATGCATGTTCCATTATACGATGAAAGAAAATTCTCAAGCCATTCAATCGATTTTGTATCAAGATGGTTTGTCGGTTCATCCAGTATAAGTAAATCAGGTTTCGAGATCAAAGCTCTGCAAAGTGCAACACGTCTTTTTTCACCACCTGAAAGTGAAAGAATCTCTCTCTCGCCATTTGGAGCATCCAGTGAATTGATAAGAATATTAATCCTTTTATCCAGATTCCAGGAATCAAGCCGTAATATTTTTTCTTCAAGATTATGTTTTATGGGTGAATCGAATGGAGTATGCTCGTACTGTTTTATAAGATTCAATTCTGATAGTGCGCCTTCAAGAATATTATCATAAACATTTTTAGTCTCATCGATGGTAAATTCTTGAGATAGAAAACCTATCACAATATCTTTTTTCTTCGCAACTTCACCAGAATCCTGCGGCATCAAACCTGAAATAATTTTTAGAAAAGTAGATTTCCCCGCACCGTTTTTTCCAACTAACCCAATTCGATCACCTTCGTGAACAGTCAGCGAAGCTTTATCAAGAATAACTTGCTCACCAAAATGTACCTCAAGCTCAAGCGCTGATAAAATAACAGGAGTAATGTTTGCAGACATAAAAACTATGATTAGTATTAATTATTAAAACGATGCGCAAATATACACCGCAATCCTGAAAAGCCTCAGATATTTGCAAAGCTTGAATCAGCTATTCCTGGAATGTGTTAGGAAGGAAAATTTAGTCAGAGTAATCTTTTCAGTTCTTCAACAGATATATCAGAATTTCATAATATATTATTCCAAGATGCTTAAAAATTAAAAATACCCAATGAAAATTTTTCCTGAATTTTCTAATATCATTTTATAATCTGAGAGTGTTGTAGTTAAGTATAATTAAATATTCCTTTACTTAAAATATAAAAATATTATTTATTTTTTTGTTTTCCTTCTCTTTTCTCTTTGTCTATATTCTTTATTTCCTTATCTCTTCTTTTTTTTTCTTTTTTATTACTTTCTCTTTGTCTATATCTCCCTGTCGTTAAGAACAGAAAAAGAAATAGTTATCCTTTTCTTTTTTTACAATTACATTTACTATATTTTTTTTCTTTTCCTTATTATATATTTTATTATAAATCCTTTCCTTTCCAAAACAAATATAATGCCTGGATTGTGAAAGGGAAATAACATTAGCCGGGATTGAAATCAAAGATAAACAATGATTCATTTCCAGAAAATTAATAATTACTTTTTGTTGAATTTAATTCTACTGATCGTTAAGTTTCTTTTATCACTTCAACCCAAATCCTTATTATTGAACAATTTTTTACAAACAAAAAGTAATTATAACTCATTTGGAATACAAAAACAGCATAATAGAACAGATAGGCAATACACCGTTAATAAAGCTCAACAAAATAAACAAAGGATTGAAGCCGCAAATATTTGCAAAGCTGGAATCTGCCAATCCGGGTGGAAGTGTTAAAGACCGAATTGGTTTTAGTATGATTGCCGATGCAGAGATGAAAGGAACTCTTAAACCCGGTGGAACAATCATCGAAGCAACAAGCGGTAACACGGGAATTGGTCTGGCAATTACCGCTGCAGTGAAAGGATACAAATGTATTTTCGTTGTTACTTCAAAAGTAAGTGCGGAAAAAATAAATTATCTTAAAGCTCTTGGTTCAGAAGTAATTGTTGTTTCAAATCTTGTCGATCCGGACGACCCGGAATATTATGTGAACGTTGCAAAGAGACTGCACAAAGAAATTCCAAATTCATTTTTTGCTTATCAGTATTCAAATCCTTCCAATCCTGAAATACATTACAAAACAACCGGACCGGAAATCTGGCGGCAGACGGATGGAAAGATCACTCATTTTGTTTCCAGCATTGGCACAGGTGGAACAATAAGCGGTACGGGTAGATTTCTGAAAGAAAAAAATCCAAACATTCAGGTAATCGGTGCTGATCCGCTTGGCTCGATATTCAAACACTACAAAGAAACTGGAGAAATAATTAAAGGAACTCCGTATTTGGTTGAAGGAATTGGTCAGGATTGTTTGCCTGAAAATGTTCACTTCCAGTACATAGATAAAATAATAAACATAAGTGATAAAGATTCTTTCGCTGCTGCAAGAAGATTAACAAAAGAAGAAGGAATTTTTTGCGGAGGAAGTACAGGAACGATTGTTCACGTTGCATTGGAAACTGCAAAGCATTGCAGCAAAGATGATGTGATTGTTTTCATTGTTTGCGATACCGGTGAAAGATATCTTTCCAAAGTCCACAACGAAGACTGGCTGAAACTCAACCGGATGCTGGATACTGAAGTACGCACTCTTCGTGATATTTCCGACAGGAAAAAAGCATTGGGCATTGAAGAAATCGTTTCGATAAAAGAAGATCAAAAAGTGAAAGATGTTTTGGAGTTGATAACAAAAACCGGTTATACACAAATTCCTGTGTTGAGAGGAAAGCAATCGATTGGTGCGATCAAGAGAAGATCGTTTACTCTCAAAGCTTGTAGATAATCCACAGCTTTATAATTCATTGATCAAAGATGTGATGGAAGAAAGTTTTCCGATACTTGATGCGAAGACAGAAATTTCAGAAGTGAAAAAATTGTTGAAAGAACATCCGGCGGTTTTAGTTAGTGATTTTGGGCTCGTTACTGATATTATTACGAGATACGATTTGATAAACTTAAGCTTGAAAGAGCCTCGTTTTTGAATATCGAATATTGAACCCGTCTGAAGCCGAGGCAAGCAAGGAATTTTGAATTATGAAGTCAATTTAATATTGAATAAATAAACAAGGAATGAAGAATGACAAATGAAAAATCAAATAGGAAATTTGATCTGGAAGATCGATTAATTGATTTTGCTGTGTTGATAATTGAAATTTCAGAAAGTTTGAATAATACCAGAGCAGGGAATTATATTGCTGGTCAACTAGTCAGATCTGGAACATCTCCAGCTTTACATTATGGAGAAGCGCAAAGTGCTGAATCGAGAAATGATTTCGTTCATAAACTGAAAATTCTTCTGAAAGAGTTGAGAGAATCGTTAGTTGCATTAAAAATTATAAAAAGAGTTTCATTAACAAAGAAGATGGAATTAGTGTAAAAGAGGAATATCTGAATGCAATGAACTAATTTTGATTTTTGTAAAAAGCATCGAGACAGCTAAGAGAAATAATCCAAAATCAAAATAAATGTGATTCAACTTACTTCGAACTTCATTATTCCTTGTTCAATATTCATAATTCAATTTGAAAATATTACGTCATAAACTGAAAGAATAAAAAATGGGTTTCTCAACAGATGCAATTCACGCAGGACAAATTCCTGATCCTACAACCGGAGCTGTAATTACTCCGCTTTATCTAACTTCTACTTATGCACAGCACGAGCTTGGTAAAAGTACTGGCTATGAGTACGGCAGAACTCACAATCTTACAAGACAAGCATTGGAAATGAATATTGCTACACTTGAAAAAGGAAAATATGGAATTGCATTTGCTTCAGGGCTTGCTGCAACTCACGCATTGATGAGTCTTGTAAAAGCCGGCGATCATATAATTGTTTCAAGTAATGTTTATGGCGGAACATACAGACTTTATGAATTGAATATGACCAATTACGGACTTGAATATTCCTGGGTTGATACGAGCAATTCATCTAACATTGAAAATGCAATCAAAAAAAACACAAAGATGATTTTTGTTGAAACTCCAACAAATCCAATGTTAATCCTTACAGACTTGAAAGCAGTTTCTGAAATTGCAAAGAAGAATAATCTCATCACTGTTTGTGACAATACTTTTATGAGTCCGTATTTTCAGAATCCAATTGAGTGGGGGATTGATATTGTTCTTCATTCAACAACAAAATATCTGAACGGACACAGCGATATGGTTGGAGGAATTCTTGTAACAAGTAATGAAAAATATCACGAACGATTGCGATATATTCAAAATGCTGCAGGCGGTGTTCCGTCTCCATTTGATTGCTGGCTTGTTCTTCGTTCAACCAAAACACTTGCTGTGAGAATGAAGCAGCACGAAGAAAATGCAAAAGTATTCGCGGAGTTTCTTTCTAAATCAGGTACTGCAAAGAAAGTTATTTATCCGGGATTAAAAGATCATCCGCAGCATGAACTTGCTAAAAAACAGATGCGGGGATTTGGTGGAATGGTTTCAGCAGATTTTGGTTCAATCGAAAAAGCAAAAAAGGTTTTGAATAATGTAAAGATCTTTACTCTTGCTGAAAGTCTTGGTGGAGTTGAAAGTCTAATTTGTCATCCTGCATCAATGACTCACGCTTCTGTTCCAAAAGAAGAAAGAGAGAAGTATGGATTTACGGATGCACTCGTTCGGTTTTCTGTTGGAATTGAAGATGTTGAGGATTTGATTGATGATGTCAAACAAGCGATTGGGTGAATAAGATGTCTACAATAGAGCATCAATTTCTTTTTCAAGTTCAGGTAGTTCCTTAATTACAATAGCCCAAATTATATCAGCCGAAACAGAATCGTAACCGTGAATTATCCGGTTTCTTGTATCAACAATCTTTCGAGCAGATGTAATCTTTATTTCAGGTTTTATTTTTAATAATCTGTTTACTGCCTCGCCAATTATTTCAATATTTCTTTCAATAGCTTTCTTGGTTTTTATATCATTTTGAAACTTAAGAAAATCTTTTTTATCAGGCAGAAATTCTTTAATCTCTTCGATTGCTTGTTTAATGTCAGTTAACCCGGCTTTTACCTCAATTTCCATAAACCAGCACTTTGTTACTATCAATTTCTTCTGAAAGGAATGGATTCTTAATGGCTTTTTGCTCCAGAAGATCAATTTCTCGTTTTAACAATTTTTCCAACTGGAACTTTAATTCAAAATAATTTTCAGTGTAAATAAAGGGATCATTACTTTCGATTTCAACTACAAAATCAATATCACTGTCCGGAGACATCTTATCTTTAACTGCAGAGCCAAATGCAAAAAGCGTTTTTACGCGGTATTGTCGACAAATAGCTTTTATAGGTTCAATATATGGGTCTAATGCTTTCATAAGTGTTCAAATATAATAATTTTTAACTTAATTAAATCTGGTGTTAATCTTTCTAGTTTATTTCTTCCTTACAATCCAAACATCCTGCGGAATATAATTTCCTTCAGGTTCGCTGGTAACGTGTTCGAGTATTTCAACATCTTTAAATAGTTCTCTCATAAATTGCGGCGGCTGATATGCAGCAAATGTTCTGTGTCCTTCCTTCACATTTCCTCTAACCACCAGTTTTCCAGCTTCAAATACTCTTCAGCTCTAGTTCCTCCGGGGTTAATTTTGGTTTGCAGTTATCACCGTGAGTAGTTAGAAATATTATCCCGTTTGGTTTACAAACTCTTTTTAATTCATTCATCCACGCATAATGCATTTCTTCTGACAAATGAGTGAAGACAGAGGTTGCATAAATAATGTCAAAAAAATTATTTTCAAATTCGAGAGGCGGCTGCAGATTATTTTTTGAAAAATTGAATTCTGGGAATATTTTTTTGCACCACACGATTGTTTTAGAATTATAGTCTGAACCATAGATTTCACAACTGTCGTTTAGTAGTCGGGGTAAATGACGGATTATTCTTGCGGGACCGCATCCCCATTCGAGAATTTTTATATTTTTCAGATCCAGATACTTTTCAAAATAACTTATCAAGCCATTCTGCTGTTGAGACACTATCGTTATAATAATTTTCATAATTCATTTGAAAGGATTCGTAAATCATATAATCCGGCGGAAGAATCACATCCGGATTTTTTTCTTTGAACATTTTATTGCTCTTTCGGTTTCTGAATTTTTGATAAAAGAAATTCAGACGGTCAGCAAGATGCATTAGTCTGAGTTTTCTTAAAACTGTTGTTATATTTGATTTGGTCATCAATTAACTGTTTTGAAACTGATAATCTGGTAATATCTAAATTTTATTCGAACAGGTTAAAATTAATCAAGTATTACAAAATAATACTAAAAAGAAAAACAATTTCTATAAATTTGAAAAAGAAATATAATTCGCTTTAGGATTCGAATGAATTTAAGGCATTACATACTTCTCATACTTATTACTTTTTTCATCTGAAAACATTTTCAGCCAAACTGATTCCATCGAAGTTTATCTTATTGATGCCTACTGCACCAGGGAAATTCCCTACATATTTAAATTATCTTTTTATACAAGTGATGTCTGTAAATCCAAAGTTATTCTGGAAGATAAATATGAGTTTGGCGTTGCATATGAACCGACTGATCTTCACAAAACCGATATTGCTTTAAGCAATCTTGTCTTTGAGGATAACATAGTAAATTTTCAAATCATCACGGAAACTGACTCAGGTGTTATAAACAAAAGTGAAATTTTTGACTTCGATCTGCCATTCGAACCAAATATAAAAGAGGGTTCAGACTGGATCACTTTATGTTTATTTGGATCTTCAATATTTCTTATTCCATATCCAAGCTATGTTGCCGAATCGCAGCAAAGTTACTTCAGCTTAACAAAGGAAATCCCGGTAATATCATTTCGTTCAAAAAGTCTTAACTACCCATCAGCATATTTATCTTTTGAATACACCTACATTTTTAATGCAGAAGATCCGGGCTATCTGCGTGCAGGTTATAAAAGAATTTTTGAAATACCTGGTATGGAGTATCTTTCACCGGGCATATCCTTATACTCAAATTTCGATACGAATGTGGGCATAAGTCCCGAGTTTTCAATTGGATTATTTACAATAAAAGATACTTTTACTATGTATGTAAGGTGTAGAAGCAATTTTACATTTCATTCTTCAGGATCGAATTTCCAGGAGATTTACATCGGGTTCTACTCAGGACTCTTCTCGCTTTACCTTGATTAAAAAAGCATTCCAGCCAGGAATTATTTTACACTCTTTTTTGTTATAGATAATTAATAATAGAATCATTAATTATCAGACATTGAAAACACTTATTTACATATCTCTAATTCTTTTTACCAGTTTTTCCTATTCACAGACAGGAAAACTTAAAGGAAAAGTCACAGATGGTTCATCAGCTATACCATCCGTTAATATTATTATTCTCGATACGAATTTTGGAACAGCAAGCAAGCTGGATGGAACTTATGAGATCACCGGAATCCCTGCAGGAATTTATGAAGCAAGGTTTAGTGCGATAGGTTTTGATTCAAAAACATTTGATATAGAAGTTGAAGCGAATAAGATCACTGAATTAAATGTTGAATTGGATATCAAGGCGATCGAGCTGCAAAGTGTTGAAGTGACAGATTTTCAGGTGCAGGATCAAAGAGATACCAGAACAAGTCTTATTGATCTTAATCCAAGAGACGCCAAAACTCTTCCCGGTGCAGCAGAGGATGTTTTCAGAACACTTCAATCACTTCCCGGCGTACTTGCACCAAATGATTTTTCATCTCAGCTTGTAGTTAGAGGAAGCGGACCGGATCAGAATTTAATTATACTTGATGATGTGGAAGTCTTCAATCCATACAGACTTTATGGTGTGGTAAGTATGTTCAATCCAGATGCAGTTGATAATGTTAATCTTATTTCAGGAGGTTTCCCGGCAAAATACGGCGACAGACTTTCGGCAGTTTTGGATGTAACAAACAAAGAAGGAACAACAACCAAATCACTTGCCGGCAATGTAAACATTTCAATTGTTGATGCTAATTTAGTTTTGGAGGGGAAGAATCCTTTTAATCTCAGAGGCAGCTGGCTTTTCAATACACGAAGAACTTATTATGATTTGATCATTGAACCATTTGTGAAAAGTGCTGGTCTTGTTGATGATAATACAACCTTCCCAAATTTTTATGACTTACAGGGAAAGCTCGTTATCGGTCCTTACAACGGGCATAAATTTTTATTTAATGGAATTCTATCCAGAGACGCAGTGAATGTTGTCAGCGGTGAGGAGAGAGAAACACCTGACAGCGTTGGGGTATTCAATGTTACAAATAATGATTTACTTTCTGCTGCATGGCATTTCGCGCCAAATCAAAACACACTGAACAAAGTGGTTGTATCATTTTACAGGAATAACGGCACAACAGATTTTGATTCTCAGATTCTCGATCCTTCGCTCAACCGCGGTAATTTTGAAAATACTATTCCCGATACATTAGCTCCGTACCTTCTGCGGTTTTCTTTTGGTGGAGATTTTATTTACGAAAAATATTCCATTGATGATAAGTTCACATATATTCTTAAAGATCATATTATTGAAGCTGGTGTTGGTGCTGATTTTATGCAAACCACTATTGATTTTACTTTTGATTTAGATGAGCAGCTTCAGGCAGTACTGAATTCGAATCCTCAATTCAGATCAGCTCTTGATGATATTAAAGATGTACAGAACTTTAATCGATATCGTGCATATCTTCAGGATAATTTTCGTATGACAGAGCAGTTGACGTTTCAGCCAAGTTTGAGATTTGACTACTATAACATACTCGAAAAAGCCTACTTAGCTCCTCGGCTTTCATTATCTTATGCATTCGATGAGCTTACAACTTTACGAGCGGTTTGGGGATTGTACTATCAATCACCCGGCTATGAAAAGCAGCGAGACCAGGGAGTTCTTTACGATCTTTCAGATCAGTACACGCAAACTCTGCTTGCAGAGAAAGCAACTCACTATGTTTTGGGAATTGAAAGATGGTTGTCCGGTGAGTGGAGTGCAAGAGTTGAAGGTTACTATAAAGATTTTGATAATCTTTACAGACCTGAAAAATTACAGGGCGGCAGATTTTATACTGAACCGATTCCCGGTAAAGATGCAAGATATGCGTCCGGCTGGACATTACCCGCAACATTTAGCGGAGATTCTTTAACTCAGATTCCAATTAATGGTTCATTTGGTGAAGCATACGGATTTGAGTTTTTCCTTTCCAAACGAAACACTTTTTACGAGAGCAGATTTTCCGGCTGGGTTTCTTACGCACTTGCTTATGCAAACAGGTATGAAGATGGAATAAAATATCCTTTCAATTTTGATCAGCGACATACAGTTAATATTGTATTGAACTATCAACTAAACTCCTGGCTTGAATTTGGAGTTAGATGGCAGTACGGTTCAGGTTTTCCTATAAGTCAACCAGCAGGTGTAAAACCAAGAATAATTCTAACTGATCAGGATCTGGATGGAACACCTGAAACACCGGTAATCGCTACAAGAAATCTCAACAACGGTGGTGATAATCCGGTAATCTTTGATGTTGATTTTGATGATAGAAAACTAAACTCACGTAAACCAATTTACCACCGACTTGATTTCCGCATAAATGCTTTTGCTGACTGGTGGGATCTCGATTGGACAATCTACCTCGATGTAATTAATCTATACAACCGATCAAATGTAATTGGTTATGATTATTATGTCGAAGAAAATCTCACTCTCGGCAGAGAAACAACAACGATGCTTCCAATTATTCCTACGCTTGGTTTTAGTGTAAGGTTTTAATATTTATCTTTCATCAAGTAAAAATCAAAAATAATTCTCAAAACTTTCCTCAATGAAAAAATCCATCTGGCTCTTGTTACTGGCTTTCATACTGACTGCAAACATAAGAGCCTAATTGTGCTTAAAAACCACCATCTGATTTTGATCTTCTGCATTGCAGGGATTTACTACTTTGTGTTAATAATTTAATTGCTATTTTTGAATAAAAAATTTTAGAGGAAAAAATGAAAAAACCATTTATAACTCTGCCTGCACATTTTGACGGAAATTCAATCATACTTGATGCAGCTTATAAACTGCAACCTCAGGATAAATTATTGGTGACAATTCTAAAGTCTGAATCCGAATCAGATGAAAGAAATGAGTGGCTTACTTTATCTTCATTTCAATTGAATAAAGCATATTCAGAAGAGGAGCCTGAATATTCGCTTTCATTAATTAAAGAACCCAATCCGGAATTCCATAAATGAAAGAGGGAGATGTTGTTCTTACTATCTTGCCGCAGGCTGATGGCAAATCAAAATTAAGACCCGTCTTACTCCTTCGCGAATTACCGCCACCATATAATGATTTTCTTGTTTGTGGAATCAGCACGCAGCTTCATCAAATGATCAAAGGTTTCGACGAGCTTATTTCTACACCTGATGATGATTTCAAAATCAGTGGGCTTATCCAGGAATCGATAATTCGTTTAAATTTTCTTGCTGTCATACCATTAAATCTAATTGCCGGATCAATTGGCAGAATTTCAGAAATACGTCATCAAAAAATATTGCAAAGATTAAGTGATTATCTTCTGAAAAAATGATTATATCGTTATAATAATCCGCTTAAATTAAAAATATAAAAAGCTGAAGTTTTTTTAGTTCTAGCTTTACATTATTCCTACGCTTGGTTTTAGCGTAAGGTTTTAATCTTTATCTTTCACGCAGAAAATTTTCAAAATAATTCTCTCAAAATCTCCTCGATGAAGAAATCCATTTTACTCTGGTTAATTGCTTTTATACTAACTGTTTTTACAGCAATATATCAAAGAATGACAGGTCCGACTTATCCAATTTCAGGTGAAGCAAAAATTGGTGGTGAAGTTATCAGTTATAAACTGGACAGAACTCACGGAGGCGAAAGTGATCATCCGATAGAAATTAATGTTGATGATGAAACAATTTCTGGACAACTTTTCTGGAAAAGATACAAGACAAATGATGAATGGACTTCGGTTGAAATGAAAAATGAAAGTGGAAAACTAATTGCTTCGCTTCCTCATCAGCCACCGGCAGGGAAATTGATTTATCATATAATCCTTCAGAAAAATGAAGATGCTGTAACACTGCCAGCAAGTGGAGAAGTCATAATCAGGTTTAAAGGTGATGTGCCGATATATTTTTTGATTCCACATATCATTTTTATTTTTGGAGCAATGCTGCTTTCAACAAGAACCGGACTTGAATATTTCTCCTCCCAAGGCGGATACGCCTCAGGCGTAAATGAAGGTAAAAAGTTTAAACCATTAACTATTCTTACTTTTATTTTTGTAATTATCGGCGGCTTTATTTTCGGACCAATTGTGCAGAAATATGCATTCGGTGCTTTTTGGACTGGCTTTCCTTTCGGGCACGATTTAACAGATAACAAAATACTTATTGGTTTCATTGGCTGGCTGCTTGCACTGATTGCTCTTTACAAATTTAAAAATCCAAAACGCTGGATTGTGTTTGCGTCAATACTTATGTTTATAATATTTTTAATACCTCATAGTCTCCTCGGCTCGGAACTTGATTATAATGAGATTGATAACAAAACGAATAATGAAATTCAATCTAATACAGTAGAATAATTGGCAAACGAAACTCAAATATTAACCGTATCGGAACTAACAAAAGAAATCCGCAAAACACTTGAGGAAACTTTTGAGCAGGTTTCTGTGATTGGGGAAATTTCAAACTTCAAATCTCACATTTCAGGTCATTGGTATTTTAGTTTGAAGGATGCTGATGCAGTAATAAACTGTACGATGTGGAAAGGTTTTAACCAGTACGTTTTCTTCACTCCGCAAGACGGAATGAAAATTATCGTGAACGGAAAGCTTACGGTTTATCCTCCAAGAGGAAGCTATCAACTTGATATCCGTTCGATAAAGCCTGCCGGACTCGGAGAATTACAGGAAGCATTCGAAAAACTAAAAAAGAAACTTGAAGCTGAAGGTTTATTTGATGAGAAGTTCAAAAAACCTATTCCTGTATTTCCAAAGAAGATCGGAGTAGTTACTGCAATAGACGGCGCAGCTTTCAAAGATTTGGTAAGTGTCGCAAAAAGAAGATTTCCACTGGTTGAAATTGTAATCGCACCGGCAAGAGTTCAGGGAAGCGGTGCTGCTGAATCTATTGTTAAAGCTATTAAGCTTTTGAACGAATATCCTGGAATAGATGTTATAATTATCGCTCGCGGCGGCGGTTCTATTGAAGATCTCTGGGCATTCAATGAGGAAATTGTTGCAAGGGCAATTTTTAAGTCTAAAGTTCCTATTATTTCAGGAGTAGGACACGAGGTTGATTTTACAATAGCAGATTATGTTGCTGATCTTCGTGCGCCAACGCCTTCAGTAGCAATGGAAATTGCAACTCCTGACATAATCGATATAGAGAATTTCATCGAAGAATTTATTTCAAATTCATCAACAAATATTGAAGAGATTATAGAAGCCAGGATTCAAGATGTTAATTCATTTAGCAGGTCTTATGGTTTCAGACTTCCGATGGATATGTTGAACAGGAAAACGCAGCAAGTTGATATGAGCATTGGCAGAGTTCTTCAAAGCATAGAAAAATTTTCGATGATATATGATAAGAAAATATCACTACTCGCAAAATCTCTTGAATCCTATGATATTCACAGGGCTTTGAAGAGGGGCTTTGTTTTAGTAAAGCAGAATTCTAAATTTGTTACCAGAGCTTCGAATTTTAATAAAGAGAAAAAAGCCCAGCTAAAGTTTTATGATGGGGAAATAACAACCCAATAGCTTAATTTTATGACAAAGAAAAAAACTAAAAGTAATTTTGAACAGGATTTATCCCGGCTTGAAGAAATCAGCCGTACTCTTGAGGAAGATAATGTTGAGCTTGAGGAAGCTATTTCACTTTTTGAGGAAGGAGTGAAGCTTTCAAAATCCTGTTTGAAGACACTTAAAGAAGCCGAATTAAAAATTACCGAGCTCAAAAATGAGTTAGGAAAAATTTCACAAGTTGAAGAAGATTAACTCAGTTACATTAGGGAGGATTATTTTATTTAATGATTGATGAACAAAAATACCCCATTCTTTCCAGGGTAGATTACCCATCAGACATTCGTCAACTATCACTTCCGCAATTAAAGCAATTGTGTACCGATATCCGGGAGTATATGGTTGATACAATTTCAGAAATTGGCGGACACTTTGGTGGTGGACTTGGAACAGTAGAACTTACAGTAGCAATTCATAAAGTTTTTAATACACCTCACGACCTCGTGGTTTGGGATACAGGTCATCAGGCATACCCGCATAAAATTCTTACAGGAAGAAAAGAAGCTCTTAACAGAATTCGTCAGTATGGAGGAATAAGCGGATTCCTAAAACGCTCCGAAAGTGAATACGATACTTTTGGTGCAGGCCATGCTTCAACCTCTGTTTCTGCTGCACTCGGTATGGCAACCGCAAAAAACATTACTAAAGTTGATAAGAAAGTTGTGGCGGTCATTGGTGATGGTGCAATGACTGGTGGGATGGCATATGAAGCGATGAATAATTCAGGTGTATTGAAAACAGATCTTATTGTTGTGTTGAATGATAACAATATGTCTATCGCTCCAAACGTCTGGCAGATTTCAAATTATTTTACTGAAATGATCTCACATCCTGATTATAATAAATTCAAAGGGCAAATCTGGGATCTTACTGGTAAACTTGATCAGTTTGGTGATCGGATGAGACGTGTTGCTGTTAGACTTGAGCAAGGAATAAAAGCTGTCATCACCCCGGGAATGCTTTTCGAAGCATTGGGCTTTAGATATTTCGGGCCTATTAACGGACACAATCTGCATCAGACTGTCAAAATATTTGAACAGGTTAAAGATCTCAAAGGACCAATTCTCATCCATGTCCTCACCCAAAAAGGAAAAGGATATAAGCCTGCCGAGAGTCATTCACAAAGACTTCATGCATCAACTCCTTTCGATAAATTGACAGGGCAAGCTTACAAAAAATCAGGTGAGCCTGTTGCTTACACAAAAATATTCGGAAACTCTCTTGTTGAAATAATTGAGAAGAATCCGAAAGTCGTCGGAATCACTGCTGCTATGCCTGATGGAACCGGTCTCGATATTCTTAAAGAAAAAATCCCACAAAATTATTATGATGTTGGTATTGCAGAAGAGCATGCTGTAACATTTGCAGCCGGACTTGCAACCCAGGGAATAATTCCTGTCCTTGCAATTTATTCAACATTCCTTCAGAGAGCATTCGATCAGATAATACACGACGTTGCTTTACAGAAATTGCACGTTGTATTTATTTTGGACAGAGCCGGATTAGTCGGTGCTGATGGTCCAACTCATCACGGAACTTTTGATCTCGCATACCTAAGAATTATTCCCGGTATGGTTATAATGGCTCCGAAGGATGAAGCAGAACTGCGCAATATGGTTTATACTGCAGTTGAACACTGCGATGGTCCTGTTGCAGTTAGATATCCTCGAGGCTCTGCACTTGGTGTGAAGATCGAACCCGGCTTCAGTAAGATTGAAATTGGGAAAGCAGAAAAGCTAACTGAAGGTGAAGATGTTGCAATACTGGCAGTTGGCTCAATGGTTAACTATGCTGAAAAAGCTGTTGCAATCTTGAAAGAAAACGGTATTAGTAGCGAACTGATAAATATGCGTTTCATTAAACCTCTTGATACACAGCTTCTTGATGAGATTGCTTTGAAGCATGAAAAAGTTGTAACAATTGAAGAAAATAGTTTACCAGGCGGTTTTGGTTCGGCAGTTATTGAATATTTTAATGACAAAAATTATAAGAATGATATTCTACGAATTGGAATTCCCGATAAGTTTATCGACCATGGAACACAAGCTGAACTTCACAAACAAATCTCAATTGATCCTGCTGGAATCGTATCTCAGATAACTACTTTTTTTAAGAGCACAAAATCAACTGAAAAGGTTACCTACTGATGGAGAAAACGAGAGTTGCAGTTATTGGACTTGGGAGTGTTGCTCAGTTAGTTCATTTGCCAAATCTTGTTAAAATAAAAAATGCAGAGTTAACTGCACTCGCTGAAATTAACAAAAGCAGATTAAATTCTGTTGCCGATAAATATGGAATAAAAAAGCGTTTTAGTGATTATAAGCAATTACTGAACGATGATGAGATAGATGCAGTTATAATTGCAACTCCAACACACCTTCATAAACAAATGGCTATTAGATTGTTTAATGGCTGGTAAAGATGTGCTTGTTGAGAAACCACTTGCACGAAACAGCAGCGAAGGGAAAGAAATCATTGAATGTGCAAAAAAGAACAACAGAAAACTAATGGTTGGAATGAATCTCCGTTACCGGCCAGATAGCATGTTGATTAGAAGTTTAATTGATGCTGGTGAAATTGGTGATCCGTTTTACATAAAATGCGGCTGGATAAGAAAACAAAGCAGCTCAGAGAAATGGTTTCATAGAAGGGAAGAAGCCGGTGGTGGTGTGATTCTCGATCTTGGAATTAACCTGATTGACCTTGCACTCTGGCTTGCAGATTATCCTAAAGTAATTTCAATATCAACAAAAAATTATTGTCATAATTCAAAAAATCTTGAAGACACATCAATAAGTCTTATCAGGTGTGAAAATTCTGTTACTATAAATATTGAAGCAAGCTGGAACCTCGCTGAAGAAAAAGATACTTTTTATACCAATGTTTATGGAACAAAAGGAAGCATTGGTGCTAATCCATTTAAACTGATAAAAGTTTTGGATGATGAACATATTGATCTTGGTTCAACTTTTGTCGAAACACCAACTGAAGCATTTAAAAAATCATACTTAAATGAACTCAAAGAGTTTTATAGGTGCCATCAGAGGACTTAACCCTGTTTTTTCATCAGGCGAAGAAGCATTGCAGCTTCTGCAGATTGCTGAGGCAATGTATAAATCAGCAGAAAAAGATCAAGAAATAAAAATCAATTAATTAAATGAAAAAAATTCTACTGGTTGATGACGAAGTAGATATACTTGAATTTCTCAAATACAACCTTGAACAGGATAATTTTGAGGTTCTGGTAAGTTCAAACGGAAAAGATGCGTTAAAAAAAATTTCGCACAACCCTGATTTAATAGTTCTTGATATAATGATGCCTGAGATGGATGGCTTTGAACTCTATCAGCAAATTAAATCAAATAAAGAATATCAGGATATCCCCATCATCTTTCTTACTGCTAAATCAGGTGAAACAGATGAAATTAAAGGACTTGATCTTGGTGCAAGCGACTATATTCAGAAGCCTATCTCACCTAAAAAATTAATCGCAAGGATAAAATCAAATCTCAGAAAATCAGATCAAACAGAGAAAAAATCTAAGGAATTCAAAAATCTTAAAATCGGTGCATTGGAAATTGATGTTGAAAAATTTGAAGTTAAGGTTGATAGTAAGAAGAAATTTTTCCCGCGCAAAGAATTTCAACTGCTTTATTTTCTTGCCCAGAATCCCGGTAAGGTTATAAACAGGGAAACGCTGTTGAAAGAAGTTTGGGGAAACGATGTTTTTGTAATTGACCGGACGATCGATGTTCATATCCGAAAAATCAGGGAGAAGCTTGGTAAACATTCAGAATTAATTGAGACTATAAAAGGTGTTGGATACAGATTCAAACACAACGAATAAGTTTTTATCCGACCTGGCCTCCTCTCTCGTTTACTACAGGGAGTTCCTTTTTTTTAATATTTTATTTATTCTTACAATCCTTTTACTCACTCAGGATGTTTCATTACTTCCTTCATTGATTATTTCTTTGCTTGTTATTGATATTTCAGCGCTTTATCTCATAGGCAGAAGACGAAATAAAGAACTTGATGAAATAAAGACCATCATTAATAATATCCGGAAGAATAAATATAACAGCGAAGAAGAAATACAGCTTGGCTCTAATCTACTTTCTCTGCAGAAGGCAATCAAAAAGATGTTCAAGAAGGAAAAAAGTGATATTGAATATCTTCAACGTCTTCAAAAAATGAGATCGCAATTTATAGCAAATGTTTCTCACGAATTAAGGACTCCAATTTTTGCAATTCAAGGATACATTGAGACATTATTGAACGGTGCTATAAATGATAATAATGTTAATATGCACTTTTTAGAAAAGGCTAATCAGCACACAGTTTCACTAAGTAATTTGTTGAATGACTTGATCGATATTTCAATGATCGAATCTGGTGAAATGCGAATGAGTTACAGATACTTCAAAATAAATGATTTGATAAATCAGGTTGTTCTGGAGAACAGGAAAATAGCAGAGGATAAAAATCTTGAGTTAATTTACATCCCTGCCAGAGATGATCTGGAAGTCTTTGGTGATAAAGATAAGCTCAGACAGGTGCTTGTTAACTTAATTCTTAATTCGATTAAGTACACTGAAAAAGGAAAAATTGAAGTCCTGGTTGAGGAAGAGACCAAGCGTGCTAAAATAGTTGTCAGAGATACCGGCATTGGTATTCCAGAAAATTATCTAGATAGAATTTTTGAAAGATTTTTCAGGATTGACAAGGCTCGATCAAGGTCGCAGGGTGGAACTGGTTTGGGCTTAGCTATCGTCAAACACATTATTGAAGCTCATAACTCAAAAGTGGCTGTAACCAGCAAAGAAGGAGTGGGCAGCGAGTTTTCATTTTTACTTAAAAAATGAGTTTTAATTCTATTTATTTATAATTAGGGATTGACATAGAAGTCATCTTTGCATAGATTTGTGCTTCAAAATTTTAAGGAAAATAAGAAGTAATGTTTGCAATTATAAATGTTCTGGGAGACCAGATAAAGGTGCTGGAAAATAACAAGTATTATGTCCCCAGATTAAAAGAAAAGGTCGATTCTGAAGTAACTTTTAACTCCGTTCTGATGGTTGGAGATGCTAAAAGTGTTAAAATCGGTGCACCGGAAGTAAAAGGAGCTAGTGTAACTGCCAAAGTTCTTGAGCACGTGAAAGATGATAAAGTGATCGTATTCAAGAAGAAAATCAGAAAAGGTTATAAGAAAAAAGGCGGTCACAGACAGCAATACACCAAAATTGAAGTTTTAAAGATTTCGTAGAACAACCCAACCTAAGGGTTGGTAAACTAAAGTTTATTAAAAAGGAATTAAGTTATGGCACATAAAAAAGGACAAGGCTCAACAAGAAACGGAAGAGATAGCAATCCGCAGTATCTTGGTGTAAAAAGATTTGGCGGCGAAAAAGTTATTGCCGGAAATATTCTGGTCAGGCAGCGCGGAACAAAATTTCATCCTGGCACAAATGTTAAAAGAGGAAATGATGACACATTATTTGCTGTAGCAGATGGTGTAGTTAAGTTTGAAGTAAAAAGAAATAACAGAAAATATGTTAGCGTTTATGCTGCTTAGTTGAATAGTTAATTAAGATAGAAAACCCTCCGCTTTGGAGGGTTTTTAGTTTTAAATATTTTCTCTCCCCTTTGGGGAGAGATTAAGAGAGGGGCCTTTAAAATCCCAAGTCTTTCCATATCAGCAACTAATCCTTTAACGGCAGTTACTGAATTGTCAAGAAGTGCTTTTTCTTCAGCGATAAGATCGAACTCAATTATTTTTTCTACTCCCGCAGCACCAAGTACAGCAGGTACTCCAACGTAATATCCTTTCACTCCAAACTCACCGTTCAGGTAAGCACAAACAGGCAGCATACGTTTTTCATCGTAAACAATAGCTTCAACCATTGCAATGGAAGCAGAAGCAGGTGAATAAAATGCTGAACCGGTTTTCAGGAGTTTAACAACTTCTCCGCCTGCCATTTTTGTTCTTTCAACCATGGCATTCATAACCTCAGCAGCTTTTGCTTTGTCTTTATATTTTTTCTCTAATAGTTCCATCGCAGGAATTCCGTTAACATTTGCATATCTTACAATCGGAACCATCGTATCACCGTGCCCGCCGAGAACCATAGCGTTTACATCTTTAACTGATACACCGAGTTCCCACGCTATAAATGTTGCAAATCTTGATGAGTCAAGAACTCCAGCTTGACCGATAACTTTGCCAGCAGGAAATCCTGTGATCTTCTTAAAAAGTGTAACCATAGCATCAAGAGGATTTGAAATAATTATCGCTATGGAATTTGCTGCATGCTTTTTAACGTTTTCAGCAACTGTCTGCATGATTTTAGCATTTGTTGTGAGTAGATCATCTCTGCTCATTCCCGGCTTTCGCGGGAGACCAGCTGTGACAATCACAATATCGGAACCATTAATATCTTTGTAATCGTTGGTTCCTTTTAATGCGATATCAAAGCCATCAATTCTGGATGCTTCAACTATATCCAGAGTTTTTCCCTGGGGCATGTCTTCTACTATATCAAATAAAACTACATCCCCGAGTTGTCTTAATGCGATAAGTTGAGCCAAAACTCCTCCGATTTGGCCGCCGCCGATTATTGAAATTTTTTTTCTGCTCATATTAACTCCCTGTTTTTAATAATGTTGATAATTACAATAGTTAAAATAAATAAAAAGTATCAGAGGAGATAATTGATAGAAAGAAGTGTTAGAAAGTTTTTAGTTCTGAGCTGCTTAAAGATTAAGAACAAGAATAGTTTCCATTCCGGTGGGCGTAACATTATACTTTACTTCATTCATATAAACTTTCATAAGAAAAACGCCTCTTCCGGAATCTTTTAACAGGTTTTCAGGATGCGTTGGATCAGGGAGAGTTGTTGGGTCAAAACCCTTGCCTTCATCTTTAATTTTTACAATCAGCTTTGAATCCTCAATTTGAGCATGTATTCTCACCAGTTTCGAAACATCACATTTATTAGCGTGGATAATTGCATTTGTTGTTGCCTCAGTTACTGCGAGCAATAAAACTGATAATTGCTCATCCGACAAACCGAGATCTTTCGCAAAATAATTTACAAACTCCTCCACCGTTATCAGATTGTTAGGATCACTTTCGATTTCTATTTGGTAAAAAGGTTCAGGCAAAACTTTTATTGATATAAGTATTTTAATTGGGTGAAAATTTACCCTGATTAGTTAAAAATTCCAATTCATTGCTAAAATAAAATTCAGTCTTTCTCTGTTAACATTGCTGTTATCAGAAATGAATTCATACCATGTATTCATCCTGAGGTATAACATTTTAGAGCCAATCAATATTTCAAAAAGAGGGCCAACGCTGAGGAAATCTGAATCAGGGATACGCTCTGTTTTATTGTACCTGAATGTATTAAGTGAAAAATATCTTAATCCAAGAGCAAAAAATGAGTAATCAGAAACAATACCAATCTTAGGGTCAGCAAAAATTTCCTGAAGATATCTCAGTGGTCGTTCAGCAAAGTTATCCCAATCAAGTTCACCCTGGCTTGTTAGCTTTAAATATGCAGTTACAACGAATGAAAAGTTTTTTGTGATCCGGTAATTTGTGGAATCTGTAGCAGTAAATTGCCGGAAAGAAATACTCCTGAGATTTGATGCGACATCCTGAAAATCGTAAACAGTGTAATTCGCTGATACCTCAAAATTATTTAATGAAGAAAATTGTGCGCCGCTGTAATAACCTCCGGCCGATAATCTTAATACTCTGTTTATATTATTGTTGGCACTGCGACCAGAAAAAATGTAAACAAGATGACTCAAGGTTCCTTCCAGGTTTGTGAACATTTGAAAAAAAGGAGAAAGGTATCTCGAATATCTTAATCTGCCAATTGTCAGCAGTTCGTCGCGGTCATCGTCATTTTGTGCACTCGGAGTATCATATTTTAATTTACTGTGAAAAAGACTGAGCGATATCTGATCCTTCCGTGAGGGATAAATATTTCCCAGGAAAGAAATTGTTGTTCTGTAAGAGTTATTATTTTTTCTGCTTTCCAGTTCCGATCTCTGTTCGTAAAAACTTTCAGCTACTCCTTCAAATCTTTTTGTGATATGTTTTTCATCACGTTCGTAATAATTTAAGTTTATACCTGCGTTAGCTAATTCAGTTCTGTAGAACAATCCGGATTCAACCACAATTCCCAGTTCATCAACCTGTGTATCAAAAATTGAAGGTGATTGAATGCTGGTCGATTTATAACGTGTGTTTCTGTCAATGGTTCGGAAATTTACTCTTCCGCCAAGCTCTAACGAAAACAAATCGAAAAAATTATTGTAATTAATCCTGTCCTGAAGTAGAAAAGCAGTTTCAGTTCTGCTCTCTATATTGTTTGTGATATCAAATTGCTGAGAAGTTATTGAATCAGCGGATATATAAAAATCTTTACGGCTTTCGTTAAACCGGGCATTGAAAAAATTTGTTACGTCGGGATTAAAAGGATTTGTAACAAGTAAATCTAAATATCGGATTGTATTTTTTCTCGGAGAGATGTCTTCGTTTTCAAGTCTTAAAGCAGAGTTGATATCAAAATCAACCGATTTGAGATAATTAAGCTTGCCATCTAAACCATAAATAGGACCTCTGTCATCTTCGTTCACCTGCCGGTTGTCAGAGTATCCTCCGTAAGGAGTTAGAGTCAAGCCTCTGATAAAATTCAGTTCACTTAATGTAACCGCCTGATAAATTGTTGCCTCGTTAATTCCAAGTTGTCTGTCATCAGAAACAATGTTGCTGCTTATTGCGATTCCCTGTTTCCATCCATTACTCAATTTATATTTGCCTAAAGCGAAGAGGTACTGTTCGTCACGCACTGTGTTTTGATTGGTTTGAATTAAGGTAGAGCGATAATTCTGATTTACTCTGTATTCAAATTTTGAAAACGAGCCATATAAATCAATACCGGTATTCAGGTAATACGTGTTCAACTGCTTGTCGAAATTTGAAAACAGCCGGTTAAGTGAACTGACAGGTATGAAATATAAAGTTGAGTCAGGTGTGGACTGTGCAAAGAATTTCTGGCTGCAAAGGACAATC
The DNA here is from genome assembly GCA_034522695.1 of Ignavibacteriaceae bacterium. GTDB lineage: Bacteria > Bacteroidota > Ignavibacteria > Ignavibacteriales > Ignavibacteriaceae > IGN2. The sequence goes on along the minus strand of JAXHLB010000049.1, from coordinate 59,939 downwards.
ATTGCCAGTAGAATAATTGAGAACTTTTTCTTTGCTTTTGATTTCAAACGAGTCAGGAATTATTTGATTATTACTTCAATTAAAAATAAGCACTTCCGGTGGAGCTATAAAATACAAAAACTAACAGGTGATAATTTTAATCCTAAATGGTTTCCATCTTTTGGATGAGTTCCAAATTCAGCTAATAGATAAAATTACTTATATTATCCATCAATATTTTTCTTATTGATAACAACCAAAATTAGAATCTGCAATGGCTAAATCTCGATCCCCAAAGAAAAAGAAAGAAATCGATCGAATCATTCCTAACAAAAAATCAATCTCCTCGATTTTTGAAAACTATATCTCCGGCAAATATACAGGGCTGGTCATCGCAGCTTTTTATTTTGTAGTTGTTGGCTTGATCAGTTTTATTTTTCACACTGTCGGGGATTATGGAATTGAGACTGACTTTTTCTGGGGATACGTACCAAGTGCAAAGAAATTTCTTTCCGGTGAGATCCCTATGGATGCTTTCAGAGGTCCGCTTTACCCGATGGTTCTTGCAATCTTTGGCTTTATTATAGGAGATTTTTTTCACGCAGGAATTTTCATAGCTGTTCTCTCGGCATCAGTTTTAATTTATGTCACCTTTGAACTATTAAAAAAAATATTTTCAACAGTCATTTCATTTTTCGTTACAATTCTGCTCGTTGTAAATCCCGTCTTTATTCAATATACATACAGCGCCGGAACAGATATGTTCTTTAATGCTCTGGCATCATTAACTCTTTATTTCTTTTTTAAGAACAAAGAATTGAGTTATAAAAATTTAATTCTTGCCGCAATCTTTGGAGGGCTTTCTTACCTGACAAGATATAACGGAATCTTCCTTGCAAGTTTCGTGTTTGTAATTCTTTTTGTGAATTCCTGGAACATAAGCTGGGTTCAAAGAATTAAGGCTTCAATAATGTTTGCTGCTGTTTTCCTGCTAACTTTTTCACCGTGGGGATTTTACTGCCTCAGCGAAAAAGGTTCATTTTTTTACAATGAAAATTATAAGAACATAGCATTTGAGGTTTATGGAAAAGGAAAAATTAGCTGGGATGATTTTTGGTTCAGCGAGAGCAGCAAGATAACTTCATTAACCGAAGTGATATTTAAAGATACGGGTTTATTCTTTTCAACAGTGTTAGGAAATGTAGCTGACCATTTTGTAAATGATATGGAAAAATTAGTTGGCTGGCAGCTCGGTGTATTTGTAATTCTTGGATTGGCTCTACTTATTATTTCAAATCCATTTAAAAAATGGAAAACTCAGGAAACAGGTTACTATTTAGTTAATTTATTTTTCTTCGCATTATTGCTCGTTGTTTTTTACAGCGAGAGATTTTCCTTGTTTCTTATTCCGTTTTATGCTGTGGTTGCTGTTCAGCCATTTTTCATTGAAAAATATAGATTGAGAAAATTTATTCCTGTTAAATTCAGTTATCTTTTAATGGTGGGAATTATCGCTTTCACTTTCGCGAAGTCATATTCTTTCAATAGTAGAAATATTAATTCAGGACCAACAGAACTTTTAACTTTAAGAGACTGGTACGAAGAAAATGTTCATCAAAAAGAAAAAGGCAAAACAGTAGCAGCAAGAAAAGCACACGTTGCATATTATCTTGATATGGATTTCAAGCTTTTGCCAATGGCTGATTCTTACGAGGAGTTGATCTCAAAACTTAAGGAAAGCAAGGTTGATTATCTTTATTTTGGAATTGCTGAAGCCGGATTAAGAAGAGAGTTTCAATTTCTGATTGATCCAAAAGGCAATCATCCGGGTCTTGAAGTTGTGGTTTATTTTAAAGATCCGCCTTCCGTGTTGTATAGAGTAATGAACGAGTAATTTTTAATTATTAAGAAGGTCACAAATATTTAATATGCACACTAAACTTTTCTTCATCAGAAAAATTAAAGCATTATTCTCCAGATTTAAACTTCATGTTCTAGTTAAGCCATTTGAAGGACTGTTTCTGAATATTGTCTATTTATCCAGATTATCTCGTTGGATTTCGAAAACACCAAAAGGAAAATTCAATGATTTCTATAATCACAAAGTCAATTATGAAAATAGATTTCAATTGCATGAGTTTGTCCTGAATGAAGAAATTAAAAATCAGCCAATAGATTATTTGGAATTTGGAGTAGCCAGTGGGATTGCAATTAAATGGTGGGTTGAAAAAAATAAGAATCCCGAAACCAGATTTTACGGATTCGATGTATTCACAGGTTTGCCTGAAGATTTTGGTGTAATGCATAAACACCATTACGATACACAAGGAACGACTCCAAAAATTGACGATGCAAGAGTCACTTTTATTAAAGGGCTATTTCAGGATTCATTGCCAGGTTTTCTGGATAATTATAAATCAGATAAAAGAAAAGTTATTCATATGGATGCCGACCTTTATTCATCAACTCTGTTTGTATTAACACGGTTAATTCCAATTCTAAAAAAGGATGATATTATAATTTTTGATGAATTTGGTGTACCAATGCACGAATTTAAAGCATTCACTGAAATTGTTTCAGCTTACAAATTGAACTACGAATTTTTAGGGGCTATAAATAACTACCTCCAAATTGCAATTAAAGTTAAGTAGCAAAAACTTGCATGGTTCTTCAAATATTTGGACCGAAAGAAATTTATAAGAGGGCGAAAAAAGCAGAAATGCATCAAACTTTACTTTGACAATCCGCCGTATTTTGGATAATTTTACACTCAATTAAATCACAATTATAAAAATGATCGAAGAATATCTTCCCGTACTTATCGTTCTAGCTGTTGCATTGATATTTGGCACTGTTCTGGTGCTTACCTCAACTATTATCGGTCCGCAAAGACCAAACCGTGAGAAGACTTCAACTTATGAAAGCGGAATGAAACCGGTTGGAACGACCAGGCAGAGAATTTCGATTAAGTACTACCTTGTAGCAATGTTCTTCATAATTTTCGATCTCGAGGTGATTTTTATTTACCCCTGGGCAGTGCAGTTTAGAAAATTATTCGGTGAATTTGGAATTTCTGTGTTCCTTTCTATGTTAATATTTTTAATAGTGCTTGAGTTAGGATATTTATACGCATATAAAAAAGGTGGATTCAAATGGGATTAGAAGCTTATTTAAAGGATACGGGATTTATTACAACCCAGGTTAATGCAATTATTGCCTGGGCAAGGAAAAGCTCTGTTTGGCCAATGCCGATGGGAATTTCCTGCTGCGCAATTGAAATGATGGCTGTCGGCGACCCTAAATATGATATTGCAAGATTTGGTTCAGAAGTAATGCGATTCACTCCGCGTCAGTGTGACCTTATGATTGTTGCCGGAACTGTGACTTACAAAATGGCTCCTGTGGTAAGAAAAATTTATGACCAGATGCCTGATCCAAAATGGGTAATTGCAATGGGAGCGTGTACCTCTTCTGGTGGAATGTATCGCTCATACTCTGTTGTGCAGGGCATAGATCAGTTTTTACCTGTCGATATTTATCTTGCCGGCTGTCCGCCACGTCCTGATAATCTTCTTCACGCTTTGATGATGATCCAGGAAAAAATTGGAAAGACAAAAGCATCTCAGTTTCATAACATACCTTCCAATGATCAGGGTATTAAACTTCCTGAGTTAAACGTAATACAGAAAAACTGACTTCTATGGATTTAAAAGAACTTATTCCTGAAAAACTAAAAGCAAATTTTCCTTCTGTTGAATTCGAAGTTTCGGATTATAAAGATGAGCTGACAATCAAGTTTGATAAGAAAAACGTAGTTGAAATTTGCAAGTTTCTTAAAAATGATTCTGAACTTCAGTTTCTTTTATGCTCAGATGTTACCGCAGTTGATTGGGCAACAAGGAAAAACAGATTCACAGTTGTCTATAATATTTTTTCATTGAAGCATAATTTCAGATTGAGATTGAAGGCTGACGTGGATGAATCAGACTGTTCAATAGATTCTGTTACTTCAGTCTGGCGAGCAGCAAATTTCCAGGAGAGAGAAACGTATGATATGTACGGGATTAAATTCAACAATCATCCGGATCTGAGAAGAATGTATATGCCAGAAGAATTTGAATATTATCCATTAAGAAAAGAATTTCCATTAATGGGTATTCCCGGCTCAATTCCTTTACCAAAAAAATAATTTTTATGAATCAGTTAGACGACGAAATACACCCGAAAATTTTAGATGCACTCCTTCAATCGAGGAATGATTACACAATCGAGGATGCTCTTGAAAATGAAATGATACTCAATATGGGTCCCCAGCATCCTGCGACACACGGTGTGCTTCGACTTTTATTAAGATTAGATGGAGAAAGAATTATTGGCTGTGTTCCGGAATTAGGTTATCTCCATCGAGGATATGAAAAGATGGCCGAGAACATGAGCTATTATGAATTTATTCCTCACACTGATAGACTTGATTATATTTCTCCGATGGCGAACAACGTTGCGTGGGTTCTTGCAGTTGAAAAACTTGCCGGAATTGAAGCGCCCAAAAGAGCACAATATATTCGAATGATGATTGCTGAACTTGCACGTATTGCCTCACACCTTGTAGCAGTCGGTGCTTTTGCTATGGATGTTGGTGCCTTGACAGTTTTCTTATGGACACTCCGTGAACGTGAAAAGATTCTAGATATATGGGATATACTTTGCGGTGCAAGATTTACAAATAGCTACACTCGTATTGGCGGTGTTGCCAACGATGCGCAGCCTGAGGCTCTCGCTAAAGCTAAATGGTTTATTGATCAGTTTGAACCATACCTGGCTGAAGTTGAACAGCTTCTTAACACAAACAGAATTTTTATTGAACGGGTTGATGGTGTGGGAGCTATTTCAAAAGAAGACGCAATTGACCTTGGCTTCTGTGGACCAAACCTTCGTGCTTGTGGTGTTGAATTTGATTTAAGACGAAATGCACCGTATCTCTGTTATAATGAAATTGATTTCAAGGTTCCAACTTATACTGAAGGTGATTGTCTTGCCCGATATTTTTTACGACTTGATGAATGTAGAGAGAGTGCTAAAATCGTAAGGCAAGTTTTGGATAAAATGCCGCAGGGTCCGGTGCACGCAGATATGCCGAAGCAAGTTCTTCCACAAAAAGATGAAGTCTATACAAAAATGGAAGAACTTATTCACGATTTTATGATTGTCAACTTTGGAATCAATCCGCCTGTTGGAGAAATATATCACGCAATTGAAGGATCGAAAGGAGAACTTGGATTTTACTTCGTCAGTAAAGGAGAAGGGCATCCCTGGAAGTGTAAAATCCGCTCACCTTCGTTTAACAATATTCAGACTTTACCGAAATTAGTTATCGGACATTTAATTTCAGATGTAGTTGCAATCATCGGTAGCATTGATCCTATAATGGGAGAAGCGGATAAATAAGTGGAAATCTCAAATAACAAATTGCAAATTCCAAATAATATTCAAACTTCAATAATCAATTCTAAAACTTGTTTTGATGATTTGAATTTTGATTTTGGTGCTTATTTGTTATTTGTTTTTTGATAATTGGAGCTTTATAAAAATGGAATTCAAGTTTACACCAGAAAATCTCAACAGAATAGAACAGGAAACAAAAAAATATCCTGTTCGCAAGCCTGCTGTTATGGCTGCACTTTATATTGCTCAGGAGCAGAACGGGTATATTAGTTACGAAGTGATGAAAGAAGTTGCTGATGTTTTGGGTATAACTGCGGAAGAAGTGCTCGGTGTTGTAACTTTTTATACGATGTATCATCAAAAACCAATGGGGAAGCATCACATACAGGTTTGCACAAATGTTTCCTGTATGCTTCGTGGTGGTTATGAAATTTGGAACCAGGTAAAAGATAAATTTGGTATCGATCATATGGGTGTAACTGCTGATCAAAAATTTTCTTTAGAAGAAGTTGAATGTATGGGAAGCTGCGGTACTGCTCCGATGATTGCAGTCAATGAAGATTATTATGAGAATCTTACAAAAGAAAAAGTTGAAGAAATATTGAATGGCCTCACCCCAACCCTCTCCAAAGGAGAGGGAGTTTAAAAAATTAAACTAAAAATCGTAAATGAATTTTAATTTTATTGCTAAAATGTATAATCAAATTGATAATAGTTTTTCAATAAAGTCCCCCTTCGGGGGATTTAGGGGGCCGTTCTAATATGGAAAAAATTCTCCTTCCCGAAATAAAAGACTTTCACCTGATTGATGTTTACGTTTCCAATGGCGGATACAATGCTGCAAAGAAAGCTTTCACACAAACTCCTGATGAAATAATTGACCAGGTAAAGAAATCAGGTTTGCGGGGAAGAGGCGGCGCTGCGTTTTTATGCGGACTTAAGTGGAGTTTTATGCCAAAGACCACAGACAAACCAAAATATCTCTGCATTAACGGTGATGAAAGTGAACCCGGTTCTTTCAAAGACAGACAGATATTTGAGTTTAATCCTCATCAGATGATTGAAGGTACGATAATTACTTGTTATGCAATCGGTGCAAAGACAGCTTACGTTTATATCAGAGGTGAATATCACAAGTGGATAAAGTTATTGCAGAAAGCAATTGACGATGCATACGCAAAAGGTTATCTCGGCGAAAAGATGAAAGAAACTTTCGGAACAAATTTCTCTTGTGATGTTTACATTCACAAAGGTGCTGGTGCTTACATCTGTGGTGAAGAATCTTCTTTAATGAATTCATTGGAAGGAAAGAGGGGATATCCAAGAGTAAAACCTCCATTCCCGGCACAGAATGGTTTGTGGGGATGTCCAACTACAATCAACAATGTTGAAACAATTGCAAACGTTCCCAAGATAATTGAAAATGGTTGGGAGTGGTTTTCTAAAATCGGTCATCCAAAACATCCCGGAACTTTGTTATTCGGAGTAAGCGGACACGTAAACAAACCCGGTGTTTATGAACTGCCAACCGGAACTTTGCTGACAGATATTATTTATAATTACGCTGGCGGTGTTCCCAACGATAAAAAGATTCTTTGTGTTATTCCCGGCGGAACTTCAATGCCTCCAATAAGAGGTGATAAGCTTGAAGGTGTAAGGATGGATGCCGAGTCACTGAAAGAAGTTGGCTCTGCAATTGGTACCGGTGGAGTAATTGTAATGGATGAAGATACTGACCTCGTAAAAGTTTTAGCAAGAATAGCACACTTCTATCACCACGAAAGCTGCGGACAATGCACTCCCTGCCGCGAAGGAACAGGCTGGCTGGAAAAAATTCTGAAAAGAATTATTGCTGGTAAAGGTTCTACTAGTGATCTCGATTTACTTATCACCGTTGCAAACCAGATTGAAGGAAACACAATCTGTGCACTTGGTGAAGCTGCTGCCTGGCCTGTTAAGTTTATGGTGGAAAGATTCCGTGATTATTTTGAAGCGAGAGTTAGTAAAGAAATTAGTTTACCTGTTGCAAACAAAGTCCACTCAATGAGAGAAACCGCTTTCCCGCTTGCGGATGTGAAGAATTAATCTGTTTACTAAGGATCTACTTTATTTAATTGCTGATTTATTATCATAAGTATCACGAACTAAAAAACCTTAAATATTATATACTATATAATGGATGTAATTCCGATATTTTATTCCAGTCTCATTTAAATATTCCTTCCTAAAAATGTTCGCTACCAATAACTCTTTCTCACCCTCTACATATAAAATTGAATACTTTTTCTCCAAATAAAAGTTAATTAATACTAATAAAACTAGTATTATAAAAATATTTAGATAATAATTGATTCAATTCATTGTAAACGCCTATTGCTCTCAAAGTTACTTGAAAAGGACTTATATGCTTTTAATGATTTTTGAATAAATGATATTACTACCAGCCAGCTCTTGAGCCCAACTCTCTATCCAGCATATACAAACCGCCTTTATTATCGCCAATCATTCCAAGCTTGTGGATAATTTCTTCAACAGTATTTTCTTCTTCTATTTGTTCGGTAACAAACCACTACAGGAAATTATTGGTTGTTAAAATTATCATCTGGTTAAGTTTGAACATAAATCATACTTCTAACTTCCCGCTTAGATGCTATACTCTTCTGATGCACTTTTAATCTTTCAATCTCGTGAAGTGTATCAGCAGTCAGGTAGCTTTCACCACAATTAGGGCAAGAGACAACAGGTACATTTTCAATTAGTAAAATGCTTTTGCCTTTACCGTATGTCCTGGGTAAGCGTTTTACCCTAGCACCTTCTTTTCCACATATATCACATTTCATAATATTAACAGTTTTTAATTATTGAATTAAATATACCGTGATGATAACCAATTTTCCAGTAGGACTGATTTTAGTTATAAGCTCTATTGGCTTTCCGGATTTACTTACTCCGGAGATTCGATATTTCCATTCTCCCGTTACTTTGTCTTTTTGGCGTTCTAAAATTCTTCCGGCTAAAATACAATTTTCAATATCAAGTATGTGAAGTCCATCAGCATCCTTTTCTTCATCCGCGTGAATAGTCATTACATATTGGCGCGACAGAACTTTTTCTTTAATCAGGTTTAGGATTCGATCAAACATTAAAATCTATTGTTTAGTTAGAAAAAATATTTATTTGGCAATCGCTCTCGCACCCAACTCTCTATCTAACATATACAAACCACCTTTATTATCGCCAATCATTTCAAGCTTATGGATTATTTCTTCCACAGTATTTTCTTCTTCAACCTGTTCGGTAACAAACCACTGCAGGAAGTTGTTGGTTGCATAATCTTTTGATTGCATTGCAAGATCAACAAGCTTATGGATTAGTCCCGTAATTTTTTTCTCGTGAGCCAATGTATCTTTAAATGCTTCCATAACGGATTTCCAGTTTGTCTTTGGTGCTACCAATTGCCTTCAAAGTAACATCACCGCCTGTTTGGATAATAAAATCATAAAATTTCATTGCGTGTCTGTATTCTTCCTGCGACTGAATCCTGAACCAGTTTGCAAATCCTTTAAGGTTTTTTTCTTCAAAATATGCAGCCATTGACAGATACAGATAAGATGAATAGAATTCTTCATTTAAATGTTTATTAAGTGCATCCTGCATTTTTTTGGATAACATATTTTCCTCTTTAGTTTTTATTTGTTTATAATGATTTTCTGCAAATATAATGAATCTGAAATAAACTCTTAATTATATCAAGCATTTTTTATTACCGATTCAAAAAATTAAAATTAACTCACCCATATCCCTCTCTTGCGAGAGAGGGAATTGTTATCATCAAATCGAAACATTTTAAATTGCTGACAATTTTTTAAATAATTTGTCAATAAATCTAATAAGTCCTTCTCTTCTCAAGAGAAGGATTAGAGCCTGCCCCGAACTTGTTTCGGGGATGAGTTCCCTTTTTCCAAACATTTTCCTTGTGATGCACCACATTCTACCGTAATTGTAAATTGAAAATTCCTGCCGCTTTTGCTAACTTTGGCTAGTTTTTCAAATCAAATCTTATAATCAAGGAGTTAATAAAATGGCTGTAAAAGTAGCAATAAATGGATTCGGAAGAATTGGCAGACTAATACTTCGCTCAATGGCTGAAAAGGGTGTACTCGGAAAAGAATTTGATGTCGTTGCACTTGTTGATGTGGTAAACGATGCAAAGTATTTTGCCTACCAGTTAAAATATGATTCAGTTCACGGGATATTCAAAGGTGAATTAAGTTCAAAGAAAAGTAAACCGGATTTAGAACACGATGATATACTTGTTATTAATGGCGATGAAACAAAATGTGTTCTTGCAACAAAAGATCCTTCACAGCTTCCGTGGAAAGAGCTTGGAGTTGATATTGTAATTGAATGTACCGGACTGTTCACTGATTCAGAAAAAGCAAAAGGACATTTAACAGCCGGTGCAAAAAAAGTTATGATCTCTGCTCCCGGCAAAGGTGATGTTAAAGACTGTTGTAATGGGTGTTAATGATAACGAACTGAAACCTGAACATAAAATTATTTCCAACGCTTCCTGCACAACAAACTGTTTGGCTCCTGTTGTTCACGTTTTATTGAAAGAGGGAATTGGAATTGAAGTCGGAATTATGACCACAATTCACTCATACACAGCAACACAAAAAACCGTTGACGGTCCTTCCAAAAAAGATTGGAGAGGCGGCAGAGCAGCGGCAATAAATATTATTCCATCAAGTACCGGTGCTGCAAAAGCTGTTGGTGAAGTGCTTCCTACCGTTAAAGGTAAATTAACGGGAATGTCTTTCAGAGTTCCGACTGCAAATGTTTCAGTTGTTGATCTTACTTTCCGTTCAACAAGAGACACATCAATTAAAGAAATTGATGAGCTTCTCAAGAAAGCATCAAAGACGTATATGAATGGAATTCTCGGTTACACAGAAGAAGAACTCGTGTCAACAGATTTCAATCACGATGAACGTTCTTCAATTTATGATTCGCTTGCAACGATGCAGAATAATTTCAAAGATGAAAAAAGATTCTTCAAAGTTGTTGCCTGGTACGATAACGAATGGGGTTATTCACACAGATGTGTTGATCTTCTTATGAAAATGGCAAAAATGTAAACGGGCGTCATTCTGGCTAGTTCCGGCAGAACGGAGTTCTGAGGAACTTGTCCAGAATCTAAGGCTTGATACGAGCAGATTCCGGACTCTCCGCTTGTGGCGGATCGCCGGAATGACAGAAAGAATAAAAATTATTTTAGTAGAAATAAATTCTTATAAACTTAAAGTGTTAAAATGAACAAACTTTCAATAGATAAAGTAGATCTTAAAAATAAAAGAGTTCTCGTCCGTGTTGATTTCAATGTTCCGCTGGATGAGAAACTTAATGTAACCAACGATATACGTATTGTTGAATCGCTTCCGACAATCAAAAAGATTATTGCTTCCGGTGGTAAAACTATTTTGATGAGTCATTTGGGAAGACCAAAAGGTGAAAGCAAACCAGAATTCAGTCTGAAACCAGCAGCAGAAAGATTGAGCAAGCTGATTGGTAAAGAAGTTAAACTCGCTCCTGATTGTATTGGTGCTGAAACAGAAAAGATGATTAGTGAAATGAAACCCGGTGATGTGGTTCTTCTGGAAAATCTTCGCTTTCACAAACAGGAAGAAAAGAACGATCCAGAGTTTGCAAAGCAGCTAGCAAATCTTGGTGATATTTACGTCAACGATGCTTTTGGAAGTGCTCACAGGGCTCACGCTTCAACAGAAGGTGTAACGAAATATATTAAAACCTGTGCAGCCGGTTACCTGATGCAGAAAGAATTAGATTATCTTGGAGGTGCACTTGCTAATCCAAAAAGACCTTACTGTGCTGTTCTCGGCGGTGCAAAAATATCAGGCAAGATTGATGTGATAAATAATCTTATTGATAAAGTTGATACACTTATCGTTGGCGGAGGAATGGCTTTCACTTTCTTCAAAGCCCAGGGAAAAGAAATCGGTAAGTCTTTGCTAGAAGCAGAGAAACTCGATCTTGCAAAAGAACTGCTTGAAAAAGTTAAATCATCCAAACTTAAATTCTTGCTTCCTGTTGATGTGGTTGTTGCAGATGAATTCAAAAATGATTCTCCAGCAGCTATTGTTGATGTTGATAATATTCCCGCTGACAAAATGGGATTGGATATCGGACCAAAATCAATTAAGTTATTTTCAGATGAATTGATGAAATCGAAGACGATTGTTTGGAATGGACCAATGGGAGTTTTTGAAATGGAAAACTTTGCCAAAGGAACTTTTGCAGTAGCTGAAACACTTGCAAAAGCTACAGAAAATGGTGCTATTACAGTAATTGGTGGCGGAGATTCTGCAGCAGCAATAGCTGATGCAGGTTTGGAGAAAAAAGTTTCCCACGTTTCAACAGGCGGTGGTGCTTCTCTTGAATTTCTCGAAGGAAAAGTTCTTCCAGGTGTCGCAGCATTAACTGATGCGAAGTAATTAACAATGTGGAAATATTCTAGATAAATAATAGCATACAATCGTACAGTAATACAAAGATCATATTTACGCTTGTATGATTGTATGGATGTATGACTTTAACAGTTTTATATTACAACTTTTAGGAATGAATGAACAATTCTTATAGACCGTTTGGCGGATTTAGTGTTTTTCCACCGGTGATTAAAAATCTTTTAATCATCAATGTCGCGGTATTTTTTCTTCAGATGATCGCCAATAATCTTATGGTAGGCGGAAAGCCTTTGTGGTATGTCTTAAATATGTGGTTTGCATTAAATCCATTAAATGAAGGATTTAACTTTCAGATATGGCAGTTGATCACCTATCAGTTTATGCACGGAGGATTTTCTCATATCCTCTTCAATATGTTTGCTCTCTGGATGTTTGGAATGGAGATTGAAAACAATTGGGGTCCAAAAAAGTTCTTAACTTATTATTTATTGTGCGGTGTTGTTGCAGGAATATTCCAACTATTCATTAGTCCAATGTTTGGTGACTCACCCGCAGTTACCATAGGTGCTTCCGGCGCTGTCTATGGAGTTTTAATTGCATTCGGATTAATGTTCCCTGATAGATATATTTTTCTTTATTTCCTTGTTCCTGTAAAAGCAAAATATCTTATTGGATTTTTAATTGTATTAGAATTTATGCTTGTTGACAGTGCACAAAGTAATGTTGCTCATCTTGCTCACCTGGGTGGTGCAATTGCAGGTTTCTTATTCATTCTCTTTGATAAAAGTATTGACGTTCCTCTTAAAAGAATGATGAACATTTCAGGTTACCGAAGGGATAACACTTTCAATAATCCATTTAGTGGACTTTCTGATAAGTTCAAAAAGAAAAGCCAGAATATTGAGGACGCTAATTATTATGATCTCAATCAGAAAAAGGAAGGCGAAGAAATAACCCAGGCGGAGATTGACGCAATTCTAGATAAAATCAGTCAGTCGGGTTATCAAAACTTATCCGAACACGAGAAGAAAGTTCTTTTTGAAGCAAGCAAGAAGATGAATTAACTGAAGCAAGTAAAAAGTAAAAAGTAAAAAGTAAAAAATCATTCCAATCTTTCAATCATACAGTCATACAAACGATATCTTGATTGTATTACAATATGAAATTTTTAGGACACAAATTTTCCATTCTCATCATTTCAATTTTTTTATTTTCTTCCTGCGATAAAGGTCCTCCAATTCCTGAAGAAAAATTTATCAAAGTATATGTTGATTTATTAATTGTTCAGGATACAACTTCCGCCGACACATTATCTTTAGATTCGATAAAGACGATCGTCTTCACAAGGCATAATATATCAACTGAGCAATACGATGAAACAATTAATTATTACAACTCACAACCAGAAAAGTGGGTAGCATTTTTTGATAGTGCTACTGCTTATGCAGAGGGTTTAAAGAAGGAAGCTGAGAAGCAGCCTTAAATTGTGCGATAGCTATTCTTATCTCGGGATATGTAATTTTTGATGGTAATCTTTCCTTTAATTCTTTCAGATTCGCAAATCCTTTTTCTGCTTCGACAATTATTGTTTGAAGAGTATCTTTTTTAATTAGCGAAGAAATATCAATCTCCGGTTCAAACTCAACTATAGTTTCAATCTGCATAGAAATAACTGCTTCTGAAAGTTTCCTCGTATCAGCAATTTCCTTCAGTGTATATTTTTTTTGAAGAAGTTTTTTTGTTTCAACTATGTTTTGCGGGAGTTCACCCTTCGCTTTTGTTTCTGTTTTTTGTGGTGTACTGGGTTTGTAGCTGCTTATAATCTCAAGAAAGTCATTCCCAAGCTTATTGAACATACGACTGTTGAATCCGTTAATGTTCATCAACTCAAATTTGCTCTTCGGTTGGAATCTTGCGACTTCCCGCAATACATTATCAGGACAAATCAAATAACCCGACTGCATAAACCTATCAGCAGCTTTTTTTCTTGCTTCACGCAACAAGTTAAAAAGGTATAATTCATCATCGTAGCCTTTAGTGTCTTGATTCGTTCTCTTGTCTTCGGATGTTCTTTCTGATTTAACTTTATCAACTTTGGGAAGACTTAAATAATTTCTCTTGCCTAAACTTTTTAAAATCTTTCTTTTTGAAATTTGATCAGCCAGAACACCTTTTATTTCTGCTGTAGAAAGATTTTTACAGGTACCAAAGTGTTTGAATAATGCGGCACTTTCTTTTACTTTCTCACCTCGCAGCAGATTGACCAAAAAATTCTCGGGAATTTCTTCATTTGCTTCTTCAAGAGTTTCTAATATTATTTCAGAGAGATAAGCAGAAGAGGAGTCCTTTAGTTTTCCGGCAGATGTGCAATTGTCGCATTTAGCCGCATCTGTAATCCGGAACATTCTCACCAAAATAATTGAGAATATTTTTGAACCGGCATTCATTTGTAAACACAAACTCGAGCATTTTATCCAGCTTATGCTGCGAGTTTAGATAGCTTTCATTTATTAATTTATAATTTAAAATTAATTTCTCAGCATCAACTCTTTGGGTTGTCAGGATAACAGTATCTTTAGCTATTGCCTGATTGAAAGAAATAATTCCCATATTATCAAGAACGTTCATTGAATCAAGAAAAATTTGTTCGGGGATTAACAATTTATTGGCAAGATGAGAAGCTGAAATTTTTATTGGATTACTCAAAATATTGCTGCCATATTCCCTAAGTAATGAAATCAGAATATTTGCTAATTCCTGGTAAGAAGATTCTTGAACAAACTGTCTCAGCTTTTCTTTGCTGAACAATATTTGTATTGAATCCTTTTTATCATATTCAGAAACCTGGCGGATGTATCCTGAATTTTCCAGATATTTAAGTGCTGAGTGAAGTAGTCCGGATGAAACTTCAATACCCGCATATTTTGAAATATATTCTCTGTCAACAATTAGCTCTTTGTCAATTGAACTACCAACAGCAACACGGTTATAATCGCAGACAGCCTTATAGATTTTTTGAATAAGATCTTTATTGGGATGAGAATTTGAAATAAAAAAATTCTGAATTGCCATGTCGGATTCATCGTGGAGCAGGTAACAGTATGATTCTTTCCCATCTCGTCCGGCTCTTCCAATTTCTTGATAAAAACTTTCTATCGAACCGGGAGTATTGTAATGAATTATCAACCTGATATCAGCTTTGTCAATTCCCATCCCGAATGCATTAGTTGCAGCAATGATTTCAGTTCTGCCCTGAATAAATTCTTCCTGAACTCTTCTTCTTTCCGGTGCGGTTAATCCTGCGTGATAATAATTGCAGTGAATTCCTTTTATGTTCAGGAATTCTGCAACTTCCTCTGTCTTTTTTCTTGAAGTCGTATAAATTATTGCAGGTCCGTTGATATCCTTCAGAAGTTCAAGACATTTTTCTTTTTTCTTTTTTGAATGAAGAACTCTGATATGAAGATTTTCCCGTTCAAACCCTCTTACAAATATTTTAGCATCTCTAAAGTCAAGCTGTAAAACAATGTCTTCTCTAACCTCCGGAGTTGCGGTGGCAGTAAAACCAGAAACTTTTTTTACTCCAATGTGATCAATAAATTCTTTTATCTTCAAATAACTTGGTCTGAAGTTGTGTCCCCATTCACTAATGCAATGAGCTTCATCAACAAAAAGGTTTTTTGGTTTTAATTCTTTAATTCGTTCGGCGAACTTGAGGCTCTCTGCCTTTTCAGGTGCAAGATAGAGGAGTTTAATGCTTCCGAGAGCAATTTTATTCAGCACATTTTCTGTTTCCGAATAAGTCATTGTGCTGTTGATGAAAGCGGCGACTTCTTTTTTTCTGTTCAAGCCGTCAACCTGGTCTTTCATCAGCGCTATAAGTGGCGAAATTACGATTGAAAAATTTTCCGATAGAAGTGCTGGTATCTGGTAACAAATGGATTTCCCGGCACCGGTAGGAAGCACTACAAGTACATTGTTGTATTTGATGACTGCTTCAATTATTTCAAGCTGCCCGGTTCTGAAGTTATCATAACCGAAGAATTCTTGCAGTATTTTAAGAGGGTTATCCAGAGTCGGCACCGTATTTGTTTGTTATATCCTAGCCATAGGATTATTTTTGAACTACAATATTATTTAAATAATGATAATTATTCCTTTAACTTAAAATATATTCAAAAAATCAATTCAGAACATTACCTTCAATATAATTTCACATAAGTTATAAACAATCAGGAGTTTTCCTTATGAAAGCATTTTTTTATTTGATTCTTTTTTTTGTAGCAGCAGGCAATAGTTTCCCGCAGACTACTTACACAGACATCCTCATTGAAAATTCTATTTACTCTGAGGCTCCGGCTGAAATTCAGCAAACGAAACCGTTTATCAGACAAAGATGGTTCTTTGAGCAGAGAGCCTATCCTAATAATTTTATTCCAGAGAATGCTTATGCCAACTCAATGAATCAACGTGATGAGCTGAGAATTCAAAATGCTGATAGAATGCCCAACATAAACTGGGTTAGTCTTGGACCAACGCCGGGGTATTATTTCAGCTATGGAAATATTTCTTCTCGAGTTGTAACAGGAGCATTTCATCCAACAAACCCAAGCACAATTTATATTGGACCAGCAAACGGTGGTGTCTGGAAATCAACTGACAGCGGAGTTAACTGGACTCCTTTAACTGATGATCAACCTTCGATGTCTATGGGTGCAATAGCTATCGACCCAACCAATCCTGATATTGTTTATGCAGGAACGGGTGAAGCTACTTACAGCGGTGCATCATATTATGGAAGAGGTTTATTAAAATCTACTGATGCTGGTGCAACCTGGCAGCATATTACAAGTGGATTACCAACTTCATCTTATTTTTCAAGAATAAAAATTCGTCCAAATCATCCAAATGAACTTTTAGCTGCTTTGGGGAACGCAGGTTTATATAAAAGCACTAATTACGGTGTTAACTGGACTACACTAATCAGCGGCAGATGTGATGATGTAGTTTTCACTTTTACTGGTGACACTGTATTTGCAGTTGGATCCGGAATTGGTTTTAGAAGATCACTGGATGGCGGTCAATCATTTACAGCTTTTGGGACTGGTCTTAGGTACTGGAACAAGAACTCACTTTGATCTTTGTCTTGCCCAGCCAGCTTTTATGTATGCATCAGTGCATGTTAGCGGAAATGTTAATCTTTTTAAGTCAACAAACTATGGTGCTAACTGGACTCAGCTAACAACCTCATCTGCATTTCAAAGTCAGGGAGGACAGGCATGGTATGATTTGTATTGCAGAGTTAACCCGGTTAATCCAAATTTAGTTTATGTTGGAACAATAGACATCTGGCGTTCAACTGATGGCACCAACTTTTACGAACATCACAAACGGTTACCAGGGCGGTTATGTTCACGTTGATCAACACTTTTTATTTTTCCATCCAACAGATCCAAACACGGTTATGTCCTGCAATGATGGCGGAATCTGGCGTTCTACCGATAGTGGAAATAATTTCACCAACTTAAATCAGAATTTAACGCTGACTCAATTTTATAGAATCGCTGCAAGTCCATTTACACCTAGCCGAATTTTAGGTGGTACACAAGATAATGGAACCCAGCAAACCTATTCTGCATTAAACTGGGCTGCCGCTTATGGCGGTGATGGAGGAGAGGTATGTTTCAATCCATTCAATTCAAATTTTATTCTTGGTGAAACTCAGAATGGTGGAATATTCAGAACAACAAACGGTGGTACTTCATGGAGTAGTGCAACAAGTGGAATCAGTACAAGTGAAAATGTTGCCTGGGTTGCACCAATCATTGCGCATCCAACCACAGACGGAACTTTTTATGTTGCAAGACAGCGCGTTTATCGCTCAACAAATAACGGCGGAGCCTGGACGGCAATATCAGCAAATGTAAACGGAACAAGTGCTGTTAGGGAGATGGCAATCAGTAAATCAAATTCAAATATTATGTACGCATCGACAGGTTCAAGCATATTTCTTTCAACTGATGCCGGCGCTACTTTCACTAATAAAACAAGCGGATTACCTGGCAGAACAATAACTTCCATTAATGTTCATCCAACTGATGAGAATATTACTATACTAACTTTCTCCGGTTTTGGAACCAGCAAGGTTTACAAGACTACAAATATGGGAACAACCTGGTTTAGCATTTTTGGTAATCTACCCGATTCACCTGTGAATAGCTGTTTTATTTATACTTACGATGCACTGAATCCCAACACATATTTTGTTGGGACCGATATCGGTGTATTCTTAACGCAGGATGATGGGACCACCTGGGTTGAACTTCCAAACAATCTTCCTAACACTGTCATCATACATCTTGACTATTCTCATTCCAACCAGATGATGAGGGCCGGAACTCATGGCAGAGGCGTTTATGAAGCTTTCATAGATTTTACAGTGCCTGTTGAACTTTCATCTTTTACAGCAGAAACAGGAGTCAACACTGTTGTTTTAAACTGGAGCACTGCAACAGAAACAAATAACAATGGTTTTGAAATCGAAAGAAAACTGAAAAATCAGGAGTGGGTAACTATCGCTTTTGTTCAGGGTAAAGGCACAACAACTGAAATCCAGAATTACAGTTATTCAGATGATTATTCTTCATTACCCTATGAAGGAACTGTTTTATACAGATTGAAACAAATCGATTATAATGGAACATTTGAGTATTCAGAACAGCTTGCTGTTAACTTAACATTTACACCTTCGGATTATTATGTATCACAGAACTATCCGAACCCATTCAATCCTTCAACAACAATAAAATATTCATTACCGGTTGAAAGTTTGGTAAGAATTAATATCTACAATGCACTTGGTGAAGTGATTGAAGAATTGGTTTCTAAGACTCAAAGTTCAGGAAATTATGAAGTAACCTGGAATGCTCAGAATTATTCTTCAGGAATTTATTATTACTCATTTGAAGTAAACAGTGCGGATGGTTCTCAATCACATCGCGAGATGAAAAAAATAGTTTTTCTCAAATAGAAAGCTGAATAAATATTATTTATTGAAAGGGATGTAATAAGATGCATCCCTTTTTTATTTTGTGACAAGAATCATCTCTTAATAGTTATTTAACAGGGCTTAACGGATCAGGACAATTTTTCTACTGTTAAAACATCAATAATATCGTTAATTTTGGATAGATTTTTATTGTTAATATTTAAATACTATTACTGTACTGACATCAATGACTATCCTCAAAAATAAGCACACAAAAAACTCTCAAAAGAAAAAATTATAAAGGTTTATTAAATGCCGGAAAAAGAACTAAAGTTAGAAGATTTATTAAAGTCCTCTCCTAAAATGAGTGAGCAGGATAATATCAATGAGATTGCAATCATCGGAGCCGGAGTGATGGGGCAGGGAATAGCCCAAACTATTTCTGCTGCAGGTATGGATGTTCTGCTGATTGAAAAAAATGAAAAAAAATTGAAACAATCCAAAGCAATGCTTTCCGAGTCTATTGATCGTGAAATAAAGCGTTGGGCGATGACAAAATCTGACAAGAAGGCTATTCTTAGCAGAATTAATTGGGATATAAACTTTGATAAAATTGCTGATCGGGATTTAATTGTAGAGGCTGTTGATGAAGACTACGATTTAAAAGTAAACATTTTTTCCCAGCTGGATAAGCAAGCAAAGAAGGATTGTATTTTTGTATCCAACACTTCCACTCTCAGTTTAACAAAGCTTGCGGAAACAACCAGCAGACCGGATAAAATGATCGGACTTCACTTTTTAAATCCTGTACCTAAAATACCGGTAGTTGAAGTTGTTAAATGTTTGCATACATCGAATGAAACGATTGCAAAAGTTAAAACCTTTGTTTCAAACATCGGAAAAACTCCTGTAGAGGTTTATGAATATCCCGGGTTTGTAACGACGAGGGCAATTGTTCCATTGTTGAACGAAGCAATGCATATTTTGCAGGAAGGCATTGCTACTGCAAAGGGTATCGATACTGCAATGAAGCTTGGCTACAACTTCCAGCAGGGTCCTCTCGAAATGGCTGATAGTATGGGTTTGGATGAGGTACTTGCGTGGATGGAAACTCTCTGGAAAACTCTTGGTGAACCAAGGTACCGCGCTTGTCCAATATTACGAAAACTTGTTCGCGAAAGAAAACTTGGCAAAAAAAGCGGCGAGGGATTTTATAAATATGACGAGCACGGAAACATAATCAGTTAATATTTAAACAACTTAAAAAAAGAAAATAAGATGAAAGTACTTGTATTAAATTGCGGCAGCTCATCAATAAAATATCAATTCATTGAAACAGATACAGAAACTGCACTGGCAAAAGGTATTGTTGATAGAATTGGAATGAGCGGAGCTGTTTTGTCGCATTCAAGACACGATGGAGACAGCATAAAGATAGCAGGTGAAATTCTTGATCATCAAATAGCAATTGAATATGTAGTTGCGATCTTGCTAAGCAAAACTCATGGAGTAATCTCAGATATTAAAGAAATAGATGCAATTGGCCATCGCGTTGTTCACGGCGGCGAATCATTTACAGGTTCAGTGCTGATCAATGATGAAGTGATAAAAGTCCTTCAGGATAATATTGAACTTGCACCTCTTCATAATCCACCAAACATAAAAGGTATACAGGCTGTTACCAGACTTTTACCGAGCACTCCACAGGTCGGGGTATTCGACACAGCATTTCATTCCAAGATGCCGCCTCGCTCTTATTTATACGGGATCCCTTATGAATTATATAAGAAGTATAAAATTAGAAGATATGGATTTCACGGTACGTCCCATCTTTTTGTCTCTCAGAAGGCTGCTGAGTTGATGGGAAAAGATGTTAGCCAGCTAAAAATTATTACAGCACATCTTGGTAACGGCTGCAGTATGGCTGCGGTGAACAATGGAATTTCGGTTGACACAACAATGGGTTTTACTCCCTTGGAAGGATTATTAATGGGAACAAGAAGTGGTGATCTTGATCCTTCTCTGATTCTTTATATAATGGGAAAAGAAGGATTATCACTTAGTGAAGCAGGCACACTTCTTAACAAACATTCTGGTTTAATTGGTATCAGTGGAGAGAGTAGTGATATGCGCGAAATTCTTGCTTCAGTTAAGGATGAGCAAAAGAGATCTATTTATGCATTTGAGATATTCTGTTATCGAATCAAAAAATATATTGGAGCTTACACCGCCGCTATGGGTGGTTTAGATGCACTTGTTTTTACCGGTGGTATTGGTGAAAATGCGACTGAAGTTAGAGAAGAAGTATGTAAGAATATGGACTTTCTCGGGATCAAATTGGATAGGTTAAAAAATGAAAACCGTGAAATCCAGATATCTGATAATTCATCAAAAGTGAAGGTATTTCGTATTCCAACCAATGAAGAGTTGGTAATTGCAATGGATACTGCAAAAATTGTGAGCGAGCCAGTTCATAAATTAGAATAAATGTTTTATTTTAATTTTTGCCAATCAATATATCTTTAATTTTACTTCAGAGATAAATTATGGATACCGGATTAAAGGACAAGACTGTTCTCATTACTGCTTCCAGTATGGGAATAGGCAAAGCAGTTGCTGAGATGTTTGCTGAGGAGGGATGTAAGATTGCAATATCATCACGTTCCAAAGAAAACTTATTATCCACGGCTGCAGAACTTAAAGAGAAATACAGCATTGAGCCGTTTTGGTCTGTCTGCGATTTGAATAAACAAAAAGATATTGAGAACACCTTCGCAGCAGTCAGTACTCATTTTGGCAACATTGATATTCTTGTGAACAATTGCGGCGGACCGGTACCCGGTTTATTTCAACAGCTTGAAGAGGAAGATTGGAACAATGCATATGAGCAAGTACTTCTTAGTGCTGTTCGATTTTCAAAATTAGTTTTACCTGGAATGATGGCAAGCAACTGGGGACGAATAATAAATCTAACTTCGATTTCTGTAAAGCAGCCGGTCGATAATTTGATTTTATCGAACTCCCTTCGTGCGGGAGTTACAGGATTCACAAAATCACTTAGCAACGAGGTTGCAAAATTTAATATAACAGTTAACAATGTTGCTCCGGGAATGACATTGACAGCACGCCTCTACGAACTAGCAGTAGTTGAAGCAAAAGAAAAAGGAAAGTCGCACGAAGAAATTTTGGTTGAAATGGCTAAGCGGGTTCCACTGAACCGTTTAGGCAGACCTGAAGAGATTGCATCGGTTGTTGTATTTCTTGCATCAAAGCAGGCAAGTTATGTAACTGGTGTTACCATTCAGGTCGATGGCGGCTACATAAAAAGTGTTTATTAATTTTTTTTGAAAGATATGAAACAACAAATTGAAATAATTGTACCACCTGAAAAAATTCACGAAGATAGTTTCTTTCGTTATATCGCTTCAAGAAAACTGGGAATCAGACAGGAAGAAATAACGGCGATTGTTCCGGTACGCAGATCGGTTGACGCCCGTAAGTCTCCTGTTTTTCATCTGATGGTTGATGTTTACGTCGGTGAACATCCTGCAAAAGATAAACCGAGGTACATTTATAATCCTGTTGATGGTAAAAAGAAAGTTATCATTGTTGGATTTGGACCTTCTGGAATGTATGCGGCTCTAAGACTTATTGAACTTGGTATTAAACCAGTAGTTCTTGAGAGAGGGAAAGATGTACAAACAAGGCGAAGAGATTTACGTTCGCTAATACGTGAACAAATTGTTAATCCCGATTCAAATTGGTGTTTTGGCGAAGGAGGAGCCGGGACATACAGCGATGGAAAACTTTATACAAGAGCAGTTAAGAGAGGCAACGTATCAAAAATATTAGAAATTTTTATTCAGCATGGCGCCCATCCGGATATATTGGTTGATACACATCCACATATCGGTTCCAATAAATTACCAAAGATCATAGCTGCTGTAAGGCAGACAATTCTGAACGCAGGTGGTGAAATACATTACGGCTCACGGGTAACTGATTTTATTCTTAAAAATCAAAAAATTAAGGGTGTAGTCGTTAATTCGAATCAGGAATATCTTGGAGATGCATTAATTCTTGCAACCGGTCATTCTGCAAGAGATATTTTTTATCTGCTGGACAAAAACAAAATAAAAATTGAAGCAAAGCCTTTTGCAATGGGTGTTAGAATCGAACATCCACAGCCGCTGATAAATGAAATTCAATACCACACCAAGATTAAACCTGAAAATCTGCCTACAGCAAATTACAGCCTTGCAAGTAACATAGATGGAGCAGGAGTGTACTCATTTTGTATGTGTCCTGGTGGAATAATTGTTCCAGCTATGACTTCACAGGGTGAGATCGTAGTTAACGGCATGTCTATGTCAAAAAGAGATTCTCCTTTCGCGAATTCCGGTCTTGTTGTTGAAGTAAAAGAAAATGATTGGGATAAAGAAAATAATGATTCTCCATTTGCTGCATTAGAACTTCAGCAGAAGCTGGAGCAGAATGCTTTTAAGCTTGCGGGATTTTCTTTGTCTGCGCCAGCACAAAGGGCAACTGATTTTGTGGAAGGAAAATATTCTCAGTCATTGCCGAAGACATCCTATATCCCGGGTGTAACCTCTGCAAGACTTGATGAGGAACTTCCTGCATTCATTGTCAAAAGACTGAAAAAAGCTCTGAGGGATTTCAACAAGAGAATGTGGGGTTATCTTTCTAATGAAGCTATTTTGGTTGGTGTAGAAAGCCGGACAAGTTCACCAATAAGAGTTCCAAGGGATAGAGAAACTTTTATGCACGTTGAAGTTAATGGATTATTTCCTTGCGGTGAAGGTGCTGGTTATGCTGGAGGAATTGTTTCTTCAGCGATTGATGGTGAGAATTGCGCTGATGCAGTTGGTAAATATTTACTTTAATCTTTCACTAAATTAATTTATAAAATAAAAACAGCCCGAAAACTTTATGTTTATCGGGCTGTTGACATAGTATCTGCAAGGAGGCTAGAATGCAGACACTTAATTTTATCAAAAAGATATTTAGAACTTAAGCGGCCTTTACTGCTTCATTTGCCTTGTTGAATTCAGCGAGGATTTCGATTTTAACTTCATTGCTCACAACCACACCGCCTGCTTCGGTAAGCGCATTCCACTGAAGACCAAAATCAAAACGGTTTACTTTTCCTCGTACTTCAAATCCTGCAACTTCTTTTCCGCCGAAACCAGCAACTGTTCCGTTGTAGATAACATCGAGAGTAATTTCTTTTGTAACTCCGCGTAAAGTAAGATTACCAATTACCTGCATTTCGTGATCAGAGATTTTCTTAACAGATTTTGATACAAAAGTCATCTTCGGGTATTTCTCTGCATCGAAGAAGTCAGCAGATTTTAAATGGCCATCACGTTGATCGTTCTTGGTATCTATACTATTAATGTCTGCCTCGAAATTAATCTTTGCATCGCTGAAATCTTCTTTACCGGATTCAATACTTGCATCGAATTTACCGAAATGCCCGGTTACTGTTGAAACCACAAGATGTTTCACCTTAAAGTTTATTTCTGAGTGTGCTGGGTCTATTTTCCATGTTGTCATTGTTTTTATTCCTTATTTAATTGTTGATGATTTATATTAACTACTACAACAAAAATATCAGGGATATAGTTCCAGCACATTCACATAGGGTAAAAAATGGAGTTAACATATGGTAATTAGTGGGTTCATATTGACATGCTGAACTTGTTTCAGCATCTTCAGCTTGTTGCGGGATTCCGAAATAAATTCGGAATGACAAACCGTTAGAGACTACTTCTGCGTTAGCTCTTTCCTTATCCTGCTTAAGGATTGCGGAGTGATGCCAAGGTAAGAAGCAATATGGTTCTGTGGTACCTGCTCAAAAAGTTTCGGGTAAGTTTTTACGAATTTAAGATATCTTTCCTCTGCAGAGGTGCTGAGTGAGTCGGTAATTCTCCGCTGAGTTGCAACAAAATTTGCTTCTATAAGTATTCGGAAGAATCTTTCCATCTTCGGGCAGGAATCCAGCAACTTTTCCCGTGCTGATTTCTCAAGCAGCAGAACTTTGGAGTCCTCCAATGCATCGATATTATATGTTGACGGTAAACCGCTCAGAAAACTGTTAGGGTCCGAAATCCACCAGTCCTCAATTGCAAACTGAATGATGTGTTCTGAACCTTTGTTATCAATTGTATATTCACGCAGGCAGCCGGAATTTACAAATCCAATATTTTTACATACTTCACCCTCGTGAAGGAGAAACTGCTTTTTTCTCAGCTTTTTTGGAATAAAGAAATTAGAAATAACTTCAAACTCTTCATCAGTAAGGTGAACTCTTTTCTCTATATGCTCTCGAAGCAAATTGAACATATTGTTACTCTGGTAGAATTTTCAATTTTTCTAATATTAAATAGACAATCTCGATTCTTGCTTTGGCAAAATCCTTATTCTCAGAATTCTTTGTTTGAATACAGTTAGCAAAGTAATAGACATCATTACCTTTTTCAACATATCCAACATACCAGCCGATATTTGTGTCATCCTGTTCACCCCAGCCGGTTTTTGCCCGGACAACATAACCCAAAGTGTCTTTCGCTATCATAATGTTTTTTACAATATCAATTGATCTTTGAGAAAAGGGAAGCGTGTTATCGTGAAATCTTCTTAAAAAGTTAATCTGCTGTTCAGGTGAAATACGAAGTCCACCACTTAACCAGAACTTATCTATTCCACCCGAGGTATCTGCATTGCCGTAATTTGTTTTGTCGAGCCAGAATTTCATTTTCTCTCCACCGACTCGTCTCGCGAGTTCCTGGTAATACCAGACTGTTGAATTTTTGAAAGCTGTCTTTAAATCCTGATCCTTGTTCCAGGCAGTAATACGTCGTGAAATACTGTCCCACGGAATAATAAAATTCTCATCTTTAATCACACCTGTTTCTAAGCCTATTAACGAATTGCATATTTTAAATGTTGATGCAGGTGTGAATAACTGTTTGAATTGTGACTGGTTGTAAAAAATATATTTGTCGTTTGTTTGGTCAAAAAGAACAAAAGAACCTTCGACTTTGTACTGGTCGTAGAATTTTTTGAAGTCATTCCGGGATTCGGTTGTTTGTGCACTATTGCAAACCGCAACAACAATAAAAACAAGAATCGTAAGATTTATTGTTCGACTCATTGTTTTCATTTTTTTATTTTTTCCACGCATCGTTTATTTCAATCCAATATCCATTTATTTTTTTTTTTCCATTTTTTTTTTTTTTTTTTTTTTTTTTTTTTTTCTCCCATTTCTTCTCCGTTTTTCTCTCTCCTCAATTTTTTTCTTATAGGTTCGCTTGCTTTTCCATTTTTTCTTTTTTTCTTTTTTCCTTTTCTTTTTTGTGTCCTGTCCTTGCTCAGTCTATCTCTTGCTCGCAAATTTTATCATTTTGATATATAGTGTTGATGAAAATAAAACTTATTTCTTCTATTTACCTCTATAATTCTTTGCATATACTATTTCTTTATTCTTTTATTTTTTCAGCATCGTTTATCTCAATCCAGTATCCATCCGGATCCTGAATATAAACCTGCTTAACTCCGTCTGCACGAATGTTCGGTTCTTTTTTATCTCCAAGGTAATTCACATAGTTAATTTCCTTGATGTCAAGATATTCAATGAATGCGGTAAAGTCAGACGTTGAAAAAGCAAGGTGCACTCCTTTATTAGTAACAATATCTTTTGTATCTCCTTTAATTAGATGTAACTGTGTTCCATTGCCAGTTGAGAACCACCTTATAAAATCGAGCCCCGTCAAGTTCTCAATTTCTTTTAGTTTAAGAATATCGCTGTAGAACGCTGAACTTACATCCAGATTTTTAACCATAAGTGCCTGGTGGTCGTATGTCAAAGTGAATGACTGACTGTTTTGTGCAAATAGACTGAATGATAAAAGAAAAGAAAAAATAATTAATAACTTGTACATAGCACTCCTGAAAAATTTTATAAACTTTGTTTTGAGTTTAAGGGCTTCTAAATAGTAAACGCCTGAATGAGACAAAGATAGTTAAATGCCAAACCGTAACAAATTATAGTTAATCCATTTTAAAAGGAAATGCTTTGTATATGTAATATCGATACATTATCGAATTAAAGCGAGTTAGATAATTTATGCGAATTAGCTAACATTCGTCTACAAATTACATTTTTTTTCCGGTTGTTTTTTTGATAAAAGTCTAACCTAAATTACTCATTCACAAATAATAGAGAAGAATTTTAGGGGGGAATACAAAAAGGCGGTCCGAAGACCGCCATAATTCTGAATACTTACTTCTTAATTCTACTTCAAATAAATCATCTTGATAGCTTTTGAAAATACTTTATCCGATGAAAGTGACTTTGCATTCATCTTAACAAGATAAACACCTGAAGAAAATTTTTCGGCACTCCATGTTTTCTGATAGAATCCTTTTTGTTGTGAAGCAATTACAATTGTATCAATCTCTTTACCAATTGAATCATATATTTTGATGGTTACTTCACTATCTTCAGGAAGATTATAACGAATAATTGTAGATGGATTAAATGGATTTGGGTAATTCTGCTCAAGTCTGAATTCGTTTAAATTGATTTCATTTTCTGTTGAAGTTACAGTCGGAGTAAAGCGATAAATATTGCTGAATCCAACAATGTAAAGTTCATTAGACTGGTCAACACCAAATGAAGTGGGATTGTTTATTGCGGTTAACAGCAATTGATTTGATGGTGGAGTAATTCCATCGTAAGTCAGAGCCCAGACTTTTTTAGTTCCGTAATCGGCATAGATATATTTTCCAAAAAGTTCTGGAACATTTACACCTCGATAAACGTAACCACCGGTTATTGAATATCCTTCTGAATGACTGTATTCCCAAACAGGGAAGATATATTCGGGATAATTGCAGCCAGACATATTATAAGTATGATTGCCTTCGTAGCATCTCCAGCCATAATTTTTTCCATTTTCAATAAGATCAATTTCTTCCCAGTCACCTTGTCCAACATCACCGGCAAAAAGCCAGCCTGTTACAGGATCAAAACTGCAGCGCCACGGATTTCTTAATCCCCACGCATAAATTTCTTTTCTAACTTCTACGTTTGTGCTATCAATAAATGGATTTGTTGGGGGAATTGCATAAGGTGTTCCGCCATCAACATCGATGCGAAGAATTTTACCAAGCAATGTGTTTATCCGCTGTGCATAATTCTGAGGATCGCCACCTGAACCACCATCGCCGGTAGCGATGTAGAGATAACCATCATTTGGTCCAAAGCCTATCCATCCTCCATTATGGTTTGAATACGGCTGAGTAAATGTTAACAATTGAAATTCACTGTTTTTGTCAGCAGAATCAGGATTATTTGTGACCTGGAATCTTGAAATAACAGTACTGTTTGCATTAGTATAATTTACATAGATATATCCGTTAGTTTCATAGTCTGGATGAAAAGCTAATCCAAGCAAACCCTTTTCACCACCTGATGAAACACGGTCGGTTATATTCAAATATTCTTTTGCAACAGAAGCATTTTGATTATTTGGGAATACTTTTATTCTTCCTGCCTGCTCAACTACAAAAATTCTATCTGTGCTATCTTCAGCGTGCGTTAAGAAAACCGCGCTGCTGAATGATAAATTTGGAAACGCATTCTGAAGTGTAAATTGTGCTTTTATGCTCGTCCCTGAGATGAATAATATTATTATTGCATACAAGAGATTTCTAATCATACTTTTTTCCTTTTTTTAGTTATTGGCTTTGTTTTTGCTTTTATTTCATTCTCTTTACTCAATTCCTTTTGGAATTTGGTAAAGTCATAACCACTGGACTCAGCTTTATTTATAAGCTCAATAAATTTTTCAAAATTTTCTTTAGAAATTTTAACTATCTCTTTTTCAAAGTCAGTTTTTTTGAGTTTACTTTTTTCTATTGTTCTATCTTTAATCTGTGATGGAATCTCAGTAAGATGAAACAACAAAATCCATTTTGATAGTTCTTCAAAGCGTTCTTTATTAAAATAAGTAATGCCTTCAAACTCATTAACGCGCAGAAATTTATAAACATTATTCTCAGCAAGCAAGGTTTTTATTGAGGATAAAATATCAGTCTCGTCTTGTTTTTTTGCTGAGATTGAACCTGACTTTTTACCTGCTGTTTTTGCTTGTGATTTCTTCTTTTCAAACAAGAAAGCCGTCAATAAAGTCTTTATCAATTCAATCCTTTGATGAATGCTTGAACCATTCGATTGTTTCTGAATAATATTAGTGATCGGTTTGTAAAGCAGCAGCTCATCAAAGAAAATATGAATCTTTTCACTATCAGACTTTTTACTGAAAAGCTGCTTTAGCAATATTAAATTTATAAACGTCAGATATTCTCTGTTTGTTTCAACTTTGCTGTTAACAGGCAGAATTTCATCACAACTTTTCATCCACTTTGTAACACTTTTCCTGCTGTTGAGTGACATCCACAACTGGTAGAAATCTCTGCTTGATGAAAGTTGTTGGTGGAACTTTTTCTCAACTTTTTCACCGGACTTTTTCTCCTTCAAAAAATTGCCTAACTCTGCTGTTAACAAATTGAGCTCCGTATCTAATTTGCCGGGCAGGGAAATTTCCGCTTCCTTCTTTTTCTTATCAGGTTTATAAATAAGATAAGTCCGGATTTTTTCAATATTATCATAAGAAAAGAAATTTTCATACCTGCTGTGAAGTGGAAGCAGTTCCATTTCTTTCAACGCTTCATCAACTGATGAAACACCTTTTCCATTCAGTAAATAATAAAGCTTTTCGTATTTGCCTTCCCGATCGTACACTTCTCTGAAATGAAGGCATACTCTGTACTGGTATCCAAACAATTGAATCCTGAAACCATTCTCTGCAATCTCTTTTCCTGAAATCAAATATTGAAGCTGAGTTCTGTGATCTGTATAGATATAGTAGTATTCACGGTAAGGTTTAATATTTAAAAGTTCAGTAATATGATGCGGTCTTTTCATACCGCCGTTTCCGGAAATCATTTTTGGATTTGAAAACGCTATGCTGCCTTCAGTTTCATAATATGAGTTGTTGTACAAAACCAAGGCTAATTCATTTCCGGCCCGGTTGCTAAATGCATAAACATTCTGGTTTAAGTCACCGTTCTTGTCAATAAAATCATAAAACTCAAAATTCTCCACCTGGCTGAAAAGGTATCGCAACTTCATCAGTGGGAATAATTCTTTATTGTGTCGCCATACAAGATGTTCATCAGGAGTTTCATTATAATATGCTTGTTTGTACTCCATTCCATATTTTTCTGAGAAGCCTTCAATCTGTCCGTGTCCAAACATTGGCAAGCCCGGCATCGTTAGCATCATTACTGCAACACCGAAATATTTATCACCTTTGCCAAATTGATTGATCGCTGTCTCTTCATCCGGATTGCTCATAAAATTTACGTAGCGTTTCAATATTTCAGGATTGAATTCGAGAGTATTGGTGACTAGCTGTCGGTATTTATCATTTTCTTCTTTCATCATCATATGCATGAATGCGCTGTTGTAAACACGATGCATTCCGAGTGTGCGGACGAAGTAACCTTCCATCAACCAGAAAGCTTCTGCCAGCAGAAGTACGTTTGGCATTTCTGAATTAATCCTGTCTACAACTTCGCGCCAGAATTCATTCGGCATTATCTGGTTGAACTGCTCAATTGTCATTGAATAATCTGATCGAGAAGGAATTGCTCCACCCGATCCGGGATTTGGAAACCACAATCTTTGAAAATGTTTTTTTGCAAGTGTCATCGCAGCATCAAAACGAATGATTGGAGTTTTGCGGGCAACATGCATAATTGTTTGAATCAGTGACTCGCGGACTTCAGGATTTAGAAGGTTAAGCTGGGCAGTATCATTCCACGGCATATTCGTCCCGTCATTGCCGTGATAAATATATTTTGTTGATCCTGTGAACCGATCTTTTCTCTGGAATACAACCGCAGCATCTTTGCGAGTGTAGTATTGATCTTCAATTCTTACCTCAACCCGGTCGTCTTCAGAAAGATTTGGTCCGGTAAAAGAATAATTAGGATAAGGTGGTTCATTCCTTTGAAGGAAATAGTCTGGTTTTTCAGTAACCCATTTTGAATAAATTCCCATATGGTTTGGAACCATATCACTTGCCATTCTTATTCCACGAGCCCACGCACGATCTTTCAGATTTTGAAATGCCGGTTCTCCGCCAAGCTCGTTTGCAATTACATAATCATAAAGTGAGTATGCAGAGGAAACTGCAGAAATGTTTCCGGTAAGATGTTTTATTTTTTGTGATGCTGAACTTCTTTCCCAGATTCCAATCAGCCACAGTGAATTAAAATTCCATCTTGCTAATTGATCCAGTTCTTCATCAGGTATCTGATCAAGTTGCTTTATTTCTCTTTTATATTTTTCTGAAAGCTGATGCAGCCATACGTAAACATTCTTTGCGACCATTACGACTTCGGGAATCCACTGCATATCTTCTGTAAACTTTTCATATTCAAGATAAAATCGTCTTTCATCTTCAGAGAGTTTTTTTTCTGCTGCAAGTTTCTCTCTGATTATTCTCAGCCTTGTTAAGTCTTCATCGTAAGTTGGAACCGGAGGAGTTCCTTTTTCGCCACCGCCATGCGGAACAAATAATTTGTAATCTTCCCGTATGAGATCAACTCCGCGAAGCAGTCTGTTTAATATACCATCGCCAAGATAAGCGCCGAATTCTGTTCTAATAAACTCAAGCTGCTTTTCCAGATCGAAAGGATTTGCTGAAATTGGTTTTCGTAAAAGTTTGAAGAGAGGGAGTCCGCCTAATTGTGTTGGTAATTCGTTATCAAAAAATATTTCTGTCTTTTCAATAAGCTGTTTATAGTTTGTCTTGATGGAAAGGTTATCATCTGCATAAAGTTCTCTCAGATTTGATGCAGCAGGATTGCTGTTTTCCATATGCAAAAGGATTATTTCTTCGAGAATAATTTCTTTATTTGATTTTCCTTCCTGACCACTATTCAGATATTCCTGAGGTGTTAATTCATTATTATAAACCATAAGGGGAGGGAACTCTTCAACGAATGCAAGCAGAGTTTTCTGCAGATTCGATTCAGAAATTTCATTCATTAAATGATTTATCGCTTTACCAAATACACCCGGGTTGTCGCTTTCCTCATATCTTCTAATTAATAAATGGAATATTTCGTGAAGCAAGCCGAGAGCATTTATTTGTCCCGCAGTTACAAATTGATCAGCATTTCCCTCATCTCTTCTTTTCGAGTTTATTTTCTCTGAAAGAATGCGTGCCTGCTGATAATCCGCAAGAATTACTTTACCGGTTATGGAGAAAAGTGATTGCTCAATCTTATATTTTTCTCTTGCCGCTCTTGATACGTGGAAATCAAATTTTATCATATAATTATAGCTGAAAATCTAGTGTTGAAATATTTCGTCTGGTTTACTGCCAGCCGGAACAAGCTGGAATAGTCGGAGATTTGTGTGCAAATATACTAAAATGAAGGGTAAATGTAAGGTAACTGATATTGAGAATGATGTGATAGATTTTTAATCCCAAATAAGCTCATACAGTTTCCTAATAAATTGGTTTCAATGACCAATATTTCTAAGCCTTTCCCATCAACAAAAGCTGATGAAGAATAAAAAAAATAAGATAGTTTTTCAATCAGATAAATCAAATTGTAATCATCAAACTCCATTTCAGATTCTCACCAGGATTTATCCTGGTGAAAAATTTCTCTTGATACATACTATCAAAACGGTTTCAACCGTTTACACGATATTTCAAACCATATTTTTCAATAAACATTTTATATTCCTCGCTGAAGCTTTTTACCCTGTGATGCTCTTCCTGATTTTTTATATACTTTTTAACTGCCTCAAGCTGTGAAGCTGAAACCGAGAAAGCACCGTATCCTCTTCCCCAGAAAAATTTTGCGTTAATTAACCTGTTTTGGTTTATATAATGAGAGGATGAACCTTTTAATAACTTCGCACAATCCTCCACGCAAAGGTTTGTCGGCAAATCAATCAGTGCATGCGCATGGTCAGCATTAACATAATTTATTTTCATATAAATGTTTTTTTCGTTGCAATATTCATAGAGATATTCAGAGACTTTTATTCTTGCCGGTTTGGTAAGGATTTTCTGCTTATCAAGCGTTTCCCAGATAAGGTGTATCCAGATTTTATTGTACGAATGTGTTGACATAAAGCCTCCTGAAAATTAAAATTGGGCTGTTATTTAAACCGTTGAAACGGTTTATGGTTATCAAATTATTTTCGCTTCCCATCAGCTAAAGCTGATGGAGAATGAGATGCCCAATATTTCTCATTCCCCTTCCCACAACTATTTTTTGCGGTGACAGACTTTTTAAACTTTATGCAACGCAGCACTCCCGCCAACCCACGTTTTGTTTTTGTTGAAGTCAACTCCCATCATTTTTCCTTTGCTTTGCCTAACAAGGTTGTTGACAAGGATTGGTTTCTTGTCATAGAAATACATCATTCTTATTTCAACTTTGGCAAATTCATCGGGAGTTTCAATCAGCGGTGCGTACTCAACTTTTTCCTGCAGGATATAATTTTCAGGATCTTTTATTTCATCAAGCATTTTCTTTGTTACATCAATCTTAACTCCGAGTCCGGCAAAAGAGAAAAGAGGTTTTAAAACATAATTTTCAAGATCTTCAGGATAAGAAGTTAGATCACGCAGGTAAAAACATTTCGGAACAAACTCGCCTTTAAGAACCGGCAATGAGTATTTACTTATCTTATAAAACCAATTTGGGTGAGGAACCCAGGTTACATTCAGCTCTTCCTGCAAATCAAAATTAAAATTCTTTTCAGTCCTGCTCAGCTCATCAAAAATTACACGGTTGTAAATTCTTTCAATCGGAATCTCAATTCCATTCCATTTGTAAAAAAGAACTTTGCCGTGTTTGATTACATCCGAGATACAGACTTCTCTTACTCCAAAAAGTTTTTCAGTTGCAGCAAAATCAACTCGTGTTTTTTGTTTCTCTGGTTCTATTTCTAACAGAATAACATTTGCAGGATCGGCCTCTGCAAGTATCACATCTTTTAACAGCTTTACGTATTCATCTGGTAAGATATTATTGAAGTATGGTGTAAAGTCTTCCGAAATATTGAAATGTTCTTTTAGTTTCTGTTCAAAGAAATATTGGTAGCCGTAAAGAGTGGGAAAGCCTTGAAGTTCAATCAACTTAGGATAGAACTCACCTGTGGATTCATTTTGACAAATTGCAAAATCAAAAACAAAAAATTCAGGATGATCGGTTTCTCCCGGAATATTCAGATGTGATGGAACTGCATCTTTCATTTTCAATGTAAATTCTGAACTTGTTACCTGTTTGCAAAGTTCATCGCACGCTTTTAACAATTTGTTCTTTAAATCATTACTTAAAAAGAGGGGCGTTTCAGAAACGCGAAAATCCACTGGATACTTTAACGAAGTATTCAAATCATTTAGAAAAGCTTCATACTTTTCCTGTGTGAATTCTGAGTTGAATTTTTTTCGTAAGTTCGGGAATCATTTACTGCTCATCATTGTGGACAACTCATCAATTGCGTGATTCAGAAATGAAGGAATAACTGTTTGCCGTGTTTTACGAATTGTATCCGGTCTCTCAAAAATTTTAATCATCTCGAAATATCTTTCTTCACCATACTTCTCAACAACTTGTTTCTTTCTTTCATCCTGCTTGAAATGATAAAGCATACTATCAGGATCAGCTTCCGGGATGGAATTGTGTCCCGACAATCTCATCAGAAATTCTTACCGCAGCTATTGCAGGCTGAGCTTCATCATTATCATCAACAATTTCATAAGAAAGAATTTTAGCTCCAAGTTCTTTCATTACTTTTTTATCCGGTTCGATTACCTGAAACTGACGTATATCCGCTGCATAAAACGGGTTTGACAATTCTTTTAGTATGTTATCAGACTTTCCGTCCTTTGTCAGATTAAACGGCATAACTCCAAATGATTTTGAATGTCTTTGATTGACTGTCCCGAATTTGAAGAACCTTCCCATCATCTGGAAAGAATGGCAGATGAAGAAGAGATACTTTTTTCTTTCAGGATTATTTTGATTGTGATCCCAGATCTTTTGAATGAGATTGAAGTAATCTTTTTCCCATTGAGTTCCTTCACCTTCGAATGGACTTCCCGGTCCGCCGGAAGAAATGAAGATATCGTTTATCTAATCCGGGAACTTCATCTTTAAATCTTGTATCGAAAACTTCGTAGGAAATTTCAGCATCGTTGTTTCTACTTTTTACTTCAGAAACAATTTCCTTAATGCAACGCATTCCTTCGTTGCGTTCATTGTTGTAAAGATCTATTGTTGCGATTTTAATCATACAGAAGGCCTAACCCCCAACCCCTTCCCAAAGGGAAGGGGAGTTATTTTAATTAATTCTTTTGAGAAAAAATTTGTATTCATTTAGAAAATCTTAATATGAAAAAAAAATACTAATTCCTCTCCCTTTGGGAGAGGTTAGGAGTGGGCCTATAGTCCAACGTGAGTTTCTTCAATTATATAATCAACTACTGATTTGGTATCACCGGATTGTTCATATACTTTTAGCTGACGATCCGCTCCGGAACCCATTTCAAGTATTTTATAAACGTATTTAATCTCTTCTCTGGAACCAAGTCCATCAACCACATCATCAATAAATTCAAGAAGCTCGTTGACAAGTTTTCTAAAATCAACTTCTTCCTGTTTACCGAAATCAATCAGCTTTCCCTCAATGCCATAGCGGGCTGCACGCCATTTGTTTTCTGCGATCAATGCTCTTCTGTAAATTCTGAAACCAAGATTTTGTTTTATCAATTTATGTAGCTTTGCTACAACTGCCTGCATTATTGCAGCAAGACAAATTGTTTCATCAACTCTCATCGGTATATCACAGACCCTGAACTCAAGTGTATTAAAGTAAGGATGTGCCCGAATGTCCCACCAGATTTTCTTTGCATCGTCAATACATTTTGTTTTAACGAGCAGCTTAACATAGTTGTCATATTCAGCTATACTTCCGAAATAATCCGGAATTCCTGTTCGTGGAAAACGATCAAACACTTTGCTGCGATAAGATTTAAATCCTGTATTTCTTCCTAACCAGAAAGGGGAGTTAGTTGAAAGTGCAAAAATATGTGGAAGAAAATATCTCGCTGCATTCATTATGTGAAGAGCAGTTTCCCTATCATCAACACCAACGTGCACGTGAAGACCAAAAATTAAATTTGCTCTTGCAACCTGCTGGTAATCAGATATAATTTCCTTGTAACGTGGATGTTCGGTTATAGCCTGATCTTTCCAATGAGAAAAAGGATGCGTGCCTGCTGCTGCAATTTTTAATCCGTTTTTATTAGCAAGCTTTGCAAGTTCCTGACGTAATTTAGTAACCTGCTGACGCGCATCGTTAATATCTCTGCAGATGTCTGTTCCAATCTCCACTACTGACTGATGCATTTCAGCTTTTACTTTTTCAGCGAGTATTATTTTGCCGTCTTCAATTATTTGCTGAATGTGAGATTTCAGTTCTCTGGTTTTAGGATCAACAATCTGAAATTCCTCTTCAACTCCTAATGTAAACAATCCGGGTTCTGTCATAAATTTTTCTCTATTTAACTTTCACTTAATGGGATGTTAGCTGCAAATGTTTTTATAAAATTACCCCACGTCAAATTATTCTGTCCTGCTTTATGTGCTTTTGCTCTTCTGATTGCCATATTTGCTGCGGCTTCTACTATCCAATCAAAATTTTCTTCACCAATAGAAATTTTATCTGCATCCGGTGCCGGATTGCAGAAGTCAATTGCATATGGAACTCCATTGCGGATTGCAAGTTCTACAGTATTAAAATCATAACCAAGTGCGTTGTTGATTGCGAGAACTGCATGAAGAAGTTTTTCCAACACTGGTTTTTCAATTGGTTTTGGATTTCTAACGTATCGCAGATGATGCGGTTGTTTTGGATCGTATCTCATTATGTGAACATCTTTTCTATCAAGACAATAGCAACGAAAATATTCAGTAAAATTTATTTCTTCCTGAAGCATCATCACAAGCTGACCGGTTTCATTATAAGCTTTGAAAAAATCATCGGGTGATTCAAGACGATAAACATTTTTCCAGCCGCCGCCGGCAAACGGTTTAAAGAAAGCAGGGAAACCAACATAGCTGAACATCGAATCCCAGTTTAAAGGATAGTCAAGATTTCTGAAAGAGTTTGCGTTTGTATCATCAGGATGCTGGTTTGATGGAAGCAGAACCGTTTTCGGAACTGCAACATCGAGCTTTGTCATCAGTGCATTGTTGAAAAACTTTTCATCAGCACTCCACCAGAAAGGATTGTTGATGACTGCTGTTCCGTTCAAAGCAGCATTTTTTAAGAAAGCTCTGTAAAAAGGAACATCCTGCGAAATTCTGTCGATGATAACATCGTAGCCGCTTGGTTCGCCCTGCACGACTTTATCAATTTTAACAAACTCTGCGGTTATACCTTTTTCATTTTTTGAGTTTACTCTTTCAACAAATGCCGGCGGAAAAGTTGTTTCCTGCCCGAACAAAATTCCTATCTTTTTCATTTAGCTCCTGAATTTTCTGGTTGCAAATTAACTTTTAACAAGAAGAGAAGTCGCAATAAAGAGAATAGTTTTTCTCAGTTAATTTAGGGGCAAATATATTAAAAAGTGAAGGATTTTCAAGTAAACTTTTAGTCATAGATATTTATATGAATATATACAGCTTTTAAATTGATATTCTTTTACGATTGAGCTATTTTTAGCTCAATGAGTAAACAGGATTCACAACCCGATAAAGTATCGGAAACAAAGCGGTCAGAAGGTGACAAGCAGACACCGTTGATGGCTCAATACCTTCGAATAAAGGAAGCCAATCCGGATACAATTTTGCTTTTCAGAGTCGGCGATTTCTTTGAGACATTTGAAAACGATGCGAAAATTGCTTCCAAAGTTTTGGGTATTACTTTAACAAAAAGAGCAAACGGTGCAGCAGAAGATGTTCCGCTTGCCGGATTTCCTCATCACGCAATTGATACTTATTTGCCAAAGCTGGTTCGTGCAGGTTACCGTGTTGCTGTCTGCGAGCAGATGGAGAATCCAAAGTTTGCCAAAGGAATTGTAAAAAGAGAAGTTGTTGAAGTCGTAACTCCCGGTGCAACTCTTTCCGACAAGCTTCTCGATCATAAAAAAAATAATTACCTGCTTTCTGTTTTTATTCGTGATGAAGTTGCAGGAATTTCATTTGCAGATGTTTCAACCGGTGAGTTCTTCACATTCGAAGTTCCTGAATCAGATCTTCAGCAGCAGATTGAATCAATCGCTCCGGCAGAAATTCTAATTCAGAAAAAAGAAAAAGATTATCTCACTCCGGTTATCAGCAAAATAAATCCTTCAATCCGTATTACAAAAATGGATGACTGGATTTTCAATTATGATTATGCGAATGAATTGCTTCTCAATCAATTCGGAACTGTTACACTAAAAGGTTTTGGAATTGAGCATCTTCAAAATGGAATTGTTGCAAGCGGTGCTGCATTAAATTATTTGCAGGAAACTCAGAAGGTAAATCTCACTCATCTCAACAGAATTTCACTTTACAATCCTTCTGAATATATGATACTTGATTCTTCAACGAGAAGAAATCTTGAAATCAGTTATTCGATGCACGGAGATGGAAGAGAAGGTTCACTCATTTCAATTCTTGATAAGACAACCACAGCAATGGGCGGAAGACTTTTAAAGAAATGGATTTCTGCACCGTTGAGAGATTTGAAAAAGATTCAAAGTCGGTTGGATAGTGTTGAAGAGTTGTTGAAGAATAAATCGCAGCGAAAGAAGATTGAAACTGAGCTGAAAGAAGTCGGTGATCTCGAAAGAATAATTTCAAGAATTTGTACTGGCAGAGCAAATCCAAGAGAAGTTGTTGCACTAAAAACTTCACTTAAAAAAATACCTGCAATAAAAGAACATCTTTCAAGTTTCAAGACAGATGCATTATCAAAAACTTCAAGAGAACTCAATCCACTTGAAAATTTAGTTGAACGAGTTCAAAGTGCAATCATTGATTCTCCGCCTGCAACTTTGATTGATGGTGGAGTGATAAGAAATGGTTTCAGTCCTGAACTTGATGAACTGAGAAACATTGCATTTCACGGAAAAGACTGGATAGCAAAACTTCAGAAAACAGAAAGAGAAAGAAGTGGAATTCCTTCATTAAAAGTCAGCTTCAATAATGTTTTTGGTTACTACATTGATATCAGCAATGCACACAAAGATAAAGTGCCTGAAAATTATATCCGGAAGCAAACGCTTGTTAATTCTGAAAGATATATTACTCCTGAGCTGAAAGAATACGAAGATAAAATCCTCAATGCAGAAGAAAAGATTTACGAACTCGAAGCAGAACTGTTTGATGAAGTAAGAAAATTTATTTCTGCTGAAGCTGTTGCGATTCAGAGTAATGCACGAATGATTGCTTTGATTGATTGCTTGATTTCATTTGCTGAATGTGCTGAAGCATACAAATATTCAAAGCCTGTTGTTCAGGATGGCGATGAACTTGAAATAATTGATGGAAGACATCCTGTAGTTGAACAAATTCTTCCACCGGGAGAAAAATTCAAACCGAATGATTGTGTAATTGATAATAAGAACGATCAGATAATTCTGCTTACCGGACCAAATATGGCTGGCAAATCTGTTTATCTCC
Source organism: Ignavibacteriaceae bacterium (assembly GCA_034522695.1). Lineage (GTDB taxonomy): Bacteria > Bacteroidota > Ignavibacteria > Ignavibacteriales > Ignavibacteriaceae > IGN2. The sequence continues at coordinate 20,240 of JAXHLB010000049.1, read as the reverse complement.
GTCAGATTGGATTGATTGTTCTGATGGCACAGATTGGTTCTTTCGTTCCTGCAAAGAGTGCAAAGATCGGATTGGTTGATAGAATTTTTACTCGTGTTGGTGCAAGCGATAACATTACTTCCGGTGAAAGTACATTTCTTGTCGAGATGCAGGAAGCAGCAAACATCCTGAACAATGCTTCATCAAAAAGTTTGATTCTTCTTGATGAAATTGGAAGAGGAACAAGTACGTTTGATGGAATTTCAATTGCGTGGGCGATTACTGAATATCTTCACGACAATAATGAAGTTGCTGCTAAAACTCTTTTTGCAACTCACTACCACGAGCTGAATGAGATGGCTGATCTTTTTCCTAAAATAAAAAATTATAAAGTTGAAGTGCGTGAGTACGATGACAAAGTTATCTTTCTTCATAAAGTAAATCCGGGAAGAGCAGATCACAGTTATGGAATTCAGGTTGCGCAAATGGCTGGACTTCCGGCATTTGTTACAAACCGTGCAAAAGAAATTTTAAGAAATCTTGAAAGCAAAGAATTAACTCCGTATGAATTGAAAAAAGAGAAACTTCGAAAGCTGCAAATACCTGAAAACCAGATGAGCATTTTTGAATATCAGGATGATAAACTGCGAGGTGAGATAACAGATCTTGAAATTGAAAAACTTACTCCGCTCGAAGCGCTGAATAAATTAAACGAGTTAAAAAAGAAAGTAAAAAAGGAAGGGCAGTCACCTGATGTCAAGTAAAACCAGTTATGGGCTGGTTGTAATTTTATTTCTTACTCTTTTACTCACCGAAGCTTGCAAAGAAAATCGCAACGATGATCCTGAGATGAAGGCTTACATCGAAAATCTAATCAAAGAAAGAAAAGAAAAAGACTATAGCTTGCAGTTCGATCTAAATTCTCCGTTTAACCGTGACACAACAATTTCATTTAAACCGCTGAATTACTACGAACCTAATCCTGATTTTATTTTCAAATCGAAGTTGATTGTTTATGACATTCAGGATACAGTTGCAATATTAGGCACAAGAGGTGAAACAAGACCTGCAATTCTGCTTGGCTATCTGGAGCTGAAGAAAGATAAAAAAGTACACAAAATTAATGTTTATAAGAGTTTCGATAGAATGGGTGAACCTTACTACAGCATCTGGTTTACTGATAGAACAACGGGAAAAGATACTTATGGTGTTGGCAGGTATCTTGATTTTGAATTAAATGATCATCCTGAATTTGTTTATACAATTGATTTCAACAAAGCATACAATCCTTACTGTGCTTACTCAGCTTTGTTTACTTGTCCAATTCCGCGTGTTGAAGATTATATTGATATGGAAATCGAAGCTGGTGAGAAAAATTTCCATTAAACTTTTTAAATTGAAAAGCTCTTTAAGTGGTCAACATCAGAATTGGTACTGTAATTTGAATTTATCCTAAATGTAAAATCATCTATCTTCACCTTCCAAAAGAAAAAATAATAGACTAAGAATGAATAAAAATATTTTGCGAATATTTCTGTTGTTAGTGATACTTGCAGCTAATTCAACCGTTTTACTTTCACAGGAATTACCCGGCACAAAGGTTATTAAAACATATTACCCGAACGGAGAAATTAAAACCGAAGGTCAGTACTGGTATGATAAGCTCGAAGGTTTTTATAAAGAGTATTACCCCAACGGGAAACTCTGGAAAGAATGGAATTTCAGTTTGGGAAAAGAGCATGGCTTATCAACCTGGTATTTTGAAGATGGAATAGTAAGCATTGAATGGAATTATAATGATGGTGTGAAAGAAGGAATTTCCAAATGGTATTATGAAAGCGGTGAACTCTGGGCTGAACAGCATTACTCAAACGGAGTGCTTGAGGGTATAACTTACACTTTTTATAAAACAGGTGAACGTCAGGGTGAATGGAGATACGTCGCTGGTATGCTTCAGGGTATTAGTAGAACTTATTATAAAACCGGGGAAGTGGAAGTCGAACGAACTTTTGTTGATGGGAAGCAGAACGGGAAAATTTATATCTATCATGAAAATAAGATGGTAGCTTTAGAAGCAAATTTTATCAATGATAAAATTGAAGGAACAGTGAAGCTTTATGATATGGCTGGCAGCCTGCGGGTAAAAGATGAATATCTGAACGACGAACTTCTCAACCGTGAGCGATATGATTACCAGGGAAAGTTTGAATCAAAAGAAGAAATGCTCAAAAATTATACTGACGGTGGATCATTGAGTAATGAAACTTTCATTAAAGATGGAGTTAAGCAGGAAGTTGCCAAAACATTTTACGATTCGGGTTTTTTAAAGAAGAAATCCCTTATGAGGATGGAGTTATAAACGGAATATTTGTTACATATTATGAAAGCGGAATTGTAAAATCAAAGGTTGATTATATAAAAGGTGAGCGAAGAGGAATGGTGAAAGAATACTATCCTGATGGTCATCTTAAGCTTGAGACAGTGATAAAAGATGGAATGAAAAACGGTCTTGTTGTTAACTACTATGAAGATGGTTCTCTGCAATCAATGGGAACTTATGTGGATGATATTCTTGATGGCGAATACAAAGAATTTTATATAAACGGACTGCCGAAATCTGAAGCAACTTACATTAATGGTGAAATTGAAGGCAAAAAAAATTCGTATTATGAAAACGGCGCTTTCCAAAAAGTTGAAAATTACTATAAAGGTAAACTGGATTCTTATGCACGCATTTATTATCCAAATGGGTTTATTCAGAGGGAAGAATATTATAAGGATGGAAAGCTTTTACGAAGTAAGGACTTTGACGAAAACGGTTACCTGGTTTCCACATTTGGATATTAGCTCATTCTCTATTCTCTTAAATAATCAATCCTTAATACATCAATTAAATTTTACTACTGCCAATAATTCTTTAATTTTAAAATAAAGAAACAGGATTATTATGAGCAGTAAATTCAATATAGGTTTGATTCAACTGGCATTCAGCAAAAACACTTCTGAAAATCTGAAGAAGGCAGAAGACTGGATTGGAAAAGCAGCTAAAGCTGGTGCACAGGTAATTTGTTTACCTGAGTTATTTAGATCGCAATATTTTTGTCAGACGGAAGACATTAGCAATTTTAGTTTAGCAGAATCAATTCCCGGTCCTTCAACGAATGCAATTTCTGAAGTAGCTAAAAAGTATAAAGTTAGTGTGGTAGTTCCTCTCTTTGAAAAAAGATCTTCGGGAGTTTATCACAATAGTCTGGTCGTAATTGACAGCGATGGAAAGTTAATTGGCACCTACAGAAAAATGCATATTCCCGACGATCCGGGTTTCTATGAAAAATATTATTTCTCTCCCGGTGATCTTGGCTACAAAAATTTTGATACCTCATTTGGAAAAATCGGTACACTGATTTGCTGGGATCAGTGGTATCCTGAAGCTGCAAGATTAACTGCTCTTCAAGGTGCTGCAGTTTTATTCTATCCAACTGCAATCGGCTGGCATCCTTACGAAAAAGAAAAACACGGAAGAGCACAGTACGAATCATGGCTGACTGTTCAAAGAGGACACGCTATTGCTAATGGAGTTTATGTTGCTGCTGTTAACAGAATTGGTTTGGAAAAAGTAAATGATGATTCTCCCGGAATTGAATTCTGGGGACAATCATTTGTCTGCGATCCGCAGGGAATGATAATTGCACAGGCTTCTTCTGATAAAGAAGAAATTCTTCTTGCTGAAATTGATTTAGATAGAATCGAATACATCAGGCATAACTGGCCGTTCCTTCGTGACAGGAGGATTGATTCTTATCACGATATTACTAAAAGATTTTTAGATGAGATAACTTCAGAATGCATGCCGAATGGTCTACGCACGAAGCAACCTGGATCGGCTGGCCATATAATAAAACTGACTGGCCCGGAAAATTTTCTCCCATTCCTTATGTTTATGCTGAAATAGTAAAATACATTTCCCGTGGAGAAAAAGTTAGAATATTCGTTCAGTCAAAAGAACATAAGCTCAAAGCAGAAAAAGTATTAAAAGATTGTGACGTGAGTTTATCCAATGTTGAATTCTTCATAAAGAAAACTGATCGAGGCTGGCTGAGAGATTCAGGACCGATGTTTGTTAAAGATGGAAGAGAAACTGTTGCAGTTGATTTTAAATTTAATGCCTGGGCTAAGTACGACGATTACAAGCTTGATGATAAAATTCCTTCCTTCATTTCAAGTAAATTAAATCTGAAAAGTTTAGTACCTGAACATAAAGGCAAACAGGTTGTGCTTGAAGGCGGTGCAATCGATACCAATGGTAAAGGAACTTTAATCACTACTGAGGAATGTCTGCTTGATGAAAAAGTACAGACACGAAATCCAGGATTTACAAAGCAGGATTACTTCGAAGTCTTCAAAAAATATTTTGGAATTTCAAATGTTATCTGGCTGGGAAAAGGAATAGTTGGCGATGACACTCACGGTCACATTGATGACCTCTGCCGGTTTGTGAATGAAGATACGGTCGTTCTTGTCTCGGAAGAAAATCCAAATGATGAAAACTATAAACTGTTGAATGAAAACAGAGAACGACTTCAAAATATTTATTTACCAGACGGTAAGAAACTAAATGTTATGCCTCTTCCTATGCCTTCGCCTCAGATATTCAAGCGTCAGCGATTGCCTGCCAGCTACGCTAACTTCTACATTTCAAATTATGCTGTTCTCGTTCCAACCTTCAACGATCCGAATGACAGAATTGCTTTGGGAATATTATCTGAATTATTTCCAGACAGAAAAGTAATCGGTATTCATTCAGTTGATCTTGTTTGGGGATTAGGAACACTTCACTGCTTAACTAAAGAGCATCCAGCCTGATCAAAGTAGAAAAACATTAAGTTTTTTTGCGAAATTTGCATATTCTTTTTGGAATTGCCTGCCAACCCGTTTAATTTTGTCTCATCAATTTTTATCATTTATAATCAATTCACACAGGAGAAACAGGTATGGTTATAGCAGTTCCTAAGGAAATCCTGCCTGGCGAAAATCGAGTAGCGTGTGTCCCCGATGTAGCTTCCAAACTTATTAAATCCGGATTCCAGGTTCACATCGAAAAAGATGCTGGACTTAATGCCGGATTCACAAATGAAATGTACGAAAAAGCAGGGGCTAAAATCGTAAACTTAACTGAACTTTATTCAACAGCAGAAGTTGTTATAAAAGTTCAGCGTCCTCTCGATCATCCCACAGCAGGAAAAAATGAATTGGACTTGCTTAAAGAAGGAACAATTCTAATTACTTTTCTTTATCCATTGAACTATCCAGAGCTTGCACAAAAATGTGCTGCAAAAAAGATCAATGTTATTTCGATGGATATGATTCCGAGAACAACATTAGCACAAAAGATGGATGCGCTTAGTTCACAAGCAAACATTGCAGGTTATAAAAGTGTTGTTATGTGTGCTGATACACTCGGCAAAATCTTTCCATTGATGATGACTGCAGCAGGAACAATATCACCTGCAAAGGTTGTAATTATGGGTGCAGGTGTTGCAGGACTTCAGGCACTTGGAACAGCAAAACGGTTAGGTGCTGTAGTTGAAGTATCTGACATTCGTGCTGCCGTTAAAGAAGAAGTTCTCAGCCTTGGCGGAAGATTTATTGAAGTGGAAGGTGCAGCAGATATGCAGGATGCCGGCGGTTATGCAAAGGAAGCATCTGAAGAATTTCTTAAAAAACAGAAAGAACTAATCTTCAAGCATATAACTGAAGCAGATATTGTAATTACAACTGCTTTGGTTCCCGGAAAGAAAGCACCTGTTCTCGTTACAGAAGAGATGGTAAAAAATATGAGACCCGGCAGTGTTGTGCTTGATATGGCTGTTGAATTCGGAGGCAACTGTGAAGTAAGTGAAAAAGGGAAGAATGTAAAGAAGCATGGTGTAACGATTATCGGTGAGCCAAATCTTCCGAGCCTTGTTCCAACTCATTCAAGTGAAATGTATTCAAAAAACATTCTCGCCTTGATTCAATATATTGGTAAAGAAGGAAAAGTTGAGCTTGAAGCTTGAAGATGAAATTGTTAAAGGATCACTTATCACCCATAACGGTGAAGTTGTTCATCAAAGAATAAAAGATTTGCTGAAATAAATTATTTCAAAATTTTTCAGAAAAAATAAAAGGAAATTTTAAATGGATATATATGGATTATTAATGCTGGTATACATTTTTGTGTTAGCCATATTCGTGGGGTTTGAGCTAATCACAAAAGTTCCGCCTACATTGCACACGCCCCTTATGTCCGGATCAAATGCTATTTCCGGAATAACTGTCGTCGGTGCTCTATTGAGTGCCGGTGCAGGTGAATTAACTATCAGTACAATACTCGGAATTGTTGCAATAGTTTTTGCAATGATAAATGTTGTCGGCGGATTCCTTGTAACTGATAGAATGTTAAAAATGTTCAAGAAGCCGTCTCGGTCCGGCTCTGACGGAAAGTAAGGGGAAGAGCAATGGAAATAGTATCATACCTTGTTTATTTAATAGCATCAATTTGTTTCATATTCGGAATAAAAAAATTAAGCTCTCCCAAAACAGCACGGCAGGGAAATCAGCTTGCTGCACTGGGAATGCTTCTCGCCATTATTGTTACTCTCTTTGACCAGAGGGTTTTAACATTTGAATATATCATTCTCGGCTTGGTTCTTGGCTCATTGATCGGAGCAGTCTTTGCTCTTAAAGTTCAGATGACGGGAATGCCACAAATGGTTGGATTGCTGAATGGTTTTGGTGGTGGAGCTTCGGTATTAGTTGGATTTGCCGAGTATGACAGAATTTTTGTCACTCCAACAATTATGTTTGATGAGCCAACTACAATAACTATAGTTTTAAGTATTTTAATCGGATCAGTAACATTTACCGGTTCACTTATTGCTTTCGGAAAACTGCAGGGAATAGTAACCGGTAAAGTAGTTAAATACCCTTTGCAGCACCCTTTGAATGCACTTCTGCTTGTCGCAGTTTTTGCTGCGGGAGTGTTTGTTGTTATTCAACCTTATGAAATTGAAATTATAATCGGAATTATTGGAGTATCACTCCTGCTTGGAGTATTGCTTGTCCTTCCCATCGGCGGTGCAGATATGCCTGTTGCAATTTCTCTGTTGAACTCTTACTCAGGACTTGCAGCTTCGATGACAGGTTTTGTGCTTAATAATAAAATGCTGATCATAGCCGGTGCACTTGTTGGTGCTTCAGGAATAATTCTTACAATTATTATGTGTAAAGGAATGAACCGTTCACTTATGAATGTGGTTCTCGGTGGTTGGGCTTCTGCCGGAGCTGAAGGTCCTGCTGCTGATAGTAAGGCTCACAAAGGAACTGCAAAAGCAATTGATTCGGAAGAGCTTGCTATGCTTCTTGACAGTGTAAGCAGTGTTGTTATTGTTCCCGGTTATGGAATGGCAGTCGGTCAGGCACAGCATGCAGTTAGAGATTTGATGAATGTGCTTGAAAAGAAAAATATTAAAGTAAGATTTGCAATTCATCCTGTTGCAGGAAGAATGCCAGGTCATATGAACGTTCTTCTTGCTGAGGCCCAGGTTCCTTATGATAAGCTTCTTGCAATGGAAGATATAAATGATGATTTCCCGAATACCGATGTTGTAATTGTTATCGGTGCAAACGATGTTGTTAATCCTGCTGCAAGACACGACCAGAGCAGTCCAATTTATGGTATGCCAATACTTAATGTTGATTATGCAAAGACTGTTATAATAAACAAACGCTCGCTTAATGTTGGATATGCCGGAATTGATAACGAGCTCTTCTTCTATCCGAATGCACTTATGTATTTTGGTGATTCAAAAGAAGCGATGAGTAAACTGGTTAATGAGATAAAAGCACTTTAAAAGAACAATAAAAATCTAATCTTTGAACCCCTGAAACAAACCGCTTCAGGGGTTTTTTATTGCATATAAATAACACATGACTATTAAGTGCTAAAAACCTAAATTGCACTATCAAATTAAACATCGTAAGGAATAAATATGAACCTCGATTGGACAGAATACATCAATCACACTTTAAATGTTACTATGCACGAAAATTATGGAGCAACAAAAGATCCAAAAGCAGACCAGCCGCTTTATGAAATCGTTTTCAAAACAGGCAGACTTGTTAATGCCTACGATGACGGATTGATGCTTGAAGCAGAACGAGAAGGTGAGAGCATTGGAATTTTCATTCCTTATAATTCAATCAAGTGTGTAGAAATTTTTGATTTTTAATTTTGGGGGAATAATGAAACCTACTGTTTTAGTCTCTGCTGATATTATTTTCTATTTTTGACAGTATATCATTCTCACAGGAATTTACAGTAAAGAGCCTTAATGTTTACACTTCAGATAACCCTACTTCACTTCCTGTTTTAACCGGCAGCAATAAATTGGTAATTGAATTCGATGTTCAGGGAAAATTTATTCCAAATATGAATATCGTTTTTCGGTTTTGTGATAAAGGCTGGACTCCAACAAAAAATATTTTTCTGCTCAACTCCCAATACAGCACTGCTTACTTTTTGGATTTTGAAGAGCTTCCAATAATGGTGGTTGATGATGCTCGCTATCATCATAAAAGCACTTATCCGGATGACAGGGATCAGGTTCAATTTCCTTTTTCCGGGAAGTGGAGATTTTATTTGACCGATACACAGGATTCATCAATTGTTTATGCGACAGGCAAATTCTTTGTTGTGCAGAATAATGTTGATCTTGGTGTCAGGGTAAAAAGAGATGAGCTTGAAGATCAATCCTACTGGCCTGTTGAACTTGCAAAGGCTATTAATATCAGTACCGATTTTTATTTACCCGATGATTTTCATCCATCATTTGTTGATAGAATTGATATAGTTGATAACCAGCGTCTTTATGATCCGGTGGTAATTGATCGGGAGACTAACACGCTTTACAGGTTTTATAAATGGGATGCTAACAGAAGTTTTACTTTTACTGCAAGAGATATTCCTGCTGGCAACGAGTTTCGTCAGGTTGATATAAGAGATAAAAATCTTTTCATAGGAAAAAATGTCAAAGCTCAGCTTGATGGTCTTGAATACTCAAGATTTTTTCTTAATCCATTGAATAAAGATTTAAATGGTGGAAAGATTTATTCAAATTACCGTGATGAGTATTCAACTTATTTGAATGTTACTTTTTCAATTCGCCCGCCAGAAGAAAATTTCAGAAATATTTTTCTCGTTGGTGCATTCAACGACTGGAAGGTCTCATTGAATTATAAAATGAATGAAAGCGGTGGAGTATATTCGATTACAATTCCATTGAAAAGAGGAATATATGATTACCAATATGTTACTGCTGATATTGATTACAATGAAATTTTAGAACCCGACTGGCTGGTGCTGGAGGGTAACACCTGGCTGAACTCTAAAGAGTTCGATGTTTTTCTTTATTATAACGAGCAGGATAAAGGACCTTATGAGAGAATTATAGGGTATAAGCGGGTGAAAAGTCAGTGAGCAGTTAGTTTTTAGTTTATTAGTTATTGGTTTTGGTTTATTGGTTGTTGGTTTAAGTTTTTTAGTTACTTGTTTTTCAATAAATCATAATAGCAACTGCCAAACTAAGAACTATAACTATGAACTAAATAACTATAACAATCAACTAAAAACTAATAACTAATCTTAAAAAATGAATAAGCTAAAAGTTGGTGTTATCGGAACCGGTCACCTTGGAAAATTGCACGCCAAGATGTTCAAATCAATAGAAAATTGTGAGCTGATTGGTGTTTATGATTCAAATCCGGAACAGGCAAAAGCTGTAAGTACAGAATTCAATGTCCAAAGTTCAGCTTCCATTGTAGATCTGTTGAAAAAGGTGGATGCAGTCTCTATTGCTGCAACTACTACTGCACATTATGAGGTTGCAAAAAAATGTTTTGAGAATGGAGTTCACGTCTTCATTGAAAAACCAATTACAACTACAATCAAAGAAGCTGAAGAGCTTGTTGAAATTTCGGAAAAGAAGAATCTTAACCTGCAGGTTGGGCATATTGAACGATTTAATCCTGCTTTGGTTTCAATGGAAAAATATATTGATGAACCAAAATTCATTCAGACAGACAGGCTTGCACAATTTAATCCCCGCGGAACTGATGTTGCTGTTGTTCTGGATTTAATGATTCACGATATTGACATAATTCTCAGCCTTGTTAAAAGTGATGTTATTGATGTTCAGGCAAATGGTGTTGCGGTTGTTTCGGATCATCTTGATATTGCCAATGCAAGATTGCAGTTTGCAAACGGTGCTGTCGCAAATGTTACGGCTAGCCGGATATCTCAAAAAAAACTCAGAAAGATGAGAATATTTCAGAAAGACAGCTACATTGCATTGGATTTCGTTACTGGCGTAGCTGAATCCTACCGACTTGTAGCACCAGATGCAGAGGTAAATCCATCTTTAATTTCTTTTGGAGAGATTGGCGTTGGAGATAAAAGAAAAAAACTTGTTTATGAGCAGCCTGAACAAAAAGAATTAAATGCTCTTCAATACGAACTGCAGCTTTTTATTAACTCCGTCGTGAATAAAACAAAACCCGTAGTTTCAGGTGTTGATGGATTAAGAGCTTTAAAAGTTGCACAGATAATTATTCAGAAGATTGAGGGGCAACGCATAGCGTAGTTAATAACAATATATCAATTTACCCTGTTGGATAATCTTCTCAAGCTATTCGGTAATTTATAAAAAGTATCCAACAGGGTGAACAATTCAACAATAAAACAGGATAATTAAAATGAAAAAAATACTTCTACTCTCAATAGTACTTTTACTAACCACATCAAGCTGCAGTGTTTATGAAACAATGGTAAACATATCACGTCTGAAATTTAAGCTTGGTGCAGTAAACAACTTTACTGTAAGCGGCATTAATATTTCGAATAAAAGTTCTTTGCAGGATTTTAATGCAATGGAATTATTAAACCTCACACAGGTAATAGCAACTGGTAAATTACCAGCATCATTTACGCTTAACGTTGAAGCAAAAAATCCAAATGATGGTTCGGGTGGTTATCCTAAAACAGATGCTACACTAAAAGCATTCCCATGGCGGTTGGAAATCGATAATGTTGAGACAATCTCAGGTAACATCGGTACGCCCGTGTCTGTTCCTGGAACAGGACAGATTACAAATATTCCTTTGACTATGAACATAGATCTGATTGAGTTTTTTGGAAATAAAGGTTATGAAAATCTTCTTAATCTGGCTCTTGCATTGGGTGGTCAGCAAGGTTCATCTTCAAAGCTGAGCTTGTTTGCAACACCAACAGTTTCTTCGCCATTGGGAGATATAAAATATCCAAGTGAATTAAAAATTGTTGATCAAAGTTTTACAAATTAATTTTTTTAATTCCGAACCTGTCAGCCGACAGGCTGGCTTGTTTCGGAATCTTTTTTATAAAATGATATATAGTTAGAAGCTGAAATAAATTCAGCTTGACCATATATGAAGAAATTTTATGACTAACAAAACCAAATACGCAATCGGTGTTGATTTAGGTGGTACCAGCATAAAGCTGGGAATCGTTACTAACACTGGCAGGCTGATAAAAAAAATCTCCATTCGCACGGAAGCAGAAAAAGGTCCGAAGAAAGTAATAGAAAATATAATTGCAGGTATTCACGAACTTACAGATAAATCAAAGTACAGTATTGAAGGAATTGGAATTGGTTGTCCTGGTGTAGTTACTCCCGGTAAAGGCATAGTTGAAAATCCACCAAACCTTCCCGGCTGGAATAGAGTAAACATTGGAAAAATTATACTCAAGGAATTTCATAAGTCTGTCTTTGTTGATAACGATGCCAATGCAGCAGCAATCGGCGAACTCATTTTTGGGAGCGGGAAAAGCTACAAGTCTTTTATTATGATTACTCTTGGTACCGGCGTTGGCGGCGGAATAGTAATAAATAAAAAAATCTATCACGGTGATTTTGGTGCAGCCGGAGAAATTGGTCATATCTCAATTGATTATAAAGGACCTAAATGCAATTGCGGATCATACGGTTGTATCGAAGCATATGCAGGTAATCAATATTTACGGAACAGAGTCCGTCAGCAGCTTAAAAAGCATCCTGAATCAAAATTATGGAAACTGATTAATAATGATCTTAGCAAAGTATCACCACGCAGCATACAGGATGCAGCCGAATCTGGGGATGCATTTTCCAAATCGGTGATTGACGAGCTTGGAGTTTACCTGGGTTCTGCCTTTGCTTCTTTGGTGAATGTTCTTGATGTGAGTGTTTTTATCATTGGCGGAGGTATAGCAGGTTTTGGTAAACCACTTTTTGAATCCATCAAAAAAACAATTGCCAGAAGAGTAATGGCCCCAATAAGACCAAGAGTAAGAGTTCTTCCGGCAAAACTTAAAAACGATGCGGGAATAAAGGGTGCATCAGCTTTGGTTTTTCATCATAACTAAAAAATTTTCGGAAATTTTCTTTTCATCCAGGATTTTATATATACCCCATATCAATCTATCCTACCAATCCCCACCAGGTCCGCCATAAGCGCCCTGGTCATTTCTTGAACCATCAGCATCATTAAATTCAGGTGAAGGATTACCGGCATCTTTGCAGGGTGAGTTTTCCTGAAGATGAAAATCAGTCGGTGAAGTAAAGTATAGATTCAAACTATCAGGACCCAAAAAGTTGTATTGTTCAAAAACCTTTGTGGTATCCCCTGATACGAGATGAATTCTGGTATCTCCGCGATAGGAAAAGTTTTTATAAAAAATATTGTTCTGAATTTCCTCATAAACAGGGTCAATTAATGTTAAAGCTCCTCCAAAATTCAAGCAGTAATTTCTGTAAAATGTGTTGTTAATAATTTTATTCGAAGAACTCTCTGAGAAAGAATAGCTCCACCATAATCGAGTGATTCATTTCTGTCAAATATATTGTTTGTGATTTCTGAGTTACAATATAAAAGTGATAACGCTCCTCCATATTGTGCATAGTTATAATAAAAGTAGCAGTTCTTTATAATAATGGAAGCATTCGAAATCTCAATCACCTCCATATCTATATTCACTGCTTATCGGTAGAGTAGATGTCTTGTATTCTGCAAAAAGTGAAGATCAAACTATCTGTTGGGTTAGTTGAATGAATTCCATTCCATTCATTCCGAACTCCTTTGAATATTATAGGAAGCTCTTTATTTCCTATGGCTCTGATTCCACCGCTAATATGCAATCCTGTTTTTGCCTTGAAGAAAATTATTGTGCCGGCTTCAACGACTAATGTTGATTTCCTGCACTTCACTGAGATATTGTTCGTAACATAGTATGGTGATTTACTTTTGAGTAATGTACCTGATATCTCCCGCTAATAATTGTATAGTTTCCACCTAATCCCGGATCATTTGGATCAGTGAAAAGAGATCTATCAGAGCAACTGCTGAAAAAAAGCAGTATGATAATTGTTATTTTTGAAAGAGAGAATTTCATAGAAAATTTAGTCGAGCTAAAACAATTTATTACCCGGATAAAAAATAAACTATCTATATCAAATTAGTATGAAAAAATATTTACTCTGTTTTTCTTTCCTGATATTTCTGGCTTTTACTTTCTGTTCACAAAATAATGTAAACATAACTATCAAAGTAATTGCCGATAATTTACCTGAAGGATCAAAAATTTATATTACGGGTAATGATGATCAGATGGGTAACTGGCAGCCAGATTCAATTGAACTTAGCGAAATTGAAAAAGGGAAGTGGTCAAAAAGTTTTTCATTTATAAAAGGTAAAAAGCTTGAATTTAAAATCACTCGCGGGAGCTGGAATACTGAAGCACTTTAGTAATGATGGTGCAGTTCCCGACAATTATTTTGTCGAAATTTTAAATGATACTACTATTGAAATCAAGATAACGCTTTGGGCTGATCAGGTTGAAAGAAAATTGTCCCGAGGGGATGCCTATGGCAAAGGTCAGATTACAGGAATAGTAAAGTATCATAGAAATTTTCAGGGAGAGGGAATTAAGCCGAGAGATATTATCGTCTGGCTTCCACCGGGCTATGAATCAGATTTGAATAATAATTATCCGGTTCTTTATATGCACGACGGGCAGAATATTGTTGATCCATCCACATCTGCATTTCAGGTTGATTGGCAAATTGATGAGGCAGCCGATAGTCTTATTCGGAAAGAACTAATTGAACCGATTATAATCGTCGGAATTTATAACACTTCCGATAGAAACGAGGAGTATACTGATGGCAAGATTGGCTTTTCTTATATGAAATTTATTGTTGATTCACTTAAACCATTTATCGATCGAAATTACAGAACAAAACCAGGTAGGCAAAACACTGCAAATGGTGGCGGTTCTTTAGGTGGATTGATTTCGTTTTTACTAATGTGGGAATATTCAGAAACTTTTTCTAAAGCTATTAGTTTTTCACCAGCGTTCAAGATTGATAAATACGATTGTATTGATAATGTTAAATCTTATGAAGGAAAATTGAAACAGTTTCAATTATATATAAACAATGGCGATAATGAGCTTGATTCAATGTTACAGCCTGGCGTTGATGAAATGCTGACAGTATTAAAACAGCAGGGCTATATCGAAGGGGATCATTTTTACTTTCATAAAGGCAAAAATTCATTGCACAGTGAAAGAGCTTGGGCTAAGAATATTTGGCGAGCGCTAATTTTTATATTCGGGACAGAAAAGGGCAAAAGCTTACTTTAACTTTTTCTCGAAGTGCTGGTAATCTTTCAGACTCTTCCAATCGCCGCCCCATTCCCAGCCTCGCTGTTTAAATTCTTTAACAAGTTCCGAACTAGCTGAAATTGTTCCAACTTTTGTGGTGTCGTAAATACAATTTTCTGGTAAACTATTACCATTCTTTATGTAAGGATTTAGAGCAGGATTTATGTCAATTGCCAATCCGGCAGCGTGATTGGAAATTACTCTCGAACCGGAAATAAATCTGTAATTGAACGCTGATGTGTTATTATCCTTCATAGAATTTTCATCTGACCAGCCATATTTGCTTATTGGGACAACTTTCCCGATTGGAAAACGTGATTCTCTGATAAGTTCAAAAATCTCTATTACATCCAGAACTACATCTTTATGAACAACCAGTTGCCCCTTATGAATCTTTTCGTCAAATCCATAATAATAAACATCAACGAGCCGAAGATTTTCCAGAATACTCTGAGGAATTGATATTCCGGCAACGGCTTCCTCAAATGCAACATCGGAATCAATGACAAAACCCTGTTCTTCATCCTGACTAAGGACATTCTTACCGTTTGTTCCCGGTAAAATGAAAATCATTAATAATAAAGTGTGAAAGAATATGTTTCTGGTATTAGTCATCTGGCTAAAAATAATTTTGATTTAACTTGAATTTGGTGACAAAAGTAAAGCCTCATTTCATTAAATCATAGGATAAAATTAATACGCATTGAAAAGATGACAAATATTATGAATATATTTGGTCGTCAAAAAATTAAAAAGGATTAAAATGCAAAAATTATTGTTGGTGTTTTTTGTAATTATTACTGCCGTCTTGATTGGCTGCAATAAAGGCCCGGAAGTCGTAACTCTTGAATCTGGTTTGCAGTATATGGATGATTCTCTGGGAACAGGCAGGGAGGCAAAAGCAGATGAACTTGTTTCAATTCACTTCAAAGGCTGGATGGTGCCAAAAGATACAGCTTCTGAATTGTTTTCAGACTGGTCTGCTGATCAGAGTAAAAGTACACTTTCGCTCGGCGATTCGAAGATGAGAAATCAACCTATAAAATTTATTCTTAACTCAGGTTCTTTCATTAAAGGTACCGATGAAGGTATTGTTGGAATGAAAGTTGGCGGAGTTAGGACAATGATCATTCCTTCAAAACTTGCGTATGGTGATGCCGGAGTCGGTTTTATTCCTCCTAATACTGATTTAAAAGTTATTGTTGAACTTTTTGAAGTTAAAGACAGAGTAGTTGCAGAAATGTGGAAAGTAGATTCAACATTGTTTAAAGCTACTACAAGTGGAGTTAAGTATGCAATTATAAGTCAGGGTGAAGGTCCTGCAGTTGAAGCAGGCAAAGTAGTTACTGTTCATTATTCAGGTTTTCTGCAGGATGGAACAATGTTCGATAGTTCGGTTGAAAGAGATGAACCAATAATGTTTGTTGTTGGACAAGGTCAGGTAATTCCTGGGATGGGATGAAGGTCTGCAGCTTCTTAAAGAAAGGTGATAAAGCAAGATTCATTATCCCGCCTCAGCTAGGTTATGGTGAAATGGTTCTTGAAAAAATTCCTGTCAACTCTACTCTGATTTTTGATACTGAAGTGATTGATATTAAGTAGTTTATAATACGGCATTCAGTGAATGTTCATACAATCATACATTCATACAATCTAGCTAGCTTTTTTGTATGGGTGTATGTTTGTATGGATGTATGAGATTGGTGAAGTAACTTTACTTTTTGTGCTGCAATTCCCACAGCTTAACGTAATTCATCATTGTGCTTACTGAATGGAGTAGTGAGATAATAAATCCATATACTCCATCTTTAAAACCCCGCCTGATAAAAAAGAAAGCAAAAAAAGCTGAAATTGTGTGAGAGAAAATCGTCCACGCGCTAACTCTTTTCTTCTTCGTTAATAGCTCCTGGGCTTTTAAGCTGGTATAGCTGTTTATTTTGGAGAGATATTCCTCGAATGAAGAAAATGTGTAATGAAGCATCGGGTTTTTTAGCGTTCCAACTTTACCTTTAGTTATGAATTTTTCGTGGACGAGTCGGTCATTCAGGTTAGTTTTATCTTTTCTAAAAAGTCTTAGCTGATAATCCTTCTCCCAGCCGCAGCTTGTAATTTCTTTTTTGAGTAGAAAATTTTTTCTTCTGATTTTGAAAGCCAGAATAATCACCGGGTGAAAGATTGATTATTTCATCTTTTAGTTCTGGAGTTATTCTTTCATCTGCATCGAGACTTAATACCCATTCGTTGGCTGCAAGACTTAATGCATATCGTTTTTGAGGAACATAACCTTCCCACTTTCTAATGAAGATTTTATCAGTGAACTGCTTTGCTAATTCAACTGTTCTATCAGTGCTTTCAGAATCAACAACAATTATTTCATCAGCCCAAGCTACACTTTTCAGGCAGTCAGAAATATTTTTCTCTTCATTTTTGGTGATTACTGTTACGGATATTTTATTCATTATCAAATATTATTTTCGTGAACTGTTATCTAAATATAAAACTTTATCAGCTCAAAGCTTCAGTTGGATAAGCAAATATCATAACCCATACTTCGCTATGGGGTTTATAAAGAAAATCTTATATTAAGTTTTAACAGTTTAAATTGGAGCTGAATGTCCCTCACTACTAGATATGATCAGCATATTCGGACTAACAGTTCCCTCTAATTAAAAAATTTCGAAACAACTATTTAATATCTAATTGATTTCTTTCAGGAACTATTGGTTGTAATAAGGAAGTACCATATTCATATTTTATTTTTATTAAATCCTAATTTTGCCTTAAAAGATGTATGCACAGGATAAAGGGAAGTTCATCTCATTGGATAAATCAAAATGACCTCACTGAAAATAAATTTGCCTGGCAAATAGGTATGGGCTTCTCTGTGAGGATCAAAATAAGTGTGGAGCTTATCCATGAATCAGAAGACATCATAAAAAATTAGTTTTAGTGAAAATTTGACATTTGAAAACGGTTAGATTTTATGAAAACGGTTAAACGTTATAAATTTTTGTATTTTTAGTTCCACGATATCTGTGCTATTCATACATAATATTTTATCAAACTTAAAGCCTGCGAATAATAACCACCGCCAAAAAGATTTAAGTGATTAAGCACGTGATAAAGCTTGTAAATATTCTCCCTGTACTCATATCCATCTTCGAGCGGGAAGGTTTCATTGTATGCTCTGTAAAATTCCGAACTGAATCCGCCGAAAAGTTTTGTCATTCCAAGATCAGCTTCGCGGTGACCGTAATAAACTGCGGGGTCAATCAATACTGCATTCCCATTTTCATCAACCATATAGTTACCTCCCCAGAGATCACCGTGCAATAGAGATGGTTTTTCTTGTGTGTCGCCAATAATCTCCTGGATTTTATTTTCAAGTTTTGAAATTCCTTTTCTTAATTCCGGATGTGGAATTACCAAGCTTCTCAGCAAGTTGAAGCTGAAATAATATTCTTTTGTTGAAATAGAATATCACCCAACTTGATTTTTCTTTTTCATCGGGAATATTTTTTTGTGGATTGGAGCCGATGTAATTATCCTCATAAAATCCAAAGCTTTCGGAAGTGAATTTGTGCATTTCAGCAAAACTTCGCCCGAACTCCTCGAAGAAATTTTTCTCTTCTGACTCCCGGATGAGATGTATTCAAGCAGAATGTAGTCCTCATCAAAACTTAAAACTTCAGGTATCCTTATCGCATTGGCTTTAGCTAATTCCTTCAATCCATTTGCTTCTTTAATAAACATATCGTTAGAGGCAGATGGATTGTACTTAAGAAAATAATTTAATCCATTTTCTGTAATAACTTTAAACGCATCACTAATGCATCCTCCGGAAAGGGAAGAGAGGCTTTTTATTTTGCTGTCGAGCTTTTCCTCAATTCTTGCTTTTATTTTCTCTTCTGATATCATCTTCTACTTTGTTAAGTAATCCCTCAATTGAATCCTCGAGAATATCCAGAACATATTCAAAACCATCACTGCCGGTGTAATAAGGATCGGGAACTTCATCGACTTTCAGCTTAGACCCAAAGCTGACCATCTTAAAAACTTTGTTCTTGTATTTATTGTTTTTGTCAAGAGAAGTTATCTCTCTGAAATTATCATCGTCCATTGTTACGATGTAATCGAAATATTCAAAATCTTTTTTGGAATTGAATTGTCTTGCATGGCTATCCAACCGATATCCTCTTTTCGAAGCGTGCCTGATCATTCTTTCATCAGGTGATTCTCCAGTGTGGTAATCAAGAGTTCCGGCAGAATCTATTTCAATAGTTCCATCCAATCCTCTTTTCTCGATCATCTTTTTTGCGATTCCTTCAGCAGCCGGTGAGCGGCAGATATTTCCCATACAGACGAATAGGATTTTCTTTTTAACTTCAGGCATAGTTGTTAGGTGAATTTAGTTATAATCTCATTGTTATAAAATTTTAAGCAAAATGTGAATGAAATTCCAAAAGACAAAAAACAAATTTCAAATAAATTTCAAGTTCGAAATTCAAAATTCAAAAATTTTGGAATTTGATTACTGTTCATTGAATATTATTTGTTATTTGTGACTTGGGTTTTGTTATTTCAGTTTGGTTCCGGCAACAAACCTTTATACCATATACCTCTATACCCTTATACCTTGTGCTCAATTCAGCATTCATCTTTCATCTCCAAAAATAGTTACTACAATTTTTCGACTTCCGGCGTGGTTACGATGTTCACATAAATAAATTCCCTGCCACGTTCCAAGGTTCAACTTTCCCGTTTGTTATTGGGATGGTCAATGAGTTACCAATCAAAGTTGATTTTATATGTGCAGGCATATCGTCAGAGCCTTCTGAGTTGTGGTCATACCACGGTTCATTTTCTTTAACGGTACGACTAAAATATTTTTCCATATCAGAGCGAACATCAGGATCATAATTTTCATTCAGTGTGATTGAAGCGGAAGTATGCTTGATAAGAACGTGCATTAAACCATTTTTGATTTTTTTGATTTCAGGAATTTGTCCCAGAATTTCATCAGTGACGAGATGGAATCCTCTACCTTTTTGCTCTAATATTATTTCTTTTTGAAACAAATTCATTTTATTTGTTCAGCTTCAATATAAATACTATTTGGGAACTTATAATCTTTTATGCCTAAACATTTACCGAAGACTGTAACTGTTGTCCCTGTCGTGAGTGACAAAGCTTTCTCTTCGGTTTCTTTATTCATCAACAGACAAAAAAGTTGAAGTTCACTATTTCCGGTTTCCAGTTCAAGCAAACTTTTTTCTACTTCAAATTGAAAGAATGATTTTACTTTTCCTGAAAGCTCAATTTCCTTATTCAAAAATTTTGCATCCGCTGCTTTGATATCTGATATGTAACTTTTTACAATTTGCTCAGAAGTTACTTTCAAACTTCTATCCTGTTAAAACAATAAAGAAAAGAACAAAAAGGATAAGCAGCAGCATAATAACGTTTGCGTATTTCTTTTTCTTCT
>JAXHLB010000048.1:0-30724 GCA_034522695.1 Ignavibacteriaceae bacterium | reverse complement strand
TTCGTTGCTCATTGTTGTGCCATAGCTGCCAACTATAAAAGTTGTTTCGGTTGCATTTTCCTTGTTGATAAGATAAACCGAAGCAGATTCAAATGGTGCGTCAACAGCTTTCAGATCTGAAATTAATTTCTGTCCTTCGTTCATCCATCCGCCAAAGTATTCCTCAATCAGTTTTTTCATATCAGAAGAATTGAAATCTCCCACCAATGCAATTGCAGAACTTTCGGGTATGTAGCTCTCATCATAAAATTCTTTTACTTTTTCCAAAGTGATGCTGCCAATTCCTGCTTTAGTCCCGTTTACCGGATTTCCATAAGGTGAATCACCGAAAATATGCTTGTTAAAATAACTGCCAATGACAGAACGTGGACTTTCCTTTGCCTGATCCAATTCCGCAATCCATCTTTGTTTTCTTTTTTCTATTTCAGTTTCAGGGAAGGATGGATTTAAGATAATCTTTTTAATTACAGGAAAAAGTTTTTCTGTGTTATCCTTAATAAACTGTGTATACAAACCTGAGAAATCTGCATTCGCATAAATACTGATATTACTACCGTAAAAATTGAAGAGCGAATCAATCTGTGACTTTGAGTAATTCGTTGTTCCAAATCGCAAAGCCTCTGCTGCGAAAGAAGCAATGTCTGAAATAGAACCATCTTTAATAACTCCTCCATCAAATACTGCAGAGAATGAAATTAACGGAACATCTTTCTTCTCCATTAAATAAACGGTCAGTCCATTATCCAAATTAAAAGTTTCGTAAGCTGGTAACTTGAACTGAGCAAAAGTCGTTGCACCTAAAAGTAATACGAGTATGATTGTATGGATGAATGGTTGTATGATCCCGCAAGGCCCATACATTCATACCGTCATACATCAATTTCCCTCTTCCATCGGGCGCTTCCATTTTACATCTTCCATTTGCTTTCATTGTTCTTCCTCCGTATTCAGTATTCCAACTGTTCTGTTTTGCTTTGTGAAATATTCTCCTGCAACTCTTTTGATATCATCCACAGTTACTTTTTTATAATCATCAGGTGCGCTAAAAAGCTTTTTGTAATCACCAAAGAATAATTCATACGTGCCAATTGTATTTGACAAACCGCTTATAGTCTCCATAGTTCTGTAAAATTCCATCAACTTTTGGTTTTTTACTTTCTGCAATTCATTTTCATTTATTCCTTCGTCAATAAGCTTGGCTACTTCATCAAGTATAGCTTTTTCAAGTTCGGACGCCTTAACACCATCATTACAAACTCCGTAGAAATAAAACAGTGTCGGATCAAAGGCTTCCGGGAAATAGGTTCCCACCTCAAGCGCAAGCTGATTCTCTTCAACAAGCGAGCTGTAAAGTCTGGATGATCGCCCCTGTGACAAAATCGAACTCAGCAGATCAAGAGCGTAATAATCAGCACTTCCAGTTTGAGGAACGTGGTAAGTTATCAACAAGTACGGTGTTGGAACTTCTCGCTGAACGAACACTCTCCTCTCTTCCTGTCTGCGGTGGTTCGACTGTGTGAACTTTCCGGGGCTTTGGTCCCGCGGGAATTGGTTCAAAATATTTTTGCGCCAGACTTTTTACTTCATCTAATTTCACATCACCGGAAATTACAACAAGACAGTTGTTCGGTGCGTAGTAAGTGTGAAAATAATTTTCAAGATCCTGCTTAGTCCAGTTTTTGATATCCGACTCCCACCCAATCACCGGCCACATATATGGATGAGCAACGAAAGCTGTTGCCTGAATCTCCTGCCATAGCTGTTCCAGAGGATTATTCTCCAGTCCGGTTGATCGTTCAGAAAGAATTACACCGCGCTCGCTTTCAATCATCACTGTATCAAAATTTAGATGGGCAACTCTATCGGCTTCAAGATCAAATATTACTTCAAGCGCAGATTTTGGAAACCAGTTTGTGTAAGCGGTGATGTTTTCGGAAGTGTACGCGTTATTAGCCCCGCCGTTGGCTTCCATCACACGGTCGAATTGTTTCGGTCCGTATTTCTTTGCACCGTTGAACATCATATGCTCAAAGAAATGCGAGATGCCGGTTATGCCGATGTATTCATTTCGCGAACCGACTTTGTAGAACAAATACATATTTGCATTTGGGATTGCACTGTTCTCAAGAACTAAAATTTTCATACCGTTCTTAAGAGTAAAAGTTTGAACATCATCTGCAGCGATCTGTGCAAACATCGATGTTGCAGAGATGAGAAAAAGCAGTAAGGTCAATAACCTTCGAGGTTCTGTTTTTGCAACCTCTAAGGTTGCAGAAGATAAGATATATTTCATTTTAGTTGTCCGATATTTTGTTGAATTAGCGCTTCAAAAATACTGATAGTTTATGAGTTGCGAAGCGGAAAGTGATGGAAGGTTATTCTTTTAACCATTCTGAATAATTCTGATTTGTAATTAGATTATATACAGAGCTCGGATATGCAGCTTTCCAGGCAGCAGGAATTTCGTGCTTATCAGACTTCCACTTAAATTCGTAAGCAAATAGCTTTCCTTCACTTTCTTCTATCAAATCAATTTCCTGCTGGTCGTATGTTCTCCAGAAATATTTATTATAAACAACTCCGCCGTAATGATTATTTTTAATGCGTTCACTCATCATATAATTTTCCCATAGCAATCCCAGATCATCACGACTGTTTATTACATTAAAATTAGCAACGATAGCGTTCCGTATTCCGTTATCATAAAAATACCATTTAGAGTTTTTAACAATTTCTTTTCTGAGATTTCTGCTAAAGCCGTTCAATCTGTACACAATAAAAACTTTTGAAAGAATATCGAGATATCTTTCAACTGTATTTTTCGACATTGCAAGTTGTTTGCCTAATTCCTGTAAAGATACTTCGTTGCCAACCTGCAAAGCTATGAGCTTAAGTAAATCAAAAAGTTTTGAAGAGTTGCGCAGGTTCTCAAACGCCAATATGTCTTTTAAAAAGATAAGAATTAATAATGTCACGGAGATACTCGGTTTTAGACTCAATACTGGCAATGTTTACAAGCTCAGGCAGATTTCCATAAACTAATCTTTGCATAAGGTTATCAAACCTTGCTTCAGGTTTTTCAACCTGGCTGAACTCGTTTTCAGAGACAGGAAATAATGTAACCTCTCTTTTTCTTCCGGTAAGTGGCTCACCTGTTAAGTTTGATATATCAAATGCCGATGAACCAGTAACTACTATTTTCAGATCCTCAAAGGAGTCAACAATTAGTTTTAATATTGGTCCTGCTTCTGGAATTTTTTGAGCTTCATCAATAATGAGCAGCTTCGCGTCGGCCAAAATATTTTTGTAGTTCTGAACGCTTCGTCTTTTGAGTAAATCGTGAACAGCAAAATCTTCTCCGTTCCAGAAAATATATTTTTCTTTAATCACCTTCAGATATTGATTCAGCAGGAAAGTCTTTCCTACTCTTCTGGCACCGAGCAGTATTACTACCTTACCGGGTTGAACTTTGTTTTTTAGTAGATTTAGCGCTTTTCTTGGTATATTCATATAAATTGCGTCAGTTAACTGACGGAATTTACGTTAATTGAGTCAGTTTAGCAACCGTATTTAGTAAAGTAACTGTGGAAATATGTTAAAATATTCATGAAAATTAATGTATACTTGCCTGATGTCAGTCAGGTTAGTGGCAAGAAAATTTTTATTCCAAAATACTTCAGAGGATTTTTATGACCGAAGATAAAATTAAAGCAAAAGCCCAGATGGGAATTCTAAAACCTGCACGGGAAATTTTTGAAGCTATTATTAATCCTGAAATAATGAACAAGTACTTCATATCAACAAGCACAGGGAAAATGGAAAGCGGAAAAACACTTACCTGGGCGTGGGAAGATTTCGAAGGTGAACACGAAGTGAAAGTCGGAAAGATTGAAAAGGACAAAGTGGTTTCTTTTGAATGGAATGGAAGCGGTGTAAACTGCGTTGTTGTCATTACTCTTGATTCAAAAGGTGAAAACCAAACCCTTGTTAAAGTAACTGAGTCCGAATGGCCTGCAGATTACAAAGGAGCTAATCAATGTATGGGACAAGTTGAAGGCTGGACACATTTCCTCTGTTGCCTGAAAGCTTATCTTGAATACGGAATAAACCTGAGAGTGGGTGGAGTTTTAAAGTAAACACTCACCAAAGAGGTGGGAACTAAAAAGAATGGACCGCCGCTTCCTCGGGGCCCATGAGGAAACTAGAGATTCCGGTCTCGCCCGCCCTGCCACAGTGGGCGCTCGACCAGAATGACAGTAATGTTCAACACGTAATTGAGCGATGGTAAAAGCCGGATGTTTAATTAATTTTAGTTAAAAAGTGGGAACACTAAAAAACATATTCTTTTACAAGCTAACAGGACTGAACTTTCTGCTCGTTCTGCTTTTGGTAGCTTTATCTTTTTACACTCCCTTTGCTGTTCCGTTTCTTTTTCTGCTGATGAGCAACCTGTTTGATATTCTTGGCTATCACTTTACTCTTAATACGCAGAACAACCACAATGCCCGAAAAAGAAATAATAAAAGCGTACCAGTATTAACCAGTTTATGTTCGATGCAATGCTGTTTATATTTTTAGGTTTGCTGTTTGGATGGGTGCCTGCTCTCTGCGGTGTGATATTAAAACTATTTGGTGCGCAGGATGTTACTTACTACATTTTTCTTCAGAAACCTTTACCGCAAGAATGGCACTGGCTTAGGTGGACACCGCTTGGCTGGTTTAAAAATATATTAAGTAAAAGCGAAGTTGTATTGCAGGCAATAGCTGGATTGGTGATTTGTATTGCAGTTCTCGTTATATACTTTAATATGTAGCTACAGAAAGAAATTTATACTTACTAACCAGTGATGGTATTTCTCATAAAGAATAATTCCGCACAATTTAATTGGATTTTAATTTTAAGAAGTTAATGCAATTCTCTTCGATCTCTTGAGTATCACTCATATATTTGATTAATAAGTATTTTTTAATCTAGCTTAATCAGTTGAAAATAATTCCATTTAATAAATTCATTGTTGGAGATTATCTTATGAAGCAATATGAAGCAGTAATTGAGGTAATGAAGGCTAATGGTGGTTATTCCACCTTAGGAAAATTGTACCAAGAAGTCTTTAAAAGTTGAGAAGGTTAAGTGGGGGACTAAAACTCCATTTGCATCTATAAGACGGATTGTTCAGAGATGAGAGAATTCTTTTTCAAGATTAAACCTGGTCTATGGGCACTGAAAGGAAGAAAGGGAAAAATTGTTAAAACTTTTTGACATTCAGAGCAAGAAGACTAAGAAGGAAGTTGGGTTTAATCATTCATACTATCAGGGACTTATTACTTGAAATTGGAAGACTAAAAAACTATCAACACATTCGTACCAAGTGAGGATAAGAATAAAAAATATCTAAAGAGACCACTGAAAGATTTTTCTACAATAGATAGCTATTATAATTTCACCTACGATTATATAATCGACAGAGCACGTAGAATCGATGTATCTTGGTTTAATGAAAGAAATTTTCCACAGGCTCTGTTTGAGGTGGAAATATTCAACAGACTTTAAACTTCTCTGTTAAAATTCCTTGAATCACAAGACTTCAACGTTGATTTTAGAATTGTAGTCAGATAGGAAACGTCAAAAGCAATTTGAATCAACAATGACATTCAATGCATTTAAGAAAATTGAAAACAAAGAGTAAAATTCTTACCATACTATGTAGTTTCGGAACTTGCACACAAAAACGATCGAACTAAGTTTGATTGAAAACAGAAATATAAGTCTAAATGAAGAAATTACAATCCAGACAGCATCACTCGAACCCACACTGAAGAAAAATCTCGTCTAACGAGAGGCTTGTTTACCAGCCGAACTGAAGAGTGGGAAACGCCAACTTATGTTTTCTTGCCTTTGAAAATAGGAATTTAAATTTCAGGTTGATGTTTGCGCCACTTCTGAAAATGCAAAATGTAAAATATATTTTGACAAATCAGCTGATGGTTTAAAAGGAGAGTGGAGTCCTTTTCGATGCTGGATGAATCCGCCATATGGTCGTGATATTTCTAAGTGGATGAGAAAAAGCTTTTAATGAGAGTCAGCGTGGGGCACTAGTAGTTTGTTTAATCCCAAGCAGAACAGATACAAAGTGGTGGCACGATTGGGTTATGAAATCGTCAGAAATTCGATTCGTATCGGGCAGGATAAGTTTCGGAGTCTCAAAAAATTCGGCGCCCTTTTCCTTCCTGTATTGTAATTTACTATCCAGAACTCGACAATCCGTATAAACTTTCAGTTCCTATATTAGTCTGTTAGTTTCGATAAGTCAAAACAAAAAATGAAATTTCTACCTTCAGCTAATTTAGAGAATGACCGCCTTCTTTAATTTCGAATAACAAAATCTTTCCCGAATTGCCTGGTCTGTTAAAAGATAATCATCTGAGATCCTGAAATGAATGCAGATCCCGAAACAAGTTCGGAACAGGGTTCAGATTAAATACTTACTCCCCGGAAAAACTCGCTTGTCAAAACAAATAGTTTGGAGGGTTCAAAAAAAAAAATGAGGGGGGGGAGAAGAAAAGGGATTGATATTAATAAGAAAGGAATGGGAGAGGAGGGGAGGGGAAAGAGGGTTATAGGGGGGGGGTTCCACCTGCGGGTTGTGCCCGCTTTTTCGAGGACAAAACATAACAAACTTAGCAGAGTTAATCCTACGTCCACGGGGGGGGGGGGGGGGGGGGGGCAAAAGGAATTTGCTGGATGATAATAACCATTGAACGGATGATAATCATCCACCTCTTGGACGATTTGCAGAAATGTAACCGGCGTACCGTGACAATTTACCAGTTATCTCGTGACGGCCAGGAGAAGTAACTCCCAAAAACTCTCTTATCAAAGCAAAAAGTGCAGAGGGTTCTTCTACCTGCGGGTTGTGTCCGCTTTTTTCAAACATAACAAACTCAGCCTGCGGACAATACATTTTATACTCTACCATCATCCGCGGAACAGCAACGCGGTCGTAGCGTCCGCCGTAAATAAGTACGGGCATCTTCAAATCTTTTAACTGCTTCCTGTAATCAAATGTCCCTATGCAGCTTGTAAGTTCAAAGTCGCCGTCTCTGCCAACCATCTGGTAATACAGTTTTACGTTCAGCGGATTAGGATATGGTTTTCTTCCTCGTGGCTTAAAGTTTTCGGGGTTGTAAGCATACAAAAATCCGTAAGGCACACGTCCGTAAATTTCATAATGCACCGGATCGCTTGAAACTGCGCCCTGCATTCTAACTTTCATCAGCTCTTCCCAGACTTCAGGATAGTTTGTTTTTATTTCGTGATTGGAGTTATCGCAGTTCTCCTGCCACATCAAATAGCTGTGGAATGAATTTGCAAGTATAAGATGAGAAACGTTTTCCGGATATTTAATTGCGTAGCCCTGTGCAACAACTCCGCCGTAAGAGTGACCGAGAATATTTATTTTATCAAAACCCATTGCGATGCGCAATCCTTCGAGGTCTTCAATATCTCTTTCCAGAGTATACTCGGTAACAACTTTTGCTGTATCAGATTTCCCTCTTCCAAAAGCATCATAATAAACCAGTGTATTTGTTGTTGAAAGCGAATCGAAATGTCTTAGCCCGTAATGTGTGTTGCCCGGACCGCCCGCAATAAAAAATAAAGGATCACCTTCACCAAAGCTTAGCGTCCAGAGTTTTGCACCGTTTACTTCGTAGTATTTTCCATCAGTTTCGCTGTCTGGGAATTGTGCATAGACGGTGATGCTTATTATTAATAAGAAGAGAAATGTAATGCGGGTTTTCATAGGACACCTTAAATCTTTTGAGTGGAGAAAAGAATTTTTTCTCCGGTAAGATAATACTTTTTGACTCTACTGAACCTGCCGGCGGTTTATTAACGAGTAGGAATCCTTTGGACAGCAATCTTACATTTAAAATGGAACGAATACTGAAATGATTACAGTGTAATGGCCTTTCAACTAATGTTGATTGGGTTCTGTCATCCCGCGATTCTGTCCACCGAGGCTGATTTCGAGACCTCTAGGACGCAGATTCCGGACTCATTACATTCGCCGGAATGACGACTGCGGGTTGTTCCGCATCTCTCTTTGAATTATCCAGCAGAATCTTTTTTCAGATACAATATTGCTACTATGCAAATATTGATAACCAGACTATTTTATCTGATTATAATTTTATTTATGTTTCGTCAAAACAACAGAAGGATTAGGATAAATGAGAATAAAAATCTCAACTCTTTTTATTAGCATAATATTATTGACGAGCAGCTTACAGGCACAGTGGAGCGACAGCTTAAAAATCTATTGGCTCGAGCCAGTTGAGGTCACTTCACAAAAATTAAGTCTGGGTGATTATCAAACACCGATTGAAAAAGATAATCTTTCTTCGCTGCTGAACAGGAATGGATTCAATCTTATCCGCAAAGGAGTTTTCTTCGCACAGGATATTTATGCGGATGGATTTAAGAAAGGAGATGTTTCTGTTGTTGTTGATGGTGAGCGGTATCATTGCGCTTGTCCCAACAGGATGGACTCACCTCTTTCGCGTGTTAATTCATTGGAACTGGAATCACTTGAATTAAATAAAACAGCTGGAGATATTCAAAGCGGACTGGGAGGCAAAGTTTCTTTTCACAGAGCAGTTCCGTTGGAACCAATTTCACTGAAGGCAGGCTTGTCCGGATCATCAGCTTCTTCACAGAGTTTTGACGGCTCACTTTCCGCCGAAGGTTTTAACCAGAGACTTTCTGTAAGATATTCAACCGGGCTTCCGTATGAGGATGCGGATGGAAGATCATTTAAAGATTTATATGATTACAAAGATAATTTTGCTTACAAACTTGCTGAAGCAACATTCAACGGTGCATCATCATTATGGAAATACGGCGCAGCATTCACTTATACCGAAAATGTTTCATTTCCTTATTTGAAGATGGATGAAAGAGATAACAAAGTCATCAGCACACATTTAAGCTATAATGAGAATAAAGTTTATTTTAACTATACCCGGCACGTAATGGATAATGATCTTCGGCAATCGACAATGTTTATGGAAAGCATCGGGAAAAATTTGACGGTGGGTGCAGTCGGAAGTTTTTATGATGTTTATTACAGGAATTGGAATCTTGACAACGTGATGGTCATGCCGACAATGACTCTTACAAACAATATGATGCCTGACGTAAATAGTTTTTATGGTGCGGTGAACAAATCATTGAGCTTTGACAAATTCACTCTTACCGGAAAAGCCGGAGTTTCATATCAGAGTGTGGGCGAAGAAGAAAGACTGAATTTTTATAAATCATTATATCCTGATGCTGAAGGCAGCAGATGGTTTCCTGTTTTTGGTTTGAGTGCAAACTACTCTACGTCATTAAATGATGATTGGGGAACTGGTGCAATTATCGAAGCTGCATCTGAAGCGCCGGAGACTGAATATTTATTTATTGCTATTCAGAGACCGATGACAAATCCAAACTGGTCCGGCAATCCGACTCTCAATCAGCCGATGAGAGGAACTGTGCGTGGTTCTTTGAATTACCAGAGAATCAGACTTGAAGCATTTGCAACGCAAGCGTGGAATTATGTGAACCTTACAAATAAATCTGTCGGCACGAAACCGTACACGACTTATGAAAATGTAAACGCATATTTCATAGGACTCAACTTTGGTTTTGAGTGGAAGTTCATTCAGATGAATGCATCATACACTTATGCACAAAACACAACTAACGATTCGCCTCTGTCCGAAATTCAGCCTCTAAGTATTTCAACGAGTCTGACATCTCCTTCATTTTACAATACATTCGTTTACCTGAGACACACTTACAACGATGCACAATTGAGAGTTGATGAGTTGTTGAAAGAAACAACAACGCCCGCCTGGAACAGGATTGATATTGGTGCTGTGTATAATGCAAGTACGTTTCTTATTTCCCTGGAAGTTGAAAATATTACCAATGCGCTTTACTACCAGCATCTTTCATATTTAAGAGATCCGTTTGCATCCGGCAGCAGAGTGTTTGAACCGGGAACAACTGTAAGACTTAACTTCAGGTTGAATCAGGTTTTGTAATTCAGTAATAGGTACAATTTGTTATTGTCATAACATTCTTGCGGTCATTCCTGTTTATCGGGTAGTCAGACTCTGTAGGGACTGACGAACTCTGTTAGAATCAGACGGCGTGAGATTCCGGACTCGTCCTTTCAGGACTTCGCCGGAATGACGGGTAATGAATTCATTCCTTCTCTAAAGCAACTATCAACCTTCAATTACATTAGTTTGAGTTGTAGCTTAATAAGTGTAACTTTGTCCAGTTGATTTCTAAAATATGCCTTCAATTAAACAATTCTGATAGCGTTTTTTTACAAATCTTAATTTATTAACCCGCTGTAAAAACATTTCTGTTCTGATTAGACCGTGAAATAGTTTTCTTACGGCAACTAAACAGAAAGTAATATGTCATTCGAAAATTTGAATCTCATAAAACCGTTACAAACGGCTTTATCACACGAAGGTTATACAATACCTACACCAATCCAGCGACAGGCAATTCCTGTCATCCTTGAAAGAAAGGACTTGATCGGCTGCGCACAAACAGGCACAGGTAAAACTGCAGCGTTTGCTGTTCCGATATTGCAAATCCTTCACGAAGAAAAAGAACACCATAAATCAAAAAGAATAATTAAGTCTTTAATACTTGCTCCAACCAGAGAACTCGCCCTGCAGGTAAGCGAAAGCTTTAACACTTACGGAAAACACACAGGCTTGAAGAATGCTGTTGTGTTCGGCGGTGTTTCTCAAAGAGCACAAACAATGAAGCTGCGAGAAGGAGTGGATATTCTTATTGCAACACCGGGAAGACTGCTCGACCTGATGAACCAGAGATACATAAGTCTTAACACCATAAAAATATTTGTGCTCGATGAAGCGGACCGTATGCTGGATATGGGTTTCATAAATGATGTTAAGAAGATAATAGAAAAGCTGCCTTCACACAGACAGACGCTGTTATTCTCTGCAACTATGCCCAAGGAAATTATTAAGCTGGCAAATACAATTTTAATTAATCCCGTAAAGATTGAAGTTTCACCTGAGCAAAAAACAGTTGAAGCTGTTAATCAGGCTGTTTACTTCGTTACCAAATCGGATAAAAAGAAACTGCTCCTCCACATTCTGAAAAATGAAAACATTGAATCAGCACTTGTATTTACAAGAACAAAGCGCGCTGCAGATGTAATCACAAAAGTTTTAAATGATGCTAAAATCAATGCGGATTCTATTCACGGAAATAAATCGCAGCAGGCAAGGCAGCGTGCACTCAATAATTTTAAATTGAACAAAACCAAAGTGCTTGTCGCAACTGACATTGCAGCCCGCGGAATTGATATTGATAAATTATCTCACGTCTTTAATTATGATATCCCTGAATTCGCTGAAGCATACATTCACAGAATTGGTCGCACAGCACGAGCCGGTTTGGGAGGAACAGCACTTTCATTCTGCGATCCCGAAGAAATTTCTTACCTGAGTTCTATTAACAAACTCATAAAGCTTCCTATTTCAGTTATTACAGATCATCCGTACAAAATGCTTGATATTAAAGAAGGTGAGAACCCGGCTGTGCATAACAAGTTTGACAAAAGACCGGGTGCATTCGGGTTTAGAAAAGGTTCGAGAAACCGTTCGGGAAGAAGCTTCCGTAAGTTTAAAGCAAAAAGTTAGGTTGATGCTTCAGGCAAAAAGTGTTGCCACGAATTCACGAATGTCACACCTGCATCTGATTGTTTGAGCCGTCATTCCTGCTTGTCAGGAATCAGACGGCGTGAGATTCTGGACTTTGCCAGAATGGCAACTTCGCAGAATACTACATCTTAGGCCGTGACGGCCAAGTCAATTCGGGCTGGCGCTTCGGACAAAAAGGTCAGCCACGAATCTTACTGCTGTCAGGCAAGTTTAACTAATTAAATTTTTGGTTCAGATCTCCGCTACCGCTTTTCCCCATTTTCTTTTCTCTTTTAGCTGCTTTCTTTTCCGCCTTAGTCTTCAGAGGTTTTTTCTTTGTATCTTTTTTCTGGATTAGTTCTTTGCTCATCGCATTTTCTCCTTTTGATTAGATTCTGTTTTTTAACATCCTAAAACTACTTAATATTTTTGAAATTTACTTTAGAGAAAATCAGTAAGCAGATATGATAAGATCAGTGAAGTTGAGTGCGAATGGTGAAGAGGAATAATGACTGTTCTGTTTACACAATCAGTATAAACAAAACTGAGCGATTTTAATTAAACTAACTTTACAAATTTTCCATACTCGGATTGCAGACACACTAAATCAACATTGTTAATGACTAATAATCATAATTGATCACAAACGATTTTTTAGAAACAGCTCCTTATAAAATCAGCAGTAAAATTGAAGGACAAAGTATAATTCGATAGATAAAAATCGTGACAGTTAATTAAGACGCAAGTTTTTATTGTTTTAAGGTCCAACATTGCGTTACCAACATCTCCGAAAAATTTCATTTGTTCCATTCAGATTTTACTGCTTTAAAGACATATTCATTTAATCAGTTCTGCTCATCACTTATTTATTCGATGAATTTATCTGCCTCAGAAAATCAACTACAGGCTAATCCATTTTTTACTAAGAGCTTAAATAATTCTAAATTAAAGCTCGCCTCTTTCAGCCGCTGCTTTAAGATCTTCATTTGCAAAGATTGCAATCTCAACTCTTCTGTTAAGCTGCTTTCCTTCAACTGATTCATTTGTTGCAACAGGTTCCATTTCACCTATTCCGATAACTGAAAGTCTTGAGGGATTAACTCCTTGCAGCTTTGTATAATCTGAAACAGCCTGAGCTCTTCTCTCGGATAGAGACTGATTGTATTGCTCTGTGCCATCAGAATCGGTATGCCCTGCAATAAGTATATTTGAATCAGGATACTTTTTAAGAATGTCGGCGAGCTTGTAAATGTTTGTTTTAGCATCAGGCTGCAATGTTGCTGAATCGTATGCAAATAAAATTCCGGATTCGAAGGTAAGCTTTATGCCCTCGCCTATTCTTTCAACTTCTACACCTTCAATTTCATTTTCCATTTCTTCAGCCTGCTTATCCATATGATTTCCTATTAAAGCTCCGGCAGTTCCGCCAACCACTGCACCGATAATAGCACCCGCGGCTGTATTACCTAATTCGTTACCAACAATTCCTCCAACCACAGCACCACCAACGCCGCCTATAACACCACCTTTAACAGTATTGCTCGTGCCGCAGCTGAAACTAAGCAGAGCCACGCTTGCAACTACTGCAATTAAAATTATTCCTCTTATCTTCTTCATTTTGTTCCTCTTAAAGTTATTTAAAACAGTTATACATTTAGTTTGTTATTACTATCAACTGCAATTTTTTTATTCTTGCTTTCAGCATCTCCACCGAATATTTTCATTTGAGATTCCTCAAATTTTTTGTTGATAGCTAAAAAACATAATTTATTTGTCGTGCTCTTTGATTAAGAGCGATTCTTTCAGAATTACCAAGTTACCACCGGTGAACTTCAGCATTTTAATTTGAGCACTTTTCATATTGTCCTCTGTGTTTTCATTTAAAAAGTATTTATTCAGATGGAAGACAAATAACTAAAGGCGGGATTAACCCGCCCTTAATTTTCCCACCCAATTTTTAGCTCAATTAAACCAGTATCTTATTCCTAAACCACCGCCGACTCCAAAGTCAGTTTCGGGGGATAAATCAAGAATAGGTACGAGTTCCAGAAAAACATCTATTGGTGCATCAGCAAACAGATAGTTTATACCTATAGGAATTCTTACACCAAAACTAGGATCATCAGCCAGAACTACCCTACCGCCAATTCCAATATATAATGGTAATTTACCTGACGGGACCGGCATTAATTCAAAGAAGTGCCAAACGTAATCAGCCTGGAAAAGTAAACTGCCATCATTATGATTATTATTATGATGATAATTTTTGAATGACCACGCTGCTGCGAAATCAAATGCATTGTCATTACTTGTCCACAGTTTTGCACTTAGACCGGTTGGTTCTCCTAAAATAATTCCCATTCCAAACCCGTGGTCTTGCGCTGTAACTGGTTTTGCTAAGATCATCATCAAAACCAAAACCATTGTGAATAATATATTTTTTTTCATAACTAATATTCCTTTTATTGTTTTCAAAAATTTATCTAATACTTAAGTTGATCGTTCCTAAATTCGTATTCTGCTGTGCTACAACGATTACATTAGTAATGGTTGTATCGTTATAAGCAGGGTCTGCTGAGAATACTTCTACCCTGTAAGTTTGCTCTAATAATGCCATCAACATAAATGACCCGGTGATCGGTTCGGCTACTGTAAGTGCAGTATCGGTGCCGCTTATTGCATAAACAAGACCTGCAGCGCTTACCGGATTTATGTTTCCTGAAATGGTTCCGGAGATTACGAGTGGTGTAACTCTGATAACAGGTTTCAGCTTATACTGCCCGTTACCCGTAACTACAATTGAACGCTCGGCATCAAAATCAAGCAATAGCTCGTATAGAAGTCCATCCTCGATAACAAATGAGTGATTAAGTTTAACACCAGTTTGCTCTCCACTTGGAATTTCAAGAGGATACGTAACTCCATCAACAACAACGTTACTTCCTGTCCCAATTATTAATCTAATCTGAGTATAACGACCTGCATCGAGCGGGTGATCACCAAGCACAGCACTTGCACCGTTTCTTAATAAAAGCAGATCATAAGTGGCTGTAGTATTGTTTATTACAATCCAGCCGTCATTTGAACCAGCGTCTGCTTTATGAACTTCAACTCTGGTAACAACTATGTTTACCTCGTCATAACCTGCGGGGGCATCAACCATTGTTATTTTTACTTGTCCCTGCCCGGTTTCAGGCGAAGTTGAATCAGAGCAGCTAAAAACGAAGATGGCCGCTGTAAAAAAACTTAAAAGGACTGCTATATGAATTATTTTCTCTTTTATATATCTCATTGTCAAATATTCCTCTTTTAATAAAATTGCTAAATGTGTTTATCGCTTTTAGAGTTGCGCTTGTTCTTGAGATTTCTAAGAAATCATTTTTAAACACATTAAAAGGTAAACGAAGAAGCCTGGCCAATCAATCGGGCAAAGGGATGAAAAAGGAACTAAGCCTATTGGTTGAGATAAGCTGGTTTTTCGCAGAAAGTAGAGCATTACTTGTTAGTTTTAAAATAAAAAGGGTGTCCGCAGACACCCTTTAATCAGATTAAGGTCAAATTACTTAGTTCGTTTGAACTCAATTCTTCTATTCATTCTTCTGTTTTCTTCGGTATCGTTTGAAACCCTCGGGCTTTCTTCACCATAACCAACAGCAGATATTCTTTCAGCAGGAATTCCTTTACTAACGAGCCATGCTTTAACAGAATTCGCTCTTCTCTCAGATAGTTTCTGGTTGTTTGCATTGCTGCCAACATTATCCGTATGTCCACTTATTTCAACAAGGATATCAGAGTGTACCTGTAATGTCTTAAGTGCACCCATAAGAACCTTCTCGGATTCAGGAGTAACATCAGACTTATTAGTTGCAAAAGTAATACCCTCAAGAACGATAGGAACATTTAGTTGTATTATATCATCCTTAGGATCAAGTGGATCGGTTCCGCGTTTAACTTCAACACCATCACCAATTGTTCCGCCGTCTGTATCAACTTTCAAAGGATCTGTTTTGTAAGTCATCACTTCTTTATCATCATTTAAACCATCACCGTCAGTATCAGCTTTTAATGGATCGGATTTGTATTTCAACACTTCATCGCCATCTGATAAGCTATCACCGTCTGTGTCAGCTTTGAATGGATCGGTTTTGTATTTTAATACTTCGTCACCATCTTTTAAACCGTCTTTATCTGAATCAGCTACTAATGGATCAGTTTTATATGTATTAACTTCTTCGCCGTCTTTCAAGCCATCACCGTCGGTATCAGCTTTATTAGGATCGGTTTTGTACTTCAATACTTCTTCACCATCTTTTAAACCATCACCATCAGTGTCCGGGTTCAGCGGGTTGGTAAGATATGTGTTGACTTCCTCGCCATCCTTTAAACCGTCGGCATCTGTATCCGGATTTTCAGGATCTGTTCCGAATTTCTCTTCATCACATTTTCCCAGTCCATCCATATCTCTGTCAGATTCGCAGTTTTCACCTACAAAGGTTAAACCGAGCGATACATTATAATATGCATCCCCGGCTTCTGCATCTAAGCTTTTATAAGCGTCAAGATCATATGAAGTAGTAATAGCTCCGCCAAGTGAAAAATCAAGCAGAACAACATCTGAAAGTGCAATTTCAGTACCTATGCCGGCTGGAAAATATGCAACCCAGCTATTCTCTATTGTTGATGAATTTGGATCAAGGTCAGTGTTGGGTCTGGTTTTAACATTAAAGTTCATAGCGCCGCCGCCAATGTATGCATAAGGATTCCATCCCCTTACTTCGAACGGAGTTACCTGGAATCTAATGCTTAACGGAATTATTGTTGATTCATATTCACCATAATTGACATTGGGGTCATCAAAATATGCTTTACCTGTATAAGTTCCGTAACCAGCATTTAGTGACAATTCTAATGCATCAGTTAATTCAAACGCAAAAAAACCGTCAGCAAGCCAGGAAGTTTTGAACCAATCGAATGAAGTATTGTTATCTCCGCTAAATCCAAAATTTGCGAACTCATTTTGTGGAAACAACATACTTCCACGGAAACCAAACTTGGTTCCCCAATCATTAAACTGTGCATAGTTAGGTTGGCTCATTGCAACCAAACCAAGTAATACGATCAAGTAAATTAGTCTTTTCATTTTTTTTCCTCTTTTTATAGTTAGTGAATTTTCATACATGATATTCCCTTTATTATTAAACGAGCTTGTGTCAGGGATTTCTATTAAATCAAACTTTATTAAACACACAACAAGCTATTAGAATGTTCTTGGCAAAACAATCGGGCAAAGGGATGAAAAAGGAACTACATCTTTTGAGTGAAAGGTTACTGATCTATACGGAGGTTACTTTTAACTCTGGATCAAGCTAAACGCTTCCAGCTAATTGCCCTGACCAATACGAACATGATTGCGTCCGCTAATTACCCTGGCCAGGACCAACAAAATTGCGATTACCATTAGAACATGTATAGCTCCACCCATGGTGAAAGACGTCAGGAATCCAAGTAACCAAAAAGCTGCCAAAACCGCTGCGTTTATAAAATACATAATAAGCCAGCCCTTCAAATTTTTATTTCTATTTTTAAATGCAAGAATAAATTATGAAGAGAAGCGAGGGGAATCAATCCGGCAAAGGAATGAAAAATGGTCTACATCCATTGGATTAAAAAATGATATTTACTCCTCTAATAGTGAAGTGGTATCCGAAGAAGATTTCTGAGATTCAGAAAGATGAACATATTTTGCAATCTGAACGCGCGTAGTAACCGCTAATTTTTTGAGGATGTTATGGACGTGACTTTTAACAGTGTAGGTTTTAATGTTAAGCTTTTGTGCAATTTCTTTGTTGGTAAAACCTTCGGCAATCAACTCGGTTACCTCCTGCTCACGATTTGTCATACGAATTAATTTAGCTGTAGCAGGAGGAGAAGCGGGCTTGTTAATTGCCTGTTTAACAATCTGAGAAAAAAGTGAACCGATTAAGGGAGACGGTAAAACCTTAAGCCCTCGATTGACTTTAAGTACCGTTTCAACAAATTGAGCGGTGTCCGCATCTTTAAGTATAAAGCCTTCTACTCCAACTTCTATATATGTGGAAACAATAGATTGCAAAGGTATCAGTCCCATTACTATTATCTGAATTTCCTGAAACTGTAACCTGATTAGCTTTACAAGTTGCAAACTATTTTGATTCGCCAATATCAGTTCGATAAGCAAAATATCCGGCTTGAGCTTGCCTATCGTCGGCAATACATCTTCACCACTACCAATATTACCAACAACATGTATATCGGGCCGCTTTTTAAACATGGATGCCATGCTCTCACGCAGAATTCTATTATCTTCAATAAGAAGTATCCGGATTTTATTCATTTCAACTCCAATTGTTCTAGAAGAAAATAATATTTTGAGTAAGCCTTAATCATCATTGAACTTTTTTGCATTTGTTACAATTCTTGTCTAATTAAAAAAATAAGATCTGTACAATTTAAAATAGAGCTTATTATGAAATTGGTTTTGGTAAAGTGAACACAAATTTTGATCCTTTTCCCCGCTCAGTTTCGACCCATATTTTTCCCTCGTTCCTTTCAACAAATTCTTTGCAAAGAGGTAAGCCAAGCCCGGTTCCTTTCTCGCCGCAGTTCCGTTGGTTGTAAATATTTTGTTGAAGCTGAATATATCCGGAATAATTGCGGATTCCCTCCTGTATCCTCAACGACACTTCATCAAATGGCTTTTCTCAATGATGAAATATATCCTCCTTCCTTCTCGTAAATTTGATAGCATTGATTATAAGATTCTGAAAACAGAGGAAGCATAATATTATCTGATAAACAAACTCTCGATATTATGAAAAAAATTAATGACAAAACTCTACTTTGCAGGAGAATCAACAATATTTCCCTGGATACATTCATAAGTGCTTCGAACGGAGATGGAAAGGATAAAAAATGAGTGAAAAGAATCCCCCTTATATTCGTAACATGCTACTATTGATCTATGTATATCAACCTCCATCGAAATGGAACAGACTTTATTTACAACAAAAAAAAAAAATCCTCCTTATTAGAGTATTAAAGCTTCACGATCAATCCCACTGCCTTCCGGGTCAGAGTGAATAAATGGTGAAAAACAAAGAGGTGAATAGGACACTCCAGTATCTACCTGATGTTAAGTCAACCTGATGAACCTGAAGCAGATACACCAGTCTCTGAACATCATCCATTTTTTGGTTGCGGGTTTTTTGTTTTGGCGTTTTTTTCTTCACTTTTATTTTTTAATTGTTTTACCCTTTTTTTTATTTTATATATTTTATTGGATGCCAAGAATGAGTTTAAGTATCCCTAAATAT
Source organism: Ignavibacteriaceae bacterium (assembly GCA_034522695.1). Taxonomy (GTDB): domain Bacteria; phylum Bacteroidota; class Ignavibacteria; order Ignavibacteriales; family Ignavibacteriaceae; genus IGN2. Next base: position 11,630 of record JAXHLB010000048.1, on the reverse strand, counting down.
CTCGCGGGCATTTAATAATATTGCCTTTTTAAAAATAACCTCAAAAAGGAAGTGTGGAATTATCTCCTCAAGCAGTTTCCTCAGTTCAGGTATATCCCACTTATTATCTTCAAGTTTATATTTTTTTTTTTTTTTTATTTTAATTACGCGTTTATTTTTTGGTTTTTTATGTTTTTCCCTTTTTTTGATTTATTATATCTCACTATTTTTATAATGTACCGTGTTAATATAATATTAACAGGGAATTTTACATATAAGCCACTATTAATAAAACACCTTTAACTTTTGCGTTGGGGGATGTATGTATTTTTATTTGTATGATGTTTTTTTTTCCTAGATCATTGAAATAATATTTTATTGATATAATGGAGTATGTTGGAGGTATTTGGTTATACTCATATTTTCGTTACGGGTCACATACACCTTTTGGTCTTTTTTTATTTTTTTTTGATTATTAGCATATATATATTTGGATTAAATGTAATATTAAAACATCGTATCTTTAAATTTTTAGCTCCCTTGATCCTACCACATAATTCGATTTATTTTTTCATTTTTAATTTTATTTTTTTTCATGGTTTTAAATTAATTTTTACAATATAATTTAATGTTATAATCACTTTATTATTTTCATTTTAGCTATAATGAATTAAGTATAATTGTTATCCTTATACGCATTTATAGATGTGATAAATTATGTTTTTGTTAATATCTAATTCTCCCATATAACTGATTTAGTTTTTAGAAAATGCTCAATCATTAATTCTAATCTTTCCGGCATTCCCACCCTGAATGATTCTGCTTGGATTTTAATCTTCCGAACAGTGCTGGTCTGTAATATACATTTACTCCTCTGTTCATCGTTGGCCGTACGTATTCAGGAATGTCCGCACAATCACAGTGTTCAATCGTTGCCGGAAATGTTTTTTTCTTTTCACTTAAGGTGTTCAATGTATTTTCATAAGTAGGATAGACAAAGTGCAAGTATTCTTGAACGCTGTCAATATCGTACACTGCAACACTAACCGCAGTCTGGACATTTCTTGTCAGACGGTCAAACGATTGTTGAGCAAATCTATTTGCAAATGCAGGTACATCACCATCCTGCAAACCTAGGTTCAGGCTTTCCAGAGAACTGAGATCGAAGTATGATAAATGAAGATTGTCTGGAGAAGCTATTACTGTTCGTGCATAAGGTCCAAGCGTACCGATACTATAAGGCGTACCACCATAACAAGTTGAGAGTACCAGGAGATCGAATTTTGTGGAATCAGTTGTTAAGCCTTTCATTCCGTTCGCAAGATCATGAACAGTGAACGTTCGGTCCGGATACGATGCATCGTAGCCAGCACCACCAAACTCGGGAATTTCGTGACCAAAGTAAAGGAACATACTCACTCTCTCCGGTTGACTCTCAGTACGGAAACTTTTATAGAACTTCACTTCATTATCTAAATTTGATAGCTCCTGGTCGCGCCAGTATAATTCATTCGCGATAAGCAGACCATTCCGGTAGTAATAAAATTCTCCATCCCGGAGTGGAAAAAAGAACAGAAAGTGGCTCCTGGGTTTTTGGTGAAAGATAAATACTTCAGCGTTTGGGTTTTGCTGTGCAACCCTTATTGCTTCTGCCAGAGTTTTCTCGTCTGCTTTGTATTTGTTACCGCTGGTATCATGATAGAGATAGTCATTATCACCATGAATAACTAATAAGATTGAGTATTGTACGGCAATTGAATCCTTCTCAAACTTTTGAGATTCAAGTTGAACAGGTGAACCAGCACTGCAGGACAATAGAAACACAGAAAGTATAACACAACCAATGCTCTTGAAAAGCATAGAGTTCGAGGCACTCCTGACAGACGAACTGTTAGGGTTTTGCATATGTATGTCAGATCAAATAGAGACTACTATATTATTATCAAAACCAGGAGTACAATCAGGACTACAATAAGAATTGTAAGAAGAGCTGACGCCTGTTCCATATCCTGCACGACGTAATCAGCAAAGGCATTAAGTTGTGCATCCTGTACATATTGATAGCCATTGATACCTTCAAGCTCATTTTGTTTCTCTTGCAGAGTAGCTTTGAAGCTTTCAATTCCGACCAGATCATCAGCCGAAAATAAACCAGAACTAAGAACCTTGTCTAAGGCATTAGACATATTCTGAAATGATTCGCTGAGAATTTCACGCTTCTCGTCCGCATTTTCAGTTGCCTTCACTTTCTCGGCTGTCTTGCTAAAATATTGTTTAAGCTCGCCTTTTGCATCCGCATTTACCGGAATGGCCAGCACAAACATCATGAAGATAGATAGAAATGCTATCAGTGTTTTCATTAGTAACTCCTTTTAGAAATTGATTAATACATTCGTCCATATTGCTTAAGTGCATATTCAAACAATACGCTTCGCCATATGATTCTCTTTTATAACCGCTTGTTAGTTGAAAACATCCTTAGTTTGACGCTTTTATTTTAAGGCATTAATAAATACCTCAACTAACCTATTTGAAACTATTTAATTACTGGTCACAAAAAAATAGACCAAAGGGATGAAAAGGGAACTAAATCCTTAGTTTGAATTAATGTTTGAGTACTGTTTGATTACTGAATGGTTACTGTAACTAATCTGTCTTATGGTGTATTTAGAATAGATTAATGTTCTTTGAATAAAAAGAACCTTACTTCTTTAAATGTAGTATCACTTTAAAATGAATGTTCCTCATTTTAAGATGAGGAACATATAAGAACTTATTAGAAATTACTGCTCTAAAGACTTAAATTTTAAAACCGCCTATCAAGTGTGATATTATTATAGTACCATTGAACATCAACCCAGGAAGGATCTCCAGGACCACCGCCACCGCCTTTGAGGACTATTTTCATTTTTGAGTAATGACCATCATGATCATAGAGAAATACATAATTGTTTTCTGTGTCGTCTAATCTTATTTGTCCAGGTGCCTGTAGTTCTTAACAGGTGAATCCTCCTCGTCAAAAAGATTGGTACTGGAGCTTACAAAGAAGTCTGTTCTTCTTATAAGTCCTGTATAAAGATCAGCGCTCTGAATTAGATATAAGTTTGCACCATCACTATAAAAATAAATATCTACAAGATTTGCTTCAGGAGAAGAAACGCCGTGAGCCAATCCTGTTGAAAGATCTATTCCGCTTGGTTCTGATGCCGGAGTGTTAGTTGTTTCATAAATTCTTACAGGACCGTAAAATGTTGTCTTAATATCTGAAACAAGTACAATATTTGTAACTACACTTGTCTGACCTCCGGTAACACTTATAGTGAAGGTAGTATCTCTATAGTCTTGCAGCTTGAGGGTTACACTTCGCACACCCTGATCAACATTTGTTGCTGTATCAGGTGTTGTCTTGAAAGTGTTCGAACCATCTATCCAAATCGCGGCACCAGCCGGGATTGATGTTAGATAAATTTTACCTGTCGGAGTTGGGGTAAACGGGTCATCCGAGTCACAGGATGTTATCAACATCACTAGAGGGATGATAAGTAATAAGATTAGTTTTTTCATTTTTGGCTTCCTTTATTTTTTGTTTAGATTAAATGAATATTTTGATCCGTCATTGTTCAAGGTAAAAGTACCGGAAAAGTTATCCGCTTCTTTTGATAAACTGCCGCTGTATTCTCCCTGAAAACGGCTCTGCAATTGATCTTTCATTGACATTTTAAGAGTTGTGGGGCTGAAAGTACCTTTTACTTCCTGGTTAATTGCCTGCCTGTAACTGATGTTTATTTTCCCCGAGAAACTGCTGTCAGTCTGGTCGGTTATGTCCAGAACTGCTGTCTTTCCGTCAAATACCCCGGTCCATTTACCGGTTATATCAGGTGTTTTCGTTTCTATAGTTGGATTATTCTTATTGCCGTTTTCTTCTGTCTTCTTCTCACAGCCGAAATAAGCCGCTACCGTAAGAATCAGCAATAAAGTGAAAATCCACTTAAATGAATTATTCTTCTTCATGTGTTTTCCCTTTGTGTTAATTATAAAATTGTAATACTACAGTAAATTTTTTAATTGCATTGTTCATTTTTATTTACATGGAAGATTACGATGATTCAGGTAATAGTATCAATCGGGCAAAGGGATGAAAAATGGGCTACATCTATCGGATGATTATGGAAGATGAAAAACTAAATCAAAGCTATTTTCTTAAATCAATTTCGATTTATACACTTATATCTGATTTGTTCAATAAAGGATATTCAGGCTGAGGTTATTCAAATAGCAGTTTTATGATCACGAAAATAATCTGTCTAATTCTCTTCTTTCCTGGCCAATTTAATCAGAGTTCTAAAAAATTTATAAACAATGAATAGTATAACTGCACTGAATAAAAATTGCATTAAATTCATAATGTATTTCTAACTTAAAAATGAATTAGCGAAAAATCTTATCATATAACTCAATTCTTAAATCTTTTCCTCTCCTTAATTAATCTCTGTTTGACTTTCTTTTTAGTTAGTCCTTTAATAGGAAAATAATAGGTTGAGTGTGTTTGCAGATCCGTCGCAAGTGCAAATTTATCCGCCCCATTAACTTTTTGAATACCATCAAACTTAGCCCCTGCTTCCTTAATGATAGAAGATCTAAACATAGGAAACCTCCATTTAGTCTTTATTTTTAACTCATTTTAATTTATAAAGAGAAATAAAAAAAATAAATCGGTCAAAGGGATGAAAAAGGAGTTACATCTTTTGGGTGATTAACGACAAGACTGGAAATTAAGCGGTTAAAAAAAAAAAAAAGAAAAATAATTAATGAAGTTGTCCCTATTACTGTTTAGTTGGATTCAGAGAGTTTAATCATATTGTGGCTTTAGAGATAAGTTAATCCCCCGATGGGGAAAATAGCTCAAGAATCCTTTATTCAACAGCCTGGTGATGACCGTATTGTAGAATTCAGAAATATAGGATCAAAATATTTGAGAATGGAGTTGAATAAATTAAAAACCCCAATAGCTATCTATCGGGGTTTATTATATATCTGTTCTATAAAATTATTTCTTTTCTTCCGGAATATTATGTTTGATTTTTTCCCAGGCTGCTTTTATGTCCAGCTCTACGAAGGTTGGGCTTTCACTATTATGACAGCTCACGCAAAAATCTTCAAGTTTTTCGTGCACGATTAACCCTTTTTCGATTGATAAATTTTTATCCTTCATTACTTTCATATCTTTATAGCCGATCCGGCTCGTGGCAAGTCTCACATTGAACGCCATCTTCAATTTTAAATTCTCACCTAACATTTTGCATCCAGATTATAGCGGTCACATGACATTTTAAACATTCCCAGGTTTATGCGGGCTCTTTAAACTTTTTCCTTAGCAATTTGATTTGCTTTATCAGTTTTCAAGGTTTCAAATGCTTCGCGTGAGCACTTTCCAGATTAAAGTTGACTGCCTTGTTTTTCAGATTTATGGCACATACCACAGGCGTCGGCACCTATATAGGTATTCCCACTGACATAATATTGATGCGAATGGTAAAAGTAGAATAGTAAAAAGACAATAAAATGAATGCATAAAACCTCAGATAGAAAGATGAATCAGGATTTATTTAATTTAAATAAAAAAAAATATAATTCATTTTTTATACGACAGGGAAAGCAAGTTTAAGATTGACTTTGTATTGTTTTATCTTCCGTCTTCCACACTTATATTATTACTTCAAATCTTTATCCCTTTATACTTTTTGAGGCTTTCTTCAATGCTGCACAATTCATCATCAAATCCTTTTGAGGAGATACCAATGATTTCAATAATTTTACTGCGCCTTCACTAATGTGTTTACTCATAACAACTCCTTTTTTTGTGATATTGCTTATTATTAATTAACTGTTTCTACTTTACATTAAAATTAAACAGTCATTGCTAAACCTTATTGGATAATTGTTTCTCTATAAAACTCATATTCGAATAAGATACCAACTTTTCTATATTAAATATTTTCAATACTCCTTTCAATTCTTGAAAGTACTGATCTTTTCTCCTCTGAGCACGTACAAGGATTACATTCACAATCAGATAACTTTTATTTAGTAATTCATCTATTCGTCATCGAGTGATAATGTATTCTTCATAGTCTTTTCCATTCCAATATGGTGTTAATTTTCATTAGGATTATCCAGTCACCGAGGATGACCAGAAATTATTATTATAACAAGTGAAGCCACCGGAAGCGTGTGAATAACAGCACCTGTATTGGATGGTATATTAGTCCAATCAACCAGCATATAATCATCCAGGTGCTATTTTGACAAGCATAAGAAGGCTAAATTAAATTTTAATTTTAATGAGAAACTATGAAGAAAATTGAGGTGACTCAATCGGACAAAGGGATGAAAAATGGGCTACATCTTATGGGTGGTATAAAGAAATAAAATTTTAAATTGATTTAAAAGAACGACCCGATTGATGTGGAGTTTATAATTTTTGCCAATACCCGGAATCTGATATTAAATCCTGCACACCAATTATTGCAAATTGAATTCCTATGCAGATCAGGAGAAAGCCCATTATTCTGGAAAGACTATTAACTCCATTTACACCAATATCCACTACAACCCATACCAGGAATAATCGGTCACACTATACCCCCCAATACTACTACTCTCTTAATTAATCTCATACCCCTCTTATTGCTTCGATGAGAGATGTCTTTTTAACCCTCTTCTTTTCATTGTAATCTTTCTTCCCCGGATACATTAAATCAGAAACCCTATTACCATCCCCCACTATGCATACCGGATAGAGATTCCGAAGAAAATCATTATAAAATGTCACCAACAAAAACAACTAAATACATCATATAAACCCCATAATAACATAAATATTAATTCCTAATACAATAGGATAAGCAGTCACATATAATGGGAAGAAGGGTTAAAGTGTTACTAAAACAGAAGAAAAGCATTATATCATTCATAAGACATTATTTAATTGTCCCTATAAAAAATATTCATAACAAACTCCCGATAACAATAAAACCAGAAATGATAATTAAAATACCGGCAATTTTGTTTACCCAAATCAAGCCAACTAAATCCAGTTTCTTTCTGAAAAGTATTGAACCTGAAGTAAGTAAGAAAAACCATAAACATGAACCGATAAAAACTCCGGCAACCAGAACTACTGCAGAAAAAAAACTGAGTCCGTTTCCCAAACCAAACGCTGCAAAAACAGCAATAAAAGCAAAAATGGTTAAGGGATTGGTAAGTGTCAGAACAACGACAGTAAAATATGATCTTAACCTTCCGCTGCCGCTGATTTTAAGCTTCGGATCTTTTGGCTGGGCTCGAAAAGTTTTTATACCAAGGAAAAAAAGAAGCGCTCCTCCAACTATTCGTATCCATAATCGTTGGTCCGAAAGTGTATCTGAGATGACTGTAAGTCCAAATACTGCAACACAACCGTAAAACAAATCTGCAGTTGCAGCTCCAAGTCCTATTATTAGTCCGCTTAATCTTCCTTCGGTAAGCGTCTTGCGGATACACATTATTCCAATAGGTCCGATTGGAATTGCCATTATAAAACCTATGGCTATCCCTTTAAGGAAAAAAGTTAATTCCATATTATAGTCTTGTATTGCCGTTAATAGTTATATGATAAATATGAAAAACGCTGATTACTTTACCTTCTAATTTCGGAACGGCACAACTTAATAATCCGTATCAAGATTGAGTATAATGGTAGAAAAATATTTTCCTCTTTCCTTTTGAGTCAACCCATTTTCAGGATGACTCTCATTGGCTTTATTACCAAGATAAGAGTTCACAACTGATGGATAGACTATCTGAACATAGGGATAGCTTCTATCAAATTCATTTCCACTTACAGTATTTGCAACATCCAGCATTATAAAATGCTCGGGTTCTATCATTGATTCTGCAATTATCATATCTTTATCCATTGAAGAATCACTCAACAGCTATTCTTTATTTTGGAAAATCTCGTTAAGTGCGACCACAACAGTATCTACTTCACGATTAAAATCTCTTTTGAAATCTTCCCAATTATCTTTTCCCGCATATTTATAATTGTTCAGTTTTTTCTTCAATTCGATATTATTTTGTTCTAACGTTAGTAATTGGTTCTCATATTTAGTTTTGAATTTTGCAGTTGTAGTTTGCATTGCCGCTTTGATATCGTCAATTTGCTTTTGGTTAGCATCAATTTTCAATTCGGCATCACTCTTGAACTGCTGCCATTCCTTTTCAAATTGAGTCTGTGCATCTAGCATATCTTGATTCGCCTTTTCAACCTCTTCTTTGGCGGTATCTTGATTGTTCTGACAACCTGTAAATACTGATCCTGCAATTAGCAAGAAAATTGCTAAGATAAAATATTTGTTTCTCATAATTCCTCTTTCCTTTAATTTGTGTGAGTTTTAGTTAATTGATTACAATTATATAATATGAAGAAATATCGGCTTGTTCAATCGGTCAAGAGGATGGAAAAAGGACTACATCTTTGGTATGAGTAAATAATCTGACTCAGATTGTATTTTGTTAATGGGTCAACTGTTGATCATTGAAATACTCATGGAAATTGTTTCAAGAGTTTTATCTAAGTCTAAATAATTTGACTCCTTTTCTGTTAACCTATTTCAGGCCGATTCATTTAGAAAAAAGCCCGCCAATTTTTTGGCGGGCTTTAAGAAAGAGGTCAAATAGAAGTTTTTTATTTCATCAAAATTATTTTCTATAAACCCGGTTCCTTAAAGGAGCTGGGTTTGTTAGTTATTACTTCAATAAAATCATTTTCTTCATACTGGTAAATTCTCCCGCTTTCAACTGATAGAAATAAACTCCGCTGGGCAGGTTTGCTGCATTGAACTGAGCTGTGTGAAATCCTGATTCCATCTCTTGATTTACTACTACGGCTACTTCCTCTCCAATGCTGTTAAGTATGATAACTTTTACAAATGACTTTTCTTTTATACCGAAGCCAATTGTTGTTGCTGGATTGAATGGATTGGGGTAGTTCTGTTCGAGCAAGTATGATTTAAATGTTCTGTAATCGACTTCAAGCACTTCTGAGTATTCATAACTTCCAAGGTAGTCGATCTGTTTTAATCGGTAAAAGTATTTTCCATCGATAAGGTTTTTATCACTGTAAGAATAATCCTGTCTTTCTGTTGTTGTTCCTTTACCGTAAACAAAACCGACGGTAGCAAAATCATTCCCTTCAAAACTCCTTTGCACTTCGAATAATTGATTATTAAGCTCCGATGCTGTTGACCAGTTAAGTATAACTTCTTTTCCGTTTGATGTTGCTGTGAAGGAAGTTAATTCAACGGGTACAACACTGTTGGCATCTAATGTAACTGCAGTCTGTGCCAATGCTTTGCCGTCAAAAGCTGCACCATTCTGCATTACAATGGCTGTTTGACATAATATAATTCCTTTAAAATCAGAAGATGTTCCAAGAGTAACGTTGCCGGCAACCTGCCAGAAAATATTAGAAGCCTGTGCGCCTCCCTGTAAAGTAATAGTAGCTCCGTTTGCCAGGGTTAGACCTTGTGCGATCTGGAAAATCCATACATCGCTCGCAGTACCCGAGATAGTGACACCGCCAGCAGATACCAGGTACCCCGGTACCCCATTTATAGAGACCTCGAGTAAGGGTCTGCCCGGTGAGATCTCCGCTGTACAGTTCAGTATAATCTGGATTTGGCCGACCAGCTGCGTCAGTGTATGCGGTTTCCATGTCACCTACAGCTACTGTCAACATTGTTGGAGTTGGTGCGGTATAATCTGCAGCATATATTTTTCCTGTAACTAAAGTTGAAGTTGAGAATGTACCTGATGGGTCCAGTATCAAATCAAATCCGGTTATGGCTGTTGCAGCAGCAGGGCTAATACCCAAATCTCCAACGATTGCAGTAGTTCCGGTTGTTGAAATACCCGTTTTTGCTAGAACTACAAAATTGCCAGCTGTTCCCAAATCCACTGGTGCCGGCGAAGATTGAGCTAGCGTAGCGTCAGGCGTCATCAAAGTTAGAACCAGCATCGCACCGAGGAAAAACGTCCACCTGCTAAAGAACGTTTTTGGATTTGTTAAATTAGTTTTCATAATAACCTCTATTATAGTTTATAAATTTATTGTAGTGAACATGCATGACCTGCATTGTTCTTTAATTACACCATCATTATAGAAAGAAAAGGAAAACGGGACAATCGGCCAAGAGAATGAAAAAGGAATTAGATTTTTTTAACCTGAAGGATGTAGACCCTTTTTCATCCTTTTGCCCGACTGTGACTCTTCTCATAAATTCATATATTTCAACAGGTTTTTAATACATCAAAATCAAGAGGTTTAATATGAAATCTTTAAAATTATTTGTTCCGATCATTCTGCTTGCAATAACATTTTATTATTGCAGCACAGTTCCGATTACCGGGAGATCTCAGCTTAGTCTGATTTCCTCTGCGGATCTAAATGCATTGAGCTTCCAGGAGTACAGTCAATTCCTTCAACAGAATAAACTGAGCACAGATGCTCAAAGCACAAACATGGTGAAGAGTGTTGGATTAAACATCCAAAAAGCTGTTGAAAAATATTTTGCACAACATAATCTCTCTAAAGAACTGAATGGATATGCCTGGGAGTTCAACCTAATTGAAAATCCTGAAGCAAATGCCTGGTGTATGCCGGGCGGTAAAGTTGTTGTTTATTCAGGAATACTTCCAATAACACAAAATGAAACAGGATTAGCTGTTGTGATGGGTCACGAAATTGCACATGCCATTGCACAACACGGTGCTGAAAGAATGAGCCAGGGATTAATGCAACAATTAGGTGGTGTCGCTCTATCTGTTGCAATACAAAACGAACCTCAAACAACACAGAATATTTTTATGACAGCGTATGGTTTAGGTTCTACCGTCGGTGTGATTCTTCCATTCAGCAGAACACAGGAAAGCGAAGCAGACAGGATTGGATTGATAGCTATGGCAATGGCTGGTTATAATCCGAATGCAGCTCTGGATTTCTGGACGAGAATGTCGCAAAGTAAAACTGGTGGTTCACCACCGGAATTTTTAAGTCCCCATCCTTCAGATCAAACGAGAATTGCTAATCTTAAAAAGTATATGCCGGAAGCGATGGAATATTATAAGAAGTGATTTAATCAGCAGGGACAAGAAATCTCTTGTCCCTGCAATAATTAATATTTGAGTCTTGTCACAGATATTTGATCCTTACTGGGATTACGCTCCAATAAAAGAATACGAAAACCTTTTCTATCCGATACGAATAGTGTCAAGGCTACCTATGACTCCGAAGGCACTCAATAGCCAAAGAATCACTACAATTATTACAACCACATTCAGGATTTTCTTTATGGTCGACTGCATCGGTATAAAACTGTTAATTAGCCAGAGTACAACTCCTACAATAACCAAAACAATTACTAATGTAATGAGTGACATAACTATTTTCCTTTCATAATTTGTTTATTGACCGGATCTCCGTAAATGAAGATTGTTATTTTTTATTTGCGATTTCCGATTTAATCAAATGTTTTTATGATTACTATAATATGATATGAAGTAATTTGTGATTGTTCAATGGAGCAAAGGGATGAAAAGGGAGCTACATC
>JAXHLB010000047.1:0-28359 GCA_034522695.1 Ignavibacteriaceae bacterium | reverse complement strand
CATCGTTCAGATTCAGGATATCACAAAGAGGAAAAGAAATGAAGAACAAGTTTTAAGGTATACAGAGGAGCTAAAAAACCTAAATGCTTCTAAAGATAAATTCTTTTCCATAATTTCTCATGACTTAAGAAGCCCATTTAACTCGCTGCTGGGATTGACTGAATTTCTAACACATTCTTACGATGAGATGAATCCATCAGATATAAAGAATTCCATATTGAACATTTACAATTCCGCCCAACAGGTTTATAATTTAATTCTTAATCTACTTGAATGGTCAATGCTGCAATCCGGAAGACTGAAGGTTGAGAAAAGCATAATTAATCTTGCTGAACTGGGGATGGAAATTATGAATTTATATAAAGAAAGTGCCAATAATAAAAAGCTGGAACTAGTTAACAATATGAATGATAGTATTCTTATCTATGCTGATAAATACATGATAGATACTATCGTTAGAAATTTTGTATCGAATAGTATAAAGTTCACAAATCCAGGTGGGAAGATTGTTATAAAAGGAATGATAAACGGTGATAATGCAGAGGTTTCAGTAACCGATACAGGTATTGGTATAAGTCCGGAAGATCAAAAAAATTTATTTCGAATTGACGAACAAACCCGCAGAGACGGAACTGCTAACGAAAAAGGAACTGGTTTGGGTCTGATTCTATGTAAAGAGTTTATAGAAAAGAATAATGGTGTTCTCTGGGTAGAAAGTGAGGAAGGCAAGGGAAGCAGATTTTCTTTCACCGTTCCAAGATATCTTGGAAATCTTCATAGTATAGAAAAGTAATTCCTTTCACTAATCAAAGCATTTTCAAAAATCCTTTCTATTTCTAATTGAATAATTAATAACATTTATTAGTTAATTTTAATTAATCGAAAAAATATATTTTTCATTCATTGCCCTTAGTCCAATAATTCAAATAATATTTTAACGTGAGGAAATATGAGCGACCTGTTAATTGTTTTCATCGGTCTTGCAATAATGTTTTATATTTTCTTTGTTCTTGGCACCTCAAGAACTGCCATTAAAAAGGGACTTAACGGAACGCTCTGGTTTCTTTTCTCAATAACTCTTCCTCCTATTGCATACATATTCGTGCTGCTCGCAACTGCCAAGCAAGCTAAGACAAAAGAAGAATTTGGATTTGTTGAAAATATCATAATGGATCTCTCCCAGCCATTTGTAGACCTGGCTCATACTTCACGTGCTTTATTCGGTGTCAATCTTTCATACGTTTTAGAAGGCTTAACTTACTTTGGTGTTGTTGGGTTACTGGCAATCTTTTTTAATGATTTTATTAAACTGGATGATATTGATGCAGGAAGAATGGTTGGAATCCAAACTGCCGGAATAACTCTCGCTATGTTGTTTCTTGGAGCAACAGTTGATTGGATAGGCTCACGAGGCCCTTTGTTAGCGGCGCTTTCGCTTATGCTTGTCGGCAGAATACTTTTAAAGATTTCACCAAAGCATCGCGGATCCAGGTTCGGCGGGAGGTTTTCACACATTGTAGCGATGCTCGGAATTATTGGAATAGTTTTGGGATATGGAATTTATCAACCGACTTGGCTTATGCTGGCGTAAAACAGTTAACAACACCTAATACTTGCGCAAATGGGCGATGCGTGATGTTGTACGCGCTGATGAACCTTGGCGGATTTCTTCCTGGTTTGATATCTCCACCTGCGGCGAAGAGCCCCCGGCCAATACCTGGAGTGTTCTGGGTTTATGTCGTTTTAACTGTCGCGGGAATTCCTGTTGTCTCTATTGTAATGCTCAGAAATCAGCGATGAAAAAAGCTTTTAGAAAAACATTAAAGCAGAAGGCTGGAAATGCTAAGAAGAAAAGAAAATGAAATGGATGAAATGAACGCGAAGGGGGAGAAAATTGAAAAAAATATTACATTAAAAATTTTCCTCTTAGAGATTTACGATTTTTGTTTTTCATTTTTATATTCATCCTTGTTCAAACTTTTCTCTTATTTGCACACAACCGGCTGACACTACCATTATACACAAGCCGCGCCTTTGAAGGATTTTGTAAGTGATAACTTTGAATTTTTCGTAAACCTCAACCCGATATTAATTTTTATTTTAACGCCGATGGGGACTGCACTTACTTACAAAAGAAATACATATACAATGATGATAATAGGTACCCTTGTGATGGCTTCACCTACATTCATTTTAGTTTTTGGTCCAACATCAAATACAAATTAATGGCATACCTATTTATTATGACTTATAGGGCGAAGCAATGTGGCAGCCTTGATTTTTACAATGGGTTGCTTAAATTGCTCCGAAAAATATGACTGGCATTTATATGGACATCGGCCTTTTTCCTGCTGGTTCCCTCCAAAAATCATTACGAGTTTATATTCCGGATGGTTCTTGATTCAATATTGCCCGGCTGATACGCCTCTTCCCCCTGAAATGAACACGGAAATGATGTGGCTGATTTACGGGTTCATTGCGATTATAAGTCCGATTGGTTTATTCCTTTAAAGAGGATGGATGAAACAAGCATTTAAAGTAAAGCATCAGGAAAGTAATTAATTTCATTTGCATTGATATAATTTAATTGGTAGTTCGGTAATAGTTTTTATAAAATTTATTTTTTTCGGGAGGCAATTAAGATGAAAATAATAAAAGCTAGTCAACTAGCAGCTTCCGCTATTATTATTTCTCTTTTCCTTTCTGCTTGTTCAACTGTTAGCTACCAGGAAATTTATCCAACCCTGGCGGACGGAAAATATGACAGCGAGTTCCCTTACAAAGGTGCTTCCGATGAGTTGAGAGAAATCAGTTCCACTGTGCATCGAATTAACAGCAGCGTATTTTATAAGACATATACTTTTGAGGAAAGTACAAATCTAACTCTGGACAACTTGAAAAACACAAACTTGCGTAGCGTTGCTATTTCGGAAGGATATGCAGATCAATCTAATTCAGGAACCGGGACAATAATCTATTTCAATGAAGGTAAAGTTGGAATACTCACCTGTGCACACGTTGTTGAATTTCCAGATACAATTATTTCATACTTTCCAGATGCGGAAGGTAACTTTACAAAAAACATTCAGGTAGTTTTCATTAAAGAAAGACAATCCATTTACGCAGCGGGATTTCCTGAGGGCAGCCAATTTGAACTGCTTGTCTCAGATAAGAAGAGCGACATCGCTCTAATTGGAAAAGATTACTATGTATTATCAGATTTAAAATTTCCGGTGTTTAATTATCCAATGGGCAAAGCAAAAGAACTGGACTGGGGTTCTTTCGTATACATTTTCGGTTATCCAATTAATTATCAGATGGTTACTAAAGCTATCGTGAGCAATCCGGGTAGAGATGAATCCGGTTCATTTCTGGTTGATGCGGTTGTAAATAACGGTATGAGCGGCGGACTTGTTCTTGCCATAAAAGATGGCGTACCGAATTTTGAAATGGTTGGAATGATCCAGTGGGTGCCGGAAGAAGAGGAAAACATCCTTGTTCCAAAGCCATTAAAAAATAATGAGCGCTATAATCCAATTGTTCCTTACAAAGGTGAAGAATATGTTAAAAGATTTTCTTCTATAAGGTATGGGATAGCACGTGTAATTTCTTCGGAGAAAATAAGTTCATTTCTTAAAGAAAACAGTTCAACTTTGAA
Source organism: Ignavibacteriaceae bacterium (assembly GCA_034522695.1). Classification (GTDB taxonomy): domain Bacteria; phylum Bacteroidota; class Ignavibacteria; order Ignavibacteriales; family Ignavibacteriaceae; genus IGN2. The sequence goes on along the minus strand of JAXHLB010000047.1, from coordinate 24,701 downwards.
TAAGAAGAAAATACTATCTGGATCGTTTTATGAATTGATTTCGCTATGTTTTTGGTTAAATTGAAACCAGATTTCTTCTTTAGCTGTAGTAAAATTTTTCGGTTCAAAAGTAACTTTTTTGATGAGTGAGGAGTCTTAATAATATCCGCGGAGAAGTTTTGATGACAAAAATATTACAAAAAGAACCTATAAAACTAAATTGTCCCCAATGCAAGCTGGAGACTAAAGACATCTGGATATGTCAAATGGATTCAATTATTGGAAAGAGATATGCTTACTTATGCGGTAACTGTGAGAAGCTGTTGGGAATTTCAAAGAATCTTATTTCAAACTCTTCCGAGTTGAGAGGAAAAATCAATTTCGCATTCAATTAAGTTTTAAATCAATCTGAATCTTCCAGTATCACTCCCCCACCAAGACAAACATCATCATCCGTCAGAGAGCCGGATGTTCCATCATAAAAAACAGCAAACTGTCCGGGAGCAATTCCACTATCCGAATCACTCAGCTTCACTTTCAAGACATTTTGATTCAACCATACAACCATACATTCATACATCCTTGCCCCGTGTCGTATTTTCACTTTCAGATTTTTCTTCTCTGGAGGGTTTCCTGAAATCCAATTAAACTTTCCGACAGAAAATTCATTTCGTTCCCGTACCGACAGATCTTCTTTTGATATATAAATAATATTTTTCTTTACATCTTTCTTCACAACAAACCAGGGACCTCCACCAAGCTTCAAGCCTGATCTTTGCCCGATTGTGAAATAATAATATCCAGGATGTTTGCCAAGCACTTTACCTGAATCAATGTCAACAATTTCACCTTCAATTTCACCAAGATGATGCTTTATGAATTCTTTGAACTTTATTTGTCCAAGAAAACAAATTCCCTGGCTGTCTCTTCTTGCCATTGTAGGAAGATTATATTTTTCCGCCATCTTACGTATTTCAGATTTCTTGTATTTACCAATCGGGAAAAGTGCTCTTGATAATTGCTGCTGAGTTAGATAGGCAAGAAAATATGTTTGATCTTTAATTGGATCTGGAGATGTTTTGAGAAGAAATTTTCCATCAATCATTTCAACGTTTGCATAATGCCCGCTTGCTACTTTTTCAAAAGAGGGATCAATCTTATCATAAAACTCACCGAACTTAATCAGGCTGTTACAGAAAATATCCGGGTTGGGAGTTCTGCCTTCTTTGATTTCAGTAATGGTATATGAAACAACATTATCCCAGTATTCCGTCTGCAAAGGAATTACTTCAAGAGGAACATCCGCTTGTTCACAAACACCACGTGCATACTTCAAATCTTCCTCCCAGGGACACTCACCAAGAAAAGAAAATTCATCCTGCAGCCAAATCTTTAAATAAAATGCGGTAAGCTGATGTCCTTCATCTTTTAATAATCGAAGTGCAACCGAACTATCCACACCACCTGATAATAAAACTGCAATCTTCATTTTTTTACTTTTTGTTTCCCGGATTTAATTTTTTCCAGCACAATATCATAAAGTTCACGTTTTACCTTACTTAAAATAATAGTAGCCAGTTTCCCTGAGTTATTCAATCTTTGATAAAAACCGATGCACAAATTATTTTTTCCGTCACAAACTTTCATCACACCTGATATTCTATTCTCAAAGATACCACCAGAGAGGGATGCAACATCATCATAGTAAATCACTATTTCTTTTTTGAAAGAAAAAATTCAGAACAGGTAATTTTCTCATCATCAGCTTCAATCAGGTATGGAAGAATTTTATAAAGATTAAAATAATGTCTGTTCAGGAAATAAATAAGAAATAGATTAACCAGCAGAGGAAAAGCAAGAATTATTTTTTCATCAAGAAAAGTGACCAATGGAATTGTGTAAAGAAGTAATAATGGCGTAATGATGATATTCCCGTATCTGAAAATAATCCGGAAAAGAAATGGATAAGTAAATGTCTGATTTAGGATATCACAAAGAGGAAAAGAAATGAAGAGCAAGTTTTAAGATATATCAGAGGAGCTAAAAAACCTAAATGCTTCTAAAGATAAATTCTTTTCCATAATTTCACACGACTTAAGAAGCCCCATTTAACTCGCTGCTGGGATTGACTGAATTTCTAACACATTCTTACGATGAGATGAATCCATCAGATATAAAGAATTCCATATCGAACATTTACAATTCGGCCCAACAGGTTTATAACTTAATTCTTAATCTGCTTGAATGGTCAATGCTTTGATGAGGAAGACTGAAAGTTGAGAAAAGCATAATGGATCTTACTGAACTCGGGATGGAAATTATAAATTTATATAAAGAAAGTGCCAACAATAAAAAGCTGGAACTAGTTAACAATATGAATGATAGTATTCTTATCTATGCTGATAAATACATGATAGATACTATCGTTAGAAATTTTGTATCGAATAGTATAAAGTTCACAAATCCTGGCGGGAAGATTGTTATTAAAGGAATGATTAACGGTGATAATGCAGAGGTTTCAGTAACCGATTCCGGTAATGGTATAAGTCCGGAAAACCAGAAAAATCTATTTCGCATTGACGAACAAGTCAGAAGGGATGGAACTGCTAATGAGAAAGGAACTGGTTTGGGTCTGATTCTATGTAAAGAGTTTATAGAAAAGAATAATGGTGCTCTCTGGGTAGAAAGTGAGGAAGGCAAAGGAAGCAGATTTCTTTTCACCGTTCCAAGCTATCTGGGAAATCTAGGTGGGCATGGAAAAGTAATTCCTTTAATAATCGAAACATTTTCAAAAATCTATTCTAACTCTACTTGAATAATCAAATAACATTAATTCCTTAAGTTTAATTAATCAAAAAATTATCTTTTTCATTTAGTTCCCTTATTCCAATAATTCAAATACTTCTTTATGTGAGGAAATATGAGCGACCTATTAATTGGTTTCATCGGTCTGGCAATTATGTTTTATATTTTCTTTGTTCTTGGCACCTCAAGAACTGCCATTAAAAAGGGACTTAACGGAACGCTCTGGTTTCTTTTCTCAATAACTCTTCCCCCTATTGCATACATATTCGTGCTGCTTGCAACTCCCAGGCAGGCCAAAACGAAAGAAGAATTTGGATTTGTTGAAAATATCATAATGGATCTCTCCCAGCCATTTGTAGACCTGGCTCATACTTCACGTGCTTTATTCGGTGTTAATCTTTCATACGTTTTAGAAGGCTTAACTTACTTTGGTGTTGTTGGGTTACTGGCAATCTTTTTTAATGATTTTATTAAACTGGATGATATTGATGCAGGAAGAATGGTTGGAATCCAAACTGCCGGAATAACAATCGCAATGCTTTTTCTTGGGGCAACTGTTGATTGGATCGGTTTACGAAAATCTTTACTCATTGCTCTTTCTTTAATGTTACTCGGAAGAATACTTTTAACCATTTCACCTGAGATTGGTATTCCGGGTCTCTGGAGCTCAGCACACGTTTTCGCAATGCTTGGAATTTTAGGAATTATTCTTGGATATGGAATTTATCAGCCAGCTTGTTACGCAGGTGTTAAACAGCTAACGAATGAAAAAACTTCCGCAATGGGTTATGCTATGCTTTATGCACTAATGAATCTCGGCGGTTTTCTTCCCGGATTAATTTCGCCACCTGTTAGAAGAGCATTCGGAATTCCCGGTGTATTTTGGGTATATGCTGCACTAACTGTTACCGGTATTGCTGTGGTTTATTTCATCATCACAAAAAAAGCGATGGAAAAAGCTGTGAGTGAAGCCAACCAGGATGCTGATGGTAAGCAGAAACCAGAAGAAGTAGACGAAATGGCGGGGATGTCAAAGAAAGATAGAATTGCTTATTACATAAAAAACTTTCCTCTTAAAGATTTAAGATTTTTATATTTTATTTTTATTCTGATTTTCGTCCAAACACTGTTTGCTCACAACTGGCTGACTTTACCACTCTATACAAGCAGAGCATTTGAAGGATTTGTGAGTGATAACTTTGAATTTTTTGTAAACCTAAATCCGATATTGATTTTTATACTTGCACCGATGGTGACTGCACTGACTTATAAAAAGGATACTTATAATATGATGATTCTTGGAACTGCTGTTATGGCAGCTCCGACTTTCATTCTTGCACTCGGTCCAAATTTTTATACTCTTTTATCCTACCTTTTCCTTATGACTTTGGGAGAAGCAATGTGGCAGCCTAGGTTTTTACAGTGGGTCGCAGAAATTGCTCCTAAGAATATGACAGGAATTTATATGGGCATAGGACAATTTCCCTGGTTCCTGACAAAAGTTATTACAAGTCTGTATTCCGGGTGGTTTTTAATGAATTATTGTCCTTCAGATACTCTTCCATCTGAAATGAATACTGAAACAATGTGGTTAATCTATGGATGTATTGCAATTGTATCACCAATTGGTTTACTGCTCGCAAAAAGCTGGATGAAAAAAGGGTTTAAAGTAAAGCATCGAGCAAAGTAATTAATTTCATCTGCATTGATATAATTTAATTGGTAGTTCGGTAATAGTTTTTATAAAATTTATTTTTTTTAGGAAGGCAATTAAGATGAAAATAATAAAAGCTAGTCAACTAGCAGCTTCCGCTATTATTATTTCTCTTTTCCTTTCTGCTTGTTCAACTGTTAGCTACCAGGAAATTTACCCAACCCTTGCGGACGGAAAATATGACAGCGAGTTCCCTTACAAAGGTGCCTCCGATGAGTTGAGAGAAATCAGTTCTACTGTGCACCGAATTAACAGCAGCGTATTTTATAAGACATATACTTTTGAGGAAAGTACAAATCTTACTCTGGACAACCTGAAAAACACAAACTTGCGTAGCGTTGCTATTTCGGAAGGATATGCAGATCAATCTAATTCAGGAACCGGGACGATAATTTATTTCAATGAAGGTAAAGTTGGAATTCTAACTTGTGCACACGTTGTTGAATTTCCTGATACAATTATTTCATACTTCCCGGATGCGGAGGGTAATTTTACAAAAAACATTCAGGTAGTTTTCATTAAAGAAAGACAATCAATTTACGCAGCGGGTTTTCCTGAGGGCAGCCAATTTGAATTGCTTGTCTCAGATAAGAAGAGCGACATCGCTCTAATTGGAAAAGATTACTACGTATTATCAGATTTAAAATTTCCGGTGTTTAATTATCCAATGGGCAAAGCAAAAGAACTGGACTGGGGATCTTTTGTATACATTTTCGGTTATCCAATTAATTATCAGATGGTTACTAAAGCTATCGTGAGCAATCCGGGTAGAGATGAATCCGGTTCATTTCTGGTTGATGCGGTTGTAAATAACGGTATGAGCGGCGGACTTGTTCTTGCCATAAAAGATGGCGTACCGAATTTTGAAATGGTTGGAATGATCCAGTGGGTGCCGGAAGAAGAAGAGAACGTACTTGTTCCAAAGCCATTAAAAAATAATGAGCGCTATAATCCAATTGTTCCGTACAAAGGTGAAGAATATGTAAAAAGATTTTCTTCTATAAGGTATGGGATAGCACGTGTAATTTCCTCGGAGAAAATAAGTTCATTTCTGAAAGAAAACAGTTCAACTTTGAATAAGAAGAAATACTATCTGGATCGTTTTATGAATTGATTTCGCAATGTTTTTGGTTAAATTGAAGCCAGATTTCTTCTTTACCTGTAGTAAAATTTTTCGGTTCAAAAGTAACTTTTTTGATGAGTGAGGAGTCTTAATAATACCCGTGGAGAAGTTTTGATGACAAAAATATTACAAAAAGAACCTATAAAACTAAATTGTCCCCAATGCAAGCTGGAGACTAAGGACATCTGGATATGTCAAATGGATTCCATTATTGGAAAGAGATATGCTTACTTATGCGGCAATTGTGAGAAGCTGTTGGGAATTTCAAAGAATCTTATATCAAACTCTTCCGAGTTAAGAGGAAAAATCAATTTCGCATTCAATTAAGTTTAAATCAATCTGAATCTTCCAGTATCACTCCCCCACCAAGACAAACATCATCATCCGTCGGAGAGCCGGATGTTCCATCATAAAAAACAGCAAACTGTCCGGGAGCAATTCCACTATCCGAATCAGCATCAGATTCACTTTTAAAGACATTTATGATTCAACCATACAACCATACATTCATACATCCTTGCCCCGTGTCGTATTTTCACTTTTAGTTCTTTTTTCTCCGGTGGCTTTCCTGCAATCCAATTAAACTTTCCGACAGAGAATTCATTTCGTTCCCGTACCAGTCAGATTTTCTTTTGATATATAAATAATATTTTTCTTTACATCTTTCTTCACAACAAACCAGGGACCTCCACCAAGCTTCAAGCCTGATCTTTGCCCAATTGTGAAATAATAATATCCAGGATGTTTGCCCAGCACTTTACCTGAATCAATGTCAACAATTTCGCCTTCAATTTCACCAAGATGATGCTTTATGAATTCTTTGAACTTTATTTGTCCAAGAAAACAAATACCCTGGCTGTCTCTTCTAGCCATAGTAGGAAGATTAATATTTTTCCGCAAGCTTACGTATTTCAAATTTCTTGTATTTACCAATCGGGAAAAGTGCTCTTGATAATTGCTGCTGGGTTAAATAGGCAAGAAAATATGTTTGATCTTTAATTGGATCGGGAGATGCTTTGAGAAGAAATTTTCCATCAATCATTTCAACGTTTGCATAATGCCCGCTTGCGACTTTTTCAAAAGTGGGATCAATCTTTTCATAAAACTCACCGAACTTAATCAGGCTGTTACAGAAAATATCCGGGTTGGGAGTTCTGCCTTCTTTGATTTCAGTAATTGTATATGAAACAACATTATCCCAGTATTCCGTCTGCAAAGGAATTACTTCGAGAGGAACATCCGCTTGTTCACAAACACCACGCGCATACTTTCAAATCTTCTTCCCAGGGACACTCACCAAGAAAAGAAAATTCATCCTGCAGCCAAATCTTTAAATAAAATGCGGTAAGCTGATGTCCTTCATCTTTTAATAATCGAAGTGCAACTGAACTATCAACACCACCTGATAATAAAACTGCAATCTTCATTTTTTTACTTTTCCTTTACCGGACTTAATTTTTTCCAGAACAATATCGTAAAGTTCACGATTTACTTTACTTAAAATAATAGTGGCCAGTTTCCCTGAGTTATTCATTCTTTGATAAAAACCGACGCACAAATTATTTTTTCCGTCACAAACTTTCATCACACCTGATATTCTATTCTCAAAGATACCACCAGAGAGGGATGCAACATCATCATAGTAAATCACTATTTCTTTTTTTGAAAGAAAAAATTCAGAACAGGTAATTTTCTCATCATCAGCTTCAATCAGGTATGGAAGGATTTTATAAAGATTAAAGTAATGTCTGTTCAGGAAATAAATAAGAAATAGATTAACCAGCAGAGGAAAAGCAAGAATTATTTTTTCATCAAGAAAAGTGACCAATGGAATTGTGTAAAGAAGTAATAATGGCGTAATGATGATATTCCCGTATCTGAAGATAATCCGGAAAAGAAATGGATAAGTAAATGTTTGCTTTTCTATTTTGTTTTCTTTCACAAAACAAATTTAACAATTGAAGGCGTAATTTTTAAAGTGGAATTGTAAAGTTGGATTTCTAGAATATAAAAATGAGAGCTGCCCAAGAATCTGCAACTCCTATTATGCTTTTAACCTTCTTTTTTATGAATTTCTGCACCCAATCCTTTTATCTGGTAGATAGTCATCGGACCAGTAATAGTAGAAGGATCAAACTCTTCTCCCTTTTCCTCTGCAATGTGCTCAAAGTGTTCGATAGCTTTTTCCTGAGTCAGTTCAATTTTATAAACTTTTCCTTCAACAAGTGCAGTGCTTCCCTTTGCTTCCACCGGAAAAACTATATCGCCGTCCTTAACTTTTACTTTTATCATTCCTTCTCCATCATCTGATTTCAACTCCATCCAGCAGCCCATCATAGGACAGACATCGAGAATTTCACCTTCAACTAAAACAGTTTGGTCAAGATAAGCTTCAGGATCAGCAAGGATATCCGAGATTTTTGTTTTTTCAGCGAGTGTTATTTCAGCACCAAGATTAGCTTCATCTGTCTGAGCAAAAGAAAAACCAATGCTGAAAAGCAAGATTGATAAAATTAGTTTTAACTGCATATTTACTCTTTCAATTATTTATAATTAATTATTTGAATTTAACTGATATTGGTTTTTCAACTTCAATTTTCATCCCTGGAAATTTCTCAAGAAATTCCTTCAACTCCTCAATATTCTTTGGCTCTTTGTTTTGAAACTCCTTAAAGCTTTCTTTGTTTTTCATCATCTCACCAAAATCCATTTGCATCAAAGTTATTTTTGAACCATCAACATAGGTTGCATTAGTGCTGGCAATTTCACCGTCAACCTGAAGTGCAATATTTATTTTCATTCCTTCCATCATCTTAATAAATTCTTCTCCCATTTCTTCATCGTTTTGTTCTGAAGTATCAGATTCAATATCCTCTTCTGAATCAGAAGTAAAATCGATATCCGGACGGTCAATAATCAGCTCGGAAACATCTCCCTTTTTAAATTTAAAGAAATAGTATTCTTTCCCTCCGGTGGGCTCCGTTCCTTCATCACCCATCCCAATTTTTGAATCCGGATCAGGCTGGATTTTAATTTTTGTTATATCGTTAAAAGAATAAACTGCCTGAAATCCTTCCCATTGATCATCCTTGATTACTGTATGAGAGACATACTCCACATCATCACCATAATCTTTGGCGTCAGCTATAATTTCATCATCTTTAAAGAAAGCGAATTCTTCAGTAGATGCTGAATCCTGAAAGGCCTGGGCAAATTCTTTAATCATATTAACAAAAGTTTTACTCATCAAAACTTTTTCGTTTATTGTTCCACTGCCATCTTTATTTACATTGATTGTTGTTTCAACCTGAAGACAGCCGGCTAGTATAATTATCAGCGATGCATAAATGAGCATAGTCTTTAATATTTTCATTGTTTTTCCTGAGTTATTATTGGAGATAATTTTAATGTAAAGATACAGAATTTTAAGTTTTTCATTAAATGGGAAACCGGAAATTATTTGCTTTCAAATGGATAGCTAAGAATAAACAAACATCTCAGTTTTATATATTTGCACGCAAGAAAAGATAATTAAGAGATTGAATTCATTAATAAATAACAAAGCTTTTTTAATAAGATTAGCCGTACTGGCTTTAACTTGCCTGAGCCTATTTGTTTTTCCTGAATTTAGAAAAAATACGGATGCAGAAATTGAAAAAATCTTTCATTAAAACCCGAGGTGAAATTAGACTCCTGATACTAATATTATAATCATCCACTTTTCTGAGGATGACATATCGCACGAATTGGTCCCTGGCCGATAAAAAGAAATTATTATGCCCTTCTTATTAACCAGCTCACAAGTCTTGACGTAAAAAAAATCGGTCTTGAAATATTTTTAAGTTCAAGGCTGGTTACTCAATCTGTCTATGATAATTTGCTGATGAAGGAAATAGAGAAATCGGGCAAGGTGGTTTTGAGCTGTGTTGCCGGGAATATTGTTGAGAGGAATAATCAATTCATTACAGATTCGTTAAGCTACCCCAGTCCAAAATTATTGAATGAGAATCTGCAGACTGGTCATATTAACTTCATAAAAGATGCAGATATTGAAATTCCGTTTTGTCTTATACAAAATGAGATAAATGAAAAAGCGTTTTCACTGCAACTCTCCGAAAAGGAATTTAAAAAGAAATCTGTAATAGTGAATTTTATTTCATCCTGGCAAAAAATTAAACAGTATTCGGCGCTTGAATTTGCTGAGCTAGTTTATTCAAAAAGTAGTGAGCTTAATAGATTTGAAAATAAAATTGTAATTATAGGAATCAGTGACCCACAAATTGCTTCTGCAATTAAAACTCCTTTCGATGAACAAATGCCGGGAGTTGCACTTCACGCTTTTGCCCTTGAGAACATTTTAAACTCGAGGGACAAAGATGGACGGTTTTACCATATATCTTCCATAATTCTCCTGCTAATTTTTCTCGGATTTATCATTTACAGAAGCATCTACAATAAAAAAATCATCGCCAAATATCTTATTACTGGAATAGCTGTGTTAGTAGTTTTATTTGTCGTTGTGGCTTTTCTTTATTGGAAAATATCAACTTCATTTTTTGTTATCCCATTCTTTGCATTAGCCATAACTGACATTGCATTTTATTTCATTAAGGGTAAAGAAGAATTAAAAGGTGCACTTGATGAAACCACTGCTTTACGAAATTTGCTTTTCTCTAAAGAGAGTGAACTCAACAATCTTCAGAAAGAAATAAAAGAATCTGGTAAAGAATCCTCACAGCTTCTTGAAAAAATAAATTCTCTGCAAGGTGATATCAAGAAACTAAAAGGAAGTGAAGATGATCGATCACAAGCAGAGATTAAAATCAGCGGTAAAGTTGAAAACTTTTATGGCATTGTTTATTCTTCAGGTGTGATGGCGCAGGTAGTAGAACTGATAAAAAAGGCGTCACCGACAGACACTACAATCCTTATCACAGGTGAAAGCGGAACGGGAAAAGAACTTGTTGCAAATGCAATTCATTTACTGAGTAAAAGAAAAGATAAAAATTTCATATCAGTGAATTGTGCCGCATTGTCTGACAGCTTACTGGAAAGTGAATTGTTTGGTCACCAACGTGGAGCTTTCACCGGAGCTGTTGCAGACAGACTGGGAAGATTTGAACTTGCTGATGGAGGAACTATTTTTCTTGATGAAATTGGTGAGACATCAGAAAACTTTCAGGTAAAAATGCTTCGCGTTTTACAATCGGGCGAGATAGAGAAAGTCGGTTCAACAAAAACACACACAGTTGATGTACGAGTTGTTGCAGCAACAAACAAAAATCTTTCTGAACTTGTGAAGGAGAAAAAATTCCGTGAAGATCTTTTCTACAGATTAAATGTAATTAACATTGAGCTCCCTCCTTTGCGTGAAAGGAAAGAAGATATCAACGTTCTTGCAAAAAGTTTCATGCAATCAGAATCTGCCGATATGCAGGTATCAAAAGCTGGTTTGCAGGCATTGAATGATTACAACTGGAAAGGAAATGTTCGAGAGCTGGAATCGGTGATTAAACGAGCACTAATCTTTGCCAAATCGGAAAACCGAAATATGATTCAGCTTACGGATCTTCCAAAAGAGATAGTTAAGGAAGTTAGTTTCAACTTTGAAGATATTGTTCTCGAATCATTACGCAGTAAAAAATTCTCACATTCATCAATTGTTGAAACGGCAAAAGAACTTGGTAATGTTAACAGAACAATGATCTCGGAAAATCTTCGTGGGCTGGCATTAAAAACTTTAGTCGAGAGCGAATTCAATATTGAACAAGCAATCGCCCACATCTCAGGAACAGAGGATCACGAGACAAATGAAAGGGTTCGTTCAAAAATTCAAACATTCCTCAGCAACATTGAAAGCGATCTCAGGAAAACAGGAGAAAAAGACTTCGAAACCTTCAAAAAACAATTTTCATCCAAGTATAAAAACCTTCCCATAAAGTTTCATTCATATCTTGACGAAGTTATTAAATGGGAAATTAGCCGTTAAGTTCTGGTAACCTTTCACTTAAAATTTTGTCTAAAGATCAGACCGTTCATGTAAAATAATTCTAATTAACACTATGTATTCCATATTTTTCACCATCAATTAACTTTTTTTTCAGGAGAAATTATGAAACTATTTAGCATTACAATTCTATATTTAATTATTTTTTTCACACCTTTTCAGATATCAGCACAGGATTCAACCGAAACAACAGAAGAAGAATGGAAATGGGATGAAGAATGGAAATTGGAATGGGAGGAAGAATGGACAGCCTGGTCAAATAAAAAGCCGACACTATCTCTTAATTATGGTTTTTCTGATATCTCCCGCACTGATGTTGAAGCTCCGTTTTCCGATAACAACCTTATCGAGCTAAAGCTTGGTTACACTTACAAAAAAGTAACAAAATATTCTGATAATATTGAGAAGAGCACTTTCAATTATGGATTTCTAAATCGTAATTCAACAGAACTTGCCGGAGGTTCGGAAACAACTTCTGACATTGAAACTGACAACTGGCAGTTTGGATTAGGCTGGTCAAGTGGCTATGGTTATAAAATGGGAGAAAATGCATCAATCACTCCGTACTATACTTCGTCATTCACCTGGACAAATCTTGATTTTGCTGATGACTCGCTAAGTCCGAATGATGAGAGAATAAAACAGTTGTATGATGAAACTTTCCGTTTTGGTTCAAGCTATGAAACTGGTGTACGAGTTCAGGCAACTGACCTAATTGTTTTAGAAGGCGGTTATGAAAGATCAATTGTTTTTGAAAGACACTTATTCTGGAAATGGGCTGGAAGTGGAATTATTGAAATTGCTGCTAATGGTGTACTGGATGTTTTTATTAAAGAAGTATTTAAATCATCTCCTTCTGCCGGACCAATTGTATTTCTTTTATTGAAAACTGCTCTGGGTTATGGACTATATGAATTAAGACAAGACAAGATGAACTGGCCGTTCCCAAGTGCCCCACCGATTGCAATGGATAATATAAAGTTTGGTGTGACGTTAATGTTTTAACATTCGAACATGCAATCATGCAACCATGCAAGCGTTTCGCAGACGTTTGCATGACTGCATGTTGCATGGGTGCATTAAAGTTACTCTTTAAATGTGATTTTGATATTTACAATTTCCGATTTGCTTCCTGTGCGCACCGGAGGTCCCCACGTTCCTGCACCTGAAGTTACATAGTAATGAGTATTGCCTTTCTTTTTATACCCCCAGCTAATTTCATAGATCATATTGGTGATGATATTAGCAGGCCAGATTTGTCCGTGATGTGTGTGACCTGAAAACTGTAAATCAATTCCGTTCTGTTCTGCTTGCTCTAATTTAACTGGTGTATGGTCAAGGAAGAATCTTCTGGGTGGTAATCGTAGATATTCAATTGTATTGATGGAATGAACTATCTGCTCAAGGGATTTTCTCGCCTTACCAGTGAATTGCCTCATCGCAACATCTTCCCTACCAATGACATAAAAGCTGCTGTCAACTAATTCGAAATTATCTCTTAAGACTTTCATTCCGTAATCTTCCATAAACTTAACAGTTGGTTCAACTTCATTTATAAACTCGTGGTTACCTGTAATGGAATATATACCGTACTTCGCATTCAATCTTTTAAAGGATTCGCCAATTCCCCGCTCTTTCAAAATATTTGCTTTGTCATCAACAATATCTCCAGCGAATAAAATAATATCGGGATTTACTGAATTTATCTTATCAATAATTTTTGAAAGTAATCTTTCTCCATCAATTGGTGAAAGATGCAAGTCAGAAGCCATAACAATATTAAGTTCATTCAGCTTTCCGCTTCCTTTTGGAAGAGTAAGCTCTAAATTTTTAATGGTGATATCACGCTTGTTAAGATTTCCCAGGAAAACAATTAAGCTGACGAGAGCTATAATTACAATTGCAGTAATCTTCTTGGTTTGTTCGTAATTGTTATAAGAAATATTTCGGTAGAAATTGAAAAAAGGATTCAAGCAGACGAATTAAATCTAATCCTAAAAGGAAAAGTATAAAATAAACAAGGAAAGCAAACCAGATAGCTCCTGCCCCGAGAATAATATCATATGCAAGTGGGTGGAGATATTTGTAGAAAACCTTAGCAATAACATAACCGTATGCAATAATTACAAAGAACACCACATAAAACGGTTTAAGAACAGGAAGCGTGTGAAGTGCCTGCCATCCCCTTATAAAAATGTAATAATTAAGGGCGGAGTAAACAGTAAAGAATATTGTGAAGAATAAAGCCATTTTGCCTAATAATTTATTTGAATAAACGTTAAGATAGGCTTATTGGTTCAAATGGTGAATAGTGGAAATATTGGTTGTGATGTGAAACAAAAAAACCATCGCGGACAAAAATTTAACAGGACAGTATTTAGAGGACAGCAATTTTGCCCGCAATGGTACTAGGAGGCTATGAAGTTATTTATAAGAGTGTAAAACCTTCATATAATTTGCACGTTCAAACTTTGCCGGGTCATCAACATTCAAATAGCTCATACTTCCGCGCATCTGGTCAACTGATTCATATTCTTTTTCTTCCATCCACAATTTCATTTTAGAAGTAACATCTGCAATATGCCCGATACCAAACTTTAACAAGCAGGAAAGCATTTGAGTTACTTTAGCACCAGCCATTGTCATTTTAATTACATCTTCCGCAGTATAGATACCGCTTGTTGCAGCGAGGTCAGCATTTGTTCTTCCATAAAGAATTGCAATCCATCTTAGTGGAAGTCTCATTGCAAAAGGTGTACTTAAAATTACATTTGGTTCAACTTCAAGTGTTTCAAGATTAATATCAGGTTGATAAAATCTATTGAAGAGAACAAGTCCATCTGCACCGGCTTTGTTCAACTCTTTTGCCATATGTGCTACAGAGCTGAAGAATGGATGCATCTTTACTGAAATGGGTATTTTGATTTCTGATTTTACTCTTTTAACAATATGAACATATTTCTTTTCAAGCTCTTCACTTTTCTGATCAAGGTCAGTTGCCATGAAGTAAATGTTAAGCTCAAGTGCATCGGCTCCCGCTTGCTCAATCTGCTTTGAGTAATCAATCCAACCACCAAGTGATTTGCCATTTAAGCTTGCAATCACCGGGATGTTAACTGATTCTTTTATTTTTCTTATGTGGTTCAAGTACTCTTCAGGACCAAGTTTATATTCAAACGGCTCAGGGAAGTAGCTTGTTGCTTCAGCAAAACTCTCAGCAGAACCTGCAGTATGATGATGAAGCTCCAGTGATTCATGCTCAAGCTGCTCTTCGAATAAAGAATAAAGAACAACTGCACCTGCACCTGCATCTTCCATCTGCTTGATGTTTGAAATATCATGAGAGAGTGGGCCTGCAGAAGGCACAATCGGTGATTTTAATTTTAAGCCCAAGTATGTGGTTGATAAATCCATTGTTTGACCTTTGATTTATATTTTCTAATTATTTTCTGTCACAACTTCAGATTCCCGACTCTCCGCCTTTGGCGGATCGCGGGAATGACAAAAACGGTTCTGTCATTCCGGCTCGTCCGGAATCAGATTACTATTAAGTATTCGGTTCAGTTTTTTCATTTCCCGGTTCCCAGGAAGCCAGTCTCTCGTATTCTTTCCAACGAGTGTCAACATCTACCTGTGCTTCCTTCATCAACTGTTCAGCAATCTTTGGATGCGATTTTGTTAACATCTTAAACCTGGTTTCCATATAAGTAAAATCCTTAACTGGTATCTTCGGTTCTTTAGAATCAAGTTTAAATGGATTCTTACCTTCCTTAGCAAGATCAGGATGATACCTGTAAAGCTGCCAGTAACCTGAATCAACTGCAGCTTTCTGATTCTGCATTCCCTTGCCCATATTTATTCCATGTGCAATACAATGGCTGTATGCAATTATTAATGAAGGTCCATCATAAGCTTCAGCTTCAAGGAACGCTCTGAGTGTATGCTGATCGTTTGCACCCATTGCAACTTTTGCAACGTATACATTTCCATAAGTCATTGCCATCAAGGCAAGATCTTTTTTAGCACCGGGTTTACCTGCAGCAGCAAATTTAGCAACAGCTCCCCGTGATGTTGCTTTTGAGCATTGTCCACCTGTATTGGAATATACTTCTGTATCAAGAACTAATATGTTTACATTTTTTCCTGATGCAATAACATGATCCAAACCACCGTAACCAATATCATAAGCCCAGCCGTCTCCACCCATTATCCATACTGATTTCTTTACAAGATAATCCGATATGCTTAACAAATGTTTAAAGTCACTTGTTTTTCCGTTAGAGCCAGACTTAATCATATCATTCAATTTTTTCTTCAGTGCTTCAACTCTTTCCCTCTGCTCATAAATATCAGCTTCATCTTTTTGAGGTGAATTCAATATGCTGTTAACTAAATCTCCACCTATATCGTTCGAATGTTTTTGCAGAAGTTCTTTAGCTTGTGAATTGTGTTTATCTATTGCAAGCCTGAAACCAAATCCAAACTCGGCATTATCTTCAAATAGGGAATTTGACCAGGAAGGTCCTCGTCCCTCTTTATTTGTAGCCCACGGAGTCGTTGGGAGGTTGCCGCCATAAATTGATGAGCAACCGGTTGCATTTGCAATAATAGATCTATCACCAAACAATTGGCTTACCAGTTTCACATAAGGTGTTTCGCCACAGCCAGAGCAAGCGCCTGAAAATTCAAATAACGGTTCAAGGAATTGTGAGTCTTTTACTTTTGTAACATTAATTTTTCTTCTGTCGATATCAGGTATTGATAAGAAGTATTCCCAGTTAACTCTTTCCTTTTCACGTAAAGGTATCTGCTCAGCCATATTAATTGCTTTAAGTCTGGTTTCCTTTTTATTCTTGGCGGGACAAACATCAACGCAGAGTTCACATCCAGTACAATCCTCAACAGCAACCTGAAGAGAGTAATACATATTCTCGCCGTAGTCTTTCGCTTTGAATTTGGTATACTTAAATGTTGGAGGAGCATTTTTAATGAATGACTCATCATATACTTTTGCTCTGATTGTTGCATGCGGGCAAGCTATAACACATTTATTACATTGGATACAAACTTCGGGATCCCATACCGGAACATCCAGCGCAATATTTCTTTTTTCCCATTTTGTTGTTGCAAGTGGATATGTTCCATCAACAGGGAATTTACTTACAGGGATATCATCACCTTCGAATGCAATAATTTTTGCTGTGACTTCTTTAACAAAGTCAGGTGCATTGACACTCACTGCTGGTTGTAATTGTATTTTGCTGGTTACTTTCTCAGGTACTTCAACTTCAAAAAGATTTGCAAGTGTTTTATCAACAGCATCAAAGTTCATTTGTACTATCTTATCCCCTTTTACACCGTAAGTTTTCTTTATCGAATCTTTAATCAGGTTAATTGCTTCATCTTTTGGGAAGATATCAGAAATAGCAAAGAAGCAGGTTTGCATTATCGTATTAATCCTGACACCCATTCCGGTTTCTTCACCAACTTTGTATGCATCTATAATATAGAATTTCATCTTTTTCTGGATGAGGTCTTTCTGAACTTTTTCAGGAAGCGAATCCCACACCTGATCTTTTGGTATTTTTGTATTGAGAAGGAAAGTAGCTCCCTCAATTGCTTCCCTCAGCATATCGATCTTCTCAAGAAATACCTGCTGATGACAGGCGATGAAGTTTGCGCGGTTAATCAGATAAGTCGATTTAATTTCCTTCGGACCAAAACGTAAGTGAGAAATAGTCATCGAGCCGGATTTTTTGGAATCATAAACAAAATATCCCTGTGCAAAATAATCTGTTCCCTCACCGATAATTTTTATCGAGTTTTTATTTGCACCAACTGTTCCATCTGCACCTAACCCATAAAATTTTCCTCTCAATGTCTCTTCAGCTTCAACTGAAAACATCGGATCAAAATCTAAACTTGAATTTGTAACATCTTCTTTAATACCAACAGTGAAATGATTTTTTGGTTTGCTGTTATCAAGATTATCAAAGACTGATTTCACCATTGCAGGAGTGAATTCTTTTGAAGACAGACCATATCTTCCGCCAACAATTTTTGGATAGTTAAACTTAAGCTCTCCTGCTACATATTTTTCTGAAATAGAATTTACTACATCAAGATAAAGCGGTTCACCAGGAGCTCCGGGTTCTTTTGTTCTATCTAAAACTCCGATAGCTTTTATCGACTGAGGAAGAGCATTTATAAAATGATCCATTGAGAATGGTCTGTACAATCTAACTTTTACCAGTCCGACTTTCTCTCCTCTTTCGTTGAGATAATTTACAGTTTCCTCTGCTGCATCTGCACCGGAACCCATCATAATAATAACTTTTTCTGCATCCCTTGCACCGACATAATCAAATAAACGATATTGTCTGCCAACCAGCTTCGCAAACTTATCCATCTGCTGTTGAACAATTCCCGGACAATCAATGTAGTAAGGATTCACTGTTTCTCTTCCTGGAAAAAAACATCCGGATTCTGTGCGGTGCCGCGAAGAACTGGTCTATCGGGCGTAAGCGCTCTGTTTCTGTGTGCGATAACAAGATCATCATCAATCATTGCATGCATATCATCTAATGTTAGCTCTTCAATCTTCATAACTTCATGTGAAGTTCGGAACCCATCGAAGAAATGAAGGAATGGAATTCTTGAATTCAGTGTGGCTGCCTGTGCTATAAGAGCAAAATCCATTACTTCCTGAGGATTGTTAGAGGAAATCAGCGCAAAACCGGTTTGTCTTGTAGACATTACATCACTGTGATCTCCGAATATTGAAAGAGCATGAGCTGCTACCGAACGAGCTGAAACATGAAAAACGGTTGAAGTTAATTCGCCAGCAATCTTGAACATATTTGGTATCATCAGAAGTAAACCTTGTGATGCAGTAAATGTGGTTGTCAATGCACCACTCTGTAATGCACCGTGAACACTTCCGGATGCACCGCCTTCACTCTGTAGTTCGCTGACTGAAGGAATTATTCCCCATATATTTTTCTTACCCACTGCAGACCAATCATCGCAATGCTCGCCCATATTTGACGATGGTGTGATTGGATAAATTGCAATTACTTCGTTAGTGTGAAATGCCGTATAAGCAGCGGCTTCGTTTCCATCAATAGTTACTTTATTCCGATTCATTTCTTTTCCGTTATAATTATTAAAAAGCGAGGAAATTTGATACCCCTGTCATCCAACTATTATACCAGCCAAATGCCTTTAATTAACGTTTTATTAAATGATTTTTTTCAAAAGTGGAAATGAAACCTTTTATCTAAAATTGAATTCCACTTTTAAGAATGTAAATGAATCAGTGATTTGATTAGTTAATATTGATTTCTAAAACTTGTTTAAAGAAATCGATGATTGTCCTAAGCAGGAATGAATGATTTAGTAATATTTGGTATATTGCTAAGGAGATTTTATCTGTCTGTTGTTCTTAATATATCAATTTATTTCATCCACTTAATAGGAGCGTGCATGGAAAATCAAAACTACCAACCAATGACCATAGGAGAATGGCTCATCACATTCATAATCACTTATATTCCTATAGTAGGGATAGTAATGTTGTTTGTTTGGGCTTTTAGTGATGGGAATCATCCGAGCAAAAAAACCTGGGCTCAGGCAATGTTAATTCTTTTTGCAATTGCAATTGTTCTGGGTATTATTTTCGCTACGGTTATCATTTCTATGATAGGGAATATGTTTGGCGCAATGGAAATCTAATCAGAGGACAGCTATTTTGCCCGCAATGGTAGTAGGAGGCTATGAATCTTATTTATAAGAGTGTAACACCTTCATATAATTTGCACGCTCAAACTTAGCCGGGTCGTCAACATTCCGATCGCTCATACTTCCACGCATCTGGTCAACTGGATTCATATTCTTTCTCTTCCATCCACAATTTCATTTTAGAACTAACATCTGCAATATGTCCAATTCCAAACTTTAACAAGCAGGAAAGCATTTGAGTTACTTTAGCACCAGCCATTGTCATTTTGATTACATCTTCCACAGTAACGATACCGCTTGTTGCACCAGGGTCGGCATTTGTTCTTCCATAAAGAATTGCAATCCATCTTAATGGAAGTCTCATTGCAAAAGGTGTGCTAAAGAATTACGTTTGGTTCAACTTCAAGTGTTTCCCGATTTAATATCCGGCTGATAAAACCTGTTAAACAGAACTAATCCATCTGCACCAGCTTTGTTTAATTCTTTTGCCATATGAGCAACGGAGCTGAAGAATGGATGCATCTTTACCGCAATGGGTCTTTTGATTTCTGATTTTACTCCTTTAACGATATGAACATATTTCTTTTCTAAGATCTTCACTTTTCTGATCAAGGTCAGTTGCCATGAAGTAAATGTTAAGTTCAAGTGCATCGGCTCCTGCTTGCTCAATGTGCTTTGAATAATCGATCCCACCACCAAGTGATTTGCCATTTAAGCTTGCAATCACCGGGATGCTAACTGATTCCTTGATTTTTCTTATGTGGTTCAAGGTACTCTTCAGGACCAAGTTTATATTCAAATGGTTCAGGGAAATAGCTTGTTGCTTCAGCAAAACTTTCAGCAGAACCTGCAGTATGATGATGAAGCTCCAGTGATTCATGCTCAAGCTGCTCTTCGAATAAAGAATAAAGAACAACTGCACCTGCACCTGCATCTTCCATCTGCTTGATGTTTGAAATATCATGAGAGAGTGGGCCTGCAGAAGGCACAATCGGTGATTTTAATTTTAAGCCCAAGTATGTGGTTGATAAATCCATTGTTTGACCTTTGATTTATATTTTCTAATTATTTTCTGTCACAACTTCAGATTCCAGACTCTCCGGCAACTGCCGGATCGCGGGAATGACAAAAACGGTTCTGTCATTCCGGCTCGTCCGGAATCAGATTACTATTAGGTATTCGGTTCAGTTTTTTCATTTCCCGGTTCCCAGGAAGCCAGTCTCTCGTATTCTTTCCAACGAGTGTCAACATCTACCTGTGCTTCCTTCATCAACTGTTCAGCAATCTTTGGATGCGATTTTGTTAACATCTTAAACCTGGTTTCCATATAAGTAAAATCCTTAACTGGTATCTTCGGTTCTTTAGAATCAAGTTTAAATGGATTCTTACCTTCCTTAGCAAGATCAGGATGATACCTGTAAAGCTGCCAGTAACCTGAATCAACTGCAGCCTTCTGATTCTGCATTCCCTTGCCCATATTTATTCCGTGAGCAATACAATGGCTGTATGCAATTATTAAAGAAGGTCCGTCATAAGCTTCAGCTTCAAGGAACGCCCTGAGTGTATGCTGGTCGTTTGCACCCATTGCAACTTTTGCAACGTATACATTTCCATAAGTCATTGCCATCAAGGCAAGATCTTTTTTAGCACCAGGCTTTACCAACAGCAGCAAATTTAGCAACAGCTCCCCGTGATGTTGCTTTTGAGCATTGTCCACCTGTATTGGAATATACTTCTGTATCAAGAACTAGTATGTTTACATTTTTCCTGATGCAGTAACGTGATCCAAACCGCCGTAGCCAATATCATATGCCCAGCCGTCTCCGCCCATTATCCATACTGATTTCTTTACAAGATAATCCGATATGCTTAACAAATGTTTAAAGTCACTTGTTTTTCCGTTAGAGCCAGACTTAGTCATATCATTCAATTTTTTCTTCAGTGCTTCAACTCTTTCCCTTTGATCATAAATATCAGATTCATCTTTTTGAGGTGAATTCAATATGCTGTTAACTAAATCTCCACCTATATCGTTCGAATGTTTTTGCAGAAGTTCTTTAGCTTGTGAAATGTGTTTATCTATTGCAAGTCTGAAACCAAATCCAAACTCGGCATTATCTTCAAAAAGGGAATTTGACCATGTTGGTCCTCGTCCCTCTTTATTTGTAGCCCACGGAGTCGTTGGCAGGTTACCACCGTAAATTGACGAGCATCCTGTTGCATTTGCAATAATAGATCTATCACCAAACAATTGGCTTACCAGTTTCACATAAGGTGTTTCACCGCATCCGGAACAAGCACCTGAAAATTCAAACAACGGTTCCAGGAATTGTGAATCTTTTACTTTTGTAACATTAATTTTTCTTCTGTCGATATCAGGTATTGATAAGAAGTATTCCCAGTTAACTCTTTCCTTTTCACGTAAAGGTATCTGCTCAGCCATATTAATTGCTTTAAGTCTGGTTTCCTTTTTATTCTTGGCGGGACAAACATCTACGCAGAGTTCACATCCAGTACAATCCTCAACAGCAACCTGCAGAGAGTAATACATATTCTCGCCGTAGTCTTTCGCTTTGAATTTGGTATACTTAAATGTTGGAGGGGCATTTTTGATGTATGACTTGTCATATGCTTTTGCCCTGATTGTTGCGTGCGGGCAAGCTATCACACATTTATTACATTGGATACAAACTTCGGGATCCCATACCGGAACATCCAGACCAATATTTTCTTTTTCCCATTTTGTTGTTGCAAGTGGATATGTTCCATCAACAGGGAATTTACTTACAGGAATATCATCACCTTCGAATGCAATAATTTTTGCTGTAACTTCTTTAACAAAGTCAGGTGCATTGACACTCACTGCTGGTTGTAATTGTATTTTGCTGGTTACTTTCTCAGGTACTTCAACTTCAAAAAGATTTGCAAGCGTTTTATCAACAGCATCAAAGTTCATTTGTTGGAGCTCATCTTATCCCCTTTTACACCAAAAGTTTTCTTTATCGAATCTTTAATCAGGTTAATTGCTTCATCTTTTGGGAAGATATCAGAAATAGTAAAGAAGCAGGTTTGCATGATCCTATTGATCCTTACACCCATTCCGGTTTCTTCACCAACTTTGTATGCATCTAGAATATAGAATTTCATCTTTTTCTGGATTAGGTCTCTCTGAACCTTTTCAGGAAGCGAATCCCACACCTGAATCTTTTGATAATTCTAATTGAGAAGGAAAGTCGCTCCTTCAATTGCTTCCCTGAGCATATCGATCTTCTCAAGAAACACCTGCTGATGGCAGGCTATGAAGTTTGCGCGGTTTATCAGGTAAGTTGATTTAATTTCCTTCGAACCAAAACGTAAATGCGAAATGGGGTCATTGAGCCGGATTTTTTGGAATCATAAACAAAATATCCCTGTGCAAAATAATCTGTTCCCTCACCGATAATTTTTATCGAGTTTTTATTTGCACCAACTGTTCCATCTGCACCTAACCCATAAAATTTTCCTCTCAATGTCTCTTCAGCTTCAACTGAAAACATCGGATCAAAATCTAAACTTGAATTTGTAACATCTTCTTTGATACCAACAGTGAAATGATTTTTTGGTTTGCTGTTATCAAGATTATCAAAGACTGATTTCACCATTGCAGGAGTGAATTATTTTGAAGACAGACCATATCTTCCACCAACAATTTTTGGATAATTAAACTTAAGCTCTCCTGCTACATATTTTTCTGAAATAGAATTTACTACATCAAGATAAAGCGGTTCACCAGGAGCTCCGGGTTCTTTTGTTCTATCTAAAACTCCAATAGCTTTTATCGACTGAGGAAGAGCATTTATAAAATGATCCATTGAGAATGGTCTGTAAATCTAACTTTTACCAGTCCGACTTTCTCTACCTCTTTTCGTCGAGATAATTTACAGTTTCCTCTGCTGCATCTGCACCGGAACCCATCATAATAATAACTTTTTCCGCATCTTTAGCACCGACATAATCAAATAAACGATATTGTCTGCCAACCAGCTTCGCAAACTTATCCATCTGCTGTTGAACAATTCCCGGACAATCAATGTAGTAAGGGTTCACTGTTTCTCTTCCCTGGAAAAAAACATCCGGATTCTGTGCCGTGCCGCGAAGAACTGGTCTATCGGGCGTAAGCGCTCTGTTTCTGTGTGCAATAACAAGTTCATCATCAATCATTGCATGCATATCGTCTAAAGTTAGCTCTTCAATCTTCATAACTTCGTGTGAAGTTCGGAACCCATCCGAAGAAATGAAGAAATGGAATTCTTGAATTCAGTGTGGCAGCTTGTGATATAAGAGCAAAATCCATTACTTCCTGAGGATTGTTAGAGGAAATCAGCGCAAAACCGGTTTGTCTTGTAGACATTACATCACTGTGATCTCCAAATATTGAAAGAGCATGAGCTGCTACCGAACGAGCTGAAACATGAAAAACGGTTGAAGTTAATTCGCCTGCAATCTTGAACATATTTGGTATCATCAGAAGTAAACCTTGTGATGCAGTAAAAGTGGTTGTTAATGCACCACTCTGTAATGCACCGTGAACACTTCCGGATGCACCGCCTTCACTCTGTAGTTCGCTGACAGAAGGAATTATTCCCCATATATTTTTCTTACCCACTGCAGACCAATCATCGCAATGCTCGCCCATATTTGACGATGGTGTGATTGGATAAATTGCAATTACTTCGTTAGTGTGAAATGCCGTATATGCAGCGGCTTCGTTTCCATCAATAGTTACTTTATTCCGATTCATTTCTTTTCCGTTATAATTATTAAAAAGCGAGGAAATTTGATACCCCTGTCATCCAACTATTATACCAGCCAAATGCCTTTAATTAACGTTTTATTAAATGTTTTTTTTTCAAAAGTGGAAATGAAACCTTTTATCTAAAATTGAATTCCCACTTTTAAGAATGTAAATGAATCTGTGATTTGATTAGTTAATATTGATTTCTAAAACTTGTTTGAAGAAATTGATAATTGTCCCAAGCAGGAATGAATGATTTACTAATATTTGGTATATTTAAAAAGTAATTTTATCCGACTGTTGTTCTTAATTGATCAATTTATTTCATCCACTTAATAGGAGCGTGCATGGAAAATCAAAACTACCAACCAATGACCATTGGAGAATGGCTTATCACATTTATTATTACCTATATTCCGATTGTCGGTATTGTTATGCTGTTTGTTTGGGCTTTTAGTGATGGGAATCATCCAAAAGAAAAAAACCTGGGCTCAGGCAATGTTAATTCTTTTTGCAATTGCAATAGTTCTGGGTATTATTTTCGCTACGGTTATCATTT
>JAXHLB010000046.1:0-2539 GCA_034522695.1 Ignavibacteriaceae bacterium | reverse complement strand
CTGCTATTATTCACGAATGGCTTGTAAGCTATGCAGGTTCAGAAAGATGCGTTGAATCATTTACCAATATCTGGAAAGATGCAGATGTATTCGCGCTTGTTGATTTTCTGAATGAAGAACAAAGAGATATTATTCTTAAAGGGAAAAAAGCAAATACAACATTCATTCAAAAACTTCCACTCGCACGAAAAAAACATAGATACTACCTTCCCCTCTTTCCCACTGCAATTGAAAGATTAAATCTCTCAGATTATAAGTTGATAATCTCCAGTAATCACGCAGTTTCAAAAGGAGTAAAAACAAGAAACAACTTCACATCAGCTATTGTCATTCACCGATGAGATATGCCTGGGATCAATCTGAGCATTATCTTACCGGAGTGAAAGGATTTTTTGCTAAAGCTTTTATGAATTATTTACGAAAGTGGGATTTGAAATCAGCCGACAATGTGAATTTCTTTATTGCAAACTCAAATCACATCGCTGAAAAAATAAAAAGAATTTATAATCGCGATTCTGCTGTTATCTATCCACCAGTTGATGTTGATAAATTTGAAGTATCAGAAAAAAAAGAAGACTACTACCTTATTGCTTCAAGATTTGTTCCTTATAAAAAAGTTGATCTCGTAGTTGAAGCATTTAATCAATTGCCAGACAAAAAACTTGTTGTTATTGGTAGTGGACCGGAAAAAGAAAAAATAAAAAATATCGCTGGTCCTAATATCGAATTTTTACCACACCAGCCAACCGATAAACTCAAAGAATATTTAATGAAAGCTAAAGCTTTTGTTTTTGCAGCTGAAGAAGATTTCGGGATTGTTGTTGTTGAAGCAATGGCAAGTGGTACACCGGTAATTGCTTTGAATAAAGGAGGAACGGCTGAATCAGTAATAAACGGTAAAACGGGAGTTCTTTTTAATGAACAGAATCCTGAATCAATTAAAAATGCGGTCAAAGAATTCGAAAAAAGAATTGATAGTTTTGATGTCACAAACATTAAGGAAACATGCTGAAAAGTTTCAGCCGACCGATCTTCGAAGAAAAAATTAAAAAATTTGTAACTGATAAGCTCGAACATTTTTCATTTTAATTTCTAATTAGGTTTATGATTGTAAACCAGCGATCTATATTCATCTTTAAATTATTAAGTGATCTGATACTGCTCAACTGTGCATTTATTATTTCTGCAGTTTATGCACAATCATTTGAAATACTTCTGACCAGAGAATATATGTTTTATCTTTTGGTTGGGCTGAACCTTACCTGGTTAATCACATCAAATTACTCCAACTTTTATGATGATTTTTACTCACGGAATTTTCCCGTACAATTTTTCAATATTCTGAAGAACTCACTTTTTCAATTAATAATCACCATTACTTTTATCTTCCTTGTAAAAGAAAATTTATTCACGCGATATTTCATAGTTTATTATTTCATCCTCCTTGTCTTCTTTATCAGCTTTCGCGTAATCGTCTTCAGAAAAATTTTAAAGTTATTAAGGAGGAAAGGGAAAAATATCCGTAACATGATAATTATCGGAGACGGTGAGCTAGCTCAAAATTTTAAGTCTGCTATTCTCAGTAATCCGGATTATGGTTTCAACTTTAAAGGTTTTATTTCAGAGAATATTAGGGACAATCAACAAACGAGAGAAATATTTTTCGAACAGCTGGAAAAAACATTTTCAACAATAGCACCAGATGAAGCTGTAATTGCTATTCCCGAGGAATCAAGGCATCTTCTCGAAGGAATAATAAAAGTATGCGACAAATTTGCTATCAAAGTTCACATCATCCCCGACTATTACAACCTTGTTTCAAAAAGATTTGAGCTAAGTTCATTGGGCGATTTTCCGATTATCACTGCAAGGCGGGAACCATTAAACGAAGTTCAATGGAGAATTGTAAAACGAGCTTTCGATCTGCTCTTTTCTTTGCTTGTGACTTTATTGATTCTTTCCTGGCTGCTTCCTTTGATATTTATTTTTTCAGTGATGTTCGATAAAGGACCTGTATTTTTCCTTCAGGACAGACTCGGAACAAAAAATAAAAAGTTCAGATGCATTAAGTTCCGAACTATGAAGCACGAGGAAAATAAGACTGATGAATTCAACCCTGCGACTGAAAACGACCCCCGAATAACAAAGATTGGAAGGATTCTAAGAAAATATAATTTAGACGAACTACCGCAATTTATTAACGTGTTTTTGGGTGATATGTCTGTGGTTGGACCGAGACCACATGCAATTTCTTATGATGAACTGTACGGAAAAATAGTTGATGAAATCCGACTAAGACATAATGTTAAGCCCGGAATTACAGGCTGGGCACAGATTCATGGTTTGAGAGGCGACGTAATTGATGAAAACGAAAACCGGAAAAGAACTAAACGGAGAATCGATTATGATATATGGTATATAGAGAATTGGTCATTCTGGCTTGACATCCAGATTATTCTACTTACCGTTTGGCAAATGATAGTTGGGAAAAGTAGAGGGACTTAGGATAATTAACTTTATCAGAACCTGCCAACATCTA
>JAXHLB010000045.1:0-24958 GCA_034522695.1 Ignavibacteriaceae bacterium | reverse complement strand
ATTGGTGATTTGCTCAGTCAGTTGAAAATGGGTAAGGGAAAATTTTGTGAAAAAGAATGAAGCATCGTGACTGTACAAATTTTATCAGCAGTTCAAAACATCCACGATTGAACCACCCAATGAGACCCATTGATATGGCACAGTTTGTTTTATAACACGATGAGCATCATATTCAAACGATCAAAAGAATTAAATGTAAATAATTAAAGTAAATCTGTTTTGCGGTAACTATCATGTCTCCTATTAAATAGATCTAAAATCTAAATTCGTTAATCAATATTCGTTATTCAAAAGAAATTTCGAATATCGAACAAGGAATTATGAATGATGAAGGAATTTACATTAATTCAAATCGATTGTTTTCTATCAGTGATTCTCTCCCCACATTTTTTCACCGGCGGTAATTCTAAGCTTCATATAATTTTCTTTTGGAGGTAAGGGACAGGTTGCAAATTTTGTAAGCACGCAAGGAGGATTGTAAGCCTTGTTGAAATCTACAATTACTTTTCCAGTCCAATCAGCTTTACGATCCGTATATAAAATTCTTCCGGCTCGTAAGTTTTCTTCACCACTGTTCCATCTTGCAAATATTAGCCATAGTCGTTCGCTGGCACCAATAGCATCAATTCTATAAGTTTGGTTATCTCTTGCAAATATAACCGCATCGGGAGAGGGTTCTTCAATCAACCTGCCCGAGAACATTAGACACGTATTTTCTTAGGTGGATTGGCAGATGCTTCAAACTCTGCCGTTATTCTCCAGTTTCATTCACCGCAGATTGTTCAATTCCTGAAAAGCTTTTCACCAAATCTGATTCAATATCGTGAAAACGATTTCATATACATTCATCCGGCACAATTAAATTCCATTTGATTGATCCGTACTGAAATACAGTCATCTCCCTTTTAGCATCACCAACCATCACCATTTCTTTTACCGCATTAACTGTTGAATAAAACCTCAACACCATCGTTCAGTCTTGTATTGTAACCGTGGAATTCCTGAAAAAAAACCCCCATATATTCAGGAACTTTGTTTGATTCCGATGAGAACATCATTATCTTTTGCCGAACCGAAATCAATTTCGCTGGGTTTTAGCCAGGTTCTTCCGACAAGGTTCAGCCAGCCATCATCAGCTTTAAGTCTTTCCGCTCGCTTTTGATCCCATTGCTTGATTTCCTCAAAGAACTCAGGCCAGCCTTTTGCCTCGAGTAGTCTCTGTTCTACAGGAATCGAGAAACATATTTGATATGACTCCAGCAAGTGAGAATAAAAATTTTTTCATCAGAGAATTCCCGGTTCTAATTTGATGGACAAAGCTAATCGATTGATATAGAAAGTTCAAAATGGAAGAAAAAGTAATAGTGCCTCTGCCGCGACAAAAACCGCAGAGGTACAAAATAATTACTTGAGATAAACCATCTTTCTGGTTTGAATGAATGAGTCAGTTTTAAGTTGATAAAAATAAATTCCACTTGGTAAACCAGTTGCATTGAATTCAATTTCATACGTGCCTGATAGTTTTTCTTCATTCACAAGTGTTGCGATTTCATTACCAAGGATATCATAAACCTTTAATGTAACATGTAGAGACGCATCGCGATGCGTCTCAATATATGGAATGGTAAACTTAATTTTTGTTGTTGGATTAAACGGGTTGGGGTAATTTTGGTATAACTGAAAATCATCTGCAATTTTTGTTTGAGCATCAACAGAAACCACAATTGGATAAAGCAATGCAGTTTTGTTTTCACCAACAGCTAATCCGGGTCCCCATTCTACACCTCCACCTGAAATGTGAACAGCAAGCAAATCATTTGTTGTAAGCTGAACAGAATTCATTGTCCAGTTTTCACCTGCGTCAGTTGTTTCTAAAATCAATCCATTATCTCCAACAGCAAAGCCAAAAAAGCTAACGTAGATGAACATCATTTAGATTCCCCTATTAAGGGGATCGGGATTTTGTTTTGAGTCCAGGTATTTCCGCCATCTGTTGTTTTGGCGATGTAACCGGAGTCTCCGACAATCAAACCATAGAATTCATTCCAGAAATAGATTGAATTTAATTTAACATTTGAATTAAATTGTTTAGTAAATGTAATACCATCATAAAGATAAACTGAAGAATCGCCAACGAGCCAGACTTTCTCATCAATATATGGGGAACTTATTTTAACAAAATTTGTTGAGTAGCCACTTTGTATCATCACCAGACTTGTATCTTCTATTAAACCTATTATTCCATTATTGCCACAAACATATCCTTTTGGATTATAAATGTCGTATCTGAAATCGATGTCATTGATCTGTTCTCTTGAACGATCCAAAATACTCCCAGCTTTCCCCTTCGTCTATGGTTTCGATAAAGATTACTATCAGCACCACAAATAAATCCGAAAGAATAATACAAAAATAAAGTGCAGCTACAGGTGACGGTGTTTGGATTGTTTCCCATGACCCAGCCCAGAATAATTTCTGTAAATCTCCGGTTCCGAATTTGAAGAAATATAACTTGTAAACGATTGCCTAATACGATAACATCTGAAAGATTATTTAAACTATCACCGGGGATATAGTTACTTATATTTTCCCAGGGAGGAGATTTGAGAATATAGAAAACTATTTAGAGTAAATAGAAGAAAAGTCAGCAGCAAGAAAAAATATTTATTCATTTTTTGCTCTTTCTTTTAATGCTTACTACACAAATAAAATCAAATTGCAATTTGAAGTGCAAATTACTTTTCCGATGCGTAGCTGATGATTGCTATTTGTTGATGAACAGCATTTCAAATTTTATTTTAGGAATGTTCTTCAATTCATCTCTTCATTCCCTTACGAGACTTAAAATCAGCAGCTTCTTTATACTCTGAAGGTCTAATTTGTCTATTACTCTCGTGTAGATTAACTTTTTAAAAGTAAAGAAAAACCTTGTAAAAAATTCGAAAATCATAAATCGTTAATCAGCAATCTTCAATCATTTAATCTCCGGGAATGGATTATTCCACTGCCATCCTGTCTTTCCGGTTTTGCGATATCTTTCTAATCTTCTTATTGAAAGCTCAGCAAACACTGGATCAATCTCCATTGCATAACATTTTCTGCCAAGCATTTCAGAAGCTAATAATGTAACTCCGCTATGACTGAAAAAATCTGCGACAATATTATTCTTTTCACTGCTCGCTTCAATTATTCTTGAAATAGCTTTCAGTGGCTTTTGTGCATACGCGCCGGGAACATTTTCTTCCATACGATAAAACACTTGCTGTATATCAACCCAAACATTGCCAGGACGGATAAATTCAGATTTACTTCTTTCAAAATTTTCAGTCAGCTTGCCATTAATTTCTTTATAATAACCACGAAGAATTTTTGGAATATCAGTGTAAATTACTTTGAAAGGTGGATCGCCTTTTATGTAATATAGCAATTCTTGTCCTACAGACATCCAGTTTTTTTGTGTGCCGTATCCTCTCTGGGTTTCTCATAGTGATGAAGCTTCTGTGTTTTCAGTTCATCAAACTCTCGCATCATAATCATAAACTCAGGCAGCGGCTGGAATCCATCATTCTGATCAGCACCTAGCCAGATATAAAGCCCAGCATCTTTATCAAGAACAGATAAAACATTTGATACCCACTTTTGTGAGAACTTAATGTATTCTTCAATGTTTATCTTTGAAAGATTTTGTGTGTTTGCACTTCCAACAACAACATTATAAGGCGGGTCATTTACGATGAGCTGAGCCTCATCCTCTTCCAAATAATTTCTTTGTGTCTTCAATACTTGTCGCATCGAGAACACCGACCTTGTGTTTTCCTTTCGGGTCCTTCCAAGATTTCACCTTTCTTTAATCTGCAGATAAGGAAGAATTTTTTCTCTTAGCTCTTCATCAATATTGAGTCGGGTTAATTTCTGGAGGTTGCCTACTGGGTGGTTCTTTATTGAAGGGAACTTTTTGGTTCTGCGATCTACATATTATAGAAAATATTATTAACTGTCAAAATCTAAGCAACAATTTCTTTCATCAAGAATCAAAGTGCGTTCTGGTTGGATCGTCTGCCTAATCGGGACTATTTTATTATATTTGAATAAATCAACAAAATGACTTATGGATAAAAAAACACGAATATTGATAAAAGAAGTTCGTGAGAATCTGAAAAATTTAGGCATAGATCTGCAGGGAATTTACTTATTCGGTTTGCGATTTAAAGGTATTCAGGAAAGAGTATTCCGATTAATCATGCGGCAATTCGTCATAAAATCCAAGGTAACATGATGAAACCAAGGATTTTGTTCGCTTAATCATTCACGATATCATGCTCAAGCACGATGTATTAATCTTATTTGCATATATATTCAGAAAAAGATATTTTGTACCCTCAAAACACCATTCAGAGAAGTTATCAAAAACGAAGGTATCTTTTATGCCGGTTGAGATAGATGTTTTGATCAAATACCGAATTAGCCGGGCGGAGGAGACTCTTGAAGAAGTAAATCTGGCAATTGAAAATGGCAGGCTATATCTGGCTGCAAATAGAATTTGGATTATGCGGCATTTATGGATTTGATTCGCACTCGCTTTAAAGAGAGGTTTCAAAACTTCAAAACATTCACAGTTATTAAGCTGGTTCAATAAGGAATTTGTTGGGAGAAGAGTTATTAGAAAAGAATCTTGGGAAATTTTATTTGGATGCTTTTGAAATGAGGCAGGTATAGATGATTATGATGATCTCGTCAAATTCCCATCTAATGATTTTTTTTTCAGGCAAAGTTCTTATTAAGCATAGAATTTTGTTTAAAAATTAAGAAAATTATAAACTCCTGATTTCCTCTATCCTTCATAATTCTAATTTGGAATTTAACAACTCTATTATATTCATGATATACACAGGTTTGTGAGATCATTCATAACTTAAAAATTTGAACAGATATTATTCTAACTGAGTAATGACAGAAAACAAATGGTACATAGAAAAAATTAAAAGCGAGAATTACATCTATCACTGCTTTACATTTAATCCGAAAATTCAGGAACATACTTTTTTAGGAAATGAATTTATCGGAATGGACCAGGCAGATGAAGTTAATGTCATTAATACATTTGAAAGAATTGTTGATGCAGGACCTGAAGGATTTATGCCTCAGTTAGTTGAGGAGCTGCAAAATATTTTCGGGGAAGGAAATTATGTATACGACGGTTATGAAATTGGTGAGGATGATTCCGGGATATTTGAGTTCAATCTTTACTTCCTTATCAAAGAATTCTTATATGACTCACTTTTTAAAAAAGTTGAGCTATGGAGTGAGTTCAATGGGTTTAAAGATTTGATCTCCTGGGATAGCAAACCTCTCAAGCGATGGGTAGATACGAACATATTATGTATGATGTTCTAAGATTAGAAACCATCACCATCAAATAAGCACCAATTGCAAAAACCATCACCCAAACAAATCCAAGCTCAACTGCGATGATAGTTGCGAGTACTGCGCTCACAACAGAAAAAACTCCGTTTATTCCCCAAGCCCAGGCGATTTGAGATTCATTTGAGAATGAAAGCAATCTCAATCCAAGCGGGAATGGCATTCCCATAAAAAATGCCGGCGGTGCGATCCACAGAAATGATAAAACAATTTTTGTCAGTCAGACTAAAACCGATTGTTGTTCTTATCCACCCGGAAAGAAACAGGGCATAAATAATAAATGAAATTATTATGAACGAAACAATCAGGAAAATTCTGTAGGGCTTTGGAGTTATCTTTTGAGAAACAAGACTTCCAAATCCTGATGAAACAAGCATCAAGCAAACTACCAGCGCAGCCGCATAGATCACATTTCCAAAATAGAGAGTAAATCTTTGAATCAATATTATTTCAATTAACATATAACCGAGTCCTAGTCCGCTGAAATATAAAAGCGTTCTATTAGCTTTCCCGCCGAGGCCAATCAGTGCCGACGGATTATCTCCCTTAAATCCAAGCTTAATATTGGAACAATTATCAATACGATTACCGCCAGAACAGTTATCTGGAAAAAAGTTAAATACATCAGCAAATACCCAACCTCAAAAAACGGAACCGATTGGTTTCCAAAAAGATCAGCAAGAAGCGGAATTGTTTTCCATTGCAGGAATTGTGAAAAGTACGGCTGATTATCTGTCGCCGGTTTTATGTTGAACGGATACTCCGCATAAAGTTTTTCGCGTTCTTCTTTTGATAGAAGGATTTTATCAAACATAGAATAAATTGAAGTATCCTGCAGCCGGTTAAATTTTTCTCTCTCATGTTCTGCAATTCCCGGAAGCAGTACAGGATCGAAATTCATTATGTAACAGAAACTTCTGATAGAATCAATTTCCGAAACTGTGAGCGGATCTTTCTTCATCAGAAATGTAATTGTGTTCCAGTTTTTTATTGCTGCAATATATTCTTCAGGATTTTCAATTTTTCTTTTCTCAAAAACCTCAGCGAAAGTTGCAAGAATTTTTAATGGATTACGATATGGGTAATCAATATAAGTTGTGATGCTTACAGCACCATCCCGAGTCAAGGCATTCATCATTTCATTGAATGATTCGGTTGTCAGTAAATATTGTTCCTGCAATGCATACATCCCGGAACTTCCACCGAAAGCATCAACAACAGGAAGCATAATCAAATCAAATTTCTGTTTGGTTGAAAGGAGAAAAGTTCTTGGAGAAATGTTTTGTGGTCTTACCGATTTATCCTTTAAAGATATTATCAACTATTGAAGCAAGCTTTCCTTCAAGAAGATTTATCACAGCTTTATTTTGCTCAACTGAAATTATTCTTTCTGCATTATTAAGAAGGGCAGTGTTTACTTGTCTGCCTGTTCGCGGAACAGAGAACCAAAACATCTTTCCTCTTATCAGTAGAGAAAGCAAGGTTTTCTGTTGTAAAAAGAAGATAATTAAGCGAATCATCCTTAGTTGAGATTAAAGGACCGACCCACTCGCCATTGTTGAAGGCAGAATTTTCTACGGAAACTACTCCGGGATACTTTATACTTAATCCGGGTGCGTAACGAAGGTATGGTGTTGAAACTATTTCAATCAAACCATAAGGACTGCTCTCCTTCAAAATAATTTTTGAGTCCGGAAGATTGAGAGTCTTAGTTAAACTTTTATATTCTGAAAGATAAAGTCTTGCCGGAGTTATATACATAAAGACCAGCACTGCAACGGTAATAGCAACTATAAAAGTGAAGCTGTTGCGCTGTTCCTTTCGTACTATTAAAACTCCAGCCGCAAAGGCTATAGCGGCAATTACAGCAGGAAGTTTTTCGGGGAAGAATATCCACATAAGGAATACTGCTGCAACTCCACCTAAACCCGAACCGAACATATTGGCAAAGTAGAGCACTCCAATCTTATCAATATATTTTATGAAGATAATCCCGATTGCGAGCGCACCTAAGAAGAAGGGAATAAAGAAAAGGAGATACGTAATTAATAATTTCCAAAGATGAGAGTAATCAGCAAACAAAAGGTACGAATCAAATCTTAATGCTTCAGCTTGTGCAATACTGACTGATAAGCGCCATTGCCAATCCCGACAATGTCATCAATCCCGGTAAAATAAATTCTGCCCTTTCAATAAAAAATTTTTTTGCAAGAGAAAGAACTGTGCCTGCTGCACCAAACCCAAGCAGTGCAACAGAAATTACCATATAAGCAAAGTGATGCCATTGAACTATGGAAAGAATTTGAATTAGTGAAAGCTGGAATGCTATTATTGCTGCCGACAGAAGTGAAACTGAAAAAGAAAGTTTAACCATAGAGACTTTTCCTATATTCAATCACCCCTCGTAAACGGAACGAATCTTACAGGTAGAAGCGAAGTTGTTGTAATTTCTTCGCCGTTCTTTTCCACTAAAATTAATGTTTGATTCAGGAACGGTGAGCCTACCGGGATAATCATCTTTCCGCCATCTTTTAATTGCTTTATCAAAGGTGGAGGAATATGTTCTGCCGCTGCAGTTACTACAATTGCATCAAAGGGTGCATATTTCTCCCAGCCGTAATAACCGTCAGCATTTTTACAGAAAACATTTTTATATCCAATCTCTTCCAGTTTTTTCTGTGAAGAGTTGGACAATTCAGTTATGATTTCAATTGTAAAAACCGAATCCACAATTTCAGCTAATACTGCTGCCTGATAACCGGAGCCTGTTCCGATTTCCAGAACTTTCTGACCCGGCTTTGGGTCAATTACTGCTGTCATATAAGCAACGATATAAGGCTGTGAAATTGTTTGTCCGTAACCAATTGGAAGTGGTCCGTCGCTGTATGCTTTGTCAATATTATTTGAAGGAACAAATTTGTGGCGCGGTACTTTCCTCATTGCATCAAGGGTGAGTTGATTTTTGATACCTCTGTTATCAATCTGGTCTTTAACCATATTTTCACGCGTGGACGAGTATTTGTCATCCTGCGGGATGCAATTCAAAACGAAAAATAAAACGCCCATACTAATTAAAATAAATTTATTAATCAGCAATTTTTCAAACCTAATCTCTTAATAATGTGTTTAAAGTTAAGTAAAAAGTTCTCCAAGTTCCACTGATTTGAGAATAAATGGAACACCGAATCAACGGATGCAGCTAATTATAACGGATCATTTAAATCAGGATCAAATTCCTTTTTTTCTTTTTATAAGAATGTATAATGATAAAAGATTTATTTTAGAATACAAATTATCAGGATCTTTTATCTCTTAAGTTGATAGTGATGAACGAAAATATAATAATCGGAAAAACTTATTCGCTTTATTCCGATAATGAAAACACGAACGAGTTTTATTCCGTCCTATCTGATTTAGCTGATTCTTTCCTCTCCCATTCAGAATCCGAAGCACAGCTTATATCGCTAATCAGAAAATACTCAAATAGAAAGCGATCATTAAAAGCCGAGAAGAAAAAAGCATTCTCTGATTCATTGATTGTAAAACTTCTGGTTGAGGCCGAATCGAAACTTTCAAAATATTTTACTGATATTGATGATCATCTGAAAAATCTTTCTCTTGCTGAAAAATGTGATTCAACCTTGACGACTTCCCGAGAGCAATATCTTCTTTATATGCTTGAGATAGAATTAGTTAATCGGATTAACAAGGAAAATTTCAATTCATCTGAATCTAAATACGCATTTTTGCCACACTGCCTTCATGATCTTGATAAAGAATGCTTGTCTGCTTCCGATGGAACTGATTATGTTTGTAAGAGTTGTTCAAAAAATTGTTCCATCAATTCGGTAACCAAGTTGATGAGATTGAAGAATATCAAAGCTTATATCTGGAGAGAAGCCGATTTGAAGAAAATTTTTAAGCTGGCGAGGTCAAACGGGCAAAGCATCGGAGTTTTTGGTGTTGCCTGTATCCCTGAACTTGTAAATGGATTAAGGTTGTGTGCTAAGTATGATGTTCCCGCAATTGGTGTTCCATTAGATGCAAACAGATGTATAAGGTGGATGGGAAATTTTTATCCGAACTCTGTAAATGAAAAAAAGATTATATCATTATTAAACTAATTAAAGAAACTTAAAATGAATTATAAACTTCTTGGTAAAAGCGGATTACGTGTTTCCGAACTCGCTCTTGGTACGATGACTTTCGGTGAAGAATGGGGCTGGGGTTCAAATAAAGAAGAAAGCAAAAAAGTATTTGATACATACGCTGAAGCAGGTGGTAATTTTATTGATACGGCAAACAGGTACACCGAAGGAACATCGGAGAAATTTGTTGGTGAGTTTATTAAATCAGACAGAGATCATTTTGTAGTTGCTACAAAATACACCCTCTATACAATAAAAGACGATCCGAACTTCAGCGGCAATCACAGAAAAAATATGGTTCGTTCACTTGATGAAAGTCTAAAAACGACTTAAAAACAGGATTGTATCGATCTTTACTGGGTTCATGCCTGGGATTATACAACACCCGAAGAAGAAGTACTTCGTGCACTTGATGATATGATTCGTGCCGGAAAGATTCTTTACATCGGTATTTCCGACACACCGGCTTGGATAGTTTCCAGAATGAATGCAATTGCTGAATTAAAAGGATGGACTCAGTTCGTTGCTCTTCAAATAAAATATTCAGTTTGATTGAAAGAACCGTTGAACGCGAACTTCTTCCTATGGCTCGCAAGTTAGATTTGGCAGTTACGCCCTGGGCAGTTATCGGCGGAGGAATTCTCTCAGGCAAATATAATCGCAACAAAGATGAACAGGGAAGAGCGCAAACATTCAGATCACTTAAAGAAAATGATCTTAAGATTGCAGAAGCAGTGATAAAAATTTCCGAAGAAGTCGGTTATTCACCTTCGCAGGTTGCGATAAACTGGGTCAGGCAGCAGGCGGGAGAAATTATTCCGATTATCGGAGCCAAAACAGAAGAGCAGTTAAAAGATAATCTTGATTGTTTGAAATTCAGCTTGAACGAGGAACAAATTGCAAACCTAAATGAAGCAAGTAAAATTGATTTGGGTTTTCCGCATAACTTTTTGAGCAGTGATAATATTCGTGATATAGTTTTCGGTGGAACATATAACAAGATTGATAACCATCATAAGTTCTGTAGCATAAAGATTCCAACCTGAATCTTGGTTCAAGGTCTTCTTCGAAACTTGGGTCATTAATGTGTCAGATTCCGTAAATAAATTTGATGAATCGATACTCAACGAATAATTTTAGTGCGAACATACATTGAAAGATAACAGACAACTAAAAATACTTGTTTCACGAATTGACCGCATCGGTGATGTGGTTCTGTCAACTCCAATTCCCAGAGAAATTAAAAAAGCTTATCCAGACAGTTTTGTTTCCGTTCTCGTAAAAAAATATACACGAGATATTTATCTCAACAATCCTTATGTCGATGAAATAATTCTATACGATGGAGAAAATGAATTCAAAATTAAAATCGTTCTGGCAGTTGGTCAGTGAGATAAGAAGTTTCGAATTCACACACGCATTTATGCTTCTGCCAAACGAAAGACTAAACTGGATTTTATTTTTCAGTGGTATTCTAAACCGTATTGGTGTTGGACACAAGCTATACCAATTCTTAAGCTTTTCACAATACGTTGACCGGAAAAAATATATTCCTTTACGACACGAAGCAGATTACTGTCTTGATATGATCAGAAAAATTGGAATTGAACCAAAAAGTATGGAGCCGGAAATATTTTTATCGGCGGATGAAAAAGTAAAGCGTGATGAAATGAAAGTGAAGCTTTCACCTAATCGGGAAAGTTTAGTTGGAATAAATACAACCAGCGGGAAATCCTCACCAAATCTTACCATTGATGAATATAAAAAGTTAATCATAATGTTATCTAACGAGAAAAACATTCGCGTGGTTGTTACTGATAACAATCCTCCTGATGAAATCAAAAGTATGGAACGGGTTATTTATCCCAACATTGGTTCAACACTTCGAGAATCAATAATAAATTTTAGTGCTTTGGATGTTCTTATTTCCGCAAGCACAGGACCAATGCATATTTGCGCGGCTCTTAAGGTTCCGACGATCTCAATGTTTTGTCCTCTTGCCTGCTTGCTCACCAAAGCTTTGGGGCTCGCTTGGAAACAAATCTGAAATAATTCTGCCGGAAGAAAATTACTGCTCAACTGTTTGTCCGGGCGATCCGCACATTTGTGATTTCAGCGGGAAGGGAGGAATTGATATCCGAGATAGTTTTTGAAAGAATAAAATCATTTATAAGGAATAAATATATGGAACTAAGTTCCCCCATATATACCCCCCTATATCTACACAAGAGTCCGGGGCACCGAGGTAGCCCGGGGGCGGGAGGCCGACCGAGATATTAGAGGGGGGTCCGCTACCCCGCGCCCCGTTACGTACGCGCTAGATACAGACACAACGGGTGGGCCCCGGGGGGGGCGCCGAACGCTACGCCGTTAAAACGGTTCAATAACTGTTGAATACTTAAGTGCCTAACTTAAGATTATAATGGGAGGGGTAGGGGGGATGGTAGCGATATACACGCACGGGGGGATAGATACCAAGGAAACAACGGGGGGGGGGCCCCACCGCCAACGGAGAATAAGAGCTACACGGGGGAAAAGGAGAAAAGGAATAGAGGATATAATAGATACCCCCCAGATACCGGAAAAGGAAATAGAAGAAGTACGACAACCACCCGAGACAGAAAAGACCCCACAACGAGGAGACGCCGATACCAGACCCCCGGAGAGAAAAAAAATAAGACCGGAGCGGCAGATACAGAAAATAACGAGGTACACCCAACAGAGAGGGCCGGAAGAGAAAAGATACAAGAAGGGAGAGAAGAAGAACACCACGGAAAGCACAGCAGCCGGAAGCAAGAAAATACCAGAGAACAACAAAAAAACGGGAAGGAAAAGAGATCCAGAAAAATAAAATAGTATTTATAAATTACAAATGTGAAAACTCAGTCGCACCTCAAGACAATTCTCCTCGCGGTTTTCGTTACCTTCCTCTGGTCAACATCGTTCATAATAATAAAGATCGGTCTTGCTGAAATACCACCATTAACTTTTGCCGGATTGAGATACACGATCGCTTTCATTTGTCTTCTTCCTTTTGCATTCACAAAAACCAATTCTTCTGTAATAAAAAATCTTGAAAAGAAAGATTGGTCGAAACTAGTTCTTCTCGGCATACTGTTTTATGCTTTTACACAGGGACCCAGTTCATTGGGTTATCACTTCTTTCCTGCTGTTACTGTGAGCCTCTGGCTAAACTTCACACCGCTTATCGTTGCTGTTATGGCAATTTTTCTAATTAGCGAATACCCGACAAAGCTTCAGTGGTTCGGAGTGGTTCTTTCATACTTGGAATAATCACTTACTTTTTACCTGTTGCTTTAAGTGGTGATCAGGGAACCGGGTTAATTATATAATGACAGTTGGTGTTATAGCTAACTCAGCCTCTGCTGTTCTCGGGAGAAATATAAATCGTGAAGCCAGAATTAATCCGATTGTGGTAACTATAATCAGTATGGGTATTGGATCGATTCTTCTTTTACTACTTGGAATAATTCTTCAGGGACTTCCAATGATTAGCTTTCAGAATATGTTATATCTTCTCTGGCTTGCAGTTATTAATACAGCGCTTGCATTTACAATCTGGAATTTTACTCTCAGAACTCTCACAGCAATGGAGTCAAGCATAATCAACGGGACAATGCTGATTCAAATTGCAATACTTGCCTGGATATTTCTTGGTGAAGCAATTACCTTACTGGAAGGAATAGGGATGTTGATAGCTGCGCTTGGTGCTTTACTAGTTCAGGTAAGAAAAAGAAAATAAATAACCCTCACCAATGTTGATGAGGGTTTCTGACGATTCTAATCCAACTATTATTTGAAACGATTGTCTGGAACAACCTTATTATAAAACCACTGTACATCAGCATAAGCCGGGCTTCCCTGAACCACCACTCCCTGTTTACAATTAAGAATTTCGAATAATGATCATCGTCATCATAAGTAAAACATAATTATTTTCTGACTCATCAATATTATTTGACCAGGCTTCCCGCGACTGCTGAAGAGGTGAATCACTACCATCAAAAAGATTAGTTCCAGTGCCAACCAGAAAATCTGTTTTTCTAGTTAGACCAGCAAGATCAGCACTCTGAATTAAATATGAATTACCTCCAGCATCGCTATAAAAGTAAATATCTACAAGATTACTTGAGTCACTACTGATTCCCCATGCATTTCCAGTAGAAAGATCTATACCACTAGGTAATGAAGCCGGTGTTCCATGTGATTCATAAATCCTGACGAGATTGAATAATGTTGTTTGAATATCTGATACCAGCACAATTGGTCCGACTGTGCTTGTTTCATCAGCAATAATATTTACTGAGAAAGTATTATCCACATATTCATTTCTTCTTAAAGTGATATCATGAACGCCTTCTTCAATATCGAAAATAGTGTCATTTGTTGTTTGCGTAGTATTAACACCATCTATCCATATTTGGGCACCAGATGGGATTGAGGTTATTAAAAGATTTCCTTCTGGTCTCGATGGTGAAACAGGATCATCCGAGCATGAGTTAATCAGTAAAACAGCGAACGGAATTAGTAACAGAAACAATATTTTTTTCATTTTCTTCTCCTCTATTTTTTTTAGGTTGAAAGCAAATTTTGAGCCATCGCAATTCTCAATAATTGCATTATAAAGTTTTTTATAGATTTCTAAGAAACTGATTTTTCATATAAACAAGTATTGAACTATTACAAAAATTTCAGTATATAGTTTAGAAAGGTGTTTATATGTTGATGAAGAGACTTCTCGAAATACTGCAGTTGTTTGTTCGGTTATTTCCGATGCGGTTAATTTTACCATCGGAAGTTCCAGTCCATATACTTGTTATATCAGGGATTGGTATCTTTTCTTCAATGACTGAATCTTTTACTTCGACAGATGTATCAGGTGTTACTCTATCAGTAGTTATTTCTTCCTTTGGCTGATTAGTTTTTTTAATCAATAAAGAGAATCAGGTTAAATAAAAAAACCCTCATCGAAGATGATGAGGGTTTAAAGACAGCTAAAAATTTGAATATTTATTTGAAACGCTTATCGAGTTGAACTTCATTGTAATACCACTGAACTTCAACCCATGCAGGTTCACCGGGAACACCTCCACCCCAACTAACAATTTTAATTTTAGAATAATGTCCGTCATGGTCATAGAGGAACACATAATTCGGTTCTCTATCATCCATATTATTAGTCCAGGTCCCTGTTTCTATCTGGAGAATCAAGCTCCATCAAATAGATTATTACCGGAGCCAACGAAAAATTTTGTTACTCTGACCAAACCAAAGAGATCCGCACTTTGCACAAGATACGGCTCACCACCGGTTCCAGAAGTTGAGTAATAAATATCAACAAGATTTGCTTGTGGTGAGGAAACTCCATGAGCTAATCCTGAAGAAAGATCCAATCGCTCGGTTCACTGGCACCTGTTCCGGCTGTTTCATAAAATCTTACTGGACCATACAATGTTGTTGTGATATTAGAAACAAGCGCGATCCGTCCAACTACGCTTGTCTGACCAGCAGTAACACTAATTGCCGAATGTTGTGTCTTTATAATCTTGGAGGCTTTAAAGTAATGTTACGAACTCTCTTCATTAATTTCTGTAACTGTGTCCGGTGTTGTTTGTGATGTGTTAACTCCGTCAATCCAGATTGTGCTCCAGAAGGATTTGAAGTGAGATAAAATTTCCTTCGGTAATAGTCGGTGAAATAGGATCGTCATCACTGCAGGATGTGATCAGTAATCCGAGGGATGGAATTATAAGTAAGAGAATTAAATTTTCTCATTTTTTGCTCCTTATTTTTTGTTCAAGTTGAATGAAAATTTTGAACCATCCACCTTCATAGTAAAGGTTCCTGAAAAATTATTGAGTTCTTTTGATAATTGTCCGGAGTAACTTCCCTGATACCGGCTGTGCAGCTGATCAGTCATATTCATTTTTAGAGAAGCCGGGCTAAAAGTACCCCTTTTACCTCCTGATTGATTACTTCTCTGTAACTGATAGTAATCTTTCCGAAAAACTTCTATCAGTCTGTTCAGTTATTGTGAGAGTAGTTGCCCTTGCATCAAATTTGCCTGACCAGGTTCCTTTAATATCAGGGATCTGTATTTTGTTCTCTACTGGCTCACTCTCAGAAAGAACAGATGCTGAAGTATCAGGTGATACATTCTCGCTTTTTATTCCATCTTCCGTTTGCTTGCTCTCTTCAGCTTTTTTTTCGCAGCCTACAAAAAAGAGCGAAACCGAAAGTAGTATTACAGGGAGAAACCGCGTTATTAATGAGTGTTTCATCATATTTAACCTCCTTTATCTTTTATTGAAAATCGCATTTATTCTATTCAACCAAACTAATGTAAGGATAATTTTCTATTCTGAAAAAGTAAAAAAAAGTATATGTCTGTTAATTGAAAAACCAATTAAAGCTGAATGAATCCATAAAATTTTAAATGTAGACTCGGTCAACTATTTCTATCGCCAACCTAAATTGCTTTTTGATTAAATGATACATAGTTTAGTACTACCCCTGGGTGAATTCAATGATACTCATCATCCACAAATGAAATTCACTCATCGAGTCATTCCTCTGCCGAACAGCTAACGGCCAGGCAAAAAAATATTTACTAACATCATACTAAGGAGGCGCAATGCGCAAGTTCTTTTTTATTGCAGCAATATCTGCAATATTTTTTTTTGTAATTTTTTCTCAGTCAGGCTGTTCGGAAGAGGGGAAGGCTAAGCCAAAGACACAGCAAGAGATGGTTGCTCTGGGGAAATACATCGTCAGCACCAGTGGCTGTGATGATTGTCATACACCTAAAATATTTACTGAAGCAGGTCCAGTTTTCGACACAACCAGATCACTTTCGGGCTATCAGCAAAATGAATCTCTACCACCACTTGATATTTCTGCCTTAGGACAAAACCAATGGGCTGCAACAACCATGAGCTTAACTGCATGGGTTGGTCCGTGGGGAATTTCTTATGCATCTAATCTTACACCGGATAAAGCAACTGGTATTGGTACTTTAACGGAAGAAATGTTTATCAAGACAATGAGAGAAGGGAAGTTTATGGGTGTAGGAAGACCATTACTTCCTCCAATGCCCTGGGAAGTTTATGGAATGAAAACAGATGAGGATCTTAAAGCAATCTATGCTTACCTAATGTCAATAAAACCAATTAATAACATGGTCCCTCAACCAGTTTCACCGAATAAAGTTGGTGAGCTGTTAGCAAAGAAATAATTATTTGTATTTAATATGAGGCTAAACAAAGCACTCTTTTCTTTATTGAAGGGAGTGCTTTTTTGTTATTTGTTCCTGAGTCAGATCAGATTTTTGCTGCAATT
This sequence comes from Ignavibacteriaceae bacterium, assembly GCA_034522695.1. Taxonomy (GTDB): domain Bacteria; phylum Bacteroidota; class Ignavibacteria; order Ignavibacteriales; family Ignavibacteriaceae; genus IGN2. Next base: position 8,030 of record JAXHLB010000045.1, on the reverse strand, counting down.
TTTCTGAAATGATAACCGTAAACAGCCAACGTCATTGCAAGCGGAAATTTATTTGGATGTCTGAACAAGCTAAACGCAAATAGTTTCCAGAAATACTTTTTCCCTTTCTCAAGAGGTACCAAGAAGCCAAACCAGCATCATAAATGCTCTGACTTCTTTTAGCTTTATTTTATTCTTATTCCAGACTGGCAGTTTGTAATTATTCAAGAAGTGCTTTACACGCAGGTAATATTCTTTTTGAGCATAGATGGTTTTTATAATTCTGGAATAGCCGCCTATCAGTTCCTGATAATTCATCTTTGGAATAAAATTCATATAGCCATCCATATTATTCCCGCTGAATACATCCAGCAACCTGTTTTCAGATTGCATCTTCTTGAAAAGCTTTGTTCCGCTTGGTGCATTTAGTAATCCAACCATTGCAGAAACTATTCCGCTATCTTGTATAAAATCAATTTGATTCTGGAAGATCGCCGAAGAGTCGGTATCAAAACCAACAATAAATCCGCCGGAAACTATGAATCCCTTTTGCTGAAGTATTTTTACAGATGATACAAGATTTCGCTTTAAATTCTGAGACTTACCGCATTCTAAAAGGCCGTCTGCACTTGGTGTTTCAATACCAACAAAAATACTGTTGAACCCGGCACTGATCATTTTATCCATTAGCTCATTATCATCGGCAAGGTTTATTGAAACCTCTGTGATAAAACTAAAAGGATACTTTTTCTGTTTCGACCATTCAATCAGAAGAGGAAGTGTTTCTTCTTTTAATTTTCTTTTATTCCCGATAAAGTTATCATCCACAATCGAAATCGGTCCGCGATAGCCCAGCCCGTAAATAGTTTCAAGCTCATTGATGAACTGCGAACTTGATTTAGTTCTCGGTGTTCTTCCATTCAGCATTGTTATGCTGCAGAAGTCGCAATCGTACGGACATCCTCTTGAATACTGCAATGATAAAGACGCATATTTTTTTATCTCTAACAATTCCCACAATGGCGCGGGTGATCTGGTTATATCGGGAAATTCTTCAGAAGAATAAACCGGTTTTGGATTGCCATTTTTCAAATCTTCAAGAAATAGTGGAAGAGTATTTTCTGCCTCATTTAAAATGAAATGATCAACTCCGGGAAAATCTTTATGCTGGGTTGTTGCAGTGGACCACCGACAACAATTTTGGTGCTAAGGGTGTTGCAGCGTCTGATAACTTCTCTAAAAGATTTAATCTGAATATTCATTCCACTGAGAAAAACATAATCAGCCCAGATAATATGCTTGTTTTCTAATTTGGAAACATTCATATCAATTAGCTTCTTCTCCCATTCTTTTGGCAGCAAAGCAGCAACCGTAATCAATCCAAGCGGGGGTTCAGCAACTTTCTTTGCAACAAACTTCAATGCATCTTTAAAACTCCAGAAGGAAGTAGGAGTCTCAGGATAAACTAATAAAATTTTCATTCGGTACTCTGCATAATTATGATTTTAATACCAGTGAATTATGCAAAATTTTACTCACAATTTTTGTAAAAGATTTGTAAAAAGTATGAATGCAGGTTTGACCTTCTGTTTGGAATAAGGGATATTTGTTTCAGTTATAATTATTTAAAGATTGAAATACAGATATATTGAGAAATTAATCTTTCAATCGTGTAATCTTTCTATTGTTTTAATTTTATAAAAGAGAAATAACAATGAGAGGCAAGCACTCTCTGTTTTACCATATTCTGATTTTTGTTATAGCACAACTTGTGTGGTTATTGCTGCTTGGAATATGGATTTACTGGTATGTTTCAAACTACATCGTTTTCGAAAAGGTCGGCGAGGAAGTTTCACCCCAGCTAATCTACGATGTCCAGAATGCACTTCCTTTTATACTTGGCTTAATCTTACTTATCGGACTATCATTCACAACATCCTTAATCTTCAGACATTTGAATGTTCAACTTCGTATAACCGAACTTTACGATAACTTCATTGGGAACGTTACGCACGAACTAAAATCGCCTCTCTCCTCCATTCAATTATATCTTGAAACTTTAAAGCAAAGAGACGTGCCTCAGGAAAAAAGAAAAGAATTTATAGATATGATGATGAAAGATGCTGACCGTCTGCAGAGTCTTATAAACTCGATTCTGGAAATATCAGCACAGGAAAAGAAAAAATTATTGCAGGATTACAATGTTTATCAGGCAGACAAAATCGTGAAAGAAATTAATTGAGGAATCCTGCGAAAAATTCCGTGTTGGAAAAGAGAGCTACAGGATAATCAGCGATGCTGCTTGCGAAATAGTAGCCAGTAAAGATGCAATGAAAGTTGTATTTGATAACCTTGTGGACAACGCCGTTAAGTACTCAACAATGCAGGCAAAAATTGTTGTTTCATTAATATGTAATTCAAAAAAGGTCACAATCATTTTTTCTGATATGGGTATAGGTGTAGCCGCAAAGGAACAGAAAAAAATATTCAATAAGTTTTACAGAATTTATAACAAAGAAATTCCAAATGTTAAAGGGACAGGGCTCGGACTTTACAGAGTGAGGGAAATAATTAAAGCACACGATGGAAAAATAACCGTCTTGAGTGAAGGTGAAGGTAAAGGAACCACGTTCAAACTGGAGTTGCCTGCTTACGGTGCAATGAGCAAGCGGCAGTTGAAGAAATTTCTACAAACGGAAAAATTAAGAGGGGTGTAGTAAAAGATGACAGAAGATTATAAAGGAAGCAGAATTTTACTTGTTGAAGATGAAGAAACTCTTGCAGTCGGATTGGAATATAATTTAACTGAGGAAGGCTATTCGGTTGAATGGGCTAAGAACGGCAGAGAGGCTATTGATTTTTTCAAATCTGGAAGATTTGATCTAATAATACTTGATATAATGCTTCCGTACGTCAATGGTTTTGAGGTTGCCGAAATAGTTCGAAAAGCTGATCCGCAAATACCTATTCTAATGTTAACTGCAAAAACCGAATCCGGCGATAAAGTAAAAGGACTTGAAAAGGGTGCTGATGATTATTTGACGAAGCCATTCCATTTACAGGAACTTCTTTTACGAGTAAAGGGGATGTTGAAACGAAAAAGCTGGTATAAAAGCTCTTCCGAAAAACAGCCGGTTTTTAAGTTTGGCGATAACGAAATTAATTTTGAAACGCTTAACTGCCTGCACGGCGAAGAAGAAATGCGGCTCACTCCTCAGGAAGCAATGCTGTTGAAGTATCTTGTGGAGCGTAATGGGGAGATTGTTTCAAGGAAAGAGCTGCTGGAAAATGTCTGGCATCTCAATCCTGATATTGAAACACGCACTGTTGACATTTTTATTGCACGACTGCGAAAATATTTTGAATCAGATCCAGCTAATCCGGTTTACTTTAAAAGCATTCGAGGTGCAGGGTATATGTTCGAGGAAAAATAGCAGTTATTTGAAAATGTTTTAAGAAAATTATCTTCTTCTTCCACCAAAGTTTTTACCACCGCCAGCACTGTTCCTGTCACGTTCCTGTTTAGCCTCATTAACTGACATTTTTTTACCTTTAAGCTCAAAATCATTTAGAGTTTTTAATGCCTTCTTAGCTTCAACTTTACGAACCATTTCTACAAATCCAAATCCTCTGGACATTTGATTCGAAATATCACGGACAATCCGAACATTGCTTACACTTCCGTGCTCAGCAAACAGCGCAGTAAGTTCCTGCTCATTTACTTCATGCGATAAATTTCCCACAAATATTTTCATTGGTTCTCCTACTCATTATTATTCAAGTACGATTAAAACAGAATCACGTATAAAATTAAACATGCTCTCCGGAAACTGCTATTCAATTCAAGTATTAATTGATACAGAATGATAACAGATAAATATATCAACTTAAAAAAGAAGCTGAACCAGGTTCAGCTTGTTAAAAAAAGCTAATTATTATCTTCTTCTTCCGCCGCCGCCTCTTTCCTTCTGAGGTCTGGCTTCGTTAACGATAATTTTCTTACCTTTAAACTCAAATGTGTTTAGTGCTGATAATGCTTTCTGTGCTTCGGCTTTTCCGGGCATTTCAACAAAACCGAACCCCTTTGATGTCTGGCTGAACATATCGCGTATTATTTTAACGCTCTCTACTCTTCCGTGTTGTGAAAAAAGATCTTTTAGCTCCTCATCTTTAACATCGGAAGCCAGGTTGCCTACATAAATATTCATTTCGTTCTCCTTTTAAATTGAATGATAATAAGTGAGTATCCGGCTTCAGATAATGAATAAAAATCTGACCGGCATTTTTGCCTCTGTAAATAAATTTAGGATTAAAAGAGCGGAACTGTGAGAAGTATTTCTCTTATCTTAGTTTTATTTCGCAGAACGATTGCAAAATAGACTTATTACCATTCACTTACAAGACTAATTGATAATCTGGCTGTCATTAAGGACTTATTATTCCTTTAATACACTTATTAACTGCTATTTTGAGAATCTTAATTTCGGTATATTGCAGAGAGAAGAAATTAACAGCGCACGCTTTTCTTACCGTTGAATATTTCCTCAATAATCCATTTTTAAAATAATTTAATAAGATATTTCATATTGAAATTAACACGACAATTAACCAACCGCGAGAATAAATCCTTAGACTTGTATTTTCAGGAAATTGGCAAGTATGTTCTTTTAAGGCCTGAAGAAGAAATTGATCTGGCAATAAAAATTAAAAAAGGTGATATGGCCGCTCAAGATAAATTAGTAAGAGCCAATTTAAGATTTGTTGTCTCAGTTGCCAAGATGTACCAAAACCAGGGACTTTCACTTGGCGATTTAATAAATGAAGGGAACATCGGTTTAGTAAAGGCTGCTCAGCGGTTCGATGAAACAAGAGGATTTAAATTCTATTTCTTATGCAGTCTGGTGGGTAAGGCAGGGAATAATGTCAGCAATTGCAGACCAGTCAAGAGTTGTTCGTCTTCCGCTTAACCGTGTTGGAAATTTAACAAAGCTTGGAAAAGTATACAGAGAATTAGAACAGGAATTTGAAAGGAAGCCAACTACTGAGGAGCTTGCAAAGATTCTTGAAATCAGTTCAGATGAAGTTGCTTATATACTTCAGATATCCAGCCGGCAGGTATCTGTAGACGCACCGTTCAACAATGGTGATGAGAATAAAAGCACTCTAATGGATGTACTGCACAATGATGAACAGCCTATGCCCGACACAGAATTGATGCACGATTCACTTAAAAATGAAGTTGCTGATATCCTTTCCACTCTGGATGAAAGAGAAGCAGAAGTTATCAGGCTTTCTTTTGGAATTGGCAGTAACCAAAAAGCCACGCTGGAAGAAATAGGTGAAAGATTTAATCTTACGAGAGAACGAATAAGACAAATCAAAGAAAATGCTCTGAGAAAGCTGCGAAACTCAAAAAGAAGCAATAAGCTTAAAGATTATTTAGGCCAGTCGAATTCTTCATTAGCCCGCCCATGTTTTAACTTTTTATAATTTTACGTCATTTGGTGGTGATACTTAATCAGCACCTGCATATATTGCACCTGTTAATAACGGAATTGATAAAACAGCAGGTGCTAAAATGAAAAAGAAGACATACTCCAAAGAAATTTACCTTCCCGAATTCAAAGAATTTGCAGCCACTTATCCTCAATTCGCAGGTTTAGCAAATGGAGAGGGAAAATTTCTGTTTGAAATAGTGATGAAGCCGGAAACTTTTATCCAGGCAATGATATTAACTGAATATGGCATGCCAGCAGTAACCAGCGTAGCCGAACTCTGCTATAATGAAGCAAGGAAGAAAAAAAGTTTTCAGTTTACCGGAAGAGTTAAGCAGTTTATCGGAGCGATGATCGCTTCTTTAATGGCTGCAAACGGTTATAACAAAACCGGAAGAAAAAAATCTATTATTCATCGTGCATATACACGCGGCGAATTTTATGCGAAGAAGTAATTACGTATCAAGCTGCTTAGTAAAACACCTAATATTTAAGAAATTCTACTGTTACAAAGAAGAATTTTTTCCAAATAAAATCACGTTTTTTTTATATGTTTACATTGGAAATAAAAAACACTTATTCCTTTATTTATGTTGATTTATAGCAAAGCAAAGTGTAAGGCACAATCATGCCAGGCTTGTTAAAATGAAAAAAATACGATTAATACTTATTGAAGATAATCGTCTTCTGCGGGAAGGCCTTACTGCTATGCTTAAAAAACAGCAAGATATTCAGGTAGTTGTTGCAATAGGAGACGTTGAGAACATTAGGAAGATAATGAACAAGCACAAACCCGATGTGCTGCTTCTCGATCTTGGTCTTAGAAGTCGTAACAGTTTGCATTTAGTGAAAATGGTTAAAAAGGATTTTCCGCATACTAAAATAATAGTAATGGATCTTATACCTTTGCAAGCAGACGTTTATGAATTCGTGCAGGCAGGCGTTTCCGGGTTCATACTCAAAGATGCTACTGTGAGTGACTTCTTAAAAACGGTCCGTGATGTTGCTAAAGGATTACAAGTTTTACCTTCCAACCTGACCGAATCACTCTTCTCTCAGATTGTTGAATATGCAATCAGTGGATCAAAACCTACTGCTATTATGGAATCTGTTCGGATGACAAAACGTGAACGGCAGGTAATTGAATTGATCGCAGAGGGCTCTACAAATAAAGAGATTGCTCAAAACCTTCATCTCTCCATATACACAGTGAAAAGTCACGTCCATAATATTCTTGAAAAGCTTGCTCTGAGTACGCGTGTTCAGATTGCCAAGTATGTACACGATTCAACAAAAACGAAAACTGCATTGGATGACATATCCTTGCTTGAAGATTAGTTCCCCTCAACTATAAGAAGTAATTCCTTTTTCATCCCTTTGGCCGATTGATTTTGTAGCATAAATCGTTGTAATCTTCAGTGTAAATCTATTTATAAAGATTATTACAAAATGAAGCCAAAAATGAAAAAAATCAGATTGTTACTAATTGAAGATAACCATCTTTTACGGGACGGTATCTTTCTAATTCTAAAACCGCAGAAAGATATTATTATTTTAGCTGCATCCGGAGACAGTAGAGACACTTTTACTAAAATCAAACAGCTAAAACCGAATGTTGTTCTTCTGGATTTAGGGCTGCGAAGTCAAAATAGTTTACATGTAGTAGAAATAGTGAAGCAAGATTTCCCACAAGCAAAAATTATTGTTATGGATCTGGCACCTGTTCAAGCTGATATATTACAATATGTAAAGGCAGGAGCTAGTGGTTTCATTCTTAAAGATGCATCGCTTAATGATTTTTTAAGAACGATACGAACAGTGTCCGAAGGCGCAACAGTTCTCCCGTCATTGCTGGTTGATTCTCTATTTTCTCAGATCGTTGAACACGCAATAAGAGAAGGAAAATCTAAATTGAACGAAGCAGTGAAGATGACTAAACGTGAACGTGAAGTTATAGGATTTCTTGGTGATGGTATGAGCAACAAGCAGATCGGTCAAAAAATCCGTATATCTACCTATACTGTTAAAAGTCATATTCATAATATTATGGAGAAACTCGCATTACACACTCGCTTAGAAATTGCAAATTATTCCTATACGGGAGAAACACTAAAGACGGTTGCAAAAAGTATTTCGATTATTTAATCAATAAATCATAGTGCTACAGAAAGGATTTGACTTTTAGGTGAGTAAATGACTGTAGACTGGTGCAAATGCATTCTTCAATCAAGTTGCCGATTAAATTTGCATTAAATCTTAATACTGAATATTTTGATAATTTACTCGGTGTCTTCGTTATATGGTATGAAAATAAAGGGGGGGCAAAATAGTAAGTGTTGGTCAGACCAAATCCGTGATAAGTTAATTGAAATGCAAATTGATAAAAGGGTACAGGAATATGGCCCGGATTTATATGTAACCTGGGCATCCGTGCCAAGGGTTTCATTAGAAGGTATTGAAGCATTTCTGTATCAAAAACTAAATCCGCTAGTTCATCATTCAATAACCTCCTGTGATACCATAGAAGTTAATCTGCCATAACTGCTGATGATTTCA
>JAXHLB010000044.1:0-2392 GCA_034522695.1 Ignavibacteriaceae bacterium | reverse complement strand
CCGAAGGAGGTTCAGAAATGAAAAACAATTATTTGATTAAGCTCTCGTTATTATTAATTGTGTTTGGATTTGCCAGCTCACTATTTGCTCAATCAGACCGGGAAATTGTTGATAAGTTCAAAGCCGAATACACATCAATTGAAAAGAGTATAAAAGATGCTACCACTCTTCAAGAACTCAATTTAGTTCTTGATGAAATAACTATGTTGAAACAAGACTTTGCACAGCATAAAGAGCTGCTTGATAAAAGTCTCTATCCGGATAAATATGATGCGTCTATAGACAAACTGAATAAGGCATACCTGCTGCGACAGGGAGATTTTTCAACCATAGATGTTCTTCAAACAGAGGTAGGTGAATTGAAACAGCAGGTTGAATTCCTGAACCAAAGAAACAATGAGTTGTTAGTGCAGGTTCAGAAACTTGAAGACCAGAGACAAAAAGATGCGAAGACAATAAAAAAGCTTGAAAACCTTGTTGCTGAACTTCGCTCATCGATAAGAGAGAGAGATGATCTTGTGCTGAGTATGATTGACAGTCTTATGCCTCCAACTATGAGAGACAAAGAAAACCTGACAATAGAAGATAAAAATATGGTTGCATCTGAAGAGAAAAAAGATAACGTATTAAGCAATGTTAAAACCACAATCAGGGATAACATCAGGTTCATTCAGGCAACATCACTTAAACCAAAAGATCTTGAATCAATCCGTGAACAGCAAAAAGATTTTGTCACCAAGTGGCAGAAAGTTGGAGCAAAGCTGGTTGAGGTTTATGCTGAAGACGGAAATAAATCGGAAGAGCTAAAACAGATAGACGAGTTGTTTAATGAATGGTCAATTGTGGTAAAACAGGAAGCATGGGAATCAATCATTGATGAATTTTCCTTAAATGGAATTGAATTAATGAGCTTCAAAAACGGCGAGGAATTCACGAACTCAGTTGATATGTTCATTGGTGATGAGTTGAAAAATCTTGGAGTAAAGAGCGACGAAGAATCCAAAAGAATATATGCTCAATTTGCAGATAGCACCTGGTTTGCATCAATACAACCAGTTTGGATGAAATTACTTAATTGAAAACAAAATGCTTACCGATGAAAACAAGAGCAAGATGGAAAATAAAATTGCAGAATGGAAGAGCGCACTCTATCCATCCAATTGGTGGATTTATTTAATTATTGCTCTGGTTGTGATTGCGGGCGCCGCATTCTTTTTTATTAAAAGGAAAAAACCCGCAAGCAATGTTGATGAGTAAATGAAATAAAATTTAATTCTTACAAAGCCTCGATGTATGTCGGGGCTTTGTCATTTAGAACTCCTCAAACGAGACCCAAACCCCACTATAACCTTAATCTACATCCAACATCAAACGTAAAAATCTGTCAATTAAATTTTTTACAGTATTCCTGTTTTTTTTAAAATGACAACCCGGCTGCCGTCATCATAAATTCTTTCGAATAAAAAATTATTACAGATATAGTCAAATGTTTGATTGTGATAGAATGCAACGTGCGAGGGATCCCTGGTGTAATACCAGTTACTGAATTGCTCTTCATCTTCCCATCTTTCAGTCATTATAATCAGTAAACCGTTATTCTTTAACAAACTTACTAATTTATTAATCTCTTCGATTGGATGGAAAAAATGTTCAAATACTTCTGTTGAAAAGATGAAATCATATTTTTTATTTAATTCTCCGGGGAAGAAAATCGGATCATAATTTTCACAACAGTAACCAACTCTCTCCAACAATTTTGAAATCGTCGGCGCATAACCACATCCATAATCCAATCCGGTCATATTCTTATTGAAATATTTAAGTGCGGGTTTAATTGCCCTGTCGAGGAAATTAACGTATCCATCATTGTGAATGCCGTTTTCGTGTTCCAGGTAACGGGTTCTCTCATCTTCTTTTCTCAGGAAATGAATTGGATCAACATTTATCATCCGACAATTTCCACATAAGAAATATTTTCTCTCATCTTTTCCACTAATTTGAAATAATTCGTGATGAGATAAACACAATCTGCAATTCATAAATATTATCTTTTCTGAGCACAATTAATACAAAGAGTTGCATAAGGAATTGCCATTAACCGTGCGAACATTATTTCCTGATTACATTTAGTACATGTTCCGTATCCGGGAGAATCGCAGATAGTGAGTGCATACCCAAGTCTTTGTAATGTTACTTTCATATCTCCAAGAGCAGCATCAGAAATGGCTTTACTTCCGATCGCCTCCATTCTGGATAATCGTCCGTAAGCATTATCCGGTGCCACAGGTTTATTTTCTTTTTCCATCAAATCAATTTTTTCTTTTAGCTCTTTAATTTTTTCAATAATGCTTTGCTTTAATTCTCTTCTTTCTTTTTCCGTCATAATTGTGCT
>JAXHLB010000043.1:0-23466 GCA_034522695.1 Ignavibacteriaceae bacterium | reverse complement strand
TGCATTCACAATGTTCAATCTTGCAGCTCGAATCGATGGTAAGAAGCCTCCGAGTATTCCCATCAAAACAGCAAATAAAAGAGAAGATATAACTATCGTTGGTGAAAGACTGAAACCAAAAGAGAGTTCAGCAAAAGAACCAAAATTCAGAGTTGAGATATTAAAGAATTGAAGGAAGGAAGCAAGGAAAAGTCCAACTACTCCACCTGTAATTGCGATAACAAGTGATTCAATTAAGAAGACAATAAGAATGCTTCTTCGTTTAAAGCCGAGTGCACGCAGTGTTCCAACTTCAACTGTTCGGTTGGCAACTGCAGCATACATTGTTATCATCGCACCAATAGTAGCACCAAAGCTGAATATTACAGTAATAAATATTCCAAGAATCCGGATAAAGTTTGCCATCACTTCAGACTGCTCTTCAAAATACTTCTGCTCAATCTTTAGCTTCAAACTGCTGAAGTCTTCTGTCAAATTCAAAATTCTTTTTGAATGCTTCAAAGTTATTTACATCATCAAGCTTTAGTGTAAGTGAGGAAACAGCGCTTCCGCGGTTAAAAGCATTTAACAGCGCCTGTGAATCTCCCCACATTTCAGAATCAAATCCACTTCCATCAGAATCAAACACACCAACGATTTGCCAGCTATCGCCTGCAAACTTAACTACGTCACCAATCTTTGCACCTTGAAATCTTGAAGTTACAGCAGAACCAACGATCAGCTCACGTAATCCAAAATTAAACATCTTGCCTTCAATAATTTTAACCTGCGGTCTTAAATCAAAAATAACATCGGAAACACCTCTGACTGTAACATTGCTAATACCACCGCTAATTTTTTCAAGATTAATGATTACGACAGGTTCTTTCGACATAATTTGCTTTCCACTTGCATTAACAGCAATGTGAGGAAGAGTTCTTATAACATCCTGTGCTTCGCCTTCTATTATGCTTGAGATTTCTCCATTGGCAGCTTTTCTTGTAATCAAAACATTATCAGGCAAACCTGTAGCTATAAGTGTTTTCTGAATTCCATAAGCCATCATTAAAACAGCAGCGAAAACAAATACAACTAATGCAACACCAAATATTGTAATGAAAGTTGTAAGCTTTCGTGATGTGAAATTTTTGATCGTGTATTTAAAAGGAATTTTCATAGGAGCCCCACTCTAACTCTCCCCAAAGGGGAGAGAAGATCATTTTAATTTTTTTTACGTTCTTTATCATTAGTAATATTTTCGTTTTAAATTTTTAATTGTCTTTTTCTTTCTCCCCTTCCCTTTGGGAAGGGGTTGGGGGTTAGGCCCTTTATCCAATAAACCTGAGCCCATCAACAATACTTGTTCTCAATGCTTTCTGAATCGGGAAAAGTGATGCCGCAATTCCGATTAATATCACGGATGAAACTGCAAATACCAATGTGATCGGTTCAAGTTCAAATACCGGGAAGAAACCTCTTGGAATAACTGCACCAAATCCTTCAATAATCGGAAAGCTCAGAAATAATCCTAATACACCGCCAAGAGCCGAAATAAAAAGTGATTCGCCAAGTATCAAGCCAACCATATGACCACCTGAGAAACCGATTGTTTTAAAGACAGCATACTCACGTGTTCTTTCTCTTGCAGACATAATCATCGTATTGCCAAGCACAAGCATTATTATTCCAATAATTACAAATGAAATTACATTCATTGAAGTAATGATAGCACTTGATGCTTGCACAAATCCCTGCTGGAATGCTCTCTCGGATTCAGTTTTTGTTTCAGCACGTGAGTTTTTAAATAGAGCATCAATCTGTTCGGAAACATTTCCAGTCTGAGATGGATCTTTGATTTTCACAATATACCAACCAACTTCATTATCTCTGCCAGCTCCCATTTCAATCATTCTTTCGTTCAGATAATCCCAATGAAAAAACATCTGTGTAGCATCTGTAGTTTTATCTCTCGGTTTATAAATTCCACGGACAACAAACTGCCAATCGCCGGGATATATATCTCCTTCGATAGTCATCAAATCACCAATCTTCAAATTATATTGTTCCGCAATCGACTGTCCGACGATACAACTGTTTCGTTCCTTTAAAAATGTTTGATACTCTTCATCCGTGAGAAGAAATTCGGGATATACATCAAACATAGTTTCAGCATCAACGGCTAGTCTTGCAAAGAACTGGTTTTTGTCAATATAAACTCCCTGGAACCAGTTAGCGTAAGTAACAGCATCAACACCCGGGATTTGTGCGATCTGATCTCTGTAAGCCAGTGGAAGAGGAAAAATAAATGAAATAGCTTGTCGTGTAATCAAACGATTTGCAGCGGAGGCTTCAACACCAGCAGACCAGGCTGTCACAACAGTACGTAATAGACTGAACGCCATAACTGCAATCGAAATTCCAACTATAGTTAATATAGTTCTTAACTTATGCCTAAGTGAATTTTTTATTATTAGTTTTAAAATTCTCATAGCTTTTAGACAAAGTCTCCTTTTTCAAGGTGTTTGGTAATGTGTGCTCTCTCAGCCGCATGAGGATCGTGCGTTACCATTACAATAGTTTTTTTAAATTCTTTATTTAGTCTTTCCATCAGGGTTAATATTTCCCCAGCAGAAGTTCGATCCAGATCACCGGTTGGTTCATCAGCAACAATTATCATCGGATCAGTTACAATTGCTCTGGCAATAGCAACTCTTTGCTCCTGTCCGCCAGAAAGCTGTTTTGGATAGTGATGAATTCGATCGCCAAGTCCAACTATTCCAAGAGCAAATTCAACACGTTTTTTCCTTTCAGCTTTAGAAAGATTTGTAAGAAGAAGAGGAAGTTCAACATTTTCAAAGGCTGTCAAAACGGGTATCAAATTATAAAATTGAAAAATGAAACCAACATTGTCAGATCTCCATTTTGCTAATGCTGATTCACCAAATCCGGAAATCTCTTTACCGTCAATCACAACACTTCCTTCAGAAGGTTTGTCAATTCCTCCAATTAGATTAAGTAAAGTAGTTTTACCTGAACCGGAGGGACCCATCAATGCAAGGAATTCTCCTTCAGGAACTTCCATAGTTACATTATTTAGTACAGGAATTTCAATAGTATCCCGCTGATATGATTTAGAAATATTTTTTAATTGAATTAGAGATGACATTTAGACTCCGAATAATTTTCTTTATAAAACTTTAACCTGAACACCATCTTTTATTTTTTCATTCAGGTTATCAATAATCTTTTCCCCATCTTCCAAACCCGAAATTATTTCAACATAGTTTCCAAACAAGCGGCCTGTAGAAATTTCTTTTTGAACAGCTTTATCATCAACAACAATGTAAACGACTTTCTTCCCATCCAAATCCTCAACTGCGGAAAGAGGCGCAGTTAGCACTGGGAGTTGCTCTTGCTCTTCTTTACTTTTTTCAGATAAGAAAGAAACCTTGGCACTCATTTCAGGTAAAACTCTGTTATCGTAACTTTTGAAACCTACCTTCACCAGCACAGTCGCTTTAGATCTGTCTGCAGTCGGAACGATTTTGAATACATACCCTTGATAACTTTTTCCAGGATTGGAATCTAACACTATTTCGCAATCAGTATCTTGCTTTAATTTTTTCGATATTCGATTCTGAAACATCTGTCTCAACCATCAAAGAATTCATATCAGCAATTGTAACAACAGCAGCTCGTGAAGTTGTGCTGGCACCAAAGGGAGCAACAATCTCACCGACTTCGGCATTTTTTGTAAGTACAGTTCCATCAAAAGGTGCACGGATAATCATATTCTCCAGAGCAACTTCAGCAGCTCTTATTCTTGCATCCGCCATATCAATATTTGCAAGCAATGACTTGTAAGCAGTTTCAGCCTGATCCAATGACTGCTGCGAAGATAGTCCACGTTGAAATAGTTCTTTTTCACGATTGTAATTATTTTCAACTTCCTTCATCTGTGCTTTATAAAGTTGAAGACTCGATTTCGCTTCATCAAGCTGTGCAACAATATCCCTGTCATCAAGTCTTGCAATAATTTGTCCCTTCTTAACTTTGTCGCCTTCAACAACTCCAAGATAAACCAAAATACCAGTGCCTTTAGAACTTACTGAAGCTTTTCTTTGTGCAACAATGTAGCCACTTGCTGTTAATACTGCACTCGATCTGCCTGGTGTCTGTTTGATGACAGTTGTCATCTTAACTTCAAGAGCGGAGCTTGAAAATGATTTGAGAAGAAAATATCCTGCTGCTGCAATTATTATCGCTACTATAGCATAAATAAAGTACTTCGACTTGCTTTTGCTGCTATTATTTTCAGAACGATCAATCCTCAAAGAAGAAAGATCTGCGTTTTTTGAATCCATGCCTATAATTTGAAATTTGTCGGGAAAACTTAATTAAGTGTCTTACTAAAACAAATTGGACGTGATTTAGATAACACAAGTTTAAACAGTTTTTAGATTAAAAAAGTTCTATTTATTCCTCTAAAGTAGAAAGATTTCCAGGATCGATTCCCAGTGCTCGGGCTTTTAGTACTCTCCGCATAATTTTTCCGCTTCTGGTTTTGGGAAGTGAGTCAACAATTTCTATTTGCTCAGGTTTTGCTATTGGTCCGACTTCGTGCCCAACATGCTGCCTTAGTTCTTCAATCAGCTTATCACTTTTTTGATATCCGGTTTTCAGAATTACGAAAGTGTGAATTGCATGACCTTTTACTTCGTGCGGAAGTCCGATTGCTGCCGCTTCCGCAACTGATGGATGACTGACTAATGCGCTTTCAATTTCTGCTGTGCCTAAACGATAACCTGAAACTTTAATCACATCATCAACTCTGCCGATAATCCAATAGTAACCGTCTTCATCTCTTCTTGCAGAATCTCCCGTCATATACATTCCGGGGAAACGAGTCCAGTACTGTTCAACATATCTATCAGGATCATTCCATATTGTTCTGAGCATAGAAGGCCATGGATTTTTAATAACTAGAAATCCTTCTTCATTATCCTTAACCGGTTTTCCTTCTTCATCAACAATATCCATCTTCAATCCTGGAAATGGTTTTGTTCCTGAACCAGGTTTAAGCGGAGTGCAAGGCATTGGTGTAATCATAAACATTCCTGTTTCTGTTTGCCACCAGGTATCCATTACAGGACATCGTTCACCACCAATAACTTTGTGATACCATCTCCATGCTTCAGGATTAATTGGTTCACCGACACTTCCTAATAATCTAAGTGAAGAAAGATTATGTCGCTTAACCCACGCATCACCAAATCTCATAAAACCTCTAATTGCGGTTGGTGCCGTGTAGAGAATATTTATTCCATATTTTTCTATCATTCCCCACCAACGACTTGGATATGGATATGTCGGTGCACCTTCATACATAAAAGATGTTGCACCATTGAGCAGTGGTCCATAAACTATGTAACTGTGTCCCGTCACCCAACCCGGATCTGCAGCGCACCAGAATCGGTCTTCTTCATGAATGTCAAAAACATACTTTAAAGTTGTGTACGTTCCGACCATATAGCCGCCGTGTGTGTGCATAATTGCTTTTGGTTTACCGGTTGTTCCTGAAGTGTAAAGGAGATACAGTGGATCTTCAGCATCCATAATTTCGATGTCACAAGAGTTACCTGCAATCGGTAATGACATCAAATCGTGATACCACATATCCCTGCCAAATTCCATATTTACTTCATGACCGGTTCGTTTAACAACCAGAACACTTTCAACAGTAGCTGCACGCTGGAGTGCTTCATCAGCAATTTTTTTAAGCTCAACAATTTTTCCTCTTTGATATGCACCATCGGCAACAATCAAAACTTTTGATTGGCTGTCCTCCAATCTTTCATGAAGAGCTTCAACAGAAAATCCGCCATAAACAACAGAGTGAATTGCACCAATTCGTGCACAGGCAAGCATAGCAGTTACAATTTCAGGAATTCTTCCCATATAAATTGTTACGCGATCGCCTTTCTTCACTCCGAGACTTCTTAAAACATTTGCAAAGCGGCAGGTTTCTCTTCTTAATGCAAAATATGATAGTGATTTGAATTCACCGTTCTCTCCTTCCCATATCAACGCAACTTTATTCCGTCTGAAAGTTTCGCAGTGAACATCAAGGCAGTTGTAGGCGATGTTAGTCTTTCCATTAATGAACCATTTATAGAAAGGTTTCTTTGAATCGTCCAGTACTTTATCCCACTTTTTAAACCAGTGAAGCTGGCTTGCTTCATTCTCCCAGAAGCCTAAATAATCTTTTTCGGCAGATTCATAAAGCTGCTGGCACTTTGCATGTGCACTTTTTATTATTTCTTCAGTAGGATAATAAACTTCGCCTGAAAGTTTCTGTTCTGCCATAAAAATATCTCCAAAGTTATTGTATTACTATTTATACCTGATAAAGGATTACCAACCGGAATGGTTAACTCCAAAAGACTTGCGTGTGAAATTAAATGAAGATTTGGTTAGAAGCAACATTAGTCAGCTAACAACTTTAAGAAACACGATTTCAATTAAATCAATTTACTATCATTAAAAAATATTTTATTTTTGTTTATAAATAAGAGTTGTTTAATTGTGTCACAAATAAAATTTTGAATCGAGGGGCTGGAGTATGAAACTTTACATTCAACTACTTTTAAAAAATCTCTTCACAATAATTTTATTAATAATTGTTAGCATAGTAACCGAAACTTCTGCATTACAACCACCTGATACTTTGTGGACAAAAACTTATGGTGGAAGCAACATCGATATCGGTCACTGCGTTGAACAAACTTCAGATGGTGGATATATTATCACAGGATATACACGTTCTTATGGAACAATGAGCGGACGCAATCTCCTGCTGATCAAAACTGATGAGAATGGTGTTGCAGAATGGATTAATGGATATGGCGGAAATGATGATGATGAAGGATATTCTGTTAAACAAACTCCGGATGGCGGCTACATAATTTCGGGGCATACAAAATCTTTTGGTGCTGGTTTAAAAGATGTTTACCTGATTAAAACCGATTCGTTAGGAACTCAACAATGGACTAAAACATTCGGAGGTGCACAGGACGATGAAGGTTATTCAGTGCAGCAAACAAATGATGGTGGATTTATAATAGGCGGAGTTACATCATCTTCGGGTGCTGGCAGTAGAGATGTATGGTTAATTAAAACAGATGCTTCGGGAAATTTAAATTGGCAAAAAACTCACGGCGGAATGAGTTCAGATGGAGCGTGGTTCGTCCAAACAACTTCAGATGGAGGATACATTCTTGCTGGTTGGACATTTTCATATGGCCCGGGATTCATTGGAAATGCATGGCTCGTAAAAACAGATTCATCTGGTAATCAGCAATGGCATCAGTACTTTGGAGGCGATGACGCAGATCGTGCTTATTCTGTTCAGCAAACTACAGACGGCGGTTATATACTAACAGGATATACAGATTCTTTTGGTGCAGGGCTCTATGACATGCTTCTGATAAAGACTGATAGCCTTGGAAATTCAGAATGGCTGAAAACTTTTGGCGGAAGCGGCAGAGATTACGGTAACTCAGTACAACAAACTACTGATGGCGGCTATATTGTTGTCGGCTATACACTGTCATTCGGTGCAGGTGGAGATGATTTCTACCTTGTGAAAACAGATGTAAACGGTAATGAAGAATGGAATAAAACTTTTGGCGGAACAGCTTCGGATGTTGGTTTCTGTATTAAACAAACTTTGATGGCGGGTATTTTAAAGGACACACACTTTTGGTGCTGGCGTTACGATGTTGGCATTAAAATTTTATTTAATTGAGGAATAACGATAGTAAAAAATTTATTTTATCAAATATCCCATATATCCACAACTACAATTACTTATTCAATTAAAGAAAATGGAAACGTACAATTAAAAATTTATGATTTGCTGGGTCGGGAAGTTCAATTTTTGACGAGGTAAAACTGCAGGAAGTCATAGGAATTCATAGGCGGATCCGCCTCCGGCGGAAATGCTTACAATCTCTCAAGTGGAATTTATTTTTACCGACTTGCTACGGAGAATTTTATTTCAACAAAAAAACTAATTTTACTAAAGTAGTGAATATGGCGGGACACAGTTCATTGTGTCCCCGATTCTTTTAAATGCTCTATTAATCCTTTTCATACCTCAAAGATTTTTCGTTACTGCTTCCCGGGTTCACCCAATCCTTAAGTAAGTTAATTCTGTAAGGATCAAGTTTAGCATTGGGATGAGTGAAGGTATATATTGTTAATGGCATATTTTCTTTTTCAACTTCTTCGACTATTTCTTCAAGAATTTTTTCTCTCTTCCATCCTCATATTTATCCCACTCTGAAAAGTTGAGATGCTTTCTTCCATCATTTACATCGCCAGCAACCAGAAATGAAACCGGTGCGATTTTGGAATACCATGGCCAAACCGTTTCATTTGAATGACAATCATAACAAGAAGTACGAAGGATAGTTGAAATATTATCCGGGGCACCAATATCCAAACTAACTGGCGGGTTGGTTCTCTCAACCGGAATGAACTGGATTCCAATTAAAATTACTACAAGCGCTAAAAGAATTTTCTTCATCCTTCTTTGTCCTTCTAATAATAAATTATTACGATTTCATTCAGAATTTATTTCTGAATCTGATAAATATCACCGATCTACAGATGATCCTGAAACCCGCTCACTTTGTAAGCGAGGCTCGCCAAAGGCGGCGAGTTCAGGATGATGATTAAACTTTCGGTCCAGCGGAAGTAATTTCTTTTTCTGTCTCAGCTTCGTACTCTTTGAAATTATTTACGAACATCCCCGCAAGTTTTTTTGCCATTTCATCGTAAGCATTTTTATCCTTCCACGTATTTCTTGGATTCAAAACTTCAGAAGGTACACCTTCACAGGATATTGGAACTTGAAGATTGAAAATAGGATCAGTTTCGTACTCAACATTATCAAGCTTGCCATCAAGAGCAGCGTTAAGCATAGCACGGGTATATTGAATTTTCATTCTGCTTCCCACTCCGTAAGGTCCGCCTGTCCAGCCTGTGTTTACAAGCCAGCACTTAACTTTATGTTTTTTGATTTTATCACCAAGCAGCTTAGCATAAACAGTCGGATGCCAAACCATAAACGGTGCACCAAAGCAGGTGCTGAAAGTTGCTTTTGGTTCTGTCACACCTTTTTCTGTTCCGGCAACTTTTGCAGTATAACCCGAAATGAAGTGATACATTGCCTGCTCGGTAGTAAGTTTTGATATCGGAGGAAGCACACCAAACGCATCAGCAGTAAGCATCACAATATTTTCAGGATGGCCAGACTTGCCTTCCTCAACAATATTATTAATATGAGTAAGTGGATATGCAGCGCGAGTATTTTCTGTAAATGTATCATCATTTAAATCAATTCTTCTGGATTGTGAATCTATTTGAACATTCTCCAATATTGTTCCGAACTTTCTTGTTGTTTCATAGATATCTGGTTCAGCTTCTTCAGAAAGACGAATGACTTTAGCGTAACATCCACCTTCATAATTAAATACTCCTTCCTCGCTCCAGCCATGTTCATCATCACCAATTAATTTTCTATTGGGGTCTGCAGATAAAGTAGTTTTTCCAGTGCCGGACAATCCAAAAAACAATGCAACATCGCCTCGTTCACCGAGATTTGCAGAACAGTGCATTGACATAACGTTCTTCATTGGCATGAGATAATTGAGTATTGTAAAAATAGATTTTTTAATTTCACCTGCATAGCTAGTACCACCTATAAGCACAAGTCTCTTTTCAAAGTTAATAATGATAAAAACTTCTGAGTTCGTGCTATCGTATTGTGGAAAGGCATGAAAATTTGGCATCTGAATCACGGTAAACTGTGCCTTGTGATTTTCAAGTTCGGATGGATCATTATATCTTCTAAACATATTTCTAGCAAAAAGATTATGCCAGGCGCTTTCTGCAATAACTCTTATAGGGACACGATATCTTTCATCGGCACATACAAAACAATCTTCTACATAAAGATCTTTTCCCTGAATGTAAGCCATCATCTTAGCAAAGAGACGATTGAATTCTTCATCGCTCATTGATTTATTGACTTTACCCCACCAGATATTTTTATCGCTTGTTGGTTCTTTAACTATAAATTTATCATTCGGACTTCTGCCGGTGTGGTAACCGGTTCTCACAACGATAGGTCCAAGATGCGAAGAAGTCCTTCTCTTCTTCTTACCACCTGTTCATATAAAGCAGGAGTGCCATAATTATAAAATACTTCTCGGATATTTCTAATACCTGTGTTCCAGTTCTTTTATAACTTTATCTTTAAGTATCATTTTAAACCTCTTAAATTTTTTGTTTGAATGGAATTCTATTCTAATAAATTAATTAAATCTGATTAAAGCAAGTCTGAAAAATTGTATCAATATTTTCTTCACATAAAAAGTTCACCATATTTTTTCTTATTGGAAACCATAGATTCTGCCCGGGTTTAACATAATCAAGAAATCAGGCTTATAATAAAGTATCATCTTTCTTTTGCCGGATTATGGAACTGATTTTAAATTCATTCCATTTCATCTTGGTTTCAAATGTCTGAAATATCAACGATAAAAGTAGGCTCAAATATAATCTATATAATAAAATTTTTTTGGTCTGTATGAAGTGGATTTACCTAAATTCTTAAATCAGACCGAACTGAGACTGCACTTTAATCAAATTGCTTGTATCGATGTGATCAGGATGCCGTCATTAAAATAGGTCGACTAAAATTTGAGAATTATTATGACAATAATACCCATTTTATTCCAGATTTCCGGTTCGAGACACTTTTGATGTCGATTTCCCTTGCTCTGGTAATTACATTATCTGGACTTAATTGTTTGTCAAATCCACTACACCAACCTTAGCCTTGGAGTAAACGGGCAATAGTTCCTCCCATTGAAATTCGGTCTCGGATGACAGCAAAAACTAAACATCTAAATTCTCAGATTATTTTTTTCTATATATATTAATAATTAATATCAAACACTAAATAAAAATATATATCTGGTAATAAATGCACAGTGGATGGGGTTCACTACAACAGGATACTGTATATATAATCCGGAATTATTTTGTAATTAAATCATAAATGGAAGAATTTATGTTTTCCTTTATAATGACGACTTTCCTTAGGATACGGGGTATGTTTCTGTTATCTCTTGGGTTAGTAATAATTTCTGTCTATTTTTAGGTTGGCTTTTGTATGGATGAGGGGGGGGTTTTATTGGTTTATTCTTAGAATTTTCCCCCTATTACCCATGCTTCGGATTCCCCTTCCATAAATATTCCACGCTCCCAAATCTAAACACTTGGTGCTTTATTTCCTATTTTTATCTTCCCCACCAACGACTTGGATATGGATATGTGGTGCCCTTCATACATAAAAGATTTGCCCATTGACAGGGTCATAAATATTATTTCCCGTCACCCAACCCGGATTGCAGCGCACCGAATCTGTCTTTCATGATTAAACTATTTATTTTAGTTCCACCATATACCTCCGTGTGTGTCATAATTGCTTTAGGTTACCGGTTGTTCCAGTGTAAAGGAGATACAATGGATTTCTGCATCCATTATTTCGATATCACAAGAGTTACTGCAATGGGTAAGGACATTAAATCGTGATACCACATATCCCTGCCAAATTCCATATTACTTCATGACGGTTCGTTTAACAACCAGAACACTTTCAACAGTAGCTGCCCTCTGAAGTGCTTCATCGGCAATCTTTTTTAGCTCAACAATTTTTCCTCTTTGATATGCACCATCGGCAACAATTAAAACTTTTGATTGGCTGTCCTCCAATCTTTCGTGAAGAGCTTCAACAGAAAATCCGCCATAAACAACTGAATGAATTGCACCGATGCGAGCGCAGGCGAGCATAGCAGTAACAATCTCAGGAATCCTTCCCATATAAATTGTTACGCGATCGCCTTTCTTCACTCCGAGACTTCTTAAAACATTTGCAAAGCGGCAGGTATCTCTTCTTAATGCAAAATATGATAGTGATTTGAATTCACCGTTCTCTCCTTCCCATATCAAAGCAACTTTATTCCGTCTGAAAGTTTCGCAGTGAACATCAAGGCAGTTGTAAGCGATGTTAGTCTTTCCATTAATGAACCATTTATAGAATGGTTTCTTCGAATCGTCCAGTACTTTATCCCACTTTTTAAACCAGTGAAGCTGGTTGCTCATTCTCCCAAAAGCCTAAATAATCTTTTTCGCAGATTCATAAAGTTGCTGGCACTTTGCATGTCACTTTTATTATTTCTTCATAGGATAATAAACTTCGCCTGAAAGTTTCTTTCTCCATAAAATATTCAAATATTATTATATTTATATATAAAGGATTACCAAGAATGGTTAACCAAAAGACTTTTAAATTAAAGAAATTTGTTAAACAATAATCAAAAGCATTAAAAAAATTACTTTAATAGAACATTTAAATTCAATTAATCTTTTCATTCTCCTTTTCATACCTCAAAGATTTTCCATTACTGCTTCCTGGGTTCACCCAGTCCTTAAGTAAGTTAATTCTGTAAGGATCAAGTTTAGCATTGGGATGAGTGAAGGTATATATTGTTAATGGCATATTTTCTTTTTCAACTTCTTCGACTATTTCTTCAAGAATTTTTTCTCTCTTCATCCTCATATTTATCCCACTCTGAAAAGTTGAGATGCTTTCTTCCATCATTTACATCGCCAGCAACCAGAAATGAAACCGGTGCGATTTTGGAATACCAGGGCCACACCGTTTCATTTAATGACAATCATAACAAGAAGTACGAAGGATAGTTGAAATATTATCCGGGGCACCAATATCCAAACTAACTGGCGGATTCCAACCGAATAACTGGATTCCAATTAAAATTACTACAACGCTAAAAGAATTTTCTTCATCCTTTTTGTCCTTCTAATAATAAATTATTACGATTTCATTCAGAATTTATTTCTGAATCTATAAATATCACCGATCTACAGATGATCCTAAACCCGCTCACTTTTGCAGGTCGCCAAAGGCGGCGAGTTCAGGATGACGATTAAACTTTGTCCAGCAGAAGTAATTTCTTTTTCTGTCTCAGCTTCGTACTCTTTGAAATTATTTACAACATCCCCGCAAGTTTTTTTGCCATTTCATCGTAAGCATTTTTATCCTTCCACGTATTTCTTGGATTCAAAACTTCAGAAGGTACACCTTCACAGGATTTTGGAACTTGAAGATTGAAAATAGGATCAGTTTCGTACTCAACATTATCAAGCTTGCCATCAAGAGCAGCGTTAAGCATAGCACGGGTATATTGAATTTTCATTCTGCTTCCAACTCCGTAAGGTCCGCCTGTCCAGCCTGTGTTTACAAGCCAGCATTTTACTTTATGCTTTTTAATTTTTTCACCAAGAAGCTTAGCATAAACAGTCGGATGCCAAACCATAAACGGCGCACCAAAGCAGGTGCTGAAAGTTGCTTTTGGTTCAGTCACACCTTTTTCTGTTCCGGCAACTTTTGCAGTATAACCCGAAATGAAGTGATACATTGCCTGCTCGGTAGTAAGTTTTGATATCGGAGGAAGCACACCAAACGCATCAGCAGTAAGCATCACAATATTTTCAGGATGGCCAGACTTACCTTCCTCAACAATATTATTAATATGAGTAAGTGGATATGCAGCGCGAGTATTTTCTGTAAATGTATCATCATTTAAATCAATTCTTCTGGATTGAGAATCAATTTGTACGTTCTCTAAAATCGTACCAAATTTTCTTGTTGTTTCATAGATATCTGGTTCAGCTTCTTCAGAAAGACGAATGACTTTCGCATAACACCCACCCTCATAATTAAATACTCCCTCTTCACTCCAGCCATGTTCATCATCACCAATTAATTTTCTATTGGGGTCTGCAGATAAAGTAGTTTTTCCAGTGCCGGACAATCCAAAAAACAATGCAACATCACCTCGTTCACCAAGATTTGCAGAACAGTGCATTGACATAACGTTCTTCATTGGCATGAGATAATTGAGTATGGTGAATATTGATTTTTTAATTTCACCTGCGTAGCTGGTACCACCTATAAGCACAAGTCTCTTTTCAAAGTTAATGATGATAAAAACTTCTGAGTTCGTACTATCGTATTGTGGAAAGGCATGAAAATTTGGCATCTGAATCACGGTAAACTGTGGCTTGTGATTTTCAAGTTCGGATGGATCATTATATCTTCTAAACATATTTCTTGCAAAAAGATTATGCCAGGCGCTTTCTGCAATAACTCTTATCGGGACACGATATCTTTCATCGGCACAAACAAAACAATCTTCTACATAAAGATCTTTTCCCTGGATGTAAGCCATCATCTTAGCAAAGAGACGATTGAATTCTTCATCGCTCATTGATTTGTTGACTTTACCCCACCAGATATTTTTATCGCTTGTTGGTTCTTTAACTATAAATTTATCATTCGGACTTCTGCCGGTGTGGTAACCGGTTCTCACAACGATAGGTCCAAGATGCGCAAGAAGTCCTTCTCTTCTTCTTACCACCTGCTCATACAAAGCAGGAGTACCGTAATTATAAAATACTTCTCGAATATTTCTAATACCCTGTGCTTCCAGTTCTTTTATAACTTTATCTTTAAGTATCATTTTAAACCTCTTAACTTTTTAGTTTGAATGGAATTCTATTTTAATAAATTAATTAAATCTGATTAAAGCAAGTCTGAAAAATTGTATTCAATGTTTTCTTCACAGTAAAAAGGTTCACCATATTTTTTTCTTATCTGGAAACCATAAAATTCTGCACGGGCTTTAACATAATCAAGGAATTCAGGCTTACTAATAAATGTGTCATCTTTCTTTTCTGCCGGATTATGGAACTGACTTTTAAATTCATTCACCGATCTCATCTTGGTTTCAAAATGCTCTGAAATATCAACGATAAAAGAAGGCTCGAAAATATAAGTCTGCATATAGTAGAAAATTTTTTTTGGTCTGTAGTGAAGCTGGGATTTACCTGAAATTGTCGTTTTAAATTTTTCCAGACCAGAACTGAAGACTGCACGTTTAATCAAATTGCTTGTATCGATGTGATCGGGATGCCGGTCATTAAAATACGGTGCGAATACTAACAATGGTTTATATTTTCTGATCAGCGAAACAACTTTCTTCAATGTATCCTGTGACAATGAAATACCGCCATCTTTAATTCCAAGATTCTCACGGACTTTCAGATTTAGCACTTTTGATGCTGCCGCAGTTTCCCTTGCTCTGGTAATTACATTACCTCTCGTACTTAACTCTGCTTTTGTCAAATCCACTACACCAACCTTGAGCCCTTGCGAAGTAAAACGGGCAATTGTTCCTCCCATTGAAAGCTCTGCATCATCAGGGTGAGCAGCGAAAACTAATACATCTAAATTCATCGGATTAAATTTTCTTTCCTTAATTATGATATGATTGAACACAAATATACTTTTAGTAATCAAACACTCAAAAGAATAAAAGGATTCTTTTAATAGCTCTATTCATAAAAAATAATTTTTATAAAGAACACTTTGTGCTAACAAAAAATATTTGTTTTTTATCAACTAATGCTTAATTTCGGCGCAATTCTTTTCAACACTTACCAATATTTAATAAACGGAGTAATAATGAAATATTTGGCAACTTTAATCTTTTCCTTTGTGATTTTCCTTTCTATAACAAATGCACAGCCAGCATATCAGTGGCTGCTGAAAAGATCTGGAAGCAGTCTCGGAGGTCCTATTGACTACAACAACTTAAATCCAAATTTGGTTTATTACGGATCAACAGCCACTATTTACAAAAGCACGGATAAAGGTGAGACATTCTCGGCAGCAGGAATGCCGGTTCCCGGTTCATCAGATATTAAATCTATTATTCTTGATGATGTTAATCCCGGAACTTTTATTGTTGCAATTGAATCTTCTCCTAATGATAAAATTTATAAAACCACTGATGACGGAGCTACCTGGACTCTCACACTTAACGAAGGCCAGATGTCATACTTCGGCATCCCCGTTACACAAGATCCTTCAAATCCAAATCATCTTTATGTAATGGTAAATACTAATTTTAAAAAATCTATTGACTTTGGAAGCACGTGGTTGACTATCTCCAGTAATTTTGGTCCAGCATCAGCGCCATGTGATATAGAAGTTTTTCCAGACACAAGCATTATTTTGATTGGCGATAATGGTACCGGAATTTTCAGAAGCACAGATTATGGGTTTACGTGGTCACAAACCTATTTCACCTCCGGAGAAATCCCAACTGTTGCTGTAGATTATACAAATGCAGGCATTGCGTGGGCAACTAAATGGGGTGGTGGTAATGGCCTACTCAAATCAACTGATTATGGTGCAACGTGGACGCTTCAACCTGGTTTCACTCAAAGTATGTGGGGTGTTCATGTTCAGCCAACTGACGGAAATGTTGTCATCACCGGATGTTATTCTTGCGGAACTTCATGGAGAAGTAAAAATGGCGGACAAACCTGGACTCAAATTCTCGATCAGCTCAACTAATTATCAATTTGCTATAGTAGATTCGATGAACCAGTTTGCTGCACAAGGTAACGGATTTTATAAATTAGATTCTCAATTTTTCATCCCTGTTGAACTTGCATCTTTCGCTGCACAATTAATTGATAATGATGTTTTGTTGAATTGGGTAACTGCAACTGAATTAAACAACCAGGGTTTTGAAATTGAACGAAGTTTTGATAACGAAAATTTCGATAAAATAGGATTCGTTCCTGGATTCGGAACAACTACAGAAATGAAATCATATTCATTTAGAATTTCGGACGTATCTGCAGGAATTCAATATTTCAGGCTAAAGCAAATTGATTTTGATGGAACAACGACAATTTATAATTCAGTTGAAGTAACCGGACCTGTTCCAAATACTTTTGTACTTAATCAGAATCATCCGAATCCTTTCAATCCTTCTACCACGATTTCATTTTCACTACCCGTTGAAGCAAATGTAAATGTTAAGCTATTCAATATGCTCGGTCAGGAAGTTGCTCAGATCGCAGATGGTAATTTTCAGGCTGGTAATCATAATGTTGAATTTTCCGCCATTGGCGGATCCGCCTCAGGCGGAAATGCTTCAAGCTTATCAAGTGGTGCATACATTTATACTCTTGAAGCTACCGGAGTAAACGGTGCAAACTTTAAATCAACAAAGAAGATGTTGCTATTACGTTAATGGTTATACATTGATGAAGAATTATTTTTTCTTTAAAATGAAGTCCCGGTTTTCGGGACTTTTTTATTCAGGAGATAAACAATGAAAATAAATTTACTGCTGGCAATTGCTTTTATATCTTTCATCACTTACGCCAATATTGATTATTTGCACGGAATTGTTGGAATGACACTAAGGGACGGAGGAACGGGTTGCGTTTGTCACAATTTAGATCCAACTAGTTCGGTAACTGTATGGATTGAAGGTCCTGATTCTTTAATTATGAGTCAGACAGCTCAATACAAATTGTTGATGACCGGAGGTCCCGCTGTTGAAGGTGGATTTAACGTTGCTAGTTTCCTTGGTGAGGTAAATCCCATTGACACTTTAATTTCTCTTTTATCCGGCGAATTAACACACTCTTCTCCAAATCCATTTATGAACGACACAGTCTATTGGATTTTTTCATACACAGCGCCCGATTCATTGACAACAGATACACTCTATTCAGTTGGAAACAGCGTAAATGGAAACGGCAATCCATCTCAAGACCAATGGAATTTTGGTGAGAATTTTGTTATTCACATCATTGATAATCCTGTATATGTTCAAAATGAAAATTTATTTCCTGAAGAATTTGTTCTTTATCAGAACTATCCGAATCCGTTTAATCCCTTAACAAAAATAAAATTCACGATTCCGTCAAACGTCGAGTGGCGGAATGTCAGTAATATTAAAAGTTTTTGACGTCTTAGGAAATGAAGTTGCTATTTTAATAAATCAGGATTTAGCTCCGGGTGAGTACGAAGTTGAGTTCTCTCCAGCTCCAAGTATCCGGAATCCGGCATCAGGGGTCTACCTCTATCAACTTGTAGCCAGTAATTTCACTCGAAACAAAAAAGATGCTTCTTTTAAAGTAATTTTTTTTTAATAAGAAGAAGAGTGGAAGTTTTTTTAAAAAAAAAGAGAGGGTTAGTGATGTTTAATTTCTTTTTTTTTTTTTTTCTCCAAAAATTTTTTTTTATATTCCCCCCCAAAATTTAATTATTGTTAATGAATAAATTAAAACTTCCAGCATCAATTTTGAGATGAATTTTTTTTATTATACTGTCCCCTTTTTACAACTTTTTTAAGATACCCCTTTTTTCTTTAATAAAATAGAAAATTTCCTTTTCTTTAAAAATAGCCCTTTGGTTATTATCCAATATTTTTTGGTGCTAACAATAAAAAATGCTAAAATTATAATTAATATAAAGAATAAATTTTATATTTATTCCCTTTTTTATCAAATGCAAATATAAACCAGAGCTCAAGTTTTTATATTCCCGGATAAAAACCGAAGAATATCATCAGGAAGCCAATTGTATCATAAATTCCATGAGCCAGAATTGCAGCCCACAGATTCCGGTTTGTTGCAAAGTAAAGCCATGCAAAAATAAATCCAGTCAATCCAGTTATAATCATACCGGATAATCCCTGATACATATGCCCGAAACCGAAGAGAAAATTTGCCAGGATAAGACCTACAATCCAACCAGTATTATTCCTGTTAAACAGATCTGCAATTCTATGCATAAAATATCCGCGGTAAATCATCTCTTCGATGAATGCAGCGAATGTCCACGATAATGCAAGATAGAAAAGTAATTGTGGAATGTTCCCAACCATGGGTCTGAAAATGCTTACATCAGGAATATCTCCGGTTAATTTTCCGAGGAATGGTTCAATCACATAAAGACTAAGTGCCTGAAAAACAATTCCAACTAATAAAGCTAGCAGGATAGTTCTCTTCCAGCTATCAGGTTTTTTCAAACCAAAATCACTCCAGCCTTTTCCTCTTAACCAGAGAGATAACCAGGCATACAAAACAACAGCGAGAATTATAAACTGAGTTATCCATCCAAACTCAATTGCGATTAAAATAAAAATAGCGATTGAAACTTCGACAACTGTTACCCATTTATTTTGTTCGATGAAAGATTTTATTTGTTCACGCATAATTCAGAAATAATTAATCTTTTTGAAGATGTTTACCTGATTTAATAAACGGTTCAAGCTGTTCAAAAATAAAATGTTCCCAGACTCTTTCAACAATTGCAGGAATCCCTTCATCAACTTCGCCTGCAGCGTGAACGGAAACTTTAAATAAAGTTGAATCAGTTCCAACCGGTTCAAACTGATATGTAGTTACAACCTGAATTGCTTTTCCTGATAAACCAAGCGGACCATCGAAGCGAAGTATCTTTCCCCTGTCTGCATAAATAACTCTTGCGTGAAGAACACCGTTGCCTTCATCATCAAAAATTTCCCAGAAGCCGCCGCCGGGGAATGGTTCTATGTAAAACGCTTTTGGATTCTCAGACATATGGTGATCCCACCATCCGCTGATATCTCCGGTTACCGAATCGAAAATAATTTCAGGTGTTCCGGGAAGTGCTAACTTGTTTTTCGAATGAGAAGACATCATATTTTGCTTTCGCTTCGCTTTCATTTTGTGCAAAGGACGAAAGACAAAACGAAGTAAAACAAATAATACTGTAATGAAATAATTTCATATAAATCTCCTTTCCTAAAAATCTGTTTAATCAACAATAAATAACTTTGCACCGGTTTTGGTTGATGAACGATGTGGCAAATCATTATCTGCAACCTGGTAACTCATTCCGGGCTTTAGTATATGTTTTCGTCCATCTTTCGTTTCTGTGTTTAGTTCGCCTTCCAGACACAGCAGTATATGACCTTTTGAACACCAATGATCTGCTACATAACCGGGTGAATAATCTACAATGCGGACTCTGATATTTCCAAACTCACACGTTTTCCAGAATGAAGTTCCTTGTTCTCCTTTGTGTTCTACTTTCTCAATATTTTTCCCACTCAGTTATTCCAAAAGGAATATCTTTCATTTCCATAATATTTTCTCCGGCCTGATAATGAATATGATACTTAAATTAATCTTCCAACTTTCTTCCAAAAATATACTGCCCGCAAATTACTCCATCAATCTCAGCGACATCAGGTAAGTGCCCCCATTTTTCAAATCCGAATTTTTCAAGAATGTGAATGCTTGGTTTGTTTAAATCCAGCAAAATGGAAATCAGATTTTTAAAACCAAGAGTTATTGCTGATTCAATTGTATAAGTAATTAATTTATTAGCAACTCCTTTTCTTCTGTGATCTTTGTGAATATAGTAACTGATTTCCGCAACAGTTCTTAATGCTTTTCTTCCGGGTCTGTGCGGACTTAAAGAACACCAGCCGATTATCTCACCATTTTCTTCTGCAACATAAATTGGATAAGTGTCCGGTGAGTGCTGTGCAAACCAATCTTTTCTTGAATCAACTGAAACGTATTCAGTATCTGCAGTCGCAAATTTTTCATCAACAGCGTGATTATAAATTTTTATTATTTCAGAAATATCTTTTACGGATGATTGTCTGATATTCATTAAAATCTAAACTTAATTTTTCACTAAAATAAATGAGAATTCTTCCCTCCTTATTTTCCCTTCCACTTCACCTTCAACTACGGCCAATAGTTTTCCGTCGGAGGAAAATTCGTAAATAATTCTTTGTGGGAAGTCATGTTCTTTATTTTCAAAAATAAATTTGTTATTTGAGTACTCAGTTAGTGCAAAGAGAGTAATGGTTTGACTTTTGGGAATGGCAACATAAGCCCATTGGTCAGCAAATTTTTTCAAATAGATATTTTCACTAATCATTTTTACTCCCTCTTTCATTCTATAACTTTTTCCAATTAACTCAGTTTCATTTACAAGCTCCCATTCTTCAAAGAATTCTGATTTATCAGTATCCATTTGCCATTTACCGGGGAATAATTCGGTGATTGAATCATCCTGCGCAAGGATGCTTGAGAAAAACATAAGCAAAAGAATTGATGTTTTCATATTGAAAATTTTATTGTGATAAGAAAAAAGAGAACTTGATGAAAAATAGGAATTTGATTTGAAGTGGTCAACAATAAACAGGGACACTGCATGCTGTGTCCCTGTGTTTTCACATATGCGAGAACAATTATTATTTACTTAAGCGGCTAGAATTTCTGTAGACTCTTTCAATTCCCTTCGTAAAATATAATCTCCTAAAAACTGCAGCTGGTCTTTTTCCTGTAATGGATGATATTTTGCACCCTGAACATCTCTGAATAATCTTTCCAGTCCAAAGCTGCGGTAAAATCCCTGTCCGCCGACAATCTCCATCGCCTTCTCTACAACTTTAATACAGGCATTTGCTGAGTTAGTTTTTCGCGTTAAAATATCCTGTCCATTCTGATCGATTGGTTTAAAGTCGAAATTATTCGCAATCCTGATCATATCTTTCACATTAAGCTCAGCAGTTGTAAGCTCATTGTGCATTGCCCCAATCAGTTCAGGAATATAAGGTCTGCTCTTTTTCTGATTACTTGCATGAGTAATTGCAATCCTTGCAGCTTTCTGAGCAATTCCAAGATAGACTGACATTATCAATGGCATTGCAACAGTCAGAATTACATTCCATACAGGATGAAACTCACCTCTTGGTCTGCGTAAAGTGATTGCTGTTTCAGGAATAAAAACTTTGTCCAGCTTCACACTGTGTGAACCCGTTCCTCTCATTCCCATTGCCTGCCAGTTATTCAATAGGCTCAATCCCGGTGATTGAAAAGGAACAGAAAAATGTAAAACCTGCCAGCCATGTTCAGGATCTTCAAACACTGCACTTGTAACAAGAATATCACCAACGGCAGACTGACTTGCAAAGTGTTTTACTGCATTCACAAGAAAACCGCCGTCAGTTTTTTTCATTTCACCACTCGATTCTAACCAGTCGTTTGCCCCGGTGCTAACAAGAACCGGTTGAGTGACTGCAACTTTCTTCAACATTTCTTCCATGCCTTGACCTTGTTTGTATTTCCAAACATTTGCTGAAAGAAGATGCTGATGCATAGAAAGTGCTAATGCAGTAGAGCCGCAATATTGTGCAAGTACTCGAAGAATATCACACAATTCTGAATGCGAAACTCCGCCTCCACCAAGTTCTTCTGGAATGATAGCTTTGAAAAAGCCATACTCTTTCAGATTAGAATAATTTTCAGCGACAAACAAGTCATCGCGGTCATATTTCTCTGCCCTGGTTTCAAAATCTTTTCCAATTTTATGAGCAAGTTCTATCCAATGTTTCATTGGTTTTACTGACATAAATAACCTCCTTAAATGTTTTTTTTTGATAATGAATAATAATGACGACAAAAAAAGCCTACTTTGCTGAGAAGTTCAAAAAATTGCTTTAAAAGTTCAGTCCTGTGCAACTGTCCGATTTCGGAACTGAGTTGGCGACACTCCGAACCTGCTTTTAAATACTCTGCTGAAATGAGAGAGGTCTTCAAAGCCGGATTCGAAAACTATCTGGGAAAATGTTTAAATGATTGTTGCGCAAAAGAACTGCTGAATAGTCAAGCCGTTTATTCAAAAGCCATTTTCCTGGTGTTTCGTTGTACTGCTGCTGAAAATCTCTTTTGAAAGATGATAGACTCCTGTGACACAGTTCCGCATAATTTTCAAGTGAAAGATTATATCTGAAATTGTTTTCCATAATTTCGCTAACCAACGGTGTTTCCCGGGTTGCAATCGAATTAAAGTAGTTTAAGAGTGCTGGATTGTTTCTACTTACAAGTATGCTAAGGATTAACTCCTTCAGTTTTAATTTTAATAATGCTTCGGATGGTCTATCAACTCCCGAAAAGTAAGTCATCATTGATTGAAAAAATACATTCAACGCAACATCATCATTTACACGAATAGTTGATTGCTTTGAAACATTCTTGTCGTCAGAATAATTTATCTCACCGGCATACTCGTTTACAACATTTCTTATAAAATCATCCGGCACAAAAAAAGAGAAGCAGGCAAAACTCTTTATTAAAAAACTGTTCTACTATTGCTGCACCTTTTTTGAAGTATAATGACTGACCCGCTTCTGCAGTGAAACTTCCTTCAGTTGTGTGCCACGTTTTTTTTCCTGTCACTACGTGAACAAGGTAATCCGTATGAGTCCAGATTCCAACAAACTTCTCCTCAAGCGGACACTTGTATTCTGCAAAGAGAAGTCCGCCAATTTCAAATTTGTTATAATGATTTTTTGATTTTATGTCTTCGTAAAGATTAATCATCGCTGCGCTGATAATGAATAATAACGGAATTTTTTCGGAGAGGTCGGATTTAGTTAAATCGAAAAGTCTTTT
>JAXHLB010000042.1:32500-222243 GCA_034522695.1 Ignavibacteriaceae bacterium | reverse complement strand
TCTTTTAATCTTGAAGGCTTATTCAGTTTTTTGCTTTCAAAATCTTTACGTGGAGCAAATACGGGTTTGGTTACTGCGGCTGCAACCGTTGCGGTCGAAATAGTTTTAATGAAGTTTCGGCGTTTCAATTAATTTGATTTGATTTTTGATATTGTAAATCTCACTTCTCGATTTCGGACAAGCCGGAATGATTTTGTGGTAATTAAACTAAAAATTGAGTTAATATATGCTAACACTTTATTCTTACATCTACTGCAAAGATATTATTATCCTCCGTAACTACAAGTGGATTTAAGATCGCACTCAGTAATGTCTTTATGAGTGAGCATCATCTGTGCAACTGATTTAATTGTTTTCTTAATTTTATTCAAATCTGCTGATGCTTCACCGCGAACACCCTGAATAATTTTTCCGATTTTTGTGTTGTTTATCATTTCCTCAATATCAAAATCAGTTAAATATGCTGAACGAATAACAGTGTCTTCAATATACTCAACATATTTTCCACCAGAACCAAACATTACCATCGGACCAAAGCTTGGGTCGCGGAAACCGCCAACGAGAAGTTCAAACTTTGTATGGATGTATGGTTGTATGAGGAAAGCATCCAGCTCAATATTTTTACTCTTAAAATTTTTAATCATTTCATCTGCGGTCTTCATCAACTCGACTTTATCTTTTATGTTTAATACTACCCCTTTCAAATCAGACTTGTGAATAATTTTTTCTCCGACAGCTTTTAGTACAACTGGAAATTTCAAGTCAGCATTTTTGATTTCATCATACTTAAATAGTTGCGTTTTGACGTTTGGAAGATTATAGTACTCTGAGATTTGAATCACCTCTTCCTGAGAGAGGAACTTATTCTTCGCAAAATTTAATCCTTGAATTTGTACATCATTTGGTGAGAGTCTGTTTTTATTACTTGGTTTGTTTTTGAACTTGAGCATATTCCCAATTACGACCGCCGGATCCTCCGATCTTCTGAAAAGTGATCTTTTTGTCCTGGACTCTTTTCTGTACTGATTCCAAAATTCCGGCAATGGCATTACAACCTGGAAAATCGGTTTATCATTCTTCCAATGATCTTCCATTAATACCTTCAATCACTGGTATCGCAGGAACCATAATTGGTTCAACAAAAACTGAAATTACTGCATCAACATTTTTATCTTCAACAAGTATTTCATTTACCTGTTTGAATTGTTCTGCAGTTCCGCCCGGAAGAAGATCAACGGGATTATTTACACTTCCCTGAGGATGAACAATTTCTCTAAGTTTTGTTTTTGTTTCAGGAGTTAGTTCAGCAAGAGATAAATTATTTCGTTCCAATGTATCAACCGTGAGAATTGCCGGTCCGCCTGCATTAGTTACAACAGCAACTCTATTTCCTTTTGGCATCGGAAAATCTTCAAAGCCTTTTGCAGAATTGAACATATCATTCAAATCATCTGCACGAATAATCCCAAATTGCTTAAGCACTGCGTCAACAACTTTATCACTGCTGCCAAGAGCTCCTGTATGTGATGATGCAGCTTTAATTCCACTGGATGTTTTTCCGCCTTTTAGAATTATAACTGGTTTTGAAATCTTCCCATCAATAAAATATTTAATGAAGTTCTCACCATCTTCAAAGCTTTCAAGATAGTAAGTGATCACACTTACATTTTTATCTTTCTCCCAGAATTCAAGCAGGTCATTTTCGGTAACATCGGCTTTATTGCCAACACTGATGAATTGCGAAAACCTGATATCAGTTTCTCTTAATGAATTTAACACGGCTGCACCTATTGCTCCACTCTGTGAACAGAAAGCCATCTTTCCGTTACGAGGTTCTTCCGCTACAAATGTTGCGTTCATTTTTATTTCAGGAAGTGAATTAATAATCCCCATACAGTTTGGACCAACCATCCTTGCATTTGATTTTTTTACTAACTCCAAAATTCTTTTTTCTTCCTGTTCGCCTTCTTTTCCTGTCTCTTTAAATCCTGCTGTGATTAGAATAAGAGCTCTGGTTCCTTTTTCAGTTAGTTGTTTGATTGATTCTTCAACAAACTGTTTTGGAACCATAATTATAGCCAGGTCAATTTTTTCTGTAACAGATTCGATTGTCGGATAACATTTGTAACCCAGTACTTCATCAGATTTTGGATTGATGAGATAAAGCTTTCCAGTATAACCGTACTGCTTAATTGATTTAGTTAGTTCATAACCGAGTGATTTTGGTTTTGAAGAAGCCCCCACAACACAAATTGATTTTGGGTAGAAGTAACTATTGAATACTGTTTCCATATTGATTTCCGGAATTATAAGAAAATGATGATCAAATTTAACT
Source organism: Ignavibacteriaceae bacterium (assembly GCA_034522695.1). Classification (GTDB taxonomy): domain Bacteria; phylum Bacteroidota; class Ignavibacteria; order Ignavibacteriales; family Ignavibacteriaceae; genus IGN2. Next base: position 219,908 of record JAXHLB010000042.1, on the reverse strand, counting down.
GATTCCTGACTCAGATGCCGAAACAAAAAATCAGTTAAAGAAAAAACCAGGATTTTGCGAACTGAATTTTTGGTGTGAAAGTATATGTTCGAGATTATATGTTAGAATTAGAGAAAAAGTGTGACTGACCATTTATTAAAGCTCCGCTGCAAAAAAGGAAGTTAGTATTTAACCACCCGTGATACTGGCTTTCTGCAGCTGGGGCTTTTTATATATATACTTAATCTGTATTTCTTTTTTGCAGATTCTTACTGAGTACTTCTAATTTTCTCACTGCATTTTACCCTCCTTTTCTCTAATTTTCAGTTCCAGTTAAAACTTCATTTCTTAAGGTGTTATATGAAAATGTCCGGCGGACCCGCTTCTGTAAATATTAAAGTTATACTGCTCATAATTGCTGTGCTGATTGCAATCGGCACTCTTTACTATACACAGACTCTCGTTCAAAAGCTTCAGGAAAAAGAAAGACAGATTGTTGAGCTTTACGCCAAAGGAATTGAATATCTGGCAAACACAACTAATCCCGATGTTGATATCACTTTTCTCTTCGACAATATTATTAAACCAATTGACTTTCCTTTAATTCAATCAGATGCTGAGAATAATGTTTATAACAAAACCGATATCAGAAATGTTGAAATAGATTCTAATATGACCGGCGAGCAATTCAAAATTTTTGTGGCAGAATTAATTTCCGAAATGGATGCAACACATCTGCCGATTGAAGTTAAGTATGAGGGAATAACTATCAACAAAATTCACTACGGTGATTCCGAACAAATTAAACAGTTGAGATACTATCCCTACATTCAATTAGTGATCGCATCGTTATTTATTATAATTGGCTATATTGGATTCAGCAGTATTAAGAGAAGCGAACAAAGTAATATCTGGGTAGGAATGGCAAAGGAAACTGCACATCAATTCGGTACTCCGATATCAAGTCTTATGGGCTGGCTGGAAATGTTAAAAATAAATTATAAGGAACCTGATAAAGTTTTAGATGTTACCGAGGAAATCAGCAACGATGTTGAAAAATTGAATAAGATAACCTACAGATTTTCTAAAATTGGTGCTAAACCTGAGCTGATAAAAAAGAATGTTATTGAAGAAATGAAACAGGTTGTTGCTTATTTTGAAAGACGACTGCCTCAAACAGGTAAAACAGTTGAACTTAAAATTATTGGTGATGAAAGTGCTTGTGCTGAAATTAATTCTGAATTGTTTGAATGGGTTATTGAAAACCTGATCAAAAATGCACTCGATGCTATTGAAGGAACATCCGGTAAAATTGAAATATCAGTTAAAGAATTTAAAAAACGCGTCGAAGTTGAAGTAACTGATAGTGGAAAAGGTATTGAAATGAAGAGAAGAAAAGATGTTTTCAGACCGGGTTACAGCACAAAGAAAAGAGGCTGGGGATTAGGATTGAGTCTTTCTAAAAGAATAATCGAAGGTTACCACGGTGGAAAGATTTTTGTTAAAAGTTCAATGCCGGGTGAAGGAACAACATTCAAGATAATTCTGAAAAGCTGTTAGCTCATTTCCAGCATTCGATTGATTGGTATCAACGCTCGTTCTGCAATTTTCGGATCAAGAATAATTTCAGGAAATTTATTTTCCATACATAAATACAACTTCTCCATTGTGTTGAGTTTCATATAAGGACATTCATTGCAGGAACAGCTTTCTTCTTCAGGTGGTGCCGGAATAAAATTCTTTCCCGGTTCTGCTTTTTTCATCTGGTGAATAATTCCAACCTCAGTCGCAACGATGAAAGAGTTCGAATCATCTTCTGAAATAAATTTTAATAATCTGCTAGTAGAACCAATAAAATTTGCCCACATTAAAACAGAATCCGTACACTCCGGATGAGCAATTAATTTTGCTCCCGGATTGTCAGTTAATAATTTTATTATTTTTTCTTCACTGAAATGTTCGTGCACAATGCAGGAACCTTCCCACAAAAGCATATCTCTTCCGGTTTTTTTAATGAGATATTTACCCAGGTTTTTATCGGGTGAGAAAAGGATCGGTTTATCTTTTGGAATCTGGTTAATAATTTTTTCAGCACTGCTTGAAGTGCAGATTATATCACTCAAAGCTTTTACTTCAGCCGTACAGTTTATATAAGTTATTGCCAGATGATCGGGATGTTGTTTTCGAAATTCTTCAAACTTATCTGCTGGACATCCCTCAGCAAGCGAACATCCGGCTTCAAGGTCAGGCAGAAGAACCAGTTTGTTCGGATTTAAAATCTTCGCAGTTTCAGCCATAAAATGAACGCCTGCAAAAACTATAACATCAGCATCCGTATCTTTAGCTTTTTTTGCTAGCTCAAGACTGTCTCCAACAAAATCAGCAATATCCTGAATCTCAGATTCCTGATAATAATGAGCTAAAATCACGGCATTTAGTTCACGTTTTTTCAGCAGAATTTTTTCGGCCAGATCTGTCGTTATTTCGATATCAATCATATTTGTTCACAATAGCAGGGAGTTATTTGGGTTTTCTAATACCATTTTACAGGTAATTATTTCACAAGTTGTATTTGCAGCGTTAAATAGCTTAATACTTAAAGAAAATCAATACTAAAACCAGTGGCACCGATGTTGAATAATATAGAACGAAATAGTTTAAGCATAGCATCCCTCCAAATATGACACACAAAACTGCCGGGTTTCGCCCTCACAATCCGGCAGTTGCCCTTTTAAACCAAAATTTTCTTTGTTCGTTTCAACGCCTTATAAATTAATTTTCGATCTGCATCCATATCGATTAAAATTTCACCAAAATCTTTAATCAACACAAATTTGATTTTACCTTCTCTGTTTTTCTTGTCGTATTCCATCAACCTCAACAATTCTTTTTCATTTAGATTTTTTAACCGAATTGAGGATTTAAATTTTAATGGAAGTTCAAGCATATAGTTAAGCTGCTTTTCACTTATCAAACCCATTTCTGATGAAAGGAAGAGAGCACTTATTATTCCTGCAATCACAGCTTTACCGTGTGATAGTTTATAAGCAGAGTTACTTTCGAATGCGTGGGCGAAGGTGTGTCCAAAGTTCAGAATTTTTCTTAAGCCTGTTTTTTCATACTCATCTTTTGAGACAACTGCAGATTTTATTTTAACACTTTCAAAAATGATTTTTTCCAGGAAGTTCAAATCTTTCCTCAAAAGCAATTCATAATCAGAAAGAAGAGTTGAGTACAAATCACCATCAGTCAGATAAGAGTATTTTATTATTTCACCGAAACCAGAGATCAATTCAGTTTCGGGGAGAGATTTTAAAAAGTTTGTATCGATTAAAACTAAAGCAGGATGATAAAAAGTACCGATTAGATTTTTTGCTTCCTTAAAATTAATTCCTGTCTTTCCACCGATTGAACTATCAACGGCAGACAACAGCGTTGTAGGAACATGAACCAGCGAGATACCTCTCATATATGTTGACGCAGCAAAACCAGCGACATCGCCAATGGTTCCACCACCAATTGCAATCAGCAGTGTGTCTCTTCCAAATTGTTCTTCGTATAACCTGGTAAAAATTTGACTAACAGTTTTGAAAGATTTTATTCTTTCCGAAGCAGGCAAAACTAAAAAATATTTCTTGACTGCAACTGCTTCAATAGCTTTTCTGATAGCCGCGCCATAAATTCTTTCAACATTTCTGTCAATGATCACAAATATTCTTTTTGGGAAGATTTTGCTTCCTGATGAATTCAGGTAAATCTTCAAAAATATTACTGCCGATATAAACCGGATAACTTTTCGAGGTTGTTTTTACTATTACCTTCTTCAAAATATTCTATTAAGCTTTTAGTAAATCTTTGCTGATGTATTTGGCAATTATATCTACTGTTTTACCAACAGTTTGATTATCGGTATCAATAACAAAATCAGCTTGCTCATAATACTTCTTCCTCGAATCCAAAAGTTTATTAATTCTTTCAAGAAATTCTTCTTTAGAAGGGACTTCTTCACCTTCAAATACAAATGCCGGACGATCTCTTTTAAATCTTAACCTTTTATAAGCCATTTCCGGTGAGGATTTCAGATAAATAATTTTACCTGTTGATTTGATAATTCCAAAGTTTATCTCCGATGCAATGGCACCACCTCCGAGTGAAATAATTGACTCATTATCCTGAGATAGCTGCTCCAGCAAGGCTGTTTCTGACTTTCGGAAATAATCTTCACCTTTCTGTTCGAAGATTTCAACTACCTTCATTCTTTCCTTTTTCTCGACTTCTTTATCAAGATCATAAAAATTCCAGCCAAGAGTATTTGCCAGAATAGGACCAATAGTACTTTTTCCGGCTGACATAAATCCTGTAAGATAATAGATTTTTTTCTTCATAAGATTGCAGGTCAAAAATATGTTTTATTTATTGAACCCAAAAATTTCAATTGAGAAATCAAACGAGCGAACACCTTCTTTAATACATAGGAATAGAATCAGCTACCGAAAATCTAATTACATTGTATTAGATTTTATGAAAAACTTTTTCACTATAATTACTCTAATTTTATATTGTTGATAAAGTTTAGAATTTCCTTTTGAAATTTCAGGGTTGAATAATAAAAGAAGTGGTTGTGAGATCGAAACTTTTCAGATGTTAATCACCAACCCGAAAATAAATGTCAATCCATCAATATCGACTTTTGTATCAAAAGCATTTTCGGGAAGCTGTATAACGTTTCCCTGATAAGTTACTTCGGTTTTAGAGTATTTACTGGATACGGTGTATTGTGGATTTCTAAACTTCATTTCAAATCGTGCTGATAGATTTTCGATAATAATATAGTCCATTGAAGCAGAGACATGAAATCCAAGGGCAAATTTTCTTTGAGTTATTTCGAGATCAACATCTTGAAACTTTCTAACAAATTCACCGATGTAATAACCTAATCCACCCCCCATCATAAATTTGAAATCCTCTGTAGAAAACGGAAAGTAATAATGAGCTGTAAGTTCTATTGGAATTACACTCAGCCCATCTTCAACTTCAAATACAAACACCTGGTTACCAATAAAAGCTGTAAGGTTTGGTGCATAAGCAGTTTTATTGATGTATTCTAAATTTAAACCGAGAATGAATTCATTAGTAAATCTGTATCTGATATCTATTCCAGGATTCCAAATATTTTCCAACGTAAAAGATTTGTTTCTGACTTCTGAGTTTGAAGAATTAGGGTTTAGATATATTTCCGCAGAGGTTGTATAGACAGCATTCACCGCTATACCTATATTCCCCGAACTGAATTGTGCAAAGGATTCAGCAGAGAATAAAATGGGTAATAGTACAATTAAAAAAATTTTAAACATTTATAGGTTGAAATTTAATTCTTTGTGAACTTGTCTAAATTTCTTTAAAAAAGAAAACCCCCGATTCATACCTTAATTATGAAAAGGGGGTAATAAAATAAATATAAATTTAATAGCCGTAGAACATATGCCTGTTATCAACTATCTCTGCCTGTTCTTTAATCTCAGCCAGCCAGGCATTCAATGAAGCTGTTTTCTTTTCCTGAATTAAGTTACTTCTGAGCGTACCGGCTTGGGCTTGATAAGCAGTAGAATCAAAAGGAGTTTTTTCTGTAAGTTGAAAAATAAAATAACCCCTCAAGCCTCTGACAGGTTCAGAAATATCACCGGGTTTCATTGTGAGTGCAGTAAATATAAATGCATTATCTTTTCCGATGGTTGGAATAGATGTGGTCGAATTAAATCTGCCCGTTTTTCCAACCTGAATTCTTGAATCAATCTGGTTGACTTTGTTCAAATCGTTGCCAGCTTTTTTCATCACCTCGATTGCAAGTTCACGAGCCTTTTCATATTGCTTTTCAACGACAAGCAATTGTCTGACCTTCGGTTGATTATCTTCAAATTTTTCGAGACCATCAGGTATGACTTCCGTTATTTTTGCAACAACATACCCACCGGGTAATTTATGAACTTCACTTATCGAGTTAAGACTGTTTTCAAAAGCAAAAGAAATTAATCTTTTATTTGCACCAAGTCCCGGAATTGAAGTACTCTTCAAAGTAAAACTACCACTTTGCTGTATGCTGTAACCCATCAACTCTGCTTCCTTCTCAAATCCATTTTTCTTTGTGAGAAAGGAAAAGTCATTGGCTGCAGTGAATTTTGCATCACGGCTTGTGGCTGATTCCTGGATAGCATTATTAATTTTTTCAACAACGTATTTACTTGTCGATTGATTAGTAACAAGAATAATGTGGTAGCCAAATGAAGTTTTAACCGGCTTTTGAATTTCTCCTACTTTTCCTGAAAAACAAGCTTCTTCAAATTCTTTAACCATCATGCCTTTACCAAACCAACCAAGGTTTCCCCCCATCTTTGCAGAGCCGGGATCTTTGGAATAAGTTTGTGCCGCTTGAGCAAAGTCAGCTCCGTTCTTTAATTCATCATAAATACGATTAGCCTCTGCAAGGTTTGCAGCGTCATCACCCATCTGTGAAACTAATATATGCGAAGCTTTAACTGATTTTTCAGACGTTGGAATAATATTTAGAAGATGATATAAATCATATCCACCTCTTGTTGAAGGAACCGGACCAACAATTGATCCTTTCTGAGCCTCTTTAAATGCTTCTATTGCTTCATTGGATAGTTCAGATACCGTAAATGTATCAACTGAATATGGTACTTCTGAATAAATATCAACAAAATATTTAAAATCGGAAGTGTCATTTTCTGCCATACGTTTAACATTTTCCAGGTTCTTTATAACCAGCATACTATCCGCGTTTGATGGTTCATTTCTGAAAAGTACAAAACTTAGTTTTCTTTGTGCATTAACTTTAAACTTATCAGGATTCGCATCATAATAATTTCTCAAGTCCTTTTCAGTGATATTTAAAACTGAATCGGGGAAAAGTGCATTTGCAAAGAGCGCATACTGTGCATCCATATAAGTATTTTGCTCAATAAATTTTCTCATAATCTCATCTTCACTAATAGTGATACCTGCTTCTAATAAGCTCTGCAGCTTTTCTCTGTATCTGGTTTGTTTAACAATCTCTTCTGCTTGTAAAAGTATCTGTTCGTTTTGAGGATTGAAGATTGCTTCCTCGTACATTTCACGATTAAATCTGCCGAGGGAATCAATGAAATTTTGCTTAAGGAATGCCGGAGGATCATCTCCAAGAATTATATCTTTAATTTCCTGATTGCTTACTGTTATGCCGAGTCTCTGAACTTCCTGCTCAATTAATTTTTCAGTTACCAGAGTTTCCCACACCTGATCTCTGAATTGATCAAACTGCTCTTCAGGAACATCGTTGCCAGTCTGCTGCTTCTGGGATTCTCTTTGTCTTTCTACAGCAAGCTGAAACTCCTGGTAAGAAATATCAATACCATTAACTGATCCAACATCGTTCGTCCTGCCACCTAACGCTTCAAGCACGTTCGAATCAGAAATCACCATAAAAAGTACGAACAAAGCACCCACTGTAATAATGAAGACAGGAGCTAAGTTTCTCATTTTAGCCATCATTCCCATGTCGTAAGAATCTCCGTTTTTAGTTCAAAAATAAGGATACAAACATAGAGACAGGTTGGTTAAAAATCAATTAAAAATAAAGCAATTAATTGGTATACACATCAACAAAAACAGTTGGCTTATACAATTATATGATTCGGCTTATTTGATTTTCAAATCAATGAAACCTATTTTAGCCAGTCATCAATTAAAGAAAAATTAGTAAAAAGCTTGGAAAAAGTTGAATTTTTAAAGAGTGTCCCGATATTTTCAGAACTTAAAGATGATACTCTCGCACAGCTATCCAGATCTGGGTCTGTCCAGAGTTTCTCGAAAGAATCAATAATCTTATCCGAAAAAGAGGCAGGCTCAGCCTTGTTCATAATCATTTCGGGTAAGGTTAAAATTTCCAGGATAAGCACTGAAGATGATGACAAAGAAGTAATACTTTCAATTCTTAATCCTTCTGATTTTTTTGGTGAGATGTCTTTACTCGATGGGCTTGAAAGATCAGCAACATGCACTGCAATGGAAGATTCGAAAATTTTAATTATTCAAAGAAATGATTTTCTTAAACTTTTAGAAGATCATCCCGAAGTCTCAATTGCTTTACTGCAGGAACTGACACAAAGACTTAGAGCAGCGGGAATGAAAATAAAAGCCTTGTCGCTTAAAGATGCCGAAGGGAAAGTTGCTTCAGTACTTCTTCAATTGGCTGATGATATTGGAAAGATAAAACACGGTGTTGTTGAAATAGAGAAATTACCTTTTCAACATGAACTGGCAAATATGGCCGGAACCTCCAGGGAGACTATCTCACGCACATTACACGCATTTGCTAAAAAGGGTTTGGTTGAACTTGAAGGCTCCAAACTAAGAATTGTTGATTACGAAAAATTCAAAGAATTATACGGCTTATAAATTCGCACTCCTATGATCACAGAGAAAACAGATTTACACATGCATACATTCCACTCCGATGGTTATCACTCTCCGGAAAAATTAATTGAAAAAGCAAAAAGTCAGGGCATCAAAATACTCAGCATCACCGATCACGATAGCGTTAACGGAATTGGCAAGGCAACTGAATACGCAGCGAAGTATGGTATAGAAGTCATCCCGGGTGTTGAGATAAGTACAGACATCCGTGATACTGAGGTTCATATTTTAGGCTATTTTGTTGATCCAAATAATAAAGACCTTGAACATTATCTGAGTTTTTTCAGAGAGGAAAGACATAAGCGTGCAATCAGAATGGTTAATAAGTTGAACATTCTTGGCCTGGATATTTCTATAGATGATGTTCTTGTTTTTGCTAAGGACTCAGCTGTTGGCAGACCGCATGTTGCACAGGCTCTGCTTGCCAAGGGACAGGTAAAATCTTTCTTCGAAGCCTTTTATAAATATATCGGTAACCACGCCCCCGCTTACGAACGAAAGGTTCATCTATCACCCCAGAGTGCATTCAAAATTATAAATGATGCGGGCGGATTGTCATTTATTGCTCATCCCGGAAATATGCCTGAAATCCTGATTAAAGAACTTATAGATGCAGGAGTTGATGGAATAGAAGTTATACATCCGTCTCATTCACCCGAACAGGTTAAGTTCTATAGAGGAATTGTAATCGAATACTTCTTGCTTGAATCGGGTGGCTCCGATTTTCACGGCGGTAAAAGAGAAGATGATGAAAATCTTGGTAAATACTATACCTCACCCAAGGTAGTTGATACTATGCGTACACGACTTGTTAGAAATATTGAGTAAGTACGGAGCTATTTTTTTAGACTTTCAATCCTGATTATTTTTTATAACTTTCATTAAACGCTAATAAAAATTTTTAAGAGGTACGGTTAGCAAATTTCTACACTTAACTTACAATTGGGAGCTAGAAAATGAGAATTTTATTTTTTTTGTTAATCGTATCAACATTACTTTCCACTGCACCTGCACAGCAATTCATTAACTGGAATAATTACACCGCATTAAAAAATGTTCAGGATGTAGCGATAGGTACCGATGTATTTTGGAGTGCTGCTACTGGAGGTGCATTTCAATACTCAACAACTTCAAATCAATTTACAACACTTCATAAGTCTGATGGACTGCAAGGTAATTCACTTACATCAGTGATCGTAGATAATTCAGGAAGAACGTGGTTTGGCAGTGTTGAGGGAATTATTGATATCTATAATACCAGCAATAACAGTCTTGAAGTAATTCTGGACATTTACAACTCAAATCAAATAAACAAAAGAATTAATGATTTTGCTTCGGTTGGTGATACAATAATTGTTTCTACCGACTTTGGCGTTTCTTTGATAGACGCGAACAGCTTTCTCTTCTTTGATACTTTTTTCAAGTTCGGCACTTTTCCTTCCAATACAAGAGTGAACAGCACTTTCAAGTCCGGCTTGTTCTATGTTTGCACTGATCAGGGTGTTGCTATTCAAAAACCGGGAGCGTTAAATCTTTCTGCTCCCGAATCCTGGAACGTTTATTCCCTCGCACAAGGGCTTCCATCAAATAAAACTTTGAAAGCCGGATTATTCCAGGGAGAATTAATCGTGAGCACCGACAAAGGTTTTTCCCGTTTTGCAAATAATACCTGGAGCAATTTTATACCTGATCTTGCCAACATTGATATCAACGACTTTCAAATTAGCGGAGATTCTATTCTCATCGTTGCACAAAGCAAAATCTATCTTTACTATAATCAGAATCTTAGCGAGCTGTATAGTTCTATCGTTCCTCTTACCAGAATTGAATACAAAGAGAATTTCGGATTTGTGTGTGCGAGTACAAATGGTGCGCTATTCCTGAACAACGCTCTGGTTGGTGATTTTATTTCACCAAATGCACCACCAGTTAATCAATTCCCGTCAATGAGTGTTGATGCAAACAGTGTTCTTTGGTCTGCAAGTGGGAAGGATGGAAGAGGAGTTGGTTATTATACTTATAACGGGCAACTCTGGGAAATTTTTAATACTGCCAACACGCCTGAGCTACCATACAATGATGTTTACCATTCATGGACTACCGGCAACTCTGCTTATTTAGGAACCTGGGGTTTCGGATTTCTGGAAGTAAATGGCGCTAATAAAAAACTTTTTAACAGAGCAAATACGGGAATGCAGGGAATACCTCAGAATCCAGACTTCCTTGTGATAACAGGCTTCGATAAAGATTCCCGTAACAATTTATGGGTTCTTAATTACTGGTCTGTTGAAAGAAATACTTTGTCAATGCGGACACCTGATAGTGTTTGGTATCATTTCACAATTCCCGCAGCACAGAACAGAATTTTATTAGGTCACGAAAATCTTGTCATTGATCCTTATGACACAAAATGGTTTACTTGTGCTGATCCCTCAAGATTAGGTTTATTTTATCTGAATGAAAATAAAACTTACGAAGATCCTTCTGATGACAGATCTGATTATCTGACTACGATTGATGGATTAAATACAAATGATATCCGTGATGTTGCAGTTGACAGAAGAGGAGATGTTTGGGTTGCGACAAGTCTTGGAGTAAACTTGATAACAAATACAAGCGCAATACCAACTTCTGGAAGTTCTTCTCTCAGAATATCAAGTGTGTTCACTTTGCGTCAGCAGTCGGTTAACGCAATTGCTGTTGATCCACTAAACCAGAAATGGATTGGTACAAATGAAGGATTGCTTTTAGTAAATTCTGACGGTTCGAGATTGATCACTACATTCACATCACAGAACAGTGCTCTTCTTTCAAATATAATCAGAAGTATTGCGATTGATGAGAACAAAGGAATTGTTTATGTCGGAACCGATGAAGGATTAACTTCATTTGAAACTCCATACATTAAACCTCTTGAAAGTTTTGATGAACTTTTCGTTTATCCGAATCCATATCGAATTAAAAGCGGTGAAACAAATACATTATAACTATTGATGGATTAATCCGTGATACAGACATTAAAATTTTAACCATTGATGGAACTCTCGTCACTGAATTTTCTTCACCCGGAGGTAGAACTGCTTACTGGGATGGTAAAGATGAAAGTGGAAAATTTGTAAGCACTGGTGTTTATATAGTTGTTGCATTTGACACAGAAGGAAACAGCGTTGTTACAGGTAAAGTTGCTGTGCTGCGTGAATAAAGGCCCCACCCTTCCCTCCCCAAAGGGGAGGGTTATTCAAAATTATAATCAACTTTATTTATACTTTTCTTGATAAGCTAACGATACGCTCATCCAGATCTCGAAGAGCCCGACAGAGTCGAGGCTCGTCAAAGACGGCTGTCGGAGTCTGACGACTTTCTTTTCAAAAGAGAATCATTATTAAATGTTATGACTTCAAAATAACTTACTGTTAGAAAATAGTTATAAAACGATTCGATGATAATAAGTCTCTCTCTTTTTAAGAGAGAGATTAGAGTGAGTTCTTTTTATTTTTGAGGAGTGTTACTTAAAAGTTTCTTATATGTTCAAATTTATGTTAATAAACTAATATTATTTTTCTAATGATTGATCTTTCTAACATCTCTCTTCAATTCACCGGGGAATATCTTTTCCAGAATGTTAATTTGAAAATCAGTTCAGGTGATAAGATTTGTCTCGTTGGTTCTAATGGAACTGGTAAATCCTCACTGCTCAAAATGCTTGTTGGACAAATTGAACCGGAAAGCGGATCAATCAATAAGCAAAAGAATATTAACATCGGTTATCTTCCGCAGGATCATATAGTTCATCGTGGAAAGACTTTAATTGATGAAGTCTTCACTGCCCTTTCGGATATCAAATATCTTCAGCAAAAAGAAAAAGAAATTATTTCTCAACTTGAAATATCTTCATTAACTGATGAAGAGAAGGATGATCTCGTAAACCAGCTTGGTGAAGTTCATCAGAGATTGGAGGAGCTTGAATCGTATGATGCAGAATACAAGATCGAAAAAATCCTTACAGGTTTAGGTTTTGCTGAAAAAGATTTTAGAAGACTTACGGATGAATTATCAGGTGGATGGCAAATGCGTATTGCAATGGCAAAACTTCTTATTGCTCAAAACGATCTGTTATTATTTGATGAACCAACAAACCATCTTGATCTCGATTCACTGCAATGGCTGATTGGTTATATTCAAAGTTTCAAAGGTTCGATGATAATCGTTTCGCACGATAAAAATTTTGTAAACCTGACAACTAACCGAACGTGGGAAATCTTTCTAAGAAAAATTAATCCCTACAACGGTAAGCTGAATGATTATCTGAAATACAAAGAAGAACGAGACCAGACGCTGATTAATCAAAGAGAAAACCAGCAGAAAAAAATGAAGGACACTCAAAGATTTATTGAACGCTTCCGTTATAAATCTACTAAAGCCAGACAGGTTCAAAGCAGGATAAAACAACTTGAAAAAATTGAACTGGTTGAAATTCCTGATGATGAAGGAAAAGTAAAAATAAACTTTCCTAAACCACCACCGAGCGGAGTGTTTAATATCGAGCTAAAAGAAATCCACAAATCTTTTGGTGAGATGAAGCTGTTTGAAGGAATTGATTTTCGAGTGAATCGCGGTGATAAGATTGCATTCGTCGGACCGAACGGTGCAGGTAAAACTACTCTGGCAAAAATTATCGCCGGCAAAATTGATATTAACAAAGGTGAAAGACAAGCCGGACACAACACCATTATCTCTTACTATTCACAGGATGTTGCTGATTCTCTCGAGCCTGATCTCGATCTACTTGAGACTCTTGATCTAATTGGTTCAGAGAAAACTATCGCACAATTGAGAACTTTGCTCGGTGCATTTTTATTTTCCGGCGATGACGTTTTTAAAAAAGTCGGAGTTCTTTCCGGAGGAGAAAAAAGCAGGCTGGCACTTGCAAAGATTTTACTCTCCCCTTCCAATTTTATAATTCTCGATGAGCCGACAAACCATCTCGATTACTCATCCAAAAGAGTTTTGCAGCAGGCGTTGGTTAATTTTTCCGGCTCGCTGATACTTGTCTCTCACGATGTGGAATTTCTCAAACCGATTGCAAACAGAGTTGTTGATATCCGTGCAGGCAAAGTAAAAATTTACGAAGGCGATATTGAATACTACCTCTACAAGCGAAATGCAGAAACAGAAAAGCTTTCACCATCTCGACAAATATCGGGAAATATTGAGCAGCAAAGTGAGACTTCTTCCCGCAAAGAACAAAAGCGAATTGAAGCTGAGAAACGACAGCAGAGATACAAAGCAACAAAAGATTTGAAGGAAAGACGTGCAAAGCTTGAAAAAGAAATCCACAAGCTTGAGCAGGAGCTTGAAAAAATAAATGCAATTCTTATAAGCCCGGATTCATACAATAATCAAACCCAGATACGTGAGCTGAATGAGAAACACAAAGAACTGAAATTATCGCTTGATAAAAAAGTGAAGGAATGGGAAGAAGTGAGTTTGAGTTTGGAGGAGATTGAGAGGGAGTTTGGTTAAAATTTTTCAAATTATCTAAAGGATCATAAAAAATTTATCAGTCATCTACAATAATTAGAAATAAATTTCTTCTTTCAGTAGGTATTCAAAATTAATTCTTGGTTTGTAACAAAATGATCATTCGGATATTTTTCCTTTAATTTCTTATATTCCTGCAGGGTTCAATTATTATTACCTTCTAATAACATTATGAGGAATGCTCTCTGAACTTCAAAATAGACTACTAAAGAATCTTGTCCGGTTTGTATAATTGAATCTAGTTTTGAAATGTCATCCCTATATCTATTTTCTGCTTCTTTCTGATGGCCAATTGCTGGTAACTGAAAAAATATACACAGGTAGCAATATTCCAATATTAGCAACCAACAAATGTCTCTTCGAACAGCAACTAATTTATCTAATGTATATAATGACTCTTCACATTTGCCAATTCAATTAGAATAAATTAGATATGCTTGCTAAGTCACTTCATAAGTGAATCGGCCTCCTCATAGTCGCTTCATCGTATAATTGAAGAAAGTACTTAATAACTTTCTGTCGTCATCATAAAATTTTATATCAAGCTCAACCGCTCTGTTATTTAACTCAATTGCTTTTCTGTCTACAATTCGTTTGAAGATACTGACTACCCATTGCTATATAATAAATAAAAAGATATACTTTAGCATACGATTACTTTCACCGCTATCTCATTTTCTAATTATATAATTGTTTTTAGGAATTCACCTACATCAAACCCTCACACCCAAAAAACTCTTCAGTCAAGAGCAACTACCGCCAGTAATAGCCTGCAGCATCATCAGCTAGCTTGCTGGCAACAATTTTCAAACCTTTTGCAAATATAAACATCTATTTTTCTATAGCGTCCCATACGGGACTTCATTTTTTTCGGTGATTATTTTTTTTATAAATATGTAATCCCTAACGGGATTAACTTCTATCAATAAAAACCTGTCAATCCATTTGTCCCAGAGGGACAAAATATTTATAGAAAACAGCGGAATCGCTAACCATCCAAAGTCCCGTATGGGACGACATAGATTTTATCTCAAATCTACAAGAACAAATTATTTTTTTAAAAGAATCTAATCCCTAACGGGATTGTCATACCTGCTGCAGAAAATCTTTTTGCTATTTTGTCCCGTAGGGACAACATATTTATAAAAACAATAAAAACCACAAACCCATCAAAGTCCCGTATGGGACGACATAAAACTAAAAATAGATTTCAACATTTTCTGTTTACCGGTGCGGGAATGGCTAAACCACCCGGGGATAACGATTTCATCAAACATCCTTCAAAACATATTTCTCATCAAATTGAATGTTGAATTTCTTCAACAACAATAAATATTCTTCGCGAAACGATTGCTTCTTATGATGCTTCTCCTGGTTATTTATATATCTCACAACCTGATCAATTTGTGAATGCGAATACGAAAATGCCCCGTAACCTTCCTGCCAACTGAATTTTCCTTTTACAAATTTCTTCTCATTTATCCATTTGGATGATGAACCTTTTACATCCTGCATTAATTCCGGAATTAATTGTTGAGGTTTATAACCTGTGAAGATATGTACGTGGTTTGGAACACCATTTATTGCTATTAGTTTGTGACCGTTCTTCTGAACGATCCCTGTAATGTATTTGTATAGTTCGTCTTTCCATTCTGGCAGGATTAGTGAAGCTCTGTTTTGAACCGCAAATACAAAATGAATATAAATTTGTGTAAATGTGTTAGCCATTTTTTATTCTATTACGTCCCTGACGGGACTTTGTTTTTTTTGTTGATAATTTTTTCTATAAATATTTAATCCCTAACGGGATTATTCCATTGGCACCGTTATCCAAATCCATAAATATATTATCCTCGACAGAGTCAATCGGAGTTCAAAGAATACTTTAGATTCTACAAAATCTAAGGACCTGACTACCTAACAGGATTAAGTTCCCTATACAGACAATCTTTTTTCTTTTTGTCCCGTAGGGACAAAATATTTATAGAAACAGATAAACCACAACTATCAAGAGTCCCGTATGGGACGATATAGCTTTAATTCGAAAATACACTTTTTCCTCCGGGGCGGGCAAGTAAAAATAAATTTCCCATTACAGGGCTATTATAATCAAACCCTCACACCCAAAAACTCTTCAGCAAGTGCAATACCACCGTAAACTGCAGCATCATCTGCAAGCTTGCTGGCAACAATTTTCAAACCTTTGGCAGAATCATTAAGCACGTGTTCAGAAAAAGATTTTTTAATTAAAGGAAGCATATAAAAATCCACTGCTTCAATCATTCCGCCGCCGAGAACAATCATATCAAGATTAAGCAGATTGGAAATGCTTGCAAGAACTCCACCAATAACATCACATCCTTCTTTTATTCTTCTGCGGACAACTTTATCACCGGACTTTACAGCATAAGACAGCGACTTGCTTCTTATCCTCTCTCCGGATTTAACCAGCTTTGAAAGCTTGCTTCGCTTACCCGATTTAATATCCTTAATAATTTTATTTACGATAGCCGTTCTGCTTGCAATTGCTTCAAAGCATCCTTTTCTTCCGCAGCCGCATTTCGGTCCGTTCTTTTCAACCAGCATATGTCCTATTTCTCCAGCAACATAATTGGAACCACGGTACATCTTTCCGTCAATTATCAATCCCCCTCCGATTCCTGTTCCAACAAACACTGCGAGCATATTGTTTGCTTTCTTCCCAACACCAAAAGTTTTTATTCCAAGTGCACCGAGGTTAACATCGTTCTCAATTAATACAGGAAAAGGAACTTCAGCTTCGAGAGATTTTTTTATGTTGAAATTTTTCAATCCGAGGTTTGGAGCTAATCCGATAACTCCGGTATTAGGATTAACTAATCCGGGCACACCGAGGCAAACAGCTTTTATTTTTTTTCTGTTGACATGCGCTTCGTCAATAAGTTCAAAGACTATTTCTGCAAGCTGGTGAACATATTTTTTTCTGGATACAGTCGGGTCGGTTGGTTTTTTGACGCTGGCTATTATTCCCTCTTTTGAATTTACAACGCAGCCGAGAACTTTCGTCCCGCCCATATCTATGCTGATAACTGAATCTCTGTGCATTTGGGAATAATCCTATTTTGTTAGAGTAATTGGACTCTAAGAAGCCAAGTTTTATCAAAATTATTAAAATACTTTATAATTCGTTTTCTTTTTGTTATTCATATTTTAATATAATAAAATTAACAGATTTTTACTTTTATTCTATTAATAATTTTTTTTTTTGCGTTTTTTGGTGATAGAAACTTCTTCTTCTTTTGTATTCGTAAAGAATCTTAGGTTCGATTTCTTTTATATCTTTTAAAAACCTTTTTTCTAAGAAAATGTTTATCAAGATCATCCTGTTTATTTAGGATCTTAGTTTTGTAGGCCATTCGCTTTCATATCCTGCTTTTTTGTTTAGTGCTTGTCTTTTTAAAACGAAATTCAGCATATCAACCTAAGATTCCATTTTTGCCTAATGAAAATTCACAACAAACCCAAAAAACGATTCGGGCAGAACTTTCTGCAGGATGAAAACATCCTCAATAAAATTGTGAAGGAAATAAATCCTCAACCGGATGATGCGATAATTGAAATCGGTCCCGGTTATGGTGCACTTACACAAAAATTAATTTCTTCAACTGAAAATCTCATCGCAGTAGAAATTGATAAAGAACTTGCCAAGGATTTGAAAGAAAGATTTCCCCAGCTTCGATTGATCAATGAAGATTTTTTGGAAACAGATTTATCGAAGTTATGTCACGACAGAAAGAAACTTACGGATTGTCGGCAACATTCCATACAACATTACCTCACCTATCCTCTTCAAGCTGATTGAAAATAACAAGCTGATAAAAGATGCTGTTTTTATGGTTCAGCTTGAGGTTGCTAAAAGAATGACTTCTGACCGAGGGACAAAAGATTACGGCATTCTCGCAGTTGTGCTCAAATATTTTTCGGAGACCAAACTGTGTTTTAAAATTTCTCCTAATGTTTTCTATCCGAAACCAAAAGTATTTTCAGCTTTAGTTCACATTCACTTCAAAGAGATTAACTCTTCAGAAGAAGAGCAGAAATTATATATCCAAATTGTGAAAGCATCGTTTGGAAATAGAAGAAAAACCCTAAAAAATTCCCTCGGTAATAGTATATTTCACGAAATTGATTTTTCAAATTCGGGTATTGATCTTTCGCTTCGTGCTGAAAATTTGAGCGTGGATGATTTTATCACTCTCACTAAATTTGTAATGAAGCACCCTGGTTTCACCCGGAAATAATTCCAAAAATAATATTGAATGGATAAGTTCAAGCAGTTCGTAAAACATCTCAAAGCTTTCGATGTTGTTGTAATTGTATTCTACATCATCCTGTCGGTTCTACATATCGTCTACCGCGATAGAATTGAAACCTGGGGAATATGGATTGCAGTCAACCTCTTTATAATTATTATCGCATTCGTGCTTGCTTATCTTGAATCAAAATACGATAACGAATTCTGGAATGCTGCTCATTACTGGTATATCGTTCCGGTTGTTCTTATCACATTCAAAGAACTTTATTTTATGATAAAGCCAATCAGGATTTATGACCACGATGAAATGTTTATAGCAATTGACCGATGGATGTTCGGAACTGATCCTACTCATCTCCTCTGGCAGATTTCAACTCCCGTACTAACTGAAATTCTTCAAATTGTTTACGGAATGTTTTATCTTCTTCCGATTCTTCTGGGATTGTTTCTTCTTCGAAAGAAAAGATATGTCGCAATGGATTTTTCTGTATTCGTTATCATCTATGGATTCTATTTGTCATATCTCGGTTATTTTATCTGGCCGGGAATCGGTCCGCGGTTTACTCTTCATAACTTTGAAACAATTAATCAGGATTTACCGGGATTGCTTCTTACAAACTTCCTGCGTGAAATAGTAAACTCAGGTGAATCAATTCCTGCGGGCACACTGAATCCTGCAGAAGTGGTTCAGCGCGATATTTTTCCAAGTGGTCACACAATGATTACATTGATTGTTATGTATCTCTCTTTTCGGCTTAAGAGCAGATCAAAATATTTTTTCATTCCGATTGGAACTCTTCTGATATTTTCAACTGTTTATTTGTGGTATCATTATGTAATTGATCTAATTGGCGGATTAGCATTTATGATATTTGCTGTTTGGTCGGGGAAATACATCTTCAACTGGTGGAGGAGAAAAATTGGTAAGCCGGAGTTTGAGTACGGAAAGTTTTAAAGCTATGTCAAGATCATTACTCTTGCTTAATCTCATACACCTCATACACTCATACGAACATGGTTGTATGTGATGGATGTATGCGAACTGGTAATACAGAACTATGCATGGATAAGAAGAACAAGGTTAAAAATATATTTGATTCAATTGCTTTCAGATATGATTTTCTGAATCATCTTTTAAGCTTTGGAGTTGATCATTACTGGAGAAGAAAAGCACTTAAACTAAGTAAAGTTGGAAACGATTCTATTCTTCTCGATGTTGCCTGCGGAACCGGTGATGTTGCTATCGAAGCTTATAAACAAGGTGTAAGAAATATTATCGGTGCAGACTTTTCTCACAATATGCTCGGACTCTTCAAGAAGAAAAGTGATTGGATAGTTGGTAAAGTAATCCAGACAACTGCAGAACAAATGCCTTTCCGTGATAACACTTTCACAAATATTACTGTTGCCTTTGGCGTGCGAAATTTCTATGATATCAAGGAAGGATTCAAATCATTCCATCGTGTTCTGAAAACAGATGGCAAAGCAACCGTAATTGAATTCCAGATGCCTGAGAATAAAGTTTTCAAAGCTCTATATAAATTTTATTTTAAGAGAATACTCCCATTCATCGGCGGGATAGTTTCTAAAAACAAAAGCGCATATCAGTATCTGCCCAATTCAGTAGAAGAGTTTGATGAAAAAATATCACTGCCTGATTTATTGAAAGAAGCTGGATTCAAATCTGTGAAAAAATACAAACTTACTTTTGGTATTGTTCAGGTTGTGATTGCTGAGAAGTAATTATTAGTTTGATAGTGTCATTCTGGCGATCCTGCTTTAGCGGGAAAGTCCAGAATCAGATTCCGGACGAGCCGGAATGACGGTCCGATATCATTTAATATTATATTCGATGAGTTCCTGAGTAATAATATTTGAAGAAGGCTCAAAAGAAATTCCGCCGCCGCCAATATTTACTACAAACTGATTCCCCTCATATTTTACTAAACCAATATTGGCTGCATACCACATAAACGCAGAATATCTCTGTGGTGGAGAACCAATTTCCGTAAAAAGTTCCAGTGTATACTTTACCTTCCGGGAAGGAACAACGATAATTGTTGAGTCTAAATTCAACGCAAGCTGTTCAGTCCCCTCAAAGCTTGCAACAATGTCTAAAATTTTAATTTCAATTCCGGGTTGGACTTCTGCTGTGATTCTGTAGAGACTCCAGTTGCTTCCAGATGTGAGAGGATAAAACAACAATTGCATTTCATCTCTTAAATTAACATACTGCTTTAGCGTATCAGGTATCAGTTGAGCAATTTGACTTGTATCAACTGCATAAAAAACTCCGGTATCAGTTTTTCTGAAAAGATATGTAGCAACTGAACTCTGACTTCCAAAATCCAATGAGTCTTCCTGGGTTGTATAATCAATTCCATTCAGATTATAAGAGCCGGAATAAAGAATATTTCTTGTTCCAGTTTGAATAAGATTTCCAGCTGAATCTTTTTCAGTCACTGAATATTTAAATGTTGAACCAATCCCATCCGGATAGTAATCAGGAAAATCTTGTGCAGGTGGTTCGTTTGGAGTTTCTTCTTCACAGCCAGTCAAAAGCACTAGTGCTAGTAGGGAAAGAAAAATTATTTTCAGATATATATTCAATTATAACTCCAGCAAGTATTTTTTCAATTGATTAAAAGCTTTAAACCTGTGACTTATTTTATTTTTTATTTCCGGTGGAAGTTCCGCCGTTGTTTTATCATAACCATCAGGCAGAAACAGAGGATCGTAACCAAATCCGTTTGTGCCGCGAGGTTCTTTAATTATTCTGCCCGCAATTTCTCCCATTGCAACAATAAAATCAGCACCAAAATAATAGACCGCCGCACAAATAAATTTTCCTTTGTGAGGTTCCGGATATGATTTTAATCTATCAAGAAGCTTTCGGTTGTTATCTTCATCTGTTGCATTTTCACCTGCATATCTTGCTGAATAAACTCCCGGTTCATTTCCCAATTGCATCGCAACAATTCCTGAATCATCTGCAATAGTTGGAAGCTTAAACTTATCATAAATTATTTCAGCTTTAATTTTAGCATTGCCTTCGAAAAGTATCGGCTGATTCGTGAATTTCATCTGTAAATCCAACATCATTCAGAGAAAGTATTTCTGTATTTATTCCATTAAGAATGTGACGAACTTCTTTTACTTTGCCTTCATTCTTTGAAGCAAAAATTATTTGTCTGTTCATACCCTCTTCAGCAGTATTTGTAGTTCTTCTCTTCCTTTAGAAATAATTTCTTTCTGATCATACACCAAAGATTCTCTACCTTTTATTAACCATCTTCCATCAACCATCACACTTCTTACATTCTCAGTTGTTGATGAAAACACTATATCAGAATAAATAGTTTCATCTGAATCTGAATATGAGTTTGAATATGAATCGAGATCAATCAAAACAAGATCAGCTTTCTTCCCAACTTCGATGCTTCCAACTTCATCTTGAATATGCAAAGCTTTAGCGCCATCTATCGTTGCCATTCTGAAAATTGTTTGAGCATCCATTACTTCTGCACCGTGAATAGGTTTTTGAATTAAGGAAGCCAATCTCATTTCATTGAAGATGCTGAGATTGTTATTGCACGGCGCACCATCAGCACCGAGTGTAACTGAAATTCCTTCTTTCAAATATTGAGGAATCGGTGCAATACCGGAGCCAAGCTTCAAATTTGCTGAAGGACAGTGAGCAATTCTTGTATTTCTATCTTTTAACATTTTTCTTTCGTTATCAGAAGTATGAACACAGTGTGCAAGCACTGTATGATCATCAAGCACTCCGATGGAATTAAAGTATTCGATATTTTCTTTGTGAAATCTTTTTCTTACTTCGTTAATTTCATCAACACTTTCGGATGAATGAGTATGATAAATACTTCCGGGAAAATCTTTCATTATTTCTTTTGTTTCTTTCAATAGCTTTTCACTGCAGGAAAGAACAAACCTTGGTGAAAACGAATATTTGACTCTTCCATCTGCTGTATTGTGAAAACTTTGTGCAAGATTTGTTATGTCTTTTATTTCATCTTTTGTTGATGATTTGAAATCCGGATACAGATCGTTTATATCAATCAAGACACTTTACCTGAAAAGCCACGAATTCCCGAATTGATTATTTCCTCTAAAACAATTTCACCGTATCTCAAAGTTCCCATATCAAGAAAAGTAGTTGTACCACCCGTCAGAAGCTCATTGATACTTAGTTTAGCTGTCGCCTGAAGTGATTCTTTGTTATGTGCGTTTTCAAATGGGAAAATTTTTAAGCGAAGCCATTCAAGCAGCGGCAAATCTTCAGCCAATCCTCTGAAAAGAGTCTGACTAAGATGAACGTGTGTCTGAATGAATCCTGGAATAAGAGTCTGGTTTCTTACATCATAAACTTCATCATAATTATCTTTTTGAATTTCTTCTTTCGAAACAAATGAAGAGATTTTTCCATCTGTGATTTCGACAGCAATGCCTTTTAAAATTCTATTCTTTGAATCAGCCGTAACAATTTGCTTTGGGGATGATTAGAAATTTTTCCTCAATTTTACTCTTACTCATTCTCTTACTCTGACTTCTCTCCGTAAATTTCCTCCATCACTTCAAAAGCATAACGAAGATGAGGAATTACAATCGAGCCTCCAACAATCAAAGCAATATTGAACGCTTCGTGAAGCTCTTCTTTTGTTGCACCTTCAGATATTGAACGATCAATGTGATAGAAAATGCAATCGTTGCACCGCAAAACCATTGAGCCGACAAGACCCATAAGTTCTTTCATCTTTACGGGTAATGCACCTTCAATGTAAGCTTTGTTATCAAGTGCAAAAAACTTGTTGAAATCCCTGAAGCCTGAGTTTAGAATTTTATCATTCATATCAAGTCTGTACTTACGGGTTTCGGGAATGTTCTTCTTCATTTAACTCCTTTAGTTAAGATTATTAAATTTATTTTTTTCAGGATCATAAGAAACTTCAAGTTTATCGACATCAAAATCATCCGGTTCATCTTCCCAATCATATTTTTTTGTAGGTGGATCAATTTTTCTGAACAAGTATGCAGCTATCAATCCTGTGATTGCACCGAACAGATGCGACTCCCACGAAATCCCTTTCCAGCCGGGAATCATTCCCCAGACTAATCCGCCGTAAAGAAAAGTGATTACCAACGCGAGCGCTATTGACGTATTATCTCTCCTGAAAATTCCACTGAAAAATAAAAAGCTGACAAATCCGTAAACGATACCACTGGCACCAATGTGAAAAACCTGTCGTGCAAAAATCCAGACAAGCAAGCCGGTTAATAAATAAATAAATACAAAAAGCAGATAAGATAGTCTTGGATAAAAGGAAAAAATTATCCAACCAAGAATTATGAGTGGAATTGTGTTTGAAATAAGATGAGAAAAATCTGCATGGATAAGAGGTGAAGTGAATATGCCAAGAAGTCCAACCAGATTTCTTGGCAGCAAACCTAATTTGCTGAGATCTTCATCCAACAGCAGTGAGATTAAATGAACAGCCCATAATACCGCAGGAAATAATAGCGGAGTAATTAATTTCGTTAGGATCAGCTTATGTCTGTTTGAATTATTTAAATCCATTAACCAGAAAATTTTTCATTCAACAGCAAATATAATTATATACTGAAGATAATTTTGTGTTAATGAGAATCGTCCGACAAATAAAAAAAGGCAGTCTGATTCCGGACAAAGCCGGAATGACTGCCTTTAAGTTTTTAAACATTATGTAGAATTATTTAGCACCTAACTGTGCTAAAGCTCCATTAATTCTTGCGTGCTGATCTTCAGGTGCCATTCCCAATGCCTTTTTGTAGTTATCAATTGCAAGTTGTTTCTCGTCTTTATTCATATAACCTTCTGCCAGACTATCCCAAACATTCCAGCTTTCCGGATACAGTTCAGTATTTTTCTTGAAGATTTCAATTGCATCATCAATTTTTCCGCCACCGAGAAGTTGATAACCAAGATTGTTAACATCAGCTTCTGCAGCATTAGTAAATGCTTCCTTTTTCAATTCAGAAGATTCACTGGTTTTCCCAAGTGCATTAAGAATCAAAGCTTTGGTGAATGTATTGGTAACATTTTTAGCAATACCAATTGAATGATCTGCCCACTCCAACCCTTTTTCAAGCTCAATTCCATTTACATAACAGTAATTAGCTGCCTGGTTCCAGCCTTGCCAGAAAAATCCCGGAATGCCGGTTAATTGCACAGCCATCTCATCAAGCATTTGTTTGTGCAAGTCAATTTCAATTTTAAATGGCACTTTGAGTTTTTCCCATCTGAGCGAAACAATAGCTGAGCTTGGTGAAACATCGTCAATGGTGTACATCAACCATTCCTGAAATTCTGAGGACTGTGGTTTTACTTTAAACCTCATCAAATCATTTTCTTCTTTATAAAAGAAACTGCCCCACGCTCTGTAATCTTTGTTGAGAATAATTGTCCAGTCACTTTCAGTTGGAATCATATGCAATCCATACATACCGGCAGGAACATTTTTACCATCAACAATTACGTCTTTCGAAAATGAAATTGTTGTATTCTCATTCGCACCTGCTCTCCAAACCTGATCATAAGGAACAAGTCCGCCCCAAACCATTCTTCCTTTAACACCGGGACGATGATAATCAATTTTGATTTCAGCCATTCCAACTTGCTGCATTACCACTGCGTGCTGACTTGCATCAGGCAGTGTTAAGTTTTGCTGGGCTGAAAGTGAAAGTGTAAAAAGAAAGAAAAGAAAAAAACTCCCCGTTAAGAAATGGAATTTATGTTTCATTAGAACCTCCAGATAATTATTAAATATGATTTGTTGAAAATAAAATATGAATTTGTGTAATAACATTGTATATGACCGACGGTAGAAACGAATTGTAATCGGCAAATAAAAACCCCGCCAACCTGCCTGTCGAGGGACAAGAAATATTGACGGGTTGTTCTCTGGCATATCTACTCCGAGAGATATGTGGGTGCCAGAGACAAAATGTTATGCTGGTTTGTTTAGCTCACTTCTTCCTGAAAAATTATCTTAAGTAATTCCTGGAAACTGTTCCCTTATTTCATCTCTCCACCGTGGTCGCCAACCATTAACCACTTATCACCCTTCTTCATTAAAATATCTGTCCAGCGTCCCTTCTCAGTTATGGGTTTACCATCTTTGCCCTCATTCACCTGAGTATAATAGTAATGGACATAAGCAAAGTTTTCATTCACCCAAATCCTTGCTGGAGTAATTATATAATAAACAGTTTTTCCTTTTGTTGTCCAGTAACTTAAAGATTTCTGAGCATCAGCTTTTGTACTTGGAGCTTCATTATCATAAGACCAACCACAGTATGAGTCGTCAAAGTAGTTTAGAAAATCCATCGGATTATCTGACATACCTACGGCCCAGTAAGCTTCAACTCCTTTCCACACTTCTTTTTGTTCAGCAGACCATTGTTGTGCCTGCACATTAACCAGAAATAAAAACGGCATAATTAAAACGAATAGAACGAGTAACTTTTTCATATAGAACCTCCAAATAAATTAATGTTGATTTATTTAATCGGGACATAGCCCTTTTTTTCACCACAATTTCTTAGCTAAGCGAAATCGTCTTATAAATTTCTACAAAGGAACCTCTTTTTATTTTTTCTATACACCTTTATGCTCTCTTAACTATAGGCGGTTTAACTAAGAAGTAGCCAAAGCCTATTGTAAAGAACAAATAGACAAAAACAACAAACCAACCCAAAGGATTAAGAACTCCTGCAATTACAGTGATTGTTGTTACAATAAAACCTATAAGGTCGTAAACAAAAAGTGCAATTATAATTGCTTTTCTTGCATCAGATTCACCCGCATTTTTTGCAAACCAGCAAAGAAATAAATTGCCAAATAATGCCGCACCATATTCCCTTGCCGTAAACATTCCACCATCACTTAGTGTTGCCCCAAATACTGAGAGTAATTGATAAGGTATTGAAAGCATTAGAATACCAAATGTAAGACAAACTAATGCCTTAATAACCATTAAATTTTTGAAATTCATATCTCCCTCTCTAATAGTAATTATTTAAATGATTTTCTATAACCAGCACAACCTTCTTTACATGGATAAATAAAATATTTTATTTCTTCTTTGGTTTTTCTTCTGCCAATACAACTTTATAACCTAATTGTTTATATAACGGCAACTGATTATAATAAACCCATTCTTCGACGATCTTACCATTCTCTATTGTTGATATGCTAACTCCGTTGAATGACATTTTCTTACCTGTTGGCGGCATATTCTCACCTAATGGTCCATCGTTAGTTCCGGTAGCTTTAAATGTAAAAACTACTCTGTCTTTTAGCTTCAATGGTTCATCTAAGGTTACTGCAAAATCCGGATATGAAGTGTAAACCCATTTAACAAACTCCTTAATTTCCTCAGGTCCCTTTGCATCTAGAAAATCTGCACTGTGGTAAACACAATCTGAAGAATACAGAGAATCAACAATTGCAAGATCACCGCCATTCCACAATATTGTTGCATTGTCTTTATTCATCTGTGCCTGAGCATCTGTATAAGTTCTTTCTTCCTGCTGCTGACAACCACAGCAGATTAATAGTGTGAATAAAAGAAGTGACAAAAGAGCAAGAAACTTTTTCATAGCACGCCTCCTGTTTAAAAATTATTAAATAAATTTATTTAGCAGCAGTCTGCTTCGGGAGAGAAGGTCTGTAGTCCGAGAGAAAAGTTAGTAGTCAGTAATCCGAATTCTTACCCTCTCAAAGTAGAGAGAATTAACAGTTGAATAGTGCAACTAATTTTTCAGAATATCAAATTGAATCGATTTATAATTAGCAAATGAAAACCCCTGCCAACCAATATTGACAGGGGTTCGATAGATAGGAAAAATATTTTTTATTATCTCATCAAAACCATTTTTTTAGTTTGATTGTAATTTCCGCCTGCAGTTTATAAAAATAAATTCCACTCGATCCCTTTCTTCCTGCGGTTTTTCTTCGTTCTTTTTTCCGTTTCTTTCTCTCCTCCTCCCCCCCCTTTCCCTTTTCTCTTTTTCTTTTATTTTTTTTTTTCCTTACTATGTTCGGTCTTTTTTTTTCTCCCTTCTCCCCCCCTTCCCCTCCCTCCTCGTCCTCCCTCCTTTTCCCCTTTTCTTTTTTCTCTTTTTTCCCCTTTTTTTCCCTTGTCATTGAGAATAACTTTGTTTGTCTTTTTTTCTTTTTTCTTCCTTCGTCCCTCTGTCTCCTTTCTTTCCTTTTTCTTTTTTCCCTCTCCTTCTTTCTTTTTTTCTTTTTTTTTTTTTTTTTTCCTTTTTTCCTTTTTTTTCTTTTTTTTTCCTGGTTTTTCCTTTTTTTTTTTTTTTTTTTTTTTTTTTTTTTTTTTTTTTTTTTTTTTTTTTTTTTTCTTTTTTTTTTTTTTTTTTTTTTTTTCCTTTTTTTTTCTTTTTTTTTTTTTTTCTTTTTTTTTTTTTTTTTTTTTTTTTTTTTTTTTTTTTTTTTTTTTTTTTTTTTTTTTTTTTTTTTTTTTTTTTTTTTTTTTTTTTTTTTTTTTTTTTTTTTTTTTTTTTTTTTTTTTTTTTTTTTTTTTTTTTTTTTTTTTTTTTTTCTTTTTTTTTTTTTTTTTTTTTTTTTTTTTTTTTTTTTTTTTTTTTTTTTTTTTTTTTTTTTTTTCTTTTTTTTTTTTTTTTTTTTTTTTTTTTTTTTTTTTTTTTTTTTTTTTTTCTTTTTTTTTTTTTTCTCTTCTTCTTTTTTCTTTTTCTTTTCCTTTTTCTTTTTTTTTTCTTCTTCTTTTTTTTTTTTCTTTCTCTTTCCCCCTCCTTCTTTTTCTTCTCTCTTTCCTCCCTTCCTCCTCTCCTTTTCCTCCTTTTCTTTTCCTCCTTCTGTCCTTTTCTTTTTTCTTCCTTTTTTTCTCCTTTTCTTTCCCCTTTCTCTCTCTTTTCCTTTTTTCCTCTTTTTTTTTTTTTTTTTCTTCTCTCATTTTCTTCCTTCCTTTCTCTTGTCTTGTGGTTCCCCCTTCCTTTGCCCGTTTTCTTTTGTTTGGTTCTTTTTTTTTTTTTTTTTTTTTTTTCTTTTTTTCCTTCTTTCTTGGCTCTTTCTTTTCTCCTTTTTTTCTTTCCCTTTGCTGTTTTCTTTTGGGATTCTCTTTGTGCTTTTGGCTCTTGGTTTTTTCGGTCTTCTTGCCCCTTCCGTAGGCTTTTATTGTGTAAATTTTACTTTATCAAAATCACTCTTCTTAGTTTGTATAAAACTGCCGGCTTCAAATGATAAAAATAAATTCCGCTTGTTAAATCCTGCCGTGCGTTCGAAATTCACTTCATATCTTCCTGCTGGTTTTTCTTCATCAACTAAAAGTTGCAACTTCATTTCCTAAAACATCATAAACTTTTAAGCTCACAAATCCGCGATCCGCAATCCGAAATCCGATATTAGTTGATGGGTTAAATGGATTTGGATAGTTTTGTTCTAATGAAAATGTATTTGGAATTGTTTCCTCATTTGCAACTGAAACAACAATTTCATCTGTTAATTTCGTTTCAAGTCCTGGAATCGTAAATGGTGGAACTCCCAAAATCGTAAGATTGTCTATGTACTGACCGGGAATTATATCCTGGACAATCCAGTTATCAGGGGCGATCCAGATAGTGTCTTTTGTAGCGAATAAATCAAACTGACAATTGGCCTAACAAATAAGCAGATCTTCCATTGAAGCAGAAACTTCTTGCAATTAAAACTGCCCAAGACAGTTTGTATTGTTTCATCCTGCAGTCTCTGTCCATCATACTTAAATCTTAAATAATAACCAATCGAATCCTGATTGTAATAGTTGTATCTTTTTGTAATAGAGTATATTCACTTGTTCCAGCTGTAAATCTGTAAATATAATACCAATCCTGAAGTGATGTGAAGAAAGCTAAGAAAACTAAAATTAGAGGCTAACTCCAGAAGAATCGAGTGCAATTAGAAACGGTTCGATATTTTTGATGCTGAAATATTCAAAGCCGTTTGTTCCTTCGGTATTGTAAAACAAAGAATCTAAGATACGGCTGAAGAAGAATTGTTTGAAGCGGACCGTCTTTTGTTAAAACTATGTTGGCAAGCTTGCCTTCATAATTCGCGACAGATTCAAAAGAATCCATTCTGTAAATACGCTAAAGATGGAATTGGGTTACTTACCGAATCAAGTGGAGTCTGCTTTAAACTTCCATTCAAATCCTGTTTGTGTAGGAAAATAGTCGCTTGCCTGTTGTGCGTTTACGGAGCTAAAAAAAATGATAACAAAATAAAAACGTAATTATTTTTTTCATTTACCCACCTCTTAATTATTAATTGCTTTAATTAAACTTAGTTTGATTTTACCTGGACTTAAGTTTCAAATTTAGATTGAAAAATGCAAGTGAAAGGATTGAGGATAGCATTAAAAAGCTAAATTAAAGCCGAAAGAATAGTTTCTTATCTTTCTCATGTTGCCGATAAGCTCAACATAATTATAGTTGAAAATGTTTTTAACGTTCAGATAAATATTCATAGGTAGACCCATAGGTAGATAAAATTGTAACCAAGGTTGATGTCGGTTGTGTAAACCGGAACCCGTAAATCGCCATCGACAACAACTCCTAAATCAATTAACTCTTCATCAATTTCTTCAACTCTGCTTGTGTAACGGAAGTTCACTCCAAAATCAAAATTCCATTTACTGAAATCAAGTCCGGAATAAAAAATATGACGGGGACGATAACGCAGTGCTGTACCTGTTTCAAGATCTCTTGCCCACAAATATGTATAGCTGAATGATAATGAAAGTTCGTTCGGGAATAAATTGAAAATTACTCCTGCTTCCCCTCCCTGAATTCTTGCTCTGACAAGATTGCTGAAAAATACTAATCCATCTTCAGGATCAATTCCCGGTTCAATCATATCATAGTATTCATTCTGGAAAACAGCAAAATCTAAAATCATTAAATTGATTGGAGTATAATTAACTCCAAACTCAAAAGTCAGGTTATATTCTGATTTAATATTTGGATTAGGCTTAACAGTTATGCCGCCAGTTGAAGTTGAAGTAAATGCCTCAGCAATGGTTGGTGCTCTGAATCCAGTGCCTAAGGATGATCTTAAAATCAAATCCTTAGTCAACTTATAATTCAAACCAAGCTTTGGTGAAACAGCACCCGAACCATCAAGTGAATCGAGCTTGCTGTAATCATATCGCACTCCGATACTTGCGATGAGAGGAAAACTGAAGTTTATATCTCCAACTAAATAAGCACCAAGTGAAAATGCATCTGGATTCCCGAAGAGACTTGATTGGACTTCAGAAAAAGTTCCTTCAACACCACCAGTCAAAACTAAATAATTAGTAATGGTTGAATGCAACTGAACTTCACCTCTGTAAAGATTTGAAGTTGATTCATTTGGAATATCTGCATTATCCTTAAAATAATTTCGATAGTAGCTGGTTTTGATATTCATAAGAATTTTGTCACTGACCAGAGTTTTGTAAATCAATCCGAATAAATAACGGTTTGTTTCTATTCTGTCGCCAAGATTTTGATCAGGAGGTACAAGTGCGTTTCGTGAATCTTTCCAGTAGAGAAACTGACCTGCTCTTTTATTAAAAGTGTTTGCTAAAAATGTGAGTGAAGATACAGGAGTGAAATTATAAACTGCTTTCAGGAAACCGATATACTTTTTGAAATCATCATCCTGCTTGTAACTTGATTCTTCAAGCCGTGTTAAAGAAACATTGAAACCAAATTTTTCAATTTGCTGCGAGTGAGATAATGTGAGTCCATTAAATGGTCTCATTCCTCCGGACCAATCCCACTCATTATAATAGGGTTTGTCGTAAACGCCGTAAAATCCATTAAAGATTGTCAGCGGTTTATCTGAGATATCTCTGGTAAGACTGTTAATCACTCCACCAATTGCTGATGAACCGTATAACGAACTTGAAGCACCTTTTATGATTTCCACTTTTTGAATTTCCAAGAGTTGGAATCATCTCCCAGATTATATCACCAGAATCACCTGTATAAAATGGTAAGCCATCGATAGCGAGCAAAGCTCTCGAACCTGTTCCTCTGCTGTAACCATTAGAGCCTCTGATGCTTACCTGATCCTCAGTCATAGTTACACCCGGCACATACCTGATTGCATCTTCAAGGTTACTGAAATTTCTCTCAGAAAATTCTTTGCCGGAAATAACCTCGGTACTCACTGTCAAATCAGATTTTTTCTGCTCATACTTTCCTGCTGTTATTAGAACTTCATCTGCTTCGATTACTATTTCATTTAATATTACATCAAGTATGATCGATTCATTTTCTACAATGACATTTTCTTTCCTGAACTTCTCATATCCGATTGCAGAGAACTCAATTGTGTAAAAATTCGTCGGTAGATTTACTATTTCATAAACACCTTCATCGTCAGTAGCAGCACCATAGTTCGTATTGAGTAAAATAACATTAACACCGGGAATTGGTTTTGATTTTGAATCAACTACCTTTCCGCTGATACTGTATGTTTGAGCGGAAATATTTTCAGGAATGATTAATAAAAAAGTAAAAAGAAAAATCTTCCATTGCAACATGTGCGAGAAATATTTTACTAAATAATTTTTCAATTGTAACCCGGCGGTTGTGGAGGAGGATTATTAAAATCAACATTGATATTAATATTTTCGATGAACGTACTGTCAGGAATTACCATCGTACCGGGTTGTGTCGTATCACCTTGTGTATAATAAATACCGGATACGAACCAATCTTTCCTTGCAAGTGACAACTCATCAGTTGACTGTTGAGCAACTGCAATGTAAGCATATGTTCCCGGAGGAAACGGGCCGGGCACTGAAGGGATAAAAGCAGAATCCAGTGAACTATACTCATAAGTTGCCGCTCCTAATGGAATTTCTCTGCTGAGAAATTTTAAATTAAAAACAGTAAAGTCCCCGGGAGTGAGTAGTGGATTCTGAAAGACAACCACAAATGCCCGCTTGATACTGTCAGGCCAATCACTAACAAAAGTAACTTTGCCACTGAAGCCGGATATTTTATCAACCGGAGTTTCAGGCCTTGGCTCAATGCCGTGGTCATCGCAGGCAACAGCTAACAGCATCAGTATCAGTAATGCTGATTGATACTTTAAATATTTTATGTTTGTTTTAATTCGCATAAAGCAAATTAAAATAATCAGTCATTATGTTCAGCGGGAGGTATATTTTCTGCGCCTTCCAATCTTCCAATTAATTGCTCCGGATGATGAATAAGCATCGGAAGACAATGCGAACAGATGTATGCTGGTCTGGAAGAATACGTTAATGTAACCAGCGGTATTTCGTTTTCAGACCTGTTACAGCTAAGACAATTTTTTACTAGAATTTTCCTTGTTCATTTATTTCCTGTTCTTTGATTATAAAAAATTTTACTTATTTAGAATAAAATCATTTTTTTTGTTTTTTAAACCTTATTTTCTTCATAATTCCGGGTTTTTCTTCTTACAATACTTCTTCCAATATCTACTTTCATCCTTGATTCTTCTTTCCTCCAATCATTTGATTTATTTATTATCTTGATTAATGTGTAATTCTTTTCCTTAATGTCTTCCTTTTTAATCTCTTTTATACATTCCTCCATAATTCCTGCACAGTTCGGTTTTGATATTTCATATCACCATTGTTGTACCTTCCCCACACCCACCATTTTTCCATTAAAGCTACATACATTCCACATCTTTCCAAATATAATCTTTCCGGTTCAATTGATCTACTCAAAAGCATTAACCGCATCGTAATTCTCTAATTCTTCCATTCCCTTTATCTCTTCTAAAACGTTCTGCGGATCTTTCCATTTCAATCCGTTGAATTTGCATAAACTATATTTTCATCAGTGATCTCCAACACGTCCCATCTATAGGAATCCATCGAAATTTCATTCCAGTATTCCATTATCTAGAACCCAACGTCGAATCATCACTACCAACATAAATGACATTTGAATTTGTTGGAGCTACATCAATTGTGGTGATTGTTCCTAATCTTCCTCCTGAATAATCTGTTAATTGCGGACTAATCTTTGTCCAGTTACTGGCACCGTTAATAGTTCTGTACAAATAATTTGTACCGTAGTAAAGAATATTACTGTTGTTCGGATCCATCACAACCGGAGGTCTCCAGTTCGTCGGCTCATTGCCGTTAATACCGTTTGTAGCATCGAAAAAGTTATTTCCCCCATCAGTTGACTTTCCAAGTCCTCCATTTTGTGATTCGCATAAATTATATTTGGTTTGTAAAATCAACAATTACATAAAACCATCTCCGCCCTAAATATATCCCATTATTTAATCCTCCGTCCTGTGTTCCGTTGGTTCCGTTATCTTGGTCCTCCATAATATGCTAAAGATTACTTGCATCTAGACCGATTTCATAAAATTGTGTTGGGGATTTGAATATGTGTCCCCAACTTGCCCTCATTTGTTGAAATATTCATTCCACCATCATTTCCCAGAATTGCTATGTTCGGATTGTTTGGATGAAATGCCAATGCATGATGATCAACATGTGGATTATAATCCAGACTCCAGCTCGTACCTGAATTGCTTGATCTCATAAATACCACATCCATAACGAAAACAATATCCGGATTGGTAGGATGGACTCTTACCTGTCCAAAGTACCAACTGAATGTTGATGCCCCATCATGCAATTCATTATCTGGATCAACATCAATCCAATTATTCCCGAAATCTGTGGACTTGAATAGACTAATAATACTCACACCATCATTAAAAAGTGTGTAAACAATATCAGGATTATTTTGACTAGTGCTATTCCTATCCTTCCAACATTTTGCGAAGCAGGATTTGGTAACCTGCAATGATGGAATCAAGTCCAGTTAGTTCCGCCATCCAAGTTTTATAAATACCGCTTGAAGGACCATAAAGATGTGATGAATTTGGTCTTCTTACTCTTTCCCACATTGCTGCCATCATTCTGTCAGGGTTAGTTGGATCCATTATAATATCAATCGCCCCGGTAGAATCAGAAATAATAGAGATTTATTCCAGGATAGTCCGGCATCGGTTGATTTGTAAATACCTCTTTCCTCATTTGGTGCAAAGTAAGAACCAACTGCTGCAAGGTAAACTATATTTGAATTTGTGGGATGAACAAGAACTCTTCCAATTGAAGTGGTTTCTTCAAGTCCAAGAAATTGCCAGGTACTTCCAGCATTAGTTGATTTGAACACACCGCCGCCGGGAAAATTATTATGTCCACCGTTTGCTTCACCTGTTCCAACGTATATTACATCAGGATTTTGTGGATCGATTGCAATATCACCAACAGTTAAAACAGCAAGTGAGTCGAACACTGGAAACCAGCTGCTGCCCATATCAATTGATTTGAAAACACCGCCAGTTGCAAATCCTGCATAAACAATGTTCGGGTTTGAAGGATTAAATTCGATGTCAACAACTCTGCCACCAACATTCAATGGACCAATAAACTCCCAGGCAACCGAATTCAATCCTTTATTTAATCTGTTCTCAGCAGTTTCTTGATGAAGCTTGTGTGCTTGCTCAAGTGCATCAAGTGTTGCGCGTGGATCAGCATCTAAATAAGGCCAGGTTTTTTTCAGATAAGCCCATTCGTATGGATATAACTTTTTTTCAGTTTTACTTTTTCCTTTCGTGAATGATTGATGTTCATCTGAGAAAAAATTATAACTGAAAAAAATGAGAGATAGAAAAATTGATACTATAAAAACCAGTATTTTAGATGACTTCATAAACTGCTCTGAATATTGTTTTTGAAAATTGTGATTTTAATTTTATATAAATACACTCGATAAAACGATCTACATTATTTGCTCGTTAGTTAGATACTCTGTTTTGAAGATTTTCCATTTGCCATCTTCCTTCTTCATCAGATGAATACCCGATGCACGTGTTGGAGGATATCCTTGCCCGCTAATTGCTCTGGTAGTTTGCATATAATATATTTTTGCATCTTCGTCTGATACTTCCAAGACTTCGATTTGTTCAAGATCAAATTTCATATCAAAATTTGCAAACACATAATCCATCCCCTGAATTGTTGAGCGAAGCTGTGGACAATCTTTGTGAATGGTTTTCAGCACTCTGTCTTTATCCTTTGCCTCGGTTGCAGCTATATTTTCCCTGATAACA
This sequence comes from Ignavibacteriaceae bacterium, assembly GCA_034522695.1. Lineage (GTDB taxonomy): Bacteria > Bacteroidota > Ignavibacteria > Ignavibacteriales > Ignavibacteriaceae > IGN2. Next base: position 184,419 of record JAXHLB010000042.1, on the reverse strand, counting down.
GCAATTAACTCAGCAGCAATTTTAGGATCAATATTTTCCTGCTTTTGAATTGTCTGCGGCGGTTGTTCTTGCTGAGGAGGAAGTACATACTGCTGCCCCTGCATTTGCTTTGGCTCATTTTTTTGTTCTTCTGATTTACAACCACTGAAAACTAATAATGCAATTAATAAAAAAATTATTAAACCCGGTTTCATAAATCACTCACTGATGGATAATATTTTTTGAAGCTGTTCTTTGTTTACATTTAGCAATCCAATGGGGACTAATCTTGGAGTAAGGATTTTCCAATTTTGATTTTTTGAAAATACTTCTTTAAAAAGAGGTAGTGAACCTTCGAGGTCACCGTTATTGACAAGTGTGGTTGCATGCCAGAACTTCATCTCTTCATTATCAGGGAACATTTTCTCAGCCGCTGAATATTCTTTCATTGCAAGTTCCATATCTCCATGTTCTATTGCAAGATCTCCGGCATTCATATGAGAATATGCGCGATGGATTTTCAATAATCTATCAAGCTTATCAAGTGGATATGGATCATCTTCAACTCTGAGATCAATCAACCTGTCCGCCCACACTTGTCCTGTTGATCTTCCTTTCACAACCAAGATTGCTGCTGATTGTTTTCCGCGAATATCTCCGCCAGCTTCCTCGGCAGCAAAGAGTGCAGCCATCAATCTTTCAGCTAGTGGGCCAGTTGATTTTTCAAATGCTTTTGACATTGCACCCGGCACTTTATCATTCAACATCAGATTCGCCTGAACTGAATAATTTTCTCCAACAATATTTCCTGCGCCTGGAATACAATTCTTTCCTGTGTAACTTTTCACATTTCCATTTACATCAATAATTGCAAGCTGACGAACATCTCTTCCTTCATCTTCTGCAATTAGTTTATCAACAACCTGTTCAGCAGTCATTCCAGATTTCAATAATTCAAGTCCATCCGGACCAAATGCAGGATTAACAAATGACTGAGTTGCAACAACACCAACTCCTGCTTCTCCCCACGAAACTATTGAACCAACAGAAAACCAATGCGATTGAACTGCAACTCCCATTTCACCAGTTTCCGGATCGCGTGCAACTATTGAGTAAGTTGCAACGAGAGGATTGTTGCTGTAAAATGATTGGGCAAAATTGAAATCTGCAGCAAAAAGAATTACTGTGATTAAAAATAGTCCGCAAGTCTTCATTTAATTTTCCTTTCTATTTGGGAATTAAATCTCTATCACCAGCAAAAATAGAACTGAACCTATTCTGTTTCAATGCTAATTAATTAAACTCAGCTTTTAGGAATTTGCCCGTAGCACTTTTCGAAATTTTAATTACCTGTTCGGGAGTTCCTTCCGCGACAATCTTTCCGCCAAACTCACCGCCGCCGGGACCGAGATCAATTATCCAGTCAGCCATTTTTATCACATCCATATTATGCTCGACGACGACTATAGTATTTCCTTTGTCCACAAGTTTGTTGAGAACATCAAGAAGAATTCTTACATCTTCAAAGTGAAGTCCGGTTGTGGGTTCATCCAAAACATAAAGTGTTTTACCAGTCGACACTTTACTAAGTTCAGTTGCTAGCTTTACTCTTTGTGCTTCACCGCCGGAAAGAGTTGTTGCCTGCTGACCGAGTGTAATGTAACCCAATCCAACATCATTCAGTGCTTTTATTTTTCTTTTGATACGTGGAAGGTCTTCAAAAAAATCCAGTGCTTCAGAAACACGCATTCCCAAAACATCAGCAATAGATTTTGTTTTGTAGAGAACTTCGAGAGTTTCCCTGTTGTATCTTTTGCCTCTGCAGGAATCGCAATGGACATAAACATCGGGAAGGAAATTCATTTCAATTTTCTTCAATCCATCACCGCTGCATTCTTCACATCTTCCACCTGCAACATTAAAACTAAATCTTCCGGTTTTGTATCCTCTCATCTTTGCTTCAGGAAGCTGTGCAAACAAATCACGAATGTGAGTAAACAAACCAGTGTAAGTTGCAGGATTTGAACGTGGCGTTCTTCCAATTGGTGATTGATCAATCTCAATTATTTTATCAATATTTTCTAATCCTTCAACTTTACTAAAAGGGAGCGGAACAGATTTAGACTTGTAGAGTTTATTAGTTAATATTTTTACCAGCGTTTCGTTAAGCACAGATGACTTACCGGAACCGCTTACTCCTGTAATTAATGTTAAAGTGCCGAGAGGAATTTTAAGGTTTATATTCTGAAGATTATTTCCTTTTGCTCCGGTAAGAGTTATAAATTTTCCGTTTCCTTTCCTTCTCTCATCAGGAATTTTAATCCTTTGCCTGCTTCGTAAATAGGAAAGTGTCAGCGAATCAAATCCATTATCGGAATTCAATAATTTTTTTGTTTCACCTTCCATAACAACATTGCCGCCGTGTTCACCTGCACCGGGACCAAGATCAATCATATAATCAGAACTTTGAATTGTTTCCCTGTCGTGTTCAACAACAATAATGGTATTACCAAGGTCACGAAGATTTTTTAATGAATTGATGAGTTTAATGTTATCGCTTTGATGCAGTCCGATTGAAGGTTCATCCAGAACATAAAGAACACCTGCGAGCTGAGTGCCAATTTGTGTTGCCAGCCGAATTCTTTGAGATTCACCGCCGGATAATGTTCTTGCAGAACGCCCGATTGTTAAATAATCCAATCCAACATTATGAAGAAATTCTAATCGTTCATTCACTTCTTTAAGAATTGGTTTTGCAATTAATGCTTCATTTCCTTTAAGCTTAACACTCTTAAAAAATTCAATTGCTCTTAAAATAGAAAGCGATGTTATCTCACTAATATTTTTTCCGCTAAACTTCACTGCGAGTGATTCTTTACGCAGTCTTCCACCGTTACAGGTCGCACAATGCATTGTATTCATAAACGATTCAACCCATTCGCGGATGCTGTTTGATGATGTTGAATCGTAATAGTGTTTTAGATATTTGATTATACCGGAGAAACGGTGCATATACTGAACAGGTTTTCCGCCACCGTATGTATAAGTGAATGAAATTCTTTCCTTACTTCCATTTATAACAACATCTTTTTGAGCTTCAGTTAATTTTTTTAGTGGAGTGTCGAAATCAAAACCATAATTTTTTGCAACAGCTTCAAGCTGAGTGAAGAACCAGATCTTTCTTGGCTTACCGAGAGGGGCAAGTCCTTCACCATTGATTGATTTATTCCAATCAGGAATAATCAAATTAATATCAATCTCTTTCTTTTCACCGAGTCCTTCACAATCCTGGCAGGAACCATACGGCGAATTAAATGAGAATGAATTTGGTGCAAGCTCACGATAGCTTATTCCGCATTCAATACAAGCAAGCTGTCTGCTATAAACATTATCTTCTTTACCATCATTTATGATGAGGCTTCCTTCACCATAGTTTAAAGCAACTTCAACTGATTCTGAAATTCTTGTTCTTGACGATTCGTTTACTGTGAACCGGTCAACTACAATTTCGATATTATGAATTTTATATCGATCAACCTGAAATCCTTTGGTAATTTCAAAAACCTCTCCATCAACTCTTACTCTCAAAAATCCGTCGGATAAAACTTCTTCAAACAATTCTCTGTAGTGTCCCTTCCTTCCTCTGATTAATGGAGATAGGACAGAGATTTTTTTATTTTTGAAAGTGGAAATAATAGAATCAAATATCTGATTTGTGGATTGTTTTTTTACCGGTTTGCCGCAATTGTAACAATGTGGAATTCCAACTCTGGCAAAAAGTAATCTGAGGTAATCATAAATTTCAGTAACGGTTCCAACTGTTGAACGAGGATTTCCCGTGGTTGATTTTTGTTCAATTGAAATGGCAGGACTTAAACCTTCAATCAGGTCAACATCAGGTTTTTCCAGCATATCAAGAAACTGACGGGCATACGCAGAAAGTGATTCGATGTAACGTCGCTGACCTTCAGCATAAATTGTATCGAAGGCAAGAGAAGATTTTCCTGAACCTGACAGTCCTGTGATTACAGTGAAGGTATCGCGTGGAATCTCAAGATCAATGTTCTTAAGATTGTGCTCTCGTGCACCTTTTATTATTATGAATTCTTTTTCCAAGGAAAGGTAAATAAAATTTTAATTAACTATATTAGCCATTGATGGTTTGATAATCAATTATAAATGCTTTGCACTTAACCACTTTTCTGATATGAATCTGCCTGATGAAATAAGAACAATTGATGAATTTCGAGAAGTAACTACCACAATTAAAAAGTCTAACTTTATCGCCCAGGTTTATTCTGTAAACTCTGAAGATGAATTTAAATTGCAGCTCACAAAGACTAAAAAGAAATATTACGATGCTTCCCATCATTGTTATGCTTATAAGCTGGTAAACGGTAATGTCCGTTATTCGGATGCTGGAGAACCAAACGGAACTGCGGGCGTAAGAATACTGAATGCCATTGAACATTTTAGTCTTGTAAATCAGCTTTTGATTGTTTCAAGATTTTTTGGGGGAATAAAGCTCGGAGTTGGACCACTTGGTAAAGCATATTACGAATCAGCATTCCAGGTCCTGAGTGAATCTAAAATCAGCACCAAACATTTATATCAAAAAGTGGAAATTTCGTCAGACATAGATCAAATCAACATAATTCACAGAATTTTAACCAATCATAAATCAATAATTATTGATTCTGAATATCAGGATAAACTGAGATTGTCCTGCTTTATAAAATCTGCTGAAGCCGAATTGATTTCACAAAAGCTATCAGATTCAGGTAAAAGTAAGATTATTTTTACAATTCAACCTGAATTTGTTTACAAATAAAATATTTCTCCCCTTACTAATAATTGTTCAAAAAAAACTGTTGATGTTACTTGATTCAAATATCAATATTACTGATATTTGTTATGAACAATATTCCAAAATACACAAAGCATGGGGGTACCATGGATACACACCAAACTGCAGAACATCTTGCTAACTTAACCTTTAGCCTACTGGCAAATTGCCAGGAAAAAGAAGTGCGACTTGCCACGGTTCACAATTTAACTCAAGCAGAATTCAGATGTTTGAGATTGTTTGGAACTGATGAAAGTGTAAACAATAAATCAATTGCTGAACGAATGAACCTTAGCCCAAGCAGATTAACAAGAATTATTGATGGTCTGGTTGAGAAGGAATATATAATAAGAGAAATTGATCCGAACGACAGAAGAAATATGAGAGTTATGCTTTCAAGAAGAGGCAAGCATCTCGTTAACCAGCTTAATAAAGCTTACGTTCAGATTCACAATGAAATTCTTCAGGATATTGATGTTGACCAGCACGAGCCATTGATAATAGCAATGCAGCATTTGCTTGAGGCTCTCGAAAATTGGTTAAAGAAACCAGAGAAGTAAATTCAGGTTAGCCTTTTTAAGTAGTTGATATATTTCTTCACGGATTCTAAATCGGAGAATAACTGAGTTAGATTACTGAAGTTAATTGTGGTGAGCGTGAAATATGTCTTCTCAAAGTAATCTTTCACATCCTCATTACTAAAGGCAATTATTTCCTTGAGCTGATCTATTCCCTTTTTCATATTTTCATTGAGATCGTTCTTAACGTGATCAATGCTGCTGACTTCAGGTATACCCGGGGCATTCTTTACAACTCGCAACATACCGCAAATGTATTTAGCTGTGAAGGTTAATTTCTCAAACTCTTCTTCTTTCTTTTCAGAAACCACCACCTCAATCAATTTAATAATGTCATCTTTCTTCTGAAGTAAGCTGCCTGTGTAGTCTTCAACTTCCTTTAAAAAATTTTTATCAATTAAATTTATTGCCACTGTTTCAATCCTGTTAAATTTTTACACCGACACCTAAACCATCACCTACGGGAATAATTGAAGCTTTAAGATTTGGCTGATTCATAAATAATGAATTGAATTCACGAATATGACGCGTTGATTCTTTATACTGCGAAGGCACTCTTGTTGAAGCTGCATAACCATGCCATAATAAATTATCCACCACGAGAAGTCCTCCTTTGCGCAGCAGAACAAGAGAATAATCAAATAGTCTTTTGTAATCTTCCTTATCCGCATCGAGAAAAATCAGATCATACTTCTTTTTTAATTGAGGCATTACGTTTAGTGCATCCCCTTCCAGCACTTTAATTTTATTCATCAGCCCTGACTTCGCAATAAATTCTTTTGCTACCGCAATATTATCTGCACTCTTCTCAATTGAATGAATAACCGATTTACCTTTAAGATTTCGCGCAACTCTTATTGTAGAATATGCAATCGCAGTTCCTAATTCAAGAACTCGTCTTGGATTTTTCATCAGAACTAATTGTTCAAGAAATTCCGCTGATTGCCACGAAAGAATCGGTACATTATGCTCTTTTGCATAAGCTTCCATTTCTTCAATAAGACTGTCAGTTTTCTTTCGGAATGAAGAAATATATTCTAACTGAGCAGATAGTATTATTTTGTCCATAATTTTTAAATGAAAAGTGAGTAGGTGTGTAGAAAATTAAGAAAATCTAGCTAAACTTAATAAAGCATTTGGGACTCAATTAGTTGATTTTCTGAAAAATGACGAAATGGAAAATATTTTAAAACCGTAAAAAGAGGCGAATTATCTTAAAAGGACAAGATTTCGGCTATATTGCTTACCATTCAAATCGATCAGAAAATAATAAACTCCGCTTGCCATTGGCACACCATTTTCATTTCTACCATACCAGTCAAATCTGTTTTCATCATCAGCAGTTACTGTGCTGTAATATCCAACTTGTTGTCCCAGAGGATCAATTATTCTGATTGTTAAATTTTCATTTCCTGATGATTTAATTGAAATAGAAGTGAAAGAATTTTGCAATGGGTAAAACGGATTTGGGTAAGGCTCACTTACTATATAATCAGTATAAGTTCTTTTTAAATCTGTATTAAGACTTATATCAAGCGAGCCATAATAAAATTTGTAGTTGTTACTTAAAGGATCTCTCAAAGTTGCCCCGGTGTTGTCATCATAAGTAAAATAAAAATCAACCAGTTCATCATTAAATAAATATGGAAGTTTGAAAGAGTATTTTAGATTTCCATCAAAATCCAATTGCTTCTCTGTGTAGTCAATACCATCGGTTGAATAATGAACATAAACTGTCTGCGGGAAAATATTATCATTAGTAAGAAACATTTTATTCAGGATGAAGGTACCATCGGATGCATCAAGATTCGGGAATTCAATTGCTTTAACTGCTGAAAGTAATCCGTAACCTCTTTCATTATTTGGTGATGAACTATTGTCAGCAGTTTCAATAAGAATATTTCTTACCTGAGTATTTTTCAAATGAGGATAAGCAGATAAAAGTAAAGCCGAGATTCCGCTCGCAATAGGAGCCGCGACTGAAGTACCACTGGCCGTTAAATAACCTGTAAAATTACCAGCGGCTGCACAGTATACACCAACACCTTGTGTAACAACTTCAGGTTTTATTCTGCCGTCATAGCTTGGGCCACGACTGCTGAATGATGCAACTTCATTACTATTATTAACTGCACCAATTGCAAGAGTATTTATACCATCTGCTGGCGCAGTTATGTATCTCCATGAGCTATTGCCTTCATTACCTGCCGAGGAAATAGTTACTACACCTCTTCTAAAAGCAAGTTCAACAGCCTTTGTAACGATTGTTGTTTTTCCATCCATATCTGAATAACTATAAGAAAACTCTGGCGGATCGAATGTACTGTAACCTAATGAGCTGCTGGTTATATCAACTCCATAACTTTCCATCCATTCGATTGCTGCAGCATAGTTATCTTCTTCAATATGTTTTTCGCTTCTTATATCTTCAGTCTTTGCAAGAATGAAATCCGAACCAAAGGCAGAACCAATCAACGAACCTTCTTTAAATCCTCCAACGATTGAGAAGACTAAAGTTCCGTGATTGTGCTGAGAAGGATTATCAAGTGAATCATTTGCTGTTGATTCATCTTTAAAAATAAAATCATATTCGGCTACTACTGTTGCATCCTTTAGTGATTCGTGGTTCTTCCAATCAAATCCTGTGTCAAGCAGACCTAGCAGCACACCTTCACCGGTTATTCCTTTTGAATGGACTGTCGGTACATCTGAAAGTTGAAGCTGATCAAATGACGGTCCATAATCAAAAGAAAATAAATTAGATTCTTGTTTTGGTAATTGATTGGGCGTCTCCAATTCAGGAGTCTTAAACACAAACTTTTTTACAGGTTCAATTTTTTCAACAAAAGTAAGGCTGGCTGCATGATTTTTTTCCTCATCTGACAGATAAGCTGTGACTGCATTAAACCATCGAAGCTTGTTTTCGATTTTAATTCCAATTTGTTCTAATTGTAAAATATAATCATTCATCAAAGGCAAATCTTCATAAGTGATGATGTTGTCATCACCTAAATTTTTAATTCGTCTTTCAATACTTTTTTGAGAGAGCAGCGATAGTGCTGAGTTGTAAACGGGACTAGTCTTTTCAAGCTTTTCTGATGATTCAACACCTTTATCTTTAAAGTAAATAAAATACTTTGACTGAGAAAAGCTTATTGATGTGAAATACAATAAATATCCAGAGGATATAATTTTTCATAATGATTAAAAATTTTGAAACTTAATTTAATCCCTTGAAAATTCTATCTGCTCTTATTGCAGAAAGAAAACCAAGCGGACCGGGAGCTACTTTTTCAGAGTCAAATGACCAATAAATAAATAAGGCTTTTCCGATTATCATATTATCAGTGATAAAACCAAAATGACGGCTGTCCATACTAGCTTCAAAATTATCTCCAACAACAAAATAGTGATCTTGCTTTAGGACGTACTCCGAAATAGCTCTGCCATCCAGGGTAACTAATGTTCCTTCGGAAAGCAATGAACGTTCACCGTGGTCCATAACAATAACAGATTGAAAGCGTTCAAAGTTTTCCGGCGCAACTTTTATAGTATCGCCTTTAGCCGGAATAATTATGGGTCCGTAATGATCTCTATTCCATTTTGAACCCGGTGGATAAATATTATCATCTTTAATCCGGGTTCCTCCTTCAGTCTCCTTTGAGATTTTAAAAGTAGAAGGTAATTCAAGTGTTTTTCCATTCACAAAGATTAAACCATTAGTGATGTGTAAAGTGTCGTGAGGACCAGCAATTATTCTTTTAACATATTTAGAACCACCTCTGAGCGAATCATTCTCAAATCCGCTGGGAAATTCAAAAATGATAACGTCATTTATTTCAGGTTTACCAACTTCAAATAATTTGTATTGCGGGATGTGAATATCAGCAATTGGGATTTCCCGCGGAGTAGCAATATTATAAGCAAATTTATTTGCAATAATGAAGTCTCCGGGTTGCAGCGTGTTTTCCATAGATGAACTTGGAATCTGAAAAGCATCAATCGCGAATGCTTTAATTATTAAAGCTATGATTGCAACTAAAAAAAGTATTTTAAAAAATTTATAAAGTTTCTTAAAAAAAATCCCCATAATATTATTCCTCTATTTGCAATACTGCTAAAAAGGCTTCCTGTGGAATTTCAACATTCCCCACTTGCTTCATTCGTTTTTTGCCTTCTTTTTGTTTTTCGAGCAATTTTCTTTTTCTTGTAATGTCACCGCCATAACATTTTGCGAGAACATTTTTTCTCAATGCTTTTACAACTGATTTAGAAATTATTTTCGAACCGATCGCAGCCTGAATTGAAACTTCAAACATTTGTCTCGGGATAAGATCTTTTAATTTCGAGCAGACTTTTCTACCCCAGTCATATGCTTTATCACGATGAACAATCATTGAAAGAGCATCCACTGGTTCGCTATTCAATAATATATCAAGCTTTACAAGATCAGCTTCAAGGTAACCGATATATTCATAATCAAAAGATGCGTAGCCGCGAGTAGTTGATTTTAGCTTATCGTAAAAATCGAAAATAATTTCCGAAAGTGGAAATTCAAATTGAAGGTCGGCTCTTGTTGGATCAAGATATGTTGTGTTTTTATATGTTCCTCTTTTATCCATTGAGAGTTTCATAATATTACCAACATATTCGCTCGGACACACAATCTGTGCTTTTATATAAGGTTCTTCTATTCTTTCAATTTCTCCTATATGAGGCATTTCTGCCGGGTTATCTACAACAATTCTTTCGCCTTTTTTATTATAAACATAATACTCCACGTTTGGCAAAGTTGTGATTATTGTCTGATCATATTCCCTGTGCAATCTTTCCTGGACAATTTCCATATGAAGCATTCCAAGGAATCCGCACCTGAAACCAAAGCCAAGTGCAGCAGAAGTTTCAGGCTGATAAACGAGTGCTGAATCATTCAATCTGAATTTTTCGAGCGCATCTCGCAATCCTTCGTAATCATCCGAATCGGTAGGATATAAACCGCTGTAAACCATCGGTTTAACTTCTTTATAACCCGGTAATGGTTTTTCTGCCCCATTTCTTGAGTGTGTTACAGTATCGCCGACTTTTGTGTATCTGACATCCTTAATTCCCGATATCAAATAACCAACATTCCCCGCTGAGAGTTCCTCAACCTTTACTTTTTTTAATCCTAAAATTCCAATCTCTTCAGCATCCATAATTTTATCTGTAACGAAGAATTTTATTTTATCATTCGTTCGAAGAGTTCCATTGAAAACTCTTATGTACGCAACAGCACCACGGTATGCATCAAAGATGGAATCAAATATTAATGCCTGAAGTGGTGCTCCGGGATCTCCTTTTGGCGGTGGAATTCTTTTAACAATTTCTTCAAGCAGTTCATCAATCCCGATATTTGCTTTTGCACTCACTTTAAGAATGTCTTCTTCCTTACACCCAATTAAATCAATTACCTGTTTAGAAATTCTATCAACCTCTGCGCTTGGCAAATCTATTTTATTTAGAACAGGAATTATTTCAAGTCCTGCATCAAGTGCAAGATATAAATTGCTGATTGTTTGTGCCTCAACTCCCTGTGCTGCATCAACAACAAGTAAAGCACCTTCGCAGGCAGCAAGTGAACGGGAAACTTCGTAGCTGAAATCAACGTGACCGGGAGTATCAATAAGATTGAGAATATACTTTTCACCATCCTTTGCAGTGTAATGCATCTGGATTGCGTGGGATTTAATGGTAATTCCCCTTTCTCTTTCCAGATCCATATCATCCAGAACCTGAGCCTTGGCTTCACGCTCTGTAACAGCACCGGTTTTCTCCAGAAGCCTGTCGGCAATAGTGGATTTACCGTGGTCTATATGCGCAATTATGCAGAAGTTTCTTATTTGTTCCATTATTTCTGGATTAAGAGAAATTTAAATGACGTGCAAATATAAGGAGGGGTGGGCTCTTATTAAAGGTAGATTTATAAAGGATAATAATAGTTTCAGATTATCACTTTATTCAATTAAAGAACTTATAAAATTAAATCAGTCCTGACAAAAATTTATCTGCTGAAATCACTCGTATTTCATCTTTAATAGTATCAATTCCACTTTGCTTTACGACTTGAAAGCTAAATGGAATTTTAAGCCTTTCCGTGAATATATATTGCCGGGGAACAGTTTGATAATTTTACTTCACTGCGAACCATGGTTTATTGTCTATGGTAACCAAATCAACTTCTTTTTTATCTACGTTTCTTAAGTAAAATAGTCCTGTTTTATACCTCTCGCTCAAAGAGGTAATGTACTTTATAAATGAAGCAATAAGTTTTCAAATCTGCATTTTAACTTCACCAATCAATAAATATATTTGTTCTTTTTAATTGATCTTATCAATTTTGACGAATATGGATAAATTCTAAAATGATAATAAAAAGATTCAAGTATATTCAGCCAGTTTGTAATTGCACGATGACTTACTTCAAGATCTTCTCTAAGGTTATTAATCGAAAAGGACGGAGTTTTAGAAGGACATCCCCCAGCTTTTCATACTCTGATATTCTGATGTTTTCAATATTGATGTCTTCCCTAAAAAGACGTTCTAATTTTTCATTATGCCAGCGTCTTAAAACTCTTCATCTGCGCAATCGTCGTCAGGAAATCCACCATAATTGCATACAAGACCTCAAGGCTTGATTTATATTTCTGATTTTTGAATTGAATTTCTTCAAATATCTTCCATTGGTTAGAAATATTTTCAAGTTCTGCTAAAGAGAACGGATGCAATGTGTAGTAGTGATAGCGTCCCTGAAGTGAATCACCGCTTTTCCGGTAAATGTTCAGGCTGCAGAACCATCACAAGAATTTTATATTTGTCTTTGTGTAACATCATAAATTCCCTTAACAAGATTTTCCATTTTTTATATTTATGAATTTCTCAAGATTAATATCCATCTTCCCCTGCAATTCTCGAATTAATTTTCTTTCTATCTGGCTGATAATCCCAACTGTAATATTTACTGTGTTGAAATTCCTTTGCTATAATTTCTCTTGCCAGGTTGTTTCCATTCTTGCCCACCATAAACACCATTTTATCTCAGATCCCTTTATGTTCCCGGTTAGTATCTCTTTTTATTTTTCCTCCTTTCGACGAAAAATTACTACATTTATGCCTAAAAGCAAAAATATTAGCTGAAATTTTTCTTTAGGGAGAAAATTATAGAATGTAGATGCGTTTGAATGGCTCAGTATTAAATCGGTACTTTTATCTATATGAACAGAGGGTTATATTCAAAATAAAAAACAAATCATTAAACGAGCAAAGATTTAAATTCATCCATCTTCATAATCGTATCAATAATAATCCCTTCCCTCAAAGCATTTTCAGAAACAGTCATTTCTTTCAGCTTAAAGGTTTCAAAGACCTGTGAAAGAATTAGCAATCCTGCGGGAATTATGTCAGCCCTTTTAATTTCCATTCCTTCAATGAAAAGTCTATCGACAGGAGATTCACATTTTAAGACCTCGGCGGTGAGATTAAAAATTTCATTTGCTGTGAAAGTAAAATCATTCATTGTCTTTTTGAATTTACCGCTTCTTCTGAAGGAAATAATAGATGCTGCAGCTACAATTGTTCCCGAACTGCCAACTGCCATTTCAAATATGTGGTTTGGGTGAAGATTAGCGTTGATATTCAGTTTATCTTTTATATAGTTTCTGCACATATCAATTCCGGATTCAGAAAGATGATAGTCAGGAAAAAACATTTTGCTCAGTCTTACTGCGCCAATTTTAATGCTCTCTGCAAATTCTGAATTTCCATTTTCGCCAAGAAGAAATTCAGTACTGCCACCGCCGATATCAACACATAAAATTCTTTTATCTTCTACATCAAGAGCATTCTGGACTCCGAGATAAATTAATTCAGCCTCGGTCTTTCCGTCAACTGCTTCAACTGTAATGTTGGTTTCTTCAAAAACACGATCAATAAATTCACTTTTATTTTTTGCTTCCCTTATTGCACTTGTTGCAATTGCTCTCAAGTCAGCTTTATAGAACTGGGCGATTTTATTAAAATCTCTCAGCACATCAATTGCCTTTTCCATTTCACCTTCGGATATCCACGTAAATTCTTTTCCTTTGTGAGAACCTAAGCGTATTACTTCCCGCTCACGATCAATAATTTTAAATGAACCATCACTCTTCACCTGAACAATTATCAGGTGGAATGAGTTTGTGCCCATATCAACAGCGGCGATGCACTTGTTCATTTTACAATCTCCTTTTTACTGAGGATTAAATCACAAAGATGATAAACGTCATCAACAGAAACATCATCAATAAGTTCTGATTTACGAATGAAATATTTGTTCAATCCAATTGGAGCCCAGTTAAATGGATTCGTTGGTCCAAAAATAGTAATTTGCGGCGTTTCCGTTGTGCCTGCAACGTGCATAATTCCTGTATCATTTGAAATAAAAAGATCAGACAAAGAAATCAAAGCTGCGATGTGTGGAATTGGTTGGCTGATGAACTTACCAAAATTAATATCAACATTTTTGATGAGGTAATTTAACTCTTCCTTCTCAGCCCATCCACCTGTGAGGTAAAAATTTGCAGGATAGCTGCTTTCTATTTTTTTCACGAGCACAGCATACTTATCAAGCGACCAGCGGTTATTTGGTTTACCTGCTCCAACGTGAAGTCCTATTAACAGCTTTTTATTTTTATCTGTAAACTCATCAATAAATTTCTTTGCGGCATTTGTATCAGCACCGTTAAATGAAATTTCTGATCTGTAATTATTTGTATTGATGCCGAAAGGTCTTACAATATCCAGGCTTCTTTCTGAAACATTTGAATCAGGATGCTTTCGCCAATCGATATCTATTCTTCTATCAAAAAGGAATGAGCTAAGGTTTGGCTTTCCATTTAATGAGTTTGCACCAATGCGGATTTTGGATTTGGATAATCTTGCCAGGAGATTACTCGTAAAAGAAATCGAAACAACAACAGGAACAATCGCGAGATCGTATCCTTCTCTAAAAAATTTAACTGTTTTGTAAAAGTAAACCGGGTTAAATAATTTCTTTTTATCGAAGACGTAGATTCTATCAAGATATTTATTTTTTACCATCCCGGGATAATTAAAAGGACTTACAACAAGTGAGATGTGAGAATTCAGGATAAGTTTCTTTTAATGCTCTGAACAAAGAAACACCGGCAAGAAGATCGCCAAGCTGATTATGCTGACGTACTATAAGAATTTTTTGGGGAGGACTAATTTTCCTTTCAGGATTTTCTTTAACGGAAAGGAATAATTTGAAAAAGGAGTAAACGATATTTGATGCAATATTCTTCTTAGGCATTATCTTTCGGTGGTGAATCACTTTCTTCATCTGACGATGTAATATCACGATAGTCAGCTTCTTCGACATTCTTATACTTGTTTTTCAAGAATTCTGCACGGCTTTTAAGATCATCAACATTTGGCTTTGAAGCAGACTTTAAATTCGATATCAATTTAAAAAATCTAAATGCAAAAAAGATAAGTATAGCTATTGCAGCGTAGAGAATTATTCTTATCAAATTATCCTCCTCGTTTCAGGATTAAAATATTCAGTAAACCCCCTGTCCTCTCTGAAAATCTGTTTGAACAATTCATCGAAGTCATTATCGCTGTTCACAAAATCAATATCGGATGAATTAACAATTAAAAGCGGCGTGGAATTATATCTGAAGAAATAATGATTGTAAGCTTCGCTAAGTTCTTCCAGATAGTTTCTGGTAAGTGCCCGCTCAACTTTCCTGTTTCTCTTCTTGATATTATTTACTAACCTGTCGGTACTGGATTGAAGAAAAATAACCAGATCGGGTTTGCGAAGTACTCTTGCAAGCAGAGGATAAATGCTTTCGTAAAGATTCAATTCATCTTTGCTGAGATTCATATAAGCAAATATTCTATCTTTCTCAAAAATATAATCGCTTACTAGATGCTCTGAGAACAAATCCTCCTGGTGCAGTTCCTGCTGCTGTTTGAATCTGTTTATCAAAAAAAACATTTGCGTTTGGAATGCAAAACGTTTTCTGTCAATGTAAAATTTCTCAAGGAAGGGATTATTTTCAAACTGCTCAAAGATGAATTTTGCACTCAGGCGTTCGCCAATTCTTTTTGCAAGGCTCGTTTTACCAGCACCGATTACACCTTCAATTGCAATGTAACGCAGTTCATTTTTTGAGATTGGTTTATCGCTCATTATATCAAAACTCTATGCGGAATTTTTCTTAAAATATATTTTTTGCTTGCTTGAGCAGAAGACTCATTATCTACGGACTGAAAAATAATAATTTCAGAGATTTTTTTATTCATTAATGGATGAATTAAATCAGGGGCTATTTCACATAAAGGCACCAGAACAAAATCCCTGTTCAGCAAATCTTTATGAGGGATTGTAATTTCATCGTCGGAAAAAACCATATCATTGTAAAATAGAATATCAAGATCAATTTCTCTCGGTCCCCATTTTGTTGTTACTTTTCTTCCGACCTGCATCTCAACCGACTTTAAGAACATAAACAATTCCTTCAGCTCAAAGTACGTTTTAATTTTAAAGACAGCATTGAAGAATTCACTTTGTATAATATCCCCATATGGAGACGATTCATAAATTGAAGATACAGCTTCAACTTCACAAGAAGGATTCGAATCAATTAGTTCAATAGCATAATCAATATTATTGATCTGGACTCCAACGTTTGAACCGATGCCTATGTATGCAATGTTTTTTATGTGATGCTCCGTATCAAATTTTAATTGTGACGGGCTTTAATTACTTCAGCTTCAACACAATCAACAACTCCGCCAAGAGGAGGATTATTTTTTCTTACTCTAACGGCAACTTTAATAATTCTATCAAACTGCTTCAACAACTCATCGGCAATATCTACCGCCAGAGCTTCAATTAAATAATATTTTTGCTTTACAGTAAATTGACTCAGGAAAGAATATACCTGAAAATAATCCACAGTTTTTTTCAAATCATCACCGACTGCAGCTTCAGAAAAATCAGTGTAAATATCAATATCCGCTTCAAACTTGCCGCCGACATACTGCTCTTCGTTACTCACGCCGTGATAACCATAAAAGGTTGCATTCTTTATTCTGATAATATTAGTCATTTTCAAATTAGAAATTTTTTCTGTGTTAAAATTAAATAAATGTTCATTAATAATGATTTCATTTTACCTCTGCTTCTGCTTTTATTATTGAGCCTTTTCTTAACTTAAGAAGATTACCCAAATTAGCCCAGAATACCCCGGTGAGAACTAATGCAGAACCAACAAAGTGTCTCGTGGAAAGTACTTCATTATAAAGGAAGTACCCGAGGATCAATGCAACTATTGGTGTTATAAAAGCAACTAAAGAAAGTATAACCAGGTTGACGTGTTTTATCAACCAATAAAATGAAGTGAATGTAACTATGCTGCCGAAGACTGCGAGATAAAGAATAGATATATATGCATTCTGATTGAACTTTAAAGTTGAAAGATCTTCTGTGAATAATGCAATTAGCAGCATTGATATACCTGCAATTGCCATTGGTATAATGTTCATCGAAAGCGGATGCAGATGATGTCCGAATTTTTTTATTGAAACTGCAATCCACGCTTGCATTATTCCGCTAAGTACAACTGCAAACATTCCGATTAAATAATTTGACATATCTCCGACAAACGAATCGGAAAAAATAATTACTATCCCGGCAAAGCCGAGCACTGTTCCAAAAATTTTAAAGAAGCCGATAAAGTCACTTGGAATTCTTATGTGTGAAAAAATAACAACCCAAAACGGATAGACTGCAAAAAGTACGGCTGCCATTCCGGAAGGGACAAACTGCTGTGCCCAGTAAACTAATCCAAACGGAATAACAAATGAAAAGAAACCCATCATTAGATAAAGTCGGATTGAAACTTTGTCGGTTTGAAGTGAAATGTTTTTGACTCTCATCAAAATGAAAATGAAGATTGAGGCAAGTGAAAATCTAACTCCCGCAGAAAACATTGGTGTTAAAGATTCAAGTCCATATCTTATCGCAATCCATGTTGAACCCCAGATCAAACAAATAGTTGTGTAAGCCAGGACTATTTTAATTCCGAGCTTGCTCAATCCTTCTCCTTCATTGCAATTACACCAAGTGCTCTGCCTGATTTCTGACCATCTCTCCTATAAGAGTGAAGAAGGTTTTCATATTCGTAAGTGCACAAGCCGGATACCTGAATATTAGCTTCGTTAATTCCCTCATCAACTAACATTTTGTAATTTGCTCCGGAAACGTTGAGATAGAATTTGTTTTTATTTTTCACCACGAATTCTTTATCAAACTTAACAGCAACATCTTCTTCTACTTCATAATTCTTTTGAGAGATTGAAGGTCCGATGTAACAAATTAAATTTGATGGATCGGAATTAAAATCATCTTTTAATTTTTTAATAGTTTTCATGAGAATCTTTTTCTCTGTTCCTCTCCAGCCTGAATGAACAGCAGCAATTACTTTTTCTTTCGGATCATAAATAAATATTGCCGGACAGTCAGCACTGCTGATGGCCAATCCAAGATTTTTTTTTCTTGTAATGAGTGCATCACTTTCACCACAACTTCCAAATGAACTTACTGTGTTAATTTTATCCTCGTGCACCTGCTTTTGATAGCTGATCATTTTTTCGTTCAAACCGAGTTCATTAAAAAATAATGCCCTGTTGGAATCAACAATTTCTTTATTGTCATCAACACTATATGAAAGATTGAAATAATACGGCGGTTTTGCATTTGGACCAATCTTTGTACTAAAACCAAAAACAATTTCAGGAAATCGTTTGAAAATAAAAGGTTTGATGATGAGCATAAAGTTATTTATCAGACACCAAAGAATGATTGAGAGTATACCACTTTAATAGTATATTAGCACGGTTATATTTAAAACATCACTTAAGGTAAATATATTGAAAATCTTAGTAACTAATGATGACGGTATTTACTCGGCCGGCATAGCTGCATTAGCTGAAGCACTGAAAGAAATTGCTGAAGTAACTGTTGTCGCACCCAGCGAAGAGCAAAGTGCAGTTGGACATGGAATCACGATGAAATATCCTTTACGAGTAACCAAATACCATAATAATGGAAATTTCTTTGGTTATGCTGTAGAAGGAACTCCTGCTGATTGCGTTAAGATGGGTATAAGAAATATAATGGGTGAATCTCCTGACCTTGTTATATCAGGAATTAATCACGGCTCAAACACTGCTATAAATATAATTTATTCAGGAACTGTTTCAGCAGCAAGAGAAGCAGCTATAATGGATGTCCCTGCAATTGCAATTTCAGTAACCAGTCATGAAGCTAAAGATTTTAAATACGCAGGTAAAGTTGCGATAATGGTTGCGCAAAAAGTTATTGAGCACGGACTTCCGCGGGGAACACTGGTAAATGTTAATGTTCCAAACTTCCCTGAAAATGAGATTGCCGGTATACTCGTTACCGAGCAGAGCAAAGCAAAATGGGATGATATATATGAAAAGAGAACTGACCCGTTTGGTAAAGATTATTACTGGCTGACAGGGAAATTAGTAGAAATTGAAAATGAAAAACTAAGCGATCAGTTCGCAATAAAAAATAAGTTTGTCTCCGTTACTCCAATTCATTTTGATTTAACCGATTACGATACTTACGAAAAAATGAAGAGTTGGGACATTGAGAAGATCTTCAATGAAAAAACTCATTGATGTTTGCCAGATAGATGCATTCACTGATGAACCATTTCGAGGAAACCCCGCAGGAGTAGTTTATTCAGATGAACTAAGTACTGAGGAAATGCAGTTCATCGCAAGGGAGTTTAATGTTTCTGAAACAGCCTTCATATCAAAATCCAATGAAGCAGATTTTAATTTAAGATGGTTCACTCCAACTGTTGAAGTAAAGTTGTGCGGTCATGCAACCGTAGCTTCAATTCATTACTTACTGCAGCAAGGAATAATTCAGGAAAATTCTTCCATAACATTTAAAACACTTTCCGGCATTTTAAAAAGCAGTTCCAGAAATGGAATTCACTCACTCAGTATTCCCATTCCTGAATTAAAAATATTTGAAGGAAATAAAGAAGAAATTATTAAAGCACTCAATGGTGGGAAAGTAATCAATCCTGAAAAATTCCCTTTTATTCTTGATGATGGTGGTTATCTTTACATCTCCGTTTCATCTTTAACTGACTTAATGAATATTAAACCAAACTTCAGGGAATTGTTGGATTTATCTATTGCGCGAAAGGGATACGACGCTTTCACTTTGTTCACAACTGAAACAATAGAAAAAGATAATCATGCTCATTTACGGTTCTTTACACCGTATTATGGAATTGATGAAGACCCGGTAACCGGTTCTGCAAATGGACCTTTGCTGCTAGTACTTAGGAAGCTGGGATTAATAGAACAAAACACCGAAGGAAAAACTTATACATTTGAACAAGGAGATGTTCTTGGGAGGAAAGGAAGAGTTAATGTTTCTTATTCCCCTTCGAAAAATGAGTTGACTATTTCCGGAAAAGCTGTAACAGTATTTAAGGGAGAGTTGAGTTTTTAATGTTCGGATACGAAAATATTCAATTATCAATGGCGTACTCAGCAGCTTACCTCGTAATTGCTTTGTTATTGATTGCTCTTTATTCTTTTTATGTCTACCGTTTTACAATCCCTCAAATCGATCCATATAAAAAAGTATTACTTGTAACTCTGAGAGTTTTGGCATTACTCGTTCTGTGCTTGATTTTATTCGAACCCATCTTGAACCTCAGCAAAAAATTAACTCTTGAACCATCTAATCTTGTTTTTATAGACAATTCAAGATCAATTCAGATCGATGATGGAACAGACCGTACATCAAATGTTAAGAAAGTATTGAATGATTTTTCAGCTTACTCCTCTGAAAGTAATTTAAGTTTTAATGCATTCGGAAATTCAGTAAACGATGTAAGTGTTGATAGTCTTGCAGAAATAAATTTTTCAGATGGGTCTACTAACCTGCAGGAAATATTTAATTTTGTTAAACAATCAGACAGAAATATAGCTTCGATAACATTAATCACTGATGGTGTGATTACTTCCGGAAGCAATCCATATTATGATGCAATCAATCTTGGTATACCTGTTTTCACAATCGGCATTGGAGACACTACACAGCGGAAGGATGTTGAATTAAAAAAAGTTCTTCACAATGATTTCCTTTATGCCGAAACTCCCACAATCATCATTGCAACAATTTCTAATAAAGGCTTTGCCGGTGAATCAGTTACAGCAAGCTTTATACGAAGATAATAAATTCATATCGCAGCAAACAGTAATCCTGAGCAATGCCGGGGTTCAGAATGTTTCTTTCGATTACAAAGCTCAAACCAGCGGTGAAAAAAAGTTGAGCATCGTACTATCAAATTTGAAAGATGAATTTACGACCGCAAATAACAAGCAGGTTTTTTATGTAAATGTTCTTTCAAACAAAATTAAAGTGATGCTGCTTGCATCAAGTCCAAATGCCGACTTAACATTCATTAAAAATTCACTCAAGCGAGATGAAAGCATTGAAGTAAATTCAATTGTCCAATTATCAAGAGATAAGTTCCAGGACAAACTGAATTACCAAACACTTGATAGTGCAGATGTATTGTTCCTCATCGGCTTTCCATCTGATGCAACACCTGAAGAATTGCTGAACCGCGTGATCTTAAAAATAAAAGAAGATAAAGTTCCCTACTTTCTAACGTTGTCTGCTGGAGTAAGTATTAATAAACTTTTAAGATTCGGGAATGAACTTCCGTTTACATTCAACCAGAATTTTGCAGGAAACAGAGAAGTCCAGCCATATATTCTTCCGGAACAAATTACAAATCCAATCCTGCAGCATCCTGATAAAAATTTTATTGATTCCTGGAATAACCTGCCGCCTGTTTTACAACCGAGCGTTATTTTTAATCCCCGGATTGAAAGTAAGACACTCGCACAGATTAAAGTGAACAACTCCGTTGTTAATTCTCCTTTGATACTTTCAAATAATTTCAGCGGAAAGAGATCCATTTCAGTTTTGGCAAAAGATATATGGAAATGGAAATTACAAATTGCACCAAAAGGATTGGATTTATTCGATAGTTTCATCGTCAATTCGCTGCGCTGGTTAAAAGCAAGCGAGGAGCAAAAGCTGGTCAAGGTAAAATCATCAAAGAAAAATTTCTCGCAGGGTGAAAGAATAGAGTTTAGCGGTGAAGTATTTGATGAATCGCTAAATCCAATTTCTGATGCCGGGATTAAAATCAGAATATCTTCAGCAAAGAATAAATATGAAACCGATATGCAAAACGTTGGTCCGGGTTTGTATGAAGGTTCAATTGTAATAAACGAGACCGGCGATTTCAGTTTTTCTGCTGAAGCTACGACAGACAGTCGAAGTTTAGGAAAGGATAACGGCAGTTTTAATATCGGCGAGATTGATATTGAAATGACTAATCCGGTGATGAATTATCAGTTTTTAAATCTGCTCGCGAATGATACAGGCGGAGAATTTTTCTTCCCGGATGATTATTCATCATTGTTAAATATCCTGAAAGAACTGAAAATAAATTCGTCCAAAGAGAAAGTGGTTACGTCAGAAATTACTTTATGGTCTGATACGTGGATGCTTGTGATCGCTGTTTTACTATTTTCGCTTGAATGGTTCATCCGCAAAAGAAATGGGATGTTGTAAACATACGCTGGACGAGAATACGATTGTATGAATGTATGATTGTCCGCCTTTGGCGAGATCTGATTTGCGGATATTTGACTTAGACGATAAATATGCATCCTTAGTGCGGCTAAGCCGACAACCGAAATTCAGTTATTCGTTTATTGGTTATAAGTTTTGGGTTATTAGTTCCCTTATTAATTGACTAAACTTCTCTCTATGGGTTAATAAACGAGAGACTATAAAAATATCTAGTAACCAAGGAATTGAAACGAACAACTATTCACTACACAACTAAGCAGTCATCTCGAGCTATGAAATAACATTAGTTAATACAATGAAATTTTCAGTAAAATATATATTTGATTTCTTCCTTCCCCGATTCTGCCCCGGCTGCAACAAAAAGTTATTAACCGATGATAATCCTGTCTGCATGGATTGTCTCAGCAGTATTTTAATTGCTGATGAAATAAGACTGGAGGACGAATATGACAGAAATTTCTCCTCATCAAAAATCATTAAAGATTTTTACTCAAGATTTGTTTTTGAAACTGATAAAACTTTGCAGTCCGTTATTCACGCATTAAAATATCAGAAAAAGTTCAAGCTGGGAATGTTTTTAGGTGAGATTCTTTCCGAAGGAATCAAAACCCGTAACTGGCAAGTTGACCTGATCGTGCCTGTTCCTATTCATCCTCTTAAAAAAGTTGAACGAGGATACAACCAATCTGATTACATAGTTAAAGGATTGAGCGAATCACTCAACATTCCCTATTCAACCAAATTGATTAAAAGAACCCGGCATACAGAATCTCAAACCAAGCTGAAAATGAAAGAGAGAGCTCAAAACGTCGCGGATGCATTTGTTGTCAGGAATCCAAAAAAAATAATTGGGAAAAATATTCTTCTTGTGGATGATATAATTACAACCGGGGCAACAATACAGGAATGTGGTAGAGCTCTTGTTAAGGGTGGAGCAAAAACAGTTTATGCCTGTTCAGTTGGAATCGCAAACTTTTAAATGATTACATTTTTTCCGGCGCAGAAACTCCAAGGATTGATAATCAATTTTTTATGACAATTTTTAACAAGCTATTGCCAGCCAGTATAACGATTTGGGGCTTGGGATGATGGGGATTAGAAACCTATACACTATCCTACCTGCTAATATAATTACTTAACAATTTAAATTAGTTTTATCCCCACCATAGCGCAAAAACCCTTTTAGCATATTGCCTTTTGTTACTTTGATCGTTTAATTTAGCCTAATCTGTCCTTACTTCTTTTTTTTCTTTAATCTATCTTGTCCTCCTTCTCTCCTCCGTTTTTTCCCGTCTCTCGGCTGGGTTGTTTCTTTCATTTCACTTTCAAATTCTTTTGCAAGATTTCTTCAATTAGTTTTCTTCTGTAAACGTCATAACTACTGATGTTCCTCCTCCTTCTGCTTTCTTTTGATTTTAAATAACCGTTCCCGGTTGTCCACTTTCCTTAGTGCTTTCTTGTTCCCGTTCTTCCCTCCTCTGGTTTTGCTCCCGGTTCCCGTTTTGGCGGCTGTGTTCTTTCCCTTTTCTCCTTTCGGTCTTCGCTTTCTCTCTTTTTGTCTTCCTCTCATTATCAAAAAACATTATTTTTCCAATCATGAGTAACTAATCACCATATCGAATAATCTCTTGTTTTCTTCGTTCCCCCGCTCTTATAGATCGAATCGCATTGTTTCTTCCACGATGACCATGTTTAATAATCAAATAGTCTTTGCTCTTTTTTGATTCATTTGTTCCCTAATATTTTTATTTATACTTATCTTAAAATCGTTTCATTGTCACTTTGCTAAACTATTTTTTATTAGATGGCATTGAGAAAAGTTTTATTTTCCAGATAGAGTAACAGAATTGTTTCTCTATCTTCTTTTTGATTCTATTTGGAAAATCTTTTACCTTTTGTTTTATCATCAAAATTTTGTTCTTCTCCTTTAATTATTGGTGTCTTCTTTTATGCCTAAGTTACTGTGAGGTTTGTCAAAATTTTTTCTGACTGTATTCTTTACTGTAATCTTCTTTTCTGCTTTTCTTTTCAATTTTGACCGATTGCATTTTTTTATATCAATTTTTTTCATATGTCTTTGAAAATTAAGGTATTTCTTCCATTGTGTTTTCTTTTGGTCCTGCAAGTTTTTTTGCATGTCTTCCCTCCTGGGTTTTCTGCAACATTTTATTGCCGTCTCGCATTCTTCTGAATCCCTATATGTTTTCTTCCCGCTCCTTTCCTCTTCCCTTTTTGCTTTTCTTTTTTGGTGCTTCCTTTTTATGAGATTCATAGTCATTTTAAATCCTTTTCTTGGATAAGATTCATGACCCTCTTTTGAACCCCCCCGGGTTGTTCTGTTCCCCTATGCTGTTCTCCCTATATTCTCCGTCGTTATCGTCTCTCTGCTGAAATTTTTTTATCTAATAAAAAATATAACCATAAAATAAAATAACATTTAAATATTTTTTTTTATTTTTAATATAAACTTTTATTATAAAAAATAATTAATTTAATATATTCTTTCTCCAATTTTTCAAAAAATATATTTTTTTCCATTTTTTTTTTTTTTAGTTTTACCTTCGGGGATAAAATTTCTATTCTCTTTAACAGGATCACCTGGCAAAATATCCCCTTTGCTATGTGACATTATTATCTATCTAATCTTTCCGGCCCATTATTCACCCCTGTTTACATTATGGGTTCCTTTGGTGGAGCAATGCGGTGATAACGGCAGGTAACGATTTAATCCGGTGAGCTGAAGGTTGGGTAGTTTTTTAATTCCCTTTTGGATATAGCATTTTCGGTTATGTCACTCACAATTCCAGCTATTTCATCGTCGTGATGCCGAGGAAAAAGATGCCCCATTGCCGATGAAGGAAATTGAAAACTGAAATCAAAATCATAACTTTAAGATCATCAAAACAAAAAAAGGATTAAGCTTTCAGGATATTTAGGTTTTATACTTCCGTACAAATTTTTTCCACAGGTATCAAATAATATAAATTTTTATGAGCTGTTCACCAGTGGTTTTTATTTGTTTAAAATCTTTACTGCTCTTTCTGTGAGGTCATCAATGTCATTCTTTTCTTCAATGTTTTGCTTCCCTCTAAAAACCATCTCAGCATGTTTGATCACTGCATTTTTGTGACTTTCTTTACTTGTAAATGCATGTATGGTTGTCAATGCTTCCATCAACCTTATTATTACAGCAGGACTTCCTCCTGAAAATGGCGAATTTGGTTGAAAGCGCATCAAAACACCCTCAAAGTCTAATATATCAGCAATAACTTAGATTTCCTCTTCATCAAATCGATATTTTGAAGGGAATTTTACCTGGGCTAAATAACACATAATCGCAGTAAGATTATCAACACAACATTTGTTATGGATCATTACTCCGGGAGAGAGTGCACTACGCTATTTCACCATTGGTGGATAGAAATTCAAGATCTTTGAGATGTTTTGATTTTCCCAATTACAAATTGGTTAAAAATCTTTTCAAACTCATCTTTTTTCCATTCGCCATTTGAATAGAGTAATCCGATTTCCACACCTTCCACCAAGTGATCTCCGGGTTACAGGACAACTCAAGTATTGCATCATTCCTGGTGATTATTTCTATCAAAGTATCACTATCTACATACTGAAGATAGCCGCTTTTAGGTGAGTTTATAGAAATCTGTTTTTGATAACCTGAAACAGCAGCAGAAGCATCGACATTTTCTTCATCCTCTATTTCCTTCCCCATTTTTTTGGGGAACAGTGTTTCTAATTGTTTAGAGATAAATTCTGAAATATCAGAGATCACTTTATCTGCCTGAATGCTTATAGCTATTTGGTGGATAAAAATGATTAGCAAAATAATATTTGTTATGGCGGCTACAATTGCCACAAGTATGGATATGGAAGGTATGAAGATATAACCGTCACTGTCTGTTATTGAATTTAAAATCAGCAGGCAATATAGATAGGTTGAAATGTATAAACCCAACACTACCTGATTGAGCCGGACATACATGAAGTTTTTGATGAGCCTCGAACCAAATTGTGAAGATGCAAGTGTCAAAGCTACCAGTGTGATGGAAAAAACAGTTCCTGCCACACCCATCATTGCACTGGATATGGTCGATAAAATGCTGCGTGCAGAATCAGAGCTGTTTACTAAAAAAAAGCGAACCCAGCCTTCTTTTGGAATAGCTATTAAACTATCTAAATATACTAAGCCAATAGACAACAGAATAGAAAACCCTATAATTAGTACCGGAAGAAACCAGAAGGTTGCCCCTAATTCTTTCCAAAAGAAAAGCAGTTTTTTCATAAATTTATATCAATCATAATGGTACTCATATAATATACTTTAGCGGAATAGATTTTCCATCTTCATTTTGTCATAGTGTATTCTTATCATTGGCTACATTTTTGATAAAGAAGTGGAAACAAAAACTTATAGAGTAAATATTCTCTTTTGAAACGTTTGTCTGCCTTTTCTGTAGTCATATTTTGCTTAGATACATTTGTCAAATACCATTGTTTTAGCATTAGGACCGATTTCCAGTTGTTTGTGTTGGCATAGAATTATTTATTACATCCAAATCGGTTGTGTTATTTCCACATTAATGCTCCTAAATTTTCTTCAAGACGATTAATCTGTACTATAGTAACAATTTCATTGACTTAAAAAGAAGGGCAATTATTAGAGATCTTGTGTCAATTTACATAGCTCAAAAACTTTAATTTTCTCTATAGCTTGTCGTAAAACGAGGATTACTTAACAAAATCACCTTGTTCTAAATTGCTCGATTAATTGATCCTGTCAAAAATCCTCGTCCCAAAGGGCTGTAAGCTACGAACGTAATACCGAGTTCTTTACAAACTCAAAAATCTCTTGTTCAGGTTCGCGGCTCCACAAAGAATATTCGTTTTCAAGCAGTAAGCGGGTGAACGGCATGCGCCCTTCGAATTGTTTCTACATTAGCCTCACAAATGCCTAAGTGTTTTACCTTTCCGTGTCTTACCAAGTCACTCATTGCGCCAATAATTTCTTCAATTTCTACTTTCGGGTCTTGCCGATGCATGTAATACAAATCAATTGTATCGACTCCAAAATTTTGAAGACTTTGTTCACAAGCTTGTCTTATGTATTCTGGTTTACAGTTAAGTCCAAGAAATTCACCGTTGGGTCCTCGCATCACGGCAAATTTTGTAGCTAAAATCACGTTTTGCCATCTATCTCTAAATGCTTTCCCTAATAATTTTTCGTTGGCTCCCCAACCATACATATCAGCCGTGTCAAAAAAATTGACACCTAAGTCAATCGCCTTATGCAATGTATTAATAGATTCTTCTTCATTAAAAGAACCATAAAACTCTGACATACCCATACAGCCAAGCCCAATCCTATATACATTGAGTTTACTGTGGCCTAGTGTGGTTATTTTATTCATTTTTCTCTTGTATTAAAATTAAGAATTCAAATAGATGTTTTAAAAATGAACAGACTGTTATCAAATAACCAAATTTACTTTTGTCAATGTGTATACGGTCAGTTCAATACGGTTGCAGCTAACATAATTGTTTACGCATCCGGCAATTTGCCGGATAACTTAAAATAAAATTGAATTAACGCAATAAAAATCTGCGATTTATAATACCCAAATTTAGCATCAGATATTGAATACTGATTCCATTTGGATGTTACATTCTTTCAGGTGCAGAAACACCGAGAATAGTTAACCCGTTTTTAATTACTATTTTAGTTGCAACAGCTAAAGCCAATCTTGCTTCTGCAATATTTTTTTCGCTGCCAAGTATTCTTCTGAAAGTATAAAACTTATGGAATGCTGCAGCAAGGTCTTCAAGATATGCACAGATTTTCTGCGGTTCATAATTTTCCGCGCTGTATAAAACTTCTTCTCAAACTTGTAAAGTTTTTTAAGAAGCCCTTGTTCTTCTTCTTCAACAAGTAAATTAAGATTGTCTGTCGCCGGTTTCAGATTTTCAGATTCGACGGTTCGAATAATCGAACAAATTCTTGCGTGAGCATATTGTAAGTAGAAGACAGGGTTCTCATCACTTTGTTTTTTTGCAAGATCAATATCAAAATTCATATGAGAAGAAATTGTTCTCATATTAAAAAAGTATCTTACTACGTCGCTGCCAACTTCATCAATCAGTTCTTTGGTTTTCTGTGTATGTTCTAAATGGTTGTTCATTTATTTTTTCTTTTTCTTACTGCTTTCTTTTAATTGCAAAGCTGATTTTGCGTTTAATGGATGTAACTACTTTTTTTCCAGTTCGTGCTTCTAATTCTTTCCTCGCAACTTTGGCAACATTGCCTCCCTGCTTCGCTACTTTTTTACTATCTTCAAAATCTTTTGGGTTTACGGCAGCAGAAATATCTTTTGTAGATGCCTCGGCCAGCATGTTTAAAATAAGTTCGGTGTTGGTCATGTTATCCCGAAGATTTTCTTTCTTCAGTCCTTTCAGGATTTTGTATTCCTTGGTTGTTCTATCACTCCACGACTTGGTAATGATGTCGGTGAGTGTTGCAAACTGAACGCCTTCTTTCAATCCTCGTTGCTTCCATTCATCGGTTAGCTCTTTTCGTATCTCAATACTTTTCAGTCGCTGGTTAATCCAGTTTTCAGAATATCCTAATTGAAGGTATTCTTTTAAAGCTCTATCAATAGTTAGTTCGGGGTCTTGCATTTCGTCTAATCTTTCGGCAGCCACTTGTGCAAGCCACAATTTAAAGGGTTCTGCCTTTGGCGATGGAATGGATTGAATCAGACGGAAAAGTTGTTCGGTGTCGGCAACATCGGTCATTCGCATTTTGCCATCTTCGGCTTCCATTTTCAACTGGTTACAATTTGTAACCGTTTCATTTCCTTCCTTAGCAAGGCGGTGTTTAAGTACTTTCCAATAGTTTCTTGGATTCGGACTTTCGGTAAGTACGGAAACTACATCTACAATGGACAAATACCATTTTTCTTTTACTTCATTCCAAATGGTTCTTACCTTTTTATTCTCAAATAATTTTATTTCTGTTTCTTTTTTCATTGTAATATTTAATTAGGTTTTCAAACCGAGACAAAGAGTCACGGGTTCATTTTTAATATGTTGTCTTACTGTCGTTCGGTCATCCTAAAATGGCTTATATCGACAGGCGATGCGACGTGCCAGCAAATTCGCCAGTGCGTAGGCTTGCAGCGAATTTGCCGTGGGCTTGGTTCTGCTGGCATGGACGCATAGCCATTGTTGTGCACTGTATTTATTTTATTTTTTTTCTCATTACATAATAATCATCATACTCTTTATTTATATGGAAATCGAATCTTTTATATAATCCTAAAGGTCCTTTGAAATTACTCTCGCTCGATTCTCCTTTTCTTGGATATGCTTCAAGATAATCATAGTCTGTATTCAAGTAATCCTCAATGATTTTTTCAAGAATCTTTTGAGCAATCCCTTGTCTTCTATAATCGGGATGTATTAAAAAACAAACGATTGAACAAACCTTATCGTCAGGATTATCAATCAAATCATAGTCTCTTAATAATCTTTGATAATTCGATCTGCTATTTGCATTACACCATCCAATCGGTTTATCATTTTCAAAGACCAAATAACCTCTCAGCTCATTCTCATTGATACGATTTATAATCATAGCACGGCTGGCTTCACGAGTACATGTTTCCACATCTCCAAGAAAATGATAGTCGTTACAATAACATTTTGACCAATCAGGGTTTTCTTTGTGAATCATATTATCAAAGAAAAACAAATAATCGTCTTTTAAATCTTTAGTCAAATGTCTTATTTCAATATCCATTCTATTGATTCCTTGGTTTTTAATATAGTACACAACATAATTCTTTACGCATTGCGTAATAGCTCAACTTGAAATTGTATTTACATAGAAAAATGATATATCATCCCTATTTATGGCACATGTCATTGTATAATAGATTATTTGGGTTTTACATCTTTTCCGGTGCACTTACACCAAGAATTGATAATCCGTTTTTAATTACAGTTTTTGTTGCAACAGCTAATGCTAAACGCGCTTCAGCAATATTTTTCTCGCTGCCGAGTATTCTTCTGAAAGTATAAAACTTGTGAAATGCAGCGGCAAGGTCCTCAAGATAAGCACAAATTTTTTGCGGCTCATAATTTTCTGCGCTGTACAAGACTTCTTCCTCAAATTTGTGGAGTTTTTTAAGAAGCCCTTGTTCTTCTTCTTCAATAAGTAAATTAAGATGTTCTGTTGCCGGTTTCAGATTTTCAGATTCGACTGTTCGAATAATCGAGCAGATTCTTGCGTGAGCATATTGCAGATAGAATACAGGATTTTCATCACTTTGTTTCTTCGCAAGGTCAATATCAAAATTCATATGAGAAGAAATTGTTCTCATATTAAAAAAGTATCTTACTACATCACTGCCAACTTCATCAATCAGTTCATCTAATGTGATATAGTTAGCTTTTCGTGTAGACATTTTAACAACTTCACCATCTTTCAATATCGTCACAAACTGGTGAATGAGAACTTTAACTTTTGAATCATCATATCCCAAAGCTTTGATACCGGCAAGTACATCCGGATAAGTCGCATTATGATCTGATCCAAATAAATCAACCATCAGATCGTAACCACGATCATATTTTACTGCGTGATAAGCAATATCAGGAAGCCGGTAAGTTGGTTCGCTTGTGGCTTTTACTATCACTTTATCTTCTCCGCCGGTTAGCTCAGAAAGTTTCAGCCAAATAGCTCCATCTTTTTCGTACGACAAACCCGCAGACTTAAATTTTCCAAGAAGGTTATCAATCTTTCCATCATCATAAAGCGATTTTTCATTGAAGAATATTTTATGATGTATACCTATACGGTTCAGGCTTTTCTTTATATCATTAAAAATTTCAGCTTCGGCTGCTTCTTTAAATTTTCCTTCAGCAGGTTCATCAACCAGCTTATCTCCGAATTCTTCCTTGATCCGCTTTGCGATATCAATTATATATTCTCCCTGATAATAATCCTCCGGAAATTCAAATTGTTTGCCAAGGAGATTCAGATATCTGATTCGAACCGAATCACCAAGCACACGCATCTGTCTGCCGGCATTGTTAAAATAATATTCGCGGTCAACTTCATAGCCTATCCACTCAAGCATATTTGCAACTGTATCACCAATTACTGCATTCCTTCCGTGACCAACAGTTAACGGTCCGGTTGGATTAGCTGAAACAAATTCAACATTTGCTTTTTTGCCAGAATATTTTTTTGATTTGCCAAAATCATCGCCTCTTTCATTTATCTCTTTGATAATCTCTGAAATAAATGAAGGAGTAAAATAAAAGTTTATGAATCCCGGTCCGGCAATTTCTGTTTTACTGATGATGCTTTCATCAATTTCAAGATTTGAAAGTATTTCTGCAGCTAACTCTCTCGGATTCTTCTTGAGCTTTTTTGATAAGATCATCGCAGCGTTTGAGGAAAGATCACCGTGCGTTTCAATTTTGGGAGTATCGAATAGCAGTTCTATTTCACTCAGAAATGGTAATCGCTTTGCAGCGTCTTCAAATAATTTTTGTAGATATTTTTTCAATCCTGCAGGAATAATTGTGAATGAAATCTGATATGCAAACTTATTAAAGTAGTAGACCGGAAAAAACTATTCTTCTGAAAGGACATTTCTCACTTAGCTTTGACAGCAGTCTTCTCTAAAGGATCTTTCATCTTTTCAGAAGGTGCATCTCCCCAGAGCTTTTCGAGATTGTAGAACTCTCTTGAATCTTTCTTAAAGATATGAACGACCACATCAACATAATCCAGCAAAACCCAGCTAAGAGCTTTTAGTCCTTCTTTATGCCAGCATTTAATTCCATCGTCGGATAAAACTTTATCAACCTCGTCAGCAATTGCTTTTACCTGTGTATCGGAATCAGCCGAGCAAATCACAAAGTAGTCAGTAAATGAAACCAGATTCCGTAAATCAATTGATAAAACATTAAAACCTTTTTTTGTGAAAATGATATCCGAGATGCGGTGAGCGAATTCTGTTGAGTCCAATTTTACCTCTTTTTTAATGGAATTAAATCTCTGTAATCTTTACCGAGAATGAATGTAACATCGAGTAAATAGTCGGGATTGATTTGCTGAATTATGTTTTGCTTCATCCAACCCAACAATGGCAGCAACAATTTCAGCGTTATGAATTTTTTCATTTCTGCCAATTATAATGCTGTTTTCAATTTCAAACGAACGATAGTTGCCTAAATTTACTACATCGATATTGTTAGTTCTTAAATAGTCAGTTAGTTTTTCTGCAACTCCGCTTACTCCACAGCCATTCAGAACTTCCACCTGTATTTTTACTGCGGTGCTGTCTTGCAAATAATTATCATCGTTATCATTAAATGGAATTTTATTAATGAGTGAATAAGCTAAAATGGAATTAATTAAAATCAGGATGAGAATCGATGCATTAAGAATAAAGTTTTTTGAAAGGTATTCTTTCTTTTTATCGGTAGAAATTTTCTTTTTCCCTCACTAATTAAGAATTAAAATATTCTTTACTTGTTTTGAAATGGTGATTCTGATTGATAACTATTTATCCCGGAACTGAAATTAAACGGATTTCCGTAGCCGTAAAAAGGATGATAATATCCATAGCCGAACGGCATACTTCTGTACTGCAAATGAACTGAAAAATTATCCCACGGATGATAGTTGATTGCAGCGTTGCTTATATAAACTCCGGAGATATCTTTCTGAAATTGTTCGCCGAGCGTACTGTATGGTGAATACATTACACTCACATCTAACTGCACATTCAAATTATTCATCAATCTGTAAAACATACTGTTTGTATAGCTGGTTAATGACATTCCCTGCCCGGCAAATGTTGAATAGTTCAGGCTGAAGGAATGGCGCATTATAAAATCATCTGAGTTAAGAAATCCGAAAAGAGAATTTGAGTTTTCAGTTACAATTCCTTCCTTAACACTATTAGTTTCAAAACCGCTGTCTCTGAATTGAGCAAACGTCAATGTTGCTGACAACAAAATGATCATCAATAATATATGTTTCACATCATCACCTGAAATTTTAATTCAATTTTATAAAAATAACCAGCCAAAAGCAACAAAAATTCTTCTGACAATTTTTTATATGACCTTCGTGATTTTATTTTTTTTATCTACCATGACCAGTTTAGGCTTAAATTTCTTGGCAGATTCCTCAGGAAGGTGAACATAACTAACAATTATAACTTCATCACCAACTGAACCAAACCTGGCTGCAGGACCATTAAGACAAATCGTTCCGCTGCCTGACGCTCCTTCAATTGTGTATGTATCAAGTCGTGAACCATTATTAAAATTCAATACCTGAACTTTTTCATAAGGTAAAATATCTGCCGCCTCCAACAAATCTTTATCAACTGTAATGCTTCCTTCATAGTAAAGCTCAGCCTCAGTTACCGTAACCCGGTGTATTTTAGACTTCAACATTTCTCTTTGCATTAAAACTTTTTCCTTTAATTTTGTGCGGTCAAATATACCCATTGCCAAATCTTAGTTTCAAGGGAACAATTTGGTCAGAATGTTTATTAATCTTCTATTTTGAAAAAATTAAGAGCTTTACTTGAAAATACTGGTAATTGATAATTATGACTCGTTTACCTTCAATTTAGTTCAATTGCTTGGTAAATATAAAAGCGAACTTCTAATATTGAGGAATGATGAGAATATAACTGCAATCAGAAATTTTCAGCCTGATAAAATTTTAATTTCTCCTGGCCCGGGAAGACCTGAAAATTCAGGATTGACTCTCGAAGCTATTAAAGAATTTGGAAATTCAGTGCCGATACTTGGTGTTTGTCTAGGTATGCAGGCGATGTGTTATTTATTCGGTGCGGATATAATAAATGCTGAAAATATTTACCACGGAAAAACATCAAAAATTAATCACGACAACAAAACCATCTTTAAAAATATTCAGCAGGAATTTGATGCAATGCGTTATCACTCTTTGATCGTCAAAGAAAATACCTTGCCTGATGAAATTGAAATTTCAGCTAAAGCTTCAACCGGAGAAATCATGGGTGTGCGTCATAAAATTTTTTCTCTCGAAGGAATACAGTTTCACCCGGAATCAATCCTGACTCCACTCGGCAATCAGATCATCAAAAACTGGTTGAACCTTTGAATTATTATTAGCCAGTTATTTCAACGATCATTTCAATTTCAACAGCAGAGTTTAAAGGAAGTTCACTTACTCCAACTGCACTGCGAACATGTTTCCCTGCTTCACCAAATATTTCAACTATAAATTCAGATGCACCATTTGCAACTTTTGGCTGAGCAGTAAATCCTTCAGCACTGCTAACAAATACTGTTAACTTCACTACTCGTTTTATTTTATCGAGATTACCAATTACACTTTTAATTGCACTCAGACAATTTAAAGCACATAGTTTTGCTGCTGCCTTTCCTTCCTCTTCGGTAAGATCTTTTCCAACTTTGCCAGAATATTTTACAGCACCCGCAGAGATCGGAACCTGCCCGGATGTCATCACAAGGTTTCCAACCTGCATAGCTGGTATATATGCAGCAAGCGGTTTAACAGTTTCAGGAATAGTTATTCCCATTTGTTTAAGTTTTTCTTCAAACATGATTTCCTCTGTTTCTATTCAGATAATTTTATTTTGATTAAACCCTGAAATTTCATTATAAAATTTATGTAAGTAATTCCATAAAATAGTATTATCATTACTAATTGCTTGCCTGATTTCTTAAAAGAAATTTTTGGGTTAAATTTGAATCCAATTCTATCAAATTTTTCAATTCTAATTTAGAATAAGGATTTATCTTATGACTGGTAACAAATTTAACGAATTCGTTGAGATAGTTAAAAGATTGAGAAAGGAATGTCCGTGGGATCGTGAACAAACCAACGATTCGATCAAAGCTGCAACCATCGAGGAAGCTTATGAAGTGGTTGAAGCAATCGAAAAGAAAAATTACGACGAATTGAAAAACGAGCTCGGTGATCTGCTTCTTCACGTTGTATTCCATACAATTATTGCTTCGGAGTCCAACAACTTTACTATTGATGATGTGATTGATTCTATTCAAAGTAAGTTAATACGAAGACATCCGCATGTATTTGGCGACGTAAAAGTTTCAGGATCACAAGAAGTCAAAAAGAATTGGGAAGAAATAAAACTTGAAGAAGGAAGAAATTCTGTTCTCGAAGGTGTCCCGGAAATGCTGCCTGCATTGCAAAGAGCTCACAGGCTTCAGGAAAAAGCATCAAAAGTAGGATTTGACTGGGAAAAGAAAGAAGACGTTTGGAAAAAAGTGATTGAAGAAATTGAGGAAATGCACCAGATAGAAGAAAAAAGATTAAAGTTAAAAGATAAAAGTTTTGAAGATTTGCATAACAAACTTGAAGATGAAGTTGGTGATGTATTCTTTGCTTTGGTAAACTATGCAAGATTCTTAGATGTCAATCCTGAAAATGCTCTCCGTAGAACTAACTCAAAATTTATTAGAAGATTCAGCTATGTTGAAGAAAAAATAAAAGCGATGGGGAAAAAGTTATCCGACTCAAATCTTAAGGAGATGGACTTTTACTGGGAGGAGAGTAAAGATAAAGTTTAGGAATTTTCGCTCTTATTGTTACCAAACTTTTCATAAGCATCAATAATATCTTTGACAAGCTTATGCCTAACGACATCACCTTTATCAAAATAAACAAAAGCAACACCTTCAACCTTGGATAGTATTTCCTTTGCCTGAACCAATCCGCTGACCTGTTTTGAAGGAAGATCAATCTGCGTTATATCACCTGTTACTATTGACTTTGAACTACCACCAAGCCTTGTAAGAAACATTTTCATCTGCATTGTCGTGGCGTTTTGAGCTTCATCAAGAATTACATAAGCATTGTTCAAAGTTCTGCCGCGCATATACGCAAGTGGAACGATTTCAATTATTCTTTTCTCAATATAGTTTTTTAATTTTTCTGATGGAATCATATCATCAAGTGCGTCGTATAAAGGACGAAGATATGGATCAATCTTTTCACGAAAATCACCCGGTAGAAATCCGAGACTTTCACCTGCTTCCACTGCCGGCCTTGCTAAAATTAATTTTTTAACTAATCCTCTTTTAAGTGCTGATACTGCGATTGCTACTGCAAGATAAGTCTTTCCGGTTCCTGCAGGTCCAATTGCGAAGCAAATATCATTTTTTCGGGCAAAGTTTATATAATTTATCTGTCCTGGAGTTCTTGCTTTAATTACATCTTTCTTCGTATATAAAATGATCGAATCAAATTCGTCCTCACCAACTACCTCTTTACCTTCTATGCTGAGTTCTAAAATAGTGTTGACATCATTCGTACCTAACCGTCCACTTGTATTAAGAACATAAGCCATTTCTTTAAGAATCTTCTCAATTAGTTCAACCTCTTCAATAACACCTTTAATAATAACATTATCCCCTCTCACGGTTATGGAAGCGTTAAATCTATCCTCAAGAATTTTGAGATTAGAATCGTTGAATCCAAGAAGATCCAGCATATTTACATTTTCAATAATTATTTTCTTTTCAACTGCAGTCATATTTGTTCTTTAAATGAAAAAACCCTCATCCCAAAAGCGGGACAAGGGTTCTTCCAAAATAAATTAAGTTAAACAAGTCAAACTAATTTTATTGCACCGGAGCTGGTTTGTAATTTGATCTTAGCTTTTCATATTTATCTTTTTCATCCTGTGTTAGAGGAGGAATAGAGAATTCCTGGTTAGGATAAATTAAATCAGGATTCTTAATTTTTTCTCTGTTTGCTTGATAAATTACCGGCCAAGCAAAACCGTTGCCATAATGTTCTTTCTTACGAGCAATACCCCAAAGGTGATCGCCTTTGACTACCTTGTAGGCTATTACTGGAGCAGCATCAATCCATTCATCAAGAGCTTGCTGCATCCTGTTATGAACTTTATCGAAAAATTCAGGTAGTGCACTTATTTTGTTCATCTTTAAAGCGTTAAGATCTGCTTGTCTGTCAGCTTTAGGACTTTCTTTTCTTTTAATTTTACCATCGAGTTCGTTGACTGCATTTCTAAAATTGTCAACATCACTTCTGGTTGCACCAACTAGTGCATACAATTGATCTATACATTCTTCAGGATCCTGAAGTCCAGCTTTTACTGTGTTAAGATTTTCCATGTCCTTTTTCAAGGTTTCAATCTCAGACATTAAAGCTTGTTTTTTTCCGGTAAGCCGGGTCATTTCAGCTTCCCATTCCTCTTCGGTCATCTCTGTTTCTTGTGCAAAGGAAGAAAGAGATAACAGGAAAGAAAGGGAAACGATAGCAACTAAAAATTTTGCAAGTTTCATTTTTTTCTCCATTTTAATTTTATTATAAAATTCCTGTTAATAATTACTTAGGCAATTTTTCAAGATTTGCCTTAGTTTCTTCCTTTTGTTTGTTGCATTCAGCCAGTTTACGATTTATGGTCTGAATTTCTGTTTCAAGCTGTGATTTTTGATCTCTCAGACTGTTAGCTTCTGCTTCGAGTGATTTAACTTCATCACGCAATGCAGCGAGTTCAGCAATCTGAGCTTCACTTAAACCACCACAACCCGCAACCAAAGCCATGCTGACAAACAGAACAGCGGCCAGAACGGGAGTCCTGAAATTTTTAAGTAGGCTCATATGAAACCTCCGATTATTAATGATTAAATATATTAACTGTGATTAGATACCAGATAAACTTTCAACTACCTGACACTTACGAAGTAGTATTAAATTTAGGGCTATTATATAACGAAACCACTTGAAAAAATTCAAGGAAAATTAACTTTTTATTTTAAAAAAGCCTTTTTTCGACAAAACTCGTATAAGTTTCTCCTGCAATTATCAGATGGTCAAACACGGGTATCTCCATAATTTTGCCAGTTTCAACAATTTTCTTCGTAATTCTGATATCCTCATTACTGGGTTCAGGGTTTCCACTCGGATGATTATGTATCAAAATTATGCTCGCCGAGGAATTATCAATTGCAACCTTAAAAACCTCCCGCGGATGCACAACACTCGAATTTAAATTTCCGATAGAAATTGTTTCGTGCTTAATAATCTTATTAGCCGAGTTAAGACAAACAACAATAAACTTCTCCTTATTATCATCTCTTAAAATTGGGATAAAAATTTCTGCAATATCCTGCGGTGAAGTTATTTTTTTATTAGCGAACCACTTCGGTTGAGATAAAATTCTTCTGCTCAATTCAAATGCTGCGGCAAGTGTTGCAGCTTTGTCTTTTCCAATTCCACTAATTTTTTGCAGAGAGTCAACTGTTTTGGTAGCAAGCATTGCTAAATTTCCCTCACTATTTATTAACTCTCTGGCAATTTCTATTACTGATTTTCCCTTCTTCCCTGTTCTGAGAAGTATAGCAACCAGCTCTGCATCCGAAAGACTTTGAGCACCTCTCATTAATAATTTTTCCCGCGGACGATCATCAAGTGGAAGCTCTTTTACAGTAAACTTTCTATCTTCATTCATCTTGATTACTGGCTTAGTCTAAATTTATCTACTAATTCAAATACACCATCTCGATAGCGAACAATATTCAAAAATTTATTTATTCTTCTTTCATCAAAAGAGATGTTATTGCGTAATCCGCTGCTGACCATTCCCGAAATCATTTTATCAACAAGGCTTTTTCTTCTCGGTTCAGTATTTCTTAGCACAGTTAAAATATATTTCGCCGCATCATAGCCATAAAGAACATTTCGATTTACATCCTTCCCGGTTATTGAAATAAACTGATCGCTAAAGTTCTTGTAGGCATCTGAGTTGAAATCAACAAAGTAATCAGATTCAAACACTAAATTATTACTTATTTCTGCTGCTGTCTCAAAACCTTTAGCGGTGAACCAATCCTGATTTCCATACAATGGAATTTTCACGCCGTATTTAATCATTTCTGAAAAGATATAAGGAGTAACAGAGTTATCAGATAACGGAATGTATACACCTTCAATGGTAAGAGAATCACTATAAATTTTTGAAATTGGTTCGCTGAAATCAGTATAGTCATCTCTGAAGGATTCCTTTTTTAGTACTTTACCACCCAACTTTTCAAATTCTTCAGTGAAAGAGCCGGCAAGAATTGGAGAATATCCTTCAATAGAATTTATTACTGAAACAATTCGCTTATTTTCAACATAGAAAACATATTGCGCCATTATTTTTCCCCTGACTGTGAAAGAGGGATTAGCCTGAAAAAAAAGATGGTTTAATCCTGTTAAATCGTCATCAGTTGCAGTGGGAGAAATTATTGGAATGTCATAATCATCAAACTCCTCAAGCGCAGCACGTACTTCATTACTGAATATTGGTCCAAGAATAGCAATCAGGGAATTAAGTGATGTAAACTCTTCCTTTATTTTTTTTATTTGATCTACATCTTTCTTTGTGTCACGGATCAGCAATCCAATTTTATCACTTCTGAGCTTGTTAAATTCATCCACAGCAAATTTAATTCCCTCAAGAATTTCAGCTGCTGGCTGATTAGTGTATTCTCCTGCCGAGTTTGTCTCGAGAGGCAGCATAACACCAATTACAGTTGTTGTTGGCTCAGAGCTGTAAGAAAAATCCATTAATTGTTTAGCTTCACTATATTCTGCGGATTCAGGGTAATCACTCATCAGGTCTTCAAATTTATTTTTGGCACCAGTTGTATTACCATTTCGAATTAAGTATTTACCCTGTTGAAGCAATAAATATGATTTAACCTTGTTGCTGTTAAACGATGAGCTTAGCCGATCAAGCTGTGTTTCGTTGAGATATTTT
Organism: Ignavibacteriaceae bacterium; assembly: GCA_034522695.1. Taxonomy (GTDB): domain Bacteria; phylum Bacteroidota; class Ignavibacteria; order Ignavibacteriales; family Ignavibacteriaceae; genus IGN2. The sequence goes on along the minus strand of JAXHLB010000042.1, from coordinate 144,384 downwards.
GCTGAAATACCTTCACCAATCTCTTTGGCTTTCAACTCATTTGAAGATGAATTAGTATTTTCGATAATGAATAGTATTTCCCTGAGTGCATTATAATAGTTTGCAATATCAATATAATATTTTGTCAGCAGCAATCTAACTTCATCAACATAATTGCTGTTTGGATATGCTTCAACAAATTGCTCGGCTGCAAACTTAAACTGATTGTACTGCTTAAGTTCAAAATAAATCTTTGCTTTGAAGAATTCCGAAGCTGTTGTTTTCGAGTTGTATTTATAATCAATAATTATTTTGTTAAATCCGGTGAGAGCCTCATCATATTTCCCTGAATTGAATAGAGCAACAGCATTATCAAACTGGTTATTTATTTCTTCCTCAGTAACTACTTGAGAATATGCCAGGTTCAACGTACAGATTATCAATGCCGTTAAGAAAACGAAACTAGTTTTTGTTAGGAGTCTTATCATCATTCAATTTAATAATTTGTTTTTCATTTTATGAAATGAAGTCAACCATAAAATCTATTCCCACTCAATTGTTGCGGGTGGTTTTGAACTGATATCATAAACAACTCTGTTAACACCTCTCACCTTATTTATAATTTTATTTGAAACAGATGAAAGAAAGTCGTGCTCGAATGTATACCAATCTGCGGTCATTCCATCAACTGAAGTAACTGCTCGTAAAGCAAGAACAAATTCATAAGTTCTGGCATCGCCCATTACTCCTACACTGCTTACAGGAAGCAGAACAGTAAATGCTTGCCAGATACTATTGTATAATCCCGCTTCTTTAATTGACGTGATAAAAATATCGTCAGCTTCTCGTAAAATATCAAGTTTCTCTTTAGTTATTTCACCCAGCACACGCACACCAAGTCCGGGACCCGGAAACGGATGGCGGTTAATAAATTCGGGAGGAATATTTAAACTCCTTCCAACATTTCTGACTTCATCTTTAAATAATTCGCGAAAAGGTTCAACTAATTTCAGATTCATCTTTTCAGGAAGTCCACCTACATTATGATGAGTTTTTATTGTTGCAGAAGCACCCTTGACTGATACTGATTCTATTACATCAGGATAAAGAGTTCCCTGAACCAGAAACTGAGCATCTTTAATTTTTAATGCTTCTTCTTCAAATACTTCAATAAAAGTGTTGCCAATAATTTTTCTTTTCTTCTCGGGATCAGAAACGCCTTGGAGATTTTTCAGAAATTTTTCAGAAGCATCGACATGAATATGATCAAGTTTAAGTTTTTCATTAAACAAGATCCCAATTTTTTCACTCTCATTTTTGCGCATTAACCCATTGTCAATATGGATGCAAATTAAATTATCTCCAATAGCTTTTTTGACAAGAACTGCTGCGACAGTTGAATCTACTCCACCGCTGAGTGCACAAATTGCTTTTGAGTTGCCGATAGTTGATTTAATTATTTCCAGCTTTTCATCAATAAAGTTTTGCGGAGTCCAGTCCCCTTTACATTTACAAATATCAAAAAGGAAGTTGTTGATAATTTTTTCACCTTCTTCGGTGTGAGCAACTTCAGGATGAAATTGCAAACCATAAAATCTTTTTGAAGGATTTGAAATAGCACAAATTGGAGAATGGTCTGATTCACCGACAACTTTGAATCCCTTTGGTAATTCAGTCAGATAATCGCCGTGACTCATCCAAACAATTGATGCATCTTCAACACCTCGAAGTATATCTGTATTGTCGGTAATTCTTAAAATAGATTTTCCGTATTCACGGTTGGTTGCTGGTTCGACTATTCCGCCAAAATTTTTACAGATAATCTGAAGTCCATAACATAAGCCGAGAAATGGGACTTTGAGATTGAAAATCTGTGGATCAATATCAGGCGCGGAATCATCATATACACTCATCGGTCCGCCTGAAAGAATTATTCCTTTGGGATTTAGTGATTTAACATCTTCAAATGAAATTGTATGTGGATGGATTTCAGAATAAACTTTAACTTCCCTAACCCGACGAGCAATTAGCTGTGTGTATTGGGATCCAAAGTCAATTATAAGAATTAAATCGCGTTGTTTCATTTATCCTAAAATAAATATTTCACCAAAAATAAAAACCCGTTATTCACGGGTTAAAATAGAAAAAATTTCTATTTGAAATCGATGGCCGTTCTATTGACCAATAAGGCTTTTGTATGCTTTCGCATCCAGCAAATCATCAAGATCAGCAGGATTTGATAATTCGGCTTTTATCATCCAGCCTTCACCAAAAGGATCTGAGTTAACAACTTCAGGTGATTCTGAAAGCTTCTTATTTATCTCGGTCACTTTACCATTGAATGGTGCAAATAGGTCACCTACAGTTTTTACTGCTTCAATAGTACCGAATGAATTTCCTTTAGAGATTTCTTTTAAATCAGGATCAATATCAACAAAAACAACATCGCCAAGTTCTCCCTGTGCATAATCTGTTACTCCGATAGTTCCAATATTTCCATCAACACGAACCCACTCGTGATCATTAGTGTATTTAACATTTTCCGGTATTTTCATTTTTCCCTCTTATGTAATTTTTTTATGAATAAAAAGAATATTAAAATTTTTCAAGAAAGCTCGTATCAAAAATACCACTTTTAAATCTGTCATCTTCCAGAACTTTCAAGTGGAATGGTATAGTTGTTTTGATCCCCTCAACAATAAACTCGCTCAGTGCCCGCTTACCACGCATAATAGCATGATCTCTGTTTTTTCCCCAAACTATAAGCTTTGCAATTAATGAATCATAATAAGGCGGAATGGAATAAGATTGATAAATATGTGAATCATTCCTTACACCGAAACCACCTGGGAAATGCAGCGAAGTTATTTTACCCGGCGATGGTCTGAAATTATTTTCAGGATCTTCTGCATTAATTCTGAACTCGATTGCATGTCCATGAGGCTTTTTTGGTTTGGTCTCAATCTTTTCGCCTGCAGCTACCAGTATTTGTTGTCTTACAAGATCAACATCATAAACTAATTCGGTAACAGGGTGTTCAACCTGAATTCTCGTATTCATTTCCATGAAATAAAAATGCTTGTGCTTATCAAGGAGAAATTCAATTGTGCCCGCTCCTTCATAATTAACTGACTGTGCACCTTTGACAGCGGCATCTCCCATACGGGTTCTTAAATCTTCATCAACAGCAGGTGACGGAGATTCTTCAATAAGCTTCTGATGTCTTCGCTGAATTGAACAATCTCTCTCTCCATAGTGGTAAACATTTCCGTGCTGGTCGCCCATCACCTGAATTTCGATGTGCCGTGGATTTTCAATAAATTTTTCTATATAAACACTTCCGTTAGCAAAAGCAGCTTCGGCTTCTGTTTGCGCAGTTTGAAATGCTTTTTGAAATTCGCTTTCCTCCCAGACTATTCTCATTCCTTTTCCACCACCGCCGGCAGAAGCTTTAATGATAACAGGATAACCAATTTCATTGGCAAGCCCTTTAGCCTGATCAAGATTCTCCATAACGCCGTCGCTTCCGGGAATAACAGGCACTTCATTTTTCTTCATTGTCTCTTTAGCAAAAGCTTTGTCGCCCATCGCTCTTATCATTTCGGGAGAGGGACCAATAAACTTTAAATTTGATTCCTGACAAATCTCAGAAAAGCTTGCATTCTCAGCGAGAAAACCATAGCCGGGATGAATTGCATCAGCACCGGTAACCTGTGCTGCAGAAATTATTGCAGGAATTTTAAGATAGCTATCCTTTCCAAATGGGGGGCCTATACAAACTGCCTCATCAGCAAAAGTAACGTGAAGGGAATCTTTATCGGCTTCGGAATAGACAGCAACAGTTTTTATACCCAGCTCTTTGCAGGTGCGGATTATTCGAAGTGCTATTTCGCCACGGTTGGCGATTAAAATTTTGTTAAACAAAATCTATCCAGGTTTTAGAATTGGTTAAGCCAGCTCGATTAAAAAAAGCGGTTGATTATATTCCACAGGTTTACCACTCTCCACCAAAATCTTAACTACTTTACCGGTAACATCTGATTCAATCTCATTCATTAATTTCATTGCCTCGACTATACATAAAACACTACCCAGGAGATACGGCTGAGCCAATCTGAATATAAGAATCGGCATCAGGTGCCGGTGCTCTATAAAAGGTACCAACAATGGGTGACCTTATTTCATGAAGATTAGATGCAATTGGTTCAACCTCTGCTTTATGTTTAGCAGTTTCTTCTGATCCAGTCGAAGCAGGTTGAAGAACAGGTTGAGCCGATGCAACGGGTATTTGTGCCTGTGTAATTACTTGTGAGCTTCTGATCTTCTTTGCAATCTTTATCTTCAAACCGTTCTCTTCAATCTCAAGATCAGTAACACTGGTCGTATCCACAATTTTTACGAGTTTTTTAATAAGATCAAGATCCATATACAGCCTCTAATTTAAGATTTAACTCTTTCTGAATATTCCCCTGATCTGGTATCAACTTTAAGCAGATCACCTTCATTAATGAACAAGGGAACGTTTATTTGAGCACCTGTTTCCAGTTTTGCCGGCTTTAATGCACCGGTAGCAGTATCGCCTTTAAAACCCGGTTCTGTTTCAACAACTTTAAGATTTATAAATATGGGTATGTCAACTGAAATTATATCAGAACCGTTAAAAAGAATTTCAACCTCTTCACTCTCTTTAAGAAACTTAACACCATCGCTGAACAATTCTCTGGAAATATTAATCTGTTCATAGGTTTCATTATCCATACAAACAAGTGAATCGCCTTCGGAGAAAAGATACTGATATTTTCTTCTCTCGACCCTAACAGTATCAACTTTTTCACCTGCTCTGAATGTGTTTTCTAAAACTCGCCCTGTTCTTAAATTTTTAAGTGTCGAACGTACGAATGCGCCGCCTTTGCCGGGCTTCACATGCTGGAATTCTACAATGCTATACAAGTCATTTTTGAATTTTATTATTAGTCCATTTCTGAAATCTGAAGTATCTGCCATAAAAAATTAAATAATATCCTGTTGCTTAAAGTTTTGAGTTATTTTTTGTTAGGAAATAGAAATATGACACTGCTAAGTTAACTAAAGAAAAAGATTAATTCTGATCAATCAATAAAAAATTGTTAATAAATCATTGAAAGATATTTATCAACTTCCCTGTATGCTAACGAAGTAGCGTAATCATCTTTTATTCTGTTAAAAAGAATTTTTGCTTCTTCCTTTTCGCCTGCCTTTAAATAATATATTCCAGCATTCAGCAAGTAATCAGGATTTTGCGAATTTATTTTCGACATTTTTGAAGCCTTTAGATATAAGTTTGCAGCTTTCTCAAAATCTTCCTGAACTGCATAATATCCTGCCTGTCCTGCTAAGGATGCAGCTTCGAAGTAATCAATGGTACCGCTGTAGTCTTCGTAATACTTAAACGCTTCATCATAATTACCAAGAAAGGCATAGCTGTTTGCCAGGTATATTTTTGCAGTTTCTCCGTTCTCTGAACCACCGAAGTCCTCCGCAAGTTTTTTAAGACCAATAATGTTGGTGCCCTGTCTCCCCTCAATTGCTTCAAGGTATGCACCCTGATCATACAAAGGCATTATGCGGGAAAGTTCCAATCCAGCCTTTTCATTGCTTTCAGATTTCTGATTTACATAAAAATAAACTATTGCAGCAACCGCCACTAAAACTCCAGCATAAATAAAGATTTTGTTCTTGTACTTCTCGAAGAAAACGACGGCTGTTTTATAAAAATTTAAAAGTTTATCTTCTTTTATTTCTTTCTTAGAAAGTTTTTTCTTTTTCTGTAGCATTAATTCATCCTTTAGTTAACAACTATTTAATTAAAAACCTTGCAAAAATAATACTTTTTAACACAATCTGCCATTTAAATTGTACGCCCAGGAGGACTTGAACCTCCAACCTTTGGAACCGGAATCCAACGTTCTATCCAGTTGAACTATGGGCGCATTAAATGCCGATTCTAATATGATTTGAATAAATCCAGGCCTTATTGAAATAGTAAACCTCTACCCTGTAAGCACCAGCTTTTTTTACTTCAAATTCTGCTTTATCTGAGCTAAAATCAGCTATTTCTTTACCGTTTCGTATGATCTTGATTTCCGCATTTTGTACTGGCAAAGTTACTGATAAAGTTATCTTTTCAGAAAAATCAACGTAGTCACCCATATAATATTTCTTCTTCCCCGACTTAGCAAAAAATTGAAATCCTTTTGAGTTGACGTGATAATCATTTGCAATGAAACTTCTTCCATAGGCTAGTGCTTCATAAATCGCAGCTTTCGATTTTGCCAACTTCTGTTTGCTGTTGCCTTTTACAAGTGGTTCTGGTAGAAGGATATGATTATGAATAGATTTGAAAAGAACTTTATAAGGAAAAATTTCTACTTCAAAGAAACCAAAAAGATTCTGTTTATGAGCGTGTGCATCGACTCCACCAAATCCCACAACTTTTCGTTTCAGGTTAAGTTCATCCCACAATTTAAGTGTCTCTGGAGGAGGAGAAACTATTGAACGTAACGGATGAAGAAATGAAGTGTATTTATTCTGCTCAGTTAGGTTTTCCATCCACTCAGACATATGGTTCCAGATTTCAATTCCATTATAATCCTCAATACTCCAATCAACCCAGGGATATGGAGGATGTTCTGCCATATGGTTTCTTTTTTCGTGTGGATGAGCGAGAAAACCGATACCACCAGCTTCTTTTACTTTTCGAACATATTCTTTTGCAGATAATCTTGTGGAATATGTTTCATTAATTCCGAACGCAAGGTAATGATTCCTGTTTTCTTTATCATTTATTTCACAGCCAATCAGGCAGAGTGTTTTGCCATACCATTTTTCAAATCCTTCCTGCAAACCTCTAAGAGTATTGTGATCCGTCATCAGAAGAAAATCCAGGTTAGACTCATCTGCATACTTCGCTATTTCAGGTATCTCACCCGTACCATCTGAAAACAGAGAATGGACATGTGCAACGCCAACGTATTCAATCATAAAGATAAAAGTTTTTGTTAGTCAGAAATTAAAGAAGATTAACTTCTAAGGAAAATGAGTAATTAGGGTATGTAACTTCAAAATTGCGATTCTTTGAAGTTTTAAATCTTAATTCAAAAATCTGCGAATTATTTCTTTTGGGTCAGAATTCTGATAACTTTTATAGAAGTTAAGATCGTTACTATAACTCAACCTCTGCTTGAGTTGTATACTTTGTACTATGCTCAACCGTCATTCCGCTGATTTTGTTGATTAGAATATTTATTCTCTCATCGGTAGCATCTTCAAAATTCTCAAAAGCCTCGTCTGAACTGAAGATGTATTGTTCCTGAAAACGATTTGGTTTCCCTTTAACCTCGTAAACAGAATAACCTTCCAATCCTTCAGCTTTAATTAAACTTTTCAGTTCCCTGATGGTTTTGAGATATTCTTCTTTTTTATCCCCTTGAATTTCATAGTTTATTGTAAATAAGATTTTCGACATTTAAGCTCCGAAGTTTAGATTTTCATTTCGCCGGTAAATGTAACTTTGGCCGGACCTGTGAGTGATAAGTTTCTTACTTTTGAATTTTCCACATCAAAATTTACGAATAATTTTTCATTGGATTTAGGAATAATTTTTACCGGAACAGATAAATTTTTCGTAACATAACATATCAAAGCCGCAGCCACTGAGCCGGTTCCGCAGGCTAAAGTCTCAGATTCCACACCTCTTTCATAAGTTCTGATGTTAATCAATCCATCTTTAACAACAACAAAGTTGACATTAGTTCCACCAGGTGAAAATTCTGGCAAATTCCTTATCTCTCTACCCAAAGATTCTACCTGTACTTTTTCAAGTGAGGTCAGGAAACCCTCACTTTCATTTATATCAATAACAACGTGCGGCGAACCTGTATCTGCGAAGTGAGCGTTTATCAGCTTTCCGCCAGCTTTAATCTTAAAATTATATTTGATTTTCTTTGGCGGATTCAGGAAAAATTTAATTTCAGAATTTGATATTACTTCACCTTTATATTCAACCTCATTTGAAATAAATTCTGCGGTGTTTCCAGTTAGTCTACCTGATTCTGCAGCAAACAATATTGCACATCTTGCACCATTTGCACATAAGCTTCCGGTTGAACCATCAGCATTGTAGTAATTCATTATGAAATTATGAGTGGTGGAATCTTCAATTGTGATCAAACCATCGGCACCAATACCATTTCGCCTATCACAAATTTTTTGAACAAAGTCTGTGTTTACTTGAAGCCAATCATTTTGTTTCTTATCAATAAAAACAAAATCATTACCGGCACCGCTCATTTTTGTGAAAATAATTTTTTCCATTTATACAATAAATTTAACCGATGAGCCAGTAGCAAACAATGAACAAATTGAAGATAAGTTTTTAGAAAGTTTGAAGTTTAGAAAAAAGGAAGCTGCTGCCGTGCGCAACTTCCTTTTAATATTTACTTACGAAGAATAACTTCTCATCATACCTGCGACCATCTGAGCCTGCTTGGAGTTGTATTCAAATGCCAGCTTTTTATGATTTACTACATCTATGATTGTTCCGATTAAACATAAACCGCCGGTAAATAAAAACAGCAATCCCATACCAACCTGGTTAATAACAAATCTTTGAATTCCAGCAATTCCAAGAAATCCAATAACTGCAAACAATAGCATATTGCTTGGATCTTTTCTTCTCGACATATAAGCGATGGCAAATTGCTGTGCCTGACCGTCGTTCATATCTTTAATTAGTTCCTGAACGTAAGCCATTTCGTCTCCCTCGAGACTCGGCATTAATTGAAATGCATTAGGCATATCTCCTCCTATTATTTTTGATGATTGTGAATATTCTGAATGTAATTATTATTAATGCAAAAATTCCTAGTGGGTGAGAGTGAAATGATGCTATAAAATCACCTTGGAAAATATAAGAGATTGAATTTCCTAAACCACAACCAGGACAAAATTCAAATCCAAGATTAGATAAAGGGCAAATTGTAAAGTGTGATTCACCCGGAATATGAATTAAAAGTAAATAGACTAAACCCAGTATCCAGGCTGAAGCTTCAAATCCAATTAACAACCAAATCTTTTTGAGCTTCTTTGAAAGATATCCAGCCAAGCCATTCTGCTCAATAATATGTGTCTGCTCTAAGTTCACTTTTAAAATCAAGAATTATTTTATTGCTGATTTAAACTTAGAGAATCAGTTCAGTATTAGCAATTAAAGGTTGATGAATGGTATGATTTTATCGGTGAGTAAAGATTTATACTCTCTGTTTGCACGGCTTCGTCTCGAAAGAGACTTCGCCGATGCAGGCTTCATTTTTCGTAAAATTCAAAAATGTTTCTTTGCGAATGCTCTCCCTGAATGGCTTTTTAAATATTTTTCGAATGCTAATGCTCTATCTTTGTCCGTGAATGCTATCGCTGTTTTTATTTTCCATGGTTTATATTTTGAGGTGTGTGGAACTTCTCCGTTATTATGCTTGGTTAATCGATCCTTGAGTTTGGTGGTAAATCCTGTATAAAATGTTTCTTTGAATTTGATACTTTGCAGAATATAAACATAGTAATACAATTTAAACTCCTGTTTTTTTTCGATTGGTTTACCGGGGCGTAGTTTTGAGCGACTCTATTCTAGCTCTTTGCACGGCTTCGTAAATAAATTTACTTCGCCGTTGCAGGCTTCATTTTTCGCAAAGCTCAAAACGAAGCCTGGTGGAGGTGCGGGGAGTCGAACCCCGGTCCGAAATTAAGATCCAAAGAACATCTACATACATAGTCTGTTTCTTTTTGACTTTAAGCTGCCAAACAGACAAAGATCACTTAAAGTCTGTCCGCTGTTAAATTCGCTTCATCTCCGCAGACGAAAGATTCAGCTATTCTACCTAAACGGTGTTCTTCCTAACCCCGGTAAAAAGGAGAAAGGAGAACAAGCTACGTTTTATTTACGCAGCTAAGGCGTAGTTATATTCGCCAGTTATATTTTTGTTCCCAATTTTTTAACGTGTCTTCGGGGAACACGGTACGCAGTTCTAAGTCTCCTGAATCCCGTCGAAACCAAAATTTCACCCCCAAAAATCAGTGGGCAATGCTCAATTGGCAGTAGGCAAGCCTGATTAAGGTTGCCATTTTGTATCAGGATGGTTTGAGACTTTATTCTCAAAACGTGAAAGAACAAAGAATAGATCTGATAATCTGTTGAGGAAAATAACAATATTATCACCGATTGTCACTGAACTTTTTAATGCCACAACTTCTCTTTCGGCTCTTCTGCAAACAGTTCTGCAAATATGAAGTAAAGCAGAGCTTTTTGAGCCACCGGGAAGGATAAAATTACGCAACTCTTCAAGCTGTGCATCGTATTCATCAATCATTTTTTCAATTTCTTTATGGAATGATTCAGGTGTTCTTTGAATATTCAACTTTGCATTTTTATCATTCTCAGGTGTTGCTAAATCTGCACCAATTGTGAAAAGATAATTTTGAATCTTCGATAAATTCTCTTTAACGCTTTTGTCTATAGTTTCAGTGATAGCGTATCCTATAAAAGAATTTAATTCATCAATAGTTCCATAAGCTGCAATGCGGAGTGAATCTTTGCTGACACGTTCGCCACCAAATAATCCGGTTTCACCTTTGTCACCGGTTTTAGTATAAATTTTCATTTTACGAATGGTAGTGGATGAACTTCTGCATTAACAATTTTATTGTCAGAAAGTTTTAACGAGATTTGAGTCCCGGGAGTCAGATGTGAGTTGCGAATATATGCTAAACCAATTGGTGCTTTAAGCTTGTGCGAAATAGCATAAGAAGTAAGTTTGCCAACCTCTTCCCCATTATCTTCAAGCACAATATGTCCATTATTAAATTCTAAAGGATCACTGAATTTTAAGCCGACAAGTTTCTTCTGTACTTTATTGTAAGTCTGTAATCTTGCAATAACTTCCTGACCAATATAACAACCCTTGTTGAAATCAATAAGTTCATCCAAACCAGTTTCAAGCGGATTAAATTCATCATTCAATTCATTTGGAGCAATCGGAAGTCCCTGCTCAATTCTGAAAATATTAAATGCTTCTTCTCCAACCATACTAAAATTAAAAACACCTTTGTGTTCTTTCATATACATTATCAGACGCTTTGAATTTTCAAAATCAGCGAGAAACCAAAATTTATTTTTTCCTCTTTCACCCGGAAGTTTTATAAGGAAGAAAAGAATGTTTTCAGTGTGAATAATTCTGAATGAATTCGGTTGAATCTCGTTGACCATATTACCGCAAATTAAAGTGGCAAAAGATTCAGCTTGTGGTCCGCTTAACTCAAGGAGATTATATTTAGTATTTGCATCATTAACTTCGACATCATCACTAATAGCGTATTTTCTTATCCAGCCCATCACTTTCAATTTACTTGCTCTGTCACAAACAAGTAACTGGTAGTTTTCAAAATTCATTAAAGTAGTTACGCCAATGATTCTACCTTTTTCAGAAGTAAAAATTGTTTTCTTTACTCCTTCCTTTGCCAACTCTTTTACGCTGTTTGTTCCAATCCTGTGGACTAAATCAAGTGCATCTTTTCCTTTAAGCTCAATAATTCCCTGATGTGAAATATTTCTTAACGTCACACCATTATAAATTGAATCAATCTCTACTTCAAGATTTGAATATCCGTTTATAACCTTATACCCATCAATAGGAAAGGACGAAAATCCCATCGATTCAAGGTAGTCTATAAGCTGTAAATTTTTCTCGTCTGTAACAACCATTCAGTAAATTTTTAAGATTTTTGAATGAAAATATTTATAACATCAAATTTTAGGCTACAAATATACAATTCTAAAAGTGAATAAAAAGTGTAAATAGGATATAGTTTCAGTATTTGAAGAGTTAAAAGAGTATTAGCTCTAATAAAGACGGGTTTGCTTGTTATTGCGGGTATTTACGTAAACATTTTTTGCAGAATCCCAGATAAATCCAATTGAGTCTTTTGGAAAGACCCGGTTTCCTAAATCATAATATAAATACTCATAGTAATCCGGATAATTATCATCATTCAGATTTGCAATGGTTCGTTTGAAATTTATCCCCTCATAGGTCATAAGTAGATGAGGTTGATTAGTCAAACCATCAATAAAAAAATAATTATAGTCAATATGACCTGTGCCTTGAGCATAATGAAAATTCACTTTTACAAACGGTGTGTTTTTGTATTTCCACTTGAGCAGACTCATATTATTAAATCCACCGTGAGATGGAATTGGCGATTCCCAAATTACTTTAAATGACTCATCTTTGCATTCAAACAAAGTTAAGTAGAAGAAAGCTGTTCCAAGATCTGTGCTGTCAAGGTCAATAAAGCTTTGGTCATATCCTATAATATTTTTTACTTCGATCAGTCTTTCCCCTTCCCGCGATTTTGCAATAATACCAAGTATATATTCCTTATCGTAATAAATTACTGCGGAACGAGGAATATTGTAGGTTAATGTTTTATCGAAATCAACAAGGTATGTTCCTTCAGGAAAATTCTTCAGAACAAAATCAATCAATGAGAGAGTATCGCAGGGGAAACGTTCGCCAGCTATTTTTTTTCTGTGTTCAAGGTTTGCACGTTGAATTTCTGCATCCTTATCAGGATTAGTGGCAACATCTTCAATTCCGGTTTCTCTTTTTTCTATCTTCTGACTTTCATCAGTACACGATAAAAAGCCAATAGAAAATATTAGAAAAAATATAGCAGCTATGATTTTCATTATATGTCTTCTGGAATAAAGCATTTAACGCAACATCGATGCCGTTGTCATTCAAGTAAAATTCAAATGATATGAGCTCTGTTGCCACTACATATTTTTCTTAATGAGATTTTATCATCTCATTTTGAATACTCATCAAAAAAGTAAGCGGAGCTCAAAATACCAAGTTGAAAATGGTTCAGATTAAAATGTTCATTTGGTGAATGAAGATTTTCAGTATTAAGTCCCATTCCCATCAGCACCGGTGCAGCTTTTAATTTTTTTGCAAATGACACAACAATTGGAATCGATCCACCTTCGCGCATAAATACAGTCTTCTTTCCAAAAACTTTGGCTATCGCTGTTGCTGCTGAAAGAGTTGCTTTATCATCCAGTGAGGTAGCAATTGGATATGCACCGTGAAGATCAGAAATTTCTACTTTTACTGTTTTGGGAGCAATTTTATTTATGTAAGAAGTGAAGAGCTTAGCAATTTTTTTAGGATCCTGGTTCGGAACTAAACGCATACTAATCTTTGCAGTTGCTTTTGAAGGAAGAACTGTCTTGGCACCTTCACCTGTAAATCCACCGAAGATACCATTGCAGTCAAGTGTTGGTCTTGCCCAGACTCTCTCCAGAGTTGTGTAACCTTTCTCGCCTTTTAATTCTTTTAATCCAAGAGCTTTTGCATACTGCTTTTCAGAGAAAGGTAATCTTTTAAAATTTTCTCTTTCCTTTTTGGTAAGATTAACTACATCTTTATAGAAACCGGGTATTTTAATTTTTCCATTATTGTCCTTCAGCTTTGAAATCATTTCGGCAAGAACATTTATCGGATTATCAACACCACCGCCGAATGTACCGGAATGTAAATCCCTGTTTGGTCCCGTCACTACAACTTCCATATAGCAGAGGCCTCTAAGTCCATAAGTTAGTGTTGGAATCCCTGGTCCGTATAAAGAAGTGTCGGAAATCAAAACCGAATCACATTTAAGCATCTCCTGATTTTTATTTACAAATTCATCCAGGTTGCCGCTGCCAATTTCTTCTTCTCCCTCAATAATAAATTTTACATTTAATGGAAGCTTACCAACAGTTTTAAAATAGGCTTCAACACTTTTAATGTGCATATACATCTGCCCTTTATCATCCGTAGCACCACGTGCATATATTTTTCCATCTTTTATAGTTGGTTCAAATGGGGGCGAATCCCAGAGATTGATTGGATCAACAGGTTGAACATCATAATGTCCGTAAACCAGCACCGTTGGTTTTCCGGGAGCTTTCAACCAATCAGCATATACCAATGGGTGACCTTTAGTTTCAATAATTTTAACATTTTCCATCCCGGCTTCGCGAAGTTTACCGGCAACAAATTCTGCCGCGGTAATCATATCACTTTTATTTGCCGCTAATGTGCTTATGCTCGGAATCCGCAAAAAGTCTTTTAATTCCTCAACATATTTTTCTTTGTTTGAGTTTATATAACCGACTACATTTTCCATTTTTTCACTCCTTATGTTTATTCAATCACAAACTTATGAATAACTGGTATAAAGTTTTTAAAATTATTAATTGTGTTTACATCAAGCTGATTCAAAATTTCATTTGGTGGTATAAAGAAAGTATGCCAGGGATCGTCAACCAGAAAAAGAAATTTTTCGGAAACAATTGTTATGGATTCCAGCGAGCCGACATATTCAAAATGATTGTATTTCGGAACAACCGTTTTTATGTCAAAATAAATTAAATCAACTATGTTAAAATATTCATCTAAAAGCAATTTAAAAACTTTCCTGTGATTTCTGTCAATACCCCAAAGAGAAAAATTCTCATCAGAATAAAGTCCACAAATAGTTGATATATCAATGTTTTCAGTTGAAATTTCTTTAACGATCGTCAACGAATTCTTATCAGCAATTCTTATTAAAGTCTGTCCGCTAAAGTTACCTTCTGATATTTGCTCGTTTTCCAAACCTAAATAAAAATAATTTTCATCGGCAGTAAACCCCTCGTAACCAATATTCGGAAGAAGATTATCATAAAAAATTTCTTCCGGCTTAAACACAAGCTTCTCCAATGCAACAACCGAATCTTGAAAAATGTTATCATCCTTGAATTCCAACCTGTAAATACCGTGATATGATAAGTGGTTCTCTCCATTTCCTTCAATAGTTAAATAAACTTCTCCGGTAAACCTATCGTAAAATATCTCTTCAAAATCAAGCTTGGGAAAATCAGAAAGATAATCTTTAACTTCATCGCTGAATTTTATTTCCGAAAAACTAAAGAGCGTATCATCTTTGATGAAAAGCCTGTGAATCTTGCCGATGTCATCAGCTAAAAGGAATTCCAAGGCGCCGTCATCTTTTTCTCTTAAGAAAGACATCCCTGAGGTTTGGTTAGTATGATACACATCATTCTTCAGCCATCTCGGGTAGTTATTCGCAGGATGAATTTTCAGCGCTGTTGAGTCTTGCCCCAACAGAAATATCGACAGCACTATAGATATAATCAGTGATAAAGTAATAATTCGCATCAATAAAAATGAATTTATCATAACTTACTTTTAAATATATCAAACAAAGTAGAATTATAATACATAAACATTATGTTGTTAAACTAAGCCGGCTTAATTATTTTTATTTTGATGATTGCACACAGATATATACTTAAAGCCCATTTTATACCATTTATATTCTCAACACTTACGCTGATGGGGATATTTCTGCTTCAGTTTATGATGAAATTTGCTGACCGGCTTGTAGGCAAAGGACTTGATACGTGGTTACTAATCAAGCTGGTAGTATTCAATTTATCCTGGATGCTTGTGCTTGTAGTGCCTATGGCAACTTTGGTTGCAACGTTGATGGCTTTTGGAAATTTTTCCCAGAACAATGAAGTTACAATTTTAAAATCCTCCGGTGTTAGTCTTTACAAAATGATGCAAGGCCCATTTATTGCAAGTATCGTTTTAGCATTTTTACTTTTTCTTTTTAACGATGAAGTGCTGCCGGATGCCAATCACCAGGCAAGACTTCTTATGCAGGATATTTCACAGCAGAAGCCGACACTTTCACTGGAGCCGGGTTTCTTTTCCCAGGAAGTTCCTAAGTACGCAATACTGGTAAGGGAAATTAACTCGAATACTAATGAGCTGAGCGGTGTTACAATTTATGATTACACAACTCCTGCAAAGATAAATGTAGTTACTGCAAATACAGGTAAAATTTATTTTACAGCAGATCAGAAAAATCTTGTTATGGATTTATGGCGCGGCGAAATACACGAAGCAGATGTAAAGGAAACAAGTCTTTACAGGAAATTGATATTTGATAAGCACAGAATTGTAATGGATGGCTCTCAGTTCTCATTTCATCAGTCGCAGGGAGGAATAAGAGGTGAAAGAGAATTAGGTGTTGATACTATGAAAGCAATTGTTGGCAATTTCCGGGCTGAGAGAGAACAACATCTCAATTTTCTAAAAGCAGAGACTAATAAATTTTTCTTCGCTGATTCATCTTTTATATCTGCCTATCCAATTCATGCAGTTGTAGTTGATGACAAATTAGTATTAGCCAGAGTGCTCGACAAAATAAGAACCGCAAAAAATAATATTACTTCAAAATCAAGGAGTGTGGAATTTTCTGACAGGGAAATTGAAAAGTATGAAGTTGAGATTTATAAGAAGTATGCTATCCCCGTAGCTTGTATCGTTTTTATTTTGATCGGAGCTCCCCTGGGAGTTATGGTCCGGAAGGGCGGCTTCGGTGTTGCGGCGAGCATTAGCTTGTTTTTCTTCCTTATTTATTGGGCGTTTCTGATAGGAGGAGAAAAACTTGCTGAGAGAGGATTCTTCTCTCCATTCATAGGAATGTGGGCTGCAAATTTTCTGCTTGGTTTCCTCGGCATTGTACTTACCATTAAAACAAACAGGGAAACAGTTACAATAACATTTGACTTTTTCAAAAAGCTAGTTCCAAAGAGATTCAGGTCACACCAGGAAGCAAATGAAAATAATTGACAAGTATTTAATCCGGCAATTCCTGCAAACGGTATTTTTTAGTCTGCTTGCTTTCATTCTGATATTTCTTGTGATTGATGCAATGGAAAACCTTGATGATTTTATTGATCAGAATGTTCCGTGGATTAATATCGTTCACTATTATGTTGTATTCACACCGGAAATTATAAAACTCATAACACCTGTTGCTGTGCTCTTCGGTGCATTGTTCACTGCCGGAAAAGTATCGACGTTAAGCGAACTAACAGCAATGCGGGCAAGCGGAGTAAGTCTTTATCGTTTTATGGCTCCGTTCGTTGTAACAGCTTTACTCATCAGTATGATCTCTCTTTATTTTGGCGGATACATTGTTCCAATGGCTAACAAAACAAAAATCTATATTGAGCAGACTTACCTTAAAAAAGGTTTGAGCTTTACAGGCAGTAATATTTATTTCCAGGACAGCAAAACCAGGATTGTCAGCATATCATATTTCGACAGCAACTTGAATTGGGCAAACAGAGTTAGCATTCAGGATTTTAATGAACAAGACCTGACGGAAATGAGAGGCAGAATTGATGCACAAAAACTTGAGTACGATTCTTTGAGCGGATTGTGGATTGCACGGCAGGGTGTAAAAAGAATTTTTACTGATCAAACCGAAACGGCTGAATATTTCGACAGTCTGAAATTAAATGATCTTCACTTTCAGCCGATTGATTTAACAAAGAAGCAGCAGAAACCTGCGGAGATGAACCTGAGTGAATTATCTGATTTAATTGACTCGCAAAAAAGAGCCGGAACAAATCCAATTGTTGCACAGATAGAATACCACTCACGTTTTGCATTTGCAATGACATGTGTGATAATCGTTCTGTTTGGACTGCCGATTTCTGCCAATAAAAGAAAAAGCGGCCTGGCAGTACAGGTTGGAATTAATATTCTGATTGCCTTTATCTATCTTGTCTTTATGAAAATAAGCCAGGCATTTGGCAAAAACGGTGCTCTCGATCCTGTGCTGACTGCGTGGTTTGCTAATCTGATTTTTGCTGCTGGTACTTTTATTACTCTGCCGAGGATGAAGTATTAGGAGAATCTTTTTGAAGATTTATGTTGATATGAATAATAATAATGATAAAATTTTAAATAAGCAAAGCTCGATTAACTAAAATAATTTATGATAGATTTTTCCACTTCATTTCTTATATTTTTACGAACTATTCTAAAAGTAATCAGATATATCTTCTAATAGTGAGAATTATAAGAAATTCAATTATTCCGCTTCAAGTTACTGAACAGCATATAAATTTATTATTAAACTTTTCAATAGAATAATTTGAAAACGACATATCATTAAAAGATATAATTTATCTCAAATTAAAATGATTCCACTATTTATACAGGAAAAAATCCTCTAATATTAAAAACAAAAATAAACCTAGGGATGGAAGTTATAACAAAAAAAACAAAGAGTTATCAATCCTAAAATATAACTTTATTATTCAACTACTCTATTTACCCTAATAAACACCCTCTACCTCGGCGATTGCTTAAACGTTTTACGGGATAATATTCCCGATGAATCTGTTGACCTTGTTTACATTGACCCGCCTTTTAACAGCAAACGCGATTACAACATTTTCTTTGACGATAAGGAAATTCAAACACAGCGTATTGCTTTTGAGGATACGTGGACTTTTAAAAACATTCAGGACTCACTCGCAGAACTCCACACACTTAAAACTGATAACGTCTATTTTCATTCTGCTCACTTACCAGAAAGTTGCACCGCACGCTTTTCCTTATTTAACGATGATGGCTTTAAGAATTCTTGAACTGCACAGAGTCCTTAAACCAACCGGAAGTTTTTATCTCCATTGTGACCCGACTATGAGCCACTATCTTAAAACTGTTTGTGATATTAATATTGATGTTAAAAATTATAGAAACGAAATTGTTTGGAAAAGAAACACTGCACACAATGATTAGAAAAATATATGGGAACTGCAATAGTACTTTAATTTATTATATACTCAATAGTGATGATTTGACTTGGAATAGAATTATATCAAACTTTATGATGAATGATTATATCAACAAGCCTTATAAATATATTGACAGACATGGAAACAAGATACAGATTTTATTCAATGGAGTCCCAATGACGATAGACCGAATCTAACTATGATTTAAACAGTTAAAAGGGTTTGGCGATGTTCCAAAGGAAACAATGAAACATATTATGATGGAACTAAAAAAGAAAGAAGGCACTATTCACTAAATAAAGGAAAATAGTCTGAAAGATATTTGAATGAAAACAAAAGGACGTCACAAGAACTATGGGATGATATCCTCGACTAATTCACAACAAAGGAAAGATATCGGTATCCAACACAAAAACCAAAAGCATTGCTTGAGAGAATAATACAGGCAAGCAGCAACGAAGGCGACATAGTCTTAGACGGATTCTGTGGCTGTGGTACAACCGTAGATGCAGCAGAAGGTTTGCATCGCAACTGGATAGGGGTGGATATTTCACCAATTGCAATATCGCTTATCAAACGAAATAAATTAAAAGACACCTACGATAAAAGGCCTAAATAAATTTGAAGTAAGAGGAACTCCAACAGATGAACAAAGCACAATAGAACTCTGGAAACAAAACCCGAATGCATTCCAGGATTGGTGGTTAACTGAGTTCGAGGTTTTTTCAACCACTTTCGGGACGAAAGGCGCTGACAAAGGAGTTGACGGACTTGCTCAATACCTTGTAGACCCAAAGAAGCAGGAAATAATAAAAGCAGCTTTTCAAGTAAAGGGCGGACACATTCAATCAAAAGATATAGATGCTTTGCTCGGTGCAATAGAAAAACACAAATGCGAGATAGGTGTTTTCCTTACAATAGAAGTCCCAACCAAACCAATGCTTGATACGGTTGCCGGTGCTGGCTTTGTAGAAATTCCCGGCTTACAAAATTCCAAAGCTTCAGATACTAACATTAAAAGATTACTTCAGGGAACAAACTGCCAAACTTCCACAGGTGAACATTACATTCAAAGCAGCCCAACTAAAAGGCAAAGAAACAAAACACAGATGAAGATGGAAATGTAAAATGAAAAGACTTAGTATTTTTTTATTCATCAGCCTGATCATTGTCCCTCTCCTGCGACGAGGCCCCATCTATTTTTCTCCACTTTCCTTCACTACTCCTGGGTATGTCTTTTTTTTACGACTCTCCGGTTCCTCTCTTCGATACTAATGTCCTTGTCGCACTTATTTCGGTCCCGCTTTCAATATGGCCCCCCCATAGATCATTACACACTGAAGAGACGGGATTTGGTTATCTTCTCTTTCGGATGCTCGAGGCCTCTTTATATTACAAGTTCCGTGTAAGGTGATCCTATCCTTCCATTATCAAGACCCCAGCGGTTGTATCGGTTTTATCCACAATCAGAGTGTCAGTGGGGCAGGCGTCGCGTCTATTGCTTCTTTTGTTTGAAATCACAGGATCTTACAGCGATTTTTATATTTCACCTGGTATTGGAATTATAAAAGTATGAGCGCTGTGATGGCGAGAGTGGCCAGCACAATTTATAAAAGTGATGAAGACCGTTTATTATCATATCATATAAATTGATGACATTTAATACAAATTTTTGTCTTTCTTATTTTTTTCTATAAACATTTAATCCTTTTCCTTCCCTCTTTCCCTACGGGATTATAAAACAAGTTCTTAGGACGAAATCTTTATAGAAAAACTAATTCATGTCCCTTTAGACACTATTTAAAAAAAAACCGATAGACTAGAACCATTATTAAAACCCATCCCAAATAAATGGATGCCTTCCATTCCTTTTCACCCTGCCCCTACTGACGGGGGTGCGACCGTGACACCCTGTAACTCGCCTTACTGAGTCGGCGGTACCGGCTCCTCATCATCATTGCTGCTGCTGTCGCGCCTATAATTTTATCAAAAAGCATCAGCTCACTTCATCAATACCATTTTCTTAGTTTCAACAAAATTTCCGACTCTCAACTGATAAAAGCAACCCCTGTTGGCTGGTTATCCTCATACCAGCTTATTCGTGTGCCTGCTGGTTTTTCTTCATTTACAAGTGTTTCTACTTCGTTGCCTAGTATGTCGATTACTTTTAATACAACCATTGAGGATTGAGGAATAGCGTATTTGATTTTTGTTGATGGGTTAAATGGATTCGGATAGTTTTGGTGCAAACTAAAGTTTTCAGGTATTATCTTTTCGTCGCCATACTCAACACCTACTAATGTTGTATCAAGAACTGTTTTGAATATACCGCCTAAAACAATTGAAACTCCTGTTCTCAGATAAATCTGCCCGCCTGTAAGGAACGTAGCATTACCTGTATTCGAGATTGTAAAATTTGGTCCTGCAGTAATTGAGTTTGCGCCTATAAATGTTGCTGTAGTTGCTATTGTGGTATCAGCTAAAATCAAATGTTGAACCTGCGGCCGAATTTCCGATAAAGGAATTAACAGAAGTATTAGGATTACATAATTATATAATTTATTTACTGACATTTGTACCTCCTGATATTTGATTCAGTCGAATTAATGCAATGCTGTCATTGATTCGCCAGCTGATTTATTTTTCTGTTCTGCCAGCGATTTTACCACATTTTCAATTTCATCGAGTCTCTGACTAAGATCCTGGTTTTCAATTTTAAGCTGATTCAGCTCTTCGATTTTCTTATCTAATTCCTGTATTGCATTAATAGCAATATATATTAATGCACTTCCATCGAATTGAAGGATGTCAGTCTCTTCCGCATCATCGGGATTTAATTTAGTTCTGTAAGTTCCGATTGTGTATGGAGCAATTTCTTCGATGTCCTGGGCAATTACTCCCACATAAGTTTTGTCGGTTGGATAACCAAGCTTGCCATTATATCGAAAATTGACCGGCTTGATTTGTTTCAGAATAGAAAGACCATCAGTGAATGGATTTATGTCTTCCTTCATCCTGATATCAGAGAATGTAGCCCACGAGCCCCCACCTACTTTACTAGCATTACCATTTACAGAAAGTTTCTGATCAGGTGAAGCTGTCCCTATTCCAACTTCGCCCCAGTATCCAACAACAATAGCAGGCTGCACACCACCAGTAAAAAATTTTATACCGCCATATCCTGAAATCCACATTGTCTTTCCATAACCAAACCAGGAATCAGATTTCCAGCCAAGTGAAAACCATCCCATCGGTTTATTATCATAAGTAAAAAGTTCATGTAATCCCATCCCGAAAAGACAATTGCCATCGAATTGAATGTCACCCCCTGTGACTTCCAGCTTAGTTGCTGGTGTTGTTGTGCCGATACCAACTTTACCATCATTTGTAATGGTTAACGTTGTATCCTGTGCAAATGCTAAAACACCGAAAATCAGCATTGCGGTAAGAGCAGTAAAAAGAATGCGGTCTTTCATAAGTAACCTCCATTATTTAATTGATGATGTATATTTATTTAATCAAGTACGTTAGTACGAACTTGATTATTGAATGAATATTAACTCGGTAGTTATCCTTTGAATTCATCAAATAATAATTTTTAGTATTCTGCTTCGGGAGAGCTTTTCGGCGTGTCATCATCCAGAGTATTAATAATCAGTTGGTTCTAAATTATTACCTTCTCGGAGTAGAAATTATTTTTCTATAAATAAAATGCTAATATTCTGATTGACAAACAAGCAACACTTACCAATCAACAAATAAAAAAGGCGAGTCGTTGACTCGCCTTTACAATTGCGTTAGCTCTATTTGAGGCTGACCAAAATGTAGCACAGATTATTCCGAAGGAATGGCTTTGCCAATAATCTGTGTTACCGTGATTGATCAGTGAATAGTTAATTCACCTTCTCAGGTCCTTTCGGAGGAACAAAACCAAAGTGCTGGTCTTGCGGTATTTCCATTTTAATCTCACCAAAGCGTGCTTCAAACTTTTCAATGTTATCTTTCAACGCTTTCATCAGCATCTTTGCGTGCTGCGGTGTGGTGATAATTCTAGATAGCACTTTTGCTTTCGGCACACCGGGCACAATTCGTGTAAAATCAATTATAAATTCAGCCGGCGAGTGAGTAATTATAGCAAGGTTGGAATAAATTCCTTCCGCTTCTTTCTCACCAAGCTCAATGTTTATCTGCTGTCCCTGTGGAGGTTTGTTTTGGTTCATCTTTTTCACTTTACCTTAATTCATCTGCTTTTTTAAATGCATTATTTGCATCTTCTGTCATTCCAAGAACGGAATATACTTTTCCAAGAAGCTCCCATATTGCCACATTTGTTTGATCTTTTTCAACGACTTTTTCCAAATATGGTAATGCAGCTTCGTATTTCTTTTTATAGTCTTCACTGATAACACCTTGCAGCTCTGCTTCTTTATTCATTGCAGTTCCCCATTTAACATAGGTAACACCAATATTGTAAATTGCGTTTTCATATTCAGGATCAATTTTTAATGCTTCAAGAAGCTGCGCTTCTGCTTCAGGATATTTTTCTGAATTAAGAAGAAGCACTCCATAATTGTAGTGGTAGATTTTATTATCCGGTTCATTTTGAACTAATATTTTAGAAGCTTCAATTGCTTCTGCTATTCTGCCGGCTCCAATGTAAGCGCTTGTGCGCGCAACCTGCATTTCAGAATTTTCCGGATATTTCTTTAATCCTTCTTCTATAGTAACAATTGATTTGTCATAATAATCCATTGCCTTAATGCTGTCTTGTGCGTTCTTACCAAATTTAAAGTCATTCATAATATTTGCACCTAAGGTGTAATAAACTTCACCAAGGTATTGATAACCTTCTTCTGCTTGTTCAATTTCAACAAGCTTTTTAAGAGGCTCAACAGATTCTTCAGTTTTACCAGTGGTCAAATAAACGAAAGCAAGATTTCTGTACGTCTCTGCGGAATCCGGCTCAAGCATAATCGCTTTGTTGTACGCGTCGATAGCCATATCGAAATACATTTTTGAGCTGTCTTCATCCGTAGCTTTATTTCCTCTCTGGAAAAGACTTACTCCTCTGTTAAAATTATTTGCCCATTGAAATGCTTTGTACTCTTCAATATTCTTTTCAAACTTATTACTGATTGCAAGTGATTTGTCGAACGACTCCATCATTTTATCAATATTATCTTGCTCGCTGTAAACCGTACCAAGCAGAAAGTAACCTTCGTCACTCTGTGGATTTTTTGTGACATCTGTATTGAGAGTTTCGATTGCTTTATCCCAGTTCTTCTGCTGGATATAAAGTTTAGCACTTGTTAGTTCTGTTGAGGCACACTGGAATCCAAGGAACATTATTCCAATAAATAACATTCCGAAGACAAGTAGTTTGGAATTTTTCATACTAACTCCATTCTTATAGATGATTAAAGTTATTGATTTGTTAATTTCAGATGAATTTTGTGTTTCAAAAATACAATTATTCTACTTAAAAGACAGATATATAAAAATCACAGGACGCCGGTTTAAATTGATTTTGGGGGCTTAAAAGGGTAATTTTTGAGTAGAAAATAGAGGAAATTTTGATAACCAAAGAAATAATAAATTCTGTTCCGAAAGTTCTTCTGCACGATCATCTTGATGGAGGACTGAGACCACAAA
Organism: Ignavibacteriaceae bacterium; assembly: GCA_034522695.1. GTDB lineage: Bacteria > Bacteroidota > Ignavibacteria > Ignavibacteriales > Ignavibacteriaceae > IGN2. Next base: position 120,008 of record JAXHLB010000042.1, on the reverse strand, counting down.
CCATAATTGATCTGGCTGATGACCTGAATTATAAAAAACTGCCAACAAGGGATAAAGATGAACTTGCTGATTGGTTTCATATCGGTGCAAACAAAGGCAGCCTCGTTGAGTTTCTGAAAGGCTTTGAGCACACTACTGCAGTTATGCAAACCAAGGAGGGATTGGAAAGAGTTGCTTATGAAATGATGGAAGATATGAAAGCAGATGGAGTTGCTTATGTGGAAACGAGGTTTGCGCCAATCTATCATACAGATAAAGATTTGTACCTTGAAGATACTGTCACAGCTGTGTTGAAAGGATTAGAGAGAGGTAAAAAAGATTTTGGTGTTGGTTATGGTTTGATTCTCTGCGGTATGAGAAATATGAAAAACACTCTTGAGATAGCAGAGCTTGCAGTGAATTTCAGAAATGATGGTGTTGTTGGATTTGATCTCGCCGGTGAAGAAGGCGGATACCCGCCAAAGAAACATGTTGATGCATTTCAATTTATTCAACGATCAAATTTTAATATTACTATTCATGCGGGTGAAGCATTTGGAAAAGAATCTATCTGGCAGGCTATTCAATGGTGCGGTGCTCATAGAATAGGACACGCAACCAGATTACTTGAAGATATAATAATTAACGAACAGGGTGAAGTTGTTAGTTTTGGTGAACTGGCTCAATATGTTCTTGATAAACGAATTCCGCTGGAGATTTGTCTTTTAAGTAATCTTCATACAGGTGCAGTAGATAAACTGGAAAATCATCCATTCGGAATTTTGTTCAAAGAAAAATTCAGGGTTACGATAAATACCGATGACCGGTTGATGAGCGCCACTAATATGACGAAGGAATTTTTAACTGCTGTAAAATATTTCAACCTCACCTTTGATGAAATAGAAAAAATTACAATTAACTCGATGAAATCGGCTTTCATTCCTTACAAAGAAAGGCTTCGATACATTTACGATATTATTAAACCGGGATATCAAAAATTCCGGGATCAATTAACTAACTAACAAAAGGCAAATGAAAAAACTGTTCACAAATTATAATTTTGAATTCAATAAAAATGAAAAGAAACTGCTCTCTTCATTTTGCAAGCAGGCACTTAAACAATTAGGCAACGACAATCAGAATTTTGCGGATGTCAAAGCATTCAATTCAATTTTAGAAAAGTTAAATGGGAATGAAGATAGTATTAAGCTCACAAAGGATGAGAAGATCAGGCTCACAAACAACATAAAACAGAACATCGATTATCTGAAGAAGCAGATGGCCAAAAGCTGGTTTCTGAAAAAGTGGCTGATGAAATCTCTTCAGAAACAATACGCGGATATTTATGATAATCATTTTAAAGGATAAAGATGATAGCTAATGATATAAAAATTATTAAAGCACCAACAGGAACAACTTTAAGCTGCAAAGGCTGGATTCAGGAAGCTGCAATGCGGATGCTGATGAATAATCTCGATCCCGATGTTGCAGAACGACCGGAAGACTTAATTGTTTACGGAGGAAGCGGAAAAGCTGCTCGCAACTGGGATGCATTTGAAGCAATTGTTGAGTCATTAAAAAAACTTGAGAATGATGAAACACTTTTAGTTCAATCCGGCAAGCCGGTTGGTATTTTCAAAACACATACAAATGCACCGCGAGTTATCATTTCAAACTCAATGCTTGTTCCTGATTGGGCAACGTGGGATGAATTCCGCAGACTTGAACAGCTTGGCTTAACAATGTACGGACAGATGACTGCAGGAAGCTGGATTTATATCGGCACTCAGGGAATCCTTCAAGGCACTTATGAAACTTTTGCTGAGTGTGCAAGAAAATATTTTGATGGAACGCTAAAAGGAAAATTTGTACTCACAGCAGGATTGGGAGGAATGGGCGGCGCTCAACCACTTGCTGCAACTTTTAACGGCGCTGCATTCCTCGGAATTGAAGTTGATCGTAAACGTGCACAGAAAAGAATTGATACTGGTTATCTTGATTTTTTAACTGATGATATTGATGAAGCTCTTGAAAAAGTTCTTAATGCAAAAGCAAAGAAGGAAGCTTTTTCAGTTGGATTAGTTGGAAATGCCGGCGATATCCTTCCTGAAATATTGAAACGAAATATTATTCCCGATGTTTTAACAGATCAAACTTCCGCTCACGATGTATTAAATGGTTATGTTCCGATGGGAATGACTTTCGATGAAGCAATTTCATTAAGAAAAATTGATCCTGACAAATACATTAAACTTTCACGTCAAACAATTGTGATACATGTTCAGGCAATGCTTGAATTTCAGAAACGTGGAGCAATCACTTTTGATTATGGAAATAACATCCGCGGTGAAGCAAAAGAAAATGGAGTAAGCAACGCTTTTGATATTCCCGGATTTGTTCCTGAATTTATTCGTCCGCTTTTCTGCGATGGTAAAGGACCATTTCGCTGGGCAGCACTTTCCGGCGATCCAAATGATATTTATGAAACTGATAAAGCTGTAAAAGAAACTTTCCCCGAGAACAAAGCACTCATCAACTGGATTGATATGGCTCAAAAGAAAGTTCATTTCCAGGGATTGCCCGCAAGAATTTGCTGGCTTGGTTACGGCGAACGTGCGAAGATGGGGAAAATTTTTAACAAGCTTGTTGCAGATAAAAAAGTTAAAGCTCCGATTGTAATTGGCAGAGATCATCTTGATTGCGGTTCTGTGGCATCACCAAACAGAGAGACCGAAGCTATGATTGACGGCAGTGATGCAATTGCTGATTGGCCAATACTGAATGCTTTACTAAATGCTATCGGTGGTGCAAGCTGGGTTTCTGTTCATCACGGTGGTGGAGTTGGAATTGGTAAATCAATTCACGCCGGAATGGTGGTTGTCGCTGATGGTTCAAAAGAAGCTGAAGAAAGATTAGAACGCGTTCTGACTTACGATCCCGGAATGGGTGTAATGCGTCACGCTGATGCCGGCTATGAGCAGGCAATTGAAAATGCTAAAAAGTGGAATGTTAAAATTCCTATGTTGAAATAATAAAAACTCTGTGAACCTCTGAGGTTCTCCGTGATCTCTGTGTAACTACCAGTATTGTTACACTGAGGACACAAAGAATACACAGAGAACCACGAAGAATAAATAGATAAAATGTTTTTAAAAGTATTATCTGTCATTGTTGTAAGCTTAATAACTTCTAACAGCTACTCGTTCGCGCAATCAGAAGATGAGATAAACGAAGACGAGTGCACGTTCAACAGCATTCAGCTCTTTGGCAAAATACAATTTGTGGAATCTTTTCCTGATTTGACCGTACAGGTAGTTGATTCCTTTCCAGACTTGAAAGTTAAAATTGTTGATTCATTCGCGGATGATTGCGGTGAATGGCAGATTGTTGATTCATTCCCTGATATAAAAGTTAAGATAGTAGAATCGTTTGCAGATATTAAAATAAAATTTGTGGAATCTTTTCCGGGAATTCCTTAGAAAGATAAATTTACATTCCGAAACTGCTATAAGCAGATAGGCTTGTTTCGGAAACTTTAGCATAAAAATCTAAGATGCTGAAACAAGTTCAGCATGACCTTAAAATAAATAGAGGAGTAAAAAATGAAACTTAAAGTATTAGTTGCCGACAAATTTCCTGATAAGTACATCCAGCAGATGAAAGATCTTGATCTTGATGTAATTTATCAGCCAAAGCTTGGAGAAAAAGATCTTCCCGAAGCAGCGAAAGAAGCTGATATTCTTGTAGTTCGTTCAACAGTTGTTAACGAAGAAACAATCAATTCATCAAAGAAGCTTAATCTTATAATTCGTGCTGGTTCTGGTGTTAACAACATCAACATATCTGCAGCGAATAAAAAAGGTATTTATGTAACTAACTGTCCCGGAATGAATGCAGTTGCAGTTGCAGAGCTTGCAATCGGATTAATGATTTCGCTTGACAGATTTATTCCTGATAACGTGAGTGATTTTAATAAAAACGTTTGGAACAAAGACAAATATTCAAAAGGAAAAGGACTGAAAGGTAAAACGCTTGGTCTGATCGGTGTTGGAAATATCGGTAAGGAAGTTGCAAAAAGAGCGCTTGCATTTCAAATGAATGTTTATGGAAAAGATATTGCCAGAATTGAAGGCGTTCAGATAAAAGATTTTTCAGAGATGGATCAGCTTCTTCCTCTTTGCGATGTTATATCAATTCATCTTCCAGCTACTCCGCAGACAAAAGGATTGTTTAACAAGCAGATGTTCAGCTATATGAAAAATGGAGCTTATTTAATTAATACATCGCGGCAGGATATAGTTGTTGAAGATGATTTACTGGAAGCAATCAAAGAAAAAAATATTCGTTATGCCTGCGATGTATTCAAAGGTGAACCTGAAGGCAAATCTGGTGAAGTCTCATCAAAACTTCAGAACAATCCAAATATTTATGTAACTCATCACATCGGTGCTTCAACTGAACAGGCACAGGATGCGGTTGCTGAAGAAACTATAAATATTATCAATCACTACATTCACAGTGGTGTAATTGATCATTGGGTAAACAGAGCCAAGATAACGGATGCTCATTACCAGCTTGTTGTTAAACATTATGATAAGCCCGGTGTGCTTGCAAGTGTTCTCGATTTGCTCAGACAAGGTGATATTAATGTTGAAGAAATTGAAAACGTAATATTTGATGGCGGAATTGCTGCAAGCTGCACAATGAAATTAAAGAACGCTGCAACTGCCGATATGCTCAAGAAGATGAGTGAAAATCCGAATGTGATTAGTGTAAGCCACGTAGAGATTTAGTTTTCTTGTAGGGCGATTCTCTGAATCGCCCAAATTTTATCACACAAACTTCACATTATTAAAATTAAAAAAATTAATTTATGAAGATTTATAAGAAATTTACTTATGATATATAAAAAAAAAAAAATATAAGTATGAAAAAATAATAAATAAGATAAAGTTTTTAAAAAAACCAAATTATTAATAAAATGAATTATGATAGGAAGAAAAAAAAAATAGAAAATATAAGAAAATAAAATAAAAAATAAATTATATTATATATGTAAAAAAAAATAAGAAAAAAAGAACTAAAAGAAAAAAAAAAAAAAAATAAAAAAAAATAAAAACACATCAATAATTTCTTTAATCATTCCGTGGTAATAAGGCATTTGAAGCAGTTGATTAATGCCTTCCCTGTCCTGATCTTCAAAATCGAAAACGAGATGCTGTATGTTGACTGAAAGAAAATCGAGGGAGGTTTGAGGAAACGCAGGGAATAGATTCTCATAATTATCTGCGTGCCCTTTGGTAAGGCTGCTTTTATATTTTGAATTAAAATCTTTAAGCGTTTCTTCTGAATTACCTGCCAGAACGAAGTTAACATAAGGTGCATTTATAAGTTCAATAATTTCTTCGGCAAAACTCAGTCCATTAAGAAAAAGCTCTTTCTCATAATTTTCATCACCTATAATCAAAATATTGTTCTTGAAATCAGTTACTTCCCTGCTTAACAATGTTGTTTTGATTTCAACATCATAAAATTCTTTGAATAAAATTTTACTAAGTATTACCTCATTTGAAGTTACATCACCTCTCAGGAACAATTCATCAATTGTTTCCTGCTCTTCTTTAAAGTGGATGTAAGCATTGGAGAGCAGTGCATCAAAAGAGATTCCTATTTCAGAAGAAACAAACAAATCCTTATTCGTGATAAGATCCATAGTTGGAATAAGTCCAACGGAATCTTTCTCATTTAATATATTTTTTACAATTAAAGATGAAGGAACAAATTCGAACTCAAGTCCGGATTTATCTTCTATTTCTGATAAAAGTATTTGCGAAAAAATATTGCGGGGCAGATAAAATTTTGTATTCATACAATAAAAAAAGCCGCCTTAAGGCGGCAGTGAAAATATTATTAGCTCTTTTTATCTTTAATACGTGCAGCTTTACCGGAAAGGCTACGCAGGTAGTAAAGTTTTGCTCTTCTTACATCACCTTTCTTCAAAATATCAATCTTTGAAATCTTCGGTGAGCTGAAACGGAAAATTCTTTCAACACCAACTCCGCTTGAAATCTTTCTTACGGTAAAGGATTTGTTGAGTCCATTTCCGCGAACACTTATTACGTCACCTTCAAAAGGCTGTATTCTTTCTTTGTCACCTTCGATAATACTCACATAAACTTTTATGTGATCCCCTGCTCTGAATTCAGGCAGATCGGTGCGGGGTTTTTCTTTTAATATACTGTTTACTTTATCCATAATTTACTCCTTCTTTTAAGCCAGAGGGCTTATTCACCTTTGACTGAATTAATTTCACGCCATTTTTCTGTTAAAATTTTTGATTGCTCTTCTTTCCACTTTTTAATTTCTTTTTCATTGCCTGAAAGAAGAATTTCAGGAACTTTCATCCCCTTGTATTCAGCAGGTCTGGTAAAATAGGGCGCTTCAACTATTTCACCATCCTGGAATGAATCATCAAGTGCTGCTTCGCTGTCATTAAGAACTCCCGGTATTAATCTTACGACTGCATCGATTATGATCATTGCAGGAAGTTCGCCTCCGGTAAGAACGAAATTCCCGATTGAGATTTCATCGGTGGCAAACTTTTGTCTTACACGGTCATCAACTTCCTTATAATGTCCTGCAATCACAATAATATTCTTCGAAAGTGAAAGATCATTTGCAATTTTCTGATTGAATATCTTCCCTTTCGGAGTAGTAAAGATTATGTGATCATAACTACGTTCTGCCTGCAGAGACTCAATACATTCAAAGAACGGCTCCGGTTTAAGAATCATTCCCGGACCTCCGCCGAAAGGCTTGTCATCAATCTGCTTGTGCTTGTTGTTTGCATAGTCACGTAAATTATGAATAAACAAACTAAGCTTTCCCTTATCCTGCGCACGTTTTATTATGCTGGTCTTCAGAGGGCTTTCAAGCAAATCCGGAACAGCAGATAAAATATCAATCCTCATCTTCTTCCAAAAAATCTTTAGAAATATTCAGGATTAATGTTTTCTTCGCAGCATCAAATTTTTCAATAAAATTAAGAACAAACGGAACTAAAATTTCTTTTTTATCGTCATCTAAAATTACAAGCACATCATTACCCTTACCTTTAATCACATCTGAAACTATTCCAATTCTTTCTGTCTTTATAAATACTTCGCTGCCAATCAAATCGTGCACAAAAAAATGGTTCTCAGGTAAACTCACTGCGTCTTGCTCATCAACGTAAACTTCTCTATCAATCAGGATTTGAGATTCTCTAAGGCCATCAAACTTCTTAAACTTAATTATAATCTTCCCTTTGACATCTTTTACATCTTCAACGTAAAATGTTTTCTTATCACCCCAAAAATCTATATACACTTTCTTTAAGCTTAAGAATCTTTCCGGAAAATCTGAGAACGATTGTATTCTAACAAATCCATCTTTACCAAAAGTTTGCTCTATTCTCGCTATTAAAAAGTATTCCAAAGTTTTTGTAAAAACATCTAATCGAGTATTTCAAGCATCGCACGCTTATCCTCTTTAGCTGCAATAGCAGTTAAAAGAATTCTCATAGCGATGACAGTTTTACCTTTTTTCCCGATGACTTTCCCCACATCTTCCTTTTTAACCCTCAAAGTCAGATTAACTTTTCTATCCTGGTCAATTGTTTCTTCAACAACTACAGCTTCGGGGTCATCCACAAGATACTTAGCGATAAATTCAATGAACTCCTTCATAACTAAGAGCCTCCTATGTAAGCGCTGAGAGCAGTATTTTATTAAAGTGAAGTTAATTGAACTATTTCAATTAATATCGAAAACAGAAGCAGCGCCATTAACTTCTGTAGTACTTTAACCGGCTGTCTCTTCCGGTTTTGCTTCTTCTGCAGGAGCCTGCTCTTCGGCAACTGGTGCTGCAGCTTCGGCTTCCTGTTTAGCTTTCGCTTTCCTGGATAATTTTTTCTCGGACTTTTTCATTGAGCCGGCTTCTTTTAATTTCTGCCAGTTCTCAAGTTCGGATTTTACCTTCTCTTCATCAAGACCTTTAGATATTAATTCTTTTTTAAGAGTAATACCTTTCTGCCTTAAAAGACTTTTTACCGTGTGAGTTGGTTGAGCACCAACATTTAACCAGTACATTATCCTGTCTTCTTTCAAATCAAGGGTATGAGGATTGGTTAAAGGATTATAGAATCCAACAGCTTCCAGAAATTTTCCATCTCTGGGTGATCTTGAGTCTGCCGCAACCATTTTATAAATAGGCTGCTTCTTCTTACCCATTCTTCTTAATCTTAACTTAACTGCCAAGTTATTTTGACCTTTCCATTTGATACATTATTAAATCTACTAAATTAAAATCCTACCTGCCCATTGACAGGTTTGCGAATGATGATTTGCCTGAAAAATTTTTCATCATTCTTTTCATTTCTTCAAATTGCTTTAAAAGTTTGTTTACATCCTGTATTGATGTTCCGCTGCCGCGAGCAATTCTTTTTCTTCTGTTTCCATTTAAAATTTTCGGATTCCCTCTTTCAGATATTGTCATCGAGTTGATAATTGCTTCAACTTTAACCAATGCTTTATCATCAACCGGTGCATTTTTAATCTGTGCACTGAGACCGGGAATCATTCCAATCAGCGATGACAGAGAACCCATTTTCTTAATGACTTTAATTTGCTTAAGAAAATCATCAAAATCAAATTGATTTTTTTTGAACTTCTCTTCCAAACGCTCCGCTTCATTTTCATCAAAGCTCTGTTGAGCCTTCTCAACAAGGGAGATTACATCCCCTTTTCCAAGGATTCTTGAGGCAAGACGATCGGGGTAAAAAGCCTCTAAAGCGTCTGTTTTCTCACCATTACTGATGAATTTAATGGGTTTTCCAACTACAGATCTGATTGATAAAGCTGCACCGCCACGAGCATCGCCATCAAGTTTTGTAAGAACTATTCCATCAAAATCTACAGTTTCGTTAAAAGCTTTGGCAGAATTAACTGCATCCTGCCCGGTCATCGAATCAACCACAAAAAGAATTTCGGAAGGATTTACCATTTTTTTGATGTCCGAAATCTCTTCCATCATCTGCTCATCAATGTGCAAACGACCTGCAGTATCTATAATCACCGTATCAAAATTATTTTCTTTGGCATACTTCAGTGAATCAGTTGCTGTTTTTCTAGCATCAGGTTGATTGAGAGAAAAAACACGTGTTTCAATTTTTTCACCAAGCTGCTTTAGCTGTTCAACTGCAGCAGGTCTGTAAACATCTGCTGCTGCCAGTAAAACTTTTCTCTTGTGATCTTTTAATCGTTTCGCAAGCTTTGCACAGAAAGTTGTTTTACCGGAACCCTGTAATCCAACAACCATAATTACAGTTATACCTGAAGGATTAAGTTTTATCTCGGTCTGTGATGAACCAAGCAAGGTAACAAGTTCATCAAAAATAAATTTTGTAATTAACTGTCCGGGAGTTAATGAAGCAATAACTTCCTTGCCAAGCGCTTTCTCGGAAACCTTATCAATAAAATCTTTTGCTACCTTATAGTTAACATCAGCGTCAAGTAAAATACGGCGAATCTCTCTGAGAGTATCAGAAATATTTTTTTCGTTAAGGCGTCCCTGCCCTCTAACCTTCTTTAAAGCATTTTCTATTTTTAATGATAAATCTTCAAACATCTTAACTTATTCTGATAAACATGGAGAGATTAATAGGGAATTTATTAGTTGGCTTTAAGTGCATTCGCACCGGAAACGATTTCCAGAATCTCTTTGGTTATTGCAGCCTGTCTTTCTTTGTTATATTTTAAGTTTAATGAACGAATCATTTCCTGAGCATTTGTTGTCGCATTATCCATTGCAGTCATTCTTGCACTTAATTCTGCTGCGTTAGATTCCAGCAATGCTCTCCATAGCTGAACTTTTAAATGTTTAGGTATAAGGGATTCAAAAATTGAAAGCTGGTCCGGTTCAAATATATAATTTATTGAAGCCTTTACTTCTTTATCTTCTGAAATGAAAGGAACCGGTAACAGTTGAGCCTTAACGATTTTCTGCTGAATCATAGAAACGAATTCATTATAAACCAATACTATCTTATCTATTTCACCATTCAGATATTTGGGTATCAAATCATTATATAATTGAAGCGTCGATTGATACTCAAGCGAACCGAACAAACCAACTATCTTTCCTTCAATATTGTAATTTCTCTTGCTGAAATATTCTGTTGCCTTTTTGCCTAAAGTAAAAACCGAAACGGAATTTTCATTCTTAAGTTCTTCATTGATATAGCTTGTTGCTTCCCTGATAATATTTGTGTTGAATGCACCGCACAAACCTCTGTCAGCAGTAACAACCACTACACATATTTTTTTAATTGTTCTTGGTGCAAAAAAAGGATTCGTCTGCAATGAATCATCAGCAGCAAGCCGGGAAAGCATTTCACCAATTTTGTTTGCATAAGGTCGGGCACCAACTATTCGCTGCTGAGCACCACGAAGTTTAGCCGTTGCAATCATCTTCATCGCCCGGGTAATTTTCTGGGTGCTTTTAACGCCGACTATTCTGTTTTTTATGTCTCTGAGTGTAGCCATCTAAAATTTATTTAAGCAGTCTTTTTAAATACTTTAAGAAATTCTTTTGCTGCATTGTTAATTTTTTCATCAAGATCTTTGGAAATATCTTTTTCTTTCCTAAGAGTTTCGAGGATGTCTTTATGTTTCACTTCAAAAAATTCGAGAGCTTCTTTTTCAAATCTTTTCACATCAGAAACTGGAATTGAATCCATATATCCCTTCGTTCCTAAAAATATACTGACAACCTGTCTTTCAACTGGAATTGGAGCGTACTGACCTTGCTTTAGCAATTCAACCAGCCGTGCACCCTTATTAAGAGTTCTTAATGTTGATTGATCCAGATCAGAACCGAATTTTGCAAATGCTTCAAGCTCTCTGTACTGAGCTAAATCAAGTTTAAGTGAACCTGCAACTTTTTTCATCGCTTTGATCTGTGCATTACCACCAACACGTGACACAGAAATACCGACGTTAATAGCAGGACGAACACCTGAGTTAAATAAACTTGACTCAAGATAAATCTGTCCATCTGTAATTGATATTACGTTTGTTGGAATGTAAGCCGAAACATCTCCCTGCTGTGTTTCAATTATTGGTAAAGCAGTTAAGCTTCCGCCACCAAGTTCATCATTTAATTTTGATGCTCTTTCAAGTAATCTTGAATGAAGATAAAATACATCACCGGGATATGCTTCTCTTCCCGGAGGTCTTCTCAACAATAAAGAAAGTTCACGGTAAGCAGCAGCTTGTTTTGATAAGTCATCATAAATAACAAGTGAATGCATTCCATTATCACGAAAATATTCACCAAGTGTTGCGCCTGAATATGGAGCGATGTACTGAAGCGGAGCCGGTTCCCAGGCTGAAGCAACAACAACTGTTGTAAATTCCATAGCACCATGTTCCTGCAGTTTTGCGACAACCTGTGCAACTGTTGAACTCTTCTGACCGATAGCAACATAAACACAATAAACTGGTTTTATACCGAGTGATTTTGCTTCTTCAGTGTGTGTATTTTTTTGGTTGATGATAGCGTCAATAGCAACTGCAGTTTTACCTGTTTGTCTGTCACCAATAATTAATTCTCTTTGTCCACGACCAATTGGAATCATTGCATCTATTGCAGCAATACCGGTTTGTATTGGCTCCTTAACTGGCTGCCTCTGAATTACACCAAGCGCTTTTCTTTCAATGGGTAGAAACTTGTCAGTGTTTATTGCACCTTTTCCGTCAATTGGTTTTCCCAATGGATTAACAACACGACCAAGTAATTCTTTACCAACAGGAATTGAAGCAACTCGTTTAGTTCTCTTAACTGTATCACCTTCTTTAACCAGTGAACTTTCACCAAAAAGAACACAGCCAACACTGTCTTCATCAAGGTTAAGAACCATTCCAATTACATCATTAGGAAACTCAACAAGTTCAGTTGACATAACTTTGCTCAAACCATAAACTCGTGCAATACCATCACCAATCTGCAGGACGGTACCGACATCATAAATATCAACTTCGCTCTCGAAACCGGAAAGCTGTTTCCTTAATATCGCCGATATTTCGTCGGGTCTTACTTCAGCCATAATTAATTCCTTTTAAACTTCATTGTTTAATTGAGTGATATCTCACCCGTTAAAAATTGTTTCTTCAGTAATTCTAGTTGATGTTTAATTGAAGCATCATAAAGTGTATCATTAACTTTAGCTATGAATCCTCCAACGAGACTTAAATCAGTCTTAAAATTTAATTGAACCTTTTTATCAAGAATCTTCTCCAGCCTGCTTTGCAAAACACTTTTCTGATCGATTGAAAATTCAGTTGCAGATGTCACAAAAACATTAGCAATACCAAGATGATCATCGCGTAATTCTAAAAATCTTTTGCCAATTGAATTCAATAAACTCTCACGCTTTTTCGAAACTACAAATTCAACAAAATCCATCGATTCTTTTGATATTTTTTTACTGAAAATCTCTTTTAGAATGTTGAGCTTTATTTCAGGTCTTACTACCGGACTATGGAGCATTCTCTTCAACTCTTTACTTTGCTCAAGTGTTTCAACGAGAAGCTGGATATCAGAGGTGACAACTTCAAGATTATTTTTTTCGAGAGAAGTCTCAAGTAAAGAAGTAGCATATCTATGTAGAATTCTGGAATCAGCCATTGTTAATTATTCGTCACATCATTCAAATATTTATCGATAACCTGTTTACTTTTTTGAGCATCGAGAGATTCCCTGATGATCTTTTCAGCAGCGCTGACAGCTATTTCAGCAATCTGTCCTTTTAGTTCTTCAAAGGCGGTATCCTTCTTCCTCTGAATCTCTAATGAAGCATCATCAACAATTTTCTTTGCCTGTTCTTTACTATCCTTTATCAATTGTTCCTTCAAAGATTCGGCATAAGTCCGACTCTGATCAATTATCTTTTTTGATTCTTCTTCAGCCTTTGCAAGGTTCGCCTGATTTTGCTCAAGAATTTGCTTTGCATCATCTTTAGCTTTTTCAGCCTGAGCTAATGCTTCCCTGATATCACTTTCGCGTTTATCAAGAGCAGTGAGTATAGGCTTCCACGCAACCTTTTTAAGAATTAAAAGAAGAATAATAAAAGTAATAACAGTCCATATCATCAAGCCGGGATTAACGTCGAGAAGTCCGCCGTTGCCACCTTCTGATGCAATGACTGCTAATGTAATTTGAGTTAGCATTTATTTTCTCAAATAATTTTTAATTTATGCTTTAAGAGCAAGAAGAATACAAATAACCAATCCGAAGAATGACATTCCTTCAATAAGTGCGGCAGCAATGATCATTGATGTTCTGATTGCGCCTGCAGCTTCCGGCTGTCTTCCGCTTGCATCCATTGCTGAGCTTGCAAGTTTACCGATTCCAAGTCCACCGCCGATAACAACTAATCCGGCGCCAATACCTGCTGCTAACCATGCTAAATCCATTTAAGTACTCCTTTAATATTTGTTAATAAATTAATGTTCCTGATGTACTGCCATTCCTATAAACAAGGAAGTGAGCATTGTAAATATATAAGCTTGAATTAAGTGCTACTAAAATTTCTAAAAGATAAATAAATACTGCAAATGCAATTGAAATTGGTGCAATGAAAATCGTACCCATAAAAAATATTAATCCAATCAGTGCCAGAATCACGGTATGACCTGCGATCATATTTGCAAAAAGTCGTATCGCCAGAGCAAAGGGCTTTGTAAACAATCCGAGAATTTCCACCGGTATCATAAGCGGAAGCAGCCACATAGGAATACCGTGCGGTACTAATCCTTTGAAGTATCCGAAGAATCCGTTATGTCTTATTCCTCCAAGTTGAATCATTAAAAATGAAATGATTGCCAGCGTAGCTGTAACGGCTATATTGCTCGTGAAAGTTGCAGAAAAAGGAATCAGTCCCAGGAAGTTTCCAAAAAGAATAAAAAAGAACAACGTCAACAAAAACGGGAGAAAGGATTTATATGCTTTTCCCAACGTTGGTTCTGCAATTTCATCACGTATAAAGATAATTATCACTTCAATAAAATTAGCGAGTCTCTTTGGGATAAGAGATGTTTTATAATTTTTTGCAACCAGGTAAAGAGTTAACAAAACTAAAAAGGCTGCAATCCACATAAACACAACATGCTTTGTCGGGGTTATATCAATTCCAAAAACAGGAGGAAGTTGAGGAATATGAACATATCCAAGGAAAGGTAGTTCTATCTCCTTTCCATCCAAAATATGATGCATAATCCAATCACTGTCAGATCCACTGGAAGTTTTAAGTGTATCCGAAACTGCCTTCAGAGTATCGATGTTATTACTTGCCGCCAAACTGGCTTTTTCTCCCTAAATTCAAATAAAATATCTCAATTAATAAGTAAAAAACGTAAAAAAAGAGGATGGAAAATATAAACCCATATGTGTTTATTTCCAAAAAAATGAGGGTAATTAATACCAGAGACAGCCCCAGAATTAGTCTAAAAAGAAGTCCTCCCCATAATGCAAGCAAGAATATGTTATCAGATTTATTTACGCTGAATTTTATTAGTAATAAGCCAATTATAAAATTTATTATTGAAAGAAGTGCGCCAAGTAAAATAGATTTGAAAATCAAACCTGATATACCTGATAAAAGAAATAATATCGAGACAATGAGAAGCGCTAGAAAGGAAATTATGATGCAGACAATAAGTAGCTGTTTCTCATTTTTTATCATTTCCGGCTTTCAGAACAGATTTGATAAATGTGTACATACCGGCAAATACACCGAAAAATGCGAATACTACAGTCAAAATAGGTTTGGTTTCAAAGTGGCCATCCAGCCAAATCCCAACAAAAACCATCACAGTTACGGTAACCGCTAGCTGAAGACCTAATCCAACATAAGGACCAACCTCCTTATAAAAGTTATTGGTACCTTTTATCTTATCAGGTTCGAGTTTCATCTTTTAAGAAGTTGACGGTGTGGATGCAGATGATCCTGTAGATTGTCCCATATTACTCTTTCCATCGAAACGAGCACCAGCTTCAACCACTAAAATTTTTGTGAAGACATCTCCCTTTAGATTAGCTTTCGACTCGAGGATTAGTTTTTCTTTAGCATTGATCAGTCCTTCTACTTTGCCGCCAATAGTAATAGTCTGACCATCTACTTTTCCGAAGACTTCTCCCTGATCACCAATTGTAACATTGCCTTGACAATTAATATCTCCCTGAATTGTTCCATCAAGTCTTATGCTTCCGTCGCTGGAAACTTTGCCTTCAACTTTTACCCCATTACTTATAATGGTTATTTCTTCAGAATCGCCGTTCATAGTTTTGCCTTTCAAATTGTTCTCCTCATTTATTTATGATTAAAAGAGTTTCAGGGTCAACTGGTTTACCATTATGCCAGATCTCAAAATGCAGATGTGGACCTGTTGTTGCTAATCCACTATTTCCGCTTTGAGCAATCAACTCACCCTGTTTTACAAATTCTCTTTCTTTTTTAAGAATAACTGAGCAATGCTTATAAATACTTAAATAATCATCTGAATGACTAAGAATAATAATATGCCCATAGTTATTTGTGTATCCGGAAAATACAACAAACCCACCTGCCGATGCATAAACAGGTGTTCCATCCTTAACTACTAAGTCAATACCGAAATGTGATCTATCAGGATCAAAACCTCTACTGATATATCCATTGACTGGTAGAATGAAAAAAATTGTGTTCTCCTGCTGACTGAAAAGATTCTTTACTAAATTTATCAAGCTTCCTAAAACATTACCTTCTTTAGGTGTTTTATATAATTTCTGAAGTGTATCGGGATTAACTTTGAATGAGTCAATTAGTGCAGAATCGCCCAATGCCATAGCATATTTTAATTTTTGATTTGCAGATTTTAAGTGCTGTAATTCTTTCGCTAAGAAAATAACTTTTCCATTTAGTTCCTCCATTTTCTCAATCGTCTCTTCGCTTTGAGAATAATTTCCGGGTAAAGCCTCGTAACCAATCCCAGTAATATTGAAAAAGTAATAACCTAATACAGCAATCAATATTGTATAAATCACTGCAAAAATAAAAATTCTTGTCAGGGTGAACTTTTTCGACTTCGCTTCGTGAGAAGTATCATCCGGAACAATTATTATTGAAAAGCTTTTTAAGTTTTTGAAGTATTTGAATATTGGCATTTAAATTAAATCGATATAAAAACTTCACTAATTTAACTGAAGTTTTGCAACAATTCTACAAACTTAATTGAACCTTCCCTGACTAATTTGGGCTGTTTTGAGGTCAGATCAATTATTGTGGAAGATTTATTTTCTATTGTCTCAGAATAATAAACTATTGCATCAACATCCTGTGAAAAATCACTAACAATCTGATCAATATGTTTCAATGGATCCTCCCCACTTCTATTAACACTTGTAGAAATTAATGGTCGTGAGATTTCCTTGAGGAGCTTTAGGCAAAAATCATTTTGCGGAATTCTTACCGCGATTGTATCCTGGTTTATAATTTCCTTTGTTCTTGTGTTCAAGTTAAGAATAACTGTTACCGGAGCCGGCCATATTTTTTGAAGAAAGTCCAGATGAGTATCATAAATCACATCGACATAATTCATAAGGTTTTCAAAATCAGAAAGCAGCCAGATGAATTGTTTTTTTTCGTCTCTGCCTTTGATATCGGAAATTCTTTTTACGACATTTTCATCGAATGGATTTCCTCCTATGCCATAAATTGTGTCCGTCGGATAAATAAATATTTTCCCTGAGTGAAATAATTCAGCTGCTAAATTCAATGCTGATTCAGGATTCTCATCGATGTTAATTATATATTTTTGATCAGCCTGCATTTGCCAATAACTTTTCTGCTTTCTCAATCACCAGATTTGGGACGAGTAATTTTGCACAATCAAAAGTGTCGAGAGGACATTTGTTAAAACCATGAATCCCGCAAGGTTTACAAATAAGATTATCATAACTGATAAAATCACTTTTTTTATTGTATGGATAGAAACCAAATTGGGGGACAGTTGAACAATAAATTGTTAACACGGGAATATCTGCACACATTCCCAGATGAGTCGGGGCACTATCATTAGAAATTAGTAAAGAAGTGCTTTTAAGTAACTCTATTGTTTCGATAAAGGAAAAATTCCCGGCCACAGAATGTACAACTTCACCATTGTCTTTTTTTAAATCTTCACATAATATTTTGTCATTAACTCCGCCGACAAGGATGATTTGATATTTTTTGTTAAGAAAGTAATCGATTATCTGCTTGAAATACTCTACTGGATATTTTTTTGTTTCCCAAACCGAGCCGGGTGCAATTGTAATAAACTTGTCAATCTTATTTTCACTAAAAAACTGTTGAACCTTATTCTTAGATTCTTCAGGAACTATTATTTCAGGAATAATCTTCCATCTATCAGCACCGTAATCATCTCCAATGAATTCTAAGTTTCTTTTCACTTCGTGAGCTGTTGGATCATACTTAACAGTTTGTTTGAATGCAAACTTCAAACTACTATTTTCAAAGCCAAATGTTTCCTTAGCTGAAAGATTCAATGCAATCAATGCACTTCGAAGTGAGCGATGAGGAGAATATACAATATCGTAATTATTTGACCTGAGTTGTTTTATAAACCTGACGAATGCAACAATAGATTTCTGCCTACCTTTTTTGTCAAATGGAATTGCTGAATTTACATACGGAGAGGCTGCAAATATTTCAACAGTTGATGGTATGCAAAGGACATCTATTAAATATTCGGGCTTCTTCTTTTTTAATTCCTGTATGAAAGGCAATGTAAGAATTGCATCGCCGGGAAAAGCAGTTTGTATTACAAGTATTTTCTTTTCTTCACTCATTTAGTGTTTCCACCTGTTATGCATCCATAGCCACTGTTCAGGATTTTCACGTATAACTTTTTCAAGATAAGAAGTATATCTCTGACTAATCTCCAGAATTTTTTCTTCTTCACCATCCGGAAGATTTTGTTGTGATATTTCAACCAAATCCATTTTATACTTATAATCTTTTTGCCTTACGGCAATTCCACAAATAAGTGGTGCACCGGTTTTAAGTGCTAATGCAGCGGGACCAGTATAAACTGAAACTTTTCTGCCGAAGAAATCAACCTTTACTCCTTCTCTTGGACCCCTCTGATCAGCAACCATCGCTACAACTTTCTTTTGTTTGAGCGTTTGATATGTTTTTCTTATTGAAATACCAAGAGGAACAACTTCATTCCCAAATTTCGTGCGAAAGTTATTCATCCACTCATAAACTAAAGGATTTCGTAATGGTTTAACAATTACTGAAAATGGCAGATGAACCTGCATTGCTATTGAGATTGCGCCAAACTCCCAGTTACCGAAATGCGATGAAAGGAGAATCAACCCTTTTCCTTCTTTAAATTTCTCAATAATCAGTTCAGGATTGCTGCACATAACTTCATTAATTAATTTCTCCTTTTTAATATAGGGAAGGTACAATATCTCAACCAGCGTAATTGCAAAGCTCAGATAAATATTAAAAGCTAATTTTTTGTTGGTTTGAACATCGTTTTCAGGGAAGGCAATTTTAAGATTATTAAAAACAACTTTTTTTCTTATTGGGATGAGATAGAAAAATACCAATGCAAGAATGGTTGCAAACTTTCTCGAAAGGTTTATTCCGAGCAGTCTGAAGCACCAGCTAAATAAAATAAAGAGGATATATTCAATTCTGTTCTTCATCAATATTCAAAAATATTATCGCAAAAATAACCAAAGATCAGCAATAAAGTTGATGAAGAAGAACAATCAGCAATTGGATGATATTACAATGAATGATTATTGAATTGCTATCCTGCGCTGCCAATAATCGTCTCTTAGCTCTCCTCTTTTAGTTGAATGAAGCAGTTGATAATCAGAAAAACCGGTTAGATCACCAAAAATAAATTCTACGCCTCCTTCTAAGCTTTCGTATCTCCAAATCTCATATGGTCTCGCATCTGTTGAGTTTGGATAACGCTGGATTTCAGTAGGCTCACCATAAACGATGATAATTCTTCCACGATCAGTTTTCCATCCCTTTTTACCAAGTGCAGAGAATCTTGCATCACTTTCATTTACTCGCTTTACATAATTGAGATAATTTTCATTTCTATCATCTGCGGGATCTTCATCGCGAGCTTTCCAGAAAGTATAGATGAATTCTCTCTTTGCATCTTCCGTTGAGATTGCCTCATACCTGTCAATTTCAGGAACAGTGGCAACATATTTTGATTTTTCAAATAAATCATCAATTTCCTCTTCCGACATAGCTCCAAAAGTGGTACTTAGAACCGGTGATATTGTTGTTTGAAAAGTATCTGTCGAAACAATCGAAGGATTATAAACAAAAAATCTTTTTGATGATGAGACTCCGTAATTTGCAACACTGTCAATGAGGTTTAACAGCAATGTGTATGTATCTGTTGGAAGCTTATAAGTTTTAACAAGTCCAACTTCAACTCTCGTGTCAACCAATTTATTAATTTTTTTAGATTTTGAGCTTACTAGCTGTCCTCTGCTGTTTATAATCATCTCATCCAACCGCATCTCTGTATCATTTACCTCACCCTGAAGATTATATAATTCAGTGTAATAAAACATAACGGGTTGCATTTCACCAGCGACAGAAGCTGGCAGAGGAGTTACCTCAAAAGTATTTTTATAAAAAATAGACGAAGTATTTTCACTATTAGGGACAATATTTGAAGCAAGCTGAACATCACTTAAAGCCGTAGTAGAATTAAGAAATGGATCAACATATATTTTTTCATTAATAGTTTTTTTATTCAAAGGGTTGTTAAAGTCGCTGCCAGTTATATTCACAATGTATGATCCCTTATCAATTACAAATCCCACCATCCCAATAAGGCTTCTATCTAAATTTGCTGAATCAGTAATTTCATTGGATATAATCCAATGCTTGTCGATTATATTACTCGAAGTAATCGAATCATTAATTTCAATTTGCAGAAGTCCCTGTACAAAATCTGAAGTATCAGTATCGACATAAGTCAATCCCACCTGATTGAAGGAATAATAGAACTCGACATAATTCGATAGAGAATCATACCCAAACTGAGCGTAATCAAATTCAAAATTTATCTTTTGAGGAAAGACAAAAGTCAGGCAGGATAAAAATGATAATGACAGAAAAAATTTATTCATAGCAATTCCAGGATTTTATTGCTGTAAAAATAAAAAAGCGTCCATTGAAAAATCAACAGACGCTTCTCCAATTAACTCAATTGACTATTGGAAGCTAAGTTTAATCGTAAATACGTGATTTGCAGTCGGGAAATCTTTAACATCCCTGAATGCATAGTCGAATACAAAACCAACTTCGCCGCCAAGCTTATAATCTAAACCGGCACCAAATGTTAATCCATATACGTATTCGCTCGTATTTTGTACTAAAAAGTTATAACCACCTCTTACAAAGAAGTTGTTCATAAAGCCGTATTCCATACCTAAGTTTGCTATATCTTCGAATGAATTATTAGCTGTGTATGCACCTGCAAACATCAAGTTGTTCTGCTCATTTATATTAAGTGCATATGTCATACTTAGCTGGAAAAAGCTGGGGATCTGGAATCCTTCAGTAATAATCTCGTAGCTTCCTGATGAAGAACCCGGAATCGATCCTGGTATAACAGTTCTTGAAGAAAGATCCTGCCCCGAGTAACTCATGTCACTTCCAATATTTTTAACAGCTGCACCAATCATCAATGCTTCAGAGAACCGGTATTGAACACCGGCATCCAAAGCAAAACCTGTAGCATTTGTGTTCTGGATATTCTCAGATATTATCTTCAGGTTTGTTCCGATTGAGATTCTGTCTGTTAAAACTTTTGAATAAGTGAATCCAATTGTTAGAAACGACGGAGAGTATGTTTCACCGGTTCCATCAGGAAAGGTTTCTGTTGTAACCGGAATATCTCCGAAGTCAAAAGTTTTTAGATCCAGGCCTATTGATCCTATATCACCAAGGCTTGTTCCTATTGCAAAGTAAGATATGTTAATATCGGCAAGATAATTAACATAACTAAACATTGCTTCGGTTTGCGGATAAACATCCAAACCGGCAGGGTTATAGAAAATAGATTCCAACCCTGTAATATTAGCCAGGAATGCACCTCCTGTAGCTATTCCACGGGCACCAACAGGTATAAGAACTTGTTCAGCACCCGTTGTTCCTTTTCTTGCAACGTCTCCTGCATAGATTGAAGTTGCAATCAGGATCAGTATTAGTATTATTTTTTTCATTTTTTAAACTCCACTATTTTAACTTAAAATAGATGGCAGGCAACATTTTATATACCTGCCAATCTTAAATTTAGTTAGAACCTTTGTATTTGTTTCTGAGGCATTATTATTGCAAACTTCAATACTTTATCACCATACTTAGGGTTTGAAACGATCGCAAGATACATACCCGAAGCTACTCTCAATGTAGATTCATTTTCCAAATCCCAGCGTAAGAACGGAGAAGTTGGTGAATCTTTATCATCAGTTGTGAGAGTTCTCAAGAGCGTACCAGATAACGAATAAATCTTAATCGTTACATCTTCAGGCAGGTTTGTAAACGTAACAAACGGCTCATCTGGTGTATTGGAATAGTAATTTGATAAAGTGTTATACCCAAACAGCGGATTCGGATAAACATTTACTTTCTCCCAGAGTGCTTTTTCATCTGCTTCTGAAATCGTTCTATCAGCAGTTAGTGTAAATTGATATACATCTTCCTCAGTGTATGGATATTCATCCAAGCGGTACTATCAATTTATCTCCAGCTGTGTAGAACGAAGTAGAGTTTCGCCTCTGAAAACCAACTACATACATGCAATTAAAATATGGTGAATCAAAAATATGCCTCTGTTCTTCAGTTACCTCAGTTAGCATCTTGAGGAATATCTCTAGCTAAAACGGTGATGCTTTTAGGAGGTCAGACCAAACAGTCACAAGTCCTCCTGGAGTGCTAAAATCTCCGCCTGTGAATTCAATTTGAGAACCGTTCGGGTCGTAAGGCGAATTGAAAATAAAAATGTACTCTCCAGAGGCTCTTAACGAGTCTGTTGGATCCCACACACCATCCGGATTTCCATTGTTAAAATTAGGTCCTCTTTTTCTTTCAAGGAAACCAACCGCAAGTTGTGTCTTCATCATTTGAAAATGCCGGATCTACTACCCAGGCTGTAAATGGAACATCTACCCATCCATTTGGTCTATCATTCTGGTATCCCAATTTACCAACTGGACCTTTAATCAACGTGTCGATCAGCTGTATCGTTAGTCCTATGGCAGAAGCATATGCAAAAGTGTTTTCCGATTGAAGTGCATCACCTTTATAGCCATTGATGTATCTATATGCTTTACCATCCTTGGTCCAAATCTTAATTCAACTCTTCTCATTTTATCAGCACTGTATCTGATTACACTTTTGACCTGGAAAAGCGGTGGTTTACCAATGTTAACTGCATTTTCAGTTAAATCGGTTCCAACGTAAAACACACCTGTTCCATTATTTGTTCGACTAAAAGCATCATACCATACAGCTCCGGATGGTTGGTACTCAGGTGTTCCGATTGTTGCGGTTATATCCTCAACCCTTGGAATAAATCCTTCTCTAACTGTATGCTGTCTACCGAGTTTGTCCATAACTGTATACATCACTTTCTTGAATCGATCAGAACAGTATTGGTTGTAGTATTAGTCAATTTCCAAAACATTTTGTATAAAGTTGATTCTGTATCTTTAAAAAAAGTAACTTCATACTGACTTGATGTTAATTCATCAATATTAACAACATCATAACCAACATTACCAGTTGAGTTTCCGCTAACTCGCGTTGCAGGTTGAACTAGACACTGGTGGATTATAGTGAATTTTCACCGACAACTATAGATAGTAATCGATCTGATATTTTCTGCTTCCTGGGCAAAAGCAAATGAGATTAAGGTAATAGTCTCCAGTAGTCTACCATGCTCAGTTGGATCATCTTTAAAAACTAATGCATCGTAATTAAGAGCATAGCTGGTTACGGCAAAATAATAAGGTCTGCCCTTTAACAATCGTTCTAATTAGTTGAGAAAGGATCATTAAATATTCGTACTCTTATTCTTCCTGTTTCGGGATCAACATATAACGCATGAATCTCATCTGATTTTCTGGTGGAGAAACTTCGTACAATAATTCAATTCCTCCTGTCTCCGCATTTTCTTTATAAATATTCTGGATAAAATTATTAAGATCATATGATGCAATAAGTATCGAATTTTCCTCTCCGGACACAATATCTTCAGGTATATTAGTTTTGAAAGCCCAAACCTGGTATCCTTCAAATCCTAAATCCCAGGTAGGTGTTTGGCTCTTATAATGTTACCTGATCTTGGTGTTTCCCAAGCTATATCTATAAAATCATCACTTGAGGATAGTGTTACTTCAGGAGCTGGGGGAGGTGTAGGTGCTAAGAAATTTAAATCAAAAATAAGTTGTGCACCATCATCTATTGCACGAGTGGCTGTAATTCCATCCAGAGGATTTGCACCCCTGCCAACAACGTAAGCTAATACTATTTCATTCTCCTCATTCTTGTTAAGGACAAATGGACCGGTGTTTGTCATCTGGCGTGCATCACGATTCTGGTTACAAATCCAACCTATATTGGTTACACGGATCACCGGAAAACCAGAATCTTGGATCAAC
Organism: Ignavibacteriaceae bacterium; assembly: GCA_034522695.1. Lineage (GTDB taxonomy): Bacteria > Bacteroidota > Ignavibacteria > Ignavibacteriales > Ignavibacteriaceae > IGN2. The sequence goes on along the minus strand of JAXHLB010000042.1, from coordinate 96,230 downwards.
AGTATTACAATCTACGCCGCCTCTTACTGCACCATAAGCAAATGTACAGGGGTCAGGTATCAACACCAAATCTATCAAAACCAAGTGCGTAGTTACGTGCTTCTTCTTTATTATCAGGGTCACCAAGTGCAGGTACACCATTAATATACACAACAAAAGAAGATATCGGAAGATTTTTTGCACCGGGGAATGCAACAACACCTTTTATTTGACCTTGCACCGAGTAAGCAGTATCAAGAGGAGTATCAAATGGTGCCATTCATCATATTCTCCATTGCCATTATTATCTATTATAAGTTTCTCCGGCAATATAGGCGCGCGGACCGGAGAAAAAGTCTATGAAGAAAGCCGGGACTTGACTTCCATATTGTGGATCAGGCCCATTCCCGTATGTATAGCCTGCGTTTCTTGGAACGTCCACACCAACTACATCATCATTAGCATCACCAAGATCGGGATCTGCCCAGGCACCAAAATAAACATCGGTGAGCTGTTCAGGATCGCTTGTGCCTGTTCCAACGTATTTAATCCTGTATCTTACAAAAATAATATTTCCAATAGCTCCGGCAGAAGCAAACGCAAAAACTGATTGTCTTACTTCAATACCAACTTCAATCAGATGTATTCCATCTTCGCTGAGCAACCGGCAAGCCATCATGGAAAACACACCAGGCTAATTCATCGCCAATTAAATCCGGCATATCTTCGTCAGGATCCCAAAGTCCGTTTCCATTTTTATCAGTCGGATTATATACTCCATCACCATCACCATCAACAAAATCGGCACCTAATGCAACCGCATCTTTCCAATCCTGCCAGCTTTGACCAAAAGGTTCATCTTGTGAATTAATCACATATATAACAGCGTTTGGATCATTCTCACCACCAACGATACCCTGAACATAATCCTCCACAAGGCTGGCAGAAGCTGCGGCGTTAGCCCAAAGAGCTCCATCCCTATTGCCACTGAGAAAGAATCCAGAGGAAAAGAGGAAACCTCCTCCGGCAAACTGCCCAAGACTACCAAGTGGTGGAATATTTACATCTGCGATTATACCTCTTCGGTTCAATGGCATCCAGACATTATTTACATTCAGGCCATAAGCATCTCCCTGCTTGCCTGAAGCTTGCGTGCCGGTTATTTTATATAATGGCTTAGGAGTACGAACTCCATTTTTATCATCTCCTAAAAAACCGAACGCAATAAATGCTACTCCCAAAAACAGAAGCAGCAATTTATAACTGTATTTAATTTTTATTTTCATTTCAATCATCCTGTTTGTAATTAAAATCAAATTTTTGTTAGAAAGTAATTCTATCAAAATTCAACTTGAGCCCGAGCCTGATAAGTCTCGGAATACCAAAATTATTCGGGTCTTTTTCCAGGGTTTCATAATCCTTAACATAGCCTTCTCCCTGCTGCTGAATAGTACCCTGCGCATCAGGATCGTTAAGCCAGCCAGTTGTATATGGGCTTCCTGTAGATCTCCAAACTCCAGCTATATTATCTGAATCAAGAAGATTTTCAATCCAGACATAAGGAGTTAAATAGAAATTACCAATCGGGAATCCTTTTTCAACTTTCAAATCAATCCTGAAACTACCCGGTGCATAAGCTGAGTTGATATAGCCAGTATTATCTGCAATCAATCCAGCATCTCCAAGAATATCCCATTGATCGACAGGTGTATATGGTCTTCCGCTGCTATATGATAATATTGCATTTGCATTAAACAACTCAAAAAATCCAAGCTCACCTTCAGGAACGTAAAAATCAATTATCGCTATTGCTGTGTGTCTCTGATCGAAGGCTAATGGAGCAATAACTTTTGGAGGAAGATTATCGAGGTTTCTGAATACGGCAGTCTGACTGGAATTAGTTGAAGAACCGGTTCCATCAGCAAATGACAAGTGTATACTGCAATGAAGCACTGAAATAGCTTAACCTCGTAACATCAAAAGAGAATGCAAATCCTTTGACAGTACCGAAATCTGCGTTTTGAGAACCGATTGCATTAATGGTTTCACCACCCTCTGAACGCTGATATTGACTAACTTCAACATTCACGAGTGACTTAGTGTTTTTATAAAAAGCAGTTATATTCAGAGATGAATTTGCGCTTAATAACTGTCTGAAACCTACTTCGTATTGAGTGGTTTCTTCGCTGAGTAATCCACCATTAAAACTATTTTGAGGTGACATTGTGATATACTGGTTATAATCAAAAGGACCAGCATACATATCATTCAAGCTCAGGTGTCTGGAAAAATGTGCCATACTGAGCATGAAAAACTGTTGCTTCAGTTACAGGGAATCCGATTCCAATTCTTGGAGAGAATTTTACTTCAACATCTTTTATTTTAAAATCGTCAATGTCAAATTTATTCGGATCTAAACCGCCAGCATAAGGTAATGAAGGATCTATTAGTTCATGTGATTTAATATCGAAATAATCCATTCTTACACCGAGATTCAAAACTAAATCCTGTAACTCGAATCTATCTTGTAAATACATATAACCAAGTATTGGCTGTCGCGGTCTTAAAAACTCAGCCATGGATGGATGAGATTGAATACTTGGATCAGCAAACCAATCCAAGGGAAGCCGGGTCATCTGAACCAGTCCTGGTATTACCAGTCACATCATATCCAAATACGAAGGGCTGGTTTTGAGCAAACCTGATATAATCCGGTTGAGTGGGATCAGTGCCGGCAACAATATATGCAAAGTTTCCATAACCTCTAACGGTATGCTGTTCAACTCCAAAACCAAATTCCAACAAGTGGTTATCAAGCTGTGATGTTAAATCAAAATCTGCACCTAACCTCAACATCTTCTCTCTGCTGGAAAAGACCATTAGAATATCCATAAGGTCTGTAAACACCGTTTACATCTTCGTTCTTGTCCTTCGTCCATCACCAAGGAGAGTAACATTCATACCTGATTCATTAGCCCACCATAAGCTGTCTCCATAAAGAATCTGATTCTCAGAACCTTTTAGATAAGGATTGTAGCGTTGGTATTCAAACATTCTGTAACCGAGGTTCAAATTCCAAAATGTGCTATTGCTTACAGTTTGAGATACTCTTAAACTATAAGAGTCATTCGATTCATCAATTTCTTCTAAAAACTGAGAAGCTGTTTTTATATAGTCTCGGAGGAGTTGCCCCCCTTAGAAGTTTTTGAAATCCTATTATTCAGCAATGCACTTAATTGCACATTCCATCCACTGAACCGGGAATTCAATTTACCGCTAAATCTCCAAACGCCGGCAGGGTTATTTGGAATTGTTTCATAAACTATTGGCTCATCTAAAATAGTCCCATCTTCAAGTGTATAAAATTCAAGAGGAACTGCTGGTGGATCGGCATCTCTGTACCAGCCTCTTTCACCTGATAAGAAAATTGTGTGCTCTGGTATCCCAGGAATTATTGGACCACTTATTGATCCTGAATATAAGTTGGAACCGGAAGGATCTGTATTTAACACATCAGATGACATAAGATCAAAAAATAAGTTGTAATATGGCTGACCGGTTTTTGTTGTTACGTTTACGATACCGGATTGTGCCTGCCCGTATTTTGCTTCGTAACCGCCAACCTGAAATGATATCTGGTCTATTGCTGTGTTACTTACCTGGGCAACTGTTCCTCTGTTATAAAGGTTGTTCTGAGGAACACCATCAACTATGTAAAGAACTTCACTACCTCTTCCACCACGAACGTTTATCGTAGCGTTACCTTCCTGACCACCGCTGCCTTCCTGAATTACAACTCCTGATTGCAGCGATGCAAGATTCTGAATACCACGAACAGGTAGTCTTAGAAATCTGATCGGAGTCTATTACCTTAACAGTGTTGGTAGACTTTGCCTCGAAGAATTTTTTGTCGACAACAATGATATCTTCCAAAGTAAAGTCAGTGGATAGCTCAACATCCAATTCATAAGTGATGTTTGCAACAACTCTCACCTCCTGAATTGTCTTAGGGGCATAACCTACATAGCTGACTCGAACTTCGTAGGTTCCGGGAGTAATATTTAGTATAAAATAATTTCCATCGATGTCTGTGGCAGCCCCAAGATTAGTGTTCAACAATATTATGTTTGCACCAATCAAAGGTTCTTTAGTATCTGCATCTATAACTTTACCACTCATTTTGCCAACTCCCGTTTGAGCAAAAATTGAGGCTGAGCTAAGCAGAAAGACTAAAAGTGCCAGAAGATTTGTAGATATTTTTTTCATCTCTTCTCCACGAAATGTTTTAAATAATCTTCTGAGTTAATCTCGAATTTTTTAAAAGAACAAAAGTAATCTCTAAAAAAAACGGGCGAATTTACCAATAGTTAAATTGATAAACCCACCCGTTTTTCATATAAACATCATGACTAAATTACTTGAGTAACATCATTTTCTTTGAAGAAGTAAAGTTACCTGCATTTATTGTATAAATATACATTCCAGAAGCAAGACCTGATGCATCAAAATTAACTTCATAATTTCCTGCATTCCTGGTGGCATTTACTAAAGTAGCAACTTCTTTTCCAAGAATGTCATAAATCTTCAAACTCACCTTCTGAAGCTATGGTATTTAGAATTTGATAGTAGTGCTGGATTGAACGGGTTAGGATAATTCTGCTCAAGAGCAAATTCATGAGGCAGGCTTCCTTCGCCTTCATCAACGCCAACAGGATATCAAACCATTTTAATGCCTGAACTACCGTAATTAGCCGTATCAGCACCAACCCAATAGAAGTATGGATAGGCATCATCAACTGCAGTAGTCAGAGTAATTGGGTCATAAGCATGAAATATTATTTTATTTCCTGCAGGTAAAGTACGGTGAGCCAATGTAGCAAGTTCTTACTATTGGATTTGGACGAGTGCACCATGGGAACCTATACATCTGGTTTCAACCTTCATATCAACTACAACATCGGATAAAACATCAAATCCATCCTGCCAGTTTAAATTTTCAGAGAAATCGGGAGGGTTTAATACAAATAGAGGATTAGACATCAACGAATCAGCCCAGTAACCGAGGCAGTTAAATAAGTAAGTAATGGTGTCCCAAATAATGTTCCCGATTGAGGCAGTTACATGTAGGAAGACGTATCACCAACTACCACCGCAACCATCAATATAGGTTACATCATTGTAACTAATTGTTCCTAAGATATCATATTCAAAATCACCTACAAGGTATGTTGAATCGACATAGCCATTCTTAGCGCCCAAATATTCTTGTCCTGCAAGGAAATAATTTCATTGCCCGCTCCTTCTATCCAGGTCCTTATGGCATCATCATTATAAACACCAAAATTTTCATCCCAAATTTCAATAACATTGGTGTAATTGTTCAACAAACCAGCAGTAGCTAGCCCATAATTCCAGCTATCATAATCAAATGATACGTTTGGACGGCCAATACTCATCTTGAGGAAAGCCAGTCAATTCATTAAAACCATTAAAAATAACAAGTGTAGAAGCACCGCTGGGTCCAAAACGTAAAAATCAACTTGCAAAGTTCGACGTTGAGGTTTTGTTAGTTATATCGTAGCACTTATTCTGTAGGTAACCATTGTATTTCCTGGTTGAGCAGGGATTTGTCCAGTAAAGTCGGGCTCAGTACCTGTCATTGCTACATCATTCCAGGTTGTTCCGCCATCTATACGCCACTGAATCATTGCAGATGCCACTCCAGCATTACCAGGATCACCCGGGTTTTCATCTGTTATATTAGCATCAACAGTAAAGGGACCAAGATTAACATCACTTGGTATTGTAGTGAATGAATTTATATCAGGAGGAGTGTTGCCGTATATTTCAACAACTGCTGAAAAACACAAAGTCATATCGCGTGACCACCATCCCCAGTCATCGGTAGGAAGCTGGTTTGTATTATCATCAGCGTAAAACTTCAAACGTGGACAACGATGTCACCATCATCTAATCAGGAGACCCTAATTCCAACTCTACTCGAATTCGATCCTGGAGCCAGGATTTTCGAACCACACCAAAAATCGTCCCAGGAGCAATAACAGGGTAATCTAAATCACTCAAATCCACAAATTGATAAACATCATTAATGCTATCCCATAATTGGTGTAATATAGTTTTTCCAACACCTAAATCACTCCATATATCAGGTTCCGGGAACACTTCGGGATGTCCATTAGCGCCAAACCAAGCACCGGTTCTATCTGGATCATCCAGAAATGCAGTAACATCATTATAGCCATTACCAGTAGCTTCATAAGAACCAATTGACGCACTGCTCTGATATTTTAAGATCCTCTGTTGTTCCACATCAGGTCGAGATGCTACTATCTTTACTTCAACATTAGCAAGAGGCGAATAACCATCACAAACAAAAAGCCAACCTCCTTAAAATAAAGATCAGCAGGTGCTACAAACCATTGTAGCATTCAATCCTGCCCAAAAAAACCAAAATTGGAAAACCAAAGTGGATCAATTGGGTTAGCCGATACACAATAAAGTGTATCAAGAAGATTTAATGAATTATCGGAATTTGAGGAATTCTGGATAATATTTTTATTCTGATGCATTCGTTGCATTCTAGATAATTCCCATTTTGTTGGGGGAATAACCTCAAGGTTGTTTCTATTACCGCCAGGTAGGTAAGTCATTCCTTTCGGTTTTAGAATTGTTCTTTCCTGCGCGTATAAAAATAAAGGTAAGAGAGACAGCACAATAAGAACTGTAACAAATTTTTGTAACATATTGTTCTCCTTCGTTTTGTTTGAGATATTATTAGTTGAGTTAGTTAAAAATAAAATCTTCTTATTAAATAATGAATATATTGTAGCCAAGTGATTATAAATTTTCTAATTTACTGGTTCAAAATACTATTAACGTTTTTCTCAGTCAAGCTTTGAATTACGAATTATTTTCTGGTTTCGAAATAAGCTTTTTTGTTAAAAATGTCAAGAGATCGATTTTTCCGCTAAAATTAAATGCAAACCGTGTAAATATCTTTTATACCGTCTATCGTTGAAATCGAATTCTTAACTTCTTCATTTATTGGACTGTCAATATTTACAATTGTTAATGCGTAATCTCCTTCTGATTTTCTGCCGAGAGAAAGACTCGCAATATTAATATTTGATAATGATAACTCTCTGCTAACTGAAGCAAGCATACCCGGCTTATCGATGTTTCTGTAAATTAAAATGTTGCCTTCAGGTTTGAACTCGACAGGATAATTATTTATTTCAACTATCCGCAGTTCATTGCTTCCGAATACAGTGCCCGAAAATTTCCATTCACCGGAGTTAGTTACAATTTTTGTTTCTATGAGATTGTGATACTCGCGATTATCAGTTGAAATTATTTCCTCCAAAACAATTCCCATATCTTCTGCTAATACAGGAGCGTTGATATAGTTAACTGTTGAATCAAGTTCTTCGGAAAGAAATCCTTTTAGTAAAGCAGTTGATAAAATTTTTACTGAGCTTCGAAACAATTCACCGTTGAAACTGATTGTTAGTTTTTGTAGTGAGTCCTTCCTGACTTGTGAAAGAATTTTCCCCTGAACTTCAGCAAGCTTTACGAATGCTTTAAGATTTTCATTTGATATTTCTTTTAATGTAGATGCATTCACAGCTCCTGCCGGAGATCCATTATTAAAATACTCAACTACCTGTTCTGCAATTTGAACAGCAACTTTTTGTTGTGCTTCTTCAGTTGATGCACCAAGATGCGGCGTGCAAACAACAGAAGGATGTTGAATTAATCCAAGACTGAAGTCAGGCGGCTCTTCTTCAAATACATCCAAACCTGCTGCAGAAACTTTTCCTTCTTTCAATGCTTTTAACAAATCTTTCTCATTAACTATTCCACCTCTTGCACAGTTTATTATCACCACGCCTGTTTTACATTTTGAAAGTTCATTGTAAGAGATCAAATATTTTGTTCGGTCATTTAGAGGAGTGTGAACGGAGATAACATCAGCATTTTTCCAGATTTCATCAAGAGAAACAAGCTGTATATCCAAATCAGATACGACATCGGCAGCGACAAGTGGATCGAAAGAAATTATTTTCATCCCAAATGCTTTTGCTCTGATTGCAACTTCTTTACCTATCTTACCAAGTCCAATCAGTCCAAGAGTTTTCCCAAATAATTCTGAGCCCTGAAATCTTTTTCTATCCCACTTTTTCAGATGGAGAGAAATATTTGCCTGAGGAATTTTTCTGGATGCAGCCAGCATAAGTGCGATTGTATGTTCAGCAGCAGAGATTGTGTTTCCGCCGGGAGTATTCATTACAAGAATCCCTTTGCGTGTTGCAGATTTCACATCAATATTATCAACACCAGCACCTGCTCTGCCAATAACTTCCATGCTTTGCATCTTCTCAATCAATTCAGAATCAACTTGCGTAGAGCTTCTTACAATCAGTGCATTATAATCAGGAATTACATTTAACAATTCGTCTTTTGAAAAATCAGTTTTATAGTCTACAATAAATCCGGCTGACTTCAGAATTTCCGTACATTTTTCATCAACGGAATCGCTGATAAGGATTTTCTTCATTGAATAGAAATTATTTTAATTTGAGTGACCGGGAATTAAAGTGCTGCGTTAAGCTTTTCAACTATTTTACTTTTTGGAACAGCTCCAATTATAGTGTCTTTAAGTTTTCCTTCTTTGAAAAGCAGTAATGTAGGTATGCTTCGCACTCCAAATTTAATTGAGGTTTGCTGATTAGAGTCAACATCAAGCTTTCCGATTTTTACTTTGCCATCATATTCGCCGGCCAGTTCTTCAACAATTGGTGCAATCAATTTACAAGGCCCGCACCAAACAGCCCAGAAATCTATAAGAACTGGTTTATCTGATTTAATTACTTCAGCTTCAAAATTTTCATCTGTAATTTCAACTGGTTTCATGTTAAAATCCTTTTAGCTAATAAGTTATTTTATATTTTTTTACCGGTATAACTAACCACATCTTCACCGCCATCAGCGTTTATCATTCCTCCGCTAATCCATTCGCCTCCGTCTCTGCACATAAGAGAAATAATTTTTGCTACGTCTTCGGGTGTAGTTAGTCTTCCCCGTGGGTTTTTTGTTTCTGCAACTTTGATCATTTCTTCATTCCCCGGAATTTTCCGGAGTGCGGGAGTATCAGTTACTCCTGCCATAATAGAAGTAACACCAACATCCATATGACCAAGTTCAATTGCTAATTGCCTTACATGAGATTCGAGTGCGGCCTTGGCAGCAGATACAGCTCCATAGAAAGGAATAGCAGTATGACCGCCGGAGCTTGTCATCGCAAATATTCTACTTTTTTTTGCGAGAAGTTTTGCCATATAAATTTCCTGCACCCAGTAAACTAATGAATGAGCCATCACATCCAGTGTCATTTCCATTTGAGCGTGAGTTATCGGCTGCTCATCATTTTTTGGTACGAAGCTTTTCAGTGTACCAAATGCCAATGAATGCATTATAACTTTTATGACAGGTTCGCTATTTAGTTTTGATTTAAGTTCAGTTACAATTTCAGTTCTTTTAAACTGATCTGCAGCATTAACATTATAAAACCAGGCTTCTCTTCCATTCGATTTAATATGATTGATAATCTTCTCAACATTTGGCATTGTCGCCTGACGATCAAGGTGTATCCCGATAATATTGTAACCATCTTCTGCAAGTTTCATTGCAGCGGCACCACCAAAACCTGATGAAGCACCTAAAATTACAGCCCAGTACTTTTTATTTTCTTCTTTATCCATGGATGATGAAATAATGATTTAATAGTTGATGTAATAATACAAAATCGGTTAAAGTCTCACAAATAAATTAAGAAATGGAAGACCTGGATAACAATGCTTATTTGGGGTTTAGTAGAAAAGAGTCTTCACCAAACAATTCAGTTAATTTAATAAAGAGTTCAGTTGATAAATCCACCCTATTATTTTTTAAAGCATAAACAGAACTTCTGCTTCCGTTTGAAAATAGCTGAATGAATACAGGAGTTTTACCGGAATATTTTTCGAGAAGAGGTTGAAGTTCAAGCAATTTTTCAGGCGGCACTTTTTCTTTAACGATATTAATTCTGATTCCGCCAGCCAATTCATTTCTTGCAACATCAATGGGCAATAATTTATTGACGTGCATCTTTACAGTATCACCGCTGCTTTCAAGATTACCTACAACAAAAACCGGCTCTTCCTTTTGAACATACTTACCATAATCAGCAAAAACTTTTGAGAACATCAGGCATTCACATGAACCGGTGAAATCGTCAATGTTGAAAAATGCCATCTCTTTACCTGCTTTATCAATTTTTTTTCTTACATCAGTGATCACTCCGCAGGCACGAACATTTTCAATTTCTTCGTTCTCTTCAACTTCACCAATATGAAAATTTGCAAAGGATTTGTACTCAATTTCATACTTTCGCAACGGATGTCCTGTAACATAAAATCCAACTACTTCACGCTCTTTAGCAAGTCTTTCTTTTTCAATCCATGGTTCAGCAGGGATTAAAGCCGGATCTGGAACAGTAATCTCTGAAGTTCCTCCAAAAAGACTATCACCCGAAGTAAGTTTTGAGTTTTGAATTTTGTGTGCATGATCAAGAGCTAACTCAACCGAATTAAACAGCGATGCTCTGTTGTTGTTTGCAGAATCAAAAGCACCGGCAATTACCAATCCTTCAAGCGCACGTTTGTTAACAGTTCTGGTATCTACATTGCGGCAGAAATCAAAAATGCTCGTAAAATTTCTTCCAATTTTATTTCTTGATTTTATAATCTCTTCAACTGCACCTCTGCCAACATTTTTAATTGCTGAAAGACCAAAGAGAATCTTACCATCAATTGCATCAAAATTAACAGATGGATTATTTACATCGGGTGGAAGAATTTCAATCTTTAACCTTCTGCAATCTTCAAGAAACTTTGTTACCTTAACAGAATTTTCAAATTCATTAGTCAGGTTAGCTGCAAGAAACTCCGGAGTGTAATGAGCTTTCAGGTAAGCCGTTTGATAAGCAATATAACTATAAGCAACTGCGTGACTTTTATTAAAACCGTAGTTCGCAAATTTATCTATTGCATTAAAAATCTCTTCTGCAACTTTTTTAGAAATTCCATTATCAATTGCACCTTTGATGAATTTCGTTTTTTGTTCTTTCATTGCCAGAAGATCTTTTTTACCCATCGCTCTTCTGAGTATGTCGGCTTCGGCTAAACTTATTCCGCCGACTTTGTTTGCAATCTGGATTACCTGTTCCTGGTATACAATTATTCCATAGGTTTCCTTTAAAATTTCTTCAAGGATAGGATGAAGATATTCCACTTTCTTTTTGCCAAATTTTCTATCAATGAAGTCATCAATAAATTCCATCGGTCCCGGACGATAGAGAGCATTCATTGCAGCAAGGTCACTCAAACTTGTTGGCTGAAGTTTTTTCAGATACTCCCGCATCGGCGGAGATTCAAACTGGAAGATGCCGGTTGTTTGTCCTTTAGTAAATAGCTGATAAGTTTTCACATCATCGAATGGAATCTCATCAATATTAATTTCTTCGTTATAATTTTTCTTGATGAGTAAAATCGTATCTCTGATTATTGTAAGTGTTCTCAAACCCAAAAAATCCATCTTCAACAAACCAACATTCTCAATGTCCTTCATATTATACTGCGTAACAATTTCCTGCTGCGAAACTGCATTTGCCATCGGAACATAATCGCTGACATCACCGGGAGTGATAACAACACCGGCAGCATGCTTGGAAGCATTTCTGTTCATTCCTTCAAGAACGCGGGCGTGTTTTATTAATTCCTGAATCTGCGGTTCTTTAGAATCTTTTACCCATTTCAATTCAGGTACATCTGCAAGAGATTGATCAATCGAAAAAACTTTTCCAAATTTTGATGGAATATGCTTGGTGATATTATTTACAGTTGGGATAGGAATTTTCAAAACTCTTGCAACATCTCTTATCACTGCTTTTGATGAAAGCCTGTTGAAAGTTATTATCTGACTTACACTATTATCGCCAAATTTTTTTCGTACGTAATCAATTACTTCACCTCTTTGATCATCTGCAAAATCAACATCAATATCAGGCATTGATTTTCGTGCAGGGTTAAGAAATCTTTCAAAGAGCAGATTATAATCGAGTGGATTGATGTTCGTTATTCCCAATGCATAAGCGACAAGACTTCCTGCAACACTTCCTCTTCCCGGTCCAACCGGAATATTTTTTTCTTTTGCTGAATTAATAAAATCCTGAACAATTAATAAGTAACCTGAGAAACCCATCTTTTTTATGGTTTCGATTTCGTACTTGAAACGATCTTCAACTTCCTTAGTGAACTCGAGCTTCTTTTTTTCCAAACCTTTCCACGCAAGCTGCTCAAAATATTCATCGGAACTTTTAGCTGAAGAGTCTTCGGGAATCGGAAAACCCGGGAAATGATACTCATTAAAATCCAATTTCAAATCAATCTTGGAATCTATTTCAAGTGTGCTTTCAATTGCTTCATCATAATTCTTAAACAGCTTTACCATTTCCTCGGCTGATTTGAAATAAACCTGGTCAGTTCCATATCGGAGTTTGGTATAATCTTCTCCCATTTTATCGCCAAGCAAAAGAAGAATGTTATGAGCAATTGCATGATCGGCTTCTATGTAATGACAATCATTTGTTGCAACCAGCTTAATGCCAAGTTCTTTTGCAATCTTCGGCATGTTTTCAAGGATTGGTTTCTCGACATCCATATTATGGTTCTGGATTTCGAGATAGAAATCATCACCAAAAATTTCTTTGTAAGTTCTGGCAACTTCTTTTGCTTTTGTTAAATCGCCTTGAACAATATGAGTGGAAACAACACCACCAGCACAGGCAGAAGTGCAAACCAAACCTTCACGATATTTTTTAATAATATCAAGATCAATTCTTGGTCGGTAGTAGAATCCTTCGGTATGTCCGAGTGTAGAAAGCTTTGTTAAATTTTTATATCCTTCTTTATTTTTTGCAAGCAGTATGAGATGACTGTAATTCTTTCTTTTCTTCCCTGTGCCATTTGATTGCGAACTTTTTCTTTCAAACCGATCACCTTCATTTACAACATAAGCTTCCGTTCCAAGAATTGGTTTTATTCCAGCCTTCACAGCTTTTTTATAAAATTCAATTGCACCATACATAACACCGTGATCTGTAAGTGCAACAGATTTCATATTGAATTTTTTTGCAGCAGCAATCAGACCATCAACAGTGCAGGCACCATCCTGAAGGCTGTAATGACTATGATTATGAAGATGAATGAATTCTGCCATTGGTTAAAAAAAATCAAAGATTGAAAATTGTTCAGCAGTGAGTTGATAAGGTTTTTTCTGAACAACTTCCGTAAGTTAAAAATAAATTTGAAAGGGAAGAAGAGATAAATAAAACTAAAAACAAAGAGAAGAAATTAATTAATCAACGCCCGGTATGCCCGAAGCCTCCCTCGCCTCGTGGAGTATTATTTAATTCATTTGTTTCAATAAATTTTGCCGTATAAACTTTTGACACGACAAGTTGGGCAATTCTCTCGGCAGGTTGAATAATAAAATCTTCCTTGCCAAAGTTAATAATTATAATTTTTATTTCTCCCCTGTAATCTGAATCAATTGTTCCGGGGGAATTTAAAATTCCAATTCCGTGTTTTGCGGCAAGTCCGCTTCTTGGTCTAACCTGGATTTCATATCCTTCAGGAATTTCAACAGAAATATTTGTCGGCACCATTTCAATTGTACCGTGCGGAAGAGTTATCGGTTTTTCAATTGCTGCATAAATATCCAGTCCTGCACTTCCTTTTGTAGCATAAGAAGGCAAAGGAATGTGATTCAATTCTTTTCTGAGTCTCTTGAATTTTATTTCGATTTGGTGATCCATTAAATTTTCTTTCTGCGGCTTTCTGCAAACTTTTTCTTTATCAAATTAATTTCATCACGATTGACAGCTACAAAATAAATATACAGAGTAAATAAAATTAATAGCATCACTTTATAATGAAACAGTAAGTTGTCTATTGAATCGAGATAATAAAAAACAACTCCAACTAAAAATATTGCGATAAAAATATGTCCTATCCTTTTTAATTCATACTTAACTTTGAAGAATTTTTGTGCTACATAATAATAGCCAATCCCAATAAAAAGATAGCTTACGACTGCTGCAATTGCTGCACCAGTAAGACTTAATACAGGTATTAACAGAAAGTTTAAAGCAACATTTATTAGAGCACCTATTCCGGTAATTACAGGCACGTAAATACTTTTTTCTTCAATATAAATTCCCGCCGAGAATATTGTGTGCATTCCATTGATGAGATATGCAAATAAAATAAATGGAACGATGTGCAATCCAGCCCAATACTCCGGACCAATTAGCGAAAATCCTGAAATTTTTATCTGGGCTATGTCTGTTATGAAAAGAGATAGAACAATCAGAATAACACTACCGACTAAAGTAAAATAAGTTAATACCTTAGAGAACATTTCTTTCGCGTTTGGCTCTTTTGCATTCTGAAGAAAGAAAGGCTGCCATGCAAACTGAAACATATTTACGAAAAGCATCATAAAAATTCCCAGTTTGTAATTCGCTTTGTAAATACCAACGGTTTTAAGATCAGTGAGTTTTTCAAGTATCGGCACATCAATGACCTGAATGAGCATAATTGCAAATCCTGCAGGTAAAAATGGTAGTCCAAACTTAATCATCCTCTTAAAGAGCAATATGTGAAATTTAAGTCTGAAATATTTTATGATAGTAAATGATACAAGCATCAACGAAACAGCTGAAGCAAAAAGATTACTAATTAATATTGCTTCTATTCCCCAATCGAGAATTAGAATCAGATAAACATTTAAAATTATATTAACAGAAATATTTATGATTCTGTACAAAGAAAATATTTTTGCTTTTCTATCAAGCCGAAGCTTCAGGAATGGGATGACGACATTAGCATCTAAAAATAAAATAGCAGCAGCGAGATAAATGAGATAAGTATAATCGGAAGGAATTCTTAATGAAGCCCCTATCGCACCTGAATTAATAATTATTAGAAAACTGATCAGGAGAGAAGTAACAAAAACCGAAATGTAAGGAGTTGAAAAATTATCTTTTTCATCTCCGATATCTTTGAACGATGCAAATTTGAGATAAGCAGAATCGAGTCCGTAAATAAAAACAATATTGAGAATCGCCATATATGCATAGATAAGCTGAATGATACCATAATCTGCCGGCAGGAAAATATTTGTGTAAAGAGGAACGAGTATGAAATTCAAAAACCTGCCAACCATCGTGCTGATGCCATAAATAGCAGTGTCTTTTGTTAGTTCTTTTAACTTATCGAACATCAAAGGTTTTATTTCCTCAATTCAACTTCAAGTGAGATGTCGAGCGCTTTTACGCTGTGAGTCAATGCACCGACTGAAATAAAATCAACTCCAGTCTCTGCAACTTCTTTTACATTTTCGAGATTGATGTTGCCGGAAGCTTCCACCAAACATTTTCCATTAATTAATTCAACTGCTTTTCTCATAAGGGCAGTGTTGAAGTTATCGAGCATAATAATATCAACATCACAGGTGAGAGCTTCTTTTACTTCATCGAGATTTTTTGTTTCGACTTCGATTTTGAGATTTGAATTTTTCTTTTGCTGGAAATTTCTGCAGGCATTTACCGCATTAGTAATTGAACCGGCAATTTCTATGTGATTATCTTTTATCAGGAACATATCGAATAATCCAATACGATGATTTTTCCCTCCGCCTAACCTAACAGCTTCCTTATCGAGCAATCGCAGTCCGGGAACCGTTTTTCGCGTATCTAGGATTTTAGCTTTTGTGTGTTTTATTTTTTCAACAAAGTTATTGGTAAGAGTAGCAATTCCGCTCATCCTTTGTAAGAAATTAAGTGCTGTTCTTTCTGCTGTCAGAATTGAAGATGCTTTTCCTTCAACTTCTGCAACTATATCTCCCACTTTGACTTTTCCGCCATCAGGAATTAAAACTTTAAAACCAATCTCATCATCAATCATTTCAAAAACATTTCTGGCAACATTTAACCCGGCAATAATTCCATCTGCTTTGACAAGAAATTTTCCTTTTCCTAAAACTGAATCAGGAATGACTGCTTGAGTAGTAATATCACCTGTTTGAATATCTTCATTAAGTGCTCGATTAATTATTTCTCTAAGGATTGATTCCACTGATTATTCTTTGAAATATTTGCTTACAGCTTTAGTAAAAAACTCAGGTGCACGGGTTATTTTCTTTGTATCAGATTTTATGAATGCAAGTTCAATATATCCTTCAGCAATTATTACATCTCTGTCTTTACTTCGGATTGTGTGGTCAATGTGAACTTTCGCTTGAGGCATCTTCTCAACACGAGTTTCAACTTCAAGCAGCTCATCATAAAAAGCAGGATTTTTAAATTGCAGAAATGCTTCGTAAACCGGCATTTGATAACCGCTTTCTTCAATATTTCGGTAAGTCAAACCTTCCTCGCGCATCATCTCTGTTCTGCCAACTTCAAAATATTCAAAATATTTTCCATTGTATGCATAATGCATCTGGTCGGTATCAGCATATCGAACCCGGAGTGTAGTTTTATGTATCAGCATTAAAAGAAACTTTCAAAATTTGTA
The DNA here is from genome assembly GCA_034522695.1 of Ignavibacteriaceae bacterium. Classification (GTDB taxonomy): domain Bacteria; phylum Bacteroidota; class Ignavibacteria; order Ignavibacteriales; family Ignavibacteriaceae; genus IGN2. Next base: position 79,551 of record JAXHLB010000042.1, on the reverse strand, counting down.
GAGTTAAAATAAAAAATCCCGAACATATCGGGATTGAAAAATAATTATTGTTACTCAAAATATGTTGTTCAATTTAAATTATTCAGTATATGGACCCATACTTCCGAACTTATCTATTCTGCTTTGAACAAGCTTGTCCTTTTTGATCTTTACTAGTTCGTTCAATTCTTCTATTATTGCAGTCTTAAGATTTTCAGCAGCCAGCTTATGATTTTTATGTGCACCGCCTAATGGTTCAGGAATTATTCTGTCAATAATTTTTTGTTCGAGAAGGTCAGTTGCTGTAAGCTTTAGAGCTTCTGCAGCTTGTTCTTTGTAATCCCAGCTTCGCCATAAAATACTTGAACACGATTCAGGACTGATAACAGAATACCAGCAATTCTCCAACATCAATATTCTATCGCCAACTCCAATTCCTAAAGCGCCACCGCTTGCACCTTCGCCAATAATACAAACAACAATAGGAACTCGCAGTCTGCTCATCTCAAAAAGATTTCTTGCAATGGCTTCTGCCTGACCTCTTTCTTCAGCTTCAAGTCCGGGATACGCACCCGGAGTATCGAGCATAGTGATAACAGGCTTGTTAAATTTTTCTGCGAGCTTCATCAGCCTCAAAGCTTTGCGATAACCTTCAGGATTTGACATTCCAAAATTTCTGTAAACATTCGACTTTGTATCTCTTCCCTTCTGATGCCCAATTATCATTACCTTATAATCATCAAGCTGAGCAAAACCTCCAACAATTGCTTTATCATCGCGGTAATGTCTGTCACCATGCAGTTCAATAAAATTCGTTGTCATTAAATTAATGTAATCTAAAGTGTAGGGACGGTCAGGATGACGTGCAAGCTGCACTCTCTGCCAGCGGGAAAGATCTTTGTAAAGCTCTTCTTTTAGTTGTCCAACTTTGATTTCAATACGAGCAATTTCTTTTTCGATTCCAAGTCTATCAGAAGATTTTTTCATCTCTTCAAGCTTTTGTTCAAGCTCAAAGACTGGTTTTTCAAAGTCTAAAATAGTTTTGCCCATATATTAATCTCCTTTACTCCACATTTTGTTCAGAGTTTTGCCGAGTATTTCCAGATCAAGCCAGATGTTTTGGTTTTTTACATAATAAAAATCGAGTTTTTCAGAATCTGTAAATGTGCCCTCGTCAATATACCACAAACCTGTTAAACCCGCTTTACCCAAATTCATACTCTCAACCAGAAACGATTTTTTAGGCCCAACCAAACTGTTTTTACCTGTGAGTACAGATGGAACTGATAAAATTAATTTACGAAAATCTGTTTCTTTGCCCGATAGCTTTGTGAAGAAATATATAAAAGGATAAAGGGAAAACAAAACAGTGAAGGAAAGCACATAATCGAAAATTACTTTAAGAGTTCGGACTGCCGGACTGGAAATATTATAGTTCACTTCCACCAGGGGAATATCATCCAGCATTGAAACGGAGCTTTTCCCAACTACGAAATTCATATCTGAACCGACAATCTTAAAGTCAACATTAATATTTTTACTTGCAGAAACAATAGACATCATATCGGCATATGAAATTTCTTCAGAAGAAAAAATAACTTCATTTATCTTTCTTTCGGTGAATACATTTTTAATATTGCCTATGCTGCCGATAACGCTGAAACCATTTACTTTATTACCGATTTCTGAATGAGTCTTACCGATCAAACCGATATAACTATGAACATCTGCTTTTTGCTTTTTGATTTTTTGTGCAAGTTTAACTGCTTCCTCATCCGTTCCGACTATGATTGTCCTGCGGTTTAATGCTCCATCTAATTTTATTCCGACTTTAAAAAATAATTTCAGGAATATTCTATAAAGTGTTGTTACGATCAGGAAAAGAATAAATGCAATTAAAACAACCGCTCTGCTGAATGCGTACTGTTTAAAGAAAAATGTTGCAGATGTGATAAACAGGAAGCTGATAATTATAGCTCCGAAATTTCTCAACACAGATACTTCATCTCTTCTATAAACACCAGATAATGTGGAGACAAAAATGTGAATTAGTGCAGGCACTGTGTAAATTATTAAATAGGCATGCGGATCAAAGCCCACCCAATCAGTTATGCTTTTGTAAAATTTTTCGGCAGCAAAGAGTGATAAATTAAAAATTATAAAATCTGTAAATGCAGTATAGAGGGATAGCTTTCGTTTGCCCAGGAATGCAAAAAGTTTTCTGAAGCCGATTGCCGTTCTTAGTATTAACTCGACCAGCGGAAAACTCGAAAGATGTTTTTTAACAAACAAATGCATAGCGTCGTAAAACAATTTTGTTTCATCCAGATTACTTCGTTTAGTGCTTTCGCCTTTGTAATGAATCACCTGAGTAGTGTGCACATAAAATACTTTGAATCCTGATTTCTGAATGCGGTAACACAAATCGAGATCTTCGCCGTACATAAAAAACTGTTCATCGAATCCGCCAACCTTTTCATAAACTTCTTTTCTGATCATCATAAAAGAACCAGACACTGCATCAACTTCATAGGTTTTATTTTCATCAAGGTAAGTAAGATTGTAACGGGCAAAAATTCTGCTTTTGGGAAAGAGATTGCTGAGTCCAGTTACTTTTGTGAGAGATGTCCAGGGGCCAGGGAAACTTCTTCTGCAAGCCAATTGAAGTGTTCCATCTGAATTTAAAATTTTACAACCTGCAAGTCCGCATTCAGGATGAGATTCGAAGAATGAAATCATATTATCGAACGTATCTTCACTCACAATACAATCGGGATTGATGAAGAGAATGAATTTTCCTTTTGCAATTTTTAAACCCTGATTGTTTGCTCTTCCAAAACCAACATTGATTTTATTTTCAATCAGTTTTACTGAAGGAAATTTTTCCTTTATTACTTCAACACTTCCATCATCAGAAGCATTATCAATTACAATTATTTCTTTTGAAATTTTAGATGAGGCTTTTTCAATTGAATGGAGAAGATTCTGAAGGAATTCTTTTACGTTGTAGTTAACTATGATAACAGAAAGATCCAAAGCGTGCCTACTTCAACAATCCAAAAATACTTTTAATCCTGAGTTTCCAAACCATAGTCACTGCTTCGCGAACAATTTTTTTAGACATTTTGGATTTCCCTTTCACCCGGTCAACAAAAATTATTGGAATCTCTTTTACCTTGAAGCCCTTTTTCCAGGCTTTAAATGTCATCTCTATTTGAAATGCATATCCGTTTGATGTTACCCGGTCAAGATCAATAGCTTCAAGTACTTCTCTCCTGAAACATTTGAAACCACCCGTTGCATCGTGAATGGGCATTCCAGTAATCACTCGCGTATAAAGATTTGCGAATGAGCTTAGCAACAATCTTCGCAATGGCCAGTTGATTACGTTCACTCCGTTTATATATCTGCTGCCGAGAATAACATCTGAATTTTTTATTTCATCCAGGAATCTTGGAATTTCTTTTGGATCGTGAGAGAAGTCTGCATCCATTTCAAATATGAGTTGAAAATTATTCTGAAGTGCATATTTGAAACCGGCGATGTACGCAGTGCCAAGTCCCTGTTTTGACTGTCTTTTAATCAGATGAATACGATTATTATTCTTCATTTGACTTTCAACGAAAGCTGCTGTCCCATCGGGAGAATTATCATCGACTATAAGCACATCAATACTCTCATCCTTCGAAAGAACTTCAGGTAACAGTCTTGGTAAATTCTCAAGCTCGTTATATGTGGGAATAATAATTAATGTTTTCATATTAGAATATAATTATTTTTTCGACCAGCAATTCGTGAACCTGTCTGCCGGCGAGGCAGGTTTGCGGCCAAAAATTTAAAATCAATTATAATGACCTTTACCAAACAACACTACTAATATAGTTCTGGCAAGAATTTTTATATCCATTCTCAAGGACATATTTTCAATATAAAAAAGATCGTAACGCAATTTTACTTTTACATCCTCAATACTTTCATCGTATTTATGCTTTACCTGTGCCCAGCCGGTAATACCGGGTCTGACTTTCAATCTTCTTTTATAATAAGGAATTTGCTGCGAAAGCTGCTCAACAAAATATGATCTTTCAGGTCGGGGACCTACCAGGCTCATTTCGCCTTTAAGCACGTTAAAAAACTGTGGTATCTCATCAATGCGGAGTTTTCTCATTATTTTTCCAACACGTGTAACTCTCGGATCATCTTTTGTAGACCAAACAGGGCCAGTATTCTTTTCTGCATCCTGAAACATAGAACGGAATTTATAAATCTTAAAATTTTTATTGTTCATTCCGATTCTTTCCTGTTTAAAGAGAACGGGTCCTTTGCTGTCCAATCTGATTGCCAATGCAACAAAAATATTTAACGGCAATGTAAGAACAAGAATAATAAGTGAAATAACAACATCCGAAATTCTTTTTAACTTCTTTTCCCATTCAGGCATCAGCTCGGGCATAATGTCAATTAGAGGAATTCCATAAAGCTGAGAAGTTCTTGCCTGACCACTAAGTATTTCATAAAGATCTGGTACTATTTTAAGACCAATCCCTTTGCTCTCAAGTTTTGAAATAATATCTACGAGAAGATCGTGGTCTTCTTTTTCCAGGGCTATGATTACTTCGGAAGCTTGAGTTTTATAAACAATATCAAGCAATTCATCTAATGAACCTCTGACTCGAATGTTTTTATAAGTTTTACCAACATTTTCAGGATTGACGGCAACATAGGCTTCAACGTCAAGACCTAATGCAGGATGTTCAAGAATCTGATCGTGAACTTCATGAGCTTTTGAATTAAACCCAACGATCAAAGCATTTCTTCTTCCAATACCTTTTATTAAAAGTCCTCGTTGGAAACTCCTGATAAAAAGTCTTCCAATGGAAACAAAAACAAAGAGAAAAATCCAATAAATAAAAATCAGGATTCTGTTGCTGGATTCAACTCCTTCCAAAAAATCACTGATAAAAATCAGGAAGAATAAAATGAAATATTCCGACAAAAGTTGTTTTGAATAAAGTTGATATTTCATCAAAGCGGGAAGCAGCGAACCAGGTACGGTACATTCCAAAAAAAGTGAAGATAATAAGCCAGTAGAAGTAAATGACTAACATTGGAAGAAATACTTCCGGCATTATCAAAATCCTGAACCAACCTGTTTCAATTCTTATGAAAAAGAATGCCGCCCAGGCCAGACAAATAAAGATAAAGTCAGATAGAAGAATTAATATTTTTTGAGTTTTTTTATTCACTAATGCTATTGATTAAATTATTCATTTAATATCACCACCGTTTAGATCTGCGGTAAAAATAAACCAACGATAAATCCCAAGACCCCAGGAAAAATGCAACAGGAAAGATTAAGAACGAAATCAGTGGAACAAAATGCAAATTTTCTTTTGTTGATTTGAGCAAAACACTTAAAATATTTTACCAGAAATATAGCCTATTCCGGCAGCAAGAAAAATAGGAATCAAGAACAGAAGCCAGTGTTAAAATTGAAAGCAGAACAATTGTAACTACAAAAGCCGGTGGAATGATGTGAGTAATTTTCACGGCTGATTTATGTTTTTTGAACATATGCACCCTGAGTATTCCATACCTGAACATCTGCTGAATAAATTTTACGACCGTTCTCCTTGGATGATAATAGCTTTTAATATTTGGATGGAAGAAAATTTTATAGGCCTGCTTTTCTTATTCTCCAGTTTAATTCAGCATCCTCCGAGATAGAAAAGTTTTCTTCAAAGTATCCGATCTCATCAAACAACTCTCTTCTATAAGCCGCATAAACAACTGTATCAACAAATTGTTCTTTCTTACTCCAGCGATATGGAGCACTGCCCATTCCAAAAGGATTTTCCATCGCTAAAGCTATTGCCTTCTGCACAAAGTTGAAGCCGATGTTTATCTGAGTTCCTCCGGTTATTTTCAAATTCATTTCATTTAAATACTTATTGTTGAAGTAAATGAAATCAGGATTGAGATGGAGGCGTGGGCTCCAAGTATAACTATAATTTCACCTTTGGCCTGTTTAATTCCGATATTCAGAGATGTCGGTGTCTTCCGAACTGGATTTTCAAGGAGGGATATGTTTGAAAATTTTTGTTGATATTCTCTTACTTTAGAAATAGTTTTATCAGAGGATTGACCATCAACAATAACAACATCCACTAAACTTTTATCATAATTCTGATTAACTATTGAATCAAGACAATTTTGTGATATTATCCTGTTCATTGTAAGTTGGAATTACTATCGAAAAGCTATAATTATTTTTGAAGAGTCAATCATAGAAACTTGCTGTTATGCCCTATATAAATTAATTACCATTTGCGGTTTTCAAAACAATTACGCTCTTGTAATATTATTTAATTTGAACTGCTAAAATATGCAAAGAGGGACATAAAAAATTGCAATTTTCCAGTCCTTTACTTTGACTCAAAATCCTGATACAGCTTGATTAAAACCCGCGCATCCTTTTTCCAATTGTAATTTTGTTTGACAGCTTTAAGCCATTTTCACCAAAAGGAATATTTGAAGAAAGAATTTCAAGAACTTTTGACTGAAAAATCTTCTGGATTAGCTGTTTCATAAGTCAACCCGCGAATTGGTTTCTTCAATTACTCTTTTTATTGCCTTTGAATCTGCTGCAAGAACTGGCTTCGACTGGGACATATACTCAAACAACTTATGCGGGATGGTTGTATCCCAAAATTCACACTGGGGTTGCGGACCTATAAATATTTTTGCCACTTTGAAGTACGATGAAAGCTCTATCGTGACCAGGCCATCCAATAAATTCTACCAAGTCATTCAATAAAAGATCATTGGCGGGATTTCTTCAGAGGAGGAATAGAAATTCCATTTCCGATAATTAGAAATTTTGCGTTGTTTAGCTTTTCTTTCAGAAAGCTCATTCCTTTCACAACAATATCCAATCCTCTTTCGGGAGTAACATATCCTGCATAAAGTAAAATGATTTTATTCCTGTACTTCTCCAGGATATTTTCATCAATTGGCTCAGTTGCAGGAGGTCTCAAGATCAACCGTATTTGAAACTAAATAAATTTTTTCACTTTCCACACCTTGTTTAATTAGTCGCTGTGAGTTTTCTTGTACCACAGTGATGATGGCATCAGACATTTTTATACAAAATTTTTCAAGCAGCTTTGCGGCTTTATAATTCTTAAAAATAAAATTAATTAAACCGGTTTTGCCAAACGCCTTTAATGCTTCAGGATAATTTTCATGCATATCAAAGACTACAGGAAGGCGAAATAGGTTTTAAAATAAAAGTGCGACTGGAACCATTGGAAGGTCATGTGCGTGAATAAAGTCTGGTTCAAACTCTAGATATAGCTTAATAAATTTTCTCGCATATATCTTAGGGTTAATAAAATTCGGAAATTAATTATTCGGTTAGAGCATAACAGATTTGAACAAAGTATTGATTCTTTTAATTTCACAGTATTCGAATTTTGGATTTAATTCTTTGTTGTACTGATTGCAAATCACGAGAACTTTATATCCGGCTTCTGATAAACTTTTAATTTCTTTTTCCAACCTGATATCAGGTGGAAACAGAGTCTGAGAAATCATCAGAATATTTTTTTTGGATTTCATATGGATTTCAATCAACGCTTTTAAATTTATTTGCCAAATATAGAAAAATCAAGCGGTAGTAATAAAATCCTCTCATCACCAGATCTTTGCTCATCATAAAGATACCGCCAAGTATGAATAAAGGAATTCTCAGAAGTATACCGACATAATGGGAAAAAAGCATCAGTAAAAACTCTAAGCCAAAAAAATGCTTCTGAAAAAATTTAATGGTGGATATTGACTGATGCTTTATTCTTAAACCAGGATTCACCTCCGGCTGATTTTCCTTTTGAGATGGATCATTGAAGTTTCAGGGAAGTAGATGACTTTGCCATTATTCTGCTTATGTCTATAACACAAATCTGTATCATCCATATAGAAAAAAAATCTTTCATCAAATCCTCGTAATGCTTCAAATGTTTTGCGACTGATGAATAAAAAAGCACCTGTTACAACATCAACTTCGGTAATCCGGCTTATTCCTTTATTCATCAAATGATACTTATTGAAGTGCTTTGAAATTGAAGAATAATAAATACAGAAGAAAATTCCAAGTGAATACATTCTAGTAAAGATTGAAAATCGATAAACAAATTTTTGAACAGACTTATCCTCATTTAACAATTTCCGTGCCAATAATATCATTCCCATCAAGAGATTCGGCAAATTCAAAAACTTCTTTGAATCGAATTCTCAAAAAGTATAGTATCATTATTAAGCAGTAAGACATATTTTCCATTCGCAACTTTAACACCTTGATTATTCGCTACCACGAATCCTATGTTAACATCATTTTTAATCAACGTAATTCTATCTGAAATTTTAATAGCTCATCAATATCACCTATCATTGAGTTATTATCAACCACAATTATTTCGAAAATTAATACACGTTGTAAATTTCTCTACTGAGTCGAGACAATTGTACAGCATTTCAGACGAATTATAACTGAGGATAATAACTGAAACATCTATTTCTAATTTATGAATTTACTCTTCCATGAATCATAATTAATGGCTCTGAAGATTAAACCAATTTCCTCCAGCAAAAAATATTTTACCTTTAAGCATAGAACTACAGTTAGGTCTTAATGCTAAAGGCAAATAAGCATAAAAAGAAATAAAAATCAATTGCAACCACACCAATCACCAATGGAAACAACCATTTTTTAACGCGTTTTGAAAAAAAATTAAATTGAATGCCGATTCCTCTTAAAAATAAAAATGAAAAATAAATGTACAAGCTGAAAAGAAATAACTTATACAACCGCACCCAGATAGGAATAATTAGTTAACATCACTAAGAATATTTGAATACAACAATCAGCATGTGCAAGAAAATTATTCTTCTGTTTGTGTTAAATAGTAACGGCAGGAATAATGTGAACGTTTTGAAGTATGTAGAAGAGGATTGAGCCAGAATAATATTTTCATTGGTAGGGAAACATTTTTATACTTTTTTTCGAAAATAGGAAATTTAATTTTTTCTGCTTTAAATGTTATAATAAATGAAAATCGCAAATCGAAAAATAGGAACGGTTAAATATAACCAAACAAGTTTCCGGGCATAGGAATAGAAAATGCGTTTTTCTCTTGCCCGTACGATCAATGGGAAAATTGTGGTTTATTTAATGCTTTTGTGGAATAAGGAAAAAGGGAACCCTTTTTTGAAGCGCTGAGGATAAAGTCCTTCTGAATATTTACAGAATCGAGATTAGCAACAGAACATCCAACTGCTGAATATGATGTCGTAAGGATTGCTGTCCCGAACAGTGGAATAGATTCTTTAACCAGCCAGTATCCATGCTTGAAGGAAAAACTAAAGCTATACTTGTATTTTTTGCTGAGGAAAATAATGAGTAATAAAAACCCGGGAATATTTGCGGCCACATAAACTATAACCAGGTCCTCAATTCCGCCACCCACATAAGGCATTAGAAAGACAAATACGAGAAGAAAAATGCTGTCTTATCGAATTGAACAACATAACATTGAACATATTCAAATTTACCTTGAATAGTACTTCAAGCAGTTCACGGAAGTTTTTATGTATTTAGATGAGAAGTATCATTTTAAAAAAAAGAATATTTGATACCTATTTTTTCTTGAAATGATAATAATTGCCTAACCCGATACACAGTTGAACACAATAAACAGCCCTAGAAATAAGCATAGCTCTTAATGTGAATGCGGTGTTAAGCATATCAAAAGTGGAATCTTTTTTTGAAGTTTCCCTAAAGCATGATTGGAGGAAAATCAATATCAATAAACTTTGAGAACATAACTGCTAATGCAACTATAGAAGAGAAAAGTCCATATTGCTCTACTCCAAGGTTACGTGCAATTAATGTAACCGAGACAAGAGTAATGAGCATCTCAGCTCCCCTGCCTATAAAAATAGAGGAGACATTACTTGAGACTTTTGTGGTTTGCTGCATTGGCTGGTTAAATCACCCCTTGTGAAGATGTAATTCACACTAAAATATTTTTAAATGCTCGAGAAGATCATTATATACTTTGTAAGTTCTTTCCACCATTTTTTTTGCGGTTAATTCACTAAACGCTCTCCGCCTGGCATTTTTACCCAATTCATCACGAAGAGAATCATTGTCAGTCAAATTATTAATTTGCTTCTGCCAATGCTTGTGAGTCTTGAGGAGGAACGACCAATCCTGTAGTCCCGTGTTGATTGATGAAAGTTGTACCCTGTTTTAAGTTCTGTAACAAATCACCGGTTTACCACAAGCCATCGCTTCAATTTGAACAATTCCATAAGTTTCACTTTTTTAACTAAAGGAAAGTACGAATATATCACAAGCCTCGGTAAAAGGAACGCAGAATTTTTTGATTGACTTCGGAAAGAATATGTTTATTCGTTTTCAAGTTTCAGGTTCTGAATCCGATTTATACTTCTTCTAACGGAACCGGAACCTATAATTACCAGAGATACATCTGGAACCCGATGGCACAGCATCAATGAGAAATTGAAATTCCTTTACAAAAGATAGTCTTGTCACAAACAATACCAGTGGTGAAGTGCAATCCACTTTTAATTTCTTTTAACTCTATCAAGAATGGTTGCTAGAATTATCAACCCAGTCTAATTTTGCACCCAGCGTATTACTTTGCATTTAGATTTATATTCCGCAGGTATTCCGATGACTCAATCTTATTGTCACTGCATGTTAAAATTTGATATGCGTAAAATCAGAAACTTATGAATGTATGGACGATAAAAAGACAACGCCCATTTTTGACGAACTAGTATTCACACTATGCGAAGACTATAAGTTAACGTGAAAGTTTTTCCCGATTTTGGATGAAAAAACATAGGAAAAAGGTCAAAGCGAAGGAAACGGTTCATGAACATGAAGAATATCACCATCCAATTTGGATAATGATTTCAGATATGCAACACTTATTGGAAGTGAAGCTACAAGTCCGAATGTCGGCAAAAAGATTATCTTTATCTCATTTAGATTCTTCAAAAAAACTTTTTTAGAAGAACGTTGATCATTACAGGTAAGAACCTTTTATATAAACTTCAAAATCCTTGACTAATCCTTCTGAAAGATTGGTAATAGTTGTTGCAGTTATCATACGAACTTTCGGATAATATGCTTTGTTAGTCTGGATTATTTTCATCATCGAATAAAGTGCATTGTATTTTCTGGTTTATTAAAGGAGTTAATCCATGAGGTTCAGTTTTCAAATTCCAAGGTGACTATCAATCTGAAAAAATAATCAAAATATATGCCTGCTTAACTTTAATAGACTTATTAGGTAAATATTATTTTTTATTAAATATTTTCGCAGAAAATCGTCCAAATAAATCATCTTTCAACAGAATTATAAGATTATCAATTCCAGTATAATTTTGACCAACATTTACTGCAAGAATAATTTCCTTTTACTTTATGTAAAGTTATTTCCAATATCGTTTCCCTTACACCAAGGGCAGATGATTGAATCGAAGAACACCAATCAGTTTTTGGAATACATTCCGGATTTTTTTGCATACACCTGAGATGTGTCCTCCAAGGAAGAACAAGTCAAAATGTATTTTAAATAATTATGTGGGGAAAAGAGTTGTGAGGTTATTACTTTTGCGGATTTTAATTGAACATCTTTCTTTTCAACTAGACTTAATCCCTTTTTCCATATTTTCAAAAGGATTTTATCGTTTCTTCAATTCACCTCCAGAGTATCAATCTCGTTGCAACTTTCCATAGCAAAAAATAATCCAATGTCCGACCGATGAAACTTCTTTGCCTTTCTTCTTTTGAATAAACTTTATTTCTTTTCTCTGTATAAGTTCAGATGGAGATTTTTTTTCCTAAGGCTCATCATCAAAAAGAACTAGATTACCTTCAGATAGGACTCTGTATGCTTCACGCAAATAATAGGGGTGGGATCAGGAAAATGATGCAGTGTCTGAATAACAAAAAACGGAACGGAATCCAATTGCTTTTAAGGGAAGCTTGTATGCATCTGTACAGATTCTGAATGCAATCTTAGGTTGATCTAATTCTGCACGATAGCAACTACAACTCTTAAGCATATCAAAAGATAAATCAGCAGCAGCACCGGCAGCCCCAAAATCATTCTCCATAACTAATGACCTTTGCCCCTTTTTCCGCACCTATTTCAATATAAGGCTGGTAACCCGTAATACTTTCCTCCATTAGCTGCTTAATCGTATTGCGTGTCTCCTCCATTCTTTCAATTAGGGATTCTTCAATTCCTTCAGAATTAAATTCATCATCAAAATAATGCTTCGCTTCAGTTTGCTGTTCTACAAGTTTCTTGCCGGAATTTCATTTCGCCCAATTTATTATCAATTGATTGTTTCATGTGCCTTTCAAAAAAATAAAAATTTGAATCAATTTTGTTATTTGGTTTTTGGCAGTGAATTTTCGAGCCCGCTCAAGTGCCTTCATTTGCACTAGCGAAAAATATCTTTTGTTTTCCATTCCTCGAACGAATACTATCAGCAAAAAATTCGTAATCATTTGGATTTCCAAGTATTCCGCCTTCACCTACAATTTCCGGTATTGAAGTATTGATTCGAAGCAAGGACCGTAAGCCGCATTTCATCGCTTCCAAAGGCGGTAATCCGAATCCTTCATAATATGATGGGGAATAAAAATAGTTTTGCAGGATCAGATAATTGGACAAGTTCTTTTTTATTTACATTTTCAAAGATGTATAATTCGACTTTCTGATTTTCTTCATTTTGTCAAAATGATGTTTTCTAAATGTTTGAAACTTGCTTTTCCTTACAAGTAACAAAACTTTATGTCGATTCCCCTAGAATAAAGAAGTTCTGAAATTTTTATGATTCCTGTTATGTTCTTCCGCTCTTCGAGAACACCAACAAATAAAATAAACCTCTCAGGTAAATTATATTTTGTGAATAAGGTTATTTTATCTGCTTCAGGAATGTTAATCGGTTTATAGTTTTCATCTGTCCAGAGATGAAGAGTATGGATTTCATCTGGTCCTACATCATAATACTTAGGAACATCCTGCCCTGCTTATTCAGAAACAGTTACAATAGCATCACTTCTTTTAATGGATGGAGGAACGAGCAAGTCCATATATTTTCTGGTAATGCCAGGTATAATATTCCTTGCAAGTTTTTGTTAACGCGTCATGAGTAGGAATAACATTTTTCCATGTGTTTTTAACAAACTGTACAAACACATAGAGGAATAAAATATTAATATGGAAAAATAGTCTGCAGACTCACTGGGGAGGACAAATATTTCAGCCAATAATGTTCAAATAATTGTCTTGGTAGCCGGGTTCTCCTGATAGTTATATAATTATAGAAATCATTTTTCCTGATAATACCTTCCTGAAAATGAAAAATGAAATAATCATTTTTTTTATCTAACTGAGGTAAATAATTAAGAACATTAATTAGATACCTATGTGTTCCTCTTATACTCGTATTCAATAAGCGGGCATCAATTCCTATTCTCATCTAAGCTTGCTCAAATCTTTCGTGGGTCCCCTCGCCTATATTACCTGTAAAGAAATCCTTAAAGAATTATACACAGAGGTAATATCATTCCATCCTGCCAATCACATAGAAGCTAGCCAGTTTATTTTATTAGCATTGAGAGCAGCAAATAAGAAACTGTTAAGTAATAAGAAATTTTAAAAATTTTTTTTGCAAAGTAAAGTCTGTTTCTTGTTGCGTAGGAAAGAGGGATTGACGAATAATTTCTCTTTGTGGAGCTATTAACCTTATGGGAAATATTCTTGATTGTGGGGCGACATAAATTTCATAACCTGCTCTTATTGTCCTAAGACAAAGGTCAGTATCTTCTATAAGAAGAAAATAATTTTCATCAAAGATCTCCAACTTTTTGCAGCACCCTCCCCGCCTATGAGCATGCAGCAACCGTAAACAAAGGTTACTGATTTATCAGGACTACCTACTTCAGTTTCTAATTTATCGGAATACGGAAAACCTGAACCTCGTAGTTTGCTAATGTATCCGCCATCGCTCCAGATTTTTTTAGGCTCATTATAGTAATTTATTCGTGGAGCTATTATGCCCGCCTGATTTTCAGTTTCAAATTTATTTACCAATATTTCTAAAAAATCTGGCTGAACCGTGGTATCATTATTTAATAATAAAATAGTACAGTCAGCTTTCTCTTCTAAAGAATATTTGATTCCAACATTATTTCCACCGGCGAATCCCAGATTTTCATTACAGAAAATAATATGAACTTTTTCACTATAATTTTTCCTTAGTTTTTCCCTTCCATTTTGATCAGAGTTGTTATCTACAACTATTATATTATAATTACGGTATGAAATTTTGAATAATGATTCCACCTATTCGGCAGTGTCCTCATAGCCATTCCAGTTTACTATTACCATATATACTTTTCCTTGTTTCACTGGTATGGTATTGGCTGAGGCTTATAAATAAAAAACCTGTGAACTGCCCAGAGAACGGGAACATAATGGAGTTTGGTGTCTAGAAATCGGAATAGGATTTGTGAAGAAAGAAATCATTATAAAAAACAAACAAATTCCATAGTAAACAACTCCATCCAGGGAATCCTTTTGCTTCGCATATAGTAATAAACCAACCTAATGATTAAACCAGTTAGCAATGGTACGATCAAAATACCCACTAATCCAAAATCCAGGAAGTAATCCCAGATAAAAGGGAATGTGCTCTAACGACCATTCAAAATATGGATTGTTAGACATAATTAAAATAGTCTTCTTTCATCCAGTGCTTTAATCCAGACAATGCATAAATCCAGTCAAAGGTCATTGCGCTGTATGTATGGACTTCCAATCTTGACTACCGCTTTATTAAGATTTTCAAGATTCATTACGATATACATATGCTTAGTCCGGTAAACGATGCATATTCAGACGAGTATTTTCATCTTTGAGACAACATAAACAGATCTCGCTTGGGATATTGTGATAGCCGAATGGAAGCTTAACAATTGAATAACTAAAATAAATGCAGTTAAAAACAGAGCTGTATTCCTGAAATTCATTCTCCGGTCGCATAATAAAACAATGCAACAGTCATCACCAGCCAATAAACATAATTGAATCGCTGAAGTATCAGGAAATAGGTAAAAAACGGAATTAGAAAATATGAAACGGCAGCAATTGTTTTGTCTTTCGATTCAGAACCCAAAAACAAATATTTCAACAATTAAAAGGAATATGGCTGGCATTTGGCTCACAAAAAAAGATGTAAACCAAAATACACCCAATTTGAACTCCCCGCCTGGTCAGGTCTTTTATGAAAAAGCGGTACTGGAACCCGCGAAAATAAATTCCAGTATAAGCGATATCAAATATGCAGCAAATAGAAAGGAAATAGTTATAAATAATCTTTGCCTGTTAAATTCAGTGCTGGTTTTAATTTTATTCTCTGATTTTCTGCTACTGATAACTGTTTACTACCAACTCTAATTATATATGATATATAAAGCCCTATAAGAAAAGCAATTAAACCACTTAGCAATACAAACCAGCTTATAAAAAGACCATCGGTGTTGAAATCCACTGAATTTAAACTCCGCAAGAAAAATACAAACAGACCAAACTAGCAAGAAGCATTTTAGCGGGAGAAAATACAAATCACTTCCCCTTTTTAAGAGAAAAAAAGATAGTAATAATGATGAGGGTTAATGAGATTAGTTGAGGTATGGTCATTACCGAACCTGATTTTTTCTTAACAAATTCTTCAGATGCTCTTCGATTCGCCGCGATTGACCATTTCGCAAGAATTTTTTTGATAATCGGAAAATTGCCTCTTTTATTCTATGGTCCCTCCTCCAATACAGCAATTGTAAAGTAACTCACAAATTCAATAGAATGAAAAAATTTATCAATTATTTACAGCGGCTCCAAGAATAAGTAAATTCGCTTCCATAAATAAAATAAAGGAAGCGGATACCGAAGAATTTTTTTCAAATTTTTCAATGACGTTATTTGATTCTTCTTTTTTTGATTGATAAAAATTATAAACATATGGCTCTTTAAATTTTCCTAATTTCATTCGTCCCTTTTCTCGAAATCCTTCAGAGATAAAATTTCTCTTTTAGGTGATATATAAGAATACCGCAGAAGGATTCGGTAGGTGCAGGATTTTAGACTTTTGATGTAAATTTTAAGATTGGTTCGTCACCACAAATTTCAGATTTCTTCATCAAACCAGATATTATCTTCAGATTCCAAGCTTCGCTCTCCACATTGGCCGTGAACAAACAAGGCATCTGTCTAACTGATGGAAGTAACTATAATCCGGGAAAAAGTAAGAACTTTGTTTTTTTGGAACGGGAAACTTCATACGAAGATTCGATTGGGAATGCTCGAGTAGTATCTGGTCAGCATACTCAAGCAGTATCCTGGTGATATCAATTAATGCTGAAGATAATATTTCCAAGGCGTCTTTTCGCAACCTGTCATCAGTGTTAGCATTAGTGATAAAATGTTTCCTTGCTGCTTTTATTCCTCTGTTCACATGCTCCTATGAGACTGTTTTCCGTTCCTCAGTTTTTATATAATAAATATTTGGATGGATTAAAAATTCTTTAATTTTTTCTTCTTCGTTTTGCTTTGAACCGCTGTCAACTGATAATTATGTGTATATTATTTGCAATTGTCTGTGCTGAAAGTTCTAACAATTTTTCCTTTGATAAATTTTTCTGCATTATATGTCGAAACAATTGCTGATACGAGAGGTTTGTTATCTGTTGTCATATTTAGTTTCTTATAAATATGGAGTCTGCTTGTAAAATTCTTCCGTCTCTTACATCATAAAGCTGCTCAAAGCTGCCGTAGTAATTAAATCCTCTGTTCGAAAGAAAATCATAAATGTCTTTGAGTAGTGGTTGGTTTTTATATAATTCATTAAAGCTTGTTTCAATAAGGATGATATCAATTTCTTTTATTGTTTTCTCAGCGCCGCGAAAAGACATTTAATTCATAACCTTTGAACATCAATCTTCATCATAACTTTCTTTTTTAAGTTCCAAATCTTCAGGGCAGTTCTGTCTAAAATCTTTACGAAAATTTTTTCTTCATTTTCTTCAAGTGATCGGCAAGCAATCTTATGAAGCTGGGTTAATTCTAGAAGCGAAGAGCTGGGTGAATATTCATTCCGGTTGATAATTCTCTTTTTCTTCAATCACCCAAAGCAAAATTAAAACCAGTAATGTGTTTTTATCCGATATTTTCTTCTCTAACTTTATAAAAGAGATCCTTTAAAAAAAGGCTCAAAAGAATAAATATTCACATCAGGGAGAATTTTAGATATTTTATCTATGAATTGTCCTTCATTGGCACCAATATCAATAATCGTTTTTATTCAAACTTTTGAAGCCATATAAAGTGTCCGGATTTTATTTGCCTTTTTGAATAAGGGGCTTTGGTTAATTGATATCCGAAAAGACGAAAAAAATCATTTAGATATATTTTTATTTTATTCAAATTAGTTTTTACTAGTCGTGTATAAATCGGTGTTTGAGTTTCTTTCAGAATAGTTTTCAGATCATCTCTTTGTAAATTTTGTAGATTAAAATTTCCAAGATTATTCCAGAAAGGAATAGAACGTGCCTGAGTATAATTTATTAATGTGCTCTTCAACGGCTCTTCATCTGGAATAGCAAAAATTATATCATCAATAATTTGAATAAAGGGACGATCTCCTGAGCTCGATAGTGCATCAATAACTTCTGCGAATTGCAGGCCACTCCGATGGTTTATGAGGTAATGGTGGAGCGGATAAGAAAAGCCTGGCATCATCAATTAAGATGATATCACCTTTCCTATTTGCTAAACAAGATAATTCACCTATAAGCGGACATTCATTATCTGCACCTGCTGTTTCTCCTCCAGACCAATGACCATCAAGCCAAAATACTGTTTTAGAGACACCTATTTCATCAAGCACCCTGGGCAGCAATTGACGCGAATCACCCAAAAGAGGCTTAACACCTTTTAGTTTAGCCAGTTCTTTATTGTGTAAATCAAATATACTTTCAGATTTTTCAATAGTATAAACACAATCAAAATATCTTGATGCCCAGCGTGTAGTTCCGCCACGAAAAGTGCCTGTCTCCACAAAAACGGTTGCATTGTTTAATTTTGCCAGTTCCAAAACAATTTCGCTTGGTGGTCCCAATGTTACTAATCCCATATGGCATTCCTATATGTTTTAAATTTAGTTAAATACAGAATGAATATGACATTAAAATACAATTTAATTTTATTCACTTTAATTTCACATGCTTGCTTACACATTTAACACTTTTATTTTTGATATCAAAAACATTTTCTCATCTTTAAGAAGAAAAAACCTCCAAGTAATAATGATAAAAAATAAAAGCATTCCAAATGAAAAAATTATTTTAAAAAAAAGATTATTAATAATAAACGGTGTAATTAGTGAAAGAATCATGATAAGTATTGAGATATTACTAAACTTAAATTCAAAATGAGCAGTAATTATTTTATTAACGATAAAGAATTGAATAACAGTATTAACAAAATTTATCAAAAACCAAACCAAAGCTGCTCCGTTTATTCCAAATTGCTTAATAGCAAACCACATTGAAAGTAAATAAAAAGGTAATTCTATTAAATTAATTTTTGCGGGGATATCAGGTCTTCCAATTCCCTGTAAAAAAGTAAAAGGAAGGTGAGCAAAACTATTAAGCAGAACACCAAGGGCCAATAATTGCAGAACTAAAGAACTCTCTTCTGCAAATTTCCTTCCCAACCACAAATCCATTCCTTCATAAGCAAATGTCATTATAAAAAGTATTATTGGATATAAGAATATGAAGACGAATTTGTTACCTTTTAAGAATAATTTTTTTGAAAGTTCTGGTTGATTAATAAACGTAGCTGAAAATGCCGGAAATAACACTCCAACAAGTGCACTTGGGATCACAAATAATTTTGTAACAACTTCATAAGGAGTTGCATAATATGTTATTGCTGCGACCGACAATAATGCACCAATTAAAAATCTATCTAAATAAGTGATTAGTGGCCCAACAATATTTGAAACTGTCATCCATCCAGAAAGTTTCAAAACCGGTTTTATTAATCCAGAATCAAGTTTAAATTCTCTTTTAATGCTACTATTTACTTTAAAGCATTGAACCAAATAAAGTATCCAGACCACAATTCTTATTAGAGTAAGGAAAATAACTATCCAAAATAAACTCTTTGTAAAAGCTAAACAGATCACAGGACCTAGAAATGTAAATACTCCAAGAATAATTCTAATGATATTAATTATACCAAACTTCTGGTATGCTTCTAAAACTCCTCTTAAGCCAGCAGTTGTTGTTACTATTGGTATTGACAATGCAAGAACATAAAAAGTAATTATGCTCTCTTGTTGCAGTTCTTTTGAAATATTAAAGAAGTTAAATACTAAAGAAGGAGTAAAAAAAACAACACCAGTGTTCCTAGAAGACTAACAGAAAGCATCAGAAAAAAGGATGTCCAGAAAATGCCGGGGGATTTCTTCGGTTTTATTTAATCCGATTTTTTCAGAAACAATCTTAGTAAGTGTTCTTCCGATTCCAAAATCAAAAAAACTAAAGTAACCTATTACAACCCATGCAAGATTTAGAATACCAAATCTTTCTTCACCCAGGCCTTTTATTAGTGGTGGTATGAGAACAACAGCAATTATAAGAGGAAGCCCATAACCCAATAAGTTATAAATTGTATTTTTTGCTACTCTGCTACCGCTGTAAATTTTGCTTAAGTCTTCAGATCTGGTCACTTGCTCAACATATTATTTCATCAATAACAATTAAGATTTTTCCACCGGAGAGCTCTGCGGAAGTAACCTTGATAATGGGCGGAAGGATTTAATGATGTAAGAATATTTTAGAGGATTTATTTGCTGCAATTTTCTTAATAACTCAAGAGTAAATACAATAAATAAACCCAGGACCAGAGAAACAACAAATCCGATTAAAGCATATAAGGCAATTTTCGGTCTGGCTTTTCTCTCAGGTGGATATGCTTCGTCTAATACCAGAACAGATGGGGTACTACGAACTTCTTCAATTTTTGCTTGCTCATAAACCGGAGTTATGAATTCTGCAATTGTGTATTGAATTTCCAGATTTTTATAGATGTTTAAATATTTATTGACTAATTCCGGAGCTACATTCAACGGTATTAAAATCTTAGGATATTCAGTTATCAAATTTCCGGAGCCAAACTTATTTATCTTATTGTATATTTCTTCATACTCAATTTCTTTGATTAACAATGCAGGATTATCTTTACTCATAGTCTTTCTCAATACACTAAGAGCAACCTCTTCTCTAGCTAAATCAACATACAGTTCAGCAAGGGATTTTACTGTTGCCTCTATTTGCTCAGGTACTGCTATCACGCCATATTTCTCCTGAAACGCTTTCATTTGAAACTCTAGTTGTGCAATATCGTCAATGTTCTGAAAATATCTTTTTTCAATGAATTCTCTGGTAGATCTTGCATTAGTGACGTGTAATTCTGTATTGATCTCGTTTAACATGCCTACCAGAGAGTTAGCCATTTTCGCAGCCCGCTCCGGGTTTTCGTCATAAACCTCAATTAGTATGGTACCCTCGGTCTCCAAATCAAAATTTAAATTTCCTGATAAAGCGTTTTCAACTTTCCATAATGGTTTATCCTCTAGGTCGTAAACTTTTCTCAAATTAAAATCATTTATCAACCTATGCTGAACATTTTTACTCTTGAGAATAGCGAAATATTTATCAGTCTCATCGGAGCCTGACAATCCACTCAATCCTCTTAAAGGTGAAAATGATTTAGCCAGGGATGAAATTCCACTGAGGCTACTCAGAAGATCTGATTGTGCTGCGGGAAGCACAGATGCTGTAGCTTTATACTCTTTAGGAGTTAAAACTGCAAGGAGAATTGCCCCTGATACAATAATAGAAATGAAAAAAAATAAAAATTTCCGGAATTTTGCAATTGTATAAAGAAAATCTAAAAATGCAGAACCGACTAAATTTTCTTTATTCTCACTTGTACTCTGAATTTTCCAATTTTGAATTACTATAATTTTTGAAATTAATATTTAGTTTTTAGCCCATATAAAAAAAATATGCTAGGATTTATAATAATAAAATAATTTTATTATTATTGTCTAGAAAAGTTACCACATTTCCATTACTTATTACAATGTTAATTTTTGAATACCACAGGCTTTGATGATGCTTATGTGAGGAGGACCTTCCACCAAGTTTAACGAGGAGGATCTCTCTTTTTTCAGAATACCCGCTTCAACTATAGAATATATTCCACTTGTATCCACTCCCCTCAATTGACCTCATAACTGCCCACTGTTTTTTCTTCATTACCAAAGTTACAACTTCTCTACCGAATGTCTAAACTTTTAGCGTTACAAATCCTCCTGTGTATTTGTAAGCTATAGTTTAGTTGGATTGAATGGGTGGGGGTTTGGGAGGGAAGAGGGCTTTGGATTAGGTCTCTCCAACGAAGCCCACCATTAGTAGTTCTTAATATAATACCATTGTCACCAACCGAATAACCATTTTGTTGATCAACAAAACTAACACCAAATAATGATAATGAAGTTCCTCCTGATTGTGATATCCAACTTCCACCATCTGTATCCTTAAAATTATTCCAAATCACCTACAACCATAGCTTATTTGCATCAATAAAACTAACACCAAACAACGATAAAGATTCCACTTGATTGAGATAACCATGAAGTTCCCCCATCGCTAGTCATAAGAATAATTCCAGAATCTCCTACAGCCATACCATTCTTAATTCAGAATAGCTGACACAGTTAAGATTTAATTGATTCCACTTGATTGTAATATCCAAGTTAAACCAGCATTATTGGTTCTCAGAATTGTACCATTTTCACCAACAGTCGTTCCATGTTCTGAATCCGCAAAACTGACACTATTCAAATTGGTTAGCGTACCACTGAGTTGTGGAGACCACTTAAACCTGCATCAATGGTCCTCAATATTGTACCGTTTCACCTACAGCATCCCTATTTTCTGAATCAATAAAGTTTACACCATTCAGATGGTTTATTGTCCCACTTAATTGGACTATCCAATTTAAGCCAGCATCAGAAGTTCTTAGAATTGTCCCATTATCCCCAACAACAGTACCATTAAATAATTAGTAAAGCAGACTCCCTTCAATGGTTAGTTGTCCCGCTGTATTGTCATCCACTTCCAACCTCCATTAGTAGTTCGCAGAATTACTCCATTATCCCTACAGTTGTACCATTGTTCTAAATCTTAACGCTTATATCGTTCAATGGTGCTGTATTTATAAATGATTGTGATGACCAGGAAGTACCACCATTAGTAGTTCTTAGTATTGTTGCTTCACGACCTACAACAGTAATATTCTCCGAGTCAGTTATGCTGACACTATATAATTGATTTGTTGTACCGCTTGTTTGTGGTAACCAATTTGTTCCTCCGTCTGTAGTTTTTAAAATTTTCCAATCCAACCTACGGCAATTCCGTTATCCAAATCGCAAAAGCTACACTACTCAACCCTGAATATTCATAGCTAGTTAGCGATGTCCAGGTCGTCCACCATCAGTATTTTAGATATTCCCAAACCACTTACAGCCGTCCCATTGTTCACATCGATGAAATAAACATCATTCAACCAATAATCCGTACCTATTACCTGAAATATCCAATTGGAACCTGCATTTGAAGTTCTTAAAATCATTCCCATATCACCCACAATTGTTCCGTTATTTGTGTCAGTGAAACTTACTCCATTTAAAGCACGAAAAGTTCCGCTTGGTCGATATACCCAAGTTTACCCGCTCGTTAGTAGTTCTTATAATAATCCCAAGGTCTCCCTACAGCAGTTCCATGGTACGAATCCAGTGAAACAGACATCATAAAATGAACTATATATTGGACTAGCTTGTGCTCCCATGTTGATCCTCCGTTAGTAGTTCTCTAGGATTGTTTCATTTTCACCTACTGCCATACCGTTGTTTCAAATCAGTAAAGTCAATACTATACAGCCAGTATTCTGTTCCACTTTGTTGAAATTCCCAGGTCCCACCACCGTTAGTCGTTTTTAATATTACTCCATAAATTCCACCAACAGCCCAGCCAACCAATTCATTTACAAAGTCCACTGAGTATAATTGATAATCGTGTGGTGAATTTTGCTTGAACCAACCTTGTTGAGGTAATACGAATTGCTGTATAAAAATTGCCAGGAGAAAAGGCCAAAATATTTTTTTCATAAGACCCCCAAATAAAAATAAAAGATATAATTTTAGCGAGATCTTCATTAGTCAAAATCTATATTGATTCGCACTTGTAACTAACTAAAAATAATTTCCAATGTCAAGGAAAACCTTTTCCGCAATTACAATCCTGGTTTCGTAATAAATCAGAGGTAATTATTGCAATTTTGGCAAAAAAATATTGTTGATTTCAATGTTTTCTTTTTTATATTTGAAGCAACAATTAAGGAAAATTTTAATTTATTGATCGATTTGCTACTTTTTTAATAAGAATAAACATTTAGGAACTTTTATTAACCAGAGTAGCAGATTTATGCCGATTTTAGGGAACTTCTCTGGTCGGTATTTTAGTTTTAAATTAAACGGAACAAAATGCGGAGGTTTTATTTCTAAATACTTGATACTATAACAATGCAGCGATAATTATAAACAAAAAGAAAGGAAAGCTGAGATGAATCAAATAAAAGCGAAAATAGACAATCCTCTGTCTGAGTTAATCAGTGACGAAATCTTTGAGCTTTTAGAAGCTCACGGACTTATTGATGAAAAAGCAGTTCGTGATTACCAGATTAGAAAAAAATTCAAAAGCCTGAGGGCTGGTAAAATAAGTGCCGGCGATGCAATTGATGCAATTCGCGAAGAATATCCGTATCTTCAATTTGATACAATCAGGAAAATAGTTTATCAAATAAGTAAATAGTAAATACTTGACAAATAGCACTTATCGTATATATATTTCAAACGACTCTTTCAAAGGGTTCTCCCCTGCCCTTTGATGTAACAGAGTCGAGCCCAGTGGTCCCCCATCGCTGGGCTTTTTATTTTTTTAAGTAAGGAGTAATTATGGCGACGAAGATTAAAAAGAAGACAATCAAGCAAACAAAGAAAACTTCAGTTTCCCCGTTTAATATTTATTGGGAGAAAATAAATTACTATTTGCTTGCACTCGGGTTATTGGTTACAGTGATCGGATTTTATTTTATGAACATCGGACCCTGGGATAGTTTCTCATCGTTAGTAATTTCTCCGATACTTTTGTTCATTGCTTATATAATCATTTTTCCTCTATCTATCTTTTTAAGAAAAAGAGCAGAGAAGGAACAAGCTCCCCAAATGGGCAGGCAGGATAACGAAATTGATCCTGGCAAAAGTTAAAGGGAATCTGGTTTCAACCCAGAAAAATTCTTACCTTGTCGGGCAAAAATTATTGCTCGTTCATCCAATTGATCTGAAAGATAACTACATCGGTAAAAATGATGTGGTTGCTATTGATGTTGTTGATGCAGGAATTGGTGATACGGTTTTACTTGTTCAGGAAGGAAAAGCTGTTCAGCAAATTCTTGGTCATAAAAATGCACCCGTTCATTCTATAGTCGTTGCAGTTGTAGATTCAATTGACGTTAACGACAATTACACTTCCAAAAAATAAAATGTCTTCAAAGTGAGTAAGTTAAATTTTGAACAGTTAACTGATCTGTTCCTTCTTCTATCAATTGAAGGAATAGGTCCCGGAAAAATCAGAAATCTTCTCGCCAAATTCAGAAGCACAAAAAATATTCTCGCCGCAGATTACCAATCATTAATGAATGTTGAGGGAATCAGCACTAATCTTGCAAAAAGAATCCGTAAAGCAACTCACGAAAGAGAAGACATCGAAAAGTTCACTGAGAAGGAATTAAAGAAATTAGAAAAGCTCGGTGGGAAGCTGATTACTATTTGGGATCAGGAATATCCGCCCCTTCTGAAAAAAATTTATGACCCTCCGATACTTTTTTCCATACTTGGTGAATTTACGGAAAGCGATCAGTATTCAATTGCCGTTGTTGGTACACGTCAGCCAACCAATTATGGTAAAGTTCAGGCGGAGAAAATTTCAATGGAACTCGCTAAACAGGGAATAACAATTATCAGCGGAATGGCGAGAGGTATTGATTCAATTGCCCATAACGCTGCACTTAAATCCGGAGGAAGAACAATTGCTGTAATCGGCAGCGGATTAGATGTTATCTATCCTGCTGAAAACAGAAAGCTGTTTGAAAAAATTGCCGAGACTGGTGTTGTTGTTAGTGAATTTACGCTCGGCACAAAACCGGACGCACAAAATTTTCCAAGACGAAACAGAATTATTTCCGGGTTGAGCTTGGGAGTGATTGTTATTGAAACAGCAACTTCCGGCGGTGCAATGCAGACTGCAGCATTTGCACTTGATCAGAACAGAGAAGTTTTTGCTTTGCCGGGTAATGTCGGAGCGAGATTGTCAGAAGGGACAAATTTGCTAATTCAAAAATCTGAAGCTGAATTAATTACTTCAGCGGAAGATGTTATAAATGAGCTTGAACTTAAATTAAAACCTGTGCTAGGAAAAAATATCCCAAAGCAACAGGTTGATCTTAGTTTATTTGAAGAAAAATTAATTAATGTTTTAAACTCTGAACCGCTTCAGATAGATAAGATTGCTTCTTTAGCTAATATGACTACATCTGAATGTCTTGTTAATCTTTTATCACTTGAATTTAAAGGATTGGTTAAGCAGCTACCGGGGAAAATGTTTGCGCTTCTATAAATTCCAAATCACAAAACCCAAAAAACAAATAAATCGCAAATCTCAAAACAGAATTTCAAACAGTGTTTGACTCCTGGAATTTCGAAATTGAATATTATTTGCGATTTGTTATTTGAATATTGGAATTTAGTCAGTCGTTACTTCTTTTTCCCTTTCCATAAAGTCTTTAATCGTTCTTTAAGATTTTTTTCCTGTCCATTGTCAGTTGGAAAGTAAAACTGTTTTCCATCCATCTCTTCTGGAAAATATTTTTCTAACAAAAAATTATTATCATAATCGTGCGGGTATTTATACTTCTCACCGTAACCAAGTTCTTTCATCAATTTTGTTGGTGCATTGCGAAGATGATTCGGCACTGAGTACATCTGTTGAGTTTTAACTTCCTGCTCGGCTTTCGAAATTCCCATATAAGAAGCATTACTTTTAGGAGAGGATGCAAGATAAGTTGTGCATTGTGCCAGAACAATTCTAGCTTCCGGCATACCGATTTTTTCCACTGCACCAAAAGCAGCTTCAGCCAACACTAATCCATTTGGTGATGCATTACCAATATCTTCCGAAGCTAACACAATTAATCTTCTCGCAATGAACAAAGGATCTTCGCCACCTTCCAGCATTCTCGCTAGCCAATAAAGTGCTGCATCCGGATCGCTGCCGCGAACACTTTTAATAAATGCGGAAATTATATTGTAATGTTCTTCGCCGCCTTTGTCATAGAAAATATTTTTTCTTTGAATTATATTATCAAGAAGTTCTTTGGTGATCAGAATTTTTTCTTTATTGCTTTCCTGCACAATAGCAGATTCAAAAATGTTGAGCATAATTCTAGCGTCACCGCCGGATAAATAAAGCAGGTAGTCCTCATCTACTAATACAAGGTTACATCCCGACAATAATTCATCTTTTAATATCGCGTTCTGTAAAATTTTATGAAGATCATTTTTTGATAGTTCATTCAAAACATAAACTCTTGCTCTTGAACGAAGCGCAGGTATCACTTCGAAGGATGGATTTTCAGTTGTTGCTCCAATCAAAATAATCAATCCCGTTTCAACTGAATGCAGAAGTGCATCCTGCTGTGCCTTGTTAAAACGATGAATTTCATCAATGAAAAGTATTGTTCGAAGATCAAGACTTTTATTATGCTCTGCAATCTGAATTACATTTCTTACTTCTTTAACTCCGGCAGACACAGCACTTATCTGGTAAAACTTTGAATCAGTTTCTTCCGCTATAATTTGTGCAAGAGTTGTTTTACCTGTTCCGGGAGGACCCCAAAGAATGAACGGACTGATAGTTTTATTTTCAATCATCAACCTGATTGGCTTGCCTTCACCAACCAGATGTTCCTGTCCGTAAAATTCTGTTAGTGATTTTGGTCTTACTCTATCAGCAAGCGGTGTGGAAGGAATTATTGGGGTGTCACTTTTCTTCGACTTCAATTTTAATCTCACCTTCACGTTTCATATTATATTTTTCACGAGCTACCTGTTCCATCTTGGCTGGAATTTTTTTATGCAGCGAGTCAATTTCATTTTTTAATCGATCGTTCTCCAGCTTAACTTTTTCAAGTTCAACCTGCATTGAGTCAACCTGGCTTTTCAAACCAAAGTATTTAATTACTCCACGTTCATTAAAAAAAGTAAAGATTATGCCAATGACTACAATTACTATGAATAGATAAAAAATAGATTTTCTTTTCCCCGTTGCCATCAAAGTGCCTGCTGAATTATTTTTCTAATCAATTCTTCGAAAGAGATTCCAACTGCCTTTGCAGCTTTGGGAACAAGACTTGTAGCTGTCATTCCCGGTAATGTATTTACTTCGAGACAATATAATTCATTTTGATTATTCATTCTAAAATCAACTCTTGAATAACCTTCACATCCAAGTGAATGAAAAGCCAACAACGCTTGCTGCTGAGCTTTCTGTGCAACCTCTTCAGGAATTTTTGCAGGAACAATGTATTCACTCATTCCCGAAGTGTATTTGTGTTTATAATCGTAGAAGCCACTTTTCGGAACGATCTCAAGAACTGGTAACGCTTCATTTAAAAGAATCGCAACTGTCAACTCTCTCCCGGGAATATATTTTTCTATCAATGCTTTATTTGAATATTGCTGTGCAATTATGATTCCCTCTTCAACTTCGGATTCATCCTGGACAATTTTTAATCCTACCGTTGAACCCTGATCATTTGCTTTGATGATACAGGGGAAACCAAATCTCTGTTTTATTTCATCTGCAATTAAAACAGGTTCGAAGCTTCTTTCCTTCAAAGTAAACCAGTCTGCTGTTTGAACTCCTGCCTGTCTGAAAATTACTTTGGACATTTCTTTGTCCATCGCCAAAGCACTTGCAAGAACTTTCGAGCCTGTGTATTTCAATCCACGAAGTTCGAGAAGTGATTGAATGGTTCCATCTTCTGCCCACTTTCCGTGCATCGCTGAGAACACAACATCAACACCATCCAGTAATTCTGAATTGATTGCATCGATACAATTTCGATTTGATATTTCAGCAAAATCTTTTTCTAAAAAGAATTGCTCTTCTTCTTTCGGCTGGTTTAATCCATACGCAGGATCAATTATGATAGTTGGATATTGAAGACTTTTTAATGCCTGAAGAATTCCTTTGCCGGACATTTTGGAAACTTGTCTTTCGGGAGAAGTTCCACCAACTAATAATGCTACTTTGGGTTTTTTGTTTGACATAAAATTAATTCTAATTTCCAAGCACCAAATTACAAATAACAAACAAATCACTAAATCTCAATTCTCACGAAATCAGAATACGTTTTGAATTTTATGCTCAATTTTGAATATAGTTACTGATTTCGAGGATTTGTCATTTGGAATTTGATCGATTATTAAAAAACATTTCTCGGATCCTGAGTAATTCCATAAGTCTCTTCTGAAAGTTCAACTAATCTTTTCACATCTTCAGGAGATAATTCATTTGGTTTACCAAGCAGTCTTGCTTTAAACAAAGTTTCTGCTGCGTGTTCAAGTTTTTCCATTTTGTAATATGCATCGTCAACATTTTTTCCAAGTGTTAAAGCACCATGATTCCGAAGTAGAAATGCCCAGCCATAATCAATATAAGGTTCGAGACTTAACGGAAGATCATTTGTCGAAGGAGTTGCATAATTACACAAATGAACTTTACCAAGAGTTAAAATAACCTCAGGGAAGTAATGTTTAACCAAACCCTCACCCAACAATGAAAAAGCTGTTGCATGAACGGGATGGCAATGAACTACTGCGTTAACATCTTTTCTTTTTGAATATGCATAAAGATGAAGCTTGAACTCAGTTGTGATCTTTCCTTCACCCTTTAAATGCTTCCCATTGAAATCAAACTCAAGAATATCTTTTTCAGTTATTTCACCTTTGCAAATTCCGGAACGGGTAATCAGGACAGTACTATCAGAAGTAATAAGAGAAACATTTCCATCGCTGGCTGCAACAAATCCTTTTTGATAAACTTTATGACAAACCGAAATCAGCTTATCTATCTCTGACATTTTCTTTCAAGCTCTTCCATTAATTTCATATTGATAAGTCCATCTTCACCGGTAACAGGAGGTATTTGATTTTTCAGGAAAGATTTCTGAATTGCTCTCATCATAAAGAGAAATTTATTCCCTCTTTTCCTGAAACTTTTTTTGGCTTCATCATCAAGCTGAATTGTTAACTTCGACGGCGCACCCTTAACTCCGATAAAATTCTCAATGCCTATTGCACCGGTATGACCAAGTATTTCAATTCTGTTGAAAGCTTTCTTTGTGTTGTATGAAACATTGAATGAACCATAATTTCCATTCTCAAATTTCACAAGCGCAGAAACAAAATCTTCCACATCATAATTATAGATGATATTATCCATGTATCCGTTTATTTCTGTAATCTCTCCTCCAAAAAATCTTAACAGATCAATCATATGAGTTCCAAGATCACGCAAAGCGCCACCGCCGCTTAGTTCTTTATTGAATCTAAAATTATTACTCGGTGGGAAATCAAGGTTGCAAGAAACGTTTACCGATACAAGTTTGCCTATCGTTTGATTCTTTATTAATTCTTTTGCTTTAATTACGTGAGGGTGAAGACGATGAAGATAATTTACAGCGAGAAGAACATTATTCCTTTTACAGGCTTCTACCATTTCTTCAGCTTGCTTACTGGTAATTGACAGAGGTTTTTCACAAAGAAATATTTTTCCCTGCCTCAGCAGCTTTGATGACCTGCTCATAATGATGTGCATTGACACTCCCAATAAAAATACAATCAATATCAGATTTCAGGAATTCATCATAATTATCAAAGTAACCTGATGCACCAGACTTCTCCGCTAATTCTTTTGCCCTTTTTAAATTATGACTGAAGAAAGATTGAACGGTACTTCTTCTTAAAAATTTTAGAGTAGGGATAAAGGTGTGCTCTGTAAATCGTCCGCAGCCAGCGACTCCCCATTTTAACTTTTTAACAACAGGTCTTCTTACTTTAACCATCCTAGTCAGTTAAACTTTTTAAAATACTTTATTAAATAATTTAAGCCGCTCCATAACCATGCTAATAGGTTTGGAGTTCAACATTATGTAGAAATGAACGCTTGGAACGTTTGCATCTAAAAGTTCACGAACCTGGTTTGTTGCCCATTCAACACCGATGTTCAGTACTTCATCCGGTTTTGCGCTATCAACTTCATCAGATAGTGCAGAAGGAATGGTAACATGGAAATCTTTTGGTATAGAATGAAGCTGAGCTTTTGAGGTTAATATTTTTAGTCCAGGTATGATCGGAACTTTTATTCCGGCCTCACGGCATTTATCCACAAAATCAAAATAGAATTTATTATCGTAGAACATCTGAGTAACAATGTAATCAGCACCAGCATCCACTTTCTGCTTAGCAAATTTTACATCTGCTTTCAGGTTCGGGGCTTCATAATGTTTTTCAGGATAGCCACCGACACCAATACAAAACTTAGTTGGTCTTGCATCGAGCAATGAATCTTCAAGGTAGAGTCCTTTATTCATTTTTACAATCTGCTCAACAAGTTCGAGAGCATTTTTGTTTGCACTTTTACCTACCGGGATTGGTTTATCGTACCCGCTTTCGTCTCCTCTGATTGCAAGAACGTTATCAATTCCGAGATAATTCAACTCAATCATAAAATCTTCTGTTTCTTCACGAGTGAAACCTTTTGCCAGGATGTGAGGAACCGCATCAACGTTATACTTATTCTGGATGAGCGCACAAATTCCAAGAGTACCGGGTCTTTTTCTTTTAACTTTCTTTTTTATTCCATCAGGAGTTTCTTCATAAATAACCTCAGCAGAGTGACTTGTGATATCGATAAACGGCGGTCTGAATTTTATTATGTTATCTATAACATGTAATACATCCGTGATATCTCCGCCGCGCTTTGGTGGAATCAATTCAAAACTTATAAGAGGTTCTTTCGCCTTCTCTAAATGCTCAATTACTTTCATTTAATCTCTTGTTGTTGGACAAATTATCTGTGTAAATATAGACAAAGTTAAGAATAATTATGGATTGATTGGAAGCTAATTATTTCGGCAGTAATCTAAGTAAACTATTTCGTTGATTTGTGATTGAGGTTTCATCCGTTCTTATCTTCATATACTTTCCATTCAGAAAAAGTTCCGTCTGATCTTTATAATGATCACTAAAAATATTTCCTGACTGACCTGTAGTCAGAATCAAATAAAACTCATCCGGCTTTGCAAAATCATAAATGAATCTCATCGAAGGACCAAGCTCGCAATCAAAAGGATCGTGACTAAACAAAGGAAACTCTTCAATGCTTTCAGAAAAAGCGTACTCTGTGTTGAAGATCGTTGTGCCATCTCCGCTAATTTCATAAGGACCAATATTGATAACATCATCCAGTAAACCTGAAGCACCACTGAAAGCGTGTTTGAAAGTTACTGTATGAAGTTTTCCCCACTGCCAGTCTTTTACATCTTTTCCTAATTTTCTTTCTAGTTCATCAAGTGCATCTGTCAGACTCTGCCTTATTACATCATCACGGGTTTTTCTTTCATTCTTTTTAACATCATTATACCAGTCAGAAAACGGATTCTGCAGCAGTTCAAGAATATTTCTGTAAGGAACATTTGCGAGAAAAACATACTGGTTGAAAAGATCCTCTCCCATCTCATCCATATAAATATTTTTCATCAGCTTATCGAAGAAAGTCAGGAAGATTGCCGGTGCGTGAAGATATTTATCCATCTCGAAATTCCATTCACGTAAAAGCTGAAGTGATTTTTCAAGATTTTTATCTTTTACTTCCGCATTCTCAAAAGCATATAAGATGTAAGGCACAATGCTTTTTGCATATGGCGAATAAATGTCTTCCTGGTATTTCATATAATCTTCAACTGAGTGTTTATCTTTTGCCTGAAGCAGTTCAGTTATTCTTTCAATCCTTGAAGAGGGTTCCCAGAGATTCGTGATATGATACTTGAAATCTTTTATCACTTTGTTGTTTGCAGTAGCAATGTAACTTCTGCGCTGGATTGAACAGATACGGGAGTTCATTTCTTGGTACGAATCCTTTCCAATCATTTTTTGAAGATGAACCATCAAACACAAAGGTTGTAGCATTATCTGGTCTGATTGGAAGTGCTCCACCAAAAACATAACCGATATTTCCTTCGTTACCTGCCTTGCCGTCAGGCAGGTCTGCATAAACAAAATTTTGTCCGGGAATATTGAACTTCTCAACTGCTGATTTGAATTCACTCCAGTTTTTTGCTTTGTTTATTTGAAGAAAAGCATCCATCTCATCGCTGAATTCATTTCCAAGCCAGCGCATACTAATTGGCGGATAAGTTGATTCATCTTCGTTGAATACAAAATTGTACGGATGAATGCCTGAAACAATTGGTCCGCGATGAGTGTATTTTATTTCTATTGGCTCTTTAATTCCATCTCTTGTATAAATAGTGTCTTCTATAATTATCTAAATCTTTCCATTTTTCATCTAGTAAATATTTTGTTCGGGATGAATCAAGAGTTTCAAAATAAAAATCAGTTTCATCGGTCATAATGTTTGTCAAAGTCCAGGAAATATTTTCGTTCTTTCCGATAACAATTCCCGGAACTCCCGGCAATGTAACTCCTGCAGCATTCCAAGATGGTGATTTGATAACAGCAGCATACCAGATTCCCGGCGCTCTGTAAGCGAGATGTGGATCGTTTGCAATTATCGGTTTACCTGAAGCAGACATTTGCGAGTTAACAACCCAGTTATTTGAACCGAGATGAGTTCCTGTCATCCCGATAAATTTTCTGAATGCTTTGTCTGTTTCGATAAAGTTTGAATTGATTTGAGAAAACTTTTTTATATCGGCAGGAATTATTGTCGGTGCATTTTCAGGATAACCAGGAAGAATTTCTTTTACTTTTTCCTCACCAAGTTTTTGGACAAGCTCTGTGAAAGTTAAATCTGTCCACCAGCCAAGATTGAGTTCCCAGGCCATCATTCGAATTACAATTATGCTGTGTTCAGGTTTCCATTCTTCAGGCTGGTAGCCCAGCACATCAAACTCAACAGGATATTTATTTTTCTTTTCTTCAAGATAAAAATTAACTCCGCGTGAATATGCTTCAAGAAGTTTCAATGCTTCAGGATTCATTTTCTCTTTAATCATCTTTGCTGTTCTGCTTAAACCCACGGTTCTGAACATTTTATCAAACGGTAAAGTTTCCACTCCGAATATTTCACTAAGTCTTCCTTCACCTGCACGACGAATCATATCCATTGAAAACATTCTTTCACTCGCGTGAAGATAGCCAAGTGTAAAAGCAACGTCTTCATCATTTTCCGCAATGATGTATGGAACAGCAAGACTATCAAAATAAATTTTCACTTCTGATTTTAGTGAAGGTGCTTTTAATTCACCTTCATAAGCAGGCAGGGATTCTTTAAGAGAATTATAAAATATATATCCGCCAACAATGAAGATGATTATCAGCGAAGCAATAATTCCGATTGTAACTTTAAGCCAGGTGCGCATTTATTCAATTAAAATTTATTTAGACTGTAAATATAACTAATTAAAGGAATGATCTGATGAGTGGATGATATGTGTGTAATATTAGAGATTTTTTTCTATTTATTATTTATTTTTAGATATTTGTTGGTCTTGCCGAACAATTATTTCTCGGTGTTTGTCTTTTCCCTTATGTCCTGTCAATTATGGGGTTTTCCCTACTGGTAGGTTTGATTTACCTGAACGAAGGACCTCCGTTTCTTCTGATTATCCAGTTACTTCCACCGTTTGTTGTTTGGAGAATGGTTCGTTGCAGAATACCTATATTATTATCATAAACATATCGAGTTACCTTACTGACTCCGCTTAGCTTGCTTAACCAATTTATTCCACCTTATTGTTTTAAATTGTCCACTTCAC
Organism: Ignavibacteriaceae bacterium; assembly: GCA_034522695.1. Lineage (GTDB taxonomy): Bacteria > Bacteroidota > Ignavibacteria > Ignavibacteriales > Ignavibacteriaceae > IGN2. Next base: position 45,151 of record JAXHLB010000042.1, on the reverse strand, counting down.
CAACGGTTCCATTCTTTATCATAAAATAAACTCCATAAAGATTGACTTGTCCCTGATAATACCCAGGTTTTCCACCGTTTATGACTTAATAGACACCATATCCTACTGCATAGCCAGTATCGGGACAGGAGATATGAATTATCCATATATGTCCGGTTGGTTTTCTATCCATACTACCACCGTCATTGTTTTGTAGATTTTGCTTCCCTGTTACGAAACCAGTATCTTCATTTATAAAGTATAAGAAAAATAGTGTTACAGTTAACAGTGTTACCATTATTAGTTGTTTTAAAATTACCGCAAGCATAAGCAGTGTTTGTTCCATGATGTAAATATTGATTGAGTCTGTAGTTCCATGATCCTTACTAATCCAACTTGCACCACCGTCCGTAGTTTTAAAGATGAATCCGGTTACACCTACTACATAGCCCGTATCCTGATTTGTAAAAATAAGTTGATCAATTGCCCGACGGTTCCAGTATAAAATCGCTCCCAGGTAATACCTGCATTTGTAGTTTTCGTGATCACACTGTTATCAATAAAGTCCGGCTCATACCCAACATCAATACTAGTAAAAAAATCCTCGGAATATCAATACCAATGTATTATTCTGATGAACCAGTCATTACCACCATCTGAAGATTTTAATAGAATACCATAATCGCGGATATATATGCTACCTATCATCGACAAAACGAATTGTTAAAAGTTTTTCATTTGTACTCTTATGGTCAGAATTCCAGGTGACACCCCATCAGTTATTTTGAATCAGCCCATTCCAACCATTATAAATCCAATTGAATCATTTTTAAAATATATTGATTGAAGATTTTCATGTTCCCACCAAGAGGTATCCATTCATTACCACCATTTGTATTCTAGAACAATACCGTACCATGCAACAGTAAAACCGTTATTTTCATCTTTAAAAGAAAACTGAACGAATATGATATTATTTAAACGGATTGATCTATCCACGCATCTCCGCCATTTGTAGTCTTGAAGATAGTTCCATAAACACCAACTGCAAATCCCAGATTATCATTCAGGAAAAATGAGCCATAAACCCACCTGACGTAAGATTCTGACAGCTCCCATCCTCCCCCCACTATTTGTTGTTTTTAGCATTACACCATTAAGTCCAGCTACAAAACCGGTATCGTCATTGGTGAAATAAACTGAGTTGAATTTTCCCTGAGGAAGTGGATTCTGCCAAACCCATTGAGCTAAAGTAAAATCTATTAAGGCTAAGCTGATTAATACTATTAAACTATTTTTCATTTATATATCCCCGTCTTTTAATATTAAACTTCAACATTAACTATGCCATTTTGATAGTTTGAAGTGTGGATAAGTTAATTCATCTTTGTTTCCTAAGTAATATTCTTTGGATAAAATTACCTCTTTTAATACCGGTAATAATATACTTCCACGAATTAAAACAGTTGAGCTAAACTTTCCCAATAACAAAATAAAAAGTATTAAATCGATAGCTGAATATTAAATTAGAAAGGAATCTGTATTATCATTTAATCTTCTAAAGTGAATTTACTACCTAAGAATTTTAGTGACACTCCATCTCTGAAGAAACTTCACTTTGAGTAGAAACTTTGGGCTGAGCATTGGAATTCCCAGGTTCATCCCTCTCAGAATAAAAATGACTCCGAGAATGATTGCCAGAACAGGAACTGCTTTTCTGATTTTAGTTCGGATTCCAATATTGATAAATTTTCCAAACACAGAAGCCGCAAACATTGCAGGAACAGTTCCGAGTCCGAAAAGAATCATAACTGCAGCACCGGAAATTGCATCACCGCTGGCAATAGCTCCGGCTAATGCAACGTAAACAAGTCCGCAGGGAAGAAAACCGTTTAGAATTCCGATTAGAAACATTGCAGAGAAAGTTCCTTTGCTAAAAAGTACACCAATATTTGATTTTAATGGATGAGCAAGTTTTTGGATTACCGGATGCTGAGCAAAGTAGTTTTTATATTTCTGCGGAAGAAGAACTGCAATGATAATTACTACACCAAGTACAATCGAAACAACCTGCTGTGCACCAGCGAGAGCAATTTTACTTCCGACTAATCCAAGAACCGCACCAAGAAAAGCGTAAGTAACAACTCTGCCAAGATTATACAAAATTCTTCCTGTAAAAAAAGACAGATTGCTTGAATCAGGAACTGGAAGCGCAATTGCAATTGGTCCGCACATACCAATGCAGTGCAAACTGCCGACTAATCCGATAAAAAATGCTGCTAATATTTCTGGTGACATAGTTAGAAAATGGAACGCTGATTGTTATGATAATACTGATCAACACTGATTTAAATCTGCGACAATCAGTCCGATCTGTGTCATCCGTGTTCTATTGTGATTTAATTAATCGTTATTGCTCTTTCGTTAAAATATCCATTCCCATCCATTATCCAATTCAACTTTATCCTCCAAAAACCTTTCTCAAGATCTTTAGCGAGAATCAATTGATTCCCTTCCTCATTCAACTTGTAACGGTAGTTTGAAATCAAGTGCTGGATTCGACGGACGATAAAAATAAATCTCGCCTGAAATATTTTTATCAAGATATGTTGATGGAAATAAAATATTAATTACTTCTCCATTAAAATTAATCTTCACCTGTTCATCAAGTGATTTTGTTCTGCTCTGTTTATCTATCTCTTGCCTGGTATTGAAGAGAGTTCTCATAATATTTATCCGCAACCAAATCCACATCCTGCGTCATAAAAATCACCGTCATTGAAATGCTGATAACAACAAAAACAATTATTCCGATAAGTATTCCTGTCCCCCAATTTAATTTTGCTTTCATCTTTTCACTCATCTTTCTTTTTCATTGGTGCTAAAAATGATGTTGTAACTTTTTTAATTAGCTTATCATCACTATAAATACCAATATCAATCGGTGTATTCATTTTACTCAATTCATTTTTCGGAAGAAGAACTAAAAACTTAGCATCAATGTTTCCCTGCGGTTCCATTACAATTTCGTTTCCAATGAGTTTGAGCTCGCCTTCAATATTATCCAGCTTTAGTGTGACAGGAATTTTATTAAATGTTTTGTTAACCATATTCAAATCATAAAGATTGCTAACCATATCATTCGGTTGTTCCTGGTAAAGAAGTCCGGCTGTTCTCAAAACTGTTACACTGAAATCAGTTCTGTTTAAAAGAAGAATAACAAGCACAGTAACAAGTACAGTTAACAAAGTGGAATAACCAATCGCACGAGGAGTGAATCTCCACTTAGCTTTTCCGTCAGTGCCGGATCTAACCGAATTTTGGATTGAATTGAGCGAAGCATAACGAACCAAACCTCTTGGTCTTTTAATTTTATCCATAATATCATCGCAGGCATCAATGCAGGCAGTGCAGTTAACACATTCAAGCTGAATACCATTGCGGATATCAATTCCCGTTGGACAAACTTCAACACATTGATAACATTCAATACAATCACCGCGGTTTTCCCATCCTTCTTCTTTTTTGTATCTGCGTCTTGGTTCACCTCGAACATTATCATATGCAATAACAATTGAATCTCTGTCAAGCAAAACTCCCTGCAATCTTCCATAAGGACAAACAATTGTGCAAGCTTGCTCTCTGAAATTTGAAAAGACAAAATAAAATATTCCTGAAAAAACTGTAATTGCAAATAATCCCTGAAGATGTTCGGATGGCGGATCAGTTATTATTTTTATCAGTTCATCAATTCCGATGATGTATGAAAGGAAGATGTTAGAAATGAAAAATGCAATCGCAAAAAAGATTATCTGCTTCGTGAGCTTTTTGAAAACCTTGTTTCCTGTCCAGGGAGCTGATTTCAGTTTACGCTGTTCTTTTGAATCGCCTTCAATCCAGTATTCAATTTTACGGAATACCATTTCCATAAAAATAGTTTGAGGACAAGCCCATCCGCAAAAAATTCTTCCAAACACAGCAGTAAATAGTACAACGAATACCACCAGGGAGATCATTGCAATAGCAAGCAGATGAAAATCGTGAGGACCGAAGAGAACTCCGAACAGGATAAATTTTCTGTTCAGGAAATCAAAAAGCATAAAGGGATGACCATTAACTTTTATGAAAGGAGTGAGAACCAGGATTAGAAGTAATATAGCAGATACTATTATCCTTGCACGATGGAATCTTCCGGAAGGTTTTTTAGGATAAACCCATTTTCTTTTTCCATCATCAGTAACAGTAGCTAATTGATTTCGAAATGTTTCGGCTTCTTCATCGTATAGCTGCTTTTCAAGTGTGTCTTCGTTCATAGAATATAGCATAATAAAATCTTTACAAACCCATTTTACCTAATTGAATTATGATCAACGATTAACGAATTATGATTTTAGAAATTCGTAAATCTCAAATCGCAAATCATCAATCGCTATTCAGTTTTTTCCTCAACCCAGATTTCTCCTTCGGGCTGTTTTGGTGCTGCAGGAGTTGTTCCGTGCAGACTCAATACATAACTGGAAACTTCCTGCATCTGGTTTGGACTAAGCTGTGTCTGCCAGGCAATCATTCCTTTTTCAACGACGCCATACTTAATTACTTTGAAAACATTTTTTATTCCACCGCCGTGTATCCAATAATCGTCAGTTAAATTAGGACCAACAATTCCTCCGCCGTCAGCAGCATGACAAGCAATGCAGTTTAAATCATATATTGCTTTTCCGGCTTCCAGTGCAGATGCATCAGTTAAAAGAGTTACAGTTTCTTCATTTACAAAAGCTCCTGATTTAATCAAAGCTTCTCTTTCAAGTGATGCGATTTGAACTTCCTGAGCATACTCTTCGTACTGTACCTGACCTGATCCGATAATATGATAATCAATCATATAGTACGCAGCGAAAATAATTGTGATAATGAAAAGCCATGAAAACCACGGTGGAATTTTGCTGTCGAGTTCTTTTATTCCATCAAAATCGTGATCAAACATTATGTCCTTTTCACGTTCGATTGGAGTTGATTTAGTAAGTAACTGACTGATTTTTGATAATACTGATGCCTTCTTCTCTTTTACAACTTTAGGTTTACCTTCATAGTAAATTATGCTGAGAAGAGTAATAACAATAACCAGAAGAAGAATAAGTGCAACTGTATCATAATAATTCGGAGGGAAATCCGATTCACCTGCAGCAAATGTTTGAGAGAAAAATATAACTGCAAAAGATAAAAGCGATTTAAAAATTAGAGCCGTTTTGTGGAGTTTACTGTTTTTCATTTTGTTCCACCTGTAAAATTTGAAACTTCGTTATTATTTTCGTTAAGCGGCAGCTCACTCATATGCTTAATATATTTTTTATCAACCTTGAATAGCCAGATTACTATCCCGATAAAAAATAGAATGAGAATTATCATCGAAACGATAGTATAAAATTCAATTCCTTCAATGGACTGCAAAACTTCTTTAAACATATTACTTACCCGCCTGTCCCGATGCTTTAATATCTGTACCAAGTCTTTGGAGGTAAGCTATCAAAGCGATTATTTCTTTGTTAGGTTCGGCAGGTGCACCGGCATTTTGAAGATCCATTGCAATCTTTTCAGCCTGAGCCTGTAAATCATCATTTGCAATTTTTTCAAAACCTTCCGGATACGGAACTCCAATACTTCTCATAACATTTATTTTTGATTCAGTTGCAGAAATATCCAAATCGTTTGTTAGCAGCCAGGGATATGAAGGCATCAAAGAACCCGGCGACATACTCGATGGATTTTCCATATGCAGATAATGCCAGAGGTTCGGATACTTTCCTCCGATACGATGAAGATCAGGTCCGGTTCGTTTTGAGCCCCAGAGAAATGGATGATCGTAAACATACTCACCTGCTTTTGAGTATTCACCATATCTTTCTGTTTCACTCCTGAAAGGTCTGACTAACTGAGAGTGACAGTTATTGCAGCCTTCACGGATATAAATATCTCTTCCCTGCAGTTCCAGCGGCGTGTAAGGTCTGACTGATGCAATTGTCGGGACATTTGATTTGATCAGAAACATCGGCACAAACTCAAAGACTGATGCAAGAAGAACAACAAACAGAGTCAGCACCAGAAATATTGCAGGCTTACCTTCCAGCCAGCGATGAATTACTCCACGCTTAAGCGGGTCTTTGAACTTTTCGAGAGCCGGTGCTTCTGCAGGTTCTTCTTTTGCGAATGATCCTTGCTTTGCTGTTTTAACTAAATTGTAAACCATCACAATGACTCCGACAAAATACAACGAGCCGCCAATCATTCTTATTATATACATCGGAACAATCTGTAATACTGTCTCAAGGAAATTAGGATACTGAAGAACTCCAAGCGGAGTGAACTGTTTCCACATTAATGATTGAGTAATTCCGGCAAACCACATTGATAGTGCATAAAAAACTATACCAAGGAAGCCAATCCAGAAATGGAAGTTTGCAAGTTTCTTTGAATAGAGATTTGTCTTCCAGAGTTTTGGTACTAGCCAGTAAAGAATTCCAAAAGTTAAAAAGCCATTCCAGCCAAGCGCACCAACGTGAACGTGTGAAATTATCCAATCAGTAAAGTGGGCAATCGCATTAACATTTTTAAGTGATAGCATCGGACCTTCAAATGTAGACATACCATAAGCCGTAACAGCAACAACCATGAATTTCAGAATAGGACTTTCTCTTACTCTATCCCACGCACCGCGAAGTGTGAGCAAACCATTTATCATTCCTCCCCACGAAGGAGCAATCAGCATAATTGAAAAAACTGTTCCGAGAGATTGTGCCCAATCCGGTAATGCAGAATATAAAAGATGATGAGGTCCTGCCCAGATGTAAAGAAAAACTAAAGTCCAGAAGTGCACTATTGAAAGCTTGTAGGAGTAGACAGGTCTGTTCGCAGCTTTAGGCAAGTAGTAATACATCAAACCGAGATAAGGAGTAGTTAAAAAGAAAGCAACTGCATTATGTCCATACCACCATTGCACAAGTGCATCCTGAACGCCGGCATAAATCGGATAACTTTTTAGAAAGGTAACCGGAACTTCAATTGAATTTACAACGTGAAGAACAGTTACGGTAACCCAGGTTGCAATGTAAAACCAGATTGCAACATACATATGCTTTTCGCGGCGCTTAATAATCGTTCCGAACATATTGAGACCGAAGGCAATCCAGACAAGAGCAATCATAATGTCGATTGGCCATTCAAGTTCTGCATATTCTTTGCTTGTGGTAATTCCCATTGGAAGTGTAATTGCTGCAGCTACAATTATTAATTGCCATCCCCAGAAATGAATGTTGCTCAACATATCGCTGAACATTCTGGCTTTACACAATCTTTGCAGAGAATAATATATTCCCATAAAAATTGCATTGCCTACAAAAGCAAAGATCACTGCATTTGTATGAAGTGGTCTTATTCTTCCAAAAGTTAAAAATGGAATGTTGAAATTTAAGTGCGGGGACAAAAAGCTGTGTCGCAATCAATATTCCGACGAGCATTCCAACCAACCCCCAAATCACAGTGGCAAGTGTAAACTTTCGGACTATCTCATTATCATAACTGAATTTTTCCAGGTTCATTTACGATTCCTTCATTTAGATTCAGAATTATTTTCTTTTGTATTTTCTTTTTCGGTTTCGTTATCGAACAAAACTCTTATGGCAGGGGTATGTGTATCTTTATACTGACCTTTTTTAACCGCAATCAGGAATGCAACAAGAAATCCAACAGCAACTAAAAGACTTATTCCTATTAACAATACGATCACTGAGATAGCAAGCCTCTTCTCTTTGCAAGCAGATTAGTTGAAATGGTTGCGAACAATACAACCGAAATTGAACTGAGAGGCATTAATATTGCAGCTATGAGTGGTGAAAGCATTCCCTGTATCGCGAAACTTAATCCAATAAGATTATATAAAAATGATATGACAAAACTAATATAAATTATTTTAATTGCCGATTGTGAATAGTTCAAAAACTTTGGAAGCATATTCAAGTTAGATGCATCAAGTATTGCATCACAGGCGGGAGAAAAGCTGCTAATATCTTCTGTAACAGCTATTCCAACATCACTTTGTTTTAAAGCACCGGCATCATTCAATCCATCGCCAACCATCAAAACTTTTTTATTTGAGGATTGAAGTGATTGGATATAATTGAGTTTATCTTCAGGTGATTGATTAAATCTTAATTCATCTTCATTGCTAAAAAATTTCAGCAGATTGAATTTTTCTCCTTCATTATCTCCTGAAAGTAAAGATAACTTAAATCGTTTGCTTAATGATTTGATTATTTCGCCAATTCCTTCTCGATATGAATTTGTCACACTAAAAAAGCCAAGCACTTCATCGTTGATTGAAACGAGAATACAGTTGTATGATTGTATGATTGTATCTTAAACTATAAGCACTATTGATTGAGGATTCCAACACGAAATCTTTTGAACCAACTTTAATTAGATTTCCGTACACTACTCCTGTGATGCCAAGTCCCGGAATTTCATCAAACTTTGTTACAGGGAAGAAGCTATCACTTTCCAATGAATTATAAATTTTCAGACTGAGTGGATGAGTAGAATTTCTAACTAATGACTTAATTATTTTTTGCTGAAATGAATTTAGAACCGTACCAGTAAAAACAAGATCGGATTTACCAAGCTGAGTTATAGTTCCTGTCTTATCAAAAACGATTGAGTCAATCTTTCCAAGATCTTCAATTACTGAGGTATTGCGGAGGTAAAATTTGTTTCTTCCAAAAATCCTCATCGCATTGCCGAATGTGAATGGTACAGAAAGAGCTATTGCACAGGGACATGCAACAATCAACACAGCGGTGAAAACATTTATCGCTGTTGCAAAACTTGATGGAAGCCAAAATGCGGCAGAAATGAAAGCCGTGAGCAAAACAAAAATTGTAAAGCGTTTACTAATCACATTTGAAAAATTCGTGAAGAAACTTTCAGTCTTTTTATTGAAGATATCATTGTTCCAAAGCTGGGTTAAATAGCTTTGAGAAACTTCCCTGATCACTTCGAGCTCGATTGCACTGCCAAGCTGCCGTCCACCAGCATAAATAAGTTCACCTGAAACTTTGCTGACTGGTTTTGATTCACCTGTAACGAAACTGTAATCAATTCTTCCATCGCCATTAAATAAGAATTGAGTCGGCAGGAATGATTTCATTTTTTCTTACGATGATCCTGTTGCCAACCATCAGCTTATTTAGTGGAATTGATTTCTCCATTCCATCATTGTTTTATAGTTACTGAAAGCGGAAAGAAAGATTTATAGTTCCTTTCGAAGTTGAGATAAGAATATGTCTTCTCCTGGAAAAATTTCCCGACCAGTAATAAGAATATTAAACCGGTAAGTGAATCAAAGTAGCCGGCACCTGTTTGAGATAAGGCTTCATAAATGCTTCTTCCAAACAACGCCAGGATTCCAAGTGAAATTGGAAAATCAATATTGATTATTTTCTTTCGCAATCCTTTTAATGCAGAACCAAAATATTCCCAGCCAGAGAAAAAAACTACAGGCAAAGAAAGAATAAAATTGAGAGTCACAAAAAAGTTTTTAAGGAAGGAATCGGTTACATCAATTCCCAGATACTCAGGAAATGAAAAGACCATCACATTCAAAAAACAAAAACCCGCAACGCCAATTCTGAGATGTAGTGTTTGTGAAGCTCTGTTCTCCCGCTTCTGTTCGACTGATTCGAGAAGTATCTGGGGTTCGTATCCGATTGAAGTTAAAAGCTTTACTAATTCCTTGAGTGAAATTCTGCTCTGGATAAAAGTTACGTTTAATTCTTTTTTAAGAAAATCAACCTGTGAATGAGTGACTGCATTATTCAGTTTGTATAGATTTTCAAGCAGCCAGATGCAGGAACTGCAGTGCATCTGCGGAATGTGAAAAGTTGCTTTGCTGATATTTTCATCCTGGAAATCTAATATCTTTTGAATAGTCGATGGATCATCCAGATAATCAAATCGGTTTCCAAAATTAAAATTTGGAGAGATCCCTGGAGTTTGTTCGAGGTTGTAATAGTTGCAGAGCTTATTCTGATCTAATATCTCATAAACAGTTTTACAGCCGTTGCAGCAGAAAAGTTTTTCATCAATTTTTATTGAATCATCTTTGCATTCGTCACCGCAGTGGTAACAACTTAGGATGGTTTCAGTTTTATTTTCTTTGTTCATTTCAATTAAATATTTCGGTAGAAAATATAACCATATTCTAAAATTATTTAATAAAAAAACCCCGAACGCAAAGCGAACGGGGTTAAAATAAAAGTTGGCGACTACCTACTCTCCCACACACCTGCGCATGCAGTACCATCGGCGTACAGGGTCTTAACTTCTCTGTTCGGAATGGGAAGAGGTGTATCACCCTGGCTATAGTCACCAAAATCTAAATTTATGCTGAACTTGTTTCAGCATCTCGTAGATTCCGAAATAAATTCGGAATGAACTTACAAAAAAAAGAAGATTGAAAGAGCTTGAGCCAATAGAGAATTTGAACATAACCTGTTTATAAAAATAAATGGTTAAGTCGCACGACTTATTAGTACTGCTTAGCTAAATTTATTACTAAACTTACACCTGCAGCCTATCAACCTCGTCATCTCCGAGGAGTCTTAAGTTACTTACGTAAGGGATACCCAATCTTGAAGCGTGCTTCGCGCTTAGATGCTTTCAGCGCTTATCACAACCGTACATAGCTACCCAACGATGCCACTGGCGTGACAATTGGTACACTAGAGGTACGTTCACTTCGGTCCTCTCGTACTAGAAGCGACCCTTCTCAAGTATCCTGCGCCCGCATAGGATAGGGACCGAACTGTCTCACGACGTTCTGAACCCAGCTCACGTACCGCTTTAATTGGCGAACAGCCAAACCCTTGGGACCTTCTTCAGCCCCAGGATGCGATGAGCCGACATCGAGGTGCCAAACCTTACCGTCGATATGAACTCTTGGGTAAGATCAGCCTGTTATCCCCGGCGTACCTTTTATCCTTTGAGCGACGGCACTTCCACTCGCAGCCGTCGGATCACTAAGTCCTGCTTTCGCACCTGCTCGACCTGTATGTCTCGCAGTCAAGCTCCCTTATGCCTTTACACTCAACGCATGATTACCAACCATGCTGAGGGAACCATTGAGAGCCTCCGTTACATTTTTGGAGGCGACCGCCCCAGTCAAACTACCCGCCTAACACTGTTCCTAACCCTGATTCAAGGGTCGAGGTTAGAATCCAAATAAAACAAGGGTGGTATTTCACCGTTGGCTCCACCAAGACTAGCGTCCCGGCTTCAAAGCCTCCCACCTATGCTACACATGCCCTATCCGAACCCAATATTAGGGTGCAGTAAAGGTGCACGGGGTCTTTCCGTCCATATGCGGGTAACCGGCGTCTTCACCGGTACCACAATTTCACCGAGCCCGTGGTTGAGACAGTGCCCAAATCGTTACACCATTCGTGCAGGTCGGAACTTACCCGACAAGGAATTTCGCTACCTTAGGACCGTTATAGTTACGGCCGCCGTTTACTGGGGCTTCGATTCAAAGCTTCGCCTTGCGGCTGACTTCTCCTCTTAACCTTCCAGCACCGGGCAGGTGTCAGTCCCTATACATCGTCTTGATTGACTTCGCAGAGACATGTGTTTTTGTTAAACAGTCGCTTGGGCCATTTCACTGCGGCCTCTTTCAGCTTTGCCCGCGAAGGACATCACTTACAAGAGGCACCCCTTATCCCGAAGTTACGGGGTTAATTTGCCGAGTTCCTTAACCACGGCTCACTCGAGCGCCTTAGAATACTCATCTCATCTACCTGTGTCGGTTTGCGGTACGGTCTGATAAATTTCTCCCGCACGAAGATTTTCTCGGCAGTGTGCTTACGGTCAGTTTATGTCCAAAGGACTCCCGTTCGCATCTCGGCCTTAAGAAAGCGCGGATTTGCCAACGCTTTCAGCCTACTTGCTTAGACCGCCTAATCCAACAGGCGGCTGACCTTCACTTCTGCGTCCCTCCTTGCGGTCAAACGAAATTGACCAGGTACAGGAATATTAACCTGTTTTCCATCACCTACGCCTTTCGGCCTCGGCTTAGGATCCGACTAACCCTGAGATGATTAACATTGCTCAGGAAACCTTAGATTTTCGGCGTCCCGGTTTTGCACCGGGATTATCGTTACTAATGCCAACATTTGCTTTTCTATACGCTCCAGTTAACCTCACAGTTAACCTTCAATGCATATAGAATGTTCCTCTACCGCTCCGATAAATCGGAGCCCACAACTTCGGTAAATAGTTTAAGTCCCGTGTATTGTCGACGCTAAGTCGCTTGACTAGTGAGCTATTACGCACTCTTTAAATGAATGGCTGCTTCTAAGCCAACATCCTAGTTGTCTAAGCAACTTAACATCCTTTCTCTGTTAACTATTATTTGGGGACCTTAGTTGGTGGTCTGGGTTGTTCCCCTCTCGGCCGTGAAGCTTATCCCTCACAGCCTGACTCCCGAAAAAAATATGACAGGCATTCGGAGTTTGTCTGGGTTTGGTACCGTTGTGACAGCCCTAGCCCAATCAGTGCTCTACCTCCTGCATACTATTAATCGAGGCTAGCCCTAAAGCTATTTCGAGGAATACGAGCTATTTCCGAGTT
>JAXHLB010000042.1:0-27500 GCA_034522695.1 Ignavibacteriaceae bacterium | reverse complement strand
TAAATCCAATCACGGACATTCATTCCATCGCCATAAACCGGAAGCTTTTTATCATTTAACGAGTTAATGATCATCAACGGAATGAGTTTTTCAGGGAATTGGTATGGACCATAATTGTTTGAACATCTCGTAATGACAACAGGAACGTGATAGGTATGATGAAATGCAAGTGCCATCATATCAGCGGCTGCTTTACTTGCTGCATAAGGACTATTTGGCTGTAATGGAGTCGTCTCCTCAAATTGTCCTTCAGGTCCGAGGCTGCCGTATACTTCATCTGTCGATATCTGAATAAACTTTTCAACTCCGAATCGTTTTGCATTTTCAAGAAGAACATTTGTTCCTAGAACATTTGTCCTGAAGAATATTTCTGAGCCAAGAATACTTCTATCAACGTGTGATTCAGCAGCAAAGTTAATGACGTGAGTAATCTCATATTTTTGAAATAGATAACTCACTAATTCATCATTTACAATATCACCTTTAACAAAAGTATAGTTAGAATGTTTTTCTACATTTTTCAGATTTTGAAGATTTCCAGCGTAGGTTAACTTATCAAGATTAACAATAAAGATGTCTTTTCGGCTGCTTAGTATGTAGTTAATAAAATTGCTGCCAATAAAACCGGCGCCACCGGTAACTAAAATTCTTTTCATAACTAAAACGAGAAAAATCCTATAAAGATTCCAGATTGAATAAAAAATGAATTGCTATTTAAATCGGAAGGTATATTAGATACAGGCTGATCGTTATCAGCAGTCCACTCATCTGCAAATGTAAGCTGATAACCAACTCCGAGTCTCAATGAAACGAATCTATAAATTGGATAGTCAAGATTTATAGTTGGTGTAATCATCCAAAAACTGTTTTCCAATTTGCGGTTATAACTCTCAGATGGAATATTGGGGTCAGATAATTCTTCCCAGGTACCTTCCCAAGTAAAGTCTCCTGAGTTTCTGTAAATGTCAAGCTCTAAGTTTCCGGAACCAATAGCAGCACCAACTGAAACACCAATATCTTTAATGAAAGGTAGTGTATATTCAACGGTTAGACCACCACCACCCAAACTATAAACAACTTCTTGGTTCACATTCTCAATAGTCTGAGAGGTCGAAACAGAACCTCCATAACCCATTCCACCAACCCGCAAGTTCTTAACAAATCCCACATAGAGAAAACCTGCAATTCCAGATGAATAGAAACCGCTGCTTGATAGTTCGGACATTCCGATTTCATTTAGTTGTGAATTGATTGGATCAATGTTCGGTATGTACCATGCAGGGACATAGCCAATACCTCCACCGAATGGTGCGTCAAAGAACTGGCCTGATTGGCCATAGATCACTATGCTTGAGAGGATTAAAGTGCTTAATATTAATTTTTTATACATATAATTCCGTTTAATAATTTATAAATTTACCAAAGGGATGAAGTAAATCCAAAGAATGGATGATAACAAATTTAATCTTCTCAAATCTATTGCTTGATTGGAAATAGAATAAGTCACTAATTCGGTATACTCAATGAAAAATGTTCTAATAACAGGTGGAAGCGGACTGCTTGGGCAGTATCTAAATATAGCTGTTTCAAAGAAGTTCAACATTCATACAACCTACCGAAATAATATGGGCAATTGTAAAGAATTTCCAATCTTCAAAAATTGACATCCTAAATACAAATGAACTCCGAATGATTTTTGATACAGTTAAACCTGAAATTGTTATTCATACTGCTGCAATCACAAATCCGGTTCCGAAAGAGAATCAATCTGCTAAAGAATATTTTGATACTAATGTTACCTCAACAAAATCTATTGCGATGCTCTGTGAAAAGTATAAAGCCAGACTTATTTACATTTCTACAGATCTTGTTTATGCCGGATACAGAGGTTCATTTTTGAAAGAAGATGCAAAGTTAATCCCTGCTTCATTGTATGCCGAAACAAAACTGGTTGGTGAAATGAAAGTCAAAGAATCAACAGAAAATTATTTGATTTTAAGAACTGCTTTACTTTATGGAATTGGTTTGAATCACTCCCGATGTCATTTTCAGAATATGTTTGATGATCTGAAAAACAATAAACCCGTTAAACTTTTTACCGATCAATTCAGAACACCAATTTCCTTAAGGGATGCTTCAAGAATAATTACTGATTTGGCAGGATTGGATTTGAAAGAAGAAACAATTAATCTTGGTGGAATGGAAAGAGTTTCGAGATATGAACTTGGAGAAATTCTTTGCTCATTGGCTGGCTTCGATAAAAATCTTCTTCAAAAAATTACAATGGATGAAATTCCAAATCTTCCAAAAGTTGAAGATGTTTCTTTGAATACTGAAAAGCTTCAATCGCTTGGAATAAAACCGAGAACAATCGAAGAGAATATTCGGGAAATAATTCGTGGCAAACAATTTATCTAGCCACGAATTTGCACGAATTAACAAATGCAAACAAGGAGGATGAATCTATTGGCAATTCAGTTGGGTTCAAGGACTCTCAACACTATCACACCTGAATGTCTTTTATATTTCATCAAATAATCAGACAGCGGCTGCTCGGTGATTTGAACTTTGGTATTCTCGGTTGGTGCATGAAGCAAATGAATTCTTCCATCATCCATTTTAACAGCTATTCCAATGTGACCAATATCCAATCCCTCAACAGTTGTGGTAATTGCAATCAAATCGCCATTTCCAATTAATTTCTCTTTTAATTTTAAACCCTCTTTTGGTATGAAGAAGTATTCTCTGCAGCTAATCTCTTCTTCCTGCTTTCTAATTACAGGAATGAAATCCGGGTTTTCTTTGAGATGCTTGTAACTATCAGGGTGGGTTGACATAAAATTAACTTTGAACTTTATCTTCTTCCCACCAATCTCTTCTGTAACATCTTCAACAATTCCTTTCTTCACATTATCATAAATCCAATCTGAAAAGTAGTGAAGGCGTGATGGATATTGATCGATTACACCATCTCTGTAACGTACGGATTGAAGCTCGTTCATATAATCTTCAAAGGAAGTTTTACCAGCTTTAATACATCGTGCAAGAACAAGTGAGTTTTCAAGAAAGGTTGTGCAATCAAGTCCGGTAAAATTTATTACAAGCTGTTCATCGCCATCTTTTTCAAGACCGTAAGAAAGATATTCAGTCCCAATAAAACTTTTACCGATTTCAGTAATTACATCCCCGATCGGTTTCTCTGAAAGATTTTTATCAACAGCTAATTCAAACTTTGAGCTGCAAATTTCTATATCCTTCTCAGTAAAGACTTGAGAGTAAGAATAACTGAATGAGAGTATGACAGACAAAAGGCCAGCAAGAATTGAAATTTCTTTTGACCTTTGACTTTTGACTTTTGACTTGTTATATAATGTCTTCATCAGCAGGAAGTGAAGCAAACTCTTCAATCTGCCGGGCGTGTGCCAGATTCTCGAAGCGTGCATATTCTTTAACAAAAGCAAGTTTGACCATTCCTGTGGGACCATTTCTCTGTTTTCCAACAATCACCTCCGCAACTCCTTCAAGCGACTCACCGTTTTCATCTTTTTCAATTCCATAATATTCTGGTCTGTTGAGGAACATAACAACATCAGCATCCTGCTCAATTGAACCGGATTCTCTCAGATCAGAAAGCTGGGGACGTTTATCCGATCTTGCTTCTACTGCTCTGTTTAACTGAGCAAGTGCCATTACCGGAATGTTCAATTCTTTTGCCAATGATTTGAGCGAACGTGATATGTGGGAAATTTCTCTTTCACGTGATTCAGCTTTTGCCGGACCAGTCATAAGCTGAAGATAATCTATAATTATTAATCCAATTCCTTTTTCAGCTTTTAGTCTTCTTGCTTTCGCTCTGATTTCAAGAACGGTTGAAGCAGGAGTATCATCAACATAAATTGGTGCGTCAGTTAACTTGTGAACTGTTTTGCTCAGCTTCGGACCTTCTGAATGTGGAAGTTTTCCAGTTCTAACAAGATGAGCATTAATTCTTGCTTCAGCACAAATCATTCTGATGATTAGCTGCATCGTTGCCATTTCCAGACTAAAAATTCCAACAGGAACTTTGTGATCAATTGCAGCATTGCGTGCGATTGACAAAGCCAAAGCAGTTTTACCAATTGAAGGACGTGCGGCAAGAATTATTAAATCTGATTTTTGCAGACCTCCTAAAATTTCATCAAGCTCGAAAAATCCTGTAGGTACAGAAAACCTCTGTTGAGTAGATGAGTGAATGGTCTCGATATATTCCATCGCTTCTCTTACTGCTTTATCCATTCCCTGGTAAGATTTTGTAAGATGGCTTTCGGTTATGTCAAATATTCTTCGTTCAGCATCATCGAGAATATCGAATGCATCGGCTGAGCCTTCATAAGCATTCCTCGCTATTTCGTGAGCACTTGTAATTAAGCCGCGAAGAATCTGTTTCTCCAGAATTATTTTTGCGTGGTATTCAATATTTGCTGCTGAAGGTATGTTCTGCGAAAGTTTGCTGAGATAAACTGCGCCGCCCGCTTCTTCAAGGTGGCCGCGTTTTTTTAATTCTTCGTAAAGAGTAACGGTGTCAATCGGTTCATCGGAATCGAATAAGGAAATCATCGCTTCAAAAATCAATTTGTGAGCCTTGACGTAGAAACTATCAGGACTTAACATTTCCATTGCTTTCGCAACAGCTTCCTTCTCAATCATCATTGCACCGAGTACAGATGCTTCTATCTCCGGTGCTGCCGGCGGCTTCACATCGCCGGAGTTTGAATTATCAAACCCGTTTCCGTTATTATTTGTTTTTCTTGTCTTTGCCATCTTGCGGAAAAAATACCCCGCTTTGGGCGGGGTCAATTTTAAGTAGTTTTTAATTCCACTTGGAAATTAAAAAGTTTTGATCAAGAATCAAATCGATTAAAATCTGTTAGATGAAAATAAGCCCTTTTCCAATTTTTATTATTGCATTAAAGGAAAAAAGCTTGACAAAATTATTTTTTATTGCACGGAAACTGAATCAAGAAGAACGCTGTTATCCGGTTGATTTATTTTAATCTGGTAAATCCCTATCTGATTAAGAACTGTTTTATACTCTTTGCCATCCAAATAAACCAAAACTTCCGGACACGCTGTTTGGCAAATTGCTTATCAGAGTCTTGATTGCAATCTCTGTTTGATTCTTACAACAACCATTCCTTTTTCTTCTCTTCTGATTCTTTTCTTTGTTCAATAAGCTGCTGTTCCCAATTATAATTGTTTAACCAATCATCCACAGAAAACTTTATCAAAAAACAGTATAAATAAAATGGAATTACGGGAAGAAGCAGCCACGCAGTCAGCAAAATATATTCACCTACTATTAAATATATTATAGGATATGGTAATACAACCACTAAGAAGAAAATTACTATCCATCCATATTTTCTTTCTTTATACAATACATAGAGCATGTATGGGGTGAATAGGATTGCAGCACCAACTATTACATACAAGTTAATAGGCCAGAAATTTAAAATAAATGCGATTGCTGTGGATAGTTCAAAATATAAAATTGCTCTGAATCGTCTTAGTTCAATAATGTCATTAACGAATTTAGATTTCATCTCATATTGCTGGATATCAAGTTTCATTAATTTATCACTCAGAATAAATTTACATTATTAAAAATATCTAAGCTTCATTTTTCTTTGCAACTGTATATTTAATGATATTCACTTTCTCCATCGTTATCATCCCACCTGAGTTTGCTTCCTCAAATATTTCATTTAAGATGGGGATAAATTGTTCAATCTTTTTTTCCTCATCCACTATTTCAATTACCAATGGTAAATCCTCTGAGAGTCTTAACAATTTAGTAGTATGAATTCTGCTCGAGGCACCGAAACCCATTATTCCTTTCATAACCGTCACACCGGCTAAACCTGCTTTGCGAGCCTCGAGAACTATTTTTTCATATACCGGCACGTGATTTATCAAGTCGGATTCACCGACGAATATTCTTAATAATTTTGCTTCACCTTCGATATGCATTTCAGCCTCCTATAAGAAGTTTTGAAATAAAAGCAGCCAGCAATACAGCCAGTATCGTGACAAATACATTCAGCAGGAT
This sequence comes from Ignavibacteriaceae bacterium, assembly GCA_034522695.1. GTDB lineage: Bacteria > Bacteroidota > Ignavibacteria > Ignavibacteriales > Ignavibacteriaceae > IGN2. The sequence goes on along the minus strand of JAXHLB010000042.1, from coordinate 21,412 downwards.
ATTTGTACCGGCAATAAGATACTGCGAGTCCTGAATTAATTTTACTGTTTCATAAGAAAATGTGGAGAATGTGGTAAGACCTCCGCACAGCCCGATGGTCAGGAATAATCTCATCTCTGCTGAGATAAGTTTTAGTGAATCGAGGTAAAATAAAATCAATCCCAGAAGGAAACTTCCCACAACATTCACAGTCAGAGTTCCATACGGAAACAATGAAGATGAATATTTATAGATGTAGTCTGAGATAATGTATCTCAACAATCCCCCAATCCCGGAACCAAGTGTTACGATAAGGTATAGTTTCATTTAATCTCTCATTATATAGGTTTATAATATTGTCTAGGTTTTACTAATAATATTTATTGAAAATTTCATAAGATATTTCTTTTAATTTATCTCACGGGTTGAATTCGTGAGATAATTATTAATTTTGTATTTCATTTAGATAATAATAATTTAATGTAATTTCAATTTGATTTTTTTCTATATATCTTACTGTAAATAATTTTTTAGTCCTCTGATATTTCACATAATGTTTTGCCAAGCTGTTTTTAAATTTATCATTTTCACGGTGTATGTGTCCTTCTGATTCAATATTACCGGTTAACTCAATATATTAGAGCTATTCAATTAGCCCTCTTTTTATAATTATATTTCCGTTACCTGCATTATGCTTTTTCACGTAATGATCAATCTACATTATGCGTATATCTTTTGTTCATAACAACTCTTCTTATACTATTTTCCAGATCTAATAGTATACATAAAAGTATTTCATCTTTAACATCCCATAAAATTTTTCTTTCAAAGCGTCTCACACTGTTATATAATACACCAGCATTGCATAATCGTATTCCTTCAGATATTATACATCTTCATATATTAAATTAACTTATACCCCATTCTAATCGAATTTATCTCACGGGGTGTCGTATAATTTCCTGAACTTCTTCAAATCTTCCCAGCAATCTTTTTTCCAGTGAGGATTACGCAGCAACGCAGCCGGGTGATAAGTCACTATTACCTTCGCACCTTCATATTCAAAAATACTTTTTCTTAATTCGCCGAGCGATTCTCTTTTCTTAAGTAATCCTTTCGCTGCTGTTAAACCAAGACATAAAATTAATTTTGGTTTTATAAGCTCAACCTGTTTTTTAAGATACGGCATACAGGTTTCCATTTCATCGGGCAGTGGAGTTCTGTTTTCCGGAGGGCGGCATTTAACCACATTACCGATATAGACTTCTTCTCTTTCAAACTTTATTGCTTTTAACATATCTGTCAAAAGTTTACCTGCTCTTCCAACGAAAGGTAAGCCTTGCTTATCCTCTTCTGCACCGGGACCTTCACCAATTACTAAAACATCAGCGTTTGGGTTGCCTGTCCCGAATACAAATTTATTTCTTTTTTCGTGAAGACGACATTTGGTGCAATTACTAATTAATTTTTCAAGCTCATCAAGCGAAGTGGTTTTTTCCCATTTTTCTTTTTCTGCTGGAAAGAGTTCTTGTTCAGCAAAAGATGCGGAGGGTTCCTTTACAACTATAGAATTTCTTTTCTTTTTAGGAATGAAAAGCTCATCTCCAAAAATTTCTTTTTGAAGAGTTAAGGATTTTATTATTTCTTTTTTAGTTGGTTTTGTCATTAATTAAATCAATTTGAAAACGAAAGTGTATTCAGAGATGAATTCATTTTAAGCCATTTAGTTGATAACCATTACACTTATAAGAATACTGGATACACGTTACGGGAATGACATCTAACTCAAAATACTTTTTAGCTTCCGTTAAAATTTTGTTTGCTACCTGGAACTTTGAAAGCAATGGCAGCTTATTTGTTTTACCATCCTGTTTAATTAGAGTTACTTTATTAGTATCAACTTCAAATCCGCTTTCCTTTCCTGGAGAATTTAGAACAATCATATCAAGATGTTTTTCATTCAGCTTTTTCTTTGCATTGCTCAATTCATTTTGCGTCTCAAGTGCAAAACCAATTATTTTTGTTTTCTTTGTTTTGATTGATGACAGAATATCGGGATTAAGTTCAAGCTTCAAATCCATTATTCCTTTTTCTTTCTTTATTTTATTTGAAGCAGATTTTATTGGGCGAAAATCTGAAACTGCAGCAGACATAATCAGCAAATCATTTTTATCAATTTCTTTTTTAACGGCTCGTTCCATCTCGGAAGCAGATCTGACCTTAATCATCTTAATTTCAGGATAAATACTTTGTGACGAAGGACCCGAAATCAATGTAACTTCAGCACCACGTAGATAAGCAGCTTTGGCAATTGCATATCCCATTTTTCCAGAGGATCTGTTCCCGATAAATCTTACAGGATCAATATCTTCATAAGTTGGTCCGGCAGATACCAGAATTTTTTTACCCATTAAATCTTTTGAATAACCAGAGAGGATCAACTCAACAGCATCAATAATTTTATTTGTGTCAGCTAATCTTCCCTCACCTGAAAGCCCGCTTGCCAGTTCACCTGATTCCGGATAAATAATATAATGTCCAAGTCTTTCCAGCTTTTCAAGATTTTCTTTATTAATTGGATTGTTAAACATATCAACATCAGCGGCGGGTGCAATTAGAAGTGGAGACCTGAGAGCAGTTACAAGTGTGGTCAAAGCGTTATCTGCAAATCCATAAGAAATTTTTGCAATTGTATTTATTGTAGCTGGAGCAACAAGCATCAAATCCGCCCACAGAGCATAATCAATATGCCAGGTTGAAAGATTTGTTCCGTCTTTTTGGCTTGGAGGAAATGTATTTACTATAACTTCATTTTGAGAAAGAGTTGCAAGCGTCAGTGGAGTAATAAACTCAGTTGCAGATGGAGTCATAACAACTTTTACTTCAGCACCTCTTTTGATTAGCTCCCTTACAATCAAACAAGATTTATATGCAGCTATGCATCCCGTTACTCCAAGCAGAATTTTTTTACCAGCTAATTGATCTTTAATCATTGCAGTACTTTCAAATTGTTTAACTGAAATTTAATGCAAATAATAACAAGATATTTAAAAAAATAAATCCGGCAACTTGCCGGATTCAAACTAATAAAATCTAAGGAATGATTACTTCTTATATTCAAAATCAATTTTACCATCTAAGAACTCATTCAAAGCCTGAAGATGTGGTTTCTTTTTTTGTTCCATTTCTAAAGCTATCTTTAATTGTGCCGGATTATCAATATCTTCACTCTCATCATCGGTAGTAGCTTCAGGTATTGTACTGAGCAATGCATTGAACTCAATCTTATTCTCGGCATTAATCTGACGTGCTTTTTTAGATGTAACTATTATGCCCTCATAAACATTACTTGCTCTTTTATCGATCTCTCTTAAATCAATCGGTGTTATTTCCATCTGGCTAATTCTCCTTTAATATTTTTTTTATTAAACTTTTTGCTTCTTTAATTGCTGTATCCAGTTCATTGTTTTCGATGATGTAATCAAATTGATCTTTTAAGCTAAGTTCCATTTTAGCCCGATCAATTCTTTTTAGAAAATCAGACTCACTTTCAGTATTCCTTTGCCTGAGTCTGTTAACAAGTTCTTCGAAACTGGGAGGCGAAATATATACTAAATGAGCGTAAGGGTAAAGTCTTTTTATTGTGAGTGCCCCTTTAACATCAAGTTCAAGCAATACTTGCTTTCCAGCCTCGATATTACCTGTAATGAAGCTTTTAAGGGTGCCATAATAGTAATCGTAAAACTTTTCCCATTCAATGAACTCGTCGTTTTCGATCTTTTTTTTGAACTCTGCTTCTGTAAGAAAATAATATTCAACTCCATCTTTCTCAATTTCTCTTTTTGGCCTTGTTGTGGCAGAAATTGAAAAAACCAGTTGAGGAAAGTTTTTTAAGATTTCCTTTACAATGGTCGTCTTTCCCGCACCGCTTGGAGCAGAGATTACAATTAGTTTCCCGGTTTCCGAATTCAACAGCTACTCAATATTTTGTATTTGTTCCCTGATCTTTTCAATTTCTTCTTTCATCAGAACTGATGAATGTATTATTGAAGTTGAAATTGATTTGGATGAGATGGTGTTAGTTTCCCGGTTCATTTCCTGGCATAGAAAGTTTAATTTTTTGCCGGGCTCTTTTTCATTCTTTAGAGTTTCTTTGAAGAATTTAAGATGACTTCTTAATCTCACGCATTCTTCAGTGATGTCTGCTCTGTCTGCTATTAGTGCAAGTTCGAGGTTCAACCTGTCCTCATTTACTTCCACGTTGCCAGTTAATTCCTGAATTCGCTGCTTAAGCTTGTTGTGATATTCATTGATACTTTTTCTGAATTCTGTTTCAATGATGGTAACATTACTGAGGATGTTTTCAATTCTTGCTGAAAGGTCCCGTGAAAGCTCCGCACCTTCTTTCTTCTTCATGAGTATCAATTTATCAAGCGCTTTATTCAGTGCTGATTTTACAATATCAAATTCTGCTTTGCTTAATTCTGCATCCTGTGATGTGAATATTTCTTTACTGCTTAGCAGGTGTTCAAGCTTAATTTCATCTTTTATGCTTGCAGCTTTTTTTATTTTTTTAATCAGTGATAAATGATTTGATAATTTATTCTCATCAATTGTGATAAAGCCGTTTTCAACACCATCTTTTTTAAAGTGGATCACAACGCTAACTTTACCTCTCTGCAATTTCGTTTTAATAAATTCTCTTATTTCATAATCGTAAGGGAAAAGGATTGATGGAAGCTTTAGTGATACTTCAAAGAACCTGCTGTTGACACTTTTTACTTCAACTTCGGCTGAAGTTTTATTTTTTGCAATGCTTCCTTTGCCATAACCTGTCATGCTGTAAATCATTTATTTAACCTGCTCTATTTATTTAATAATTTTTATATTCTTTATGAAAGATAATGATAAGCCGCCAAAAGGATTAATCAGAAGGCTTCACCAATGCCAAAATGAATAACCATAGTACTGAAAAACTGCTTATCGAAAATAAATTTCATATCGCTTGGGTCATAAAACTTAAATCCGAAATCTATTCTGAAAGGTGCAATCGGTGAATAATATCTTAGACCTGTTCCAATAGCAACAGCTATCTGGTCAATTCTTATATCGTTTATTCTATTCCATGTATTACCGTAATCAGTAAAAAAAACAAATCCCATATCTTCTTCAAACTTTCTGCGGTATTCAAAACTTCCCTCCAACAAAATGTTACCTCCTCTGATTTTCAACTGCTCATTCAAAGAAGGGGGAAATAGGTTAAGCAGCTGGTCTGATGGAATCAGTTCTCTTCCTCTCCAACCTCTAACCGAGTTGCTGCCTCCAGCAAAAAATGTTTGGTTAGGCGATACAAGTATAGCATCTCCGCTGATCATACCAATATAACCTGACTTGGCTTTTATGCCGAGTACTGTCATCCTATCACGAGATACCGCAAAATAAAATCCAACCATAAGCTGCAGCTTGTAATAGAAACCTAATGAGTCAATTGCTAATGATGATTGTCCTGTTTGAAGATTTTTTACATCCCATTTGACATTGGTTGAGGATAATTCTGAAATTAAAGAAATTATTCTACCTTCTGTTGGATAAAAGAGATCATCTGTAGTTGTAGAACCAAGTTCACTACCGAGTGATGAAGTAAAAGTGCTTGGGCTGACTGTGACCGTATCTCCTTCAAACTCAAGTGCAGGAATACTATAACTTAATTTATCAAATCTTAGATATGGATTGAAGAGATTTACGAAAGTGTAACTTGGCATATCAAAAGCAGCAGTGAAGTTTGCACCAAAGTTTTCATAATCAACGGAAGATATGTTGTAAGATTTAAGATAGCCTTCAAGTCTGCCGGCAATACGTCTGCTGAAAAGAAAAGGCTGTTCGAGTATCGCTGAGAGATCCACTTCGGTTTGTAAAGATTCTTCGAACAAACCAGGATCTAAATTAATATTTGCAATATCATTTACTCTGAATCGTGCTCTGATTGTAAACTTTCGTGCATCACCAAGAAAATTCTTTCGAGTGTAACTGGCACCTACTCCTACATTGAAGAAGTTGAACTCATTATCAGCAAAAACTTCCGGCGATAGTTCATTCAAGCTGCCAACTGTTCCTTTAATCAGCAGCTGGACTTTACTGCTTGACGAGTCTCTGATTTCTCCGGAAAGATTAATCGTACTAAATAATCCCGTACGTGCAAGCCTGATTCGGCTCTTTGAAAGCTCATCTTCTCTATAAACATCTCCAACATTAATATTGGCTAAATATTTAATAAGCTCATAACTGACCTGTGAGCTTGATTCACCATCTTTCTCAATTTTAATGTCGTCATAAGTATACCACCTGCCTCTTTTGAAATAAGTCGTGATATCTGCTTTAGCATTTAGTGTATCAATTTTAACAACTGTGCTGTCATAGCTGGCAAGTTTAAAACCATTATTTTTTAAGTAAGTAATTATAGCATCATTTTTTTTCTGAACATTTTCCTGAACATAGCGTTCCCAGCTAGGGTAATTAACGTACTCTTCTAAGGCATTATTCATTTCTTCACTCAAATCATCCAGCCCGCTGAATTGAACATTCCCGTAAGTATGTGGTGTGTTTTCATTTATGAAATATGTAATCTCTGCAGATTTGCCAATGGTATCAACCACAAATGAGTAATCAAATTCTGCCTTAAAAAAACCATTAACTGAATAAAATGACTTAAGCGAAATAATATCAACAGATATAGTGGAAGAGTCAAAGTAATTAGGCGGAGAACCCAGGATAGTGATTGTGCTGTATAAAAATCGCCAGAACCAAAAAGGATTTTCTTGACTTTGAATAGCAGCTTTTAATTCCGCATCATCGAAGGTTTCATTTCCCTCAAAATTTATAGAAGATAATTCGTACCTGTCGTCTTCCTGTGCAAAATGACTGGGACTAATCAAAAAAGTAACTACGATGATGTATAAGAAAATTTTCATCAGGGGTTGGAATATTTTCTTATTTGAAGAATTAAAAACTTATCAGGTAACACGTTTTTATGATAATTTTGAATTATAATGCTCTCTCTACTAATCTCAGGCTTGGATAATCTCTTCTAAAATAACTGGTAAAGAAATTTTTAATCATCGGGTTATCAATATTTTGTGAAAGATCCAGGGAAACCCGCCCCTCCGAGATTACTTCAAGGTGTGCACTGTATACTTTAAGTTTTTTCAAATCGATAACGTGCGAGTACACATCTCCGCCAGCGTTTCCTAAAAAGTAACTTTTTGAATTATAATAAATCAGTTCATTAGAATAGTCAGAGAACTTAATTTTATTAACCAGACATTGTACAAATGAACCATTAAGTAATCCTGTCTGATACTTAATTATAAATTCTCCTTCTACCCAGCTTATCAGGTAAAATTTAATTCCCCACTCATTTTTTTCGGACACTTCCAGGCCTGCAATGATTGATTTTACTGTATCGGTTTCAAAGTAACCTGCGCTTGTAAATGAAATGTTTTCACCCACAACTTCTTTAGCCGTTTTTTGAACCAGCTGTTCATTTTCAAAAAGATTGTGAGGAGGTGGTTCATATGATTTTTTACAACCCCCGATCACAAATAATAAAACGAATAAAAGCAAACTGATAAAAATTTTATTTGATAACAACTTCAGTTCCCTCTCTTATTACTGAATAAATTTCATCTATGTTTTCGTTACTCATTGCAATAGATCCGTTTGTCCAGTTATAAACAAATGGAAGATTCTTAAAAATATAATTCAATTCACCAATACCATGTATACCAATATCACCACCAAGAACATTGTGAAACTTTGTACATCCTTCATAATAATATTGAAATTTAATATCATTGAATTCCTTTTGAGAAATCAATCCTTTTCGGAGCGCGCCGGCACCATCTTCAAGGTTTGGATAATTTATCTGAAAATATTTATAGTATTTATGTGTTTTATAAATCTTACAGATTCTATAAACACCTACCGGTGTAGCTTTATCACCAGCTCTGCTTTTAGCTATTTGAACCGACTTTCCAAAACTGACTCTGTAATTTTTAATCAAAACACTATCTTCATAAATGCCTAATGTATAGTTATGTCTATCAATGACAATTTTGGGATTAGTAATTTCCGTATATCCTGTTTTAATTATCGCTTCAGTAAGAGTTATATCGCGAAGGTTTAGAACAACTCCATAAACCAACACACCAAAAAAGAAAATCATTATGGCGAATGTTAAATAAACGACATTCCTGAGAACATCCTTATTTATATAGTCTGAGACCTTAATAGGGCCAATTTGAATATTTTTTAGTTTTTCAAAAAACTTCAAGCTTAATTAAAATCTGATGTGAAACATTTAATTCTTATTTACCTGAATCAAAATTTACTTAAAAATCAACTAATTAATAATTGATATTGAGAATTGAATGTGCAAATTCTTATGATGAAAGGTACCCACTTTACAAAATAAAAAACCCGGTCTAAATTGGCCGGGTTAAATAGTAAACTCACTTTTGAGGAATTAAACTTCCATAATTTCTTTCTCTTTATGCTTTAATGTATTGTCAACTATTTTAATATCATCATTTTTTTTGTTGAGATATATTCTCCACAACTTGTAATCTGTAAACATACATTCCACTTGCAAGGTTTGATGCGTTGAACTGAACTTCCTTGTAGCCTGCTTCCTGTTCTTCGTTTACTAAGAGTGGCTACCTCGCTTCCCAATATGTCATATACTTTTAATGTTACTCTTGCATCTGCGGTAGTTGATATTGTATTTTTGTTGTTGGATTGAATGGGTTCGGAAAGTTCTGCTCTAACTTAAATTCTTTTGGACCTGTGTAGCTGAAGATGAATGTCTTCATCATCATTACTCCGTTTGCATCTGTTATCATAAAATCAATTGTGTCTTTTTTATTTATCGGTGCATTCCTGTTTATATCAAATGTGAACTTCGCCTCAGCCTCTGCCTTCGCCTCCAACACCTCAATCGTTGATTCTTCTTTGCTGAAACTCAATGCTGATGATTTCCTGGTGAGAACGATGTTTACATTCGTTGCCGGATTTTCTTCCGATACATTTGCAACCGTTATATTTATTTCATTCCCTTTTGTTCCGGGGGTTACTTCGTAAACGGTTTGTGACAGCGTTGTTCCGAATAATAATATTATGATTGCTATTGTTTTCATTTTATTTCTCCACATCTATGTCGTCCCGATGGGACTTTTATTTTGTAAGGTCTTTTCTTTTCTATAAACATTTCGCTCCTACGGAGCTTATCATTTTTAATTTTTCTGCTTTCATTTTTTTGATGCCTCGTGCTTTACCTTACTTGAGGTCCCCTTCTCTCCCCTTCCATATTATGTAAGTTAATTGTATTCTACTATTACTCTATATTCTCTATTACACTGAGGTGCTTGAAGCTAAGGCTTTTGCACGCTTGTGCCTCCTGCATTTGTCAATATTCCAAGCTACGAATAATATTTTTATTGCCCTCAACGTGATTGTTTGCATTAGTTACTTTAGTGCACAACCGTTGAGAATGTGACATACTGTTTCCTTAGTTCTGTTGTAATTGGCTATTCTATCATCTGTAACTGTAGAAGTCTTTGTTGCTTTGAGGTTTCCAAACTCTCCCGCTGCTAATTGTTATTTTTTCTTTTATTTGCTTTAGTCGGACTAGTGATTAACGAAGATTGGTTGTTTGCCTATTCATATGTCATTTATTATTGATTGGAAGGCTGTCCTTTTGTAACTATATGAACGCTACATCTATGAGGCCTACTTTTCCCGCATATTTGAAAAGTATAAGTATGTTGTGCGGACATATTGCTCGACTTGCATACTCATAAAAACTCTTAGCTAACTTTGGCTTTGTTGTTATTACTTAAAGGTACGTTTGTCGTCCCCTTGTATACTAACTTATTGTATTGCGTCGCTATTAGTTAGGATAATTAGGGTTGATGGCAGTAAATATATTTGCTCATAAAAATTTCCGCCTTATTTTAAAGCAGTTTTGTTAAATTTGGGTTTTTTTTATATTATTAGTTGTATGATTATTATAAGGGTTAAATTATTTTTTTTTTTTGTTTTTTTTTTTATGGTTAGTTATTTTTTTTTTTTATATTTAAAATGATAATATTAATTGGGAAAGGTGGATTAAAATATAATGGACATGTACTAAAGGACATTATATATAGATAATTAGAAAATAATTTTTGGTTAAATATTTTGGTGGGATAATAAATTCTTGTTTGTTTTTTATTTTAACTAATATTTTATGGTTTGTTTATATAATATTTTTAGAAAAAATATTCGGGAGGATATATACATAGGAAAGCAACCAATTTATATCTCTAGATGTATATATTTTAAGGTGCTTCAGGCCATTCAATAAACTTAAATTTATCTATTTAAGAAAAAAGCATCCACTTCCACTAGAAATTAAAATGAAAGTAACATTAAACACCATACTATGTAAAATAGGAGAAGTATTGCCCATAGGTATAATAGTATTCACTCTAATCCACCGTAATAATGATAAAGAGTATAGCTTTCATTTAATTTTAATAAAGGTGTTTCAATATTTGTATAATTTATTACGAGTCACCATATTTAAATCACGTATATAATATTTGAAGGGTATTTTTGATATAGCACTCCACTCTTTCTAAGTTTTTAAAAAATTATTGGTATAAATTTTTGGATTATATCCTGCTTTTTTTCGTTTATTTTATTATGGGGATATAAATTATAATATTTTATTAAAGAGGGTAGGGAGAAAATTATATTATGTATGGGTTATAGAAGTGGTTGTGTGGGATATGGTGCAGGTGTGTACTGTGGTGCGGATAATTAGGTTAATTATTTGCGGATTATTTCCACACGTTCTTCAATTTTTATTTGTGATAGAGAATTATAAGGTAAGATTAGAACCAAAAGAAAAATGAAATATTTTTTCATTTCATTCCAAATGATGATGATGAGTTTTAGTAATTACGATAAACATTTTTTGTACTAAAATTATATAGGTGCGATGAGTCAATGTGAAGAGGTTAGAAAATATTTTTTTATAGTAATAGAGTTAAATTATTTGTTATAGTTGTTGAATGCTCAATTAAGATTTAAAATAAGCAATTAAAACAATTTAAATTTAAACTTCCATAATTTCTTTCTCTTTATGCTTAAGCGTATCATCAATTAATTTAATATGCTCATCAGTTAATTTTTGCGTTTCAATTTCAGCATCACGAAGCTGATCTTCTGTAATTTTTTTATCCTTCTGCTCTTTCTTTAAATGATCATTGGCATCACGTCTTACATTTCTTATTGCAACTCTGGACTCTTCACCAAATTTTCTGACAAGCTTTACAAGCTCTTTTCTTCTTTCTTCATTTAATGCAGGAATAGGAATTTTAAGATTCGTTCCATCGCTGATTGGATTCAATCCTAGATTTGCTTCCAATATTGCTTTATCAATTATCTGAACCATTTGCTTTTCCCAGGGAGTGATTGCAAGGGTGTGAGCATCAAGTACGGAAACATTGCCAACCTGATTTAAAGGAACCATATTTCCATAGTAATCTACTTTTATACTATCAAGTAAAACAGTTGTGGCTTTTCCTGTTCTGATTTTGGCGAGCTCGCTTCGAAGTGCTTCAATCGTTTTGTCCATTCTGCCTTTGGCATCTTTTATTAATTGATGCATAACTACCTCAGTTTGTTGTTAAACTTCTTTAGTAATTTTTTCGCCGCTGTTAATAAGAGTACCAATCTCTTCACCCATAACAAGCTTCAACAAATTATCCTTCACATCCATATTAAATACTATCATCGGAAGATTATTTTCCTGGCAAAGGCTTACTGCGGTCAAATCCATAATGCGAAGATTTTTCTTTAAGACATCCAGATATGAAATATTTTCAAATCTAAAAGCATTCGGATTTTTTTCCGGATCGCTGTCAAACACTCCATCTACTCTGGTTCCTTTAACAATTACATCAGCATTTATTTCAACTGCACGAAGAGATGCTGCAGTATCCGTGCTGAAGTATGGATGTCCTGTTCCAGCACCGAAGATAACAACTCTTTTTTTCTCAAGATGTCTTATTGCTCTTCTTCGTATGTAGGGTTCAGCAATTGCTTCCATATTTATAGCGCTCATCAAGCGGGTAAAAATTCCTCTTTTTTCAATTGCATTCTGCAAAGCAAGTGCGTTTATCACAGTTGCAAGCATCCCCATTTGATCTCCGGTAGCTCTGTCAATTCCCTGAGATGTTGCACTTAAACCACGATAGATATTACCGCCTCCGATTACAATTCCCAGTTCTACACCGGCTTTATATGCCTTCTGAATTTCCTCAGAAAAAAACTCGAGTACATTATTGTCTATTCCAAATCCCTGCTCACCCATAAGGGATTCACCGCTAAGCTTGAGTAAAACTCTTTTATATTTTAAGTTCATCATATCCTTAAAAAATTTACGTTTAAATATAAAAAAAGGTCTTAATAATATTAAGACCTTTCTGTTCGAAATTACTTTTTCTCGTCGCCGAGATGAAACCGGTCAAACCGGGCAACCTTAGCATTGGAGCTATGTTTCGTGTTGAATTCCTTAAGCAAATCACTAACAGTTTTTGAATTATCTTTAATGAATGCCTGCTCAAGAAGCACATTTTCCTGATAGAATTTGTTCAATCTTCCCATAGCAATTTTCTCAAGCATCTGCTCTGGTTTGCCTTCCTTTTTAGCCAGCTCTTTATATATCTCGATCTCTTTATCAACTGTAGCTTTTGGGACATCTTCTCTTTTAACGCTTATCGGATTCATTGCGGCAACCTGCATTGCCATATCTTTACCAATCGAATAAAGTTCATCGTTTCCTGCTTTTACATCATCAAACTTGATTAGCACTCCGAGCTTTGAACCCATGTGAATATAATCTACAAGCAAACCATCATTTGCCTCCATAATATCGAAGCGGGAGATTTCTATTTTCTCACCAACTTTGCCTAATACATCATTCAGCTTATCCTGAACATCAGAATTTTTAAGAAGTTCTTCAACATTTTTTGGTTTGTTTTTGTGAACAGCATCAATAACAAACTTTGCCAGATTTACAAAATCTTCACTCTTTGCTACGAAATCAGTTTCGCAATTTATTTCAAGTATAGTTGCAGATTTTTTATCATCTGAAACCTTAGTTACAACCAATCCTTCGTTAGCAGATTTTTCAGCTCTCTTTGCAGCAACTGAAGCACCTTTCTTCCTGAGTATTTCTATTGCTTTCTGAATATCGCCGTTGGCTTCCTCAAGCGCACGTTTGCAATCCATCATTCCGGCGCCGGTTCTTTGTCTTAAATCATTTACTTGTGCAGCAGTAATAGCCATAATATTTATTTCCTTTCAAAATTAATTTTCTGAAGAAGGTTCTTTTGTATCTGAATCTTTTTTCTCTTCAGAAATTTCGTCTTCTTTTTTATCTCTTCTCTTCAAATGTTTTTTGGATACTTTTTTATCATCAGCCTGCTCAGTCTCTTCGTGATGCTCTTTTCTTGCTCTTTCTCTTTCAGAAATTTCTTCGGCTTTTCTTTCTTTAAATTTTGCCTGACCTTCAAAAACTGCATCTGCCATATTCTTAATAATAAGTTCTATTGTTTTAACAGCATCATCATTAGCAGGAATTACGTGATCGATAGGATCCGGATCGCAGTTTGTATCAACCATTGCAAATACCGGAATGTTCAACCTCTTTGCTTCTTTGACTGCGATATCTTCCTTCTTAATATCTACGACAAAAACAGCTCCCGGAAGCTTAGACATAGTCTCAACTCCCTCAAGAATTTTTTTCAGCTTGTCACGTTCACGAGTAAGGAATAATCTTTCCTTCTTAGTTATCTTCTCGAAAGTACCGTCAGTTTCCTGCTTCTCGATGTTCTGTAATCTTTTTACACTCTTCCTGATCGTGGAAAAGTTTGTGAGCATTCCACCGAGCCATCGCTCACTTACCCAGTTCATTCCGCATCTTTTAGCTTCCGATTCAATAACTCCTTTTGCCTGTTTTTTAGTTCCGACAAAAAGAATAGAACCGCCCTGGGAAACAGCTTCAACCATTGCCTGGTATGCCTCATTAAGTAATCCAACACTTTTCTTTAAATCGATGATGTGGATCCCATTCTTCTCCATAAAAATGTATGGTTTCATTTTGGGATTCCAGCGGCGTGTTAAATGCCCGAAGTGTGCACCTGATTCAATTAGGTGCGTCAACTCTATAGTTGCCATTAGTATATCTCCTGTTTTTACCTGCCTACCGTCAGGCAGGATCTTCTACCTTCGTCGTCTTTACCCTCAATCCCATTAATTCAGGACACAGGAGGTAAATCGGAAGATATGAATGTTAATAAATTATTTTAGTTATTAGTTTTTAGTTAGTGGTTTTAGTTTAATTGTTTTCAGTCATAGTTAATTAGTTAAGTCAATAATTTTTTTATTTTAAAATCAGGACTAATAACAAAGTAACCAGAACAAAAAACAAATGAACCAATAACCAAATTATCTTTTAGAAAACTGAAATCTTTTTCTTGCTTTTGGTTGACCGTATTTCTTTCTTTCAACCATTCTTGGGTCTCTCGTCAAGAAACCCTCAATTTTTAATGCTGGCCTGAATTCAGGATTTGTATCAATTAAAGCTCTAGCTATTCCTAATCTTATAGCCTGTGCCTGACCCGTTGAGCCGCCGCCTTTCACAGTAACATGAACATCATACTTACCTTTGGTTTCGGTAACATCGAAAGGTTTTGTAATATCTTCACGGCTAACCAGCAACGGAAACGCTTTTTCAAATTCCTTACCGTTGACGGTTATTTTTCCGTTTCCGTTTTTCAGAATTATTCTTGCTACTGATGTTTTCCTTCTTCCAATAAAAATTCTATCAACCATTACTTCTCCGATGTACTTAATGTTTCAGGTTTCTGTGCTTTGTGCGGATGTTCTTCGCCGGCATAAACTTTTAGTTTAGTTATTAAACTTTTACCCAATCTGTTCTTAGGTAGCATACCTCTTACAGCTTCCTGAATTGCAAACTCAGGTTTTTTACTTTTCATTTCTTCGTACGAACGAATCTTTTGTCCGCCGGGATACAAACTGTGCCAGATATATTTTTTTAGCTGTTCACGTTTTCCAGTCATTTTAACTTTATCAGCATTTATCACGATCACAAAATCACCGGTATCCATATTAGGTGTAAAAATCGGTTTGGTTTTTCCTCTGATAACTGATGCAACTCTGGAAGCAAGTCTTCCCAAAGTCTGGTCCTTAGCGTCAACGAGATACCATTTCCTTGCAGCATCTTCGGGCTTTATGAACCTTGTCATTCTTTCCTTTTTCACAATAAACTCCTTGGTTAAACAAATTCTTTTTTTGAAGCTTGAAAAAATAAGCTCATACCCTCTAAAAGTCAAGAAATTTAAAGGCTAATCAATTTGCCTCATTTACATTTGCGCTAGTAGAAATGAGATTGCTTCATTAATGAATGAATTTCAAGCAAAATGATACCTGCTTAAAGTTTTATAAGATCAATTTAATTTGAGGCCTGAAGCAGATTTCGTAACTTTAAGTTCAAAAATTCTACTTTCTGAATAAAACTTAGGGATAAAATGAAATTTCTCGTAACTGGCGGGTCCGGCTTTTTAGGAATAAATTTAATTCGATATCTGCATTCCAGAGGGCATCAGGTAAAGTCATTAGATGTAGTTGATTTTGACTATCCCGATATGAATGACAAAATCGAGAAAATCAAAGGAGATATCAGGAAAAAAGAAGATGCAGAAAAAGCAACTGAAGGTGTTGACGTAGTTATCCATTGTGCTGCAGCTTTACCTCTTTATACACCTGAAGAAATTTTTTCAACGGATATTGATGGCACACGAACAATGCTCGAAGCTGCGGAAAAATTTAAAGTCCACCGCTTTGTTCATATTTCTTCGACTGCGGTATATGGAATTCCCGATCATCATCCGTTGTATGAAACAGATAAGCTGGATGGTGTTGGCCCGTACGGTAAAGCAAAAATTCAGGCAGAAGAAGAGTGCCTTAAGTTCAGGAAGAAAGGAATGTGTGTCCCGATCATTCGTCCAAAGTCGTTTATTGGCCCGGAAAGATTAGGAGTATTCGATTTACTTTTTGACTGGGCAAAAGATGGTCACGGATTTCCAATGATTGGAAATGGAAAAAATCGCTACCAGTTGCTTGATGTGGAAGATCTTTGTGAATCAATTTATTTATGCTGTACTCTGGATAATGAAATAGTGAACGACACTTTCAATATTGGTGCAAAAGAATTTACAACAATGAGAGAAGATTACCAGGCAGTTCTTGATTTTGCAGGTCATGGAAAAAAAATTAAAGGACTTCCTGAAAAACCAATTATATTAACACTCAGAGTTCTTGAGGCAATGAAGCTTTCTCCGCTTTACAAGTGGGTTTACGAAACCGCTTCTAAAGATTCGTTTGTTTCGATTGAAAAAGCAGAAAAAATTCTCGGCTACAAACCGAAGTACTCGAACAAAGATGCTTTGATTAGAAATTATAAATGGTATCTTGAACATCACGAAGAGTTCAAAAATAAAACTGGTATTTCACACAGAGTTCCATGGAAGCAAGGAATTCTGAAAGCTGCAAAAGTTTTCTTTTAATATTTTATTTAAATTTGTGTATTAAGCAAGTTATTGGCGTTAAATGGATAAAGATTTTTTAAAACTTGATAAGAAGTCATTTTCAGTAGTCTCGTTAAAGGAAAGCGACAATGATATTGAGTATTGGCTATCAAGAACGCCTGAGGAACGAATTCTTGCGGTTGAATTTTTAAGACAATTAATTTTTAATTATGATCCGGCTACCGAAAGACTTCAGCGAGTTTTTGAGACTGCTGAATTCAAAACAAATTGAATACTTGCTGATAGGCGGTTGGGCTGTTGGTTACTATGGTTATCCGAGAGCAACTGGTGATATGGATATCTGGATTTCCACGAAAGAAGAAAATGCTGCTAAAGTTATTCAAGCATTTAAAGAATTTGGATTTGATGTTCCTGATCTTTCTACCGAGTTGTTTACAAAAGAAAACCAGATAACCAGAATCGGCGTTCCACCACTTCGCATTGAAGTATTAACAACTATTTCAGGAGTAACATTTGAAGAATGTTTCCCAAATCGTAAAGTCGTTTCGATTGATGACATAAAAATCAATTTGATCAGTTTAGAAGATTTAAAAAAGAATAAAGCAGCTTCCAAGCGTCATAGAGACTTAGACGATCTTGAGAAATTGTAAAAGTGTTTTTAGTTGATAAAAAAAGGAGTAATACTATGGCTCAGAAAAAAGATTATTTAAAAGAAGTTATCGAGCATATCGATATCAAGAAGCACAACGTAGTTCAGTTTGTTGATGCGATGGAGAATATGGCTTTCACCGCACGCGACTTAAACCGTGCAGCGAGAATTTATGATATGATGCTCAAGGATACAAACTGCGGGATTATTCTTACACTTGCCGGAAGCTTGTTCAGTGCAGGTTTAAAGAAAGTAGTTTATGATATGATAATGAATAATATGGTTGATGCTATTGTATCAACAGGTGCAATTATTGTTGACCAGGATTTCTTTGAGGCACTCGGGTTCAAGCATTACAAAGGAACAAAGTGGGTTGATGATAATGAAATGAGAGATCTGCACATCGACAGAATTTATGATACTTTCATTGACGAGGATGAATTGAGAATATGCGATGATACCTGTGCGAAAATATTTAATGGTATGGAACCAAAACCATATTCATCACGTGAATACCTTTGGGAGTTTGGAAGATATCTTGAGAATAACGGCGGTCCAAAAGTAGATGATTCAGTTGTTTGGGCAGCATACAAAAAGAATGTCCCGATTTTCGTTCCTGCATTTTCTGATTGCTCTGCCGGATTTGGATTTGTTGTTCACCAGACTCAAAATCCCGATAATCATTGTTCAGTTGACTCAGCAAAAGATTTTCTTGAGCTGACAAAAATTAAACTCGCCAGCAAAGACACAGGCATCTTTATGATTGGCGGCGGTGTTCCTAAAAACTTTACACAGGATATTGTTGTTGCAGCAGACATTCTGCAGGAAGATGCAACAATGCACAAGTATGCAATTCAAATCACTGTTGCAGATGAAAGAGACGGTGCTCTTTCCGGTTCTACACTAAAAGAAGCAAGCTCGTGGGGTAAAGTTGAAACAACTTATGAGCAGATGGTTTATTCTGAAGCTACAGTTGCAATGCCATTAGTTGTTGGTTACGCATATCACAAAGGAAGCTGGAAGGAAAGAAAAGGCAAAGAGTTTCAGAAGATTTATTCAAAGGCTGATGTAACAGCTTAACACTTTCATCAACAAACGAATTTATCCTCAATGTCAGGTAGTACTACTTCCTGACATTTTTTATTTAATATACCTCATCGTGCGATCCTATATCAAGAAGCAAGATTTCACGATTCTTTGATGCTGTATTCTCAACTATAGTGAAAACTATTCTCAAATCGTATTCGACATAACACGCCCAGCATTTCTGCAGTTCACCTTTTAGTTTATGAGTATGTAACTGTGGCAGAAATGGATCTTGTTGTAACAAGTTT
Organism: Ignavibacteriaceae bacterium; assembly: GCA_034522695.1. Classification (GTDB taxonomy): domain Bacteria; phylum Bacteroidota; class Ignavibacteria; order Ignavibacteriales; family Ignavibacteriaceae; genus IGN2. Next base: position 2,774 of record JAXHLB010000042.1, on the reverse strand, counting down.
AATGTATTGGAAAATTTTTCTTTTTTTTGTGGTGTCTTTATGATAATCTTTCTTAGAGATCGCCTGAAATTACTGGACCAGCGTAAATTCATTCTTTACTTTCCAGACTATTGAATAAATCTTCAATCGAGCCAGAAGGTGATAACCCGGCTTTATATTCTTCTATCCCCTCTTTCACAGATTGGATGAGATTTTTTCTCTTCTCTTCAGTTAATCGCTGACGCAAAATATCTGCAAGTAATATTTGTTCATCAATTGGTAATCGCTCTGCCTGATCAAGCACTGAATCCAATGTTACGTTATTCATTTTTTCTCCGGTTAATTTAGTTTTTTCTAATCAAAAAGGTTTTATTCAACTGCTTAAAGATTAAATAACTCTTTACTTAATTAAATCAGTTAACTTAATTTAAGGTATGCAAATTTATTCTGAAAGGATGAATTTCAGAATAAACGTGTGATTTATTCCGAATCAACAATTTCGTTAATTTTTGGTTATGCATATCACAAAGGAAGCTGGAAGGAAAGAAAGGCAAAAGAGTTTCAGAAGTTGCTTGCAAAAGTAGAAACCGAAGCTTGATCAAATATTAAAGTGAGATTCACCTTTGAGGTGAGTCTCACTTGGGAGTTTTCGTTTCTTTTCACAATAGAAGTGTGACTTTTCTATTTAATCAAATAAAATCGAATTGTTTTTTGCCTGATAAAAACTGAATTTTACCTTGTTATTAGAAATAAGTTAGGAAAAGAAGAGTGAGAATAGTAATCGCAGGTATGGGGGATGTTGGATATCATCTGGCAAAACAGCTATCCAATGAAGAGCACGACATCATTGCCATCGATATGGATCAACAAAGGTTAAGTTATTCCGATTCAATGGCGGATATACTTACCATCAATGGCTCATCAACAAGTGTTGCTACCCTTAAACAGGCTAAGGTGGACAAAGCAGATTTATTTGTGGCAGTTACTTCTTTTGAAGAGGTGAATGTAACAAGTGCAATTCTTGCCAAGAAACTCGGTGCAAAAAAAACAATCGCCAGAATAAGCAACTCAGAGTACCTTGATGAAAAAGTAGATATCAGCTTTCCCGAAATTGGAATTGATTTTATGATCTACCCCGAAGAGTTAGCTGCAAGGGAAATGGTCAATCTTATTCTCAGGTCAGCAGCAACTGATGTAATGGATTTTGAAGGCGGTAAACTTTCAGTTATTGGTTTGCGATTGGATAAAGATGCACCTGTCATAAGAAAAACTATTGTAGATATAGCTAAAGAGTTTGAATCATTTGATTTCAGGATTGTAGCACTTCACAGAAACTTCAGAACGATAATTCCAAAAGGCAATGACAGGTTTCTTCCAAATGACCAGGTATTTGTTATTACCAGACCTGAAGGTAACAATGTTGTTCTTAAACTTGCTGGTAAAGAAGATATCAATTTTGATAATATTATGATTCTTGGTGGAAGTAAAATAGGTCGCAGAGTTGCCGAACTTTTGGAAGATAAGATGACAGTTAAATTAATTGAATCGGATGAAGAAAAAAGTTTACAGCTTGCCGATTCATTAAGCAGCACATTAGTAATCAAGGGAGATGGAAGAGATATAGATCTTCTTGCGCAGGAAGGAATAATTGATGTTGATGCATTTGTTGCTGTCACAGACGATGCCGAAACTAACATCATAACCTGCCTGATGGCAAAGCACCTCGGCGTTAAAAAAGCTATCGCACTCGTGGATAAAGTAAATTACATACCTCTCACCCAGACAATCGGTCTGGATTCTCTTATCAACAAAAAATTAATTGCTGCAAATAATATCTCAAGGTATATCCGCAAAAGTGAAGTTCTTGCACTTAGCACTTTAGAAGGAATTGATGCAGATATAATGGAATATGTTGTTCAGCCAAACTCTCCCATAACAAAAAAGCCAATTAAAGATCTTAACTTTCCCAAAGAAGCAATTATCGGTGGAATCATAAGAGGTGAAGAATCTATGATTGCCGTTGGTGATACAAGAATACAAAAAGGTGATAAGGTTGTTGTCTTTTCACTTCCGGGCGGAGTAAAACAAACAGAGAAGTTTTTTAAATAACCCAATGAACTTCAAAGTTAGTCTTTAACATAATCGGTTTCCTATTAATTCTTAATGGATTATTCATGCCTGACTGGTATTGGATTTTCACTTTACTATCAGTCTGATGATATTTTCGCTCTGCTGATTTCTGGAGTTATCACATCACTTTGTGGTTTAATTATATGGCTTTCAACACGAAAAAGTGAAATAACTGAGTTGGGCAAGCGGGAAGGCTATCTAATTGTCACTCTGGGTTGGGTCGCCATGACTATTTTCGGAGCTTTTCCTTTTATTATTTATGGCTCCATTCCAAACTACACAGATGCATTCTTCGAGACTATGTCAGGTTTCACAACAACCGGTGCTACTATATTAACCGATATTGAAGCTCTTCCACCCGGACTGCTATTCTGGAGAAGCCTTACACAATGGTTAGGAGGAATGGGAATAATTGTACTTTCACTTGCCATCCTTCCTCTGTTAGGAATCGGTGGAATGCAGTTATTTACAGCAGAAGTTCCGGGTGTTACAAAAGATAAAATTCATCCGAGAGTAAAGGAAACTGCTAAACGTCTCTGGGGTATTTATGTTATTCTCACCGCAACTGAAACTATATTGCTTATGCTTGGGGGTTTAAGTTTTTATGACGCTATAAATCACAGCTTCACAACAATGGCAACCGGCGGTTTTTCAACAAAGAATGC
>JAXHLB010000041.1:0-20804 GCA_034522695.1 Ignavibacteriaceae bacterium | reverse complement strand
GTTGTATGATGTAATTGTCATGCTGAACTTGGTTCAGCATCTATAATTTTAATTCGAAGTGATTCCGAAACGAGTTTGGAATGACATAGAACAGCTCTTTTATAAGTGTCTTAAGTAAAATAGTTTTTATAGTTTCAATTATATCCGGTGAGCTGATTGTTTATCTATTCAATTTCAAAATCAAGTTAACAAGGAAAGTTTTATGACATTAACGTTTTTTAAAAATCTAATCATTCTCGTAATTTTTGTTTTTTCTTCGCTGGTAATATCACAGCAAAAACAAAAAACAGAAGCCAACGCTGATTTAATTGAATACACAAACAAAGAAGGATTGCCTACTACGGACTATTTCCAATATCGTTCAAACTAAAGACGGCTTTATCTGGATTTCAGGAATTGAAGGAACATACAGATTTAATGGTTATGAATTTGAAGAGGTAGGAAACGATATTGGACTGCCTGCTATGCAAAGCATGTTCTACGATTCAACAAATAATAAAATGTACTTTGCCTCACCTACAAAATTTATAACGTTCGATGGAAAAGAATTTAAAGCATACACTGAAAATGAAGGTTACAAAATAAACGGATTATCGGGACAGTTAATAAACTTTGTCAGGGCTGATAGTAAAGGACGGATCTGGATTGGCTCATCAACGCCGTTTGTCGATAAAAAGTATAACGGTGGTCTGACAAAATTTGAGAACGAAAAATTTACAGTTTATGACTCAAATAGTTTTCCTCTTGATAATGCAACAAACTTCATTGAAACTCCTTATGGTGATCTCATATTTAATTCGTCCGGGCATAATACACAGACATTAGAAGGCTCATATATTGCATTATTTAAAGATGGTGTGTTTAAAAAAATTGATGAGTCTGCGGGAATAACTCTCCAGGGTGCAAGAATTCATCCAAAGGAAATTGTAAATTCAATTGATAAGGATGGAAATACATGGTTAGCATGTAATACGGGTAATATTTTCGGTGGTGATCAAATTAACTCTGGCGTAATAATGTACGATGGTAATAAATTTTATCAGTTTACAGATTTCGTGAATCAACTCAGTAACGATCAACTTCCTGTGGAAGTATACTACAGTACAAAAATGGATAAGTTGTTTTTGACTACGCGTAATTTAAAAGGGATATTATTTGATGGAAGGAACAAAGGTGTTTTTGAATTTGAGAATGGAAAATGGAAAGCATCTGATATAATGCAGAAAATTAATCCTATCAAAGACCTGAAGACAGGAAGAGTAATAGATGACTTTAAATATTCTCTGATATATTTTCAAAAAGCAAATAAGTATTATCCCGAGTTACTGATATTAGGTACAATAGCTCAAGACTCAAAGTTCAAAATATCCTACTCAGATGTTTTCATTTTCTAATAATAAATGGGAAAAATTTGACTCGTTTGAAGATGGATCCGGATCTGAAATAAATGAAGGTGTGCTGATGAACACTTCAAACGGTATCGGTATTTACTATCCTAATTATTCCCGGATGCTTACATCTAAAGATGGTTTGTTACTTACGCAATCTGGTATCGTGACCCCCTATACTGATCACAACGGGCTGATCTGGTTTACATTTTCATATAGTGATTTGCCTGCTTACGCACTGACTATTAATACTGGAATTAATGTGTGGGATGGAAAAAAACTAAGAACAATTACAGAAAAAGACGGACTTGCAAGTAATATAACTTATGGAACATTTCAGGATACTAAGAAACGAGTTTGGATAGCGACATCCCAAGGTATTACTATGATTCGCGAAATCTCCAATAGTGATGGAGAACAGATTATGAAACTTAAAAATGTTCCTGATGAAGACGGGAAACCTTATAATTGCTCAAAAGTTCTTGAAACAAAAAATGGTGATATTTATACCTGGAAAAATTATGTGAGACCTGCCCAGGAAAATCTTATTGAAGCTGATTTTTATTTGGGGAAATTTGATGAGGAAAAATTTATTAAAATAAAATCACCTTTCAGTGATGTTGATAACAAGAAAAAATACCAGGGTTTTGATCTTCAGGAAGATAACGAGGGAAGATTGTGGTTCTTTGGATTATTTTCAGATAATATTAAGGATTTCACATCTGTTCCGTCTAAAATAATGTTGTATGATGGAAAGTCATGGACAAAGCCACCTGAAAATTGGAACGTGCCTTCAGAACAGCTTCACTATGTTGGTAAACTTAATAATGGAATGTACTTTTTAACAGTTGGCGGATTTTATGTTTTTGACGGAAAAATTTTGTGAATCTTAGTGATAGTGTAAATGCAAATGCTGATTTTAGAATTTTAAAAGGTGCGAGTGTTGCAGGAACTATGACTGAAATCCAGTCGGGTGGAAATTTATATATAAGACTTCGAAACAGGGGGCTTGTAATTTTTGATGGAACAAATCTAAAGTTTTATACAAAAAAAGATGGACTTCCCTCCACAAATCTTTCAAATCCGTGTTATTGATGAATTTAGAGGAAATGTTTATTTCTCATCTCCTTCGGGTGCTTTAAAAATAGATGGAAATAAATTTCAAACTTTTTATCATGATGAAAGCGTTGCGAGTGGAGGACCATATACTTCGGCTCTGGATGGTTTTGGAAACATGGTAGAATTTTTTAATGGAGTCGGTTTATACATTAATAAGAGTGAGCATAAAAGCTATCCTTTGAAGATTTCTTCTGTTAGTGTTAACAAACAGTTTTATTATTACTCATATCCCAGAACATTTTCAAACTCAGAAAACTCTTTTGTATTTAATTATGCTGCTCTTAATTATAGAGATCCTCGCCAAACAACATATGAACATTTCCTGGAAGGATTTGATAAAGAATGGTCCCGTTCGTCCGTTCTCCCATTTACAGAATATCAAAACCTTCCTTCGGGCGATTATACTTTCAGAGTTCGCGGCATTACTTCAAATGGAGTAAAAACAAATGAGGAGAATTATTCTTTCACAATTAATCCTCCTTTGTGGCTTACGTGGTGGGCGTATGGTATTTATATAATCGGTTTTGTTGGAATAATGGGAGGTGTAAGAAAGTTTGAATTAGAGAGAAGAAAAGAAAACGAAAATAAAAAATTCCTGCAGCTTGAGAATGAAAGAAAAACAAAGGAGCTTGATGAAGCAAGACAACTTCAGCTTTCTATGCTTCCCAAAGCACTTCCAAATCTTCCTCATCTTGATATTGCCGTATTTATGAAAACCGCAACAGAAGTCGGCGGTGATTATTATGATTTTCATGTTCATATGGATGGAACTCTTACCGTTATTCTTGGTGATGCAACCGGACACGGGATGATGTCTGGAATGATGGTTTCAATAATGAAATCTCTTTTTATGTCCGACAGAACAAACAAAGAGCTTAAACCATTCTTCGAAAATGCGAATGAAGCAATTAAGGATATGCAGCTTGGCAGATTAATGATGGGGCTTACATGTGTACAGATCAGTAACAATAAAATTACAACTACTAATGCCGGTATGCCGCCGTTATTTATTTATAGAAAAAATTCTCAATCAATTGAAGAAGTTGTTATCAACAATATGCCGCTTGGTGCAATGAAAGGAATCGCTTATGATATTAAGGAATTTAAGATTGAGAGAGGCGATACTTTATTACTAATGAGCGATGGGTTTGCGGAACTGAAGAATGCAAGCAATGAAATCTACGGCTACAAGAGAGCAAGAAATAGTTTTGAAGAATCGGCAAAGAAGGAGCCGGAAGAAATAATCACATACTTAAGAGCAGAAGCCAGAAGCTGGACGAATGACAAAGAACCTGATGATGATGTAACTTTTGTTGTAATAAAAGTAAAGTGATTTATATTGGAAGATATGAAGCAAATCAATAGGATCAGAGATTAGGGAAATTATGGGATGGGAGGAGGACAAACTACATAACAAAGGATTTAAACAAGATGGAAAGGTAATGGAATTGCATAAAAACATTGATTGTCGGGAACTTATGCACGAAGAGATATTGACGGATATCCGGATGAGGGGGATTGTTATTTTATTTGATCTGAAGGATGTATACCTTTTATGGAAGCGGTTTGGAGAGAGCCCTTAAATGAAACTGAGGTAAGTATCAATAAGGATTTAGCAGCATTTAACAATCCTTCAATGATCGTCTTGAGTACCGGAGTAAATAGCAAAGGGGATTTTTTCGATGGAGAAAACTGGTAACAGCTTGAATCTTTTTGGAGCAAATAAATATGGAGTTGTGGGGATATATGACGCTTTCAGGAGTTATGTTTTTACCCGGCATGAACAGATTGGTTGCGTCTGATGGATGGTGATAAAGTGCAGGGGGGATGGTATCGGCTGAAAACCGGTCGTATTTAAGAAAAGAAAAAGAATAAATTGGTTTATAACAAATGATAAAACTGTGTAAGAATTATTACATACCTTGTTAAAATGAAAAAAATGATAAGTTTGATTAATGAATGCTTTCGTTCGTTTTCCGTTTATTAACAGAGGAGACGGCAAACTATACTAAAATCCCGATGAGGATACATCGAAAACGCAGCACGATATGGAATCCGGAAGGAACAGAATTTTGGTTTTCCTTGTTTGATTTGCAAGAATATGGGGCAACTGTTAAAAACGAAATCAATTTGAGCGGCATTGCTCGTTTTTCTGTGCCGGGGGTTTGGTTGGTTGGGGGGGGGGACGATGGAGGTTTTTTTGGGGTGGGGAAACGGCAGGCGTTTTCTCGGGCGCGGGTTGTTGTTGATCAGATCTTCAAAATATATTGATGTCATCGCAAAACGGAAGCTTGGGGTCTTCTGTCTTTAGGATGCGAACAAAGAATTAGAGATGACAGGTCTTTGAGCTGGAGAACTCAGGATGTAAAAAAAACACAGCCATACTTCTGAGCGATAGAAGAACTTGAACAAAAAAACCGCGAACTCGAAATTGAAACTGCTCTTGAAAAAGTTCGCTCCATATCGATGGGAATGCGAAAACCCGATGATATGCCTGAAGTGTGTAAAACGATTTCATTGCAACTTGACTCGCTTGGTGTAAAAGAAATACGTAATGTACAAACGGCTATCTTTTACGAACACCGCGGCACTTATATGAACTATGAGTATTATGCTAAGCATAACAAAACCATCATTACCGAAGTCATATACACAAATCATGAAATGCACAAAGAATTTGCTTCGAAAATGCTTAAGGGGAAGGGTGAGTTTTTTAAAACTCACATTATTGGTAAAGAGGTTAAAGACTGGATTGCATATCAAAAAACGACAAATGTTTTTATTGACAAATATCTGGAGACAGCTTCTTCAGTAAACTACTACTGGTTTTCTCTTGGTGCTGTTGCTCTGGGAATTTCAACATACTATCCGTTAACAGATGCTGAAATAAATTTATTTCAACGATTTCTCAAAGTGTTTGAACTTGCATATCAGAGGTATTTGGATATTGAAAAAGCAGAAGCTCAGGCACGAGAAGCAAAGATAGAAGCTGCTCTGGAAAAAGTAAGAGCGGTTGCTATGAGTATGAATAAACCAGATGACCTCTTGAATATTTGTGAAGTCTCATTTAAAGAGTTTAAAAAACTTGGCTTCGATGATATCAGAAATGCCCTTATACACATTCAATACGATGAGCAAAAATATTTTATGGATTATGATTTTTCTGATTTAACCGGTGGTGCAATAACAAAAATTGAATATGGTTCTCATCCTGTTGTTGAAGATTACTTAAAGCAAATTAGAAGTGCTAAAGATGCTTTTTACCAGGGCGTAATAAAGGAAGACCAGCTTGAAGAATGGAAAAATTTTAGAAAAAACTCCGGGCAGACTGACGATCCCCGATTAGATAATGCAACTGCGCTCTACTACTATTTTTTCTCCATTGGTGTGGGTGATATTGGTATCTCAACTCTACAACCTATCGATGAATCACAAATTAAAATTCTTAAAAGATTCAGAAATGTTTTTGATCTTGCTTACCGCAGATATAATGATATTGCACTTGCTGAAGAGCAGGCGAGAGAAGCACAGATTGAAGCAGCACTGGAGAGAGTGAGAAGCAGAACAATGGGTATGCAAAAAAGTGAAGAGCTCAAAGAGGTAATTCGGGTTGTTTATGAACAGTTCGTAAACTTAAAGATCAATGTTGACCATGCAGGTTTTGTTGTTGATTATAAACCAAAAGGTGATTGGCATTTTTGGATCGCTGATGAACAGGACATTCCTTCTAAAATAACTCATCCATATTTTGAGTCTGTTTGGGCAAATCAATTTAATGAAGCAAAAGAAAAAGGTGCGGACTTCTTTGCCACTAATTTAAAATTTGAAGAAAAGAACAAATTTTACAATGAGCTTTTATCATATGTTCCCGGGCTACCGGAAGCATCAAAAGATTTTTATTTAAGCTGCCCCGGACTTGCAGGATCAACAGTGTTGTTTGATAATGTTTCCCTATACATTGAAAACTTTTCTGGCATTCCTTATACAGATGATGAGAATAGTACGCTGATGCGCTTTGGAAAAGTATTTCAACAGACCTATACTCGTTTTCTTGATCTGCAAAAAGTCGAGGCACAGTCAAGGGAATCCCAGATTGAATTGGCTCTTGAAAGAGTTCGCGCAAGAACTATGGCTATGCATAAAAGTGAAGAACTGCTGGAAGTAATTACAGTGGTATCCGAACAACTAAAACATCTTGGATTTAGATTTGACCATGTAAGTTTTGCGATTAACAACCTGATGCACGATTATCGTTTCTGGTTATCTTTTGCAGATCAACCTCATCCTTACAGTATTTTTGTTCCTTATCTTGATAACCCGATTCCGGAAAAGGTAAAACAAGCACAACAAAAAAAACTGTCATTCTATGCTGACACTATTAAGCCGGAAGACAGCAAGCAATGGCACAAACATGTATTTGAAAACAACAATCTTGACTTCGTAAATGAGAAATTAAAACAATACATTTACAAAAGTGGGTTTGCAAGATCAATTGTTCTTTTGCCAAACATAATGTTGATTGTGGCGAATTACGCCTCCAAATCATATTCGGAAGAAGAAAATGAAGTCATTAGTCGCTTTGCTAATGTTTTCGAACAATCCTATACCCGTTTCCTCGATTTGCAAAAAGCAGAAGCACAGGCAAGAGAAGCACAAATACAACTTGCATTAGAAAGAGTGCGTGCAAGAACAATGGCTATGCAGCGAAGTGTGGAACTTGCAGAAACTGTTTCAATTCTTTTTAAGCAATTGCTTGACTTGGGTGTTCAATCCTCACTGCTGCGAACCTGCGGTATTGTTACTTTCAAAGAAAATGAACCACAAGGAGAGATATGGATTACAGATATCACAGGAGAAATAATTGCAGACTCCTTTATTGCACCATATGACGAAGCTCCGGCTTATAAAGCTATTTATTCCAAATGGAAAAATGGTGAGAAATTTCTTGAAATAAATCTTAAAGGGGATGATCTGCTTGAACATTTAAAGTTCGTTAAAAATTATAGTGCGGTTCCAAACATAGATATTGATGAGATTCAAAAATCAATTTCAGAAATATTTTTCCATGTAATGTTCTTTTCACAAGGCTATCTTTTTATAATTTCTTACGAACCGCTTTCTGAATTTCACGAGATATTTAAACGTTTTGGATCTGTATTTCAACAAGCTTATACCCGTTTCCTCGATCTTCAAAAAGCAGAAGCTCAGGCACGAGAAGCAAGGATAGAAGCTGCTCTGGAAAAAGTAAGAGCTGTTGCACTCAGTCTTAAAAAGTCAGATGAGATGCTTGATATAGCTCAAGCTTTATACGAACAATTGCTCGAGCTTGGTTTTACAAATATTCGTAACGCCATTATTGATTTACATAATGACTCGAATGAAACTTTCTGGGATTACGATTATTCGCACAACATGGGTAAAACCATTACTCTTATGACATATCACGATGATCCGATTATTGAAAAACAAGTACGTCAGATTGAGTCTAGTAGTGATGCTTTTTTTGAGCTAATTCTTGAGGGGCAAGATTTACAGGATCTAATCGATATGAGGTTAAGAAATGGTGAAAATGAGGATCCTCGGCTCCGCCAAATTGAACAACTCACATATAATCTATACTCTTTTGGAAACGGTGCGATTGGGATTTCAAATTTTGGCTTGTTAAGCGATGAACAAAAGATAGTGCTGAAACGATTTAGAAATGTTTTTGCATTTGCTTACAAGCGCTACAATGATTTGTTCTTAGCAGAAGCACAGGCAAGAGAAGCAAAGATTGAAGCCTCACTTGAGAGAGTTCGTTCCAAAGCTATGGCTATGCATAGCCCGAATGATTTATCAGAAACCGTCAACGTGTTTTTTAAGGAACTAAAAACGCTCGGAATTATCCCCATTCGTTGCGGTGTCGGACGGATTGATGGTGCAACCCGAACAACAAGTCTAACAACTACAACGTCTTCTCAACAAGGGGATTCATTTCAGGTGATTGGAAAAGTTAAACAAACAGGTCATCCTGTGCTGGATGGAATTTTCGATCATTGGAAACTCCAGAAAGAATATCATCCTGTTTTGGAGGGTGAAGATATAAAAGCTTATTACAATGTGATGAATGCTCAAATCGGTTATCCGGAATATCCCGAGGAAGTAACACAATATGGAAATTGTTTTTTCTTCAAAGAAGGATTCGTCTTTGCGTGGACTGAAAGCAAATTGTCAGAAGAAGAATTACAAATATTTCGTCGGTTTACTTCAGTATTAAGCCTCACATATCGTCGCTTTTTAGATTTAACAGAAGCTGAAGAAAAGAATAAAATCATCCAGGCAGACAATGACCGAAAAACAAAAGAGCTAGAAGAAGCCCGCGAACTTCAGATTTCCTTACTTCCTGCAGAATTGCCAAAGCTTCCGGAAATGGAGATTGCAGCATATATGCGAACTGCAACAGAAGTAGGAGGGGATTACTACGATTTTATAGTTCAGAAAAATGGTGTTCTCAATGTTGCCTTGGGTGATGCTACCGGACACGGCCTTCAGGCAGGCACAATGGTAACGCTGATGAAAGGATTATTTACTTCTCAATCATCTCAGCTAGGACCCAAAGAATTTATGTCACACTGTGCTCAGGTAATTAAAGATATTAAGCTCGGCAGAATACTGATGTCTTTCAGCTATTTAAGATTTGAAAACAACCAACTATTAGCCAGCAGTGCAGGAATGCCTCCAATCTATTACCATCATAAAAAAAATAACCGGACAGAGGAGATAATAATTCAAGGAATGCCCCTCGGTGCTATGAGAAATGTATCATATAATCTTGTCGAAAAGCAGTTGTGCAGCGGGGATACAATTTTATTACTAACAGACGGGCTGCCCGAACAAATGAACAGGAATAAAGTACCATTTGATTATTCGCGTGTTCAAAAATATTTTAGCGAAATTGCAGAAAACACTCCTGATGATATCATTAAACGTCTTGTTAAAAAAGCAGACGAGTGGATGGACGGCATAGCACAGGCGGATGATATAACGTTTGTTATAATAAGAGTTAAATAAATTGTTTATAAAATTATAAATTTATGTTAGCAATGTTCAAAATTATATTATATTCCAAATGCCCTAAACCGCTTTAAAAAAATTTAACAATATATTTAGAAAGAATATTAATGAAGGAAAATATAAAACTGGATATCAGGCTGCCCAACATTCCGGATGTTGAACTGGTTGCTATTGAAAGCCTGCAGGTAATGGGCAGACACTTCGGTATTTCTGATGATAAAATCGGCGAGGCAAAAATAATTGTCACCGAAGCCATCATTAATGCTCTTGAGCATACTGGAGACGACAAGCCTTTTGTTAATGTTGAGTTTGATATGGGCAAGGAAAAGCTTATCATACTTGTAACTGATTTTGGTCCGGGCTTTGAGCCTGAAAAAGTTGAGGATCCGCAAATTGCAGATAAAATTCACAGCTCGCATAAGCGTGGGTGGGGACTTAAACTAATGAAGTCTATGTCCGATGATCTGATTATCGAATCAGGTCCGAGTGGAACAAAAATTACAATCATAAAAAAATTAATATAACTGGAGATATTTAATGAGCACAGAATTTAATTTAATTTCAGAATTACAGGATAAAACCCTGATAATTAAAACTGAAGGATATATAAATAACGCGGGCGGTGAGAAGATTGTTCAGGAGCTCGACAAACATGCGAACATAAATAAGCTTATTCTAAATTTAGAAAAATCAAAAGTTGTTAACTCTATTGGTATTTCTCACCTGATAGAAGTTATTGAAAAACTAAACCAGGTAAATGGTAAACTTATTTTTACAAATCTTGATCCCACAATAGAAAAAACTTTTTCTATAATGGGATTGTTTCAGTTTGCGGAAAAAGCTGATTCGGTTGAGTCTGCTCTTAAATAGTATCTGCTGAAAATGACTTTAAGCAAGAAAGACAACAATGGAACTCATCCCCACCCTTCTCTTGCAAAGAGAAGGGCTTATTAAAAATTATACCTTGATATTAACTTTCTGTCTGAACATAATCATGTTTCGTTTTGTTAACAACAAGTCTCTCTCTTTGTAAGAGAGAGATTAGAGTGAGTTCAAATTAATTTAGTTGCTTTAACTATAATTAAAATACACAATCATCAATTAATGCACCCATTGGAATCAAATTCTTTAGTTGAAAAACTGACCTTACAATCCGAATCCTTTCAAGAGGGATTTGAAATCCTATGTAAATCATTCTCTTTTGAAGAGATGGCAAAGAATTTCCTGCATTTGCTGCGCGGGAATTTTATCAGCACTAAAATTCATTTGTTATACAAATCGAATGAGGATTCTGATTGGAACGGCATTCAGTCTCAGGATAAATTCAGCGATGCCGATTTGTCTCTGCTTTCACTAAATACTCCTACACCAATTAAATATTTAAAGGGAGAAAAATATAATGCAGTGGTAGTGCTTCCATTGTCAGACTCTTCTTTTCTTGGAATACTTATCGGAGGAAAGCTGGATGGCAGCGAACTAAATGATTTTGATAAAATTACACTTCAAATACTCCTGCAGATTTTTGACAGTGCACACAAATCTTTTATAAACCAGAAAAATGAAAAGAAATTAATTTTTGAACTGAACGAGAAAGTTCTTCAGCTAAATAATTTAATCGATACAGGAATCGAGCTCTCCAAATACGAAAATCAAACCATACTATTTGAGCTTGCTCTCGGACGTATTGTAATTTTAACGAATGCTTCTTCTGCACTTATAAGTATTTCCAATATCAACAATGACACTATTGATAAACAAATTACTTTCCCTCAAAGCATTTCACCGGAAAGTATTTTAAGCAGCCCGCATAAAACTGAGTCTTCTTTTGATTTCAACAATAAGACTTATCGTTTAGTAATTTCTGAAAAAGAAACACGCAAAGGGACAACATCATTCAATGATTTAGATGAGATGCTTCTCCAGGCGGTGGCGAGACAGGTTCACGCTTCACTTGAAAACGATTTTCTATTAAAACAATCGCTTGAAAAAGAACGTATTGAAAAAGAGCTTAATCTTGCCGCAGATATCCAGCAAAAAATTATACCGGAGAAATTACCGAAGATAGCTGGTTATCAATTATCTGGAATTAATATTCCGTCGCGCGAAGTTGGCGGTGATTATTACGATTGTTTTGATCTCGGCGAAGGGAAATATGCATTAATAATGGCTGATGTAGCGGGTAAAGGAATTTCTGCGGCGCTGCTTGTAAGCACATTGAATGCTGCTCTTCATGCTTACCTCGAATTCAATCTGCCGCTAACCGATCTTGCAGATAAGCTGAACAAGCTTATTTACAAAGCATCTCCGCCCGATAAGTACATTACTTTTTCAATCGTTGTGTTGGAATCAAAATCGGGAAAGCTTGATATTTTAAATGCCGGACATAACCCTGCTTTATTACTAAGAAAAGATGGAACGCTGGAACAAATTGAAGCCGGTGGAATTGGTTTGGGTATGCTTGATCTGGGAATTCCTTATTCCGGACAAACTCTCTCAATGAATCCGGGAGATAAATTATTTTTATATACAGATGGAATTCCCGAAGCAATGAATATTAATGAAGAAGAATATTCTGATGAAAGGATGATAAAATTCTTTACTGAAAATTCTGATAAATCAGTTGAGGATTTTATAAAATATATTGTTGAAGATGTAAAAAAGTATGCTGGAAATGCAGAACAGAGTGATGATATAACTTCTATGATATTGAAGCGAGTCTGACTTAAAACCTTCATCTCTACTAATCGAACCGCAATTACTAAAACAGTAAAGCCCCAAAAAGTTTTGTTTTCGGGGCTTCAAGTGCATCCTGCGAGGACTCTTATTGATATTAAAAAAATTTAAATAAAAAAGCCTGAAAGAGAAAGAGGGAAGTGATCGGGGACGAACCCGCGACCTGCTGATTAAGAGTCAGATGCTCTACCAACTGAGCTAAGGATGCGGGGCAAAATTAAGGAAATTTTATAAGGTGTGAAAGATAATCTGGCAGGGAACTGATCTCTCCCTGCTAAAATTCGCTATGATTTTAAGGTTACGAGTTTATTTCTTTTTCGTATCAGGCGGATTATTAAGTTTCTCAAGGAAGGTGTGATATACGCTCATTATTTCATCCTTCAGAAAATCTGATTGCATTTCATACTCTGTATATTTTTCAAAGAACCTGTGTGAAAGTTTTGAAAATAAGATTTGGGTAAGGACTGCTGCTGTTTGCTCTTTTGATTGATCCATTATTAACCTCAGTCAATTAAAGTTGTTAAAAAATTATTAAAGAAATGTTTTTACGGCACTGCCTACAACAACATCAATAATGCTGTTCGTTATTTTTGTTATCCTTATTTTGGATAATCCCAGTTGTTTCAGTGCTTCCATTTGTGCAAGATCTTTTTTCCCTTTTAATAAAAACTCAAAATCTGCCGGACTCAATGCGCCAGATGCAAGTCCTTCTGTCCATCGCTCCAGGTCTGACTTTGCTTTTTCTATGAAGAGTGTTCCGTCTTTAAGCAGCTCATCTTTGTATTCCTCTAGATTTTCTTTTGCAAAATCCAGCAAATCATTTTTAAGCGTAGAAACAAAATCGTTGAATGTTGGCATATAATTATCCTCTATTTAAATTCTGATGGATCTATCTTTCCGCTCTCAAGACCTATAATTGTATCGAAGGCATCGCTGACAAGTATTTGCATCTCCGTTACAAACATTTCAGAAAGTGTGCCTTCCGCCTCCCACCTTTTCAAAAATCCCCCAAGCAGGTTTCCTTCTTTATCAATAAGAATTTCCCATTGTTCGGTAGATATTTCGTTATCCGGTCTGCCTTTGGAAAACTCAAATGCTTTATCCAATTCTGTGTTTAGGTAAATCACTTCTTCTTCATAATCGGCATAAGGCATAGTTGCGAAGGACATAAGATTCAAGGATTCTACCTTTAAATTTACAGCTTGCTTGTAGGCTTCCGGGCTGAACACCGAAATAGATGCACAAGACCAAACAACCATGCTGAGAGTGATAGCTGTTATGGTGGTAAGTAATTTTGCTTTAGTTGTCATATAAAGGTTTCCATTTTCAAATAGTAATTATTAGTGTCAAAAGATTCAAAACATCTTTGTATTATATTTAACTCTCAATTAGTAAATAAATTTATACCCAAACATAAAATAAAAATATTTATTCTAAATGAAGTCTGACAAGAAGTTTTTATCAACGAAAGATAAAATTGCTCCGTTATTTGTGATTATAGCTGCGTCTTTATGGGGAGTAGATGGAATTGTTCTTCGTCCGGCACTTTATAGCCTTCCTGTTCCACTGGTGGTTTTTGTGGAAAGCACAATTGTAGCAATTCTACTTTCGCCGTATTTCATCAGGCATCTACCATCGTTAAAAACTTTACAAAAGAAAGACTGGCTGGCTTTCTTTTTGGTAGCATTGCTTGGCGGAGCTATTGGTACGATGGCTATTACTAAAGCTCTTTTTTATGTGAACTTTGTTAATCTTTCCGTTGTAATACTTCTTCAAAAATTGCAGCCGGTTTTTGCAATCACCCTCGCTGCCATTTTTCTCAAAGAAAAATTACCAACACAATTTTTCCTGTGGGCAGCATTAGCAGTTATCGGGGCATACTTTATGACATTCGGAACGAACCTGCCAGATTTTACAGCAGGAGATAAGACGGCAATTGCAGCAATGTTCGCACTCATTGCGGCACTCAGTTTTAGTTCTTCTACCGTATTGAGTAAGCGGGCTTTGAGAAATGTTTCTTTTGAAATGGGAACATATCTGCGGTTCCTTTTCTCTGCAATTATAATGTTGGTAATTGTTGTGTCATTAGGTGATATCAGCTCTATCTCAGAAATTACATCAAAGCAAGCAATTGTATTTCTTATTATCGCTTTTACAACAGGCGGCGCAGCAATCTTTCTTTATTATTATGGATTGAAGCGAATCACCGCATCGGTAGCTACTATTTGTGAGCTTGCTTTTCCTCTAACTGCTGTTGTTCTTGAATATTTTATTCGCGGTAATATTCTCGATCCCGTTCAATGGATTGGTGCTATAGTATTGCTGACCAGCATTGTGAGAGTGAGTGGTATTAAAGCTTAGCTCCGCAGTACTTGCAATGAAGTGCATCTTTGTCATGCCCTTCCTTTAAACATTCCGGGCAAACCTGGGTTGTGATTGATTTCCTGCTTGCTTCTGCTATTTCTACTGTGACTATGCCGGTCGGTACTGCGATTATCGAGTACCCGATTATCATAACTATAGATGCAAGAAATTGTCCGATTGGTGTTTGCGGAGATATGTCACCATAACCAACAGTTGTCATGGTTACAATCGCCCAATACATACTTGTTGGTATGCTGGTAAAACCATTTTCGGGACCTTCAACAACATACATTACCGCACCTACAACAATAATCATAGTCAATACCGTGAAAAGAAAAACCGCAATTTTACTTCTGCTTGCTTTCAGAGCCCGGGTTAGTATTTCGGCCTGAGCAATGAGCGGACGTATTTTAAAAACACGAAATACCCTCAATAATCTTAAAACTCTTATTACAAGAAGATACTGGCTGCCGGCAATAATCAAACTCAGGTAGGTAGGAATAATTGCTAGAAAATCTATTACTCCATAAAAACTAAATACATATCGATGCGGTCTTTTTACAGATAATAAACGAAGAATATATTCAATTGTAAACAATATAGTGAAGAACCATTCTAGAGAATGAAAAAAGGTTGCATATCTTATTCCTAGCTCGTGTATGCTTTCAAGGAATACAACAAGCACACTTAGAAGAATACACCAGATAAGAATAACATCGAACTGTCTTCCTTTTTTTGTATCCGCTTCAAAAATTATTTCATAAAGACGAATACGCCATTTTGCTTTATCATCGGGAGGACGGAAGGTTCTCTCAGACATGTAATTCTCTAAAATTATCTTTGTTTGTTAAAAGTGTTAACTCAAATTTAACCAAATTAAATTTTAGGAGATTAAAAGATATTACGAAAAGAGTCGTGTTGAATTCTTGATGATAATAAAAGGCTAAGGTTAGAATGAAGTTGAAAATAACCTTAGCCTCTTAAATTATAACTATTCCTGCGCACTCCACGGCGGAGTTACGCCGTTCATTCTTGCATAAGCAATTGACTGACCAAGATGCTCATGTAAGTGAGCGATCATAGTAACCATAAAATTTCTTACTGAAAATTTCATCCCGAAAGCTTCAATCTCTTTATTAAGATCTTCCTCTGTGAACTGCGCTGCGGATTCTTTAATAACGCTAAAAGCTTTTTCCATCATAGCAAGTGCAGTCTTTTTATCGGTCTCGCTTTCGCTCTGATTCATGTCTGGTTTTTCTCCCTTAACCAGGCTGAGCATATAATAATTGGATTGAGCGACGTGAACATATACTTCGCCAACAGATCTTACTCCTTCGCCGGGAGTCCAGGTATATTTATCCTCGGGCATAGCCTCGGCGAGCTGCGTAAGTCTGCCTTTTACAAAGTCTATCTGTCCCAAAAATTCTTTTACAAAAACCGGCTGCTCTGCAAAACTTGCAGCAGTAATAAAAATTACTGAAGAAAGAATGAGCAAGCTTCTAATTTTTAGCATTGTGCCTCCTTAATTTTTAATTATTGATTTATAGGAAAGTATTATAAATACCGGGGGAATATATTTAATTCGGTTGACAAATAGCAAGCGTTTTGGGGCCGATTACCTGGAAGAGCTTACAAATACAATCTCTGGATAAGAAGCATTCTTTTCTTTTTTTGTAAAAAGAAGCATAAAAAACACATATATGGAGATTAGTCCGATTGCGAATATAGAAGCATAAACTTCTTTGTTTGTATAAAACACTTCCAATCCGATGAAGATCCCTGCTATTAGTAGTATGAGTGGAACACCATAAATCAACAGGGAAGCAGAAAGAATTTTACTTCCTTTAATAACAACGCGAACTTTATCGCCCGGGTGAACTCCGTAAGGATCGCGAACTGTTAAGCTTCTTTCTTCAGAGCTGCCCGGTTTGCAATAAATTTTAGCTGTGCATTCCTTACACTTATCCGAATCCTGAATGCTAATGATTGCAATTCCGTTCTTTGCTTCTTTGACTATTCCTTCTTCGTAAAGTTCTTCTGTGTGACATGGGGAATCAATTATCTTTCATTCTGATCCTAATTTATTTCAGGAATCTTAATATTATTGTGTGATTCTGAAACCAACCCTTAACTTGTAGTAGTCATGTTCACCCTTCGTGAATGATTTTCTCAATTAACTTTTTATCTCTATGTTCTCCTGTTTCAACAACTCAGCAGCTTTTTCAGGATGCACCAATCTGATTGCCCCGGTTTTACATTTATCAATCGGGATTTTGCTTATATCCAGATTTGAGTAATTAATTTCTGGCAGAAAATCCCTCATCTCAATTGAGCCATCGGATTTGCGTGCACAAATTCCGCAACCGAAACACGCGACATTACAAACCTCTTTCGAACGTTTTGGGTCATCATGGTTTTTACAGAACACAAATAATTCTCTGTCTTCGGGATGTATCTCAATAATTCCTCTTGGACAAGCCTCAACACATTGACCGCAGCCAGTGCAAAGTTCTTCAACTACGGTTGGCAGTCCATTTTCATTCATAAATATTGCACCGAACTGACATGCATCAACACAATCTCCGCCACCAAGACATCCATACAAGCACATCTTCTGCCCGCCGGCAACAATTGTTTGAACAGAGCAGCCTTGTGGACCATTATATTCTGCATTTTCTTTCATAACTGCTTCTGCATTACCGCCGTTGCATAAAACTCTTGCTACAAGTTTTACGCTTGCACTGCTTTCCATTCCTAATATTCTGGCGATCTCATCGACGACATCCTGACCGCCCACAGGACAGCCGTTTATTTTTACTTTGCCATCCACTACGTTTGTCGCAAAATCGTAACAGCCAGCCAAACCGCAAGCACCACAGTTTGCGTTTGGAAGAATTTCATTTATTTCTGCAATTTTAGGATTTTCTACAACGCGTAATTTTTTATCTGCAAAGGCTAATGCACCTGCGAAGATGAATCCCAATCCACCCATTGTGGCTATTGCTATAATTATTGTTATGTCCATAATACTTTCCTTATTTCTTAAAATTCATGCCGAACCTGTTTCAGGATCTTCTGTATAATCAAGTAGATGCTGAACCAAGCTTCGGAGCATTACGACTAAATCTTTCACTTGACTAAGAACTTCTCGAAACCAGTTGTATAAAAAATCTTTCCTTCATCATCAATTATCATTGCTTCTGTTTCGTATAAACTTTCAATCAGTTCAAGTCCCCCTTCTTTTCCCATCACAAAAACTGCTGTTGCAAGTCCATCTGCAAACGCATTGTCCTTATGAATTACAGTTACACTTTGCAATCCTCTTGACGGATATCCTGTCTTTGGATCGAGTATGTGATGATAGCGAACACCATTGTTTTCAAAATAGTTTTCATAATCACCGCTTGTTGCAACTGACATTCCGTTAAGCTTTATCCGCCTAATGATTTTGTTCAGTTCCCCCGGATGCTGAACTCCAACCACCCAATCATTCCCAATTGCTTTTATTTCACCGCCGGCATTTACAAGCGCCGATTGAATCCCGGAATTTTTAAGAACATCAATGGCTTTATCAACCGCATATCCTTTTGCAATTGCGCCAAAGTTTAATCCGGCTGTTACTGAACGAAAAACATTTCCATCATTAATTAATTTTATTTTATTCCAGTTGCTTTCAACCAGTGCTGATTTTATCTCATGTTCATTCGGCACTTCCGGGGAACTGCTATCAAATCCCCAGGTATGAATTAAAGACTCAATTGCAGCATCAAAACATCCATCAGACATCTTCCAAAGCGAATCACACAAAATCATTAAGGTGTAAATCTCTTCATCAACAGCGATGATTGAATCACTGCTATGATTAAATTGCCAAACGGGACTGTCCTCATTATATGTTGTAAACAGATCATCAATTCTTTTTATTTCTGCAAATGCTTTTGCTATTGCATCATCTGCATTCTTTTCGTCGGCATCGCGAACCCGTATGTCTACAATCGTCCCGAGAAGAATTTGAGTTCGTTTAAATATTTGTGTTTCATTTTCCACATTGCGGGCTATGAAAAATCCAATAAGAAAAAGAACAATGGCCCCACCCCATACCCCCTCCCCAAAGGGGAGGGGATATTTTAGTGGGATTTTATTTTTCACTGTTAGTCATAGTTTTAATAAATTAACTCACTCCTTCTCCCTTTGGGAGAAGGCTGGGATGAGGGCTTTAAACAACTTTAATCAGAACTTTATTCGGTGCACAGGCAATTACATTTCCAACATTGTTTGCAAAAGTATGTTCACAGATTCCATGTCTGCAAGTTGAAGTATGAACCCTTGCTATTCCGTTTTCAATCTTCAGTCCGGTCTTGCCAAATGGACCATCAATCAAAATATTTTTATAATTTTTGTCTAATGAAATTCTCTCAACGAGTCCTTTTTCATTTTCAATAACAACTTCTTTTTTATTTGAGTTTAAGATAGAAGAAAGAAAATCTGTTTCGTTGTATTCTGCGCTAAATAAATACTTTGCCTTTTTGTTTTTGATGTTGGCCCTGATATTTGAAAATCCATAATTCAAATCATTCAATGAATAAACCGGATTTTCTGTATCGCTTATAATGATGTCTGAATCTATTTGCTTGTCAAGTCTTTTCAATCTGTAGGTAATGTTTCCGTTATTCGAGAAGGCTTTATTTCTCAACTGCGAATCAAATCTGCTTATCACTTCGCCAATCTTTGCATCAGCAAAAACAACCGGGTCGGCATTACTTCTCACTTTATTTTTAAATCCGGCAACTAACTGGCTTATTATCTGTTCGTCGGCTGGAATAAATCCGTGCACTGCAAAGTAAACTGATTTTTTGTTGCCAATGTATTTGCCGGTTGTAAATCCAGCTCCGACTGCAACAGTTGATAATCCTGCAATCTTTAAGAAATTTCTTCGTGATATCATTTTTTCTCCTTACATTTCTTAAATGTTAGACGACAAATGTCAAACGCCTTTATAAGGACTCAAAATTTTAAGCTCACTTGAGATCCCACCAAGCCTATCTGCCGACCAAGCAGGTTACGGGGATTATACTAAATCATCCCTGCAAAGCCCATAAAAGCAAGCGCCAATATTCCGGCAACAATTAAAGTTATCGGCGCACCCCGAAATGGTTTCGGAACATCTGCCAAATCAAGTTCTTCCCGTATTCCAGCCATAATAAATAATGCCAGCGTAAATCCGGCGCCTGCCCCAACACCAAACACAACATTCTCGGCAAAACTGTATTCTCTCATTGACCCAAACAACGCCAGCCCAAGAATTGCACAGTTGGTTGTAATCAGCGGAAGAAAAATTCCAAGAGCTCTGTATAATGGCTGACTAACTTTTTTAATAACCATTTCAACAAACTGGACGAGCGCTGCAATTACAAGAATGAAAGATGGAATCTGAAGGAAGTCCAGGTTGTACGGAATTAATACCAGGTTATACAATAACCAGCTTACAATTGCAGTAAGAACCATTACAAAAGTTGTTGCCATTCCCATCGAAATTGCAGAGCTAAGTTTGTTTGATACTCCGACAAAAGGACAAATGCCCAGGAAGTACGCAAGAACAAAATTGTTTACGAGCGCTGCCGATATAAATATTATAAATAATTCCATCACTTCACCTCAAGATTTTCTACCAGGTCTTCTCTGCCGACTCTTTTATAATGAGCGATAATTGATTCGTGTTCAATTCTCTTTTTTCTATCGGTATACATATTTGATATTCCAAGTAAAAGTCCGAGAGTTAAAAAAGCACCTGCCGGAAGAATCATTATTAACCATGGCTCATACTGATCAGGCAAAACTTGTAAACCAAAAAATGTTCTTGAGCCGATTATTTCTCTAATTCCACCAAGCACCAAAAGAGCAATAGTAAACCCGGTTCCCATTCCAACTGCGTCAAGAAATGCTCTGCCCGGATTATTTTTTGAAGCAAAGGCTTCCTGTCTGCCAAGTATCACGCAGTTAACAACAATGAGCGGAATGAATGGGCCGAGAGCTTTGCTAAGGTCGGGAAATTTCGCTTTCATTACAAGATCAACAACGGTTACAAATGTTGCAATAATAACTATGAACGAGGCAATACGAATCTGGTTGGGAATTATTTTTCTAATT
>JAXHLB010000040.1:0-1818 GCA_034522695.1 Ignavibacteriaceae bacterium | reverse complement strand
AAACTTTATTATAAGGCGAACAAATGAAGTTCGCCTTTTTTATTATAATTTATTAACTTTTAATCAGAATTAAACCAAAAAAGATTTTATTGATTCTTATATGAATTCCGATCCTAAAAAGTTGTTTACGACAGCACAAAATTTCGCATTATTAAGAGAAAAGCTTGGCGATTATAAAAGATTACCAACTGAAAAAGAAAGGCGAGAGTTTTTAGATTTTATGGATGATGTATATCAGGTTTGGAAAGAAATGAACCCTTCAGTTGATTACGAGCGAATAGAAAAGAAAGCTAAAGCAAGAAGGGATTTTGTTCATAAGCTTGGTTTAAGGCATTGACCAAATTTGAAATTTCTCTTCGGAATTTAGACTTTTTTTTTTCAGAAAACTCAGTCGAATATGTAATCATTGGAGGCATTGCGGTAATTGTTTATGGTGAACAGCGTACTACCCGGGACATTGATGCAACTGTATTGTGTGAACTCGAAGATTTAGATTCTTTTCACAAATTAATTGAAAAAAAATTCACTCCTGCTTTTAAAAACACGCTGGATTACCTTAAAAGAAATTTCATCCTGCCTGTAGACGATCCTGATACAAATCTTAGAATTGATATCGCGGCTGGTCTGACAGAATTTGATAAGAATGTTATCAAAAGAAAGATTAAGAGAAAGTATGGGAAAGTTGAAATATTTGTTTGCTCATTGGAAGATTTAATCATCTATAAGTTGTTTGCCGGAAGAGATCAGGATGTTTCGGATGTTAAGAGTCTCATCGTAAAGAATTTTAAAATTGATAAATCATACTTATTGTCAACCGCAGAAAAATTCAGAGAACTTGAGAGAGAAGATATAATCGATAACCTCAATAAATTTCTTCAGGACGTGAGTTAATCTGTTAGTAGTAAAAAGTGAAATTTAGTTTTTATCTCACGTCCTGAACCAGTAAATTCCTCAAAGCTGCCCCTGAATTTTCAAACTTAAACTTATAACCAGCGTTTAATATTTTCTGACAGAAGTCCTCTGACTCATCACAGCATAATCTGCCAGTTCACCTGTAACAATTTTCATCGCAAATTTTGGAATAGGGAACAGGGCTGGTCTTTTTAAAGTTTTGCCAAATGCTTTAGCAAATTTTTTCATCTTCACTATTCCCGGCGAAGCACCATTTATTCCACCTTTAACATTTTCATTGTCAATTGCGTGCAAATAAATATCAACAATATCATCAATATGAATCCACGGAAACCATTGCCTGCCGCCGGCCAGTGGTCCGCCGATGAAAAATTTGAATGGCAGAAGTAATTGCTTAATTAGCCCTTCGTCTTTCATTAGAACTGAAACTTGGTTCTGATTGAAACTCTTCTTACTCCAATCGATTCAACTTCTTCAGCTTCCTTTCCCAGTCATTGCACAGATTTGCAAGGAAATCATTTCCGGGCGAACTGTTTTCATTGAGGACTTCATCGTATCGGTTGCCGTAATAACCAACTGCTGAAGAAGAGATAAACACTTTTGGTTTTCGCTCAACCGATTTTATTGCATCAACTAAATTCCTTGTGCTGATTATTCTGCTGTCATAAGCAAGTTTTTTATATTCTGCATTCCATCTCTTTGCACCAAGGTTAGCACCGGCCAGATGAACTACACATCCACACCTTGCAGCTCATGCATCCAGCTTGTCCCGGCGTAATGCAATGAAGACGGATCATCTATGTTTTCGTAGTCCCACTTTGAGCATACTTGCTTGCATTGGCATATTTTCTTCACTTAGCCGTTTGGCGGGATTTCGGGTCTGAAGACGATTACTTCATCTCCTCT
>JAXHLB010000039.1:0-178806 GCA_034522695.1 Ignavibacteriaceae bacterium | reverse complement strand
AAAGATTTATAATCAAAATAATTATTTGATATTCACTCCGGACAATTAACAGATAAAATAAAAATGCAGGAACAATATAACTGGTGTCCCTGGAAATGCGATTTTTTTTACGGTTTAATATTCTGGTTAAGTCTGAAAAAATTATCAGGATCGTATTTGCGTTTGAGGTCAACCAATTTTTTAAATTTCTTATCCCCATAAGTTGCAGCAACTCGTTCCTGAGTTTCATCTGCACTTGCAAAATTTATGTATCCGCTTCCCATTGAATACTGTGCTGTAAGCTGCTGTGTTTTTCTCGCCCAGCTAACGTGCTTTTCAGATTCAGAATTATTCTGCCACTGTGTATTAATATTAATTACGTGTTCAGCGTTACGAAAACTGTAAGCCGTATCTTCCTCACCAATATCTGTAATTGCACCACCAAGCTGGAATGCAGCGATGATAGAAGATTTCGAGCTCATTTTTATAGTCTGCTCAACAAATTTTTCGGATAAACTTTGAGGAACTGATTTTAAATATTCAGACTTCCAGTAATAGCTTGCACCTTTGGGCTGTCCGGCATCAAGCATTGCCTGGTGAGTAACGAATGGTTTAGGAACAATTGCATCGCCAATAGGAGAACCAAATTGTTTTATTGGTTTCAATACGTCCAATCCTTTATCTGCTTTACCTGCATAAAGAGCACCGATTGCAATAATTGGGGTTCCATGGAATTCTTCTTTTATAAAAGGTGCCGGAGGACAGTAACGATAAATAAGAACGGTTGTTACTTCACGTGGTGCAGTCGATATATATTCATTATAGAATGCTAAAACTTTTTCACTATCTTCAATTTTGTAAAGAATTAATCCGCCGGTGATTTCAGGACCGATTTCACGGATTGAAAACTCAAAAGAAGTAACAATTCCGAAATTTCCACCGCCACCCTTCAAACCCCAGAACAGATCAGGATTTTCTTTATCACTGACATTTATAATTTCTCCTTCAATAGTTACTACTTCAGTAGAAATAAGATGATCGCAGGTTAATCCCCATTTTCTTGAAAGCCAGCCGAAGCCTCCACCGAGAGTTAGTCCGGCAAGACCCGTTCCCGTAACAATACCGGATGGAATTACCAATCCATATTTTTGTGTCTCTGTATCTGCGTTCCCAAGTGTGCAGCCGGGACCAACTACTGCTGTCATTTTTTTCTGATCAACAGAAACATTATTCATCAATGAAAGATCAATCATTATTCCACCATCACAAATTGCATGGCCAGCAACATTGTGTCCGCCTCCACGAATTGAGGTAAGAAGATTATGATTTCGTGCAAACTTAACAGCTAAAGAAACATCTTTTGAATTTTTACAACGTGCGATTAAACCAGGCTGTTTATTGATCATTCCATTCCAGATTAAACGGGCTTCGTTATAATCCTTCTCTTCTTTTGTAAGAACCTGACCAGAGAAATTCTTTCTGAATGAAGCCAGATCAGTTTCAGAAATATTAATTGTCTCCCCCGAGAGTGACATAATCATTGTGTTCATTTTATACTCACTGGAAAATAATTTTAAGAAAATTGATTAGAATTAAAACCTGAGGGTAGATAGTTAAAGTACTTGTCGGGTTAGCGTATGCAATTCTACTCAAATTAAATTACTATGCAAATGAATTTAAATAGCTCTTGAATTTGTGAATTTGTATTCATTTTCTAAAGTCGGTACTGAAGCAGAGAGAGAAAATGTATGTCTTGGTAAAATCTTAATGTCAAAATATTTCATTTACCAAAATTGCACTCACATATAATCCAATTCCATAAATCAAATGTGTCCCCAGGCTTTTGAGTCTTAGGAAGTTCGGGTGAGGAAGTTTGGATGATGCGATCCCAAATCCAAATGCAGGCTGCATTATAAAAAATGGTCCGGCGGCAGTAATTAATCCTATTATGATTGCAGGAAAGAATGTTGGTTTATCTAACCATCCAATTCCGTAAACAGCAACGAGCATGAAAGCAAAAGTAATTCCAATTAAATAATGTACCGTCCAGCCTATTATTAACTCTTGTGGTATTGGAGGGGTGTCTTGAATTTTTTTGTGGGAAAATATTCCTTTTGGGATGTTTCCTATCCAGCGACCAACATAACGATAGTCTAAAGATTTTATTTTAAACAATTTTAAGAAATGAAACCCAAAGATCTATCGCCAGTGTGGCGCCTATTCCTATTGCTAAAGTTTTTAAAATTATAATTACCATATTTCAACTGAATGAATTAATATATTTACTTTCTAAGGCTGACTCGGCCTCACCGCGGAAAAAATTAGTCTCTACGTCACGGTCCTACCAGTCTTAAGCAGGACAAGCGTGAAACACATCAAAAGAAAAAAAAATAATCAGCGGGCGATAATGAAATCACCCAAAATTGTTTTTTGATTATAGAAGCGCCATCTCATCGGCTAAACTTTTCTGATTGTAACTCTTCTGTTCTGTGCACGTCCAGTTTCGGTATCGTTACCGAAAACCGGCTGTGTTGAACCGTAACCTTTTATGCTCAGCCGTTCTTTTTTAATTCTACCACTGATCAATGCCTCCATTACATTCTTTGCACGGTTTTCAGAAAGCTTTTGGTTTGAAGATTCGCTTCCTACATTGTCGGTATGTCCTTCGACAATAATTTTGACATCGGGATTTTCATTGAGATAGGAGACGATCTCAGTAATTACCGGTTTGCTTTCTTCTTTCATTTCCGCAGAACTAAAATTAAAATAGATCCCGTATATATCCGCAAAACCTTTACTGCTCATTTCGTCTTTAATTCCTTTGGAACGAATTCCCATCATCATAAGCGCCAAGCTGACCAAATTCTGTATAGTTGACATCGCCATAGTTGCTAGTTATAACAAGCTTAACCCAGTGTGCCTGAACCGGAGTTATTTTTACCAGCTGGTTATTCTTGTTTTGTTCCAACCTTACTGAAAGAACGTGTGTAAATCCGGATGTAGCTGATGATGTGGAAACATAGACCTCAACATCTTTTGTAGAAATCCCCGGATAGCCATGGCTTTCATCTGTAATTTCATTATTGAATTGAATTATATTAAGCCATTCAGTTTTAGCAAGTTCAAGTAGTTAGATGATGTGGAAAAGGCGCTCCTGCTGCTGAACACCATGCAGGAAGTCTGTCTGTAACGTCAGTTGGTGCGTTTTCAAGAATCAACTTTGCGTCATAGGCGCCCCCGTAGTTGCTGCTGAAATCAACTACCCGGGCACCAGCTTTGTAGTCGAAAAGATTTTTATAATCACCTGTTTGCGCATTGATGTTGAGCGGGAAAACAATAGTGAGCAAAAAAAAGAATATTACCTTTTTCATAATGCCTCCTTGTTTAGTTTCTAAGATAACTTAACTCTAACTTAAAATATAAATTTGATTGATGAAAGCATAAACTTTGAATAAGTAAGATTGCGAAACAAGCACAGATCCTGAAATAAATTCAGGATGACCTTTGGTCTGTTCGGGATGTCAGCGGATTATGAATATCATCTCCCCTTCAACTTCTTTACATCCTTCATCGTTGAGTGAAAGAACTTGCCAAATTTTTTATCCTTCTGCCGTTTTTCAACGTATGACATTTCATTATACAACGACTCTTTATAAATCTTAATATAACTATTATAACGCTCTTCAGAAATTTCTCCGCGTTGCACCGCTTCCAGAATTGCGCAACCTACTTCGACAGTGTGAGTGCAATCTTTAAACTTACACCGATCTGTAAGATCATCAATTTCATTGAAAGTATCGCCAAGTCCGGATTCATTTGAGATTACTCCGAGTTCACGCATTCCCGGATTATCAATTATGATTGCTCCGTTTTCCAGGACAATAAGTTCGCGGCGAGTCGTCGTGTGTTTTCCTCTTCCGTCTTTTTCTCTTATCGGCTGAGTTTTATAAAGCTCCTGGTGAATTAAATTATTCAGCAATGTTGTTTTACCGACTCCCGATGAACCAAGCAGGCAGTAAGTTTTAAATGGCTCTAAGAAAGTTTTAACACTTTCGATATCGCTTTGGTTGTTGTTACTAAAAGATGTGATCGTAACATCAGGCAGGATTTTACGGATGTCATTTTTCTTTATCTCAATTTCATCTTCGCCAATCAGATCACTTTTACTTAAGAATATTGCCGGAGTTATTTTGCCTTCGTTTATCATTACGAGGTAGCGTTCAAGCCTTCTTAAAT
Source organism: Ignavibacteriaceae bacterium (assembly GCA_034522695.1). Lineage (GTDB taxonomy): Bacteria > Bacteroidota > Ignavibacteria > Ignavibacteriales > Ignavibacteriaceae > IGN2. The sequence goes on along the minus strand of JAXHLB010000039.1, from coordinate 174,591 downwards.
TAAAATTGGCATCGAGCGACTGCATAATGATTGCAGTATCAATATTCGCAGCGATAAGCTGGTATTCAACTTTTTTGCCGGATGCTTTTCTTTTTAGTAATGATTTACGCGGAAGTATGTCGTGAATAATTGCAAGTTCGTCATCATCGAAGAGCTGTGCATAAACCCAATCGCCGACAGCAGGCAGATCAAGCGAGTCCTCTGAATTAAATAAAAATTTTCCTGTCAGTTCTGCATAAATATCTTTTACACCGTTGGAAACAACAAAACTGTTTTTATTTACACTTATTACTCTTAAGATGTTTCCCGAAGGGATGGATTTCCAAAAATCAGTTTTAGATAAATCAATTTTATCCTTGAACCAATTATCGAAGCCAAGTTTTTCGAGGTTGTTCATATTTTGATTATTTAAAACTCAGTTTAGTTGTTAATTCAACTAACCTTTCACACTCAACACCCTTTGCTAATAAAAATGTCTTTACTTTATCACCTTCCTTCAAAGAAAAAACACCAAGTCGAAAAGCATTCCAAACTGTTTCGGCATCACTTGAATATATGATTATTCCGAAATTCATATGATTGTTCCTTTTACTTTTGTGCCAATATTCCGTAATGATATGGCGGCAAATTAATGTTGTGTTTAATAATTGAAAAGCCGGCACGGATTAACATATTTTTTAACTCTTCCGGCTTAGGTCTGATTAACATACTTGGACCCCTTGGAGTGCCGGGATCATAATTCCAATGGATAACGCCAACGATTCCTTTCTTCTTCAATATTCTAAAAGTTTCTTTCAAAATGTTGGTTGATTCCTCCGCGTGCAAAAGATTAAAAAGCATACTATAATCTACCTCTTCATTTTGCAAGCCGGTTCCAGCGGTGATAAAATCTCTATTGAAAAGTTGGACATTTGTGATATTGTTCGTTTTCAATTTCGATTCAAGTTCGTTTTTTAAAGTATCTTCAATATCGTAGGCGTAAACCACTCCTTTTATTTTTTTGCTTGCTGGAATTGTAAAGGTGCCATATCCAAAACCGAACTCGACAAGACTTTCAATCTCATTGTTGACTTCTAACTCATCTAATATTTTTTCAACGTCGAAGAATTGTTTCCACATTTTTTCTTCAGGCATTCCGCTTTCTCTAGCTTTCAATTATGTCCTTTATACTATGACTAACGAATTCACAACTAAAAAAACGCCCAAGCCTTTGGGTGTTTTTGCTCGTCTAGTAGACGGAGTCTCCGGATTTACGCTTATTACTATTGCAATTTGGAAGTCGTTGGTTTTGGATAAATCAACTTTATCTTTATACCAATTATCAAATCCAAGCTTTTCAATGCTATTCATAATAACTAATCTTTTTAAATTTTATAACAAGGTGGTTTTCTTTTAATGAGCTTATTTTAATTACTTTTACCACACACAAAATTACCAAAAGCTTAGGAAGTTATCACTTTCATTCCGCAAAAATGATGTGCAGATAACTATAAAGCCAAACAGGATATTTTTTATGAGTGAATTTAAACGAGCTGATATAAAAACAGGAATGCAAGTAAAAGTTGTTATGAAAGAAGACCAACGAACAGGCAAACTTACCGAAGGAATTGTTAAAGGCATCCTTACAAAATCTACCAGTCATCCGCACGGAATAAAAGTACGACTAGAAACCGGAGAAGTTGGAAGAGTTAAGGAAATAATGAGTGAAGTATTATAGAGATTGATTATTACCAGGCTTTCACAGTCGCACCGTGGCAGAGATTACCACTTACGTCACGGTACGACTCCCGCTAAACGAGACAGGCGTAACGTCAACGAGATTTTGATTTGATAAGTTTGTTGATGTAATCCGGAAGAAGAATTCCCGACTTAAGTTTTGGATCCTCTTTCGGCTGCTCGATTTTTTTTGAAAATGGTATAACACCTGCCCAAACCGGCAAATCATAATCTTCTTCTTCATCCTTTGGCGGTCCGGATCTTATTTTTGCTGAAGCTTCATCGATCTTAAGTGAAACAACTGAAGTTGCATTAAGTTCTTTTTCGTTTGGCTTTCTTGCATCATTCCATCTGCCCGGAATGATATGATTTGTTATTGCTTCCAGAGCATTGAGTTTTTCATTTTTATTTTCAATCAATTTGCCTTTACCAAAAATCACCACAGACCTGTAGTTCATTGAATGATGAAAAACTGATCGTGCCAGAACAAGTCCATCTAAAATTGTAATTGAAACAGCTATTTCTTCTCCGCTGGAAATTTGTTCAAGAAGCCGGCTGGCTTTTGCTCCGTGAAAAACAAGATGATCGTTCATTCTCGCGTGAATAGTTGGAATGATAAACGGGTGTCCATCCTGAATAAAACTGATGTGGCAGTATAAAGCTTCATCAATAATTTTATTGATCGTTTCAGAATCGTAAAATCCTCTTTCCGGTATGCGATTGACTTTTATTTTTTTACCTGGTTTATGCTTCAAGTATTTGACCTTTTAAAAAATTTTAAATCAACTTTATCGCTAAACCAGTTGTTGAAGACGAGGGTTTGGAAGTAGTTCATTGTTTTTCAATTAAAATTTTTGTTATGGAAGAGAAGAAGAAGTGATTTTTAAATCAATATCTTTTCCAGCTAGTACTAAAATTCAATTCCTTAATCATTTGAAAATTATTAATGCATCGAAATATTTAAATCCTTACAAACATCAGGTATATGACGATTCGCGCCCACTCTTGTTGGCTTTGAAGACTCTGTGGTCACAATACAACGATTCTCAATATCTCTAAGCGCATAAGATATTAGGAATGGATCTCTGCCTGATTTTTTTTAATTCGTCATCAGTGGGATTTGCTATGTATCCACCATAAGTTATTCGTGCCACTAGGTCCTGCTTCTGCCTGTTCTTTGAATAGTAAAGCATCTTTAACTTCTTTACTGGCTGCCCAATCAGCAAGTTCATCCCTTTCGCCATCTTTATCCCTGGTATCTGAAAATTCTTCATAAACCTCAATCGGGATTTTTACTTTTCCCTGTTGACCATGATAAATAAGCCACTCCCAGAATTCAGGAACTCGTGAGATCGGATAGTAATCCCGTTTGGCATCTATGAGAGTGTTCGCATCAAGCAGATAAAGGGAAGAATACACTATCATACATATTGTTCAGGTTGAAAAAGTCGATGCACTTTCAGTGGTTTTATATCTAACAGCATCCCTGCTTTTGTTGTTGTTAAAGCACCTGCATAAGTTAATCGTTGAACCAATTCAACAAGTGAACCCAGCTTATAGTTTTTTATCACATAATAATCGGGTCCGCCTTCCTTGAGCTTGTTTTTGTCCCGCTCTCTTTTTTGTTTTTCCATCCAACTTTTAAGATAAAAATTACGTAATTGCTGCCATACTGGTTCTTTGATATTTCCACTCTTGTATAAGCGATAGGCAAGGTGAGTACTGCTAAGCTTCTTTGAAAATGCGTACTCAGATATTTCAGCTTTCAGATTATCAAAATCATTTAGGGCGGGATTAAACTTTTCAAATTCAATTTGAGGAAGTAAAAATTCGCTAGCCACTTCATTGCAGAATTTTTCTATACTCTTTTCAGCATAATATCCACTGATACCGGTTTTTCCCAAAATTAGATGAGCCATTTCATGAATAAGTGTGAAAGCCCAGGCTGATTCAGAATCCTGATCGTTGATTACGATAAATGGGGCAATATCATCAGCGAGTGCAAATCCTCTAAATGCTGTTACAGCAATATTTGTATGATAAGATCCCAGATTACCTTTAAGCAGAACAAAAACACCAATTCTTTCAATCTTTTGGCGTAAATATCTAAAGGCTTCTTTATAGTTAGGTTGATTCCTAAAGTCACCAAGTTCCAAATTAAGGGTAGTACGAATTGTTTGGACAACAGGTAGCACACCATCTTCGATTTTATTTTTTCCAATAAAATCCAGTTTTATTTCTTCGTCCGCATCAATTAATGTTTCGCGGATTGTGCTTTGGCGTGCTTTAATATCTCTTATTAAAATATCAACATTAACATTTTCAGTTTGGTCAAACTGGTCGGGCAATGTTCTAAAATCTTCACCCCGATCACCAATGATTGGCGGTTTATCCAAATAAAAAACTAAAAGTGGTTGATGATATTGTTTAGACATTCGAAGAAGCAAAGATCTGGAAGGTTCTTTCTCACCGGATTCGTAAGTAAGAAGTTTATCAGCACCACGTCGCTTTTTGTCATCCTTTAAATTTAACTTTTTTGCAGCTTCTTCAATCGAAAGCATAGAATTCTTTCGAGCCCACTTGAGAATGCTATGTTTAACTTTTGGCATTTTGATGAAAAAAATTTTTAGTTAGAATAATATTGATCAGAGAATCTTGTCACTAACTTAATAAAATCTTCCTAAATATATCACCAGATATTATTGTCAGTGAGAAGTTCTTCCCAAAGAAAACAATGGGAAGTTACTTTGAAAAATCATTTGATTAATAGCGGCACCATATCTTTGGATATATTCATTAAATCCAGGATCATATTATCATTTTCACCCGGAATGGTTAAAGAAATTATTTTTTGATAATGTTTGCTATAACGAACAAAAGCAGTATATTTGTTCGGTATAACGAACAATAGAATGAAAGAAGAAATATGCTGAAAAATAAAATGGACAAAATCCTGAATGAACTTGGAGAAAATATCAGGCTCGCGCGACTGAGAAGAAAACTCAGCACAAAGCAAGTCGCAGAAAGAGCAGGTATTGGTCGGACTACTTTATATGAGATAGAAAGAGGCAATCCTAATGTGAGCATCGGTAACTGTGCCCAGGTTTTATCTGTGCTTGGATTGGAAAACGATTTGTTAAATGTTGCGAAGGATGATCTCTTAGGCAGAAAGTTACAAGATCTTAAATTAGGAATAAAATTAAGAGCCCCTAAACGAAAATAACGGAGATGAGATAATGGCTAAGAAAGATATAAGAAAAGAAATATTGGTTTACGCTGACTGGATAGGAATTCATAAAGCCCCGTTGTTAATGGGAATTTTATACTCTGAAATTATCAGAGGTAAAGAAATATTTTCTTTTGAGTATTCAGATGAATGGCTGAAATCAAAATTTGTACAAGTTATTGACCCTGACCTAAAATTATTCTCAGGTGCTCAATATTTAAATGAAGCTAAAAATAACTTTGGGATTTTTCTGGATTCATCTCCGGACCGTTGGGGAAGAGTCCTGATGAAAAGAAAAGAGGCAATTCTTGCAAGAAGTGAAAACAGACAAGCTAAAACATTAATGGAATCTGATTATCTATTAGGTGTTTATGATGAGAACAGGATTGGTGGATTAAGATTTAAATTAACTGAGGATGGAGTTTTCTTGAATCAGGATAGTTCACTTGCGGCACCACCGGTAACATCCATAAGTGAATTACAAACAGCAAGTTTGAAACTGGAAGAAGATGAAGATGCAGTTGATGAAGAACAGATAAAATGGTTGAATATGCTAATGGCTCCCGGATCTTCTCTCGGAGGTGCTCGTCCTAAAGCAAGTATAAAGGATAACAATAATGATTTATGGATTGCGAAATTCCCCAGTGCAAAGGACGAGAAAGATGTCGGTGCCTGGGAAATGGTTGTACATAAGCTGGCTGCAGAATGTGGATTGAATGTGGCTGAGGCAAGGATTGAACAGTTCGCAAATAAGCATCACACATTTCTTATTAAAAGATTTGACAGGCAAAAATCACAGCGGATTCATTTTGCTTCTGCAATGACAATGCTTGGTTATACGGATAATCGGGATGAGCATGCTGGTGCGAGCTACCTTGAGTTGGTAGAATTTCTAAGCAGACATGGCGCAAGGGTTAATGAAGATCTGGAAGAGTTATGGAAAAGAATTGTATTCAGTATAAGTGTTTCTAATACTGATGATCATTTAAGAAACCATGGATTTATTCTTACTGAGAAGGGATGGATATTATCACCGGCTTATGATATAAATCCAAATGAGATGGGAACCGGTTTAAGTCTTAATATATCGGAGAGTGATAATTCACTGGAGTTTGATCTGGCTCTGGAAGTAGCCGTGTACTTTAGGTTGAAAAAAGATAAAGCAGAGAAAATAGTTAGTGATATTAAGAGCAAGGTGAGTGATTGGAAAGCTATAGCAGATAATTACAATATTTCTAAAACAGAACGGTTAATGATGGAAAAAGCATTCAGGGTCAAGTAAGAATGAAGAACATAAAATAGTTTTCTAACTTAAGCTTCCCAATTCTTTCCAAAGAAAACAACGGCGGGGATAATAATTTTCCGTTACACAATCATTGTTCCGGGTAAAATAATTTTTTATAGAATATTCTTTTCTAATTGATTAATACTTATCTAAGTTTACTTATAAAATAATATTGATTGTGTAAAATCTATTTAGGGAGATAGATTGTGCGGATTTCTGAAAAACAACTTACGAATTATCTTGCTCTGTTTAATATCACTGCACCTCACCACGTTATTCTACCATTAACAACCAATCTAAGTTCTTCCAATAGAAATTCTTTAATTGTGAATCAGGTGTTTCTTATCCAATAGAAAGTAAAATCAAATAATTCAACTCATAAAAACAGTAAATCCAAGGGAGCCATAATGAAAAACACAATATTTGTTTTCATATTAGTAATAACATTTTGCCTATTGCAGACTACTCAAGCTCAGTTTTTAGAAACTATCAAAAAGAAGACTGAAGAGACTGTTAAAAAGGAAATAGAAAAAAAGCCTGAGTCGACAGATGAACAGCAGAAAGACACTCAGGAACAAACCAGTAATGAGAACCAGGAATCTGAAAAGCAGGATGACAATAACAAAACAGACGGAACTCAATCAGGTGATGACGTTCAGTTTACAAGCTCAACTCAGTATGATTTTGTTCCCGGTGAAAACGTAATCTTCTTTGATGATTTCAGCCAGGATGCTGTCGGTGATTTTCCGGCACTCTGGACTGCTAACACCGCGGGTGAAATTAATACAATAAACATTGCCCGGGGAAATTGGTTTAACCTGAACAGCACAGATGGAAATTACTTTTATTTAAACGACATAAATTTTCCAAAGAATTTTATAATTGAGTTTGACATCGTTCCTAAAAAAACAGGCGGACGTATTGCTGCAGGACTTATGCTTTATGGCGAAAGTAAAAGGAAAGAGATGGATAACAATCCGAATCCCGGTAATGGCGGCATAATGATCTCTATTGAAAAACAAAATTGGAATACCTGGGGATATAAAGAAGGTGAGAAAGAAAAGATAACCGGGAGTTCAAAAGTTAATCCGGTAGTAGCTGAAAAGGTAAATCACGTTATCATTTGGTTTCAGGGAAGAAGAGTGAGAATTTATCATCAGGAAGCTAAAGTGCTGGATATACCAACAAATTTATACAATGATGTTAAACTCAGCAGGCTTTGTTTCAGATTAAGCAGAGGAGCTTCCTGCGGTGCTTACATTTCTAACCTGCGAATTACCGATGCCGCCCCGGATATGAGAAGTAAACTTATCACCGAAGGAAAACTTGTCAGTTACGGAATTTATTTTGATGTAAATAAGGATGTTGTTAAATCAGAATCATACGGAACGATTAAACAGATTGCAGATGTTCTTAAAGAAAATGCAAATGTGAAAATTAAAATAGTCGGGCACACAGATTCGGATGGTGATGATAAATCTAATCTTGATCTATCTCAGCGCAGAGCAGCTTCCGTTAAAAGTGTTCTTGCAAAAGAGTTTGGAATTGATGCATCAAGAATTGAAGCAGACGGCAAAGGCGAAATTGAACCTGTTGCTAAGAATGATAGCCTGATAAATAAAGCTCTGAATCGCAGAGTAGAGTTTTTAAAATTGTAGAGAAATATTCCGAAGAGGGACAAATTATTTTACCATAATTTCTTATTCAAATTGAACGCCTGTTCTGTTGAATTAGTTTTATATTACTTGCGGAAGCAAACAGTGATTTTAAACAGAAAACCGCAGAAGATTTCTTCTGCGGTTAAACGATTTAGTAATTATCAACTATTCGGATCTGGTATCAAAATCTTCATCTATCGTCTATCAGACTTCGCTGAGGCAAGCAGCATCTATTTGCTGAACATTACTTCAGTAAATCATCATAACCAATAAAGAAGATGGATAAATCATCGACAGTGACTTCTGTTTTATTCTTAAAGCGGATTGAGTAAATATCTTATAACAGTAATTCAACTAATTGTTATGTCTATTCTGAATGGCGAGAATACCAAGTTAATTGTGTCCTCTTTGTGAAATCGGTGTGGAGACGGAATAACAGTTCTAAGATGCAAACCCAAAATCTTCAACACAGTTTAATGCCCGCTCTGCATTTTCCGTGGTGTTATTTATCCAAATATCCAGGTCACCCGTATATACTGGAAGCTTAGCCATTTACAGCTACTTCGAAAGGATATCCCCCAAAATTAGGTACTCAACTTTGTAAATCATTCTGTTAATAACTTTACAAAATACATTCTAGGCTCCTGGTTAAGATTGGATCGAGCTTTAAATTTTATCGTCTTGTCCTGTCTTAAGAATTCAATTGCCTCAAGCCGTTCCACAGGCGTTTTTGTCATCCAGTAGATGTAATCTGATTGTTTTTCTTTAACGGATGTTATTTTAAGTAAACCCAAAATATTAAAATTAATCCATAGTTAAATTTACAAAAAACCGCAGAAGTTTTCTCGTGCGGTTTTGCGGATTTGTTTTCGTCATACTTCGACTGGCTCAGCATGACTATTATTTTCTAAACACCAGCTTTGCACTTTCACCAACACTAACTTTTATTGTATCTCCATCACCAAAATTACCTGCAAGCAGTTCCTGCGAAAGAGGATTGACAAGATATTTTTGAATTACTCTCTTTAAAGGACGTGCACCGTAAGTTACATCGTAGCCAAGCTGTGCAAGCCAGTCTTTTGCTTCATCGGAAACAGAAAGAGTAATCTCTTTCTCCTTCAGCATTTTTTGAACACGGTCAAGCTGTATGTCAACAATCTTCCTAATTTCAGATTTCAACAGCGGCTTGAATAAAACAATTTCATCTATCCTGTTTAGGAATTCAGGACGAATTGTTTTTCTCAGAAGCTCGTGCAATTGCTGGCGAAGTTCACCCATCATTTCTTCAACATTATTTTCATTAAAGAATTCCAGCTTATCCTGGATATAATGCGAACCGATGTTTGAAGTCATAATGATAATTGTATTCTTGAAGTTAACGGTTCTTCCCTGGTTATCAGTCAATCTTCCATCATCCAAAACCTGCAGGAGAACATTGAAAACATCGGGATGAGCCTTTTCAATTTCGTCAAGAAGAAGAACTGAATAAGGCCTTCTGCGAACAGCTTCGGTTAATTGTCCGCCTTCTTCGTAACCAACATATCCGGGAGGTGCACCTATCAAGCGTGACACGGAAAACTTTTCCATATACTCGCTCATATCAATTCGTATCATTGCGTGCTCGTCATCAAACAAAACTTCGGCAAGTGCACGGGCAAGCTCAGTTTTTCCGACACCGGTTGTTCCAAGAAAAATAAAAGAACCGATTGGACGGTTTGCATCCTGCAATCCGGAACGTGATCTACGAATAGCATTTGCAACTGCTGTAACTGCCTCATCCTGTCCCACAACACGATGGTGAAGCTCGTCTTCTAATTTTAATAGTTTACTTCGTTCGCTCTCCAGCATTTTGCTCACAGGAATTCCGGTCCACTTAGAAACTATTTCTGCAATATCTTCAGCATCAACTTCTTCCTTGAGCATCTTTTTATCTTTTTGTGCTTCAGCAAGTTTTTTGGTTTCTTCGTTTAACTGCTTTTCGAGATTGGTTATTTTTCCATAACGTATCTCTGCAACTTTCCCGAGATTACCTTCTCGTTCAAATCTTTCTGCTTCGAGTTTCAGATTTTCAATTTCACTTTTCATTGAACGGATCTTTTGAATTTTTTCTTTCTCAAGATCCCAGTGCAGACGAAGTTTTGTCCTTTCCGAATTTAATTCACCAAGTTCCTGTTCAAGCTCATCAAGTCTTTTTATTGAAGCATCATCTTTTTCTCTTTTCAATGCCTCTCGTTCGATTTCAAGCTGTTTAACTTTTCGTTCAAGAGTATCAAGCTCTTCAGGCATCGAATCAATTTCAATTCTTAATTTTGATGCAGCTTCATCAATCAAATCAATTGCTTTATCAGGAAGAAATCTGTCGGTGATATATCTTTCAGAAAGTTGAGTTGCAGCTACAATTGCTCCATCTGTAATCCGGACACCGTGATGAACTTCGTATCGCTCTTTAAGTCCACGAAGAATTGAAATTGTATCTTCTTCCGATGGTTCATCAACCAATACTGGTTGGAATCTTCTTTCAAGTGCTGCATCTTTTTCAATATGCTTTTTGTATTCATCAAGAGTTGTAGCACCAATTGCGTGAAGTTCACCGCGAGCTAATGCTGGTTTCAAAATATTTGCAGCATCCATTGCCCCTTGTGTTGCGCCAGCACCAACAAGTGTATGAAGCTCATCAATGAAAAGAATTATTTCTCCGTTTGATTCCTGGACTTCTTTAATTACGGCTTTTAGTCTTTCTTCAAACTGTCCGCGGAATTGTGTTCCGGCAACAAGCGCACCCATATCGAGAGCGACAATTCTTTTGGTTTTTAGATTTTCAGGAATGTCGCCAGAAACAATTCGATGAGCAATTCCTTCTGCGATAGCGGTCTTCCCTACTCCAGGTTCACCGATTAAAACAGGATTATTTTTTGTTCTTCTTGAAAGAACCTGAAGAACTCTTCGTATTTCTTCATCTCTTCCAATAACAGGATCGAGTTTTCCCTGCTTAACAAGTTCGTTTAAATCTCTTCCATACTTTTCAAGAGATTGATACGTGTCTTCAGGATTTTGCGAGGTTACTCTTTGCGTTCCCCGAACAGATTTAAGTGCAGAGAGAATATCATTATATGAAATTCCGTTCTCGCGAAGAAGCTGCCCGGCTTTCCCTTTATCATTTGAAAGCGCAAGCAGTATATGCTCTGTTGAAACGTAATCATCTTTTAAGTTTCTTGCTTCTTCGGCTGCTGTATCTAAAAGCTTTGAAAGATTCTGTCCCATCTGCTGATTGCCCAATCCAGTTCCGCTTACTTTTGGTAGAGACTCAAGCAGTTGATTTACTTTTATCTTCACTGCACTAAAATTGCCGCCAGTCTTTTTAATAATTGATTCAGCGACATTTCCACTTTCCTGCACGATTGAAGCGAGCAGATGTTCCGGTTCAACAATCTGGTTATTGTAGTTCTGTGCAATCTCAATTGCTGTTTGAACAATTTCCTGTGCTTTTACTGTTAGTCTGTTAAAATTAAATGACATATTGTTATCCTTTGCTTTCTAAACCTATTCGTTTCTTAATTTCGATAGTTCTTCAAATAAAGCAAGTTCTTTCTTCGATAAGTTTTTTGGTGTTTCTACTTTTATCCTTACGAACAGTTCTCCTCTTTCTTCACCTGATGAAGTTTTTTTCAAGCCGAATTTTCCTATTCGGAAAACAGTTCCGTTATCTGTTCCTTTTGGAATATCGAGGCTGATAGTTTTTTCATTAATTAATTTTATTCTTTTTTTACCTCCGAGTACTGCTGTGTATAAATCAATAATCAGGTCATAGTATAAATCATCACCATCAATTTCATAAAAAGGATGTTTTGCTATTTTGATTGTTAGATAAAGGTCTCCAGTTTCCTTTCCGATTCTTGATGAACCGCCCTGCCCTTTTAGTCTTAATTTTTCACCAGCTCTTGTTCCAGGATTAATTTTTACTCTGAGTTTTTTTCCGTCAATTAAAATCTCTTTGTTTGTTCCGTTATATGCTTCTTCAAGTGAAATATAAAGAGTTGCCTCAAAATCCTGTCCTCTATCTTTATGCGTTTGAGATCTAGATGAATCTGATTCTCTCTCACCCCGCTGCCCAAAGAAGCTTTCAAAAAAATCTGAAAAGCCGCTGGATCCACCAAACAAATCTCCAAAGTCACCAGAAAATTCGTATGTCGTTCCACCTCGTCTCCCACCTCTGTATTGTGAGAAGAAGTCTTCGAATCCACCACCACCGGATTGATGCTGTCTCCAGTTAGCACCAAGCGCATCGTACTTTTTTCTCTTTTCAGGATCGCTCAGAACTTCATTTGCTTCGGTGATCTCTTTAAATTTTTCCTCAGCAGCTTTGTTGTTTGGATTTTTATCCGGATGATACTTTACCGCCAGCTTCCTGAAAGCTTTGCTTATTTCATCTTTGGTTGCTGTCTTCTCAACACCAAGTATTTTATAGTAATCTTTGAATTCCATATTCTAAACGTAAATAATATTTTTTTGATTGCATATTAAAATAAAAAGGGTGACTGTAAATCACCCTTTCCACTAACATACTTAATATTTTCTTAGTTAACTTTTATTTCAATCTCTTTTGGTTTTACTTCATCTGCTTTTGGGATAGAGATTGATAGTTGACCATCTTTGAATTCAGCTTTGATCTTGTCTTCTTTTATTTCTTTTGGAAGATTGAAAGACCGATAGTACTTGCCATAAGTTCTTTCAACACGATGACACTTTGTATCCTTGGATTCTTGTTCTTGAACCCTCTCTCCACTGATACTTAATTGACCATCAGTGAAAGAGATTTTAACATCATCTTTTTTCATCCCGGGCAAATCAGCCTTGATGATGTAGTTATCTTTATCTTCGAAGATATCAGTCAACGGCATCCATACAGCATTCTCATAACCATTTTCTGAGTCTTCTTTCTTTGAAAGACCAAAACGTTCATCAAAAGTCCTGAACATTCTGTTGAATTCTCTTTCAACATTCAAGAGGTCACGTACTGGATTAAATCTGATAATAGCCATTTTAATTACTCCTTATTTTATTATTAATAAATTATTTCTTTTTGTACTCAATAAAATTATCCAATCGTCGTGCCAGCAGCAAGAATAACCGTAACATATTATATTACAATAAGTTATGAGATATTCTTATGCTATAAGGAGCAAACACTATTCTGGCAGACAATATGATAATTATGTGAATAATATAACTAAATAGGAATATTTGTGTGACAATATTGCAGACAGCTGTTTTATGGATTTTATTGACCTTTTGTTCAAAATTGTTAATATACACAAAATTGGCTATGTTTGCGCCCACTTTTTATTCATAGTAAAATGAAAATTCAAGGAAAAGAAGATACAATTATCGCTGTTGCAACACCACCAGGTGTTGGGGCGATCTCAGTGATTAGATTAAGCGGTCCCCAATCATTTGAAGCTATTGATACAGTCTTTAGTGGAAAAATTAAAATAAAGGACGCAAAGTCACATACAATTCATTACGGTAATATTTCTCAAGGAGTGACAATTGTTGACGATGTGTTAGTGTCTGTGTTCAGAGCACCTAATTCATATACTGCTGAGGATTGTGTGGAGATAAGTTCACACGGAAGTCCTTTGATAATCCAGCAAATTATATCCTTGATTATTGGGAATACTGATGTCCGCCAGGCAGAACCAGGGGAATTTACAAAGAGAGCATTTCTCAATGGCAAGATTGATCTCACTCAGGCAGAGGCGGTCGCAGATCTCATCAGTTCACGAACCTTAGTTTCATTAAGAGGGGCACGAAATCAATTGGATGGATTGTTGTCCTCCAAGGTTTTATCATTGAGGACTAAATTAATTGAAGTTTCTGCATTCATTGAGTTGGAATTGGACTTTGCTGAGGAAGATATTGAATTTGTCAAAAGAAGCGAGCTTGTAGCTAAAATTAATTACATTTTGAGCGAAATTGAGGCTTTATTGGAGTCTTTCTCATTCGGCAAAATAGTTCGTGAAGGAATAAATGTCGCCTTAGTTGGTGAGCCCAATGTTGGGAAATCCTCAATATTAAACTACCTGCTTAAAGAATCACGAGCTATTGTTAGCAGCACCCCTGGTACGACTCGAGACATAATTCGGGAGGAAATTTCAATTGACGGCTTTTTATTTAGATTACATGATACTGCAGGGATAAGAAGCTCGGAAGAGGAAGTGGAAAAAGAGGGAGTTGAAAGATCAAAGGAATTAATAAAAAAGGCTGACCTTATAGCATTCATTGGAGATGTATACATTGGATTTTCTGATCAACTATATAGCGATTTACGTAAATTGAATCCTTCCGTAAAGATTTTGAAAGTGCTTAATAAAACTGATTTGGGAATTAATAGACTATATTCGGAGAATTTTAGGATATCTGCTAAGACAGGAGATGGTATACCCCAATTTCTTAATGGGTTAAAAATGGAGGTGTTTCAAGATGGAATTTACTCCGAGAGGACTGCTATTGTTTCAAGTGTCAGGCATTATGATTGTCTAACCAAAGCAAAAGAAAATTTAACAAGAGCGTTAGAAACGCTTTCTGAGAATATCAGTGGTGAATTTCTGGCCAGTGATCTTCGGGCCTCGGAAATATCTCTGGCTGAAATAATTGGCGAAGTTACGCCAGAGGAAATTTTAATCAACATCTTTTCAAAATTTTGTATTGGGAAATAGTCGTTTCACGTGAAATTTGAAGCGATTTTTTTTGCGACATAATTCAAGTTTCACGTGAAAGTATTTATATTACAATAACTTATGAGAAATATTTCGTTTGATATAATTGTGATTGGTGGTGGACATGCTGGTATTGAAGCGGCAGCCTCTGCTTCTAGAATGGGATGTAAAGTTGCTTTAATGACTATGGATAGGAATGCACTCGCCAGAATGTCCTGTAATCCAGCTATTGGTGGGACGGCCAAAGGTCATCTGGTAAGAGAAATCGATGCTTTGGGTGGTTTGATGGGAAAAATAGCAGATGAAACTGGTATCCAATTCAGGATGCTGAATAAATCAAAAGGACCTGCTGTCTGGTCTCCTAGATGTCAATCTGATAGGAAGCTGTATTCAGAAGTTGCGGTTGAATTAATTTTATCTTTTGAAAATATCACAATAATAGAGAATTCAGTAGTTGAAATCCTGATTGAAAACAATGTGGTTGTTGGTGTTCGAACAGGGAGTGGAGAAGAAATTGTAGCAAGAGCAGTGATTCTCTCCGCAGGAACTTTTATGAATGCAATTATGCATACTGGTCTGAATGCAACAAATGGAGGAAGATTTGGAGAGAAACCATCGGTGGGTATTACAGAGAGCTTAGTCAATCTCGGGTTCATTTCTGGCAGATTAAAAACAGGGACACCACCAAGACTGAGGAAAAGTAGCATCAATTTCAACGCACTGGAAGAGCAGCCAGGAGATATAGATCCTAAACCTTTCTCACACTTTACTGACCCTGCTAACTTCCCTGCCCTTCCTCAGGTAAGTTGTCATATAACTTATACTGATTCCAATGTTCACAAAATTTTGGAGAAGGGTTTTGATAGATCACCCATGTTTACAGGTTTGATTAATGGAGTTGGTCCAAGGTACTGTCCATCTATAGAGGACAAAGTGGTGAGATTTTCTGATAGGGAAAAACATCAGCTCTTTCTTGAGCCAGAAGGATTAGATAGTGATCAAATTTATGTGAATGGATTTTCAACTTCTCTCCCTGCGGAGATTCAATTAGAAGCACTTCACAAAATTAAGGGTCTTGAGGAAGTTGAGATGATTCGTCCGGGATACGCAGTTGAGTATGATTTCTTCCCACCACATCAGGTTGATTCAACTCTTGAAACTAAATTAGTTAAAGGTTTGTACTTCGCGGGTCAGATTAATGGAACATCGGGTTATGAAGAGGCGGCAGCACAAGGACTAATGGCTGGAATAAATGCGGCACTTAAAATTCAAGGAAGAAAAGAATTTGTCCTCAAAAGAAGTGAGGCATATATCGGTGTTCTTATAGACGATCTTGTGACAAAATCCACAGATGAACCCTACCGAATGTTTACATCCAGAGCTGAACACAGACTTCTTTTACGACAGGACAACGCAGACAGAAGACTAATGAATTATGGGAAAGAGTTTGGTCTAGTTAATTCTGAAGATGCCCAGAAAGTTCAGGATCGCGAAAGTAAAATATTAACAGGAATAACAGCGTGCAAAAGTCAAAAATTAAATGCAAAAAAGGTTAATAGTTTTTTGGAAGGTAAGGGATCTTCAATTATAGATTCAACTGAAACTATAGCTAATCTCTGCAGAAGACCCGAGTTAACATTATCAGAAATATTAAAACTGGATGGTCTATCAGAGAATGTCGACATCAGCCCATTGATTGAGGACGAGTTAGCAATGCAACAAGTTGAAATCGATTTAAAGTATGAAGGTTACTTAAAGCGACAAGAAGAAATGATAGCGAAGATGGAAAAATATGAAGATCATTTTATTCCTTTAACATTAAACTATCTTGAAGTAAAAGCTTTATCTACGGAGAGTAGAGAAAAACTTCAGAAGTATAAACCAAGATCAATCGGTCAGGCCTCCCGGATACCTGGTGTGACGCCTTCTGATATTTCTGTTTTATTGATATATTTAAAGAGATAAATTTTAATTTTTATGGCCGACAAACAGGACCAGTACCTAAAAGAGCTAAACGTATTTTGCTGGGAAAATGGTTTTAATCCCGAACCTACCAGAACCGAACGACTTGCCTATTTCGCTCAACTCGTTGTTGATAAAAACAAAAAAATAAATCTCATCTCAAAACGTGATATAGATTCTATTGTGGAGAAGCACATTTTTATCTCCGCATATATATCCAAATATCTTCCGGAGAAGGTGACAAAATTTCTGGATATTGGAACTGGTGCTGGATTTCCAGGCATTCCTCTGGCAATTATGAGACCCGACATCAGAGGTGTTTTAGCCGATTCCACACTGAAGAAAGTTGAAGCCGTAAAAGATTTTATTGATAAGCTAAAACTCAGCAATGTCATTGCAGAAAATCATCGTGTTGAGAGTGCAGAATTTATAAGCAGACATGGAAATTCATTTGATTTGATTGTTAGCAGAGCAACAGTTCCACTGATTATACTTTTTAGGTACGCCATTCCTTTAATCAAAGAGAAAGCGTTTCTATTTGCTATGAAGGGAGGAGATCTTTCAGAAGAATTTTCGAAAGCAGAGCTCAAGTATAAATCTTATATTAAAAAATCTACTGTTTATGATCTTCATTATAAACCGACGAATATCAGAAACCAGAAAGGCAAGAAATTAGTACTTCTTGAGCTTCAAAAATAACTTAGTTAGTAAAGTTTGATATTAAAACATATCAGGGTTCAATTAATTTGAGCCCTTTTTTATTCCCAAATGAAATCTGAAATTTTAAAGAGAATTGTTAATATTGGCAGCTTTGATGAAGTCAAGTCAAAGTTGCTTCAGCAGAATCAACCAGTTAATACTCTTTTCTGTTCACCACTTTACGGTGTGTCAAAATCACTTCTCATTCTTCGGCTTAGCGAAACGGAAAATCAAATTGTTCTGCTTTTACCTGATTCAAAAAGTGCTGAAGAAATATTTATCGAGTTAACTTTGCTTGGTCATGAAGAACACCTAATTCATTTAGGAGACTTTGCCCGTGAATCGGTTCAAGAGAAGTTGACTAAAATCTCACGAGTAAAAAAGTTTGTTCTGATTTCAACCTATGAACTACTTGCACTTAAACTTCCAGCAAAAGAGCAAGTCGAAAAAACCACATCAATTATTCAATCAGGAGGCAAACTCAAATATGATGAACTGCTTGAATATTTAAACTTGCTCAACTACCAAAGGGATAATTTTGTTGAAGCACCGGGTGAATTTTCTGTGCGGGGTTCAATAATTGATTTCTGGTCTTATAGTGAGCATAATCCTGCTAGGTTAGAATTCGATGGTGACTTTCTTGAATCAATTCGTTTTTTCGATCCTGAGAGTCAACGTTCAATTGAAAAGATAGAGAGCGTATCACTCGCGGGATCAATTGAGCAAAAGGAAGAATTAAACTCTGACATCTTTGACTATCTGGAGAATCCATTAATTATTGCTTCTTCATTTGAACTGCAGAACAGATCCTTTAAATCAAAAAGTTTTGGAAATGATGATGATTTAAATGAAAAGAAAAGTGATTCGAATATAGATGTTTTTTCTGATGAAGAGTTTCCCGAAGTCAGTGAAACAGAAAATTCAACTACAGATTCGTTCACATTAAATTTCAATGAAATACTCAAAAATGAAAAAACCCGATGGTTACTTGAAGAAGAAATATCATCCTCGTCTGGAAGGATTGAACTCGGATTCTCTGAAGCACCAATAATCAATTCTAACTTCCAGATTCTTTTCGGTGTATTAAAAGATTATTCTCAAAAAAATTATGATGTGATAATAACTTCAGAGAATGAGCTGCAAACATCTCGTTTAAAGGAATTGCTTTCGGAATTTAATGCGATTCTGGCCGAATTAATAGAATCCAGAAAAATTAAATTAGAGACACTTCCAATTCAAAAAGGATTCATTCATAAACAGGAGCGGATTCTTCTTCTTACTGATTACCAGATTTTTAATAAGCCATATCGCTCGAAGCTGCCTCAAAAAAGCAAGTATAATAAATCTAAATCCAAAGCAATTGCTTCAATAACAAAGGGAGATTATGTAGTTCATGAAACTTATGGAATAGGGAAGTATGCAGGGCTTCATACTATAACTATCGGCGAAGCAAAGCAGGAATCGATGAAGCTTCTTTACAATGAGGACGGTGTTGTTTATGTGAATCTAAATTATCTCAACCTCGTAAAAAAATATTCATCGAACGAAAATCTTAAGCCTACATTATCGACTCTTGGAACGGGGGAATGGGAAAGAAGAAAAACAAAAACAAAAAAGAAAATCAAGGAAGCCGCAAGAGAACTGATAGAGCTTTATGCAAAACGAAAAGCAACCAAGGGTTTTCAGTTCAGCACAGATTCGATTTGGCAAAAGGAATTGGAGGCCTCTTTCTTTTATGAAGATACGCCCGACCAGGAAAAAGTAACTAACGAAGTAAAGCTGGATATGGAAGCACCAAATCCGATGGACCGACTTGTTTGCGGCGATGTTGGTTTTGGCAAAACAGAAATTGCTGTTCGTGCATCATTCAAGGCAGTGCAGGATGGAAAGCAGGTTGCGTTGCTTGTGCCGACAACTATTCTTGCGGAACAGCATTACAATACTTTTAAGGACAGACTCACTCAATTTCCCGTAAGAGTAGCGGCACTTTCAAGATTTCAATCTAAAAAAGAACAAACTGAAATATTAAAAAATTTAGATCAAGGAAATGTTGATGTTGTGATTGGAACTCACCGGCTTCTCTCAAAAGATATTAAATTTAAAGACCTTGGTTTGCTGATGATTGATGAAGAGCATCGTTTTGGTGTAACTGCAAAAGAAAAACTTCGTGAGCTAAAAATTAATGTTGATACTTTAACTCTTACAGCAACTCCAATTCCACGAACATTAAATCTTTCTCTGCTTGGTGCCCGTGATCTTTCAATCATTGCAACGCCTCCGCCAAACAGGCAGCCGATTTACACAACAGTTTCAACCTTCGATGTTACTCGAATCAGGGAATGGATTTATAATGAAATAAAAAGAAATGGACAGGTTTATTTTGTTCACGATAGAGTTGATTCAATCGTGAAGCTTGCTGATTATCTTAATAAGCATGTTCCCGATATTAAAATTGGAATTGCACACGGCCAGATGAAATCATCCCAGCTTGAAGAAGTAATTCACGGGTTTCTCAGCAGGAAGTACGATGTTTTACTCTCAACAAAAATAATTGAATCCGGACTTGACATTCCGAATGTAAACACGATAATTATAAACAGGGCAGACAGATTTGGATTAGCAGAACTGCATCAGTTACGCGGCAGAGTGGGGAGGTCAACGAGACAAGCATTTGCTTACTTTATTGTCCCATCATTAAGTGGAATTACAAAGAAGGCAATGCGAAGACTTCAGGCAATCGAAGAGTATACAGAAATTGGTTCCGGGTTTAATCTTTCGATGCGAGATTTGGAAATTCGCGGCGCAGGAAATCTTCTCGGCAAAGAGCAATCAGGATTTATTAATGAAATTGGATTCGATCTTTATATTAAAATGATTGATGAAGCGGTTGAAGAATTGAAGTATCAGGAGTACAAGGAAATTTTCAAAACACTTCCTAAGCAGGAAGACAGAACTGAACCAACTCTCGATGCTTACTTTGAAATTGGAATTCCGGAATTTTATATGCCTGAGCAAATGGACAGGTTAAGTTTTTATACAGCTTTATATGCTATAAAAAATCTGGAAGAGCTTGAAGGTTTGAAAGAAGAAATGGAAGACCGCTTCGGACCAGTTCCAGCTTTGGTAAAACGACTACTTATGATCGCCACATTAAAATACTATGCTTCGTATGCTTTATTCGAACGAATTATTATGAATAAAAAATCTGTAACGATTTTGCTTCCAAAGGGACAAAAAGAAGAATATTACAAATATAAATTTGTTGAGCTGATGAGATTCATTCTCGCTGAACATAAAGAAGCAGTTAAGTTTGAGCAGAAAGAAGAAACCATGAAACTTGTCATAAAGAATAATTTTTCCCAAAGGGATGGAGATCCAGAATCGCCGGAAAAACTTTTAGAATTTTTAATTGACTTTAGTAAAAACGTGAGAAGCTTGTTTGATAGCAATTTCGCCAAAGATAAATCAGTCAACTAAATTCAGTTCTGTTAAAACTCCACACTCTTGCCTCTTGCCATATTTCGGTACTTATCATAAAAAATACAGAGTTCCGTAGGACGATATATGGCTTTTTATTCCTTTAAAAATTGGGATTGTTTTAATTCAGAACAACAGCATCAATTATCAATGAGTTTTAGAAGAGAACAACCTTTTAATGATCTTCCTCTGCTTCTGCCAAATAAAAAAAACTGGGAGACACTTGATGTTTACAAAAAACTTGCGGATGCCCGTGCAGCTTTAGCAGAACTGAAAGGCAGACTTCCGATTATCCCTAATCCGCTGATGCTGATCAACACACTGGTTCTTCAGGAGGCAAAGGACAGTTCAACCATTGAAAATATTTTTACAACGAATGATGCTCTTTATAAAGCATTCTCTTCAAACCTGACTACTGATCCTTCAACAAAGGAAGTGCTTCGTTACCGCGAAGCTTTATGGAATGCATTTTCAAAATTGAAAAAACCTTCCGACTATTCTGTTAAGCTTGCAATTGAAATCTTCAAAAAAATTACAGATAAAAAGGAAGAAATCAGAAAGGTAAGAGTGTATATTGGAAGCAGCACTCACATAGTTTATACTCCGCCTGAACCAGGAAAGATTCTTTCTCAAAAATTAAACAACTGGTTTGATATTGCACTTAATGATAAAAGTGTTGATCCTTTGATTAAGATGGCCATCCTTCATTACCAGTTCGAAGCAATTCATCCTTTCAGTGATGGCAACGGAAGAACAGGAAGAATATTGAATGTATTATATCTCTGCAATGAAAAGTTGATTGATCTTCCTGTTATTTATTTATCGAAGTACATCCTTGAAAATAAAAATGATTATTACAGATTTTTGAGAGAAGTAACTGAGGATGGAAAATGGGAAAGCTGGATTTTATTTATGCTTGATGCCGTCCATCGTACTGCTGTTCTTACATTGAACAAAGTGAACGCCATTTATGAAGATTATATTTCTGTAATTGAAAAAGTGAAGACAAAAGCTCCGGACATTTATTCCCACGAATTAATTGAAGTCATCTACAATCAGCCTTATTGTAAGATCGCCATTCTCGAAGAGAAAAAAATTGCTTCGCGTAATACCGCCAGCAAGTACCTCAGGAGACTAGAAGAACTTGGAATCTTTGTCTCAGAGGTTGTTGGCAGGGAAACCCTTTATAAGAACATTTCTCTTTTCAATATTTTATCTTCCAGTTAACCAGTCAGCGTACAAATTTATAGAATTGTGCAGGTCCATCCCTTCATGCACAATGGTTGTGCAGGTTTCCGATGACGTGCACAATAAGATGAATAATTTGTGCGCTTGAAATAAAAATGCACTTGTTTTGTGCATATTATTAGGGATTCTAAAAAGGGAAAGTAGTGAGAAAGCAGGCATTTTATAACCTGCTTTCAGATAATTATTGAAGATTATTTTATACGGGTGTATTTGATTTCCATATTTTTCACTTCCTTGCCGCCCATATCAACATACATTTCAAATGTGGAATGATCATTATCAATTACCTTGATAACTTCACGGACATTCATATCAGTTCCCATAGGTTCAGTCATCTGACCGGTGAGTGTTAAAGTTTTACTTGCTTCATCATAAGTACCTTCACTCACCATAATACCTGTTCCCATATTATCCATCCATACGTTGAAAAACTTTTTCTTGACATTATCGTATCCGCTGATTTCATACCCTTCGAATGGCATGCCCATCATCGAACCTGTATGAATTGATTTGAAATATCTTCCACCAAGCATAGCTTCGCAAACTGTTGTTGCTTCCGAAGTTGTAGGCGGCTGGCTTGGATCCATCCACATTGATACTTCAGCTTTCCACTCGCCAACTCTGCTTGCGAGCATCTCATGCATTGGTCCCGGTGTCATTGATTCCTGCCATGCTTTCATCATTGCCGGATCCATTTCCTCTCCTTCTTCTTGTGCAAAAAGAATGTTGGTTGAAACGGCAAATAAGAAAACAAATAAAAGTGCAAATAGTTTTTTCATAGAGCCTCCAATTAGTGATGATTAGGTTTATTAGTTAGTTCGGACTTTTATTACAAGCTTTTTGACCGTGGAAGATTTCCCGGTTTTTATTCCCGGCATATGAACATCTTCAGGGAAGAAGATTGCAAACATTCCAGCAGAAACTTTTGTGAATGATTTATCTCCTTTGAAAAACACAATATCATTTTCTTCTTTGTATGGTTCAAGAATTTGCTGCAAGCCAAGTGGTGAATAGCCCATCAATTCTTCGCCTTCAATAACATATTGAACATCAATATACTTTTTGTGTGCTTCGAGCTTTCCTTCTTGTTCTGACTTGGTTTTGTATTCGCTGACTAAAGCAAAAATATTTTCACCGTCTATCGGATATTTTCCTGCCGGCAGGTTTTTCAAATCGGTTGTTCTGATGTAGTCAAAAGATTTGCTTATCCGTTCTCCAAGATTTTTGTAGAGATGAGCGTTTTCGATTTTGTCAATTATCATTTAACTCTTAATTATCTGTTAAGGTTGAATTTGAACAGCAAAAATAAAACGGTCTGAATCAAATCAAAATTTAATAATGTTCCTCAGTGATGAAAATCAAATCACATTCTGTAATTATTTATATTTGAGTCAATAATTGGAGATAAAATGGCAAAAAATTCATCATTCGATATTGTATCTGAAATTGATTTCCAGGAAGCAGATAACGCTGTAAACCAGGCAATAAAGGAAATTCACCAGAGATATGACTTAAAGGATTCTGCAACAGAACTTGAGCTGAATAAAAAAGATAAGCTGATTAATCTCAACACAAAAGACGATTACTCACGCAAGCAGTCAATCGATATTCTTCAGACTAAATTTATTAAACGTGGTTTGTCAATTAAAGTTATGAAAATGGAAGAACCCGAACCTGCAGCAAACGGCAGATTGAAACAAAAAATTTCTTTGCAGAGCGGAATAGCAAAAGACAATGCAAAAATAATCACGAAGATGATTAAGGAACTTAAATTAAAAGTCAATGCTTCAATTATGGATGAACGGATAAGAGTTCAAGGTGCCAAAAAGGATGACTTGCAAATAGTAATTCAAACTGTAAAAGAAGCTGAACTCGATTTTCCAGTCCAGTTTGTTAATTACCAGTAGTGAAAATTTCCATGCGTACAAATAATAGTTAGTTAAAAATAAAGTTAATCATAAATCAAAATGAAAAAAGCATATCCTTTAGTTGCCACTACTGAAAGTGAATTGAAATCTGAAGCCCGCAGAACGACTAAAATGTTGAAAGGTAAAATTGTAGATAAAATATGGAGACATCGCCCTAAAGAGATTGGGATTCAATTTACTGATGGCACTCGATTATTTGTTGATATTTCGGAAGGCGGATTAGAATTGTCAATTACTTAAAAATATTATAAGTCAAGACTACTGGTTAGCTGGCACTTCGATTCAATATAATTTTAATCAGCAAAAATAATCCATATTCGTGGAACGAAGAAAGTAGATTTGCAGTTAGTAATCCAAAAAGTAAATGAAGCTGATCTCGATTTTCCTGTTCAGTTTGTTAATTACCAGTGAAATATTTTTGTGAGTTGAAATATTGTGCAAAATATTGTACGTTTATCTGCACAATATTTAAGCAGGAGAAATTATGCATAAAATACAATTAGACCAGGATATTCAACCGCTTTCTGAATTCCGTTCCAAAGTAGCTTTTTACTTTGAAAAAGTTAAGAAAACCAAAAGACCGTTAATCATTACTCAGAATGGAAAAAGCACGGCAATATTATTAGATGTATCAGAGTATCAATCTATGATTGATAAACTGGAAGTTATAGAAGATGTAAAATTAGCAGAAGCACAACTTAGCCAGGGCAAGGAAATATCTCATAAGGAATTGAAGAAAAAGTTTGCAAAGAGAACTTAGTTATGAAAATATATTGGTCTCCACTGGCAGCAGAAAGATTGGATGACGTGTATGAATATATTGCCGTTGATAACAAATTAGCAGCCGGGAAAGTGGTTGAAAGAATTTTCAAGAAAGTTGAATCATTATCCAAGAATCCCGAAAGAGGAAGAAAAGTACCGGAAACAAACAGAGAAGAAATAAGGGAAGTGTTTGAAGGTGAATATAGAATTATCTACCGCATTGAATCTAAAAGAGTCTCTATTCTGACAATCAGAAATTTCAAACAATTATTATCAGAAAAGGATATTAAGTAAGAATTGAAGTCAGTAATTCAAAAAGTCCGTCGAGACTCCGTCTCGCCGAGACGAGTAAAAGAAGCTGATCTGGATTTTCCTGTTCAGTTTGTTAATTACCAGTGAGCAAAGAATTTTACATTTTAAGTAATAGTTAGACAGCTTATGATAACAACTGTCATCGGTATTATAATAATTCTTGTTTTATTTTCTTTTTTATAAGAGAAATTTCGAAATATGGTAATAAAAGTTTTCAAGTTTCTGGTCGAATTATTTTTCCCACTACCATAGCAAGTATGATTCCCACTTTTATAACAATAATATTTCTGCTGCTTCTTTTTTCGAAGAAATTCAGGGAATCATTGAAAGCGCTCTTGAAATATTTCCCCGAATTCTACGACTCATTAATTATTAGAAACAAAGATTCTTTTTTCAAAATATCCCTCATTTTAATTGTAACTGTTTTAATTTTGGATACATTCGTCGCAATAGTCTTTTCGATCTTTGAAGTTCCTGAAACAATTACCTGGAATTTTCTTTCTAATTTTTTAAGTGCAGCTATTTGGCTGTATTTTCTTAAAAGAGTTATCTTGATTTTGTTCAATCAGAATGTAAATGATTACTTCAAAACTGATTTTGGTATTCTTAAAGGTTTTTCTCTCGCAATTTTATTAATCGGATTGGTTTTAGGAGTTTCTTATGTTACATATCCTATAGCTTCACAATTACCCACATTTGAAATATTCGATGAAATACGACAAGAAATATTTCAAAAACCAAAAAGTGGTTCTGAATTTATTTTGCTAGCATTGAGCATCAGTCTAATCCCAGCATTTATAGAAGAAATATTTTTCAGAGGTGTTCTTTATAAAAATTTTCGTAAAAAATATGGGATTACAATATCTGTAATAATCTTAACCATTATATTTTATTTATTCCATCTAAATCCACAAATGATTTTTTTTCTAATCATTGGAAATATTGTATTGTGTCTGTCTTTTGAATACACAAAATCTTTAGTTGTCCCATTTGTAATTCATCTAGGAATTAATTTTAGTTCGTTATTATTTTTTCTTAATAATCAAAAGGCTCCCTAACCCGCAACTTAACAAATCGACTTCATTGAGTCGTGGAATTTTTAGTTAGGTTCGTTCAGTTTGTAAACTGGTGGCGAATAATTGGATTGCAATAAAGAATTATTTGGGCAAAATTGAAACTAAATTTTTACAAGTTAGTCTAACAGATCATATCAAAATTCGGTTTCGGTTTAGTAAAAAAGGAGAATAAAGGAAAGAATGATTGCAACTTAGAGGAGTAGATTTTCCCTCCCTTGTGTAATCTTCTTCTTACATCTTAAAATTATCCCGGCATTTAAAACTTATTGTGTCTGCTATTTCCGTCGCTTTAATACGTTTTTATGACGGATTAAATACACGGATACACATAAATTAGGTTTTTTCCGATGGTATGCAAATTGAAACCGAAAGCAGTATCTAAGAACAAATGATGCATTGTTACAACATATGAAAATATTTTTACTGGCTTTTATTGGAGTTTTTACTCTCCTGTCAAATTCAATATCCAACAGCGCACCCGGTGGGCAAGAAATAAATTCAGGCAGCGATATTATTTCTGATGATGATTATAACCAATTACTTATTTCAAGTCTTTATACTGATTGTGAGCTCACAGATAAATTAGATTTTAATGTTTTTATGTATGCGATGGATGGCTACAACTCGATTGAAGCACCCAATAAAAAATTACTTTCAATAATAGATTATTCAAAACCATCCACCGAAAAAAGACTTTTTATTATTGATATTGAAAATCATAAGCTGCTGTATCAAACGTTAGTTGCTCACGGAAAAAAATCCGGTTATGTGAATGCAACAAAATTTTCAAATAAATATGGATCACATAAAAGCAGTCTTGGTTTTTTTAGAACCGGCAATTCATATTATGGTATAAGAGGATATTCACTGAAGCTTGAAGGACTTGAAAAAGGAATAAATGATAATGCCAGACAAAGAGGAATTATCATTCACGGTGCAAATTATGTTGATGAAAGGCTTGCCAATGGAAACGGTGTTATCGGACGAAGCTGGGGTTGTCCTGCTGTTTCGAAAAAATTATCGAAGGAGATAATTAATTTGCTGAAAGGCGGCAGTCTGCTTTACATTTATGCGAATGATGAGCTTTATAAAGAAAATTCAGTGATAGCTAAACTAAATGTGAAAGAGAATTCTAACCTGAATTAGCAAGCGGTATAAACCCTCCCAATTACTTCTAATTTCTGAGCAATTTTCGCAAATCAAATAAAATCTATCTTTTCACATTAAAATATATTCTTTTGTGATACCTTCGTGATAATTCCAATCTAATTTTGGCTTGTGAATTTTATCAACTGGAATTATTTTATCATAAAAATTGTTTAAGGATATATTATGAAAAATTTATTAAGTGTTTTTTTAGTATTGGCTCTGTTTACAACAGGCTGTTCACAAAGCGGGGAAGAAGAAGAATAGTCAGACAGTAACCGATAACAACAACAAGCAGGATTCAGAAAGGAAAGATTCAACTATGACTAAGTGGGATAATGAGTATAAAAAACCAAGCGATGAAGAATTAAAGAAAATGTTAACAGATGAACAATACAAAGTTACGCAGTGCGAAGGAACCGAGTTTGCTTTTAAAAATGAATACTGGGATAATCACAAAGCTGGTATTTACGTTGATATAATTTCCGGTGAACCGCTCTTCAGTTCAAAAGATAAATTTGATTCAGGAACCGGCTGGCCAAGCTTCACTCAGCCGATCGATCCAAAATATGTTGTGAAGAAATCCGATAAATCTTACGGAATGATCAGAACAGAAGTCCGCAGTAAAAGCGGCGATTCACATCTCGGACACGTTTTTGATGACGGACCTGGTCCAACCGGATTGCGTTACTGCATAAACTCTGCTTCACTCCGCTTCATTCCAAAAGAAAAAATGGCTGAAGAAGGTTACGGTGAGTTTCTGTCGTTAGTTGAGTGAAAAGTAAACACCCTGAACTTGTTTCAGGCAGGATTGTTTCAGGGTCTTTAGTATTTGCTGTCATTCCAACACCGCCTGTCATTCCCGTGAAAACGGGAATCTATTGTGAGGTGGGTTTTTGGATTCCTGCTTTCGCAGGAATGACATTTGTTTCATGTCATTTCGTTAAAGGGTAGTCGCAGACTTCCCGTCGGTCTCGTAAGACCGACGAGGTCTTACGGATATGTCTGCGAAAAAACGCAATCTCAAGATTTCGGCCATATTCTTGAATCGAATTTTTGGACACGGTGAGATTCCGAAACAAATTCAGATCCTGAAATAAATTCAGGATGACCTTCGGTCAGTTCGGAATGAAAATCCAATTGACACTCTTCCAAATTTGACTTAGTTTTCTATTGTGATTTTTGCCAAATGAGGTCAAAATGATCAATCAGTCCACACATGGTTTCAATACTTCTCAATCCTCACTCAGGACTTACAATTCTATAACCCTTTTTGAAATAATAAATAATTTTTCCGGGAGTAGTTATGAAAACAAGAAATTGTTTCCTCGTTTCTTTTTTCCTGATGTGCTTAATTCCAGTCTACTTGTCAGCACAGGACATCAGCGTTCATAAATTCATCGGCAAGTCAAAAGCTGATGTGATAAAAAAGTACGGTAATCCCGCTCACCAGGATAACAGCAATCCCGATATGATGTGTATGTTTTACCAAACTAAAACAAACAGGATGATTTTTGTTTCCAATAAAGAAGGCGTTTACCAATCGGAAGCTACTGTTAACTATGGCTCTGAAGCCGGTGCAAGAAAATCTGTTGATGAACTCATTAAAAATTCTATTGCAGATGGATTTGTCGTTGATACTGTTTCTGCAAATGATTTTCAGCTCCATAAAACAGGAGTGAAAACTGATTTGCAGATTAGCGAAAATAAAATCACAAAGAATTTTGATGTGAGTGTAAAAGCGCACAAGTCGGAAGATTAAAGTAAATCCTGATTCCTATAATACAGCAGGGGAGAAAAGTTTACCTTCAATTGAGGATGAATTACATCTTTTTTTCCCTGAACATCAAAAAATCCCGATAAATTCAATTCAAATATTCGCATAAAATTTGATTCGGAAGATGAATGAAAAACAAGTTGATGAAATTTTCCTTCTTACTTCTCCCGATTTTATTCTTTGCTTTCTCATGTGAAGATGATCCAGTTGCAAGCAATAACATTAATGGTTCTCCATCAGATAGTGTTGAAGCAGAAGTTCATCGCCTTGTAAATGAGCATCGAACTGGAATGGGATTACAAAGACTTGAATGGAATGATATAATTGCAAATGAGTGTAGAAAGCACAGTCAGAATTTAGCAAACTCCCACACATTAAATCACGACGGTTTTAACGAAAGAATTAATAAAATCGGCGAAACAATTTCCTGGAGCTGGGCTGGTGAAAATGTTGCTTACAATTACAGCGCTCAGTCTGTGGTTACAGCGTGGTTAAACAGTCCCGGACATAAAAGTAATATTGAAAGTAATTCAAATCTAACCGGAGTTGGTGTTGCATACGATGGAGAACACGATTTATTTCACTCAGATTTTTATTAGGAGTAATTAGTCAGATTTGGTATTTGCCAGTTGAAAAATTTCCAGCGGCTCAAAAGTTTTAACTTTCTCTTTATCAGATCCATTCGCAGAGATTATCATTGCTTCTGCAACTTTCTTTCCCTCAATAGGTCGCTGGTTTTTTAAGAATGGAAAAAGTGGGACCACAATTTTTAGTAATCTCTCAGCAGCTTTTTCACCAAATCTTTTTTCCTCTCTCTCTCCAACTAAAAGCGATGGTCTGAAAATTCTGATTTTAATGAAACGCAGCAGTTTAACTTTTTCTTCAAGCTCTCCTTTGATTCTCATATAAAAAAATTTTGATTTAGCATTTGCACCGGAGGAGGATACCAGAAAATAACTCTTTATTCCGTTTTCCGCGGCGGCTTTCGCAAATTCATACTGATAAGTCACATCAATTTTATATTGTGCTTCTTTGCTTCCGGCTTTTCTTATTGTAGTACCCATTGCAGAGAATAATTCATCACCGGTGATTTTATCCTTCCATTTAGCAATCTCATCGAAGTTTACAATGTGTTCTTCAAGCTTTGGATTTGAAATGTTTATTGATCTTCGTACGAAAACTTTAACATTTGAATAAGCAGGATTATCCAATAGTAATTTTGTGAGATGCTTTCCAATTAATCCTGTAGCGCCAATTACAATTGCTGTCTTCATAAAAATTTCTATTAATCTTTTGGAACCACTAATTCTTTTATTTCATTTTCGCCACCAGTAAATGTTCTCATATTTTCAGGGATATGGCCGTAATCGCTGAAAGTATCAAGTTTCATTTTTCCATCCGGCATCACGCGGATGATAGTTAAACTACAATTTGTAATGCTCATCTGAAGCCAGGACATTGGATCAACATTCAAAACTTTTGTTACCAGATATCGAATAACATTTCCGTGACAGACTATTAAATCATGTCTGTCTTTCTCATCGGGTGATGGAACAAAGTATTTATTAAATGCCTGTTCAATATTGGCGATACAGAGTTCTTTTTCTGTGGTATCAACTCCTGCCATTAAATCTTTTCGCCACGAAGGAGGAGTACATTCACAAATTAATTCGTCTTGTTTTAACTGAAGTTCAGGAAAATCCTGGTTGATAACCATTGCTGTTTCTCTTGCCCTTGTCATCGTGCTGCTCGTTAACGAAGTAAACTCAACCGGCAGTACTTTTAATCTTGAGGAAAGCAATCTTGCCTGCGCAATTCCTAGCGGAGTAAGTTTCTTTCCAATATCAGAATCACTTGTATCTACCTGATTATATTCACCGTGACGGATGAGATAAATTGTTCTGATCCCTGTTTTAATATCATCCTGCGAGTATAATACAGACGGCAGAGCAAGAAAGAGAATTAAATATGCAATTATTTTCACTAAGAATCCTACCTGATTAATAATTAAAATTGTTGATATTAAAATATCGATTTTATAAAACTTTTATAACAATGATCTGGATAATTATTGAAACACTCTTGTAAAAATTACGTTGTAAAATATTCCCATCTCTTTTCTTAATTTAGAATGTGTAGTTAAATCAATTTTTTGTTGCTGGCAGTTTATTTGAGTCAGCTATGAAATAATTGATGCTAAGAATACTTAAAACAAAACTTGAAGGAGATCACAATGAAAAACGCAGCTGTATTTTTTGCATTAGTAGCTTTCCTGGTTTCACCAAATCTTTACTCACAAATATCTTTGCAAGTTGGCGGCGGACTTGGATATATCTCACCCGCAGGAGATTATGGTGGTTCAACGGTAGATTTTTATAATGGAACCAAATATGGAATGAGCAGCGGGTTTAATTATCATGCAAAAGCACGAGTTGGATTATTAGGATTTAATTTATTCGGCATAATTGAATATTCAACAGTTAGCGGTGATGGTGAAAGTGAACCCGGCCAGGGGGAAGTTGAAAATTCTCACAGCATATTTTCAATTAAAGCCGGTCCCGAATTTAATATCTCACCACCTTTATCTCCAGTTGGTTTTTACGTTGATGGGTTTATATCTGTAAACACTTTCAGCGGCACGGTTAATTTTCAGGGAGTATCTCAAGTACCAAGCGGTGAGTATGATTTGGAATCAGCCACACGATTTGGTGTTGGTGCTGGTGGTGGAGTTTTACTGGATTTTATCCCGATAGTCACTTTCGATTTTGGAGTTCACTATAATCTTTACAACGTCCTTGGACAGACGTACACCGGTACAACAACCAATCCGAAGAGACTTGATGCATATACTTCTCTGAACGATGATAAAGATCCGCTATTCGGAACCGACGATGACATATTTATTATTGAAAACTCACGTGCAATCAATGCATGGCAGTTTACTTTAACGGCAATGATCGGGATATAAAAAACTAATTTTTGTGAACTGATATTTCGAAGTCATCAGGGTTATAGTACTGAGATTTTAATATCCCGAAAATCTTTTGCATAGTTTCGTCAGGCAATGATGGTGTTCTGCTAAGAACCCAGCCATATTTTCTGCCCGGTGTTCCAATTACAACCCACTCATAATTTTCATCAAGCCCTATAATCCAATAATCTCCCCAAAATGGACGGATGCCAAAAAAGCTGACAAAGCTTACTTCAAGCTTTGAGTTTGTTTTTTTATCTACAACATTTGCAACTCCATCGGCAATATCAATTTCACCATCTTCATTGTAGCAGCTATTTATGACAGTGATGTCTCCATCTTTGTCTATTTTATATTCGGCTGTTGTTCCGTATGCACATTGATCCTGAAATGAATTTGGAATTTTTGCAATCTCATACCAAAGTCCGGAATATCTGTTCAGGTCAACCTGATCAACGGTTGTAAGTGGGGGCAGGTCATTATTTTGTGGGGAAGCACAGCTCACTAAGAATATTGTTATTAAACTGATTGTTGAAATAAAGAAGCCATTCATATAACACCCCCGAATTTTTAGTTCAAAAATAACAAACCCAACTTCTTGCAAGAAATTGGGTTTATATAAGTTCAGGAAAAAAGATTTTAACTAGCTATTTGGTTTTTCCAAGAGCATCTTTCAAACCAGGAATATTTTCAGAACCGGTTGGAACTTCAATACTTGAACCTTCAAAGTCCGTTCCGATTGGTTCAAATCTTCCTCCAAGATATTGTGATAAAAATATTTCCGTAACAGCATTAAATGACATCCTGTTTTCCGGTCTTGCAAAACCATGACCTTCATCAGGATAGAGCACATAACTAACCGGAATGTTTTTCTCCTGCATTGCATTTACAATCTGGTCTGCCTCGCTTTGTTTAACTCTTGGATCATTTGCGCCCTGACCAATTAACAATGGCTTATTAATTTTATCAACAAAAAATAATGGTGACCGGGATTCAAGAAACTTTTTACCTTCTTCTGTACGAAAATCACCGACACGAGATGCAAACATATTTATCATCGGCAGCCAGTATGGTGGAATAGTTTCCATAAGTGTAATAATATTTGATGGTCCAACTATATCAACCCCACAAGCGAATACATCCGGAGTAAAAGTCAAACCAATCAATGTTGAATAGCCACCATAACTTCCACCCATAATAGCAATTTTATCCTTCTCTGCTATTCCTTCTTTAACAGCCCAATCGACTGCATCGATTAAATCATCGTGCATTTTTCCGCCCCACTCCATATTTGCGGCGTTAATGAAATCTTTACCAAGACCAGTTGAGCCTCTGAAGTTTACGCTTAACACTGCATAACCTCTGTTCGCAAGCCATTGGTGATATGAATTATAACCCCATGAATCACGTGCCCATGGCCCACCATGGACAAACAGAACCATCGGTAAAGGCTTTGACGGATGAAAATCATTTTCAGAATTACTACCATAAGGAAGGGTTAAATAGCTTACGAGATCTAAACCGTCTCTTGATTTAATTATTACCGGATACATTTTTGCCAGTTTTGCTCCTTCAAGATTTTTCCGGTTTGTAAAAAGAAATTTTGCTTTCTTTGCGGCTCTGTCATAGAGATAGTAGTTAATAGGTCCATCATCAATTACATAAGAAACAGCCCAAAAGTTATCATCAAGAGATCTGTCTGTTACACTCATATCTCCCTCAGTTATGCCTTTGAGGTATTCTATATCAGGTTTAATGGATTCATCAAGAATTTCCCATTCAGTACGTAAGTAATCACTCGCAGCAGCTTCAATTGTTTTTTCTGTTGGGTGAATCATTATGCTGCTTAAATCTGCTTTTGGATTTTCGAATAATAATTCTTTTTCACCAGTGTTGAGATTTAAAGCTATAAGCGCGGCTGTGTTTCTGCCCCGGCTATCAATCATATATAGAACATCACCTGTTTTATTGAAATCAATCGGAGAAGTAGTTAATACATCTTCCATTGGTATTTTATCAAAAGTATTCCATCCGCCTTTTCCATCTGGTATAAAGAATTCTAATCCTCCATCCGCAGTATTCTCAAAAGCGTATCTGATATTAAAATCAGCATCAGTTTGAAAGCCTGCAAACTTGTCATTTTGCTGGATCATCTTTAAATCACCGCTAATAATATTAAGGCTGTAAACATCAAAGAATTGAGGATTGCGGGTATTCAGCCCTACCAAAATTTCATTTGGATATTTGTAGCTTACTTCCTGTATTTGTGCTCTTGGTCGCAGTTTCTTTCCGTCAGGCATTGTAACAGGATTGCCATCGGGACCAATTATCTCTTCGTATGGAGTGAGGTTATTATCTTCTTTTGTATTTACATTTACCGCATGAACCTGCCAGTTTTCATCACCGCCAAGATCCTGTAAATAAATTATCTGCTCATTATTATATGACCAGAAATAAATTCTGATACCTCTGAGAGTATCTTTAGTTACAGCAACTGCGTTGTTAGGATCATCGATTGGAGCTACCCACACATTAAGAACGTCATCAAGCGGTGCCAGATAGCTGATCATCTGATGGTTTGGACTTATTTTAACCGATGCTTTATCGGGATTACCGAATAATACTTGTCTGGAAATCAATGGTTCTTCCTTTGCACAGCTTGTTAAAATTAGAATACTCCCAAAGAGAAGTAAGAGAGAAAATAGTTTAAGGATTTTGCTGCTCATCGTTGGCCCCTTTCAATTTGTTTAAAAATAGATTAGACATTTATTAATTGAGTTTTTCTAAAAAAGAACATCCCAAAATTACAAAACGGTTATCTACTACGGTGCCAATCCTTGATGAGCGGTTTTATACTTACATCATCGGTATTTCAATTAATAATATTTTCGAATCTGAGTTTGCGGTTATTGAAAAATCATCAGTTTCCGAAATGCCAATCCCATCTCGTTTAGAAAGTGACTCATCACTAACAGAAACCTCACCTTCAATCAAAAATAAATAAACACCATTGCCTTTTGTATGAATTTTGTAATCAAGAGATTTGTTTTTTTCTAAATCAAGTAGTGAAAGATACGCATCCTGATTCAGCCAAAGATTATCCTCATTTTTTTCGGGTGTTACGATAAATTGAAATTTATTTTTTCTTTCAGCAGGATCGAAATGTTTTTGATTGTATCTTGGTTCGTGTCCTTTCTTATCAGGAAAAATCCACAACTGCAGAAAATTAGAAGTACCATCCTGAAGATGGTTATACTCTGAGTGACGGATACCCGTACCAGCAGACATAATTTGAACTTCATCCGGATAAATTACTCCCTCGCTCCCCGTGCTGTCTTTATGAGCAAGTGCACCATCCAGAGGAATAGTTACAATTTCCATATCATTATGCGGATGAGTTCCGAAGCCTTCTCCTGCCGCAACAAAATCATCGTTCAATACACGTAACATCCCAAAGTTTACACGTTCCGGGTCGTGGTAATTACCAAAGCTGAAAGTATGGTTGGTTTTCAGCCAGCCAAAATCAAAATATCCTCTTGAATCCGCTTTGTGTAGTATCTTTTTCATCTTAATGCCTTTCTATTACAAACATCACATATTAATTAACGTTAGTTGGAGATAAGATATTTATTTGATTTACCCGATTCACAATCTAAATATTTTGTGTTTTGAATCACTCAAAAATAATCTTTCTTTTGAGATCCTTTCACTATCATAATTATTTTGAACAATGCCTGCAATAATATTATGCGGCAACATTCCGGTTATATTTATTTCTGTATTGAATCGGCGACAAACCGGTTATTTTTTTAAAAGTTGTTCGAAAAGCTTTGTTATCGTTATAGCCAACATTGTACATCACTTCATTTATATTCTTGGCGGAAGTTTCAAGATTTTTTTTCGCCGCTTCGATTTTTACTCTTTGGATATATTCAATTATTGTATTCGCCGTAGCTTTTTTAAATCTTCTCTCGAGATTTCTTCTGCTCAATGCAAACATTGTTGCTAATAGATCAACAGTAATTTTATTCTGAAAATTATTCTCAATATACTCCTGAGCCTTCTTAATTGATTCATCTTCGTGCTCTTTTTGTCCGATGAAAATAGTAAAAGGAGATTGACTATCCCTTTGAATATCTATTTGAAATGCTTTTGAACATAAAATTGCGATGTCTCTTCCGGCATATTTTTCAACCAGATAAAGGATCAGATTTAAAGAAGAATAAGCACCACCACTTGAGTATATTCTGTTTTCATCAGTGATGATTTTATCTTCAAGCAGGTTAACATCAGGAAACATCTTCCTAAAATAATTTGCTGCAAGCCAGTGTGTTGCGATTTTTTTCCCATTCATCAATCCGGTTGAAGCAAGCAGAAATGCACCAAGACATAAACTTGCAACTTCGGCACCGGATTTATATTGATTAACTATCCACGGAATAAAATCTTTGTTTACTTCAATAGCTTTTTGAAGATCACCATACATTGCCGGAATGATTACGAGATCAGTTTTTTTAACTTCTTTCAACAATTTTGTTGTGACCGTATATAAACCGTCATTCAGCTCAGCCTCTTTTGAAAGACTAACCAATTCAACTTTAAATAAAGCTGGTTTACCCATACTTTCTAAAAACTGATTAGCTTCTGTAAAAACCTGACGAGGTCCCTCGATGTTTCCTAAAATTGCCCCTTTCGTAACAATAATTGATATGTTCTTCATATTAATGATGCTTGTTTTATTGTGAATGATATATTTTATGGGATGAAATTATATAAACAGATTGTCGCAATCAACCCCATAGATTGCCGTATTTGCACCTGTGCGAATAGTAGTTTGAACGTTATATTTGATCGACGGTAATCAACAATTGTCAACTAAAAACTAAATTGAGGCAGCAAAAATGTCAAAACAGATTTTTATTAATCTACCGGTTAAAGACCTGAAAAAATCTATTTCTTTCTTTAAAAAGCTAGGATTTAAATTCAATTCACAATTTACGGATGATAAAGCAGCTTGCATGATTATCGGTGAAAATATTTACTCCATGCTTTTACTTGAAAAGTTTTTTAAAGGGTTCACTAAGAAAAAAGTTGCCGATGCAAAGAAAACTACTGAAGTTTTAATTGCCATAGATGTAAAAAGCAGAAAGGATGTTGACAGGATGATTAAGAAAGCTGTTGCAGCAGGGGGTTCACTTTATAACAAACCACAGGATCATGGCTGGATGTACGGTCACAGCTTTGCTGATCTTGATGGTCACCAGTGGGAAGTTCTGTATATGGATGAAAGTAAAATGCCCACGAATTAATTTTTATCATTTAATCATTTCAACACTAAGGAGGTTAAAATGAAATCAATCAATCCCTATCTGAATTTTCCAGGGAATACAGAAGAAGCATTCAATTTCTATAAAAAAGTTTTTGGTGGCGATTTTATCGGGGGAATAAATCGCTTCAATGATGCACCAGGTACAGAAAATCTAAGTGCTGCTGATAAAGAAAAAGTGATGCACATTGGTTTACAGATGGGAAACAGATAACTACTTAATGGCCACAGATGCTCTTGAATCTATGGGACAAAAAGTTACTTTCGGAAACAACTTTTATATCTCGATTGATGCTGAAAGTAAGGAAGAAGCAGACAAACTTTTTAAAGGACTTTCAGAAGGAGGAAAAATTGAAATGCCAATGGCTGATCAGTTCTGGGGAGATTATTTTGGTTCATTAACGGATAAGTTTGGTGTTCAGTGGATGGTAATCTATTCACCTCCAAAAGAAAATCAATAATAAAAATTTAGAAAGAACTGATATGAGAAAATTAAAACTGCAGGTTCAGATAACAATAGACGGTTTTGTTGCATGTCCGAATGGAGAGCTAGATTGGATGCAATGGAATTGGAGTGATGATATTAAAAAATATGTAACTGAATTAACAGACTCTGTTGATACTATTCTTCTTGGAAGAAAAATGACGGATGGCTTTATAAGCCACTGGACTAGTGTTACCGCTGATCCAAATAACGAGGAATACGATTCTGCAAAAAAGTTTGTGGATTATCCTAAAGTGGTTTTCACCAAAACGCTTGATAAATCACAGTGGGTGAACACAACCATTCGCTAATGGAGAATTGGTTACTGAAGTTGATAACAATTAAAAAAGCAGAATAAAGGCCGTAAAGGACATCATTGTATATGGCGGAGCTTCTTTTGTTTCGTCACTTGTTAAAAATAACCTAGTTGATGAATATCATCTTTTTGTCAATCCTTCTGTAATCGGGAATGGATTAACGATATTCAAAAGTTTAAATCAGTCGGTGAAATTAAAACTTGCGAATAGTTTAGCATTTGATTGCGGAATCGTTCTGCTTAAATATGAGCCAGTTTGATTTCAATTAAAAATCAAAAAAATTAAGGACTACTATGCAAAAGTTAACACCATTTCTTTGGTTCGATACTCAGGCTGAAGAAGCAGCTAACTTTTATACATCAATTTTCGAGAACTCAAAAATATTAAGTGTAAGTCGGTACAGTGAATCTACAGCAAGAGCTGGGGGAATGAAACCCGGTTCAGCATTTGTAGTTTCATTTCAACTTGAAGGACATAATTTTACTGCAATGAATGCCGGGCCTCATTTTAAAATAAATGAATCAATTTCATTATTTGTTTATTGTGAGTCAGATGAAAAAGTTGAAAGGATTTATAAAAAGTTACTTGAAGGCGGCACAACACTTATGCCTTTGGACAAATATGACTGGAGTCCGAAATATGCGTGGGTAAAAGATAAATTTGGACTTCGTGGCAATTAACTGTTGAGAAAATAAATTCTTCACAGAAAATTTTGCCATCACTATTATTCGTCAACGAAAAATTCACAAAAGTAAAAGAAGCCTCAACATTTTATAGCTCTGTTTTTCCTGATTCACAAATAATTATGGAATTTCCTTATGATAAATCGGCGGGCTTGCCGGATGGAACTTTACTTTTTACTCAATTCAGATTAGCGGATCATCTTTTCAACGCAATGAGTGGACAAGGAAAACACAACTTTGATTTCAACGAAGCTTTTTCATTTGTTGTTGATTGCAAAGACCAGGAAGAAGTTGATTATTACTGGAACAAACTTACATCAGATGGAGGACAGGAAAGTATGTGTGCATGGTTAAAAGATAAATTCGGAGTTTCGTGGCAGATTGTTCCCAGTGTGCTGATTGATATGCTGAATGATAAAGATTCTGCCAAAGCACAAAAAGCAATGCAAGCAATGTTTCAAATGAAAAAAATTATTATAACCGATCTTGAGAAAGCTTATAACAGTTAAAATTTCAAAATAAAAAACTAAGGAGTAAAAAATGAGTAAGATGAGTCCAGTAGTTCACTTTGAAATGCCGGCGGAGAATAGAAAACGAATGTCAGAATTTTATACAAAAGTTTTTGGCTGGCAGACACAACAACTCGGTCCTGAAATGGGTGAGTATGTTTTAGCTACAACAACTGAATCCGATGAAACCGGTCGACCGAAAATGGGAGGGGCAATTAATGGAGGCTTTTATCAAAAAACAGAAGATCCAATTTCAAATCATCCATCGGTTGTAATTGCAGTGGATGATATTAATGATTCTATTCTAAAAATAAAAGCAGGTGGCGGAAAAGTTTTAGGAGAACCGATGATGATTCCCGGTATTGGTGAGTTTGTTTCTTTCATTGATACTGAAGGAAATCGGGTAAGTATTCTTCAGCCTTTGATGTAAAAATGTGAATTTATTTTTAAGTGGATATTATGGCTAAAACTAATTTCAAGTCGGTTGATCAATACATCAAATCATTTCCCGAAGATGTTCAGATAATTCTCAAACTTGTTCGGGATGCAATTAAATCGGAAGCACCGAAATCAGTTGAGACAATTAATTATGGAATCCCCACTTTCAAGTTGAACGGCAATTTGGTTCACTTTGCTGCATTTAAAAATCATATTGGATTTTATCCCACGCCTGGTGCAATTAAAAAATTCAGAATAGAATTATCTGATTACAAATCTGCAACAGGATCCGTACAGTTTCCTCTGGATAAACCAATTCCGATTCCATTAATTAAAAAAATTGTTAAATACCGGGTGAAAGAAAATTCATTAAAAACTTCTAAGCCCAAATAGTAAGGAGAAAAATTATGCAAAAACTAAATTTCTCAATTGTAATTAATTCACCAAAAGAAAAAGTTTGGAATACCATGCTCGATGATAAAACATATCGAATATGGACTGAATCCTTCGGAGAGGATTGTCATTATGCCGGTGACTGGAGTAAAGGAAGCAAGATACTTTTCCTTGCACCGGATGAGAATGGAAAATTGGGTGGGATGGTAAGTCGCATCAAAGAAAATAAACTTCATCAATATATTTCTATTGAACATCTTGGAGTGGTTCAGGATAGTATAGAAGATACGACAAGTGATGCTGTTAAACAGTGGGCCGGTTCTCTTGAAAATTATACATTCAAAGATCTTGAAGGTAATACAGAACTGCTGGTTGATATGGATATTAATGATGAGTATAAAGATATGTTCAACGATATGTGGCCTAAAGCACTCCAGAAACTTAAAGAACTTGCAGAGAGAAAGTAATCATCTATAAATTGTCCTACACTTTTTATCCAATCAATTAACAAGGCAATTTGTTGAAAGACGAAATGGAACCCGAAATAAAAGAGAATAACTCTGCTCAATCAAAAGTTAATTCTCTCTGGCAGGAATTGAAAGATGCGATTCGCGGAAGTGAAGCAGACTACACAGAAATAAAAATCGGCAAAGCAGTTTTTCTTCTTGCTGTTCCTATGATTCTGGAATTAATAATGGAATCCACTTTCGCTGTTGTGGATATATTTTTTGTTGGCAAACTGGGTCCATCTGCTATCGCAACTGTTGGTTTAACAGAGACATATTTATTCCTGCTATATTCAATTGGAATGGGACTGTCGATGGCAGTAACTGCAATCGTTGCTAGAAGAATCGGCGAAAAGGAAAAAGAGAAAGCTGGTATCAGTGCTGTGCAGTCAATATTTCTTGCAATTTTGATTTCACTTCCTTTTTCGATTGCCGGAATTTTCTATTCGAAAGAACTACTTGCGTTGATGGGTGCGGATGAATGGGTTCTCGAGCATGGTTATAGTTATATGCAATGGATGCTCGGCGGGAATGCAATTATTATGCTTCTGTTCATTATCAATGCAATATTCAGAGGTGCTGGGG
Source organism: Ignavibacteriaceae bacterium (assembly GCA_034522695.1). Lineage (GTDB taxonomy): Bacteria > Bacteroidota > Ignavibacteria > Ignavibacteriales > Ignavibacteriaceae > IGN2. The sequence goes on along the minus strand of JAXHLB010000039.1, from coordinate 133,391 downwards.
ATGCTGCGATTGCAATGCGTGTTCTCTGGATAGCAAATGGAATTAATATTGTTCTCGATCCTGTTTTAATTTTTGGATGGGGACCATTTCCCCAGCTTGGAATTGAAGGCGCTGCTATTGCAACTAACATTGGTAGAGGTATTGGAGTTCTAACACAGTTCTGGTTTCTCTTTAAGGGAGTCAAGCATATTCGTGTCTTTCGTACTCAAATGCATTTGCACTGGAAGACCATCGTTGCAATAATTAAAACTTCATTGGGTGGAGTCGGACAGATGATTATCGCAATGACATCGTGGATTTTTATTATGAGAATTCTGGCCGACTATGGAAGCCAGGTTGTTGCAGGAACTACAATTGCAATGAGAATAATGATGTTCACAATGATGCCTGCGTGGGGGATGTCGAACGCGGTAGCAACACTTGTCGGACAAAATCTTGGAGCGAAAAAACCCGATCGTGCAGAGAGATCTGTCTGGATAACAGGCATCTGGAATATGATATTTTTAATCGGCATTGCTGTAGTTTATTTCCTGGACAGCGAATCTTTAGTCGGAATTTTTTCAGATGATGCAGAAGTTATTTCGGTTGGTGCAATGTGGCTTCGGATAGTTTCTTATTCCTATTTTGTTTACGGATGGTGGATGGTTGCTTCGCAGGCTTTCAATGGTGCCGGAGATACTGTTACCCCAACGAAAATAAATTTTGTTTTCTTCTGGTTGCTTGAAATACCACTTTCATACTTTATGGCCAAAACGCTTGGCATGGAACATTCGGGAGTTTTCTGGGCAATTTTCATCGCAGAAACCGCAGTTGGATTATTTACTTTATGGTTGTTCACTAAAGGTAAATGGAAGAATGTTCAGGTGTAATCTAAAGCACAGCAAAGCATTCAGATGTAATTTATCTTAAGCAACAATTTTTCAGAATTGTTCAAATCTTCCCCCTAAATCAGGGACCAAATTAAACCACCGGAATTGAAATCCATAGAGATTATCAATTTGCATTAATTGAAAAAACTCTTTCGGGCTGGTTCTCACGTTCAGGTAAAATATTTAAAACATCAACTTAGTTTTTAATTAGGAGCAAAAAATCATGTCACTCGCTAAAAATTATAACTTGATAATTCAACTTTTGGTTGCTATCGTATTTAGTTTTCCAGGTTTTATTAGAGGTCAGACTACAGCTCCCGATAGCGCACTTCAGATAATCATCGAAAGCTTAGAGGGTAAAGCAATCTCACTTTCAGAAGTAACGGATATTGCAATGAAAAATTCTACTTCGTTAGGAAAAGTAAATGCACTCTACATGGCTACCGAAGGAAATTTAACCAGACAAAGAGGCTACTTCGATCCGGGATTTTATTTCAATCTTTATTATAATAATCTGGAAATACCGACTTCTTCTTTCTTTGCAGGAGCTGACGTATTACAGACAAAAGAAACCACAGCCCAAACAGGGTTGACATTAAATCTTCCCATCGGAACACAACTTGAACTGGGTTTAAATACTTACAGCTTAAATACAAATTCACAATTCGCATTTTTGAATCCGGAATATAACGGATTCGGAAGTCTTAGTTTCAGACAACCGTTGCTCGAAGGGTTCACTGTAAATGGAAGGAAAGATCTCACCTTTGCTGAACTTCAATACGACGCTGCAAAAGCAATTTATGATCAGGAAGTAATCAATATTACGAGTGAAGTTGAAATTGCTTACTGGAATCTTTATACAGCAGAAAGAAATTACGGCGTTCAGAAACTTGTTCGGGATCGGGCAAATGAATTTTTAATTGAAACGCAGCTTCGTGAAGAAGCAGGATTGGTTGGACCCGAACAGGTTGCAAATGCAAAAACATTTCTTGCTGAACAGGAGATTCTTTTTATTGATCAGGAAGAAGAGCTTGATAACCAGTCCGATTTACTGGCAACTTTAATTGGAAGCTGGCCTGATGCAAATTCATCAAGATTTAAAACAACAGAAATTCCTCCATCAGAATTTCCAATTGAACCAGTTGATGCAATGATTGATTATGCTTTACAAAGCAACCTTCAACTGAAAGCAGTTCAGGATGAAATTGATGCTTCGAATACACTTGTTGATGCAGCAGCATGGAATGTATGGCCTTCGCTTGATCTTCTTGGATCGATTTCCAGTGCCGGACTTGGCGGCGATCCACAGAATGTAATTTTTGGAGCCGATACACTTGCAACTACAACAAGCGGAAGTTATGGTAATATGCTGGACCAGGTAATCAAAAGGGATTATCCCGGATGGAGTATTGGATTTGAATTTAGTTTGCCAATTGGTTTCCGAAGTGATATCGGAGAAAAAGATCGGCTTGAAGCTTTGTCTGATCATGTTGAACAAAGATATATTGAACTTAGTCTTGAAATTGAAAAATCAATTCGAAAAGCACATCGTGAGCTAACACATGGAAATAGCCGGCTGCGTGCTGCTAAAGATGGAGTTGAAGCTGCACAAGAACAAGTCCGCATAGGCAGAATCGAATTTCAAAATGGACGTACTACTGCTTTTGAACTTGTACGTCTCGGCGAAGATTTCGCAAAAGCGCAGCGCCGCTATTCAGAAGCACTTGTGCGTACAGTTAATGCCGTTGCAAAATTAAAACAGCTTACATCGGGTAAATATCCCGAGAATTTAAAAAATTAAAAGGAGTTTTATATGAAGAATATTATGTCTAACAAAGTAGAATTATTCAATCGGCACTGGTTGGTTGTTCCCATAATAGTTTTTTTAACTTTTTTGGTAACTAATTGTGGAGATCAAAATTCAGCTGGCGGTCAGTTCTCAATGCCACCAATGCCGGTTGAAGTAACAGAAGTTAAAAAGCAAGGTGTGAATGAAAAATTTGAAGCTGTCGGTACGATTGAAGCCATCGAAGAAATCACGGTTGTTTCAGAAATTAACGCATCTGTTGTTGATATTCCTTTTAAAGAAGGAAGCCACATAATGAAGGGCGAGCTTATTGCTCAGCTTGATGACTCACAACTTGCTGCTGAAGTAGCTCGCGCAGAAGCATTGTATTCACAAAGTTTAGCAACATATAACCGCGTTAAAAAAGTTGTTGATCAAAATGCCGGAACACCACAAGATCTTGATGATGCATTAGCATCGTTAAAAGTTGCAGAAGCCAATCTTAAATTAGCTGAAGCTGCTCTAAGTAAAACACGAATAGTTGCGCCCTTTTCAGGAATGATAGGTTCCCGTCAGGTAAGTGTTGGTAGTTTTTTGCGTACTGGAGATGCAATTACTGAACTTGCCAATCTGAATGAAATAAGAATAAATTTTTCTGCACCTGAGAGATTTCTTTCGGAATTAAAAAGAGGTTCGGAGGTTATTGTCTATTCGCCTGTGTACCCGGGACATGAAGTAAAAGGAATAATACTAGCCATTGAGCCAATCATAGATTCCGATACGAGAACAGTAAGAATAGTTGCAAGAGTTCAAAACCCGGGACAAAAATTCCGTCCGGGAATGTCTGCAAATGTTTCTGTAATTCTAAGCAAAAGACCGGATGCATTAACTATTCCCACCGAAGCAGTTTTTGCAAATGGTAATCAATCTTTTGTTTACATATTAAATGCTGACAGCACAGTTGCACCTGCCCCGGTAACTTTAGGAATGCAGTTGTCTGATGTTGTAGAAATAGTTGATGGTCTGCAAGAAGGTATGAATATAATAACGGCCGGTCATCAGAAACTTTTTCCTGGTGCTAAAGTTATGCCTGTTAATTCACAGGCACAACAACAACAGTAAATGAGAATATCAAAAAATAAAATGTTTTTTGTAAAAGGAGTTTTTTATGAAGCTTAGTAAATTATCGATCGAACGACCTGTGTTAGCGACTGTTATGAGTCTGGTGATTGTACTTTTTGGTATCATTTCATTTACGCAATTACCCGTTCGTGAATATCCCGATATCGATCCTCCGGTAGTTTCAGTTGTTACTTTGTACAGAGGTGCGAGTGCAAGTGTTGTCGAAACTGAAATTACTGATGTGTTGGAAGAACAATTTGCAACTCTCGAAGGAGTAAAAACAGTAAAGTCTTCAAGTAAAGAAGGTGGTTCTATTATCACAATTGAATTTGAACTGGATCGTGATGTTAATGAAGCTGCAAATGATATACGTGACAGAGTTTCAAGAATCCGGGGAACTCTTCCTGCTGAAATTGAAGATCCGGTTATTTCAAAAGTGGATGCAAATGCTCAACCAATTGTCTGGCTTGCATTATTCAGTGAAACACATTCAACACTTGAACTTTCTTATTTTGGTGATCAAGTACTTAAAGAAAAAATTCAGCGTCTTTCAGGAGTTGGTGGTGTGTTCATTGGTGGTGAACGTCGTTATGCAATGAGAGTTTGGATTGATCCATTAAGAATGGCTGCACACAAATTAACTACATCCGATATTGAACTTGCTGTAAGAAATGAAAATGCTGAAATTCCTGGTGGAAGAGTTGAAGGAGAAAAACGTGAATTCACAGTACGAACTCGAGGTGAACTTTCTACCCCTGAAGAATTTGGAGCTATTATTGTTTCTCAGGAAGGAAATAATATTGTTCGTCTTAGAGATGTTGCAGATGTAACAATTGGTGCTGAAGATGAAAGAACAATTGCTCGCTGGAATGGAAAACCCGCAGTTGGACTTGGTATTATCAAACAGTCCAGAGCAAGCACTGTTGATGTTGCATCTGTCGTGAAGAATTCTTTACCTGAGCTTAGAGAACTTTTACCGGAAGGTGTAAAACTTGATGTGGCATATGACAGTTCCGAATTTATTGTCGAATCCATTAGCCAGGTACAGGAAACTTTAATTATTGCTTTACTGTTAGTTGTGCTCGTAGTTCTGGCATTTCTAAAAAGTTTCCGTGCAACGATCATTCCATCACTTGCAATTCCGATTTCTATTATTGGTGCTTTGGCTGCAGTTTACTTTGCAGGATTCACAATCAACATTCTGACTTTGTTGGGATTCGTACTTGCAATCGGGTTAGTTATTGATGATGCAATAATTGTCCTTGAAAATATTTACCGTCATATGGAAATGGGAAAAAGCAGATGGCAGGCTGCAATTGATGGAAGCAAAGAAATTGGATTTGCTATTATTGCCACAACAGTTTCACTTGTTGCCGTGTTTGTTCCACTTGCGTTTTTATCTGGAAATGTTGGAAGATTGTTTAATGAATTTGGAATTGCTGTTGCAGTTGCGGTTTTAATTTCTGGTTTTGTTGCTCTTACTTTAACTCCAATGATGTCCTCACAAATACTAAGACCATTGCACGGAACCGGTAAAGGTTGGGCATCACGATCATTTGACAATTTCTTCGAACGATTAAATATAATTTATGACCGATCTGTTAGATTTGCTTTGCGACATCGTCTTTTGACAATGACTTCGGCAGCAGTTGTTTTAATCCTCGCATACTTTTTATTCAAAATGCTTCCCAGTGAACTTGTTCCTGTAGAAGATCGTGGCTTCGGATTTGGAATTGTAATTGCACCCGAAGGAGCTACAATCGAATACACTGATTCATATGTTAAAGAAATAGAAAAGATTTTACTCAACCTGCCTGAACGTGAAGGATTGTTCACAGCTACTGGTTTAGGTTTCGAAGGTCCGGGAAGTGTTACAAACAGCTTTATATTTTTGAATTTAAAATCGCGTGGTGAGAGAGATAAATCTCAACAGCAAATTATTCAAGAACTGTTTCCTCAATTACTTGCAATACCCGGCGTTCTTGCATTTGTAATTAATCCACCAAGCATTGCAGCTGATTTTACAATGACACCCGTGCAGTATGTTCTTCAGGGAGATAGTTATGAAGAATTAAATGGAGCTGTCAACATTTTGATGGCCGAAGCCTCACAGCTTGGATATTTAATCAACCTTGATTCAGATTTAAGATTGAACAAACCACAGCTTGATATTCACATCGATCGGGAAAGGGCATCAGGACTCGGCGTTTCTGTTGCCGATATTGGTTCAACTCTGGAAACATTTTTAGGCGGTAAAGTTGTTTCAGATTTCAAACGAGGAACAAAACAATATGATGTTATTCTCCAGGTAAGACCGGAAGATCGTGCAACTCCGGATGCAATCAGTAATCTTTATATCAGAAGTCGTGGTGGTTTAGTTCAGCTTGCAAATGTTTTAACTGTAGAGAAAACGGTTGCACCAAAAGAGTTGAATCATTATAACCGTGTTCGGTCAGCAATAATTTCTGCTAGTCTTGTCCCGGGTGTTGCACTTGGTAAGGCACTTGATGATCTTGATAGAATTACACAGGAAAAACTACCTTCAAATATTAAAAGGGATTATGCTGGAGAATCACTTGAATATAAATCATCAAGCTCTGCACTTATATTTTATGTTCTTACTAGCACTGATTTTTATTTATCTTGTACTCTCGGCACAATTTGAAAGTTTTATTCATCCGCTTACAATTTTACTTTCTGTTCCACTTGCTGTATTCGGGGCTTTGCTGACTCTTTATATATTCGGAGAAACTTTGAATATATATTCACAGATCGGATTGATCATGCTTATTGGTTTGGTAACGAAGAATTCTATTCTGATTGTTGAATTCGCAAATCAAAAAAAGGAAGAAGGGTTGAATGTAATTCAGGCAGTTGTTGAAGCCGCTACAATACGCTTAAGACCAATATTGATGACTTCGCTGGCAACAATTTTTGGAATTCTTCCGATTGCGATTGGTTTAGGTGCTGGTGGTGAATCAAGACGTCCTTTAGGTCTGGTTGTAGTTGGAGGAATGCTTTTTTCAACATTCTTAACTTTAGTTATTGTTCCGGTTGTTTACACTTTGCTTTCACGATTTATAAAATCTGAAGAAGGATCTAAACAAGAAAAAACCATAAGTGAACAAGAAACGAAACACAAATTTGATCCTGTAACCGTTACACATAGTTAAATTTATCTTTATGAAATAATAAAAGTGAGGTTATGATGTCAAAAGTTTTTGTTGATGTGGGAATATCTCTGGATGGATTCATTGCGGGACTAAACGGCGGAACGAAAAATCCTCTTGGCGATGGAGGAATTAAAAAAAGGGAAATAGGAATGAGAAAATTAATTTTTATGGACGCTATGCCGCTTAACTAGGAAGGCGGTGGAATTCATTGCGCAACTCAACAACAACCAAAACTTAAAAAGGAAAACTAAAATGAACACACTCAATTTTGGTTATCGATATAAATCAACTTTACTTTTATGCTTCCTTCTTTTTTCATTAGCGGGCTATGCACAAAATTACTCTGATCTTACCGCGCTTGATGGTTATAAAACAAAAGTTTATTTCAGCACAGGGAATGATGAGCGAGCAAATACAGTTGCTGAAAGAATGGATAATGTTCTTGAGTTTTATAATAAAGTAATCGCTTACGAACCTGAAGTTACTTTACTGATACTGAATCCTACCGACTGGCCCAAACACACATCCTTTCCTGTTTATGGAATGCCGCACTATGACGACAAAAGAAATTTGTTAATTATAGCATCGGAGAATAATGAATTCTGGAAAAGTTTTATTCCGCCGATCGATCAGCTTCCAAAAGAACTGGCAGACAAAATATCTTCAACTTATGTTGATGGGAATGGCACATTAACCATGCAGCCCTTTTTTGATTTACTTGCAATTCATGAAATAGGACATGCTTATCACTTCCAGGCAGGTATAAATGTTCAAAGTATGTGGATGGGTGAATTGTTCTGTAATATTATGCTGCATACTTACATCGCAGAAAATGAACCCGAGCAGCTTCCCGCGCTGACTGTCTTTCCACAAATGGTTATCGCCGGTGGAAAGGAAGAATATAAATTTACATCATTAACAGATATTGAAGAGCGTTATGAAGAAATAGGACAAAAATATCCAAAGAATTATGGCTGGTATCAATGCCGCTGGCACTCAGCCGCTGGTAGTATTTATGATGCCGGAGGAGTCGCTACATTTGTAAAATTATGGAATGCTTTTTCTGCACAAAAAGAAAAATTACATGATGAAGCACTTGCTGCTTTCCTAGCGGAAAATGTTCATCAGAGTGTTGCTGATGTTATGTTAAAGTGGGATGAATAGTTAATTCAAAATTTAAAAACGAAGGAGACAAATTATGAACATTGGAATTTTGGGAACTGGAATGGTTGGACAAACTATTGCGGGCAAGCTTGATGATCTTGGACATAGTGTAGTAATCGGAACACGTGATGTTGAAGCAACTCTCGCTAATACATCACCAAATGCTTATGGACTTCCGCCTTTCAGTGCATGGTATAAACAGCAGACAAAAGTAAAGCTGGGTAATTTTGCCGATGCTGCCGGTCATGGTGAAGTTCTTATTAATTGTTCCTCAGGTGTTGCTTCACTTGATGCATTAAAATCGGCAGGTGAAAAGAATCTAAGCGGAAAAATTCTACTTGATATTTCTAATCCCCTCGATTTTTCAAAGGGATTTCCACCAACTTTAACTGTGTGCAATACAGATTCTCTTGGCGAACAAATTCAACGGGCATTTCCAGAAACTAAAGTTGTGAAGACACTTAACACAGTTAATGCAATGGTTATGGTTAATCCATTGCTGGTTCCGGGAGATCACAATCTTTTTATTTGCGGAAATGATTCTGATGCAAAAGCCTCCATTGTGAATCTTCTTAAAACATTCGGTTGGAAGGAAATCAATATTATCGATTTAGGCGATATAACTAATGCGCGCGCAACAGAGATGCTTCTTCCAATCTGGGTAAGACTTTACGGAAAGCTGCAAACACCGATGTTTAATTTTAATGTGGTCGTTGGTAAGTAAAATTTCTTAACCTATAAAATTCGGGAACAAATTGTTGAAACTTGTTCCGTCAATTACTTTTAATGGTGACTTGGATTTTAGATTTTTTATTGAATGTTGTGAATAATTAAGCCATATACTATATTTGTGATAGTATGCTACTATAAAGTTATATACTATCTATTAAGTAAGTAATGGTGATATTATGCCAGAATTCATTTTCAAAGGGAAAAAATTTAACAATCCGGTCGAACTTTCATTGGATATCATTGGCGGGAAATGGAAAATTCCAATTATCTGGATATTGAAAAACGATTCAAAACGATATGGAGAGTTGAGACGATCACTTCCCAAAGTCACTCATAAAATGTTAACACAGCAACTTAGGGAACTCGAGCAGGATGAAATTATAACAAGAAAAGTCTACTCCGAAATTCCCCCAAAGGTTGAATATAGTCTTACATTACTTGGAAAATCAGTAATCCCGGTTATTGATATGTTACGTGAATGGGGTGAGGAGTACCGGAGTGTCTTCATCAAATAAATCGTAAAAATAGAACAATATTTTTCCCCTATAGAACTAATTCTTCCTTTTTGTCGTCTATATGTTGTTACTTTTTTTCAACGTTTAATAATGGTTATCTTTCTGAAGAAATAAAATCAATTTAGAATAGAAATCTATTTTATGTCAGCTTATAGAGAACAGAAAAAATATCTTGAAGCATTAAAGAAGTACGAGAGAAACTTCACGCGCCAGGAAAATGATGAGTATAAATTGTTTGTGAAGAGAGATAAGGATGATGATGAATTTGACACAGTTTCGATGAAACGCCTAAAAGAAATTCACGATAAATATCACAAGCCAGTTGATACTTCAAAATACGATAAATTTTTTAAGAAAAGTTCCGATGACGAATCCGATAAATGATTATTGCCACCCTCTTTTCATTGTGTACAAATCCAATTGTAGCTAATTTTGGCTTTCTTTTTCTAACGAGGAAATAATGAACCTAAAACTTTTACACAGGCTTTATGCCGCAGGAGTCTTTCTTGTTACTCTGATAGTTTACTCGATGACTGTACAACCTTCAGTCTCTTTCTGGGATTGCGGAGAATTTATAGCTGCCAGCTATTACCTTCAGGTTCCACATCCTCCCGGAACACCGTTTTTCTTAATTATCGGTAACATATTTTCCAAGATTCCCTTCATTGAAAACATTGGATTGAAAGTCAATCTCATTTCAGTTATTTCAAGTGCTCTGTCTGCTTTCCTTCTATATCTGATTGCAGTTAAGCTTATAAATATTTTTAAGGGTAAGAAACCTGAAACAATTTTGGATGCTATCATAACTTACACCGCAGCAGCAATTGGAGCTTTTTCACTTGCATTCAGCGATACTTTCTGGTTTAACGGTGTGGAAGCAGAAGTTTATGCTTTTAGTACTCTGCTGGTAGCTGCGATTATATATCTGATAATTAGATGGTACGAACGTGCTGATAACAAGGATAGCGAAAAATATATTTTAGCTATTGCTTACCTTGTTGGCTTATCTACCGGTGTTCACCTGATGAGTGTATTAACTATAGTTCCTGTTGTGATGGTAATTTTCTTTAGAAAATATATGGATGATGAAGAAGCACTGAAGAAAACAGGCTACATTTTGCTCACTCATGCAGGAATAATTTTAGTGCTTGCACTTGTATGGTGGGCTAGTGAGACCAGTGCAACTCCGCCAACGAATGAACAATACAGTGATTTTGATACAAAATTCAAGCTGATGTTTGTAGGAATCAGTGCGATAATTATGGGAATTTACTGGAAGAAAGTTTTCAATAAGAATTCTTTTTATCTGCCGATTATTATCGGTGGAATAGCACTCTTTGCAACATATCCCGGTGTAGTAAAGTTTCTGCCTTCTTTGATGACCTCGATTGGAAAAGAAAACATTGTTGTTGAAATAATTCTTTTTGCTCTTATTCTTGCAATGTTGGGTTATGCGGTGTATTACACGATGAAAAACAACAAACCAACTCTGCATATGATTTTTATGTCTGCGATTTTTATTCTGATGGGATTCACTACCTTCTCAATGGTAATAATCCGTGCGAATCAAAATCCTCCGATGAATGAAAACGAGCCAAACACATTCCCTGAATTGGAGAAATATCTTAACAGAGAACAGTACGGAGATTTTCCAACATTTAAAAGAAGGTTCTCCAGCGAACCTCATCAGCAAAGAGTTTTTACAAATTACTCCAGCGATCTGCATTTCTTTTATGATTATCAGATGAATCATATGATGACGAGATATTTACTTTGGAATTATGCTGGTCGTGAAGGATGGGTTCAGGATGACGGTGCAAATATCGCTCCCTTTAATTCCATTGGAAATATTTTTGGAAAAATTATTCGTGTAAATTTTGAAGGAAAAGCATCCGATTCCTTATTTGGAATTCCACTACTTATAGGTCTATTTGGAATTTATTATCACTTCAGAAGAGACTGGAAAATGGCGTCAGTCTTTATGGTAGCGTTTATTTTACTGGGGTATCTCACTGCATTTTATCAAAACCAGCAGCAGCCGCAGCCAAGAGAACGAGATTACTTTTATGTAGGTGCGTTTTTTGTCTTTTCGATTTGGATCGCTATCGGTGTGCAAGGGTTGGTTGATCTAGTGCGGAAAAAAATCAAAAAAGAAACTTACGGCACCGCTGCTGTTTTTGGAGTACTTGCTTTTACCTTCGTACTTATCCCGATAAAAATGCTGGATGCTAATTATCATACTCATGATCGCTCAAGAAACTGGGTTCCATGGGATTATTCATATAATATTTTACAAAGTACTGCACCAAACGGCATATTATTTACAAATGGAGATAACGACACATTTCCGCTTTGGTATCTTCAGGATGTTGAGGGAGTCAGAAGAGATGTAAAAGTTGTTAATCTCAGTCTTCTAAATACTGACTGGTATGTAAGACAATTGAAGAACAACGATCCTTATGGAGTTGGTACAGTTAAAATAAGAATCCCGGATGCGAGAATTAATCCTACCGATTTAAGACCAACACAATGGTCGCCAACTGACATAACTATTCCTACACCAAGAGCTGGCAGCCAGGAGGAACTGTTAAAAATCATAAATGAATACGCAATTAAAGATACCTCTGTGCTAAGTGCCGGAAAGCTGACCTGGAAGATGTCGAATACTTTGACCTTTGGTGACATTAAAGCAATTCGTGTTCAGGATATTATGGTCAAAGAAATTGTAGAAGCAAATAACTGGGAAAGACCAATTTATTTTGCTGTCACTTGTTCGGATGATAGCAAAATTGGTTTGCAGGATTATTTAAAGATGGAAGGAATGACTTTCAGACTTGTTCCTGAGAGACGACAACCCGGCAGCGAATTTATAAACGAGGAAATGGTAAAAGCACAGATTGAAGGCAATGTTGTTGCGAGTAAAAGTTTTCTGCCCGGATTCAGGTTTACTGGTCTGAACGACCCAACAATCTTCTTTGATGAAAACCATACTCGTATGGTTCAAAACTACCGAAATGCTTTTATGAGGTTAGCTGTTTATTACAGGAGTACCGGTGATAATCAGAAGCTTGTATCAACGTTAAATGATATGAATGAAAAGTTACCATATAAAGTCTTGGGTATGGATAACGGTTTGTTATTCGAGGTTGCTAATCTGTACTTTTATGCGGGTGACAAGGAGAAGTTTTCTGAAATTTCGGCCGATGTGGAAACAAGAGCTTTGGCAGATCTTGAGAAAAATCCTGAGGATGTCCAGTCTTATTATAATCCTTACAGACTGCTCATTGAGATTTATGAAAACACTGAACAGTATGATAAGCTGCTTGCACTTTGGCAAAAGCTTGAAACTTTGTTCCCGAATGATCCAACGGTAAAATCAAATATTGAAAGATATCAGCAGATGACTCAGCCGAAGGATACTTCAGGTAACTAAGGAAAGTATTTTTAGTTAATATCAGGTCCGGCATTTGCCGGACTTTTTTTTGTAAATTTTCATATGAAGATTTTAATAATTGCTCTCTCCGGTATTGGTGATGCATTGATGTTTACGCCTGCATTAAAGCTTCTGCGAAAGAATCTCCCTAATGCAAAAATTGATGCACTTGTTATGTACAGAGGAGCTCAGGAAATATATTCATCTAATCCTAATCTGAATAAAGTAATTCATTTTAATTTTTTAGAAGAAGGAGCTTTCAAGTCCATTAAATTCCTTTTTCAATTAAGAAAAAAGTATGATGCTTCAATAAACGTCTATCCTTCCAATAGAAAAGAATATAACCTTATCAGCCGGATTATTGGTGCAAAAAAGAGAGCCGGGGTGGTTTACCTGAGAAAGAATAAGAGCAATTTAGGCTTTTTGAATAATGTAAGAGTTCTTGAAAATGATGATGTTCACAATGTTCAAGCTAATATCAAATTGTGCGAAGCACTAATTGGTAAAAAGTTTAATGAGGAACCCGGGCTTGAATTTCCCATCCCTGAAAATGAAATTGTTTCAGCAAATAAATTTTTAAATGATGCTGGTATTTCAGCCAATGAACTTGTTATTGGTTTTCATCCGGGATGCGCAACTTTAAAGAATCATATTAAACGAAGATGGGAACCTGAAAAATTTGCCGAGCTTGGGAAAAAACTTATTAAGGATCATTCTGCAAGAATCTTAATTTTTGGAGGTCCCGAGGAGAAAGAACTAAAAGACAAAATTCATTCACTGATTGGTTCAAAAAATTCTTTTGTTGTTGAGGCTGAGAGTCTTACTAAAAGCTCAGCGATTATGCAGCGATGCAATGTGTTTGTAACGAACGATTCAAGTCAGATGCACATTGCTGCTGCTCTGGGTTTAAAGGTTGTTGCGATAATTGGTCCAACAAATCAAAAATATATCTATCCATGGAAAACCGAGCACAAGATTGTTTCACTCAATCTGGATTGTGCCCCTTGTTTTTTCTATTCACCAATACCGCTCATTTGTAACCGAACAGATGTTAAGTTTAAATGTATTAAAGAACTTACAGTTGATATGGTTTACACTTCAGTTGTAAAATATCTATAAACCCAATCTCAGTTATTGTCTTAATCTTTCTTTAGTCTTAAGTTGAATCACACAATTCTTATTTCTTTGTGCGATGAAGAAGGAATATAACATTTACATAGTTTCTGATGGAACCGGCCGTACAGCCGAGCAGGCGCTCAATGCTGCGCTGGCTCAGTTCGGTAATGTTAAAGTGAACCTCTTCAGAAGACCAAAAGTAAGAACCGAGCAGAGGGTTATCAATGTAATTAAGGAAGCAAAAGAAAATGATGGCTTCATCGTACATACATTGGTAACTGATAAGCTTCGCGAAGCTATGCTTCGTGGTGGAAGAAAAAATAATGTTGATACGATTGACTTAATGGGCGGACTTCTTGCAAGACTTTCGGAAGAATTTTCTGTATCACCTGCGGAAAAGCCGGGACTTTTTGGGCAGCTGAATAAAACTTATTTCAGAAGAATTGAAACGATGGAATTTGCATTTCATCACGATGATGGGCAGCGGGTAAATGAACTGAAAAAAGCAGAAATAGTTTTGCTGGGTGTTTCAAGAACGTTTAAAACACCAATAAGTATTTACCTTGCATTTAAAGGCTGGTTTGTTGCAAATGTTCCAATTATTATGGGACAGGAGTTTCCTCCTATAATCAATAAACTGCTTGCTTCAAATGTATTTTGTCTCGATACAAATGCACGTGCCCTGGCCGAACTTCGTCGGGCAAGGCAAAATTATCTTGGCGGTGCTGTGGGGGATTACGATGATATTGAGTATGTCCGGATGGAACTAATGTATGCAAGAAATATTTTTAGCAAGAATCCGGGTTGGGCAATAATCAATGTTACAAATAAGCCGATCGAAGAAATTGCTTCGGAAATTTTAACACTTAAAGGTGAAAGAGGAAAAGGGGATAGATTCCCCGGTTAATTAAATTTCATTTAAGATAATTACTTAAGGAACTTCAAAATGAACTCAAAAAAACTTGTTGAGGATTTTATAGCTCAGAAGAAAATTGCTGTCGTTGGTGTTTCCAGAAAGAAAACAAAATTTGGAAATGCCATTTACAAAGAGCTGAAACAAAAAGGTTATGATGTTTTTCCGATCAATCCGCACATAACCACTTTTGAGGGAGATGCCTGCTATCCTGATTTACTTTCACTCCCCGAAAAAGTTGATGCAGTTGTTATTAATGTTCCTCCTGCTCAGACAGAAAAAGTTGTGAGAGAAGCAAAACAAGCCGGGATTAATAAAGTCTGGTTGCAGCAAGGTTCACAATCAGAAGCAGCGGTAAAATATTGCGAAGAGAACGGAATTGATTGCGTCTCTAACGAATGTATTTTAATGTTTGCCCAACCGTCTGCTTTTATTCATCGTGCACATAGGTGGATTTGGGGAGTTTTGGGTAAACTACCTGCTTAGCTTTTCTATTGCCAGCATTATGCAGATGGTGAAGTTCCAATAACCAAAACACAAATAGCAAATAAATACCAAACTCCAATATCCAATTATTAAACGGTCTAAATGAAATTTTGTATTTGATAATTATTTGTCATTTGGTGCTTGTGATTTGTAATTTACTCCCAAATAACTTTCAATTAATTATAATTATCTAATAAAAATTGTGCCTTCTGTTACTTTAAAGAAATCTGCCGACTCTTTCATCAAGCGAAAACATCCCTGGATTTTTTCCGGTGCGATTGAAAAAGTTGAAGGCAATCCATCCAATGGTGAAACCGTTCAAATATTAACATCGAATAAAACACTTGTTGGTTGTGGCAGCTTTTCACCATCATCTCAAATCCGTGTAAGAGTATGGTCTTTTAATCCGGAAGAAAAAATTGATGTTGATTTTTTCAGAAGAAAAATTTTACTTGCACATTCACTAAGAGAGAAACTCATCGAAATCTCTAAAACCAATACCTATAGAATTGTAAATGCTGAAAGTGATGGATTGCCGGGACTTATAGTTGATCGCTATTCGGATTTTCTTGTCTGTCAATTTCTTTCTGCTGGTGCTGAGTTTAATAAAGAAACGATAATTGAAATTCTTAATGATATCTTCAAACCTGTAGGAATATTTGAACGATCTGATGTTGAAGTCAGAACTAAGGAAGGTCTTCAGCCAAACCAGGGGTTGTTGAAAGGGATTGTTCCGGAAGACCTGATAGAAGTGCAGGAAAACAGTTTTAAGTTTTTAGTCGATATGAAGAACGGACACAAAACAGGTTTCTATCTTGACCAGAGAGATAACCGCTAACTGGTTTCTGAATTCTCAAAAGGAAAAAATGTTTTGAATTGTTTTTCTTACACTGGAGGGTTTTCAGTTTATGCTCTTGCTGCGGGCGCAACGAAAGTAACACAGATAGATTCGTCCTCGACAGCACTAGAACTTGCAAATAAAAATATTGAGTTGAACGAACTTGACATAACTAAATTAGAAAATATTAACGATGATGTGTTTAATGTACTTAGAAAATTCCGGGATGAAAGAAGAACATTCGACCTGATTATCCTTGACCCACCAAAGTTTGCTGAGTCTGCTTCGCAAATTGATAAAGCAAGTCGTGGATATAAAGATATTAATTTACTTGCTATCAAGCTGCTTAATCCGGGAGGCATATTATTTACTTTTTCCTGTTCCGGTCATATCTCACAGGAACTTTTTCAAAAAATTGTTGCCGGAGCTGCTCTTGATTCCGGAAGAGAAGTAAAAATTATTAAACAGCTAACACAATCATCTGATCATCCCGTTTCGCTCAACTTTCCGGAAGGGCTGTACCTCAAGGGGTTGGTTTGTTTTTTTGGTTCTTTAGCAATTTAACAATGAAGCAATACAACAATTATTTAAACTTTAGTCCATATTTTTTCTTTGTAATTTTACCTCAGTAATAAATTTGAATTAAGAAATCTATGAACATCTGGTTACTTGGTATTCTTATTTTTCTTGCACGGTGGTTGATGTTTCTGTCGGCACTTTAAGAACTATCAGCATTGTGCAGGGAAGAACAAAAATCGCTTTCTTTCTTGCGTTCATCGAAACAAGTGTTTGGCTGCTTGTTCTTAGTGCTGGTACTTCCGCAAGTGATGCACACTCCGGTACTTGGTCTGTTTTATGCATTTGGTTTTGCTACGGGTAATGTTGTTGGAATATTAGTTGAGAAAAGATTGGCAATGGGTTATACTAATTTCAGAATTATTACCAGTAAGCATGTGAAAGAAATTACAAACTCACTCCGCGAAAAAGGTTTTGCAGTCACTACATTTGAAGGTGAAGGCAAAGATGGAAAAGTAACTGAAATATATGTTGCTTCCGAAAGAAAAAATTTATCAACACTTGTTAAGATTGTTAAGGAAATTGAGCCGGATGCTTTTTATATCGCAGAGCAAGCAGGATATATGAGTAAAATACGAAGACCAACTATGGTTCCAGCAACGGGATGGAGAGGGATTCAAAAGAAGAAATAGTATTTATCATCTTCCGGTAAAAAATCTTATCTCGGATAATTTTTCTATGATTTTGTTTGAAATAGTGGTTATTTTAATGCACGGTTTTTGAATTCTTTTCAATTGTTGAGTAATAATTATTTTAACCTGATTAAAAACTGATAATTGCAGAAGTGAGAAGAATTACTTCCATATTGATCCTTTCTCTTTTTCTATATAACACCATCGGATTTCTGGCTATTCACCCTTTCATGTCTATGTACTACAAATATCTTGGAATGCTTCGGGCAGATATGCCATCCGAAGAAGAAATGATTGAGCTCTTGATTTTTAATAAGGAAGATATCGAGAATAATAAAATTGATTTCAGATGGATACATTCGCGCGAGTTTAAGTATAATGGCGATATGTACGATATTGTTACGAAGGAAGAGACTGATAAACAATTAATTTTTACGTCATCAACGATACAAAAGAAAAGAAGCTGGAAGAAGAGTTTGAAAAAAGAGTCCATAAAAATTCTATGAGGGTAAACAAATTCCTTCGGTAATAAAATATAATCTTTCAATTTCAGAACCGGTGCAATAAGAAAATATTGGAACCACATTAGCCTGATGAATCACAACTCAATTACTGGCTGACCGAATTATACAAATCCATTCAACTGGACATACCTTCACCACCGCCGCGACTCACTTAGTTATATTCTTTTAATAATTAACTAATTGAGATAATTATATAAGGTGAACTATGTTCAAATCAAAAACAATTTCTCCTTTAATTATTCTTCTTTTCTTTTGTGGGCAATGTTACGCTTCAGGCACAGGGATACTTGTAGTGGGTGATTCTGCAATCACGAAAGTTGATTCGCTAAGTTACTCAACAGACGATGTAGTAGTAACGGCAACCAGGGTGAGAAGAAGATAATTGATATACCTTATCCGGTAATTCGACTTAAGAATACTCAATATAAATTCTCAAAGAGAGTTTCTATTGATAACGTTCTTGAAAATGTGCCGGGCTTATTTCTTCAATCACGTTATGGAAACCATGATGTGAGAGTGCAATAAGAGGATTCGGAGCAGATCGAATACAGGATAAGAGGAGTAAGAATTGTTGATGGAACGGAATCGGAACCGGACGGGCAGACAAGAATGAAGCAATAGATTTCAATTCAATCGGAAGCATTGAACTTGAAAGGGAAATTCATCTCTCTTTATACAAATGCACCCGGCGGGGTTATTAACTTCAACGATATATATTCGTATTCTTGCACTCATTCAACGAGTGGCTCTCGATTTAAGAAGAAACGGATTGAAGTTTGGAGTTAGAACAGACAAATATGGATCGGGAAACAGTTATCAAACTATAAAGGATTAGACCTCACAGTGAGGATAGATCTAACACAGTTTGATGTTCCGGGAGATGGAACAAAGAATGATTTTTGATGGTGATAAAATTCCTGGTCATTAACAAAAGAAGAGTGAGAAGATCCACCAGGAAAAGAAATGAAGAGAGAAAAGAATACCCAAAAGAGAAAAAAAATTTCCTAACAATAACCAGGAAAAAATTGCCATAGGACATGATAATATATAATATGCCCTAAGATAATAATATCGGCGGAATAAAGGAGATAGGAGAAAACAGGAAAAATAGATTATTAGAAAGAGTTTTTATTTATGTATATAAATGACTTAAAAGGATTTTTCCTTAACCACAATTTGAAAAGGAAATAATATTAAATGAATAAATGGGGATGATAAAGGTATCACTCGAATAAAAAAACAACTCATCGCTCCCTTTATTTAAAAAATAAAAATAAGTATGAAAGTGATATAATAGTAAGAAAAAACAAATCGATAATAAGTAAGAGATTAATAATGATAATAAAATAAATATAAGAAAAATATTATTATGAATACTCCTCCATTTCAGGCCGGTTTTTGAATTCTTTTCAATTTTGATAATAATTATTTTAACCTGATTAAAAACTATAATTGCAGAAGTGAGAAGAATTACTTCCATATTGATCCTTTCTCTTTTTCTATATAACACCATCGGATTTCTGGCTATTCACCCTTTCATGTCTATGTACTACAAATATCTTGGAATGCTTCGGGCAGATATGCCATCCGAAGAAGAAATGATTGAACTATTGATTTTTAATAAAGATGATATCGAGAATAATAAAATTGATTTCAGGTGGATACATTCGCGTGAGTTTAAGTATAATGGTAATATGTACGATATTGTTACGAAGGAAGAGACTGATAAACAATTAATTGTTTACGTCATCAACGATACAAAAGAAAAGAAGCTGGAAGAAGAATTTGAGAAAAGAGTCCATAAAAATTCTACTGAGGGTAAACAAATTCCTTCGGTAATAAAATATAATCTTTCAATTTCAGAACCGGTTCAACAAGAACAAATCGGTATAGCTCTGGTTAATGAAACAGTATTTAACTATTGGCGGACCGATTCATATAAATCTCTTCATCTGGACATACCTTCACCACCGCCGCGACTCACTTAGTTATATTCTTTTAATAATTAACTAATTGAGTAATTATATAAGGTGAACTATGTTCAAATCAAAAACAGTTTCTCCTTTAATTATTATTCTTTTCCTTTTGCTGGGCCATGTTACGCTTGAGGCACAGGGAGTACTTGTAGTGGGTGATTCCGCAATCACGAAAGTTGATTCGCTAAGTTACTCAACAGACGATGTAGTCGTAACGGCAACCAGGGTTGAGAAGAAGATAATTGATATACCTTATCCGGTAATTCGACTTAAGAATACTCAATATAAATTCTCAAAGAGAGTTTCTATTGATAACGTTCTTGAAAATGTGCCGGGCTTATTTCTTCAATCACGTTATGGAAACCATGATGTGAGAGTTGCAATAAGAGGATTCGGCAGCAGATCGAATACAGGGATAAGAGGAGTAAGAATTCTGCTTGATGGAATTCCGGAATCGGAACCGGATGGGCAGACACGAATTGAAGCAATTGATTTCAATTCAATCGGAAGCATTGAACTTGTGAAGGGAAATTCATCTTCTCTTTATACAAATGCACCCGGCGGTGTTATTAACTTTATCAACGATATTTATTTTCCGTATTCGTTCGCAACTCAATTCAACGAGTTCGGCTCTTTCGATTTAAGAAGAAACGGATTGAAGTTTGGAGTTAGAACAGACAAATATGGATTTCTCGGAACATACAGTTATCACAACTATAAAGGATTCAGACCTCACAGTGAGGACTACTGGCATATCTTTAACACAGTTGTGGATGTTCTTCCGGGAGATGGAACTAATCTTCAGATCTATGGGTACTTTGTTGATGGTCTGATCAAACTTCCCGGCTCATTAACAAAAGAAGAGTTTGAGGAAGATCCATACCAGGCTGCTCAAAGAGAAATAGATAGAGACTCAAAAAGAATAACCCAAAAAGGTCGGATTGGTTTAAAGTTCAACACAAAATTTGGCACGAACGATAACCAGGAAATAGAAATTGTGCCATATGGGACAATCAAGTACTTCCATCGTACTGCAGCGACTTATAGAATTATGGATCGTTACGGATTGGGATCTTCTTTTAGATACATCAATAGACATACTGTCGGTGGATTGGATAATGAATTTTCTGTTGGTGGAGATCTGCTGTATCAGACAGGACCGGTTGCAGAGTATGATAATATCGGCGGACAAAAGGGAGATCAGCTTCTTTTCCTCACGGATGAAATACAGGGAAATAGCGGAATATACTTTTCGGATTTTCTTGAACTGTATGGAAAGAGGTTTTATCTATTGCTTACTGGCAGGTATGATAATGTATATTTTCAAAATGATGATATGCTGCTCGGCAGTAGAAGTGCTTTCAGACGATTCGAAGCATTTACTCCTAAGGCAGCACTTAACTTTAAACTAACACAGAGTGTTGCAATTTATACTTCGTACGGTCTTAGTTTTGATTCGCCGGCAGGAAATGAAATGGACAATTATCCAACCAGTTCAAATCCTTCCATCAATTTAAACCCGGACCTGAATGCACAAGAATCCAGAAACTTTGAAATAGGAATTAAAGGAAACATAAGAAGCTTTGATGAGCAAATGTTCAACAATGTAAGTTTCGAGGTAACTTTCTTTAATATTTTTATTGAAAATGAAATTATTCCATTCGAAGTTTACGGCGATGTGTTTTTCCGTAATGCAGCCAAGACAACTCGAAATGGTTTAGAGGTTGGTGGAAGCGTAGATGTGATTAAAGGATTAAATCTGCAAGCGTCATATACTTTCTCAGACTTTACTTATGATGAGTATATTGCACTTAATATTGATGAAAATCTTGATACGACCTCACAAAACTATGCGGGCAATTATGCTCCGAGCGTACCACAGCACAACGCATTTTTTGCAGCAGCGTATAATCATAATATTACGCAAGACATAACTGGCTTCATTCGTGGCAGTGTAAGATATGTAAGCGGAATGCATGTTGATGACGCAAACTCAGATAAAACAGATGATTACACAACACTGAATGCAGGGATAGGTTTGGATATGGTATTCGGAAAATTCAATATTCTACTCTCAGGTGGAGTTAACAATATTTCCGATCTGGTTTATGCTGGTTTTGTAAATATCAACTCAAGCAATGGCAGATATTATGAAGCAGGAGAGCCGCGCAATTTTTACGGCGGTATAAACTTCGGATATGCTTTCAATTAAACTGTCTCTAAAGCGGTTGGCAATCAATTGCCGACCGCTTCTTTTTTCTTTCGGATATTAAT
The DNA here is from genome assembly GCA_034522695.1 of Ignavibacteriaceae bacterium. Lineage (GTDB taxonomy): Bacteria > Bacteroidota > Ignavibacteria > Ignavibacteriales > Ignavibacteriaceae > IGN2. Next base: position 111,262 of record JAXHLB010000039.1, on the reverse strand, counting down.
CATACTTTTCTTTAACAAAACAGTTCAATTTATCTTATCTGAAATATCAATGATTTTAAATAAAACAATTTTTCCTCTTGTCATCTCTTTTCTGTTATCTCTTAATTTTTCATTCTCGCAGAATACCGGGGAAGGTCCTTTCGAATTAAATACAGGAAAGGAAGCTGTGATAATCGGAGCGGGTACAGCAATCGGTTTGACAGCTTTTCTTGTTTATTTGAATAATGATGGGCTTACTGAAGATGGAATTAATTCAATTAAACCAGAGGATGTAAACAAGTTTGATAGAATTGCAATTGGTCCCTACCAGGATGATGTACTCGGAGACGCATTACTCTATGGTTCATATTTATTGCCACTGACATTTCTCACATATGATGAAACGAGAGAGGATTTCGGTACGCTTGCTTTGATGTATGGAGAAGTCTTCCTTTTAAACAAAGGCATCAATGGATTAATCAAAGGATTAACTACAAGAAACAGACCCTTTGTGTATGATGCGGGCAGCCCAATCGAAGAAAAATATAAAGTTAACGCAAGGCATTCATTTTATTCCGGACATACATCTGTAACTGCTTCAAACTCTTTTTTTACAGCAAAAGTTTTTTCAGAATATTTATCCGACAACACTGCGAAAGTTTTGATATGGAGTGCCGCAGCTTTAATTCCAGCAGTAACAGGATTCTCACGCATTAACACACACAATCACTTTCCTACTGATGTAATTGTCGGCTACATAGTTGGTGCAGCAATTGGATATCTGATTCCAGAACTTCATAAGTCTGAGAATAATAATAATGTAACAGCGGCTCCGCAGGAGTTTATTCATAAGCCAATATTCGGTTTTCAAGTCAGTTTTTAAAATAAAGAGGAGACTGAAATGCAGACATTAATTCAAGTGGTTTGTTCAGAAAGAAAATCTTTGAGAGATGTGATTGCTCACGACGAAAAGTTGTGGAAGTATAATTTTTATGTTGAAGCAAAGCAAAAACCGGGCAGAAGTCCCGGCTGGGCAAAAATCCACAGCGTTAATCCGAATGTGAGAGGAGCGATTAATATCAGCTGGCAATCCAGAGTAAAAATTTTAACCTGCAGAGTAATAACCAAAGGAACAGGAAAACCTGCAACTATTATCGGCGATTTTATGAAATATCTCCTGGCCAGATTTTCAAGAAGCATAGAATCGATAATTATTGTGCCGAGGTAGATAGATACATACTAAAGTTTGGAATAATGGAGTTCTATCAATCAAATAAATATTTTATTATAGTTACATTAAATTTTTCCAAAAACTACGTATTCATCTGAATGATTTTACTCTTTTAATTATTATAATTAGGAAATAATAAAAACCTACCCTCTCTAAATTAACCATAATTTTTCTGAAAAAAATAATTTCAAAAGGATATAGTAGGCTTATATAGAACCGAAGAGGCAGGAAACGGAAATATATGATAATGGAGTATGGATATTTATACAAATTTTATAATAAACCCCATGTTCTAATTTGTTTTCATTCTGTTCTATAATAGAGAGAATCCACTCTATGGTTTCCAATATTTCTAATTAGCTTAGCTCAATAATTATTTCCAATTAGTTTAATTAAAACATTCTTTAGTAAAATCCCGGAGGGATTTAATTATTATAGAAAAACATAAAAGTAGTTTGAATTACAAAACCCCGTCGGGGTTTCATTATTCTTAAATAATTAATAGAAGATTAGTTAATTCCTGGCGAGAGTAACGAATTAACCCATTCAATTCTTCATTCCTAATTTTTCAATTACTTCCCCCTTCTCACATCTAAGAAAACAGCAAAGTTCGCTTTCCTTTAATTGAAAACAATTAACTTAAAACAGCTTGATTTTGCTCATTTCATTCCTTTAATTAGTTGTCTTTTGTGGAATATTATTTGAAACTGCAAGGCGACCACTGGTATAGGGGAATTTTCCGGGGGTTTCTCATCAGGGGAGAATTTATTAATTAAATGAAAGCGATCGATTCTGATGTTAGAACTCAAACTTTCCGAAGAACAGCAAATGCTTCGTGAAATGGTGAGAGACTTCACCAACAACGAGATAAAACCTATTGCTGCAAAAATTGATAGTGAAGCAAAAATTCCCGAAGACTTAATTAAAAAAATGGCCGAGCTTGGTTTTCTTGGAATATCCTTCCCGGAAGAATACGGCGGCGGCGGAATGGGTGAAGCTGGTTATTGCCTGATGCAGGAAGAAATCGCTCGCGGTTGTATGTCCACTGCCACTTTCATCGGTGCACATCAGTCAATCGGTTCAAATGCAATTTATCTCGGCGGCACTGAAGAGCAGAAGAAAAAATATTTAACACAGCTTGCAAGCGGAGAAAAGATTGGTGCGTTCTGTTTAACAGAAGCTCAGGCTGGTTCTGATTCATTTCATCTTAAAACAAAAGCTGATCTCGTTGGCAATGAGTGGGTTATAAATGGAGAGAAACTCTGGATTACTAACGGCAGTATTGCCGGCATACTTGCACTTTTTGCCAGAACTGAAAAAGGTATCAGTGCTTTTATTGTAGAAACAGATACACCCGGCTTTAAAGCCGGTCCACCAGAAAAGAAAATGGGAATTAAGGGAAGCACTACCAACGCATTAAGTTTTGAGAACGTCCGCATTCCAAAAGAAAATTTAATGGGAGTTGACGGAAGGGGATTTTTAATCGCAATGAAAACTCTTGATGCTGGAAGACTTGGATTGGGTGCTGCTTGCTTGGGTGTTGCAAAAGAGATGCTGGAGTTATCAGCTAACTATTCAAAAGAAAGAAAACAATTCGATCACCCGATAAGCTTTTTCCAGGCAGTGCAATTTATGCTCGCCGAGATGGCAGTGATGATCTTCAATATGGAATCCATTGTTTACAGAACTGCTACCGATTATGATCTCGGGAAAAACATTTCAACTCAATCTGCTATGGTAAAATTATATTGTTCCGATGCACTGGATGAAGTTGTTGATCGAGCAGTTCAGATACACGGTGGAATGGGTTACTCCCAGGAGCTTCCTATTGAAAGATATTACAGGGATTCCAGGATTAACCGAATATTTGAAGGAACGAACGAAATTCAAAAAGGAATTATAGCCAGAGATATCCTTAAAAAAGGCGGAAAACTTTTTTAACTTTGTAATGAGGTTTAATCATGACTTTAACTGACGAAAGAATATCAGAAGTATCAGAAAAAACCGGGGAAAGAAAAATTATGAGCAATAAAAAAATATATTACTACCGGATATTTGACGACACGGAAAAACTCAATTATTTAAAGAGTTCATTATCACACGAAGAAGTTGAACGCTGGTTAAGAGAATTTGAAAAAACTCATCAGCAATATCTTAATCCGGAGTTTATCAGCTATCTGCGCGAGCACGATAGTGAAGCAGAAATTATAGAAATAAGCGATATATCATATTAATCCCACCCAATATTTTATGTCGCTTGCTAGTTCCCGGTATCTTGTACGGTTAACGCTGTCCTCTGCCGGGAATATTTTTTTGTAGACAGCGTAACGAAAAAAAATATATGAAAGAATTTATCTTCAAACCCTTCGGAGAGATGACGGAAGCCGACTATCAAACAGTAGGTTTCAAATCCGGTCTCGAAATCCACCAACAGCTTTTTACAGATAAAAAATTATTTTGCCGTTGCCCTGCCGGCATTTACAGTGAAAATTATGATGCTGAAATTCTAAGGCATATGCGTCCCACCCTTTCTGAGCTTGGTGAATATGACGGCACAGCTTTGATGGAGTTCAAAACAAAGAAAGAAATAATTTATAGAATAAACAGAAACACGGTTTGCACTTATGAAATGGATGACACTCCGCCGTTTCTGATCAATGAAGATGCGCTTGATATTGCTCTGGGAATAGGAATGTTGTATAACTGTAAGTTGGTTGATGAACTGCACATTGCACGCAAACAATATTTAGATGGAAGTATACCAACAGGATTTCAGAGAACAGCAATTTATGCAGTTGATGGCTGGATACCTTACAAAGACAGGAAAGTAAAAATTGTTCAGATGTCAATTGAAGAAGATTCCTGCAGGGAAGTTTCTGATTTTTCTCACAACAGAATTTATTTGACTGATCGTCTCGGAATGCCGCTGATTGAAACTGTAACCGGACCGGATATGAGATATCCGAATGAAGTTGCAGAGGTTGCATGGATTTGCGCAAAGCTTGTGAGAAGCACTCACAAAGTGAGAAGAGGAATCGGTGCGGCAAGACAGGATGTAAACGTAAGTGTTGAAGGCGGAACCCGCGTAGAAATTAAAGGTGTTCCGAAGATTGGAATGATTCCATTATTAACACATAACGAAGCAATGCGCCAATGGAATCTTTTAAGATTAAGAGAAGAATTGAAAAAAAGAGGGATTACTCCTGAAACATTTAACGCAAAAGATTTTGACATTACAGCTATCATAAAAAAACCGCATTACGTTCCGTTAAAAAATGCAGTTGAAAGTAAATTAAAATTAAAATGTGTGGTTCTTAAAGGATTTAAAGATTTGCTTCGATGGCAGACGCAGCCCGACACTTATTTCTCCAAAGAAATATCAGATCGTCTTAGAGTTATTGCTTGTTTAACAACCATTCCAAACCTTATTCATTCAGATAGCAGAACGGATACCCTCACATCTTCCGACTGGCAGAAAGTTAAAAAGTTCACAGAAGCTGCTGACGATGATACTTTGATAATTGTCTGGGCAAGTGATGACGATATTCAAACTGCTGTTAATGAAATTATTATTCGTGCAAAAGAAGCAACGATTGGTATTCCTTCGGAAACAAGACAAGCTTTGAGTGATGGCACAAATGGATTTGAAAGAATTCTTCCCGGTGCAGACAGAATGTATCCCGATACGGATCTTCCACCGAAACAAATTGAAGCGGACCGGATAAAAAAAATTAAATCCCGGTTACCAGAACAGTTTTGGAAAAGGCAAACCTGGTACAGAGAACTCAACATTCCTCCTGACACAATTGATGAACTATCAATTTCAAAATATGCGGAGCTTTTTAAGAAAGCTGTCAATGAGTGGAAGATAAATCCGGTTACTGCAGCAGTTGTTTTAATTCAATATCCTAAAAGATTAAGCAGAAGCAGTTACGTGATTGATTCAATAAACGAAGAGATGATGGCATCAATTCTGAAATCGTATGTTGATGGAAAGCTGACTTACGATTTTATTCTTAAAGCGATGAAAATCAGCACCGAACTCGGAATGTTTGTTGAAGAAATAATACCTGAACCAATCAGCGAAAACGATCTTGAAAAAGAAATTCTTTTTGCAGAGCAGCAGATGGCTAAGATGAAATTTATTAAGGATAAAAATGCCGGCAGTATAATAATGGGGATATTAATGAATAAGCTGAGAGGAAGAATAAGTGCAAAAGAAGTTGCTCATAAACTTAATTTGACTCAGAGGAGTTTGAAGAATGTCAAACAATAGTGATTATAAAGGTTACAAAGGACAAGCTTTAGAAACTCTTCAAAAATTTAATGCACTTGTGTGGAGTGATGTTGAAATAAGCACAGCGGACGGCGACTTCAAAGGTTTAATTCTTCCCAGATCAGAAACTGCGGATGAATTTCATATTGTACTAAAAATTCCCGTTGGTTATAATATTGGAATTGCTGCAAAGAGAATTCAATCAATTAACATTCTCGGAAGAAAAGAAGCTCACTACAAAATTCCCGAAAAAGAATTTCCTTACGATCCTAAAAAGCCAAGAGTGAAACTTCTCGGCACCGGCGGAACAATTGCAAGCAGACTTGATTACAGAACGGGCGCAGTCATTCCAGCTTTCTCGCCCGGTGAATTATACGGCTCAGTTCCCGAACTTGCAGACTACTGCAACCTTGAAACTGAAAAACTTTACGGTGAATTCAGTGAGAACATCGGACCGAAACATTGGAAAGGTGTTGCCGAAGCCATCGGCAAAGAAATAGAAAAAGGAGTTCAGGGAATAGTGATTGGTCACGGAACAGATATAATGCATCACACAGCAGCGGCATTATCTTTTATGGTTCAGAATTCTCCCGTGCCGATTGTAATGGTTGGTTCCCAGCGTTCAAGTGACAGACCTTCATCAGATGCAGCGCTCAACTTAATTCATTCTGTTAAAACCGCAGCCGAAAGTGATATTGCAGAGGTTATGGTTTGTATGTTTGGTCCCACTTCTGACATGTATGCGCTTCTTCATCGCGGAACACGAGTAAGAAAAATGCATTCGAGCTATCGTTCAACTTTCAGAACTATTGGAGACATACCAATTGCCACAGTAAGCAGAGAAAAGATCACACCGTTGCGAAATGATTACAAGCGAAGAAGAAAAGACAAAGATGTAATTATCAATCCTGTGTTTGAAGAAAAAGTAAGCATCGTTTACTACTATCCGAATATGCAGCCGGATATAATTGATTCGTTGGTTGATAACGGTTACAGGGGAATTGTAATTGCCGGAACAGGACTTGGTCACGTTAACAAACCAATGTATCCTGCGCTCAAGCGTGCAAAGGAAAAAAATGTTGCAGTGTATATGACCGTGCAAACCTTGTGGGGTTATGTGCAGATGTATGTTTACGATACCGGAAGAGATATGATGGAACTCGGAGTTATTCCCGCAGCAAATATGCTTCCTGAAGTTGCTTACGTAAAACTTGGCTGGGCACTTGGTCAGACAGATGATCCCGAAAAAGTAAAAGAAATTATGCTTACTCCAATTGCCGGTGAAATTACAGAACGTGAACCGAGCAACGGTTATCTAATTTTCCAGGGCGGCTTACCGGAGGTTGAAGAGTTTATTAGTAAGTTCAGGAAATAAGCTATTTTTGGTTCTAAATCGAGCTTCATCGCTGATTATTTTTTAATTCCCGAAAATTAGCCGTAATTTTTCATTCAAGATTAGACCCATTTATGAATAGATTACGGCAAACTTTTCTAATGTTTGTATGTTTCTATTACCTTCATTATTCATATAATATTTTGTGATTCAGGAGTAACAAATGCCCGAAAAAGATTTACATCAACTTTCAATTAACACAATCCGCTTCCTTGCTGTTGATGCAGTTCAGAAAGCAAACTCCGGTCATCCCGGAATGCCGATGGGCTGTGCACCAATTGCTTACCGGCTTTACACAAAATATATGAAGCACAATCCTGCAAATCCGGATTGGAAAAACCGCGACAGGTTTATTCTTTCTGCAGGTCACGGAAGTATGCTTTTATATTCCATTCTTCATCTCTGCGGTTATAAAATTTCAATGGATGACTTAAAAAATTTCAGACAGTTCGGCAGCATTACTCCCGGTCATCCTGAATTTGGATTGGCACCCGGTGTTGAAACAACAACCGGTCCGCTCGGACAGGGTTTTGCAAATGCTGTCGGAATGGCAATTGCACAGGAATATCTCGGCTCACTTTTTAATAAAGATGACGATGTCAAAAATTCTTGATCACTTTATTTACGGAATCTGCAGCGACGGCGATTTGATGGAAGGAATTTCTCACGAAGCTGCATCACTTGCAGGACATTTGAAGCTTGGCAAATTAATTTTCTTTTATGATGATAACGGAATTACAATTGATGGTAAAACAAGTCTTGCATTTTCAGAAGACATCAAAAAAAGATTTGAAGCATACGGCTGGCAGACTTTAAATATCGACGATGTGAATGATCTCTCACAAATTGATAAAGCAGTTGAATCAGCACAAAAAGAAAAGAGCAAACCAACTTTAATAATTACAAAAACACACATTGGTTTTGGAAGTCCGAACAAGCAGGATACATCTTCAGCTCACGGCTCACCACTTGGTGAAGAAGAAGTAAAAGCTGACAAAGAAAAATCTTGGCTGGGACGAGGATAAACAATTTTATATACCTGATGAAGTTGCAGATCATTTTAATAAAATGAAAAGCAGTTTTAGTAATTATGAAAATGAATGGAATAAACTCTTTGATGATTATAAGAAAAAATATCCCGCCGATGCTGAAAGATTTGTAAAAGTATTCAATAATGATTTTGGTGACGAATGGAAAAGTGCATTGCCTTCATTTACTAAATATGGTGAAAATGTTCCAACAAGAAATGCATCCGGAAGCGTGATAAATGCAATTGCAAAACATCTTCCAACATTAATTGGTGGTTCTGCAGATCTTGAACCATCAAATAATACATACATAAAAGAGTCAACAAAGTTCTCTGCAGAAAACAGAAGCGGAAGAAATTTTCATTTTGGAATTCGTGAACACGGAATGGGTGGGATTTTAAATGGAATGGCTTTGTACGGTGGAGTAATTCCTTACGGCGGAACTTTCATGGTTTTCTCTGATTATATGAGACCATCAATTCGTCTTGCTTCACTTTCAGGAGTTCGTCCAATTTATGTTTTCACTCACGACAGCATTGGTTTGGGTGAAGACGGACCAACTCATCAGCCGATTGAACATCTTGCAGCTTTACGTGCAATTCCGAAAGTAATTGTAATCAGACCTGCAGATGCAAATGAAACAGTCGAAGCATGGAAGGTTGCAATTACTCATAAAGGAAGTCCTGTTGCACTTGCATTAACACGTCAGAAAGTTCCTGTTCTTGACAGACAAAAATGACGGTTCTGGCAGAAAACTTATCGAAAGGGGCATACATTCTTGTTCAATCAGAAAAAAATCCGGAAGTAATTTTAATGGCATCCGGTTCTGAGGTTTCACTTGCAGTTGAAGCATTTGATTTACTTCAGTCAGAAGGAATAAATGCAAGAGTTGTAAGTTTTCCAAGCTGGGAATTGTTTGATATACAATCTGATGAATACAAAGAATCAGTTCTTCCCAAATCTGTAAAAGCAAGAATTTCTATTGAAGCCGGAATAAAACAAGGCTGGGAAAAATATCTCGGCGAATACGGCGAAGCAATCAGCATAGAAAAATTTGGTGCATCTGCACCATCTGAAGTTTTATTTAAAGAATATGGTTTTACAAAAGAAGCAGTTGTTAAGTCTGTGCGAAGAGTTTTAAATAAAGTGCACGATACAAACAAGGTATAGGGTATAAAGGTATAAGGATTTTTTCCCTTATACCCTATAACTTTATACCTTATACCTCTCAACAAAGTAATAGTAACATGAAAAAAATAATAGTTCTTGGTGCAGGATTAGTAGGAAGAACAATCGCATCAGAACTTTCTAAAGATTATCAAGTCACTGCAGTTGATACAAATATCAACCGGCTCGAAACTCTCTCCAACAAAAAAATTAACACACAAGTTGCCGATCTTTCTTCTGATTCAGAGATAAAAAAAGTAGTTAAAGATTATGATCTGGTAATTGGCGCACTTCCCGGCTTTATGGGGTTTAATACTTTAAAATCAATTATCGAAGCAAAGAAAAATGTAGTTGATATTTCTTTCTTTCCTGAAGATCCTTTTCTTCTTGATGATCTTGCAAAAGAAAAAGGTGTGACTGCGATCGTTGACTGCGGAGTTGCACCAGGCCTGGCAAATGTTATTCTCGGTTATCACAACCAGAAAATGAAAATATCAGATTACAGATGTCTGGTCGGTGGACTTCCATACAAACGCGATTGGCCGTTTGAATATAAAGCATTTTTTTCACCAATTGATGTGATAGAAGAATACACGCGTCCTGCAAGAATTGTAGTTGATGGAAAAATTGTTGAGAAGCCGGCTTTATCAGAACCTGAAATAATTAATTACAAAGAAGTCGGAGATCTTGAAGCATTCAACACAGATGGATTAAGATCGTTGATGAAGACGATGAAAATTCCAAATATGATTGAAAAGACTATGAGATATCCCGGGCATATAGATTTGATGAAAATTTTCAGAGAAGTTGGTTTGTTTGATCAAAGGGAAATTGAAGTAAAAGGAAAATTAATCAGACCGATTGATCTTACTGCTAAATTAATGTTTCCATTCTGGTCTCCGGAAAAAGGTGAAAAGGATTTTACTCTTCTTGAAGTATACATTGACGGAGATTCTGGCAGTAAAAAATCTTCACATCATTATTATGTGTTTGACAGCTATGACCCCGTAGAAGATAATTCATCGATGGCAAGAACAACCGGATTTACTTGCTGTGCTGCAGCCAGATTTTTTCTTGAGCATCAATTATCAAAGAAAAGGAATTTGTCCGCCGGAATACCTTGGCGAAAATGAGAGCTGCTATAATTATATAATATCATACTTGAGTAACAAGGGAATCAAAATAAATCACTCTGAGGAGCTAATAAAATTTTAAGGAGGGATTGTGAGTAAAAAGAAGAAGACCAAATCAAAAAAAGAAGAAAAGCACTCTGCTTATTCAGACATAATACCTGAAAAGAAAAAAAAGATTGTTCAAAGCGTTTATGAAAAACAGCTCCGTCAGCTCCAGATTGAATTGGTTAAGCTGCAAAAATGGATTCATAATAATAAGCTTAAAGTGGTTGTTATTTTTGAGGGACGAGATGCAGCAGGAAAGGGAGGTGTTATTAAAAGAATCACTCAGAGATTAAATCCCAGAATTTGCAGGGTTGTTGCATTAGCCACGCCCACCGAAAGAGAAAAAACACAATGGTATTTTCAAAGATATGTTGCTCATCTTCCTGCGGAAGGAGAAATGGTGCTCTTTGACAGAAGCTGGTATAATCGTGCGGGTGTTGAATACGTAATGGGTTTCTGCGATGATGAAGAGCATAAAGAGTTTTTGAGATCATGTCCTGAGTTTGAGCGAATGCTTGTTCGTTCTGGAATAAAGCTGGTTAAGTACTGGTTTTCAATAAGTGATGATGAACAGGAAATGCGATTTCAGAACAGGATAAAAGACAGAACTAAAAGCTGGAAGCTCAGCGAAATGGATATGGAATCACGTGCAAAGTGGGTTGAGTATTCTAAAGCTAAGGATATAATGTTTGCTCACACTGATATCAAGCAGGCACCCTGGTACGTGGTTAATGCTGATGACAAGAGAAGAGCGAGACTAAATTGTATAAATCATCTGCTGAGTATGATACCGTTTGAAGATATTCCCCCGGAAGAAATAGTTCTTCCAACTCGTCAACGGGAAGTTGGTTATGTAAGGCCGCCAATAGAAGATCAGAATTTTGTGCCGGAGGTTTTTTAGCGGCTAATTTTGGGTGTTTACTTTAATTATAACTTTAAGAATTTTTCTTGTATTCTTTTAATAACTAAAAAGGAAATATTTATGAATAAATTATTCACATATTTCTTACTCCTATGTCTTTATTATTCCTGCCTCATACTCACTAGCACAGGTTGAAAGAAAAGAGCTTGGTAACCTTGTCATAGAAAACATTCCGGAAATTCCGCAACAGCTTAAAGATAGAATTTTTCAGTATCAAAGCACACGTTCAGCTTCATTTCAGGATTGGCTTCATAATGATGAGGGAATTTTAATCTCGACACGATTTGGCGAAACAGCCCAGTTTCATAAAGTTAAAATGCCGGGTGGGACAAGAGAACAGATTACTTTTTTCCCGGAACCTGTAGGCGGCGCAACTGTTTGTCCGGATAAAACGAAAAATATTTTTCTTTTCACCAAAGATGTGGGCGGCGGAGAATTCTACCAGATATTTTCTTTTGATATAAGTGACGGCAGCTTTAAAATGTTAACCGATGGAAAATCCAGCAACGGCGGTGTTTCCTGGAATAATAAAGGAGATAAATTTTCCTTCTTTAGTACAAAAAGAAATGGAACTGACTGGGATATTTATGTTGCAGATATAAATAGCCCGGAAAATGCTGAAATGGTTTTAAGCGAGGGCGGTGCCTGGGGTGTAGTTGACTGGTCGCCGGATGATAACTCACTCATTGTTGGGAATTACATCTCAGCAAACGAAAGCTATCTTTATACTTTTGATATTAACTCCAAAGATCTGGCACAAATTAATCCTTCTCCTGAAAAAATATCTTATGGCGGAACCAAATTTTCAAAAGATGGTAAAGGAATCTTCTTTACTTCGGACGAGAAAAGTGAATTTAAGAGTTTGAGGTACTATGATCTTCAAACTAAAAATATCACTGTCTTAACAGAAGATATAAATTGGGATATCGGTGCAGTAACATTATCAGAACAGGGAGATAAACTTGCCTTCACGGTTAATGAAGGCGGATTGGATAAACTTTATTTACTTGATACAAAGACTATGAAGCATAGTACAACGAAATTCCGGGAATGCCGGTTGGTCAGATTTATGGATTATCATTTCATCCTGATGGAAAAAAGCTTGCACTGGTTCTAAACACTCCGCAGTCTTCCGGTGATGTTTATGTCATGAACTTAGCAGATAATTCACTTGAACGCTGGACATACAGCGAAACCGGTGGATTAAATACTTCAGCGTTTGTAATTCCTGAACTGATCCATTACCCAACTTTTGATGAAGTTGACGGCAAACCGAGAATGATTCCCGCATTTATTTATAAGCCAAAAGGTAAAGGACCGCATCCGGTTGTAATTGATATTCACGGAGGACCTGAAAGTCAGGCAGCTCCTTCTTTCAATCCGATAAATCAATATTATGTTAATGAAATGGGCATTGCGATTATTGAACCAAATGTTCGCGGCTCAACGGGTTATGGAAAATCTTATCTTCAACTTGATAACGGATACAACAGGGAAAATTCTGTTAAAGATATTGGTGCACTTTTAGACTGGATAGAAAAGCAGCCTGATCTTGATGCAAAAAGGGTTGCAGTAAATGGTGGTTCTTATGGCGGTTATATGGTGCTGTCGTCGATGTTCAATTATAATGACAGATTAAAATGCGGAGTTGATATTGTCGGTATCAGTAACTTCGTCACATTTCTGAACAACACTGAGGATTACAGAAGAGATTTGCGAAGAGTTGAGTATGGTGATGAGCGAGATCCGGAAATGAATAAATTTTTAAACAGTATTTCTCCAACAACAAATGCACATAAAATAACAAAACCGCTTTTTGTTGTTCAGGGATTGAACGATCCTCGCGTGCCTTACACCGAAGCTGAGCAGATTGTTGATATTGTAAGAAAGAATGGCGGCGAAGTTTGGTACCTGCTTGCTAAGGATGAAGGACACGGATTCAGAAAGAAAACTAATCGCGATTTTTATATCTGGTCTGAAGTTTTGTTCTACGAAAAGTATTTGTTGAAATAACCATCTTAATTTATTTTTAGCTGTGGATATAATATTTGAGTCCACAGCTTTTTTTGTTAATGTAAAATTAATGTGGACTGTCATTCCGGTCGATCCGGCAACTGCCGGAGAAGAACCGGAATCCAATACCCAAGTTTTTTAATGGATTCCGTGTCAAGCCTGCCTATCTGCAGACAGGCACGGAATGACAGCGAGCTTTGTTTATTTTTTAAGAATATGACTACCGGATTGAAAATACTTTTTATGATTTCTTTTGTATCGGGTGTTCTATATGCACAGGTCGAAGAAACATATCAAAGCCAGCTTTCTGATTCGTCATACAGATTTCAAGGCATAATCCCTCCCGTAGAATTTCAATATAATATTGATGAAATTTTCAGCAAGCCGATTTCTAATCAGATTCCGGAGGATGTTTTGTTTGATGATAATCCATCAACTGTTTGGCTTCGTACTCAATTATTAATTTCGAATAATGCAGCACAATTCGGTTATGATGAAATTAACACTCACTTTACTTCACCTTTATACCAGCAGTACCTGAGAGATTCTGAGTTTGATATGTTTAGATATATTCTTGGAGTGGCCCAGGCAAGTGCAGTTGGTTATATGGCCTACAAGCATATAAAGAAATACGGATTCTGGAAATAAACCACTTCTCTTCCATACAGTCGATTTACCATCCATCAGTAAAATAAATCTTATTTCAATTATTTATAATTAATTGAAACACCTTTCTGTTTATTGCGTCTTAATTTCAGGTTTAACAAACAAAGAGGAAAAAACAATGAAATTTTCTACATCCACTGCAAAGTCAAAAGCAGCAACATCATATTTGCTCTCATTACTTCTTCTATTTGTATTCGTATCAATTTCCTGTGCTGAAACGCCAACAGATTCACTTAATAAAGATTCATCAAAATATCTTTCGTTCTATGAAACTGTTGATGGCGAACAAATTCACTGGGAGGCAAATTTTTTGGGTGACGAAATAACTTCCATCTATAAAAATGGAAAAAGAATTCCTGATGATCTTGCTGCTGATTACAAGGATAAAGTGTATGATCAGCTTGATGATATGAGATTCGGCGGAAAAAAATTCAGTTTTCGAATGCCTGTAATAACAGGCGATGAATTTCACATTGATATGGAGGAACTTCATAAAGAGCTGGAAGAAATGAAGAAAGATCTTCCAAAACACAAAGAGCATTTCAAGTTCTACCAGTTTGATAGTCAGGAGTTCGAAAAGGAAATGGAAGAGCTGAAAAAAGAGCTTGAAGAAAATAAGTCGAATATTTATAAGTTCAAGTTTGACGAAAAGGAATTCAAAGAGCAGATGGAACAACTCGAAAAAGATCTTAAAGAAAATCTACCGAAGTTGAAAAAATTTAAGTTTGAATTTGACATAGAGGAAGAAGATTCAGAAGTTTAATTTACCTGGCTTTTGATCTATAGAAACTTTTGAAAAATAGAATTCTCACTGATTGTCATTCTCACGAACCTGCCTAGTGTAGGCAGGAGTGAGAATCTACTTAGTAATCAATGGATTCCCGTTTTCACGGGAATGATCATTATTAATGCTATAGTTAATAATGAACTAATTCCTGAAAGTGGTTGTTTTACAAAACACTTAAAGAAAGTAGTTCATTTTAATGTCAAAAAAATATTTAATTGTAGGCGGCAGTTCCGGAATTGGTTTAGCGCTCACGAATCGCCTGGCTGATGAAGGAAACAAAGTTGTGGTTCTAAGCCGAAACCTTAATCAGCTTCAGCTAAACGAAAACATCGAGCATCATAAATTTGATGTTCTTGATGAAACTCAATCATTTCCATTACTCGATCAAGAATTTAGCGGTCTTGCATATTGCCCGGGTTCAATAAATCTAAAACCATTTAAAAGTTTGAAGGAGCAGGATTACGTTGATGATTTTAGGATCAATGCACTCGGTGCAGTAAAAGTTATAAATCAATATCTGCCGAATCTTAAAAAAGTTGATAAATCCTCCATCGTCTTATTCAGTACGGTTGCTGTGCAAACAGGAATGCCGTATCACGCATCTGTTGCAATGGCTAAAGGCGCAGTTGAGGGATTAACCCGTTCACTTGCTGCTGAGTTTGCACCAAAGATAAGAGTGAACTGTATTGCTCAATCATTGACTGACACTCCTTTGGCAAGCAAGCTTTTAAGCAGTGATGAAAAGAAAGAAGCTTCAGCAAAAAGACATCCGTTGAATTCAGTCGGCAAAGCAGAAGAAATTGCAAACGCCGCATATTATCTTCTATCCGAGGAATCAAGCTGGGTAACGGGACAAATACTTCACGTCGATGGCGGAATGTCTTCGCTTAGATTGTTATGACAGTTAAAGTATTTTTAGTCCTAATAAATTATTTAATGATTATGCCTCAAGCAGAAGAAACAATTCTCAAATCAACTATTGCTGATTTTACTGAACAAAAAGTAAGATCACAATGGGGTGTTACGAATGACGATGTAATGGGCGGTGTTTCAACTTCAAAAATTTCCGTCAGTGAAGAAAATGTCTTGGTTTTTTCTGGAAATGTTTCTCTGGAAAATAATGGCGGCTTTGCATCTCTAAGAAGTCCAATTGATGATTATAATTTTTCTGACTATGAAGGATTTCTTCTAAAAATCAAAGGTGATGGAAAAACTTATAATCTATCTTTCAGGCAGACAAAATATTTTACAGGATATAATTACACTCAAAAATTCCAAACTGAAAAAGATAGCTGGCAAGTTGTTAAGCTTCCTTTCAAAGATTTTAATTTGAAGTATTACGGAAAAGAAATAAGCAATTTTGAACCACCAGATAAATCAAATATCAAACAAATATCCATCCTTATCAGCGATAAGCAGCAAGGTCCATTCCGAATAGAGATTGAATGGATTGGGCTTGTATTAAGCTCAATTCTAATCATTTCCAAAGAAGAGTTAGCATTTGAACTTATAACAGAATGTCTCTGTTATAAGATTTGAATATCTCTATAAAAGGAAAATAAAATGGAAAATAACAAGCAATTACAAACTCTTGAAGATGACGAAATAGGTGAAAATCATCATTTTACATCTATTGATACACCGCTGCATGCTGATGCATTTAAGATTGATGATGATTTAAAAATTGAATTGATTGAAAAAAACTTCAGGGAAATTATGCATGTTCTCGGTCTTGACCTCAATGATGAAAGTCTGAAAGATACTCCAAGAAGAGTGGCGAAGATGTATGTGAAAGAAGTTTTCAGTGGATTGAATCCCGAGAATAAACCAAAAGCAACGGCATTCACCAACAATTTTAAGTTTAAGGAAATGCTGGTTGAAAAAGACATTACAATCTATTCTTATTGCGAACATCACTTCGTCCCGATTTATGGAAAAGCACACATTGCTTATTTTCCGAACGGACACGTGATTGGATTATCAAAGCTGAATCGCATCGCTCAATATTATGCTAAGAGACCACAGGTTCAGGAAAGGTTAACAATTCAAATAGCTAACGAATTGAAAGAAGCACTCGGAACCGAAGATGTAGCGGTAGTGATTGATGCGAATCACATGTGTGTTGCATCAAGAGGAGTTAATGATGTGAACAGCTCAACAATAACTTCAAGTTTTAATGGAAAGTTTTTAAACGAAGCAGTAAGAGCCGAATTGTTAAAGCACATTTATTCAAAGTGAAAGAGTTGATTTATATTTTTTATATTGAGCCGTCCTTAACGACGGCTTTTTTATGTGACGGTTCTCATTAGCGAACTCTAAGCTATTTAATAAATTATATAAAAAAATAAAAAAAAAAAAAAAAAAAAAAAAAAAAAAAAAAAAAAAAAAAAAGAAAAAAAAAAAAAAAAAAAAAAAAAAAAAAAAAAAAAGAAAAAAAAAATAAAAAGAAAATAAAGAAAAAAAAAAAAAAAAAGAAAGAGAAAAAAAAGAAAAAAAAAAAAAAAGGAGAAACAGCTTTCGTAACAAACTCCGCGTAATGTCCGAGTGGATCTGGCATTATATTACAAATCGTCCCGGAATCAGATTAATCATAAAATATACTCAGGATCCAGTGACAAAGAGTGTGTCGGAATAATAGTTAAATGTCATGCTGAACTAGTTTCAGCATCTATCTATTAGAATCTTCGAAGTCTTAGATTCCGGATCCCGCTGAAAGCGAGGCTCGCCGAAAGCGGCAAGTCCGGAATGACAACTCTCCAACAGACTAAATCCTGAAGCAGCAAATCATTTTTAATCGATAATTAAGGATTTGTAAAAACGCTTTATTTATTCTAATTTTGACCGTCCGCATAAAAGAAAGATAAAGCACTTCTGTTAATTCCCGCTCTATCTGCTTTTTACAAAGACAAGCAGCAGGCTGCTAAGTAAAAATAGCCTGATTTTTTTATTTTTTTAAGGAGTTTAAAATGAACATTTACGTCGGCAATCTGTCCCCCGAAGTAAAAGAAGAAGATCTTACTGAACTTTTCTCCCAGCACGGGAAGGTAAGCAGCGTAAAAGTAATACGCGATATGTTTACCCAGGAACCAAGAGGTTTTGGCTTTGTTGAAATGCCTGGACAGGCAGAGGCTATGAAAGCTATCGAAACTCTCAATACTTTTGAGTTAAAAGGTAAAAAGCTTGTAGTTAATGAAGCACGTCCTCCACGTGATAGAAAAGGCGGTGGCGGCGGTGGAAGAGGCGGCGGCGGCGGAAGTCGTGGCGGTGGTGGTGGAAGAGGCGGCGGCGGCGGAAGACGATAATAAAATTAAAGAATATATTTTTTATTTAGCCGCACATTGTTGCGGCTTTTTTTATTTGCAATTCTCAAGGCATTTCCTCTGGTTGTTGATTCAAGCACAATTCTTCTTATTTTTTCTCTGCCACTAAAAAAACTTTTTCGTCAATCAATATTTTTTTGGAGAATGTATGAAACGATTATTAATTCTATTCTTATTTCTGATTTTAGTTACTGCAGCCTGTTCTGTGTTAACGCTGCAGCCGGCAAACTTTTCCTGGCCGCTGGAATCAGTTCTGCCTGTTGATGATAATGGGAAAGTAACTGATGACAGGTATTCAATTGAGGTTAATACCGTCGGATTGTTTTTTGAAGAGTTCCAGGATTCTCTTTCTTACAAAGGTAAAGAAGTAAGAATGATAAGAGACAACCAGGGATTTTATTTCTTAGCATCAACTAACTTTAAAAACGTGTATGTATTTAAAGTTGATGAAGGAAAGTTGGTACTTGAAAACAAAATATTTATCTCCGAGTTCGGTCTTCAAACACCTGCATTCAACCAGAGAGATCCTTACATTGAATTAGTTGATGGCACATACAAAATGAATCTTACTCACAAAGGAACCGAAGGAGGTTCAAAATGAAAAGCAATTATTTGATTAAGCTCTTGTTATTATTAATTGTGTTTGGATTTGCCAGCTCACTATTTGCTCAGTCCGACCGGGAAATTGTTGATAAGTTCAAAGCCGAATACACATCAATTGAAAAAAGTATAAAAGATGCAACCACTCTTCAGGAGCTTAATTTAGTTCTTGATGAAATAACTATGTTGAAACAAGACTTTGCACAGCATAAAGAGCTGCTTGATAAAAGTCTTTACCCGGATAAATATGATGCGTCTATAGACAAACTGAATAAGGCATACTTGCTGCGACAGGGAGATTTTTCAACCATTGATGTTCTTCAAACAGAAGTAGGTGAATTGAAACAGCAGGTTGAATTCCTGAACCAAAGAAACAATGAGTTGTTAGTGCAGGTTCAGAAACTTGAAGACCAGAGACAAAAAGATGCGAAGACAATAAAGAAGCTTGAAAACCTTGTTGCTGAACTTCGCTCTTCAATAAGAGAAAGAGATGATCTTGTGCTGAGTATGATTGACAGTCTTATGCCGCCAACTATGCGAGATAAGGAAGCTCTGACTGTAGAAGATAAAAATATGGTTGCATCTGAAGAGAAAAAAGATAACGTATTAAGCAATGTTAAAACCACAATCAGGGATAACATCAGGTTCATTCAGGCAACATCACTTAAACCAAAAGATCTTGAATCAATCCGTGAGCAGCAAAAAGATTTTGTCACCAAGTGGCAGAAAGTTGGCGTAAAGCTGGTTGAGGTTTATGCTGAAGACGGAAATAAATCGGAAGAGCTGAAACAGATAGACGAGTTGTTTAATGAATGGTCAATTGTGGTAAAACAGGAAGCATGGGAATCAATCATTGATGAATTTTCCTTAAACGGAATTGAATTGATGAGCTTCAAAAGCGGTGAGGAATTCACGAACTCAGTTGATATGTTCATTGGTGATGAGTTGAAGAATCTTGGAGTGAAAAGTGAAGAAGAATCCAAAAGAATATATGCTCAATTTGCAGACAGCACCTGGTTTGCATCAATACAACCAGTTTGGATGAACTACTTAATTGAAAACAAAATGCTTACCGATGAAAACAAGAGCAAGATGGAAAGTAAAATTGCAGAATGGAAGAGTGCACTCTATCCATCCAATTGGTGGATTTATTTAATTATTGCTTTGGTTGTAATTGCCGGTGCCGCATTCTTTTTTATGAAAAGGAAAAAACCTGCAAGCAATGTTAGTGAGTAAATGAAATAAAATTAATTTTAACAAAGCCTCGATTTAGTCGGGGCTTTTTCTAAAGAGATTTTCCGTCATCTCTTGGTGGGGTTGTAATTTTGGTTATAGGTGGTTGAACTCTTGCATTTATTCTCTATTAACATGTGTTGGTTCTTTTTCTTTACTCTCACGAATTAGTAGATCTTCTTTCTTTTTAATATTAATAATCTCACCAATCGAACCCCTCCTGATGGCCATACTATTCACTTGATATCATGCAATTTAATTCCTCAACTAACGCTAAAACAATACATCCAACGTCCTTTCTAAATCTTTCTACTCAATACTCAACTCCTCTTTACATTGACTCCCTTTCCCAGTTTTTCCGAGTTTGAGGTATGGGACCGTAACAAAAATCTTTTTATTTCCATTAATACTATTTTTATAATTGATTACACAGCAACTTTCTTCAATACCTTTTGGTTTTTTATACGTGTCTATGAAAAATTTCTTTCAGATAGGGAGTTAAAGTTGAAAAAATGCAAGTACGAGGGATCCGTGTAATTCAATGAATCATTCTTTTTATTTCTCCCATAATACATTATTATAATAAGGGAGATAGAAAATCTTTATTTTATAAATATTTATTAATTTCTTTATTTAATTTTAAGGAATTTATATGTCTTAAAAAGAAAAAAATATTTCTCTTATATTTACTACCAGTAATCAATATGGGAGAAATGACAATTTTATCCAATCTAACATTTATGGATTATTAACAATCCTTAATCCCTCTATTTTATGCGTTGTATGTCTTCTAACTCCACTCACGGTACTCTTTCAATTATATTAGATTAAGATGGGAAGTTATTTTTCCTCCTTTTATTATCCTGTTTTATTTCCCTGTTAATTCCGTTCCCTTGTCTTTATTCAGTAGGAAATTGGATATTATCTCCTCTTTTATACACAATATTTGCTTTTTTCCACTACCGTCAATCATTAAAGTGCTCGTTGGAGTAGGAATATCTATCAACTCATCACCTTTTAATCCCTAATGGTGTAAATTTCTTAAAAAGGAGGGGATTTGGATCGCGGACCGTATAATGATGGACTTTTCGGTCAAGGGGATTTCTAAAAGGGGGTGGGGGCGGGGGCGTGGTGATCCAGATCAACATTATCATATTCGGAAAAATCCTGCATAAATACGATAATATTTAAATACATTTGAAAATATTCCTAGATTGGAAGCACAATTTGGATATACTTCTGTCAGTCCCCTTTTAATGTTTCTTCTTTTATTCCTGTTCGGTTTTTTTTCATTTAATAACAATTTTTTAAGCTTTTAATTTTTTTAATTATTGCTTTTATTGGTGTTTTTTTTTTTTATTTTTATTTTTTTTTTTTTTATATTGTTTTTTTTGGGCTTTCTCTCTCCCGCCCCTCCCCCCTCCCTTCCTTCCGGACATGTACACTAAGGTTATGCATCTCGGCCAAGGTGTAACCTTATAGAGAGGTTGCCGGAAATATGAAGTAAACTCGATGCTTCTTCCTTGCAAGCGGCTTTATTCTATCTTTGTTAACGATTATTATTAAGAAGATGTACTGCTGAGTTCGTTGATATAAAAAAATTCCTCAGCCCCCTTAGTCGGGCTTTTTTTACCAATTCAATCAATTCTAAGTTGAACAATAAATTCCACACCCAATAAAATGCTAAACTACTTTTTCCATTTGCACGGTTTCGGTGTTATGCTCAATGCTGAATAAAAATTTAGCCTTCGGATTTTTTTCTTTAGCCGCATTTAATTGATACTCTGACTCAGCCATAAACACAAGTTCATCGTGCTTGTCATAAAATAAATTATGCGAGCGAAGTCTTTGCAGTTCGGCTATGTCTTCCTTGTTATCAAATTTTACCCAGCAGGCTTTGATATAATTCAGATGACGGAAGCGGCAGTCGGCACCATATTCATTGAGCAGCCGGTATTGTATAACTTCAAACTGGAGCTCGCCAACAGTACCAACTACTTTCCTGTTATTTTGTATAAATAACTGTGCAAGTCCTTCATCTGTTAATTGCATAATTCCTTTTTCAAGCTGCTTTGATTTAAAGGGATCGAACAACTGAAGCTCTCTGAAAATCTCCGGTGAAAAAGTTGGTATTCCCTTAAACATAAATTGCTCGCCTTCAGAAAGTGTGTCGCCGATCTTAAAATTTCCTGAATCATATAAACCAATAACATCGCCGGGATACGCTTCTTCAATTAAGCTTTTATCCTGTGCCATAAAAGATGCGGGATTTGCGAACTTAAATTCGCGGTTCAATCTTACGTGGTAAAAGAATTTATTTCGTTCAAACTTTCCCGAGCATACTCTTAAGAAAGCAATCCTGTCTCTGTGTTTCGGGTCCAGGTTTGCGTGTATCTTAAAAACAAATCCGGAAAAATTATTATGAGTTGGTTCAATAAATCCTTTCGTGGTTTCTCTGCCCTGAGGACCGGGAGCTATTTTAATAAATGTATCGAGTAATTCTTTTACTCCAAAATTATTCAATGCACTTCCGAAGAAAACAGGTGCCAGATTTCCGTTCAGATAATCTTCAGTCTTAAAATCACCATAGATTCCATTTACAAGATTCAACTCTTCGTTCAGCTTAACGGCATCTTCACCGAGCAGTTCCTTTAATTGAGGATCAGTTGAACCCTTAAAGGTTTCTACATCCTTTTCAATTTTCTGTTTGTTTGCACGGAAGAAGCTGAAAGAATTTTGAAAAATATTATATACACCTCTGAAAGAAATCCCGATTCCAACAGGCCAGCTTAATGGTCTTACTTTTATTTTTAATTTGTGTTCTATTTCATCCAGCAGTTCAACAGGATATCTGCCTTCTCTATCAAGCTTATTAATAAAAACGATAACCGGTGTGTTACGCATCCGGCAGACACTCATTAATTTTTCTGTTTGTTCCTCAACACCTTTAACGCAGTCAATTACAAGGATAACGCTGTCAACAGCGGTAAGAGTTCGGTAAGTATCTTCGGCAAAATCTTTGTGACCGGGAGTATCGAGCAGATTTATTTTAACGCCGTCGTATTCAAAATTCATAACAGAAGTCGTGACGGAAATTCCTCTTTGCTTTTCTATCTCAAGAAAATCCGAAGTGGTTGTTTTTCTTATCTTGTTTGATTTAACCGCACCGGCAACCTGAATAGCTCCACCAAAAAGGAGAAGTTTCTCCGTCAAAGTAGTTTTGCCCGCATCCGGGTGACTTATAATTGCAAATGTTTTTCTGTTTTGTATTTGTTTAATAATACTTGTCATATCTAAAATTTTTTAATTGATTAATTAATGGAAATTATAAAAAATGTCGAGGTATTTAGTGGGCAGAGCCGCTAAAGTATCAAATCGGAGTGCTGATATGGATTTTGTTAATTAACATATCACAAATATAAGTGAATGCTAAATGAAATCGAAGCATTAAGAGAAATGCTGGTTTTATATGGTGTAAAACCTGCCATCTGTGAGAAGTTATTTTACCGGTTGGATAATCGAGTATTGCTCTGCTGCCTTGAGAAGGATTTCTCCATTCAATCTTACTTTATAGTCGGGATTAACATACTCAAATTGAATAATACCGTTTAGGTCCAGGATAAAAACCGCAGGTACCGGCAGGATATGATGATTTTCTCCGGAAGCATCTTCCAGACTCATATTATGACTCAGCAGCATTTTATTGTAATCATCAGCAACTTTAAATGCCAAACCAAATGCAATAGCTGCTTCAGCTTTGCTATCTGAAAGCAATGTATAGTTCATTTGAAATTTATCAAAACTTTCTTTCAGCCTTTCTGGTTTATCCATACTGATGCCTATTATCTGATATCCCATTTTTAAAATATCAGCTTCGATTGTATTCAAATCGGCTAGCTGAAGATTGCAATAAGGACACCAGCCACCTCTGTAAAAAATTAACACCGTTGGTTTTTCATTTACTACTTCTTGCAGGTTTACTGACTCACCATCGAGGTTTCTAACTATAACGGCTGGAACAGTCTCACCAATTTTTATCGGACAAATTTCAATTGCCGAACTTGCTACTTTATTTCTCTCATCGGAGAAATTTTGACCTAATGAGTTTGGAACTATATAGATTATTAGAATTAGAAGTAAGGTTACATTCATTTAATTAATCTCCATCAAATTAAAATTAAACAACAATTCCACACCAATAAGATTAGTGGTTGTAAGCTGTATCCCATCAACATTTCTGTGCAGGGGTGCCTGGTAGAAAACTTTCAGATTGTATGTTTGCTCTGTGTATGTTAACGATGGAATTATGTCATAATAAGCGCCGCCGGTGCTGGGCAGAAATCTGCCACCCCAGAAATCCTGGTTAGCAAATCTTGCTCTTCCGGAAAGTGAAAAAGTTAAGTAATCCGTAAAGTGATACTCACCGCCGAGTGCTATAATAATTTCATCGCCAAACCTGTAACCATCTAAGTTCGAACCGGCGTAGCGGTAAAGTGTATTAGCTGATACAGAGAACGGAAGCGGTAAAAATCCCATAAAAAAATTTCCCCATAATAAAACATCAGTCGAACCAGTGCCTGGCTGAAGGTCAATTGCTAATCTCGAACCATTCACTTCTTCGGTATAACTTCCTACCGGCAGTTTTACACCGCCGCCAATTGCAAGACCCATTTGAGAAACAATATCTGGAGTGATAATCGCGTATTTCCCAAGAACTATGATATCGCTAATTCCCTGTCCTTCAAAGCTTATTACCTCAGTCTCATTTGTTTCGTTTGATCTTACCGTCGTTTCCCGATTCTTGATTACATAAGCACCCGAAATTAATAGTGATACTCTGTCAACTAATCCGTACTCCAAATCAAAATTGAATGAAGATACAGATGCAGTTCTTTTGAGTGGGTCATCTATTTCTTCACTTCCGTTATAAGTTGAGTTTAATCCATTCCTTATGTAACCAATGCCAATGTTGAGGTTTCCATAATTATTCACACCTCTTTCCAAACCGCCGAAAGTGCTTGAGCCGGCGGTACAGCATCCTTGTGCAAATATTAATGAATTCGAACTTACAAGAAGTAATATCAGGCTTAGAGAAAGGAGATTTATTATCATAATGCTATGGGTTAATTTCGATTCTGATGTCTTCGGAAACTTTTGCACCTTTAACATCCGAAACAGTAACTGTTACTATGTTTGAGCCGACACAGCAATAAGCAGCAGAATAACGGACATTAGCTCCGCTGCCAATAATATCACCCAACGCCGTAGACCAGGAGTATTCCAATTGATCACCATCAGGGTCTGAAGCAGTTACTTCGATGGTTGCAGTAGTTCCCACGGTTATAAAAGCCGGGCTGACATAAACTTCATCAATTACCGGTGAGTTATTACCCGCAGAGGATATAATATTTGATTCGGGCTGAACACAGCTTGAAACAATGATTGTGATGAGAATAAAGAACATTAAAATCTTTGCAGTCATAGTAATCCTGTTTTTGATTCTTAATTAATGAAAAGATTCTATTTATTTTTGTCAGATGCAAGACAATTATTAACAAATAAGTCGGGTAATTTTTAACCACCTTTATAAATTGGTAAGAAGATATGGCAGATAAATCAAAACTTTGGTATTTAGAAAACTTCAATCTGTTCAGCAGCCTGAAGCAGGAAAGTATGATGGAGTTAAATAAACTGGTTTCTGAAAAGGAAATCGGGAAAAACCAACCGATATATTTCCCGAATGAACCATCCAGCTCCATTTTCTTTTTGAAAATGGGAAGAGTTAAAATCAGCAGATACAGTGATGATGGTAAGGAAATTATAATGGCATTTATAAATCCCGGTGAGGTATTTGGCGAAATGGCATATCTGGGTGAAGGCGAAAGAACAGATATCGCGCTTACGGTAGAACCATCATACATCTGTGCAATAAATAAAAATGATTTTGCAAATTTTATTGAAAAAAATCCCACGATGAATTTGAAACTGACAAGAATCATCGGACTGAAACTCAAAAGCTATTCTGAAAGAATTGAGGATCTCGTCTTTAAAGATGCCAAACAAAGAGTAATATCATTCTTAATAAAGCTTGCTGATGAAAACGGCAAGCAGATTGGTAATCAGATATTTGTTAAGCCATTTCTTAAGCATCAGGATATTGCAGATCTTACTGCCTGTGCCCGCCAAACTGTTAATGATGTTTTAACGGATTTAAGGGAAAAACAGATGATTGATTTTGATAGAAAGAAGCTGATTATAAATGACGCTGATAAATTAAAATCACTAATGAAAAAGTAATTTGTCAGGCTGCCGACATTATTCTGAGCCGATTATTGATATGTTGCTTATAAAAAATGGATATTACATTAATAGTAAAAGAAAACTGCGCAGCTTGCCGAAGAGTGGAAAGGGTTTTGAGAAAACTGGTTGGCGGACAGAAAGATATTATTCTCTCTGTCATAAATGTTAACGATGCAACTAATCTTAAAGCACAAATTTGTCCTGCTCTTTTTGTCAATCAGGAACTTTATACCTACGGCGATATTGAAGCTGATAAATTCGCAGCATATCTAAAAAAGCAGTACGAAAAAGGAGCCTGTAATAATGCCTTATATAAAAGTAATTGACGAAAATGAAATCAAAGGTTATAAATATTGAGGTTCAACATTTCCACGGCTGTCCTAACTCACCAATTTTAATTGAAAGAGTTAAGGAAGCAATTAAGAGCTTTGATAATATTAATTATACAGAAGTTCTTGTTGACACAAATGAAAAAGCTGAAAATAAAATTCAGAGGATCACCAACTTTGCTTATTAATGGTGAAGATTTTGAAAACCAGCCTGAACCTGAAAACCCTGCACTTGCCTGCAGATATTATCCGAAAGGATTGCCAACAGTAGAGCAGATAAAAAACAAACTGAATGAATTTAAGTTTCAATAATTCATTATCTGCTCATCAATAATATCTCGCCACGCTTATTGAGACTACCTCAATCATTGTTATTTTCAATAATTAAAATAAATCTTTTATGATTGAAGAATATCTCAAACAGCTTACAAACAAATTCAAAAGGGTGATGCACGCGAAGAATCATATTACGGCACTCTTGAATCTTTCTAAAAACTACTCTGAACAAAAACGTAAAAAGAAAATTGATTACTGATTACCAAACAGACAGAAGCCGGAATCCCGACTTCCTATCGGGAGGAAACAAGATGTTGTCGGTATATGAAGCAAAGAATGGAAACCAGATTAGAAAAACAGGTAACTTAAAACCTTCCCAATGTTATTCTACAACTCTGTTCTTTATATCTGATGGAAAAGATGAAATTACCCTAGAATAAACGAAATTCCAAAAGAAATTTACCTTCCCGCTTACGGCAAAACACTGGCTTGTACACGTTCTAGAGAAATATTCGAATGATAAGGATGGCTAAAAGAAAAACTTATTCCCACAATAGGAGGAGAGGAAAAACGAAATTTCAAGACAAGGAATAGGAAAGGACCATTAATCGAAAAGAGAAGTGGCTTCCTGACGGTAGTTTCTTTTATTCTCCTCATATTCTAAAAAATTTAATAACCTTGGGAGCTAAATAATTCCTGGTGGATAGAAGCAATAAAGAGAAAAAAAGGGAAGGGAAAAAATAAATATAAAACAGAGGCTCCTAATGGATATTTTTGAAGAATGATAAAGATGAAGAAAACAAATCTAACACTTGAGAAAGATGAGCGTACTCTCCACGAAAGCCACGAAGCAGGAAATAAAAATCATATTATACCTTATCGTCCAATAAAGGAGGGAAAATAAAAATATTTATGAGGAAACCATTGGAAAATCCAAAAGTAGAATTATCCATAAAAAAGGGGAAGGGTATCACAAGGAAAAAACAAAAAAAACAATTTATAAAATAAAAAAACTATAGAAAAAAATACCTTTTAAATAAAAAACTATACCCCTTTTCTCTTCTTATATTTTTTTCTCACTAATATACTAAAAATTATATCACACCCTACTAATTAAAAAATACAAGTACATTCTAAATGTAAATAAAAAAAAAAAATTAAAATTATCATATACCACTCCAACAACAATCAAAAATTAAAAATTATGAAGGGGTTGAAATAATTCAGTTTAGATTTCATTTACGAAAACACATCGATTTTCTTTCCGATAATATCTCAAACTCTCTGTCCTCAAATGGCTCTCTAAAATTATTATTGACATAATCCTTAATCCATCTATCACGTTCATCATAGAGCTGAAATATTTCTTCATCGTATGCTTTGAAAATATCATTAATAAACTCAACCACTTTTGGATCGGTGAACAAAGAAGGATTAACATAAAAGTCTTTTGAAAGATTTTTTAATTCATCTGCTTTGACATATTTATCGCCAGTAACCCAACGGTTTACAGTTGCAAGTGCAATTGGTTTTCCTTGCTCATCCATCGAAATTAAAACAAGATGAACAAGGTCGCCATTCTCATCGGTCGCAAAAGTGTGGAAGTGACCATACTCGTTTGGTCTGTGGATGTGAAAGAATAATTGGTAACCGGTCTTCTCATCTTTTATTCCGCCATCATAAGGATAATGTGTATAAGGATCGTACTCATACTTCTTTCCGTTCATTATCTTCTTAACAAGATTAGATCCTTCAGTTTTAAGTTCTTTAATGATTGCTAATATTCTTTCCTTGAAATCATTACCAACTTCGGCAATATGTTTTATTAATGAAGCTGCTTTAACCTTGGTGGAAGCAATTAACCCCAAAGAAATTATTCCTGCTGATAGTAAAAATTGTCTTCTTTTCATATCGTCTTTATTAGGAATAAGGTATATGGGTATAAAGGTATAGTAAGAACCTTATACCCTATACCTCTATACCTTTATACCTATTCGTTGTGATTTCCTATTGTTACTTTTTCATTGCACAGGGATTGCATTGACCCTTTTTCATATCTTTCATTGCACAAGGATTACATTTACCTTTATCCATTGAGCAAGGATTGCAAACGGCACAGGGATTTCCGTTCATAGAATTTTTATCACTTGCAACAAAGTTGGTGCTGATCTGAACCTGATCATTTACTTTACCAACTACCATATCCGGTATTTTTACTCCATAGTCACCTAATTTAATATTGAACTCAGCGCTGGCAACTAAAAGATCACCCGGAAGCTTTGCTTTTGTCTTTTCACTTTCTTTGAAATATGTAAGAGTCGCAGGAACTTCAACATCCTTCGTTACACCGTGAACACTGAACTTACCCACCAGTGTGCATTTAACTTTTTGTCCATCACTCAAAGTTTTTGAAGAAGGATTCTTTATTCCGGTTAATTGAAATTCTGCATAAGGATATTTAGTGGAATTCAGCCACATCTCACTTTGCAAGTGCTCATCTCTAAGGTCAATGCCTGTTTTAATATTGTTGACTGGCACTTTTACTTTTCCCATTGGTTTTTGAGTTATGTCATTTACGCTAAGCATAACAGTAGCATCAAGACCGCTTGCAAGACCATTTATCTGTTCAAGCGGTGCATCTGAAATAAACGATGCCTGGTTTCTGCCATCCTGTGAATCAACACTGAATGTCTGAGCGCTTGCATTCAATCCTAAAAATGAAATAAGGATGAACGTAAGCTTCAGGAATTTGAAATTATTTAACATTATGGACTCCTTTTAATTATTAATGATTGATTAATTATTATTTGTTAAGCTGCTTCTTCAAGAGTAATAAGAGGTTTTGCAAGCGGGAAGTCGATTGCCGGCATGGCAAGTCTTCCGATATAATTGGTGAAAGATATTTCTATTACGATTGCGACAAGGTCCACCAAATCTTTTTCATTATAACCTGCTACAAAGAATTTCCGAGTAAGATCTTCATCAACTTTTCCACGATTTTCAACAATTGATTTAGCAAGTTTGATGACCGCATTTAGCTTGGGATTATAAATCGTGCCTGCTCTGAGCTGTAAAGTTTCTTCGTCACTAAAACCATTCATCTTTGCAATATGAGTGTGTGCTGATCTGCAGTAGTTACATCCATTCACCTCTGATACAGCTAAAGCGATCGCTTCTCTCTCACGTGAGTTAAATGTTGTATTCTTTTGTGCTTCCGAAAAATTCAGGAACGCACTTAACGCATTGGCAGAGTTTCCTATAACTGCGTAAATATTTGGCAGCATACCAATTGATTTTTCAATGTTCTCGAATATCATTCTGCTTTGTTCAGACGCTTGTTCTTTGGTTAATACTGATAATTTTTTCATTTAGATCTCCTTGATAAATAGTAATTGAATAATTGTTTATTGCTGATGTAAAACTAAACCTTGTGCTGAGTGAATTCTGTCAGGAATATGACAAAGCCAGCTTTTGGAAATTCTTTATAAATGATAATTTCATTATGCTGCCAATTCTTCCTGGTAAGGTTTTGCTTTTTCAATTTCCCATTCTCCATTAATCAAACGATGGATATAGCAATTATCTGACTGACTAAGTAATTCGGATAATTGTTCATCATTCAGATCACCATCAATTTTTACATCAATTTTCACATTGGTTTTAAGACCAGTTGGTTCTCTTTTTACTTCCTGTACCAGAAAAGCTTCGACGTTACCTATTTGCCAACCATTTTTTCTGGCAATATGTCGGATCGTTGCTACCTTACACAATGCTAAACCGGATAGAACAAGTTCGGAAGGACTCAGACCTAAATCAGTTCCTTTTGAGGCAAGTGGTTCGTCGCCAATTATAGAATGTTTACCATTTGTAATAATGCTTTGAAATCCTTCAGGTAGATTTTTAATTTTAATTTGAGTTGCCATTAGTTTTTTCTTTTATGAATATTGTTTTTATGTTGAAACATAAGCTGAGGAATGCTCATTTTCTGTCAGGATTTTGACAAATATGAATTTACTTAACGGGCAATGATTCCTAGGGAGATTTTGAAAAGCACCAGCGAGTTAATACCAGAAAAATTTAATAATATTAATTTAACGGTATAGTTACAGGCCATAAATGTTATTGCTTCTATATTGTCAAAATCAGTATTATGAGCACTACAAAACCACGATTAATTTTTTATTCAGGGAATAGAGTAACAGTAAAGCAAAATTAAGTATGAGCATAAATTTCATATATATGCCTATCCATCCTCTGCTGAGGAATCATATCGAAAAGATCTGGGTTCTGGAAAGCAGCGGTAAAATTCCTGTTGATGATATGAAAATAATTGTTCCAAACGGGAGGATTAAACTTATCATCCCATTTAGGAATGGATTTTTTAGGATAATAGAGAATAACCAAGCCTCATCCAATGAGCAACAAATAAACTTTGTGGGTATCAGTGATGTTTCTTTCCTGATTGATTTTGAACAGGATGAGCCGTCGGGTACAATAGGAATAGAGTTTAGCCTTTCCAGTGCTTACCGTTTTTTTTGCTTTCCACAGAGTGAAGTAAAAAACAAAATGTATTCACTTGAAGAAATAATGGGAGGTCTCGGGAAAAATTTTCAGTCAAAATTAACAGACATTGTAAATGTTGAAGATAAAGTTAAGTTGATACAACAATTTCTCATAAAATTATTTTCAAGGAGTATAGAGGACAATATTGTTGATTATTGTATAGATAAAATAAAAATGAGTAAGGGAAAAATTCTTGTGAACCAGTTAGAAAAAGAAACAGGGTACAGCAGGAGAAGACTCAATATGAAGTTCCAGGATAAAATAGGTGTAAGTCCTAAAACACTTTGTGAAATTACAAGGTTTACTTATGTTTATCAGATATTAGCAAATCATCCAAACGAAATACTTCTAAATAAAGGTTTCTATAATTTATATTACGACCAGGCTCACTTTATTAAAGAGTTCCGAAGGTTTACCGGACTACCCCCCGAAAAGTTCGAAAGAAATATTAATGATTTTGGAAAAGTATTCTACAAAAAATGAGATTTCCCATTTTTACAATCCCGGAATTACTTAGCGCTATATTTTAATTACAAATTAATCAGTTATTAATTCAACAAGGAGGAATATGAAGAAATTTGTTTTATTAACTGTAGGCTTCACTACACCAACTCCTGAGATTATGCAATCCTGGGAACAATGGTTCAAATCAATAAAAGATAGAATTATTGAACAGGTAGGACTTATTAAAGGGAAAGAAATTACAAGAAGTGGTATTTCAGAATTAGCAATGGACAAAGAAGCAATTACAGGTTACCTGGTTATAAATGCAAAAGACATTGATGAGGCTGTTGAGATAGCTAAACGCTGTCCGATGATATCAAGCACGAAAGTATATGAAGTGATGCAGCGTAATAAATAAACTCATCATTTATTCGCTTTGCAGAAAACCGAGGTTAAATTTTTTAAATAATATTTCTGAAGATTATTAATGAAAGGATTTCACAATGAATAAAACAGCATTACAAATAGTGCAAAGTTTTCAGATGTTACTGGGTAATGGTACAACTGATTGGACAAAATTAATATCCAATGATATCACATTTACAGGACCCGTTGCCCAAGTAAGCGGTAAAGAAAAATTTATTGAACTGAATAATGGATTTTTTCCTATGGTAAGAGGGTATGAACCTCTGAATTCATTTGAAAGCGGAAAATATGTTTGTTTGGAAGGAAAGTACAAAGTATCAACACCGAAAGGTAATGAGATCGAATTTCAGATGGGAGAAGTCTATACAGTAGATAAAGGGCATATAAAAAGTATACGCGTTTATTATGATGCTGAAGAATTTCGTAAAGAATTCGGAATATAAACAAGTAACTGATATGGCATATAGTGAAAGGCTAAAAGATCGAATAGATGAGGTTTTCCGGCTGAATAAGAAAAAGGTTGATGGGAAAAAATTTATGGGCGGTTACTGTTTTTTCCTGAATGATAAAATGTGTGTAGGTCTTGATATAGATAAAAAGACTAATAAAGACCGGCTGCTGGCGCGAATTGGCGAGGATGTTATGAACGAAGCGCTTTCAAAAAAAGGGTGCAAAAGAATGGACATCACTGGAACGCCAATGAAAGGTTTCGTATTTGTGGAGCCAGCCGGGTTCAAAGTAGTTTCCGACCTGGATTATTGGATACAACTTGCAATAAAACATAATCCTTCTGCAAAAAGAAGTAAAAGAAAATAATAAATCAGTATATAATTATTCTTTTGTTGAAAGTTTTATAATAAAATCTTTGGTAAATAATTTAGGTGGGGTTATTCCAATGCGCTGGAATACTTTTGGAGGAATTCCAATATCGCACAAAAATAACTCACCTGTTAATTCGGGTAAAAGTCCGGTTTTGGGAAGAGCAAGGGTTAAAGTTAGATCCGGGTTTATAAATATTTTAGATTTTTCACCGGAAGTTACATTTATGCCAGAGGGGACATCAAGCGAAACTACAATAGCCAACTGGTTATTTGACCACTTGATCATTTCTAAAACAGTACCAGACGGTTGACCTGTTAAGCTGTAACCAATGAGGGCGTCAATTATCAAATCCGGCTTTTCCTTATTCAATTGATTGATTGAAATGACTTTTGCATTCGTTGAGTTAAGGATATGAAGCTGATATTTAGCAACACTCCTGAGTCGTTCAATATCGGATACACATACCGTAACATCAAAGCCCCAATTAGATAAATGTCTTGCTGAGGTAATACCGCCACCCCCATTACCACCAGAACCTACAAGCACCAAAATTTTTTTCTTTTGTTCATTTTGTAAAATCCTCGAGACTAATTCAGCAAGATTCCTTCCTGCGTTTTCCATCATCTGAAACAAATTCGGACCGGTTTCTTCTACAGCGATACGATCAATCTCTTTCATCTGAGCTGCGGATACAGCCGGAACAGATATACCTTCTACTGTAAAAAATTCACTAATCATTTCAAAGTTCGATATATTTTGTGCTGATAGGTCCAAGTGCAGGCGAGTTATGATAGTATTCAACAAAACCTGCGAGAGGCTTTTCATCCTGAGTTTTCAGATAATCAAAAGTGAACAGCAAATATTCTTTGCTTTGGATTTTATTCTTTAAAAGCAGATGAGCAATTATTAATCCTCTGCCGTACAGCTTCGTAAAATTTTTAACTTTTATTTCATTAAGCTCATCTTTATGAACAATGAATTTCAAAGATAGATTTATAATACTCTTGCAAGCGTTGCATTCACAGATTCTCTCCTTTTTGAGGAATTCAATTTTGTTTTTGAAGTTGTTCAGAATATTTATTGAAATATCGTGAAACTGAGATGGAGTAAAATTCTTATCATAATTGTAGAAGACTATTGCATCGCCTTCTATTTCATATATATCCATAGCCAGATGATTACTCTCGATTATCGTTTCGAGCAGCGCGGAAATGATTTCCTGTCCGTGCACCATCTCAGTTTCGTTAACAAACTTGCTGAATCCGGATATGTCGGGGATGAAAAGTTGAGCAGTCAATTTACTTCTCCAATTTTTCGTTGACGCCAGATAATTATTGATGAAGAGAGAAATATTACACCACTGAAAGCAAGTGTATAATCGAGACCCAGTACAAACTGATCTTTCCATTCTTTATAAGAAGTGCCGAATAGTTCATCCTTCTTTTCAATGAGGACCTGTGTCTTAGTAAATATTTCGGCTCCAAATCCCACCCAAACTAAAAAGGCTGCTGCAATAAGCAGCAACCCAACAATAATAGTTTTTTTCTGATTATGATTTAGTTTCATTGCTGTTCTCTTTACGCTATTGCATTTACAGTTGCTAATTCTGGTTTATAAATTGCACCCAGAACACCGCCATAGATTAAGTGACCGACAAGACTCGCCATCGCAATCATAACAGAACCCGAAAAGAGTCCTGAAGAATAACTTCCACCGGCAAGAACACTCATCATTGGCATAACCATTATTTGTGCAATGAACCAGGGTATTAAGCCGAACAAAGCACCGCTTTTAACATCTGAAATTTTGTTTGTCTTTTTTAGAAAAATAATCGCAAAGTTTATTGCAAGTATTTCACCTATCATAAAATGAGCTATCCAACCCACGATAATTGGTGTGCCCATAGTTGAAGACAGCATCTTCGGGATGTTCATTTCAAATCCCATTAGTGGTGCCATAAAAGTGAATGCAGTCATTGCAGCAGTTGCAATAAAACCGGCAAGCAGAGCCGATTTGATTGAGAATTGTGATTTCATTTTTTACCTCTTTGTTTTGTTAATAATAATTTCTGAGGTAAAAGTAGAAATGCTACTGAAGGAAATCTGTCGGGTTGGAGACAAGTATGAAGAATTAATAATATGAATTTACTATTTTCTCAGTCTCAACATCATCACTGTAGAAATCAAACCAAACACAAGGCATCCAATCCATAAATTAAAAGGACCGTAAAGATCAAGAACAGTTGTGCCGAGCCAGGGACCAACCATAAATGCAAAGCTGAAAGACATCTGGAAATAACCCATATATTCACCGCGCTGTTTTGCAGGAGCTATCTTTGCAACGTATTCGCCGGATGACGGAAAGAAAATCATTTCACCGAAATGTCCAGATAACAATCAGAAAAATTATCGGTGGGATTGTGTTAGTAAAAGCCATCAGTCCAAAACCAACACCGCATAAAAGTGCACCGAGTGCAAGAGATTTTCTGTCATCCCAGTTACGCATTGAGTCATTCAAGGGAACTTCGATAAAAATTATGAGTACAGTATTGACTGCGGAAAGAAATCCAAATACAGCGTTTGAAAATCCCAGATCGGACACGATGAATAATGGCAATGCACCAACGTGCTGGAAGAAAACAATCTCAACTGGAATTAGAGCCAAAAGAAAATAAATTAATCTTCTATCGCTAAATACACTTACTTTCTGGTGGGGGACAACCGGTACCATTACTTCAGCTTCTTTCTGTACTATTTCGTGTTTTTCGAATGGAGAAAAAATCAGAAAAGTTCCTGCAGCCAGAGCCGTAAGTCCATTTATATAAAACAAAAGATGAAAGTTTATTGTGCTTAGTATTCCTCCTATTACCGGACCGATGCTCATTCCAAGATTGATTGCGAGTCTGTGCAGAGCGAAAGCTGTTTTTCTTCTGTCTGAAGAAATTTCATCAGAAATGAAAGCCATACTTGCAGGGCGAAATGCTTCACTCAATATTGCCCAAATAAAAGTAAGAACTAAAAACCAGATAAAGTCAGTTACAAAGGAATATAGAAATAGAAAAGAACCTGTTGAGAGCAAGGAAATTTTCATCATTCTCATCGTGCCAATTTTATCACTAAGTTTTCCGGAGAATGGAGCGGAGATGAATGCACCGATTCCATAAGCAGCAAGGACAAGTCCGGCATCACCTTTGGAAACATTTAGTATCTGGTTAGCGTAAAGCGCAATGAAGGGTAATACCATTGTGCCAGATCTGTTGATCAGAGTCGTTGCAGAAAGTATCCAGATATTTTTAGGGATGTTTTTTAATCCGCTGTACGGGTTTTTCAAGTGGCCCCACCTAAATCCTCCCCTAAGGGGAGGACTTTTTGAAAAGTCATTTTATTTTAAATTAAATAAAGTCTTAATAAAATATCTCAAAAGATTAATTAGTTTTAAATGGTTATGAAGAAGCCAGTTTCGGTTTTCGGTGATGTCTATAGCACACAAGTTCAAAAGTGAAAAGAGTTACGTTTATCGCTTTTCGATACGGGATTCATTACCGAATAATGCTAAACTTATATATTATACCCATATACCTCTATACCGTTATTTCCTTATACCTTCTCAACTATTAACCTAAACTTAACAATAACTTAATCATTACTTAACTTCTGTCGGATAATTTTCTATTGTTAAAATACAACAAAAAGGAAAATTATCATGGATGAAACATTAAGATTCTTTATCGGCATAGCTTTATTTCTCGCGGTTGTCACTTATGAATGGCTGAAAGAAAGACCGAATAGACGGACTTCATAAATCACCACTTCTACTTTCTCTAATTTCGGAAGACTTTTTAGTTCATCTGACATTTCGCATTTTTAACCCGGCTTATTACAAGCATAGATTCATACAATTACCTATTTTTATTCCTGAAATATTATCTACTTTTATTTTAAGAATTTATGAGTGAGTTCAATAATAGAGCATGGGTTGTCTCTGCTGATATGGGTTATGGACATCAGCGGGCAGTATATCCGCTCAAAGATATTGCAGAAGATGGAATTATTACAGTAGGTTCCTCTGAAGCAGTTTCCAAATCTGAGCAGAAACTTTGGAAACGATTATTAAATGCATACGAATTTTTTTCCAGGGCTAAAGGTGTCCCCGTAGTTGGACCACCTGTTTTTTCAATGCTCGATTCTATGATGCGCATTCCTTCTTTCTATCCGATGCGTAA
Organism: Ignavibacteriaceae bacterium; assembly: GCA_034522695.1. Lineage (GTDB taxonomy): Bacteria > Bacteroidota > Ignavibacteria > Ignavibacteriales > Ignavibacteriaceae > IGN2. The sequence goes on along the minus strand of JAXHLB010000039.1, from coordinate 74,087 downwards.
TTTGTCCAACACAACTTTCCAGGTAAATCTTCTTGAATCAACAATTGAAAAGGGACTTTGTAAGGGAATGTTGGAAAAGATTTCAACTAAGAACCTTCCTTTGATAACTTCTTTCTATGCTTCTGCAATTGCTGCCGATAAAAAAGGATTTAACAAAGTTTATTGTATTATATGCGATGCAGATATCAACCGTGTTTGGGTTGCGAAGGATCCATGGGAAAGCAGGGTGGAATATTTTGCTCCGTGTGGAAAAGCTGCACAAAGACTAAAAGCTTATGGTGTTTCCGAAGAGAGAATTCATCTCACCGGATTTCCGTTGCCCGTTGAATTACTTGGAGATGAAAATCTTTCAGTGCTGAAAAGAGATCTTGCGCAGAGATTATTTTATCTTGATCCAAATGGAAAGTTTTGGGCTCGTCATGGAAGAAACGCTGAATATTTTTTAGGAAAAGAAAATTGTGTTTTCAGGAATGAAAGAAAATTAACTATTACTTATGCAGTTGGTGGCGCGGGTGCACAAAGGGAGATCGGTAAGGAAATAGCACAGAGTCTTAAAGAAAAACTCAAAGGTGGAGAGATAAGATTAATCCTTGTTGCGGGAATCAGGAAAGAAGTCAATGAATATTTTAAGACTGTGAAAAAAGAAATTGATCCCGATGGAGACAGCATTAAAATTATTTTTTCAGAATCTCTCCACGAATACTTTGACCTCTTTAACCAGGCACTCCATGAAACAGATATATTATGGACAAAGCCAAGCGAGCTTTCTTTTTATTGTGCATTAGGAATTCCAATTGTGATGAGTCCGATAATTGGTTCTCAGGAAAAATTCAACAGGAAGTGGCTGCGGGAAATTCAGGCGGCAATGAAACAGGAAAAACCTAATTACACAGACCAATGGTTGTATGATCTGCTGAACAGGGGAACGCTTGCTGAATCTGCGTGGGATGGATTTTTAAAAGCCCGAAAGCTGGGTACATTTAAGATAAAAGAAGTGCTCGAAAAAGGTTATCTTGAAAAAATTACTGATCCCGTGATGAGGTAAAATCTGTGAGTGCAAAGAAAAAATATTTGTTTGTTTACCTGAAAACCGGCGGCGGTCATCTTGCCCCTGCTCGTTCAATCTCCAATTATATGAACAAACATTATGCGGATTCAGCAGAGCCAAAATTAATTTATGGATTTGAGAAAACACCACGCTGGGTACAATATATTATCGAAGACGGATATCGAATGCTTCAATATACAGGCAAATGGTTTTTTGAATTTCTTTATGCGGTGAATAAAATTCCGATTGTCGCACGGATAACCTGCCTGCTTATTGCACCTTTTATGGAAAAGTATCTGGAAGAAACGATTCTCAAAGAAAAACCGGATAAGATTGTTATCTTCCACTTTTTTCTCATCATTCCAATTTTCAAAATTCTGAAAAAGAATAAACTCTCTATACCTGTTACTACGGTTATTACAGATCCATTTACGCCTCATACTATGTGGTTCCTGGTGAAGAATCAGAATTTCATTGTCTTCAGTAAAGATTTGGAAGCTAAAGTTCTAAAAAAGAAAAGAGGATATGAAGTTCATAGTTTTCCTTTTGTGATTGATGATAAATTTTCAAAAGAACTTTCGAACGAAGAAATTATTTCTGTTAAAAAGAAATATGAATATGACCCGGCAAAAAAAATGCTGCTGATCCTCGGAGGAGGAGACGGCATTCCCAAAGGCGAAAAAATTCTTGAAGAAATGCTGAAATCAAAAATCAATTCAGAAATAGGAATTGTTTGTGGGAAGAATGAAATCTTGCAAAAAGGTGCTGAGAACCTTAAGAAAAAATATGAAGCTAAAAATCTGAAGATTTATGGCTACGTTGATTTTATTTATGAACTGATAAATATTTCGGACGTCGTGCTTACAAAATGCGGTGCTTCAACAATTATGGAAATATTAAATCTGAAGAAAGTCCCGGTAGTTAATGATTACATCTGGGAACAGGAACAGGGAAATGTTGACTATCTGATTGAAAAGAAGCTAGGTATTTATGAACCGAAAATTAAAAATCTTCCGGAAGCAGTTAAAAATCTTTTAGAGGATGAAAAATTATATTCTTCTTACAGAGAAAATATTCTGAAAGAAAAGATCGAAAACGGCGTCGCAAAAGTAGCCAGGCACATCATCGGCTAAAACAATTAGCCAGACTTACAATTCGAATCCAATCAATCTGTTAAAATCCTTTACCGCTCTTTATAATTTTTGTCGAATAACTGACAACATCATTTTTGATAACGAGAATGTAAATACCCGGAGCTAAGTCAGAAAAATTAATAGCTGCCACTGAACCGCTTCGTGTTATGGTGAGATTTAACTTCTCGCCAAGAATAGAATAAACCGAGAGTTCAGTTTCATCCAAATCAATGTAGCTGCCGCTGATGTTCAACATATTACTAACCGGATTTGGATATGCTTTCACTTCTACGAATGAGGAATTTTGCTCTTCTTCAACACTTACAACAGTTGTGTTTCTAAAATAATATGTGTTTCCGGTTCCTGAACCTACAAACAGATCTTCTTTACCATCATTGTCAATATCTACAAATGATGGAGAAGAATTAGTTCCTACATCTTCCAGCCCAAACGGATTTGTTTGAGGAGAATCAAAAGAAGGGTCAGTAGCTGTTCCAATATTCCTGAAGAAAATAATATTTCCTGCCTCGTTACCAATAAAAGCATCGTAATCACCATCTTTATCAATGTCACAAAAAGATGGAATTGATCTTGAGCCGACATCACTCAATCCAAAAGGATTAAATAATGAGTTTGCCCACTGCGGATTAAATCTTGTTCCGATATTTCTGAAATATAAAATATTACCATCTAACTGTCCGACAAATAAATCAAAATCATTATCGTCATCTATATCAACAAAAGTCGGAGCCGCGTTACTTCCCAATCCGGAAATCCCTGCCGGGTTTTCTGAAATGTAATTAAAGTTTGGTGTGGTTGCACTTGTGTTCCTGAAGAATAAAATCCTAAACCCTGCTTCACCTAAGTAAAGATCATAATCACCATCAGAATCTATGTCGGCAAATGCTGGCTTTGTATTATTTCCGGCATCAAAAATTCCAAAAGAATTTGCATAGAACCATGCTGCAAAAGCCGGAAAGGATTGTGTCCCGGTATTTTTATAATATGCAGTTTGTCCAATCCCGAGCCCACTAAAGCAATCGTAGTCACCATCATCATCAATATCTACAAAAACGGGACTGTTGAAACCACCTGAATTATCCAGGTTAAACGGGTTGGTTAGTGGGTTATTAAAACTCTGTGAAAAAATTGTTGTTACACAGGTAAAAAAAAGTAAGAAAATCTTATTCATTATTGCACCATATTTTTTTATTTATTCATTTTGCGTTGTGAATGACTATTTGAACCACGGCATAATCTGTAAAGGAATCAATTTTTATACCTATTAAACATAATCAACAGGCTTATAATAGTAAATGAATCAGTAAAATTTTTCTTAACCTATGTTTTATTGGTAATACTTTCCGTTTTATTGGTTTTGATTGGTATATATGTTTTAATTAACATTGATTAACAATAAGTCGATTCTTTTAAAACAGGGAGCATTAAAATGAAACCGTTTACTTTTTTATTGATTTTCATAACGTTACTTTTTATTTCAGTTATTCCTATAAATCCTCAAACCTCTTCTGATAATATTAATTCCAAACAATATTCACTTTACAATGCAACAGAGGAGTATATTTTTTCAGAATTGATTGCCGATACATTCCATGTTATGGTAAGTGTTCCTGATGGTTATTATTCAAGTGAGAAAAGATATCCGGTACTTTATGTTCTTGATGGAGATGTTGCATTTGGTATGGCCGCAAGCATAGCACGTTATCTGCAGATTGGTGAAAATATTCCCGAACTGATTATTGTTGGAATAGGTTATGGTGCGCTTGATAAATCAGCCGGAGAAAAACGCAAAAGAGATTACAGACCAACACAAGCAGGAGATGCAGAGAATTTTCTGAACTTTCTTAACGGTCAACTAATACCTTATATTGATTCGAAGTACCGCACAATTCCAGATGACAGGACAATCAATGGATATTCCATTGGTGGATTGTTTGCATTGTATACACTTTTCACTAAACCCGAAACTTTTAATCGATATATCATTGGAAGTCCTAGTTTGACCTGGGATAACTATTCAATCTTCAGTTACGAAGAGAATTCTTTTGAAAAGATTGGTGAAATGAAAATAAGTCTTTTTATTTCAGTTGGAAGTGAAGAGTCTGATGATAAATATTTTGATCCGATTGATAAATTAGTAACACAGATTCAGGAAAGAAATTATACTGGTTTAAAACTAGAAGCAAAAGTTTTTGATGGTTCAACTCATCTTATGGGTCCGCCCGAATCTTTAACACACGGATTAATTTCGATTTTCAACAAATAGAATAGCTTAGCGATGAAAAGGCAAAAATGGTTTGACAAAAAATTTCAATTTGATTTGTCCGGGGATCATTACGGATCTGTTCTTAAGAAACTGAGAGAAACACCTGATAATATTGCCCAACTCGTTTCTCCTCTTCCGGAAGAGGTTCTGATAAAAAGAATTGAAAACCGCTGGTCAATAAAGGAAAACATAGGTCACCTGATCGACCTCGAAGAATTGCACGATGGCAGGATAGATGATTTCATAGCCGGTAAAGAAATACTGAGACCGGCAGATTTGAACAATCGAAAAACAGACGAAGCCAATCATAACAATAAAAAGATTGGTGATTTGCTCAGTCAGCTGAAAATGGTAAGGGAAAATTTTGTAAAAAGAATGAAGCATCTTGACGTACAAATTTTGTCAAGCAGTTCAAAACATCCACGATTGAACCAACCAATGAGACCCATTGATATGGCACAGTTTGTTTTAGAACACGATGAACATCACATCGAATCAATAAAAGAGATCATAGAAAAATATTCTTCATCATGATGCAGCACATCTACAATCATTCATCCGTATTCAAAAGAAAATTTCGAATATCGAACAAGGTAATCATCATTACTAATTTACTCAATACTAAATACTCTTTTCTATCAATGTTTCTCTCCCCACATTTTTTCACCGGCAGTAATTCTAAGCTTTATATAATTTTCTTTTGGAGGTAAAGGACAGGTTGCAAATTTTGTAAGCACGCAAGGAGGATTGTAAGCCTTGTTGAAATCTACAATTACTTTACCAGTTGAATCAGCTTTACTATCTGTATATAAAAATCTTCCAGCTCCGTAAGTTTCTTCACCACTCGTTCCATCTGCAAATATTAGCCACAGTCGTTCACCAGCATCAATCGCATCAATTCTATAAGTTTGGTTATCTCTTGTAAATATAACCGCACCGGGAGATGGTTCTTCATCAACTTGCCCGAGAACATTAGGAACACTTATTTTCTTTGGTGGATTGTATGCTTCAAACTCTGCTGCGATTTTCCAGTCCTCGTTTACAGGAAAACGCTCTATTCCTGAAAAGTTTTTTACCAAATCTGATTCAAGATCGCGGAAACGTATTCCATATAATTCATTCCTCACAATTAAATTCCATTTGATTGATCCGTACTGAAATACAGTCATATCTTTTTTAGTATCCCCGATCATTACCATTTCTTTAACCGGATTACCATTGAATAAAACTTCAACACCATCATTGACTTTCATTGTAACTGTGGAATCCTGAAAAATAAAAACCCCCATATAATCAGGAACTTTGTTTGATTCGATGACAACATCGTTATCTTTTGCCGAACCGAATTTATTTTCACCGGGTTTTAGCCAGGTTCTTCCGACTAGGTTCAGCCAGCCGTCATCAGCTTTAAGTCTTTCTGCTCGCTTTTGATCCCATTGTTTAATTTCCTCGAAGTATTCGGGTGAGCCTTTTGCTTCAAGGTTTTCATTCTTACAGGAATAAATTGATAGTAAAGTTAAAAGTGCAGTGAAGAAGAAGAATATTTTTTTCATTTGAAATGATTTCCAGTTTTAATTGATGTGTAAAGCTAATTGATTGATATAGAAAGTTCAATTCTGTTCATTGACTCTTATTGCTTAATTTTCAAGATAGAGAGAAAGTATTCAGGACGTGAGATAAGATTTTTTCTAAACAGGTCATATTATTCATTCATTATCTCACGTTCTGAAGAAACGGATTATTCCACTGCCATCCAGTTTTCCCAGCTTGCCCCGGCGATAGACGGGTTTTGCGATAATGCTCAAGCCTTCTGATTGAAAGCTCTGCAAAGACAGGATCAATTTCCATTGCATAACATTTTCTGCCAAGCATTTCAGAAGCTAAAAGTGTAACTCCGCTATGACTGAAAAAATCTGCAACCAGATTATTCTTTTTACTGCTTGCTTCAATTATCCGCGAAATAGCTTTCAATGGCTTTTGTGCATAAGCGCCGGGAACATTTTCTTCCATTCTGTAAAACACTTGTTGTATATCAACCCAAACATTTCCGGGACGGATGAATTTAGATTTACTTCTTTCAAAATTATCGGTTACTTCTCCATTGACTTTTTTATAATATCCGCCAAGAATTTTTGGTATGTCAGTGTAAATCACTTTAAAAGAAGGATTGCCTTTTATGTAATATAGAAGCTCCTGTCGTACAGACATCCAGTTTTTTTGTGTGCCGTATCCTCTCTGGTTTCTCATCGTGATGAAACTGCGTGTTTTCAGTTCTTCAAACTCTCTCATCATAATCATAAATTCAGGCAGCGGCTGGAAACCATCATTCTGATCTGCACCAAGCCAGATATAAAGTGCAGCATCTTCATCGAGAATTGAAAGAACATTTGAAACCCACTTTCGTGAGAACTTTATGTATTCATCAATATTTATCTTAGAAAGATTCTGTGTGTTGGCATTTCCCACTACAACATTATAAGGCGGGTCATTTATAACGAGCTGTGCTTTTTCTTTACCAAATAGTTTTTTTGTATCTGAAACACTGGTTGCATCAAGAACACCAACCTTGTGTTTTCCTTTGGGGTCATTCCAGATTTCACCTTTCTTTAATCTGCAATAAGGAAGAATTTTTTCACGTAACTCTTCATCAATATCGAGGCGGGTTAATTTTTCAGAAGTTTTACCAATTTGTGATTTCTTTTTTGGAAGAGACTTTTCATTTCTGGAACGGATCATTTTAGTTTCTTTTTCAAACCTTTTCGTAAATAATATGTACTAAAATTAATGAAAAGAATGGCAATTACCAGATAATTTATCTTATTTAGTTCCAAGTATTCACATAACATCATTTGTGCTAGCGCAGTTTATTAATATAATTGTACTGAGACTTTTAGATATTTAACTCTATTCGAAAATGATCAAAGATAAAATCATCGGTAAGACATATTCTCTTTATGAAGGAAACACGAATACGGATGAGTTTTATTCCGTCCTATCTGATTTAGCTGATTCTTTGCTCTCCCATTCAGAATCCGAAGCACAGCTTATATCGCTAATCAGAAAATATTCCAATAAAAAGCGATCATTAAAAGCCGAGAAGAAAAAAGCATCCTCTGATTCATTGATTGCAAAACTTCTGGTTGAATCAGAATCGAGACTTTCAAAATATTTTACTGATATTGATACTCATCTAAATAATCTTACATTATCAGAAAAATGTGATTCAACATTAACTACTTCGCGTGAGCAATATCTTCTTTATATGCTTGAGATAGAATTAGTTAATCGGATTAACAAGGAAAATTTCAATTCATCTGAAACTAAATACGCATTTTTGCCACACTGCCTTCATGATCTTGATAAAGAATGCTTGTCTGCTTCCGATGGAACTGATTATGTTTGTAAGAGTTGTTCAAAAAATTGTTCCATCAATTCAGTAACCAAGTTGATGAAATTGCAGAATATCAAGGCGTATATCTGGAGAGAAGCAGACCTGAAGAAAATTTTTAGGTTTGCAAGATCAAACGGGCAGAGCATCGGAGCTTTTGGTGTTGCCTGTATTCCTGAGTTAGTAAATGGGCTAAGACTTTGTGCTAAGTATGATGTGCCAGCAATTGGTGTTCCTCTGGATGCAAACAGATGTATAAGGTGGATGGGAGATTTTTATCCGAACTCTGTAAATGAAAAAAAGATTATATCATTATTAAACTAATTAAAGAAACTTAAAATGAATTATAAACTTCTTGGTAAAAGCGGATTACGTGTATCTGAACTTGCACTGGGCACGATGACTTTTGGTGAAGAATGGGGCTGGGGTGCAAACAAAGAAGAAAGCAAAAAAGTAGTTGATACATACGCTAAGCAGGTGGTAATTTTATTGATACGGCAAACAGTAACACTGAAGGAACATCGGAGAAATTTGTTGGTGAGTTTATTAAATCAGACAGAGATCATTTTATTGTTGCTACCAAATACACTTTGTATACGAGGAAAGACGATCCGAACTTCAGCGGCAATCACAGAAAAAATATGGTGCGGTCACTTGATGAAAGTCTGAAAAGATTAAAAACAGATTACATCGATCTCTACTGGGTGCATGCCTGGGATTACACTACCCCGGAAGAAGAAGTACTTCGTGCACTTGATGATATGATTCGTGCCGGGAAAATTCTTTACATCGGTATTTCCGATACACCAGCCTGGATAGTTTCCAGAATGAATGCAATTGCTGAATTAAAGGATGGACTCAATTCGTTGCTCTTCAAATAAAATATTCATTGCTTGAAAGAACAGTTGAACGCGAACTTCTTCCTATGGCTCGCAAGTTGGATTTGGCAGTTACTCCCTGGGCAGTTATCGGCGGAGGAATACTCTCAGGCAAATACAATAAAAACAAAGATGAACAAGGAAGAGCTCAACTCAACAAAGCAATTAAGGAAGAACATCTGAAGATAGCAGAAAAAGTTATCGAGGTTTCAAACGAAATTGGTTGTTCTCCTTCACAGGTTGCAATTAATTGGGTCAGACAGCAGCCGGGAGTTATCATTCCAATAGTTGGTGCAAAAACACAAGCGCAAATAAATGATAACATTGACTGTTTGAAATTCAGTTTAAATGAAGAACAGATAAATAAGCTGAGCGAAATGAGTAAAATTGATTTAGGTTTTCCGCATACTTTTTTAAGCAGTGATAATATTCGTAATCTTACTTTTGGCGGAACATACGATAAGATAGATAATCACCATAAGTTCTAACGAAGAAACAAAATGAATTGTACCATTGAATGATTTGTTTCGAATGCAAATTAAACTGAAAAAGTAGAAAGCAATTCAGAATACTTGTCTCCGAATTGACCGCATCGGTGATGTGGTTCTTTCTACTCCAATCCCGCGAGAGATAAAGAAAGCTTATCCCGACAGTTTTGTTTCTGTTCTTGTTAGAAAGTATACAAGAGATATATATCTCCACAATCCGTACGTCGATGAAATAATATTATTCGATGGCGAAGATGAAAATTATCCGAAGTCCTTCTGGCAATTAGTGGAAGAGATAAAAAGATTCAAATTCACACATGCTTTTATGCTGCTTCCAAATGAAAGATTAAACTGGATATTATTCTTCAGCTGTATTCCGACACGAATTGGAGTTGGGCATAAGCTTTATCAGTTCCTCAGTTTTTCAAAATTTGTTGATCGGAAAAAATATATTCCGCTTAGACACGAAGCAGATTATTGTCTTGATATGATCAGAAAAATTGGAATTGAACCGCAAAGTATTGCGCCTGAAATTTTTTTAACTAGTGATGAAATTAAAAAACGTGACGATTTAAAAAAGAGGTTTGCACCAAACGGGGAAACTTTAATCGGAGTAAATACAACCAGCGGAAAATCATCACCCAACTTAACAATTGATGAGTATAGGAAATTGATTGTTCGTTTATCTAAGGAAAGTAATATTCGTGTAGTCGTTACAGATAACAATACTCCAAGTGAAATTAAAAATATTGAAAGAGTTATTTATCCAAACAATGGTTTATCGCTTCGGGAATCTATAATTAATTTCAGTGCTCTTGATATTCTTGTTTCCGCAAGCACAGGCCCAATGCATATCTGTGCTGCGCTAAAAGTTCCAACAATTTCGATGTTCTGTCCGCTTCCTGCTTGCTCACCGAAGTTGTGGGGTCCGATTGGAAATAAATCTGAAATCATTCTGCCCGAAGAAAATTACTGCTCAACAGTTTGTCCGGGTGATCCGCACATTTGTGATTTCAGCGGGAAGGGTGGAATTGATGCCGAGAAAGTTTTTGAGAAAGTAAAATCATTTATAAACCGTTAAAACGGTTTAATAACTTTTGAAAACTTAAGTGCTCAACTTAAGATTATAATAAACTGAAATAGTATTTATAAATTAGAAATGTGAAAAATCAGTCGCACCTTAAAACAATTCTCCTCGCGGTTTTCGTTACTTTTCTCTGGTCAACATCCTTTGTAATAATAAAAATAGGTCTTGATGAAATTCCACCGTTAACCTTTGCCGGATTGAGATACACAATCGCTTTCATTTGTCTTCTGCCGTTTGCATTTACAAAAACCAATTCTTCTGTAATAAAAAATCTTGAAAAGAAAGATTGGTTTAAACTTGTCCTTCTTGGCATACTGTTTTATGCTTTTACACAGGGGACTCAGTTCATTGGGTTATCACTTCTTCCTGCTGTTACTGTGAGTCTTTGGTTAAACTTTACTCCGCTTATCGTTGCTGTTATGGCAATTTTTCTGATAAGCGAATACCCGACAAAACTTCAGTGGTTAGGAGTGATTCTTTTCATACTTGGAATATTTACTTACTTCTTTCCTGTTGCTTTAAGTGACAACCAGGAATTAGGATTAATTGTGATGACGATAGGAGTTCTTGCTAATTCCGCCTCTGCTGTTCTTGGGAGAAATATAAACCGCGCAGCCAGAATAAATCCTATCGTGGTTACTATAATCAGTATGGGCATTGGTTCAATTATTCTTTTGGTTGTTGGAATAATCCTTCAGGGATTACCAGAAATTAGTTTTCAGAATTTATTATACCTTCTCTGGCTTGCAGTTATTAATACAGCGCTTGCATTCACAATCTGGAATTTTACTTTACAAACTCTCACAGCAATGGAGTCAAGTATAATCAACGGAACAATGCTGATTCAAATTGCAATACTTGCCTGGATATTTCTTGGCGAAGCAATTTCTTTGCAGGAGGGAATAGGAATGCTGATTGCTGCTTCGGGTGCGTTGCTTGTGCAGTTGAGAATGAGAAAATAAAAAACCCTTATCGTTTAGTGATAAGGGTTAGAGATTGAATAACGTTAAAATTTATTTGAAACGATTATCTTGAACAACCTTATTATAAAACCACTGCACATCCACATATGCAGGGTCTCCAGGACCACCACCACCGCCTCTGTTTACAATTAAGAATTTCGAATAATGAGCATCGTGATCATAAAGAAACACATAATTATTTTCCGACTCGTCAATATTATTTGTCCAGGCTCCTCCTGCATTTCTAAGCGGTGAATCATTGCCGTCTAGAAGATTAGTCCCGGTGCCAACCAGGAAATCTGTTTCTCTGGTTAAACCAGCAAGGTCTGCACTCTGAATTAAGTATGAACTAGTCCCATCGCTATAATAGTAAATATCTACAACACCACTTGAATCACTACTCACTCCCCAAACATTCCCACTCGAAAGATCTATACCACTCGGTAATGAAGCTGGTGTACCATATGACTCCCAAATCCGAAAGGGGCCGTACAATGTTGTTTGAATATCTGATACGAGCACAATAGGTCCAATTGTGCTGGTCTCGTCTTCAATAATACTTACTGAAAAAGAAGTATCCTTATATTCATTTCTTTTTAAAGTTATATTATGAATACCTTCATCAATATCAAAAACCGTATCATTTGTCGTTTCTGTAGTATTAACACCATCTATCCAGATTTGGGCACCAGATGGGATTGAAGATATATAAAGATTTCCTTCTGGTAAAACCGGAGACACCGGATCTTCTGAGCACGAATTGACTATTAACACTGCGAATGGAATTAGCAATAGATAAAATATTTTCTTCATTTTTTTCTCCTTATTTTTTTGAGCAAGTAAAAGCAATTATTGAGCCATCGCAATTCTCAATAATTGAATCATAAAGTTTTTTATAGATTTCTGAGAAACTGATTTTTTCAAAGAAATTTGTATTGAACTTTTGCGAGTATTTCAGTCAGTAATTTTGTAAAGAAGTTATGCTGGTGAAAGAGATTTTTCCAAATGACCACAGTTGTTTGTTCACTTATTTCCGATGCGGTTAATTTTACCATAGAAAGACACGATCCTAATACCTTATAATCTTAAACAGATGCACTCCCTTAATTTTCTTAAGAATCTTTCTATACAGAGAATAGCTACAATAATTTGTCATTTTTAAAAAGTATAAAAAAATTATTAGTTGATTGATGGCTGGAATTAGTGTTGTTATACTGAATCAATTATTTAATTCTCCATACACATTGTTTTTTAACTATATGTTAAATAGTTTCGCACAGCAATTGAGTGAATTTAATTAATTCTCATCATCCACTTGTAAGATTCACTCATAATTACATATCTCTGCCGCACAACTAACGGCCAGGTAAAATAATATTTAATAACATTTACTAAGGAGGCGCAATGCGCAAAGGCTATTTTATTGCAGCAATATCTGCAATATTTTTTATTGTAATTTTTTCTCAGGCAGGCTGTTCGGAAGAGGGGAAGGCTAAGCCAAAGACACAGCAGGAAATGGTTGCTCTGGGGAAATATATCGTCAGCACCAGTGGCTGCGATGACTGTCATACACCTAAAATCTTTACTGAAGACAGGTCCAGATTTCGACACCACCAGATCACTTTCGGGCTATCCAGCAAAATGAATCTCTCCCGCGCAATTGATATTTATGACTTAGGACCAAACAAATGGGCTGCTAACGAAAAAATGAGCTTGGCTGCCTGGGTTGGTCCATGGGGAATTTCGTTTGCCTCCAACCTTACGCCCGACAATGCCACGGGGTTGGGTACTGTTACTGAGGAAATGTTTATTAAAACTTTAAGAGAAGGGAAACTTAAAGGTGTTGGTCGACCACTGCTTCCTCCCATGCCCTGGCATGTTTACGGTCAGAAGACAGACGAGGATTTGAAAGCCATTTATGCTTACCTAATGTCAATAAAACCAATTAATAACATGGTGCCTCAACCTAGTCCACCGGATAAAGTTGGTGAGCTGTTAGCAAAGAAATAAAGATTTAAAAATTATTATGAGGCTGAACAAAGCACTCTTTTCTTTATTGAAGGGAGTGCTTTTTTGTTATTTGTTCCTGGATCAGATCAGATTTTTGCAGCAATTTTTCTGAAATGATAACCGTAAACAGCCAATGTCATTGCAAGCGGAAATTTATTTGGATGTCTGAACAGGCTAAACGCAAATAGTTTCCAGAAATACTTTTTTCCTTTCTCAAGAGTACCAAGAAGCCAAACCAGCATCATAAATGCTCTGACTTCTTTTAGCTTTATTTTATTCTTATTCCAGATAGGCAGTTTGTAATTATTCAGAAAGTGCTTTACACGCAGGTAATATTCTTTTTGAGCATAGATGGTTTTTATAATTCTGGAATAGCCGCCTATAAGTTCCTGATAATTCATCTTTGGAATAAAATTCATATAGCCATCCATATTATTCCCGCTGAAGACATCGAGTAACCTGTTTTCAGATTGCATCTTTTTGAAAAGTTTTGTTCCGCTGGGTGCATTTAGCAAACCAACCATTGCAGAAACTATTCCGCTATCTTGTATAAAATCAATTTGATTCTGGAAGATCGCCGAAGAGTCGGTATCAAAACCAACAATAAATCCACCGGAAACTATGAATCCCTTTTGCTGAAGTATTTTTACAGATGATACAAGATTTCGCTTTAAATTCTGAGACTTACCGCATTCTAAAAGGCCGTCTGCACTTGGTGTTTCAATACCAACAAAAATACTGTTGAACCCGGCACTGATCATTTTATCCATTAGCTCATTATCATCGGCAAGGTTTATTGAAACCTCTGTGATAAAACTAAAAGGATACTTTTTCTGCTTTGACCATTCAATCAGAAGAGGAAGTGTTTCTTCTTTTAATTTTCTTTTATTCCCAATAAAGTTATCATCCACAATCGAAATCGGTCCGCGATAGCCCAGCCAGTAAATAGTTTCAAGCTCATTGATGAACTGCGAACTTGTTTTAGTTCTTGGTGTTCTTCCATTCAGCATTGTTATGCTGCAGAAGTCGCAATCGTACGGACATCCTCTTGAATACTGCAATGATAAGGAGCGCATATCTTTTTATCTCGCAGCAATTCCCACAATGGTGCGGGTGATCTGGTTATATCGGGAAATTCTTCAGAAGAATAAACATGTTTTGGATTACCATTTTTCAAATCTTCAAGAAATGGTGGAAGAGTGTTTTCTGCCTCATTTAAAATGAAATGATCAACTCCGGGAAAATCTTTATGCTGGGTTGTTGCAAGCGGACCACCGACAACAATTTTAGTACTGAGGGTGTTGCAGCGTCTGATGACTTCTCTAAAAGATTTAATCTGAATATTCATTCCACTGAGAAAAACATAATCGGCCCAGAGAATATGCTTGTTTTCTAATTTAGAAACATTCATATCAATTAGCTTCTTCTCCCATTCTTTAGGCAGCAAAGCAGCAACCGTGATCAATCCAAGCGGGGGTTCAGCAACTTTCTTTGCGACAAACTTTAATGCGTCTTTGAAACTCCAGAAAGAAGTAGGAGTCTCAGGATAAACTAATAAAATTTTCATTCGTCACTCTGCATAATTATGATTTTAATACCAGTGAATTATGCAAAATTTTACTCACAGTTTTTGTAAAAGATTTGTAAAAAGTATGAATGCCGGTTTGACCTTCTGTTTGGAATAAAGGATATTTGTTTCAGTTATAATTATTTAAAGATTGAAATACAGATAAATTGAGAAATAAATCTTTCAATCGTGTAATCTTTTTAATGTTTTAATTTTATAAAAGAGAAATAACAATGAGAGGCAAGCACTCTCTGTTTTACCATATTCTGATTTTTGTTATAGCACAACTTGTGTGGTTATTGCTGCTTGGAATATGGATTTACTGGTATGTTTCAAACTACATCGTTTTCGAAAAGGTCGGCGAGGAAGTTTCACCCCAGCTAATCTACGATGTCCAGAATGCACTTCCTTTTATACTTGGTTTAATTTTACTTATCGGACTATCATTCACAACATCCTTAATCTTCAGACATTTGAATGTTCAGCTTCGTATAACCCAACTTTATGATAACTTCATTGGCAATGTTACGCACGAACTAAAATCGCCTCTCTCCTCCATTCAATTATATCTTGAAACTTTAAAGCAAAGAGAAGTGCCTCCGGAAAAAAGAAAAGAATTTATAGATATGATGATGAAAGATGCTGACCGTTTGCAGAGCCTTATAAACTCGATTCTGGAAATATCAGCACAGGAAAAGAAAAAATTATTGCAGGATTACAATGTTTATCAGGCAGACAAAATCGTGAAAGAATTAATTGAAGAATCCTGCGAAAAATTCCGTGTTGGGAAAGAGAGCTACAGGATAATCAGCGATGCTGCTTGCGAAATAGTAGCCAGTAAAGATGCAATGAAAGTTGTATTTGATAACCTTGTGGACAACGCCGTTAAGTACTCAACAATGCAGGCAAAAATTGTTATTTCATTAATATGTAATTCAAAAAAGGTCACAATCATTTTTTCTGATCTGGGTATAGGGGTCGCCGCAAAGGAACAGAAAAAAATATTCAATAAGTTTTACAGAATTTATAACAAAGAAATACCCAACGTTAAAGGAACAGGGCTCGGACTTTACAGAGTGAAGGAAATAATTAAGGCGCACGATGGAAAAATAACCATCTTGAGTGAAGGTGAAGGTAATGGAACCACGTTTAAACTTGAACTGCCTGTTTACGGTGCAATGAGCAAGCGGCAGTTGAAGAAATTTTAAATACTGAAAAATTAAGAGGGGTGTAGTAAAAGATGACAGAAGATTATAAAGGAAGCAGAATATTACTTGTTGAAGATGAAGAAACTCTTGCAGTTGGATTGGAATATAATTTAACTGAGGAAGGTTACTCGGTTGAATGGGCTAAGAACGGCAGAGAGGCTATTGATTTTTTCAAATCTGGAAGATTTGATCTGATAATACTTGATATAATGCTTCCGTACGTCAATGGTTTTGAGGTTGCCGAAATAGTTCGAAAAGCTGATCCGCAAATACCGATATTGATGCTTACTGCTAAAACCGAATCAGGCGATAAAGTAAAAGGACTTGAAAAAGGTGCTGATGATTATTTGACGAAGCCGTTCCATTTACGGGAACTTCTTTTGCGAGTAAACGGGATGTTGAAACGAAAAAGCTGGTATAAAAGTTCTTCCGAAAAACAGCCGGTTTTTAAGTTTGGCGATAACGAAATTAATTTTGAAACGCTTAACTGCCTGCACGGCGAAGAGGAAATACGGCTCACTCCTCAGGAAGCAATGCTGTTGAAGTATCTTGTGGAGCGTAATGGGGAGATTGTTTCAAGGAAAGAGCTGCTGGAAAATGTCTGGCATCTCAATCCTGATATTGAAACGCGCACTGTTGACATTTTTATTGCACGACTGCGGAAATATTTTGAATCAGACCCGGCTAATCCGGTTTACTTTAAAAGCATTCGAGGTGCAGGGTATATGTTCGAGGAAAAATAGCAGTTATTTGAAAATGTTTTAAGAAAATTATCTTCTTCTTCCACCAAAGTTTTTACCACCGCCAGCGCTGTTCCTGTCACGTTCCTGTTTAGCCTCATTAACTGACATTCTTTTACCTTTAAGCTCAAAATCATTTAGAGTTTTTAATGCCTTTTTAGCTTCAACTTTACGAACCATTTCTACAAATCCAAATCCTCTGGACATTTGATTCGAAATATCACGGACAATCCGAACATTGCTTACACTTCCGTGCTCAGCAAACAGTGCAGTAAGTTCCTGCTCATTTACTTCATGCGATAAATTTCCTACAAATATTTTCATTGGTTCTCCTACTCATTATTATTCAAGTACGATTAAAACAGAATCACGTATAAAATTAAACATGCTCTCCGGAAACTGCTATTCAATTCAAGTATTAATTGATACAGAATGATAACAGATAAATATATCAACTTAAAAAAGAAGCTGAACCAGGTTCAGCTTGTTAATAAAAAGCTAATAATTATCTTCTTCTTCCGCCGCCGCCTCTTTCCTTCTGAGGTCTGGCTTCGTTAACGATAATTTTTTTACCTTTAAACTCAAATGTGTTTAGTGCTGATAATGCTTTCTGTGCTTCGGCTTTTCCGGGCATTTCAACAAAACCGAATCCCTTTGATGTCTGGCTGAACATATCGCGTATTATTTTAACGCTCTCTACTCTTCCGTGTTGTGAAAAAAGATCTTTTAGCTCCTCATCTTTAACATCGGAAGCCAGGTTGCCTACATAAATATTCATTTCGTTCTCCTTTTAAATTGAATGATAATAAGTGAGTATCCGGCTTCAGATAATGAATAAAAATCTGACCGGCATTTTTGCCTCTGTAAATAAATTTAGGATTAAAAGAGCGGAACTGTGAGAAGTATTTCTCTTATCTTAGTTTTATTTCGCAGAACGATTGCAAAATAGACTTATTACCATTCACTTACAAGACTAATTGATAATCTGGCTGTCATTAAGGACTTATTATTCTTTTAATACACTTATTAACTGCTATTTTGAGAATCTTAATTTCGGTATATTGCACAGAGAAGAAATTAACAGCGCACGCTTTTCTTACCGTTGAATATTTCCTCAATAATCCATTTTTAAAATAATTTAATAAGATATTTCATATTGAAATTAACACGACAATTAACCAACCGCGAGAATAAATCCTTAGACTTGTATTTTCAGGAAATTGGCAAGTATGTTCTTTTAAGGCCTGAAGAAGAAATTGATCTGGCAATAAAAATTAAAAAAGGTGATATGGCCGCTCAGGATAAATTAGTAAGAGCCAATTTAAGATTTGTTGTCTCAGTTGCCAAGATGTATCAAAACCAGGGACTTTCACTTGGCGATTTAATAAATGAAGGGAACATCGGTTTAGTAAAGGCTGCTCAGCGGTTCGATGAAACAAGAGGATTTAAATTTATTTCTTATGCAGTCTGGTGGGTAAGGCAGGGAATAATGTCAGCAATTGCAGACCAGTCAAGAGTTGTTCGTCTTCCGCTTAACCGTGTTGGAAATTTAACAAAGCTTGGAAAAGTTTACAGAGAATTAGAACAGGAATTTGAAAGGAAGCCAACTACTGAGGAGCTAGCAAAAATTCTTGAAATCAGTTCAGATGAAGTTGCTTATATACTTCAGATTTCCAGCCGGCAGGTATCTGTAGACGCACCGTTCAACAATGGTGATGAGAATAAAAGCACACTAATGGATGTACTGCACAATGATGAACAACCTATGCCCGATACAGAATTGATGCACGATTCACTTAAAAATGAAGTTGCTGATATCCTTTCCACTCTGGATGAAAGAGAAGCAGAAGTTATCAGGCTTTCTTTTGGAATTGGCAGTAACCAAAAAGCCACGCTGGAAGAAATAGGTGAAAGATTTAATCTTACGAGAGAACGAATAAGACAAATCAAAGAAAATGCTCTGAGAAAGCTGCGAAGCTCAAAAAGAAGCAATAAGCTTAAAGATTATTTAGGCCAGTAGAATTCTTCATTAGCCCGCCCACGTTTTAACTTTTTATAATTTTACGTCATTTGGTGGTGATACTTAATCAGCACCTGCATATATTGCACCTGTTAATAACGGAATTGATAAAACAGCAGGTGCTAAAATGAAAAAGAAGACATACTCCAAAGAAATTTACCTTCCCGAATTCAAAGAATTTGCAGCCACTTATCCTCAATTCGCAGGTTTAGCAAATGGCGAGGGAAAATTTCTTTTTGATATAGTTATGAAACCCGAAACTTTTATCCAGGCAATGATATTAACTGAATATGGCATGCCCGCAGTTACCAGCGTAGCCGAACTCTGCTATAATGAAGCAAGGAAGAAAAAAAGTTTTCAGTTTACCGGAAGAGTTAAGCAGTTTATCGGGGCGATGATTGCTTCTTTAATGGCTGCAAACGGTTATAACAAAACCGGAAGAAAAAAATCTATTATTCATCGTGCATATACACGCGGCGAATTTTATGCGAAGAAGTAATTACGTATCAAGCTGCTTAGTAAAACACTCTAATATTTAAGAAATTCTACCGTTACAAAGAAAAATTTTTCCAAATAAAATCATGTTTTTTTTATATGTTTACATTGGAAATAAAAAACACTTATTCCTTTATTTATGTTGATTTATTGCAAAGCAAAGTGTAAGGCACAATCATGCCAGGCTTGTTAAAATGAAAAAAATACGATTAATACTTATTGAAGATAATCGTCTTCTGCGGGAAGGCCTTACTGCTATGCTTAAAAAACAGCAAGATATTCAGGTAGTTGTTGCAATAGGAGACGTTGAGAACATTAGGAAGATAATGAACAAGCACAAACCCGATGTGCTGCTTCTCGATCTTGGTCTTAGAAGTCGTAACAGTTTGCATTTAGTGAAAATGGTTAAAAAGGATTTTCCGCATACTAAAATAATAGTAATGGATCTTATACCTTTGCAAGCAGACGTTTATGAATTCGTGCAGGCAGGCGTTTCCGGGTTCATACTCAAAGATGCTACTGTGAGTGACTTCTTAAAAACGGTCCGTGATGTTGCTAAAGGATTACAAGTTTTACCTTCCAACCTGACCGAATCACTCTTCTCTCAGATTGTTGAATATGCAATCAGTGGATCAAAACCTACTGCTATTATGGAATCTGTTCGGATGACAAAACGTGAACGGCAGGTAATTGAATTGATCGCAGAGGGCTCTACAAATAAAGAGATTGCTCAAAACCTTCATCTCTCCATATACACAGTGAAAAGTCACGTCCATAATATTCTTGAAAAGCTTGCTCTGAGTACGCGTGTTCAGATTGCCAAGTATGTACACGATTCAACAAAAACGAAAACTGCATTGGATGACATATCCTTGCTTGAAGATTAGTTCCCCTCAACTATAAGAAGTAATTCCTTTTTCATCCCTTTGGCCGATTGATTTTGTAGCATAAATCGTTGTAATCTTCAGTGTAAATCTATTTATAAAGATTATTACAAAATGAAGCCAAAAATGAAAAAAATCAGATTGTTACTAATTGAAGATAACCATCTTTTACGGGACGGTATCTTTCTAATTTTAAAACCGCAGAAAGATATTATTATTTTAGCTGCATCCGGAGACAGTAGAGACACTTTTACTAAAATCAAACAGCTAAAACCGAATGTTGTTCTTCTGGATTTAGGGCTGCGAAGTCAAAATAGTTTACATGTAGTAGAAATAGTGAAGCAAGATTTCCCACAAGCAAAAATTATTGTTATGGATCTGGCACCTGTTCAAGCTGATATATTACAATATGTAAAGGCTGGAGCTAGTGGTTTCATTCTTAAAGATGCATCGCTTAATGATTTTTTAAGAACGATACGAACAGTGTCCGAAGGCGCAACAGTTCTCCCGTCATTGCTGGTTGATTCTCTATTTTCTCAGATCATTGAACACGCAATAAGAGAAGGAAAATCTAAATTGAACGAAGCAGTGAAGATGACTAAACGTGAACGTGAAGTTATAGGATTTCTTGGTGATGGTATGAGCAACAAGCAGATCGGTCAAAAAATCCGTATATCTACCTATACTGTTAAAAGTCATATTCATAATATTATGGAGAAACTCGCATTACACACTCGCTTAGAAATTGCAAATTATTCCTATACGGGAGAAACACTAAAGACGGTTGCAAAAAGTATTTCGATTATTAATCAATAAATCATAGTGCTACAGAAAGGATTTGACTTTTAGGTGAGTAAATGACTGTAGACTGGTGCAAATGCATTCTTCAATCAAGTTGCCGATTAAATTTAATTAATCTTAATACTGAATATTTTGATAATTTACTCGGTGTCTTCGTTATATGGTATGAAAATAAAGGGGGGGGCAAAATAGTAAGTGTTGGTCAGGGCATAATCCGTGATAAGTTAATTGAAATGCAAATTGATAAAAAAGTACAGGAATATGGCCCGGATTTATATGTAACCTGGGCATCCGTGCCAAGGGTTTCATTAGAAGGTATTGAAGCATTTCTGTATCAAAAACTAAATCCGCTAGTTCATCATTCAATAACCTCCTGTGATACCATAGAAGTTAATCTGCCACAACTGCTGATGATTTCAAAAAAGTTCAGGCTGGCATATCCAACAATAACCGAAGTCGATTTAGAATTAAACGATAGAGATGATGGTAATCTGCTGGCCAGACCACAAAAGAAATTATTAGAATGATTGATAAACTGTAAAAGTTTTATCTTCAAATAAATGTTTTATAAATCTATGTTCATAATTCGATTTTATCTTCAATTTAAGATTATTTCTTCCAGCTTATCGTCCGAAAGGATTAATCCTTTTTCCATCCATTAGATTCATTTTTTTCACAATTACTTTCAATATATTTTTATTGCCGTGAATTATGAACTAACAGAGTCCTATCCATCTATATCATTTTAGTTCTGTTTTAATAAGAATTAAGGGGAAATCAAAATAATTAGCTATATGCAATGATAAAGTTATCACAAAAAAGAACCAGGTGTCTATTAATACATCCAAAATTTTCACCGTACAGTTTTTGGAATTTTGTTGAGGTTAGTAAAATAGTTGGCGCAAAATATCAGGCCGCACCGCTTGGTTTAATGACTGTAGCTGCATTGCTGCCGCAGGAATGGGAAATAAAATTAATTGACACAAATGTTGAACCGCTTCTGGATGAGCATTTCGAGTGGGCCGATTTGGTATTTACTGGTGGAATGCTGCCGCAGCAGATTGGCATACATGACATAATTAATTTATCTCACCAAAATAATAAACCTGTCGTTGTTGGCGGACCGGATCCAACATCCCAGCCGCATCTCTATCAATCTGCAGATTTCCTTGTGCTGGGAGAGGGTGAGAATAGCATACCAATGTTCTTGAACGATCTGGCGAATGGAAGTAAGAGTGGTGAGTATATACCTTCTGAGTATGCGGATATGACTAAAGCTGTTGTGCCAAGATTTGATCTGATAAACTTTAACAATTACATACATCTGAATATTCAATTCACCCGAGGCTGTCCTTTTAATTGTGAGTTTTGTGATATAATAGAATTGTATGGCAGAAAACCGCGCTCTAAAACTCCTGAACAAATGGTGAAAGAACTTCAAGCCTTATGTGATCTGAATTATAGAGGACATATTGATATCGTTGATGACAATTTTATTGGGAATAAGAAGCAGGTAAAGGAAACTTTGCGGGCGATAAAAGTGTGGTCCAAGCAAAACAATTATCCATTTTATTTTGGGACTGAAGCTTCAATTAATCTTGCGGATGATGATGAGCTGCTTGAGTTAATGAGAGATGTTGACTTTCGACTTGTATTTACGGGACTTGAAACTCCTGAAGATGAAGTATTAGAAAAAGCAAACAAGAAAACAAATATGGGCAGATCAATTGTTGAAGCAACAAAGAAAATCAGTTCATACGGTATGGTAGTCAATGCAGGATTTATAATTGGCTTTGATAATGAAAGTAACCAGATAGCAAAAAAGATGAATGAGTTCATACAGGATTCGGGAATATGTACCGCTATGGTTGGACTGATGTATGCGATACCAAACACAAAGTTAACCAAACGATTGGCGCTGGAAGGAAGATTGTTTGAAGAGTCTTCCATTTTTACTGATACTCAAACTCAAATTGACCAGGCATCCTGCGGTTTAAACTTTATAACGCTGAGACCAAGGATAAATATTCTAAGAGATTTTGTTGAGGTTCTAAGCTATATATATAAACCCGAACATTATTATGAACGAATAATCCGTACTTGTTTAAGTCTGAAAGTAACTAATAAGTATAAACATAATTTTAAAAGAGTCTTGAAGAACTTGAGATCGTTTTCAAGGATTCTTAGAAAAGTTGGATTTAATAGAATAACCGGGAAACCATTCTGGAAAATGTTTTTTACTGTGCTTCTCAAAAATCCAAAAGCTATTGAGTGGGGTGTGAGTCTGTCTGCGATGTTCATACACTTTTACAAACACTCAAATTTTGTAATCGACCTTACAAATCAGCAGATTGATTATATCGACGAATATGGAGAAGATATATATAATCAGAAAAGAATTAATATGACTGAAACAAAGGTTGCAAACTATGCTCAGTGAACTCACCTGAAAGCAGTACCTGGAAAAATTATTAATAACGATAAATGAATTATTAAATCAATGAAAAAATGAATATACTTTTAGTTTATCCGATGTACCCCGATACTTTCTGGAGTTTCAAACACGCTTTGAAATTTGTGTCGAAGAAAGCAAGCTTTCCACCTTTAGGATTATTGACTGTTGCTGCTATGCTTCCGGAAGATTGGAATAAAAAATTAATTGATATGAATGCAGATGAGTTAAAGAATGAGGATATTCAGCGGGCAGATTTTGTTTTCATAAGTGCAATGTCTGTTCAAAGCAAGTCTGCAGATGAAGTAATAGAACGATGTAAAAAGTTAAACACAAAGATTGTTGCCGGCGGACCTTTGTTCACCAGCAGTTCTGAAAATTACGAAAGTGTTGATTACCTGGTTCTGAATGAAGCGGAGATTACTCTGCCTCAGTTTTTAAATGATCTTGAAAAAGGAATTCCAAAACATAAATACACTTCGGAGGATTGGGCTGATATTACAACTACTCCTTTGCCCCGATGGGATATTCTTCCGATAAAAAATTACACATCGATGAATCTACAGTATTCACGAGGATGTCCTTTTGACTGCGACTTCTGTGATATAACGGTTTTGTATGGACGAACTCCACGCACAAAAACCAAAGGACAGGTTATAGATGAATTAGACTTACTGTACTTTACCGGATGGCGCGGGCCTGTTTTTTTTGTTGATGATAACTTCATTGGTAATAAAGGAAAGCTGAAAAAAGAAATTCTTCCCGCAATAGCTGAATGGATGGAGAAACGAAAAAATCCTTTCTATCTGAACACTGAAGCATCAATTAATCTTGCCGATGATGACCAGCTTATGCAGCAAATGGTTAAAGCCGGATTTGAAGCTGTGTTTATTGGAATCGAGACTCCGAATGATGAAAGCCTTATTGAATGTAACAAACCTCAAAACAGAAACCGTGATCTTATATCAAGCGTAAAAAAAATTCAGCAGGCTGGATTGGAAGTGCAGGGTGGATTTATAGTAGGTTTTGATAATGATCCTGCATCTATCTTCGATAAGCTTACCAGCTTTATTCAGGAAAGCGGGATTGTAACAGCAATGGTTGGATTACTTAATGCGCCCAAAGGAACAAAGCTTCAGAAAAGATTAGAGAAAGAAGGAAGAATGCTTAAGGATTTTACAGGAAACAACACCGACTTTTCAATCAACTTTATTCCGCGAATGGATTCACAAGCACTTCTTGATGGGTATCAGAAAATTCTGAATAAGATTTACTCACCAAAATATTTTTACGAGCGTGTAATGAAGTTTTTAAAAGATTTTGAACCGAAAAAGAAAAAAGTATTTCATCTCAATCCAAATTATATCCTTGCACTCTTCAGATCAATATTTAAGCTGGGTGTAGTCGGTGAGGAAAGAATTTACTACTGGAAATTATTTTTATGGACCTTATTCCGTAAACCGCAGTTGTTTTCTTTAGCAATTTTATTTACGATTTACGGATTTCATTTTAAAAAAATATCCAATGGATTTTGTTAGTTAAAATTTTTAGCCAATTCTAATCTAACTTTGGAAAAAGAACATAGTCCCTTTTTCATCCTTTTGGACGATTGTTTCGACTATTAAAATTAGCTATAATTATATTGAATAAATGAGTGGTAAGTTAATAACTCAGTTGATAATGTAATCTGACTTTAAACAGATAATAAAACATATAAATAGAGAATAAAGATTATGAAAAAAAAGAAAACTAGATTTAAGCGAAAAACTCTTACCAAATCACCAACAAGCATTCAGGGATTTGATGAAATAACAGGCGGAGGATTGCCTAAAGGCAGACCAACACTTGTTTGCGGTGGCGCCGGGTGCGGTAAAACATTATTCGCTATGGAATTTATAGTCCGTGGGGCTAAAATTTATAATGAACCCGGTGTTTTTATTTCGTTTGAGGAAACAGAACAAGAACTAACAGCAAACGTCGCATCATTAGGATTCGATTTAAACGGTCTTATAAAGCAAAAAAAAATCTGGCTTGAGCACATTCATGTTGAGCGGGGTGAAATAGAAAATAACGGGGAGTCTGATCTCAAAGAATTATTTGTTCGTATCCATCATGCTATTGAAAGTATTGGCGCTAAGCGTGTTGTGCTTGATACAATCGAATTACTCTTTTCAGAACTGCCCAATCCTTTCGCTGTACGAACGGAGCTGCGGCGATTGTTTACCTGGTTAAAAAAGAAACGGGTTACAACAATCGTTACTGGTGAAAAAGGTGACGCAACACTAACTCGTCAGGGTTTAGAAGAATATGTTTCCGATTGTGTTATACTGCTGGATCATCGCGTTACCCAGCAATCATCTGTCAGGCGTTTACGAATTGTTAAGTACCGGGGATCAACACACGGTACTAACGAATATCCTTTTATAATTGATGAAGAAGGATTTTCTGTTCTTCCTGTAACTTCGCTTGGATTGGATCACATTTCATCCATAGAAAGAATTTCCACAGGTGTTCCGCGCCTTGATACGATGATGTCCGGCAAAGGTTATTTTCGCGGCAGCACAATACTTATCTCAGGTTCGGCAGGTACCGGAAAAACAAGTCTTGCAGCAAAATTTGTTGAAGCTGCGTGCAAACGTGGTGAACGTGTTCTCTATTTTGCTTTCGAAGAATCACCAAGTCAGTTTATGCGTAATATGTCTTCTATTGGAATTAATCTGGAGCAGTGGGTAAAAAAAGGATTGCTTAACTTTCATGCAACCCGCCCGACACTTCATGGATTAGAACATCATTTATCCACAACCATCAATTTAATTAATAGAGTTCACCCGCAAATAGTAGTTCTTGATCCCATTGATTCATTTGTTATGGGAGACAACAAAACCGAAGTTAAAATAATGCTGCTTCGGATTGTAGATTATCTTAAGATGCACAATATCACTGCAGTCTTTGCAAGCCTGAGTAATGGTGGTGAATATCAGGGCATTACAGATGCGGCAATTTCATCATTAATAGATACCTGGTTACTGCTGCGTGATATTGAAATTGGCGGTGAACGCAACAGGGGATTATATATTCTTAAATCACGTGGAATGGATCATTCCAATCAGATCCGTGAGTTCAAACTCACCAATAAAGGTATTGAATTGCTTGATGTGTATGTCGGTCCTGAAGGTGTATTAACCGGTTCTGCCCGATTATCGCAAGAAGCAAAAAATGAAGCCGAAAAATTACTGCATCTACAGGAAATTGAGCGGAAACAATCCGGTATAGAACTTAAACGTGCAGCTATGGAAGCTCAAATTGTTGTTTTAAAATCTGAATTTAAGGAAGAAGAATCTGAAACACTTAAGCTGATTGAGATGGAAAAAGCAACCACCAAAAGGTTCTCGGAAAATCAGAGAAAAATGGCTGTGAGCAGAAAAGCGGACAAGCTTATAAAAAAATATAGAATCGTTAAGAAAAGGTAAATGAAATTATTAGAGTGCAAAAAGCAAATTTTTAAAACCGGCAAAAGCGAATAGTGAGCAGAATCAAAGTTCTGAGGAAAAACAAAAAAATATAAAGAATAAACCAGGATACTCTTTCACTAACCTGCCTTACTTGCAAGTCTGACATTTTATTGCAGATCTAAAAGCGAAGCTTCAATATATTCTTGTGATGTGGAAAGTTTGCGCTACTCATGATTGTCCTTGTTGCAAATACTTTCATATATCTCATTCAATTAAAACCGCAATGGATTCTGTTTCATTAATCAAAAAGATTTAGCAACTGTTAGTTCATCCCAAAGATGTAATCCCTTTTTCATTCCTTTGCCCGATTGAATTATCTGCTAAATGCATGCATATTGTTATTGTAATGAAACATAAAAAATATAAAATAAGAGTATTAAGTAGTACAAAGCGTGATTTATGGTTTTTCTTCGCCATATTACTGTATTTAGCTACTGCTTTTATTGCACTAATAGCAGTGTTATCCGAAGCGCCTGTAATTTATCATCCGTGGTAATACTTGATTTCAAAAAAATAGAACATGTGAAATAAAATTGCCTTAGTGCAAAATATTTCAAACATGTAAATTTTTTTAGTCTCTCATCTGCGATAATTATCCGATAGATGCAGACCCCGTTTTATCCCTTTGGCGTATTGTGCAAAATGATGGAAAGGTAATTTTTAATTATTAAGGAAATGAACTAAATGGCGAAAATAGTTTCACAGCAGGCCTATAGTGAAAACAAACAAGCTGAAGTTATAATCGAAGAATCTCCAGAGATAATAGCTGATTCGATGTTTAAAAAATTCTTTTTAGAAGTAGCCTCGATTACAACTTTTACTTTTCGATTTTTTAAAGAAGTAATCAAACCGCCATACGAGTTTAGTGAAGTAATGAAGCAATCTTTTTTGATTGGCTACAAGTCTCTTCCTTTGGTGGCTATTACCGGATTTATAATCGGACTTGTACTAACTATTCAGTCAAGACCTACATTGGCAAAATTTGGATCTGAGTCTTTGCTGCCTGCAATGGTGGCAGTTTCACTTATACGCGAAATTGGTCCTGTTATAACAGCATTAATCTTTGCCGGAAAAGTTGGATCCGGAATAGGAGCAGAGCTCGCCTCGATGAATGTAACTGAACAAATTGATGCGATGCAGGTATCAGACAATAATCCGTTTAATTATCTTGTTGTTACAAGAGTTGTTTCTGCAACATTAATGCTTCCTATACTGGTAATTCTTGCTGATGCTTTTGGTTTATTAGGATCACTTGTTGGTGTTAACATACAAGGAGATGTTAGTGCTTACTTATTTTTTTCTCAAATTTTTCAAAGTCTGGAATTTGCGGATTTAATTCCGGCAATTATTAAAACTTTTTTCTTCGGATTTTTTATCGGCTTAATAGGATGTTTTAAAGGATATAATTCAAACAAAGGTACAGAAGGTGTTGGTGAAGCTGCAAATTCAGCCGTGGTGTTAGGATCATTAATGGTTTTTATAATAGATATGATAGCAGTGCAAATTACAAGTTTGCTTCAAGGTTAAAATTAAGCAGTTAGGAAAATGCAAGAAAATACAACCGATATAGAAATTAAATCCCAAACTAAAACTGTTAATGAGCAGAAGGGTGATGTTGTGATTGAGATGCAGCATCTTAAAAAATCTTTCGGGAATAATCATGTACTGCGGGATATAAATCTTACAATTAATAAAGGAGAAAATCTTGCTATACTTGGACAATCCGGAACAGGTAAATCTGTGCTTATTAAATGTATTGTTGGATTAATAGATATTGATGACGGCAAGCTTTTAATATTTGGAAAAGATATTTCTGAGTTAAAGAATAAGGAACTTGTAGAAACACAAAAAAGAATAGGGTTTCTTTTTCAGAGCGGAGCGCTTTATGATTCAATGACAGTTAGAGAGAATCTAGAATTTCCACTGAGAAATAAATTGAACTCCTTATCAAAAGAGGAATTAGACTCGCTTATAAAAGAATCATTGAGTGATGTTGGACTTGATAAAGCAATTGATAAGACTCCTTCAGAACTTTCCGGAGGTATGCGTAAGCGCTTAGGTTTAGCAAGAACACTAATCTTAAAACCTGAGATCATGCTTTATGATGAACCTACAACCGGGCTTGATCCTATAACCTCAAAAGAAATAAGTAATCTTATTTTGGAAGTGCAAAGAAAATACCATACTACTTCCATAATTATTACTCACGATATTGAATGTACCAGATTAACCGCTGATAGAATTATTGTAATCAAGGGCGGAATATGTGCGGCAGAAGGAACGTTTGACGAACTGGAGAAATCCGAGGATCCTTGGATAAGATCATTTTTTGAATGAAACAGAAGGCAATAAAGCAGGAGTATATAAAATGAAAAAGAATTCAGCTAATAAAATAAAGCTTGGGATATTTGTTTCCCTTGGTTTAGTGGCATTGATTATAGCAATATATTTTATCGGGGCAAAACAACTCTTATTCACAAGTACATTCCGTTTAACCGCTGTGTTCCAAGATGTTGGGGGACTTCAGCCAGGAAATAATGTACGCTTATCCGGAATAAATATAGGAACGATAGAAGGCATAGGTTTAATTAGTGATACAACAGTTATAGTTGATATTGTTATTGATGAAAAAAGCAGAAAGTTTATTAAGAAGGACGCTATTGCTACTATCGGTGCAGAAGGACTTATCGGCAATAAAGCATTGATTATAAATCCCGGAACCGGTGGAAAAGAAATTATAGAGAATAATGATAGAATTCAAACAGCACAGCCAATTGATATCGATGATATTATGTTATCATTAAAAACAACGATTGATAATACAGCAATGATCACAGGTGATTTAGCTTCGATTTCAAAAAATATAGAATCAGGAAAAGGAACAATAGGAAGATTAATGATGGATCAAACGTGGAGGCAAAATCTCGAATCTACTATCATTAATCTGAAAGACGGTTCAGTCGGATTTAGAACATTTATGGAGAAAACAAATGAGCTGGACAGTATGCTTGTAAGATTAAATAAAACTATTGATAATACAGCTAGTATCACATATGATTTGTCCAGGATTACTAACAACATACAATCGGGAGAAGGAATGATAGGTAAGCTGCTTATGGATCAAACGATGGGACAAAATCTCGATTCTACTTTGATTAATCTGAAAAACGGTTTAGCCGAGTTTGAAATATTTATGAAGAAAGCTCAAGATAGCTGGCTGCTGGGGCTTTAAATATAGAACCTGAAGGGTCGAATAATTAATTCTAAATAAAGAACGGAATTCATTTTAAATAAATATTTCCACAACAAAAGAAGGAGTAATTATGAGCAGCCACATAAATGAAGGCGCAGTAAAAGTAATCGAGATTATTGGCATTTCTTCAAAAAGTTTTGACGATGCAATTTCTCAAGCAGTGAAGAAAGCTTCAAAAACCGTGAAAGGGATAACCGGTTTTGAAGTAATTAAACATATGGCAAGCGTTAAAGATGGCAAAGTAACACAATACAAAGTCAATCTTAAACTTGCTTTTCCCGTTGTATAAAAATTAAAAGGAGTTATTATGTCTTTACAAGTTAAATATAGTCCTGTCTTAACATTAGCCAAGGAACTCAATGTTCAGGGATTAAATGTTAAAGAAGAAGCCGGCAAATTAGTATTAGCCGGAACTGTCAATACCCAATATGAAAAAAATAGAATATGGGATAAGATAAAAGAAGTTGGTGGTGAAGGACAAAAAGAAGTAGGTGCCGACATCAAAGTTCTGAACAATGACTATTATCATCTTCATTCAGTTGAAAGCGGAGAAAGTCTGAGTAAAATTGCGAAGCATTATTACAAAGATGCGAATAGCTATATGAAAATATTTGAGGCTAATAAAGATCAACTTACAAACCCAGATATGATTAAGGTAGGACAGAAACTAAAAATCCCTAACCCTTAATTATTAGCCCGAGTTAAATTATGGTGACGTAAAAAAGTTATAGACGTTCAGAGTCTTCTTTTATTCCCTTTCGGGTTCAATACCCCGCCGCTTGCGGCGGAAGAAAGGGTTCGGGGCTTGCCCCGAGGTTGATACCTTTCATTTCTCGATCAAGTATCACATCGAAATTTAAAAGGAAAGGATAAAATTGCACTTAAAACGTAACCCCAAACTCGCCGCACCTGATATTTTTCAATTAAGGGATTAACTATTCTTTCATCCTTTCGCTCTATAGCATATAGAGTTTTTCATCTATACATTATTTTGAAATTAAAAAGGATTTTCCGTTCTTGAATAACAGGGATTGAAAATAATGTTACATTAAATTAAAAAGGAGTATTAAATGAAGCATATTAAGATAGCCATATTAGTGGGGAGTATCCTCACTGGCTTATTGATTGCAGGATGTGGAAGCAATGCGGTTGTGGTCGATGAAGAATCTTCCACATCATCAATTCGTGCAGCTGAGGAGGTTGGCGCAAGCGATATTTCCAGCGCATCCCTCTATTTACAACTGGCAAAAGAAGAGTTGGTGAAAGCCCAGACCTTTGCTGAAAATGGTGACAAAGAAGAAGCCGAGTCAATGCTCTTGCGTGCAACCGCCGACGGTGAACTGGCTGTGGCTTTATCCAGAAGTGATGCCGACAAGAAGGAAGCCGCAGATGCAATGGAGCGGGTAAAACAGCTTAGATTAGAAAACAACTTACCTAACGAAAGGAATTAACCTATGAAACACATTAAATATTTTATTGCACTAGCGTTTGCCGGGCTGCTGATTAGCTGCAGCGCAACAATGCCCCCGCAGGAACTAGTTAACGCACGTCTGGCTTTCCAGAACGTAAGTACCGGGCAGGCGGCAGAATTAGTACCTGCAGAAGTGCACAAAGCACAAACAGCGCTTGACCTTGCAGAAAAATCTTTTCTTGAAGATCCTGATTCTTATAAGACGATAGATCTTGCATATGTAGCAGATCGCAAATCAAAATTGGCTGAGGCGCTTGCTATTACATTTGCTGAAAATCTAGCAACTGAAAAGGCTAAAAAAGATTACGAAGTAACTCAAGCAGCAATTGTGAAGAATACAACAGAGCAGCTTTCCATTGAGCAACAGGCACGTATTGATGCCGAGCTGATTGCGGCTGCAGCACTAGCAGAACTTGCGGCAGTTAAGGAAGAGGAACGGGGTCTTGTAATTACACTTTCAGGTAGTGTTCTGTTTGCTTCGAATGAATCGACTCTTTTGCCGGCAGCACAGGATCGGCTAAACAAAGTAGCTGATGCGCTCCTGGTCACCAAAGAAAGACAGCTCATTATTGAAGGTTTCACTGACTCACAGGGATCGTCCGAGAACAACATTTCGTTGTCTCAAAGGCGTGCGGATACAGTGCGGTCTTATCTAATTTCGCGCGGTTACCCGGGTGATCTTATTCATACTCAAGGAATCGGTGAAGAGAGACCTGTCGCGGACAATAACAGTGCCGAAGGCAGGGCCAACAATCGGCGGGTAGAGATTGTAGTCGAGCGCACAGCAAAGTAAATTGTAAATATTCATTAACAATTAATTGTAAAACCAGACCCGGAAATTATTCGGGTCTTTTTTTACTTTTAAGTTTTTTCCTTGACTCTTACAATAAACAACAATAACAAAACCTTGCCATTTTTAAGTATGATTTCTCACGTTCCCATAAATTCTCGTATAAAAATAGTTCTAATCTTGAAACATTATATAAACTAACCTAAAAGATGTAGTTCCTCTTTCATCCTTTCGCCCGATTGAACTGCTTTATAACTCTTCATACATTCATACAGGATTAAAATATTATAATTTAACTTGAAAGGAAACATGCTATGTTATACACAATCGCAGTCGTTCTGGTAGTTCTCTGGTTACTTGGATTACTCACATCATACACAATGGGCGGAGTAGTTCACGTTCTACTCGTTATAGCGCTTATCTTAATTGTAGTTAACCTCGTTAAAGGACGTCGGGCACTCTGAGCATTCGCTAAATGTCGAAATATTTTAGCACGCTGCAATCATAGCAACGTATAAATTCTAAATTTTTCTAATGCTTTTTTATTTAAAGTTTAAGGAATAGTCACATAAATTTATGACCGAGCAAATTAATTCTTCTCGAGGATTTCGTATCCTCATTAGTGTTGCAGCACTTGTAATAATTATTGCAGGAGTCAGTCTCGCGCAGTCCGTTGTAGTTTTGCTCCTGGTCTCTTTTTTTCTTGCCCTGCTTGGTGCATCGCCGGTACTCTGGTTAAAGGGAAAAAATATTCCATCCGTTTTAGCGGTTTTAATTGTCATGACTGGTATGATTGTTATTCTACTTCTGATTGGTGTACAGATTGGCACATCCTTTAGCAGTTTTTCAGATAATCTACCGGCATTGCAATCAAGAATAAGAGAACAAGTATTAGGACTTATTCTTCTATTGAAAAGCAAGGGCATTGTAGTTCAGGAAAATTTCTTCCTGGATTATGTTAATCCTGAAACAATAATGAAGCTTACTGCAGATTTGTTAACGGGGTTGAGCTCTGTCCTATCAGATCTTGTCTTAATTCTGCTGACAGTAACTTTTATTTTGCTTGAAGTCTCAAGCTTTCCTTTAAAACTTCGTGCTGTGCTTGGCGATCCAAAACAAAAATTTCCTCAATTCACGCACTTCTCTAATGATATGAAACGCTACATGGTTATTAAAACTCTTATCAGCTTAGCTACGGGTATTCTAATAGCATTCTGGTTGTATATTCTCGGTGTAGATTACCCGATACTCTGGGGTTTCCTGGCTTTTCTATTCAACTACATTCCTAATATAGGATCTATTGTTGCCGCCATTCCGGCATTTATTTTAGCCATTATTCAGTTGGGATTTGGAAGTGCATTGCTGGTAGCAGCAGGATATATGGCAGTGAACTTTATAATCGGTAATATTATGGAACCACGACTGATGGGCAGGAAACTTAAGCTCTCTACATTGGTCGTCTTTCTCTCGCTTATTTTTTGGGGAGGCTTGCTTGGATTGGTAGGAGCAATTCTTTCCATACCGCTGACTATGGCACTCAAATTTGCATTTGAAAGTAATGAGAGCACTAAATGGATTGCTGTGCTTCTTGGATCAGAAAAGATGGATGAAGTTTCTGCTCCAATTCCTTGGAAGAGAAAAACAAATTATAAAAATCCTACTTGAGTAATTATTCACCCAAACGATGTAATCCTTTTTTCATCCTAATGGGTGATTGAACTCTTATAAATTACTTTTTATTTTTACTGAGCAATGAATCAATCAATTGAGTAGGTAAAAATGTATAGTACCATATTTATTAACCTGATTGTTAATTCATTGTAATCAGATAACGACTCAATCCGGCTGTATATTATTGTAATGATAATTGCAGCTGGATTTTTTTAAAAATCCCGGGTTTGAAAAGTACATTTCTATTCTTCTCTCATCATCAATTTTTCTATTTATTTAACTTTAGCGTTGACGTATCAGAATAAAAAGACTTATCAGTATTTAAAGATTATTCTCGTTCAGATTAAAAATCTGATAATCTCACCCAAACGATGTAATCCATTTATCATCCCTTTGGGCGATTGATCTGCCATACAATTCTTTATATCATTGCAGTGCATCATATATCTCTCCCTCCCGGCTGTAAACTTCATTTTCATTAATTTACAGCTGGGATTTTTTTTAGAAATAACAGCAAATAACTAAATGTTTTTTAGTTAAGTAAAAAATGAAATGACGCAATATCTTTTTTCTCTCTTCTATCTGGAAAAAGAATAATTTGAAAATGCTACTATCTATTATCTTAAATAATATTCGATAAACCCCCATACAAGGCGTAGTCCATATTTCATCCCTTTGGGCGATTGAACTGATTTGAATTTCTCTGTATTATTAAGCGTAATGAAATATCCCAAAAGAGATTAGGTTAGCAATCATTGCCCTTGAATTGTTACCTGGTTTGGAGTTCATTGCACAAATAGCCTCCTTATCCAGCTGCAAATAATAAAAACATTTGTGGCTGGACTTATTTTAAATATTTACCGGATTAAGAAAGGTCAATATTAAGTTTAATTCTATTCTTCTCACTGTACTAATCAATCTCTTTTACCTAGAGCAATGCAGCATTGAATATAAGGCAAATTGATGTAATCCTTTTTTCATCCCTTTGGACGATTGATTTGCCATACAATTCT
This sequence comes from Ignavibacteriaceae bacterium, assembly GCA_034522695.1. Taxonomy (GTDB): domain Bacteria; phylum Bacteroidota; class Ignavibacteria; order Ignavibacteriales; family Ignavibacteriaceae; genus IGN2. Next base: position 38,929 of record JAXHLB010000039.1, on the reverse strand, counting down.
CTATATCATTGCAGTGCATCATATATCTCTCCCTCCCAGCTGTAAACTTCATTTTGAATAATTTACAGCTGGGAATTTTTTTAAAAATAATAACAAACAGCTAAATGAGTTGCCGCTGATTAAAAAATGGAACCAGGCAAGATCCATTTTCCCTTTCCAACGATATTCTATCTCATCGTAAATAATTGTAATTAAAATCACCTATAAGGTTTAATCCCTTTTTCATCCCTTTGCTCGATTGAACAATCAAGACTTATTTAATATCATACCTTGTAATTAAAGGAAACTTTAAAATAAATTACTTATCATTAAAAAGGAGTCACAAATGAATAAATTAGAAATAAAAGGAAACTGGAATGAAACATCCGGTAAGCTAAAACAAAAGTATGCAAACCTTACTGATGATGATTTGCTATTAGAAGAAGGTAAAGAAGAAGAACTATTAGGCAGGCTACAAAAAAAGCTTGGAAAAACTAAAGAAGAAGTTCAAAAAATAATTTCTAAATATTAGAGGGTGGTTAGCCGCAAATTTATTGTGCTATAAATATGTGAGCTTCCGGTTTATTAAATAAAATCACATAAATATTCCTAAACAATTCAAAAGGAGAATTATGAAATACAAATATTTCATCGCAGCAGTTATCCTGTTCATGGCAGGATCAGTATTTACAGGTTGTAATAACAATAAAGAAAAAGTAGAAGATGCTGAAGAAAATGTAAGAAAAGCAAATCAGGAATTGATAGATGCTAAGGTTCAATATGAGAAGGAGTGGCAGCAATTCAAGACAGATGCTGAATTAAAAATTAGTGCTAACGAAAAGAAAATTAGTGATTTCAAAGCGTTGATTAAAACAGCCAGGGGAAAATCCAAAGCTAAATATGAAAAGGAAGTTATAGCATTGGAACAAAAAAATGTTGAGCTAAGGAAAAGGCTAAGTGAATATAGGTATGATGGGAAGGATAGTTGGGAAACATTCAAAAAAGATTTCAATGACGGTTTGGACTATATTGGAAATACTCTGAACGATATTTTCACGAAAAAGGATTAAGCCAAACGTAATTTATTTAGATAGTGCTTTGAGCTCATTAAAAAAAATTTGTAAAAAGCACTATTCATTATTTCAATGGTCGAATCGGTTAATTTTATCAGGATAACTGATTTATTTAGAAAATTAAATGAAAGGATTAGACAATGTCACAGAATAATAGTGTTAAAGGTTTTCTTATTGGATTTTTAGCAGGCGGTACAGTAGGGGCAATAATTGCATTATTAACTACTCCCAAAAGCGGCAAGGAACTTAGAGGAGATATAAAACAAAAGTCCGGGGAATATTTAGATGAAGCTGATAAATATTTTATAGAGACGAAAAAGAAAGCTGGTGAAATGATTAATGAAGGCAAAAGAAAATACTCTATGATAATGAATGATGTAAAATCAAAACCCGGGGAGATTATGAAGGATGCTGAACGAGTGTATAATGATGCAAAAGTGAAAACAAAAGATGTTTTACAATCCGGCAAAGAAAAAATTGAATCAGAAACTGAAAGATTGAAATCTTCAGTTGAAGCCGGAATAGACACTTATAAAAAAGAAGCTAAGAATTAAGAATTCATTAAAATGGACACAATAGAAATTTTAACCGTTATATTGCTTATATCAGCATCAGCTCTTTGTGTTGCACTGATTTATTACATTTATCAGATTGTAAAATCAGTGCATTCCATTAGTGCGGAGATACAGGGATTATCGTACAGACTTAACCCGCTTATAGAATCAACTTTTGTGCTTTCAGGAAAACTGACTCACATTACTGATGTAGCAGAATCTCAGCTTCAAATATCAAAATCAATTGTTAGTGATATCAGAGATCGTGCTGATAAAATTTTGAATATAGAATCTAAAATTCGTAACCAGGTAGAAGATACTGTAATGCCAATAGTAAAAAATATAAACGCTGTAGGTATAGGAGTTGGAGCCTTTTGGAGAAAACTCAGAAATAAATAAACTTTTTTTAATGAATCTTTATGAAATCAAAGCGAAGATTACAGAATGGGATCATTTGTTAAACTCAGAAAACCGGCAAAGAAATAATTTTAGTTAACAAGTTAAGAAGGGATCACAAGAATGAATGCAAAAACAATAGGAATCGTCATAATGGTAATAGGATTGGTAATGACTCTGTATACCGGATTTAATTATGTAACGAGAGAAAAAGTAGTGGATATTGGAGATATTGAGATTACGGCTGATAAAGAGAAAACTGTAGACTGGGGTCCATATGTTGGTATAGGAGTAATTGTAATCGGCGGAGTTGTTTTTTTAGCTGGCAGAAAAAAATAGTTTCGAAATATCCCTATTTAATAAATTAAAGAAGATAGAATAGATGAAAACAATTACATTAGATATCATTCTAACAATGGGCCTGATTATAATCCTGTATACAGGACTTAATTATGTGACGAGAGAAAAATTAGCGGATGCTAGAGGTGTTGAGATTACAACTGATATAAATAGTAAAGTAATTTGGGGTTTATTTGCTGATATAGGAATAATGGTAATCGGCGAGTTGCTTTATGAGCCGGTGGGGTATGGTAAAAAAAAATAATTCATACCAAATGTAAAAAAATGTGATCACCTAAACCAAGAGGTATAGTTTCTTTTTCATTCCTTTGACTGATTTACTTACCCGACAGCTTTTGTAGTTTTTTGTTGAGTTTTAACATTTATAGTATTACTATTCATTATGTTGAGTAATATTATATAGTCAAATTGAAACTAAGTACATTGAAATTCTCTTCACAATTGCCATGGAAAACTATGAGGGTAATCAATCCGAAAATAAACGAATCACTAGCATACCTTAAAGCCCAGCTTAATGAGAATTCTCTTAATAAAAAATTTGCTAATGGAGAATCGCCAATGCGCTCGGAGTTATTCAGCGCCGATCAGATGGAGCAGCATGGTAAAATACTAGCAGGCACACATACGTTAGTTTCTGAATCCCAGTCAAATCAAAAATTACTAAAACGCCTTTCTGAAAATGAAGACTTTCTTTTTTCAGTCCACGATTTATTAACCGAAACAGTTAAAGCAAAACACGCGATTACCCCTGCCGGTGAATGGCTGCTTGATAATTTTTATTTAATCGAAGAGCAAATTCGCACAGGTAAAAAACATTTACCCAAAGATTATAGCCGGGAATTACCGCGTCTTCTGAAAGGTCCCTCGAAAGGTTTGCCTCGCGTTTATGATATGGCTCAGGAAATTATTTCGCACGGTGATGGACGTGTAGATCCGGAAAACCTAAATCGTTTTGTTGCTGCTTATCAAACTATAACAACGTTAAAGATAGGTGAGTTGTGGGCAATACCAATTATGCTGCGTCTGGCATTGATCGAGAATCTCCGCCGCGTTGCTGTTCGGGTTGCTGCAGGAAGAATTGAACGGAATTTGGCTGACTCATGGGCAGACAAAATGATAGAAATGGTAGAGAAGGACCCTAAAAGTTTAATTCTGGTGGTTGCTGATATGGCGCGGTCTGATCCGCCAATGACAACACCATTTGTATCTGAATTTACAAGAAGGCTGCAGAGTTTAAGCCATATTCTGGCATCTCCATTAACCTGGATCGAACAACGGCTTTCTGACTCAGGTCAGACGATAGAAAACTTGATACAAGTTGGTAATCAACAGCAAGCTGCAGATCAAGTTTCAATCAGCAATAGTATTGGCAGTCTTCGATTCCTGGAATCTATTGACTGGTCCAAGTTCGTTGAGACGATGAGTTCAGTAGAGACAATCTTAATGGATGATCCTTGCGGAGTTTATGGACAAATGGATTTTGCAACCCGTGACCGCTACCGGCACGTAATTGAAAAGATTGCAAAAAACAGTTCTCTATCTGAAGAAGAGGCGGCACAATTAGCAATTCGCTTATCACAAGAAGGTGCTGCATTAAATGGCGACACTGACAGAACTGCACATGTAGGATACTACCTGATAGATAAGGGTTCAAAAAAATTTGAGGCACTTGCTAAAGTAAAATTTTCTGCTGCTGCAGCACTAAGAAAAATTAGTAGCCGTGTACCTTTATTATTATACAGCGGTTCGATTATATTATTGACGGCACTCTTCACCGCCGGCTTATTAGAGAAATCTTACAGCGAAGGATTAAATGGTTTGCCGCTTAAACTTATGGGTATTCTCTTTTTTCTGGCTGCAAGTAATTTATCTGTTGCTTTAGTGAATTGGCTATCAACTTTATTGACAATGCCCCAACGCTTACCGCGAATGGATTACTCAGAAGGTATACCACCGGAGTTCCGCACACTTGTAGTAATTCCTGCGATGTTAATTGATGCAAAAAACATAAATGAACTTATTGAATCTTTGGAAGTACGTTTTCTTGCAAACCGGGACGAGAATCTTCACTTTGGACTGCTTACAGATTTTCAAGATGCTGCTAAGGAAACTTTGCCTGAAGATGAACCACTGGTACAGCTTGCACGTGAGAAAATTGAAGGGCTTAATAAAAAATACAAAGGATTACACAGCGATACTTTTTTTCTTTTTCATCGACCGCGGCAATGGAATTTTCGGGAGCGGTTGTGGATGGGTTACGAACGTAAAAGAGGAAAGCTTGAGGAATTAAATTCTTTATTGCGAGGTGGTTCGAAAAACAGATTCTCTCTTATTATCGGTAAGACTGAAGTTTTACCGTTAGTGAAGTATGTTATTACTCTTGATGCTGATACACAACTGCCTCGTGACTCAGCCCGGCAGTTAATCGGAACGATGGCGCATCCTCTTAACCATGCACATTATGATGAAAAAAAACATTATGTAACTAAAGGATATACAATATTGCAGCCGCGCGTTGCAATCAGCCTTCCGGGAACTAATCGTTCACGTTATGCAAAGCTTTATGGAAGTGAACCGGGAATTGATCCATACACACGCACTGTTTCTGATGTCTATCAGGACGTGTTTGGCGAGGGGTCATTTATTGGTAAAGGTATATACGATGTTGATATGTTCGTGCAAATTCTCAATGGGCGATTTCCTGAAAGCCGAATTCTCAGTCACGATCTTCTTGAAGGGTGCCACACTCGAGCCGGTCTATTGAGTGACATAGAGTTATATGAGGAATATCCATCCCGATATATTACGGATGTAAATCGCCGGCATCGTTGGATTCGTGGTGATTGGCAATTATTGAGATGGCTGCTTCCGGTTGTTCCAAGCCCTAACAATGGATTAAATTAGAAACCGGCTATCATTGTTGTCAATGTGGAAAATTTTTGACAATCTTCGACGCAGTCTTTCACCTCTGGCACTTTTACTAATTTTGTTGCTGGGGTGGACAGTATTGCCGCAAGCCTGGTTCTGGACATTGGTTGTGATCGGAATTATTCTTATTCCCTCTTTGATCATCTCAACTATCGACTTACTAAATAAACCTAAAGATGTACTTATTCGCCAGCACCTTGTTGCTGCAGTACGATCCACCAGTGTGCATTTTGTTCAGGCAGCTTTTACTTTTATAACTCTTCCATACGAGGCGTTTTTCAGTCAGGATGCAATTTTACGCACATTATGGCGAATGCTGATTTCCCATAAAAAACTTCTCGAATGGAATCCATCCAATGCTATAGATCGTAATAGTAAACCAAACCTCCTCAGTTCCTTTAGAACAATGTGGATAGCTCCGTTCATTGCCATTTCTACTATCATTTATTTCGTCTATTCAAAACAAGATATACCTGCTGTTGCTTTTCCAATATTATTTCTTTGGGCTGTATCTCCGGTTATCACCTGGTGGATCAGTTTGCCGCTCGTACAACGCAAAGCAAAATTAACTATTACTCAAAAATTATTTTTACGGGACATTTCCAGGAAAACATGGTCCTACTTTGAAACTTTTGTTGGTCCGGAAGATCATTGGCTGCCACCTGATAACTATCAGGAAAATCATGTTGGTGTAATCGCACATCGAACATCGCCGACCAATATAGGATTGGCACTTCTCGCTAATTTGTCAGCGTATGATTTTGGTTACATCACTACAGGACAACTTATTGATCGAACATCGAATACATTTAAAACCATGGAAACTCTGGAACGGTATCGAGGACATTTCTTCAACTGGTACGACACACAATCTTTGAAGCCGCTGCCTCCTCTTTATATTTCATCTGTTGACAGCGGGAATATTTCAGGTCATCTGCTTACACTAAGTCAGGGCTTTGTTTCTCTGCCTGATAAAAAAATAATTGGTCAACAACTGTTCGAAGGGATAAGCGACACTTTAAGAATTTTAATTGATGCAGTTGGAGAAATCGCTAATGACAAATTAGATCAACTTAAGAAGGATTTGGATTTGATAATCACTTCTCCGTTCAATAATCTTGTAGATGTATGGCAAAATCTTGAAAAGTTAGCAGCATCGACTAAAGAAGTAGAAAATGAATTTAATGCGATTCATGATAGTGAACCTAAAAGATGGTCTCACGCACTTGCTATGCAATGCCGCAGTGCTCTCGATGAATTGACGTTTCTAGCGCCTTGGGTTATTCTGCTAAATTCTCCAGACCTGGAGAATTATTTTTCCGGCTTTAATGAGATTCCAACATTGCGCAAATTAGCAAAACTTGACGTGCAGTTGCTCGTTGACTTCGAGCATTCTTCAGACATTACAACTGATAAAAGCGAGCAATTAAAAAAACTTCAACAATTTATCACCGAAGCTAATGCCCGCGCAAATGAGCGTATTACTATTATCGAAAGTCTTGTAAAACAATCAAACAACTTTGCATGTATGGACTATACTTTTCTGTATGATAAGACGCGTCATTTACAATCAGTTGGGTACAGTGTTAATGAAAGACGACGGGATTCAAGCTACTATGATCTGTTAGCTTCAGAAGCAAGACTGAGTAGTTTTGTTGCAATTGCACAAGGAGAATTACCACAGGAAAGCTGGTTTGCATTAGGGCGATTACTTACAACTGTTGGTGGTGAACCAATTCTACTTTCATGGAGCGGTTCAATGTTTGAGTACCTGATGCCGCTGCTGGTAATGCCAACATACGAAAACACTTTACTTAACCAAACATATAAAGCGGCTGTAAAGCGACAGATTGAATATGGAAGGGAACGCGGCGTTCCGTGGGGTATCTCTGAATCTGGTTATAACACTGTGGACGTCAATCTCAATTACCAATACCGTGCATTTGGTGTGCCTGGTCTGGGGTTAAAACGCGGATTAGCGGAGGACCTGGTTATTGCACCCTATGCTTCAGCACTTGCTCTGATGGTTGAGCCAGAGGAAGCTTGTCTTAATCTTCAACGACTTGCGGCAGATGGGATGCTTGGAAAATATGGTTTCTATGAAGCAGTAGATTATACGAAATCGCGTCTGCCACGCGGGCAATCGAGTGCACCCATTAAATCTTTTATGGCACATCACTCAGGTATGAGCCTGCTCTCCCTTGCTTACTTGATGCTGGATCGTCCTATGCAAAAGCGTTTTAACTCAAATCCATTATTCGAAGCAACCATTTTATTACTTCAGGAAAGAATTCCAAAAGCAACGGTTTTCTATTCACGCGCATCAGGGCTATCTGATACTCCAACACAAATTAGCAGTCCGGGAGTGCCTGTACGAATACTTAATAACCCTGATACGCCAGTTCCAGAGGTGCATCTCCTTTCGAACGGAAGATATCATGTTATGATTACTAATGCTGGTGGCGGTTACAGCAAATGGAAAGATATTGCAATTACGCGCTGGCGAGAAGACACTACTCGCGATAACTGGGGCACTTTCTGTTATATCCACGATGAGTCAAGTGGAGAATTTTGGTCAACCACACATCAACCAACGCTGAAACGATCGAAGAGATATGAAGCAATTTTCTCGGAAGGTCTTGCTGAATTTCGCCGGCAAGATCAGAATTTTGATATGCATACAGAGATTGTTGTATCACCGGAAGATGATATCGAGTTGCGACGAATACATCTTACAAACCAATCACAAGCACGTCGAACGATTGATATTACAAGTTACACAGAAGTTGTTCTTGCTGCATCTGCTTCTGATAATTTACATCCGGCTTTCAGTAATCTATTTGTTCAAACGGAGATTATCCAGGAGCGACATGCAATCCTCTGTAATCGCAGACCCCGATCCATGGATGAGAAAACACCATTGATGTTTCATATGATGGTAGTGCGTGGCGTGAATATAGAAAAGGTTTCTTTCGAAACCGACCGGATGAAATTCATTGGGCGTGGAAACACAACTGCCAATCCACAAGTGATGAACGATTTTACAGCTCTCTCCGGCAGTCAGGGTTCAGTATTAGATCCAATTGTTGCAATACGTTATCATATAACTTTAGAACCTGAAGAGACTGCAACAGTGGATATGATAATGGGAATTGCTGAAAACCGCCAGGCAGCTTTAGATCTTGTTGATAAATATCATGACCGTCGACTTGCCAATCGTATTTTTGAACTTGCATGGACACACAGTCAAGTGACGTTGAGACAGATCAATGCTATTGAGGTTGACGCTCAGCTTTACGGTCGTATCGCAAGTTCTATACTATTCGGAAATGCTTTCCTTCGCGCTGATCCAAGTGTCATAATCAAAAACCGCAGAGGGCAATCCGGTTTATGGGGATATTCCATTTCCGGCGATTTACCTATAGTTCTGTTACAGATTGAAGATCCGGATAATATTAACATAGTGCGCCGACTTGTTCAGGCACATTCGTATTGGAGATTAAAAGGATTGCCTGTGGACTTAGTGATCTGGAATGAAGACCATGCCGGTTACCGGCAATTACTTCAAGAACAAATTATGAGTCTAATCTCTGCAGGTATTGAAGCTAACTTAATTGACAGACCAGGTGGGATTTTTGTGCGGCACGCAGATCAAATATCCAACGAGGACCGCATCCTTTTCCAAACTGTTGCTCGTGTTATAATCTCCGATCAACGGGGAACTCTTGAAGAACAGATAAATCAAATAAGAAGAAAAAAAATTCCCATTAGGCGTTTCAAACCTACTCGAAATTATCATCACCATCACCATGATGATTTTGTGCTGCCCCGTAATGATCTGATTTTTTTTAACGGGCTTGGCGGGTTTACACCTGATGGACGTGAATACATAATTACAACCTCACACAAACAAGTTACACCAGCACCGTGGGTAAATGTAATTGCAAATTCGAGTTTTGGTACTGTTATCACAGAAAATGGACCATCATATACATGGAGCGAGAATGCTCATGAATTTCGACTCACACCATGGAACAACGATCCTGTTACCGATTCAGGCGGTGAAGCTTTTTACATTCGTGATGAAGAAACAGGACACTACTGGTCACCCACACCATTACCTAGGCGAGGAATTGGTGCGTATGCCAGCCGTCATGGATTTGGCTATAGTGTTTTTGAGCATAGTGAGAACGGGATCCGTTCAGAGCTTTGGATTTATGTTGCTACAGATGCCGCAATCAAATTTTCAGTACTCAAAGTGAAAAATGAGTCTGGCAGATTACGCAAGTTATCTATTACAGGCTATGTGGAGCTAGTGCTGGGCGATCTACGCCCGAAATCGTTCATGCACGTAGTTACAGAAATTGATCCTGATAGTGGGACAATCTATGCACGAAATTCATATAATTCGGAGTTCTCCAACCGGATTGCCTTCTTTCAAACAGACGATGCGGATCATACATTAACCTGCGATCGCACAGAATTCCTAGGGCGCAACGGCACGCTTCAAAATCCGGAAGCAATGACCCGTTTGCATCTTTCCGGTAAGATAGGAGCCGCTTTGGATCCCTGCGCTGCAATCCAGGTTCCTTTCGAGCTGGACGATGGTCAAGAGCGTGAAATCATATTCACACTTGGTGTCGGTCATGGCTATTTTGAAGTTATAGAACTGGCTAAAAAGGTGCGAAGCTTAACTGCTGCGCGAAGTGCATTAGAATCAGTTTGGCAATATTGGAAAAACACATTCAGTGCAGTGCAAGTTGAAACACCGGATACTTCACTAAATATATTAACTAATGGCTGGCTCTTATATCAAACTTTAGCATGCCGCATTTGGGCGCGAAGCGGATACTATCAATCCGGTGGGGCTTTTGGTTTTCGAGATCAGTTGCAGGATGTAATGTCACTGATTCATACTGAACCAAACATAACAAGAAAACACCTGCTTCTTTGCGCAAGTCGCCAATTCCATGAAGGAGACGTGCAGCATTGGTGGCATCCACCTACTGGACGAGGTGTGCGTACACGTTGTTCGGATGATTACCTCTGGCTTCCTTTAGCGGTGTGCCGGTATGTACTAAGTACAGGAGATACAGGTGTACTGGATGAATCTGTATATTTTCTGGAAGGACGGGCAGTTAGCGCAGATGATGATTCATATTATGATCTGCCAAACAGATCGGAAGAATCCGGAAGTCTATACCAGCATTGTGTTCGAGCCATAATCAATGGACTAAGATTTGGTGATAATGGTTTGCCGTTAATTGGCAGTGGTGATTGGAATGACGGAATGGATATGGTCGGTATAAAAGGTAAAGGTGAAAGTGTTTGGTTAGGATTCTTCCTCTATGAAGTGCTTACTCAGTTCACAAAAATTGCCAGCCAGCGAGGTGACATACAATTTGTTGAGCGTTGTAAAAGTGAAGCACACAAGCTGCAAAAGAATATAGAACAAAACGGCTGGGATGGCGAATGGTACCGTAGAGCATACTTCGATGATGGTACACCACTCGGATCGGCAAGTAACGAGGAATGCAAGATTGATTCTATTGCGCAAAGCTGGTCTGTACTTTCCGGTGCGGGCGATACAAAACGTTCACGTATGGCAATGGAGGCATTGGATAAAAACCTTGTTCGACGCGAACATAAATTAATACAACTTTTAGATCCGCCATTCGACAAATCAAATTTGAATCCGGGTTACATAAAAGGCTACGTTCCCGGAGTAAGAGAAAATGGCGGTCAATATACACATGCTGCAATCTGGGCAGCGATGGCGTTTGCAACTTTGGGAGATAGTAAACGCGCATGGGAACTGTTTACAATTATCAATCCGATTAACCATACAACATCTCCGGAAGATATTGCAACATACAAAGCAGAACCATATGTAGTTGCGGCTGATGTTTATGCACTGTCACCCCACATCGGTCGGGGTGGCTGGACATGGTACACAGGGTCTGCTGGATGGATGTACCGGCTTATCGTGGAATCACTACTTGGATTGAGGCTTGAAGTAGATAAACTTCATATTGAGCCTTGCATTCCAGCTGATTGGGAAACTTATAAAGTGCATTATCGTTATCGTGAAACAATGTACCACATCACAATTTTTCAAACACAGGATGATAATGATGATTTGAGTATTACTGTCGATGGAGTTCAGAATGTTGATAAAATTATTCCACTTGTTGACGATAAGAAGGAACATACAGTAGAAGTAAGAATAACATTACTAAGTTGATTTAATTGATCAACTTGTTACTAGTTATTTTAGTTTAGTGTTATTCACCCTCTTGATTATTACTGAAAAGTCAAAGTTAATAGTTTCTTACTTTCTCAATTAAATATTCAGTTTTGATAATAATCCTAACAATAAGATGTAGTTCCTTTTTCTTTTTCATTTGATTCCATAAAATGAATAACTGAAATAGCAGAGTTTAAATAATTTGTTTATTTGAAATTTATTTTTATTTGATTTAAGGTGTAATTTATGAAGGCATTAGTATTTTAAAATAGTTGTGGATTAAAAAGTTTAATCCCCTTTTTAATAATCCAATGATTAATAATCAGATCAAAAATATTTAGTTATTCTTTTAATGCATATACCAATGATGAACAATTAATATTCATAAAGATTAAAGATAAAATATCTATACTAAATAATAAAACATTTATCCTCTTTATTTATAATTATATTAATTAAATAAATTTTTTAATTAAAAAAAAATAAAAGAAAATAAAGTTATAACAGGTGCCATTAGAATCCACATTTTTATATAAGAGGTAATTTACTATTTTAAAAGTAAATTATTAAATTAAATTCAGGTGGATAAAATTTTATTAAATGAAAAGAGTTAAAATTACATATAATTTGAAAACTAAATAACAGATTGCGGTCCTACCACACATAATAAAAAATGGACTTATAATGTAATAAAAGGATTACAAATAAAAAATCAGGTACATATTTATTTATGATTAATAGGTGCTGGAATTTTTTTCATCTAAAGGTTTAATTAATTAAAAATGATGCTTGATTTATGCAAAGGATAATATAAGAGTGAACTCACGGTTTTATTTGGACACTTTAAATTAGGTAAAAAAAATAAACATTATATTCTTACATTGATCATATATTTTATGCATTTTTATTTCATGAATAATTTTTATGGAGTGAATTATTATTGACGGTGGTTATATTTAAATAATGAGGATATAAAATAAAAGCTAAACTATATACCATATTTATGATTTATAAACATATGATATTTGGAAACCGGAAAAGAAAAAGTATTAAGATTATTTAAAAAAAAACGAAACAAATTATTAAAAATTATCATATTTAAATGAAATCAAGCACAATATTTATAAAAATAATGAGCATTAAATGGAAAAAAAGTGATAGTCGGTAATTTGAAAATGAGTTTTACTCAAATACAAAAGGGATATAGCAGCAGAATTACAACATATTAACATATAATGATATTTATATATTCTCGAATGATTATGGAGTCAAATGGTTACCCAGGAACTCAAATAGAAAAAGCAAAAAAATTCTTGAGTAAAATTTTTAAGAAATCAATAGAGGATTAGTACATTGAATACAAAAACAATTGGTATAGTGATAATGGCAATAGGGTTATTAATAACTCTATATACCGGATTTAATTACGTAACAAGAGAAAAAGTAGTTGATATTGGGGATATTGAGATTACAGCGGATAAAGATAATACGGTAAGCTGGGGTCCATTTCTTGGTATAGGAGTAATTGTAATCGGCGGAGTTGTTTTTTTGGCTGGTAGAAAAAAATAGTTCATACCAAATGTAAAATAGTGTGATCATGTAAACCAAAAGATGTAGTTCCCTTTTCATTCCTTTGTCCGATTGAGTTATTCACAAATCTTTCATATCATATCAACAGTTAATTCCGTAAAGTTAATATACCGCAGGCAGGTGAGTTTACTTTATACAAGAATACTGTAAATAGATATTTCTAAAAAAACCAAAAAGGAGAATTATGAAAAACAAATATTTCATCTTAATAGTTCTACTATCAATTGCGGCAATTGCATTGATTTCGTGCAATGTCGATAGGGAAGGGAATGTGGAGGATGCCAAAGAAAATGTTAAACAAGCAGATCAGGAATTGAAAGAAGCTGAGGCTCAGTATGAAAAGGAATGGCAGCAATTCAAGAGCGATGCTGAATTCAAAATTGACGCAAATCAAAAAAGCATTGATGAACTGAAGGCAGAAATTAAAACTGCGAGCAGCAAATTCAAAGCTAAATATGAAAAAGAAGTGCTGGCGTTAGAACAGAAAAATGCCGAGCTAAGAAAATCGATAAATGAATACAAGTATGAAGGAAAAGATAAATGGGAAGAATTCAAAAAAGAATTTAACCGCGATGTGGATATTGTTAGAAATGCACTGAAGGATTTATTCGCAAAAAAAGAGTAGCCGGCGGTAGTTATCTGTCAGAATTGAGTTTTGAATTAATTAAAAAAACTCATAATAAGAAATATCAATTATTTAAAGGAGCTATTCCTATGAAAGAAAAGCAAATAATCTCTTGTTGTTCGTTTGTTGCGTTGTTGCTTTTTTTGTTGGGGTTGGGGATGAGGAGGATAATGAATGGGGAGAGGGGGATGAATGTGGATGGATGGAGCGGGTGGGTTGGCTCTTTAATTCTCTGGTCTCGTGCTGGGTGGATCTATTTAACAAGAAAATAAAAAGGCGGATATATTTAAAGAATTTTAAGGGCAATTATGAAGGAAATCAATTATCCGACTAACCAGGTTTAATGAACTTACTGCAATTCTAGTATATGGGTAGAGATGTGTGGAATGGGGTTATAATAACCCCTGTATCAGAAAGAGGCAATGATGAATGCCCATGCATGGTTATTAGAGAATATTTTTAATGGTTCCAACAGTATCCAAACTTAATACATAAATGGTAAAACTGTTCCGGAAATAATAAGGAACGACAATAACGGTGAACATAATGCTGTAAGAACTTATAATGCTGCAATCAAACTTGCTCGTGAAGTTGGAGATGAAAGCACAGTTGACCTGTTGACAACGATACTCAAAATGGAAGAAAGACATGTTGGTTAGCCAGAAATACAGCGGGAACAGATTGGCCAAATGGGTTTAGAGAATTATCTGGTTAATCAAACTGAAGGTAAAGCAAGCTGAATCTTCAAAAAAATTAAATAAAAAAATATTATCAACCAACTGAGGAGATTATTATGACAGAAATAAAAATTGAAAAGAAAAAGTTACTATGGCCGTGGATATTATTGGGCATCGTCATAGTTGCTTTGATTATTTATTTCCTGGCATTTCAAACGAGCAGTGAAGAAGTGAAGGAAGTAACCGAAACTACTGACCTTATAAGTGTGAAAGAGAATAACACTACTGTTGAGGCTTATGTGAGTTTCATAGAAGCTGATACCAATAGGATGACTCTGGATCATGCATATACAAATGAAGCGCTTTTAAAACTAACTGATGCAACAAACGCAATGGCTGGTGAAATTGGCTATGATGTTAAGGCAGATATAGAGAAGGTTAAAGAACATGCAAAAATGATCACTAAAGATCCCTTTGATACCTCGCATGCAGATAGCATTAGAAAAGCTGCTGATATTTTAACCAATGTTTTGCAAAACATTCAGAAGGCTAAATATCCGGGATTGACTAATGAAGTAACTGAGTTGAAAAATGCATCTGCATCAATTAATCCGGCGTTACTTACCCTTGATCAGAGAGATGAAGTTAAGTCTTTCTTTAGTAAAGCAGCTGTGTTACTCAAAAAAATGAATTAATCAATTTAAATAGGAATTAAAATTATGTCTGACTCTAATAAAAATCTTTATTACCTGGAAGAGTTATCCGATTATAAAGTAGCATCCGATTATTCTGATGTTAGAGGCTGGGATGTTATGGATGCCGATAACCGCATCATAGGAAAAGTGACCAATTTACTGGTTAATAAAAAAGCAGAACGTGTCGTATACCTGGATGTTGAAGTCGATACAACTTTGATAGAAGATAGCTATAACACTTATCAAGTTCCTGCAGGCGATGGCGTGCATGGATTTATAAACAAGGATGGTGATGACCACCTTATTGTACCTATAGGAATGGTGAGTTTGGATGAAGAAAAAAAGAAGGTGCTAACCAACCAAATAAACTATACGACATTTACCAAAGCAAGGCGGTTTAATAAAGGAGCCGTTATTGACCGTGATTACGAATTAATTTTGTTCCGCCAGTATATTGGCGATAACACAATTGATATGACGATTTTCGACGACAGATTTTATAATCGTAAAGAGTTTGATAATTCTTTGCGCACTAAGAACTAAACTATATCAAATTATTTTTTAACGGAGAACAACTATGAAAGGTAATGCATAATTACTCAAGGAAATTTATTTAATAATAATGTTTTAAATACAAAAAATATTTAAATGATGAACCAACATTTTGTAAAAATAAAATCAATTCATCACATCACGCATGATGTGCTGCAGATTATTACTGAGAAACCTAAACAATACAACTTCGCTCCAGGGCAAGCGACTGAAGTTGCAATAAACAAAAAAGATTGGCTGGATGAAAAAAGGCCCTTCACTTTTACAAGTCTTCCAAATAATGATTTTCTTGAATTTACCATCAAGACATATCCTTCGCACAAGAGCGTAACTAACGAACTTCTACAACTTAAAAAAGATGATGAGTTGATTTTGTATGAGGTTTTTGGTTCAATCGGTTATAAGGGTGAGGGTATGTTTATTGCAGGAGGCGCAGGGGTTACTCCATTTATTTCCATCTTCAGATATCTTCAGATAAATAATGAAATAGGTAATAACAAACTCATCTTTGCCAACAAAACGAAAGAGGATATAATCCTTGCCCAGGAATTTGAAAATCTCTTAGGCAATAATTTTATCAACATTTTATCTGAAGAAAAAGCGAATGGATATGCAAATGGACACATCACTATGGATTTTCTTCAGGATAATTTTGGCGGAATAAATCAATACTTTTATTTATGTGGTCCCCCGCCTATGATAGAGTTCGTAGAAAAGCAGTTGCAAAATTTAAATGTAGATGAAAAACATATAATCAAAGAAGAATTTTAGTAAATAATAAAGCAGTGGTTATGGAATCAGAAAAAGAACTTAATTCTAAAATACTGGAAATTACTATGACCATTCAGGAAAAGTATCCTGAACTTTATGAACATCTAGGAGAAATGCCTGTTACACTTCCCGATATTGAAAATCCTGAAATAAACATTAAAAATTTAAGAGCTTATTATGATTCGCTTACTTCAATATTAGAAAATTATGCTCGTGAACACTTAGTGGAAGGTACAAAATGAAAATTTAGAAGTGGGTACAAAACATAAAATCAAAAAAAGAATTTTAGATAAAGAAGTATTTACTCTGAATAAAAAATATTTAACAGTTTAATCAATAAAAGAAAAGAGAATGTTATGAATATGAAAAGAATTTTTGGAGCCGTACTAACAATACTCGGAATTGCCGGCCTTATTTATGCTGCAGTGTTATTTGTATATAGTGGAGGCGGTTCAACGGATACCAAAGCGCTTATCATTTTTGGCATTGTCGGCATAATATTTTTTATTGCGGGCATCGGTTTGATACGCACCACAAAAGATGAATCATAAAGTGCATAGCAGGTAATAGTTCGAAATATGACATCAGTACTATTTAAGGAATAGCATTATGAGAAATTTGGGAAGCAATATCAAAGTAGTCATCAATGATCTTTCGGTCAGTTACAATGATGAGGGAAAAGCTGGAGACCCGGTTATCATTTTCATTCACGGCTTTCCATTTAATAAGTCTATGTGGGCCAAGCAGGCAGAAGTGTTAAAGGAAAACTACCGCGTCATTGCTTATGATGTTCGCGGTCATGGGAACTCTGATGCCGGGACTGAAGATTTTTCGATTGACCTTTTTGCGACTGATCTGCTGAACCTGATGGATGCACTGAAAATTGATAAAGCAATACTATGTGGTTTATCAATGGGCGGATACATTGCGTTAAACGCTGTTGAAAACTATCCGGACCGCTTTGATGCACTTATATTGAGTGATACCACTTGCACAGCCGACACGCCCGAAGCAAAAGAAAAACGAATAAAGACAATTGAAAGCATCAAAAAGGATGGGGTAGAAAAATTTGCCGAAGAGAGTATAAAAAATCTTTTTGCACCGG
The DNA here is from genome assembly GCA_034522695.1 of Ignavibacteriaceae bacterium. Taxonomy (GTDB): domain Bacteria; phylum Bacteroidota; class Ignavibacteria; order Ignavibacteriales; family Ignavibacteriaceae; genus IGN2. The sequence continues at coordinate 21,377 of JAXHLB010000039.1, read as the reverse complement.
CATCATTCTCGACAAAGAAAAAAGAAATTGCTTCTGTGAAGGAGATGATAGTGAGTACTACTGAAGAATCAATCTGTAAAACATTGCGTACATTTTACGAACGTAAAGAAACTTGCAGCAAGCTGCATGATATAAATGTACCAGTGCTTATCATGGTCGGTAAAGAGGATAAGATAACCCCTCCTGAAGCAGCACAGATGATGCATGAAAAAATAAAAGAATCATTGCAGAACATCATAGAGCATGCTGGTCATTTAAGCAATATTGAGAATCCCTCAGAATTTAATAATCAACTTGAGGAATTTGTTTCAACGATTTACTATTATGGCTGAAAAATAGAAGGAAAAAATATTATGGAAATTTTAGGAACAATCATCGTTGGTTTAATTGCAGGAGTAATTGCAAAATTATTATTGCCAGGTAAAGATCCTGGCGGCTGCATAATTACAATTCTACTTGGAATTGCCGGTGCATTTGTCGCAACTTATCTCGGTAAATTTTTAGGAATTTATGAACCCGGTGAGACAGCAGGTTTTATTGGTGCAACTGTTGGAGCTATAATTATATTATTGTTATATAGAATGTTCCTTAAGAGAAAAAAGTAAGAGATTATTGATATTCTAACTAAGAGCTTATTAAAGTTTAATTTACAAGTTTGATTATTGCAGTGAAGTTACTCGTCCATATGATGTAGCTCCCTTTTCATCCCTTTGCTCCATTGAACAATCACAAATTACTTCATATCATATTATAGTAATCATAAAAACATTTGATTAAATCGGAAATCGCAAAAAAAGAATAATAGTCTCCACTGAAGGAGATCCGGTCAAGAAACAAATTATGAAAGGGAAATAGTTATGTCACTCATTACATTAGTAATTGTTTTGGTAGTTGTCGGAGTTGTTCTCTGGCTGATTAACAGCTACATCCCGATGCAGTCAACCATCAAGAAAATCTTGAATGTGGTTGTAGTCATTGCTGTGATTCTCTGGCTATTGAGTGCCTTCGGAGTCATAGGAAGCCTTGACACTATTCGTATCGGATAGAAAAGGTTTTCGTATTCCTTATATTAATAGTAAAGATCCTATTAAGGACTCAAATAATTCTGAGATTTTCTCATAATTACTCAAATATTTATTTGAAGCAGGGATAAGTAAAATTCTTATCCCTGTCTGATAATATCATTTCTTATAATACTCCATAGCTTCCGGCATATACTTTTTAAGATTAGCAATTCTCGTTTGATCTGAAGGATGAGTACTTAAAAATTCCGGTGGTGAACCGCCAGTTTTACTTTGCGACATTCTCGTCCAGAAATCCAGAGCTGCATTCGGATTATAACCAGCCATTGCCATAAATATCAATCCAAGCCTGTCTGCTTCGCTTTCCTGTGTTCTGCTGAATGGAAGAATCACACCGACAGTAGAGCCTAAACCATAAGCTGTCATAAAAATATTCTGTGTTGTTTGAGGTTCGTTTTGTAATGCGACAGAAAGAGCAACACCACCTAATTGTTGCATTAATCCCTGGCTCATTCTCTCAGCACCGTGTTGTGCAATTGCATGTGCAATTTCGTGACCCATCACAACAGCTAATCCTGTTTCATTTTGTGTTATTGGAAGTATTCCTGAATAAACAACAACTTTCCCCCCCGGCATACACCAGGCATTAGCTTCAGGGCTTTCGATTAGATTAAACTCCCAAGCATATCCACTCAGTTCTTTAGAAAGATTGTGCTGTGCAAAATAAATTTCAACAGCTCTTTTAATATTTGATCCAACTGTCTTCACCATATCAGTGCTTTGAGCATCTGTGCTCAGTTTATTCTGTTGCAGGAATTCACTGTACTCCTGGAAACTCAATGCATTTAGATCCGCAGAGGAAATCAGATGAAGCTGAGATCCTCCCGTAATCGGAACTGTGCTGCAATAATAAAATGTTATTGCAAGCAGGATAATCGGAACAAATAATTTTAAATATTTCATACTAAACCTCTTGTTTTTGAATGTATTAAAAATCTATTGAAATATATGAATTTATGAGAAGCGTCAACAGTCGGGCAAAAGGATGAAAAATGGTCTACATCCTTTAGGTTAAAAAAATCTAATTCCTTTTTCATTCTCTTGGCCGATTGTCCCGTTTTCCTTTTCTTTCTATAATGATGGTGTAATTAAAGAACAATGCAGGTCATGCATGTTCACTACAATAAATTTATAAACTATAATAGAGGTTATTATGAAAACTAATTTAACAAATCCAAAAACGTTCTTTAGCAGGTGGACGTTTTTCCTCGGTGCGATGCTGGTTCTAACTTTGATGACGCCTGACGCTACGCTAGCTCAATCTTCGCCGGCACCAGTGGATTTGGGAACAGCTGGCAATTTTGTAGTTCTAGCAAAAACGGGTATTTCAACAACCGGAACTACTGCAATCGTTGGAGATTTGGGTATTAGCCCTGCTGCTGCAACAGCCATAACCGGATTTGATTTGATACTGGACCCATCAGGTACATTCTCAACTTCAACTTTAGTTACAGGAAAAATATATGCTGCAGATTATACCGCACCAACTCCAACAATGTTGACAGTAGCTGTAGGTGACATGGAAACCGCGTACACTGACGCAGCTGGTCGGCCAAATCCAGATTATACTGAACTGTACAGCGGAGATCTCACCGGGCAGACCCTTACTCGAGGTCTCTATAAATGGGGTACTGGGGTACCTGGTATCTGCTGGCGGTGTCACTATCTCGGGTACTGCGAGCGATGTCTGGATTTTTCAGATCGCACAAGGTCTAATCCTGGCAAACGGAGCTACTATTACTTTACAGGGAGGCGCACAGGCTTCTAATATTTTCTGGCAGGTTGCCGGTAACGTTACTCTTGGAACATCTTCTGATTTTAAAGGAATTATATTATGTCAAACAGCCATTGTAATGCAGAATGGTGCAGCTTTTGACGGCAAAGCATTGGCACAGACTGCAGTTACATTAGATGCCACCAGTGTTGTTCCAGTTGAATTAACTTCCTTCACAGCAACATCGAACGGAAAAGAAGTTATACTTAACTGGTCAACAGCAACGGAGCTTAATAATCAATTATTCGAAGTGCAAAGGAGTTTTGAAGGGAATGATTTTGCTACCGTCGGTTTTGTTTACGGTAAAGGAACAACAACAGAAAGACAGGATTATTCTTACAGTGATAAAAACCTTATCGATGGAAAATACTTTTACCGATTAAAACAGATCGACTACCTTGGAAGTTATGAATACTCAGAAGTGATTGAAGTCGATTACAGAACGTTTAAATCATACTTGCTCGAACAGAACTACCCCAATCCATTCAATCCAGCAACAACAATTGGCTTCGGTATAAAAGAAAAGTCATTTGTAAAAGTTATCATACTTAACAGCATTGGAGAGGAAGTAGCCGTAGTAGTAAATCAAGAGATGGAATCAGGATTTCACACAGCTCAGTTCAATGCAGCAAACCTGCCCAGCGGAGTTTATTTCTATCAGTTGAAAGCGGGAGAATTTACCAGTATGAAGAAAATGATTTTATTGAAGTAATAACTAACAAACCCAGCTCCTTTAAGGAACCGGGTTTATAGAAAATAATTTTGTATGAAATAAAAAACTTCTATTTGACCTCTTTTAAAGCCCGCCAAAAAATTGGCGGGCTTTTTTCTAAATGAATCGGCCTGAAATAGGTTAACAGAAAAGGAGTCAAATTATTTAGACTTAGATGAAACTCTTGAAACAATTTCCATGAGTATTTCAATGGTCAACAGTTTGACCCATTAACAAAATACAATCTGAGTCAGATTATTTACTCATACCAAAGATGTAGTCCTTTTTCCATCCTCTTGACCGATTGAACAAGCCAGAATTTCTTCCTATTATATAATTGTAATCATTAACTAAAACTCACACAAATTAAAGGAAAGAATAATTATGAAGAACAAATTATTTTATCATATCAGTTATTTTGCTGGTTGCTGGATCAGTGTTTACCGGTTGTGATAACCGAGATAATGCTAAAGAAGAGGTTGAAAAAGCAAACCAGGAAATGATAGATACACAGGCTCAATTTGAAATGGAATGGCAGCAATTCAAGAGCGATGCTGAATTAAAGATTGACGCTAACCAAAAACAAATTGATAACTTAAAAGCAGCAATGAAAGAGACAACTGCAAAATTCAAAGCTAAGTATGAAAATCAAATTCTAACATTAGAGCAAAAAAATATCGAGCTAAAGAAGAAGATAAATGAATATCGATATGAAGGAAAAGATAATTGGGAAAAATTCAAAGCAGAATTTAATCATGAAGTAGATACTGTTGTAACTGCTCTTAACGATATATTCACAAATAAAGAATAGCTGTTGAGTGATTTTTCAATGGACAAAGATATGATAAATGCAGAATCAATGATAGAACCCGAGCATTTTATAATGCTGGATGTTGTAAATACTGTAAGCGGAAATGAATTTGATAGAAGCTATCCCTATGTTCAGATAGTCTATCCATCAGTTATGAACTCTTATCTTGGTAATAAAGCCAATGAGAGTCATCCTGAAAATGGGTTGACTCAAAAGGAAAGAGGAAAATATATTTTCTACCATTATACTCAATCTTGATACGGATTATTAAGTAGCGCCGTTCCGAAATTAAAAGGTAAAGTACTCAGCGTTTTTCATATTTATCACATAACTATTAGCGGCAATACAAGACTATAATATGGAGTTAACTTTTTTCCTTAAGGGAATAGCTATAGGTTTTATTATGGCAATTCCAATCGGACCCATTGGAGTAATGTGTATCCGCAAGACGCTTACCGAAGGAAGATTAAGCGGACTAATAATAGGTCTTGGAGCTGCAACTGCAGATTTGTTTTACGGTTGTGTTGCAGTATTTGGACTTACAGTCATCTCAGATACACTTTCGGACCAACGATTATGGATACGAATAGTTGGAGGAGCGCTTCTTTTTTTCCTTGGTATAAAAACTTTTCGAGCCCAGCCAAAAGATCCGAAGCTTAAAATCAGCGGCAGCGGAAGGTTAAGATCATATTTTACTGTCGTTGTTCTGACACTTACCAATCCCTTAACAATTTTTGCTTTTATTGCTGTTTTTGCAGCGTTTGGTTTGGGAGATGGGCTCAGTTTTTTTTCTGCAGTAGTTCTGGTTGCCGGAGTTTTTATAGGTTCATGTTTATGGTTTTTCTTACTTACTTCAGGTTCAATACTTTTCAGAAAGAAACTGGATTTAGTTGGCTTGATTTGGGTAAACAAAATTGCCGGTATTTTAATTATCATTTCTGGTTTTATTGTTATCGGGAGTTTGTTATGAATATTTTTTATCAGGCGACAATTAAATAATGTCTTATGAATGATATAACTGCTTTTCTCTCATCAGTTTTAGTAACACTTGTAACCCTTCTTCCCATTATCAATCCGGTCAGCACTGCTATACTCCTACTTGGTATTAGCGAACATCTAACTAAAAAAGATCTTAATCGCCAAATTATTATGGCGTGCATTTATATGACTGGTATCTTAGTTGTTTTTCTGTTGGCTGGACATTTTATAATGATTTTCTTCGGAATCTCTATCCCCGGTATTCGCATAGCTGGCGGGATGGTAATAGGTTTCTTGGATTTAAAATGCTATTTCCGGGTGAAGCAAAAGATTACTCAAGTTGAAAAGCAAGAGGCGATTAAAAAAAGCAACATCTCATTCAGTCCGCTTGCAATGCCAAGCTTAGCAGGACCGGGCGCTATTGCAACGGTTATTACAATTTCATCATCGATTGATGGACGTCACGGTTACGATAAAGTTTTGCTTTTGCGGGTGTAATACTTGCAATTGTTGTTACCGCAATTATCTCCTGGTTAGTTCTTCGCAGTGCTGGTTTTGTCAGTCGGATACTTGGTGTATAATGGAGTTAATAGTCTTTCCAGAATAATAGGGCTTTCTCCTGATCTGCATCAGGAATTCAATTTGCAATAATTGGTGTGCAGGATTTGATATCAGATTCCGGGTATTGGCAAAAATTATAAACTCCACATCAATCGGGTCGTTCTTTTAAATCAATTTAAAATTTTATTTCTTTATACCACCCATAAGATGTAGCCCATTTTTCATCCCTTTGTCCGATTGAGTCACTTCAATTTTCTTCATAGTTTCTCATTAAAATTAAAACTTAATTGAGCCTTCTTATGCTTGTCAAAATAGCACCTGGAGTGATTATATGCTGGTTGATTGGACTAATATGTACCAACACAATACAGGTGCTGTTATTCACACGCTTCCGGTGGCTTCACTTGTTATAATAATAATTTCTGGTCATCCTCAGTGACTGGATAATCCAAATGAAAATTAAGCACCATATTGGAATAGGAAAAAACTATGAAGAATACATTATCACTCGATGCACGAATAGATGAATTACTAAATAAGAAGTTATCTGATTGTGAATGTAATCCTTGTACGTGCTCAGAGCGCAGAAAAGATCAAGTACTTTCAAGAATTGAAAGGAGTATTGGAAATATTTAATATAGAAAAGTTGGTATCTTATTCGAATAGGAGTTTTATAGAGAAACAATTATCCAATAAGGTTTAGAAATGACTGTTTAATCTTAATGTAAAGTAGAAACAGTTAATTAATAATAATTAATTTCACAAAAAAAGGAGTTGTTATGAGTAAACACATTAGTGAAGGCGCAGTAAAAATTATTGAAATCATTGGTATCTCCTCAAAAGGATTTGATGATGCAATTGTGCAGGCATTGAAGAAAGCCTCAAAAAGTATAAAGGGGATAACAGGATTTGAAGTAATAAAACATATGGCAAGTGTGGAAGACGGAAAGATAAAACAATACAAAGTCAATCTTAAACTTGCTTTCCCTGTCGTATAAAAAATGAACTTAGTAATTATTTTTTTTACAATTTAAATTAAATACAATCCTGATTCATCATTTCTATCTGGAGGTTTTATGAAACATTCATTTTATTGTCTTTTTACTATTCTACTTTTACCATTCGCATCAATATTATGTCAAAGTGGGAATACCTATATAGGTACCGACGCCTGTGGTATGTGCCATAAATCTGAAAAACAAGGCAGTCAACTTTCAATCTGGAAAAACAGTGCTCACGCGAAAGCATTTGAAACCTTGAAAACTGATAAGCAAATCAAATTGCTAAGGAAAAAGGTTTTAAAGAGCCCGCAGCTGAAACCTGGGAATGTTTAAAATGTCATGTGACCGGCTATAATCTGGATGCAACAATGTTAGGTGAGAAATTTAAAATTGAAGATGGCGTTCAATGTGAGACTTGCCACGGAGCCGGATCGGCTTATAAAGATATGAAAGTAATGAAGGATAAAAATTTATCAATCGAAAAAGGGTTAATCGTGCACGAAAAACTTGAAGATTTTTGCGTGAGCTGTCATAATAGTGAAAGCCCGACCTTCGTAGAGCTGGACATAAAAGCAGCCTGGGAAAAAATCAAACATAATATCCCGGAAGAAAAGAAATAATTTTATAGAACAGATATATAATAAACCCCGATAGATAGCTATTGGGTTTTTTAATTTACTCAACTCCATTCTCAAATATTTTGATCCTATATTTCTGAATTCTACAATACGGTCATCACCAGGCTGTTGAATAAAGGATTCTTGAGCTATTTTCCCCATCGGAGGATTAACTTTATCTCTAAAGCCACAATATGATTAAACTCTCTGAATCCAACTAAACAGTAATCGGGACAGACTTCATTAATTATTGCGACTTAATTTCCAGTCTTGTCGTTAATCACCCAAAAGATGTAACTCCTTTTTCATCCCTTTGACCGATTTATTTTTTTTATTTCTCTTTATAAATTAAAATCGAGTTAAAAGCTAAATGACTAAATGGAGGTTTCCTATGTTTAGATCTTCTATCATTAAGGAAGCAGGGGCTAAGTTTGATGGTATTCAAAAAGTTAATGGGGCGGATAAATTTGCACTTGCGACGGATCTGCAAACACACTCAACCTATTATTTTCCTATTAAAGGACTAACTAAAAATGAAAGTCAAAGAGAGATTAATTAAGGAGAGGAAAAGATTTAAGAATTGAGTTATCTGTTGATAAGATTTTTCGCTAATTCTATTTTTAAGTTAGAAATACATTATGAATTTAATGCAGTTTTTATTCAGTGCCAGTTATACTACTCATCGTTTATAAATTTTTAGAACTCTGATTAAATTGGCCAGGAAAGAAGAGAATTAGAACAGATTATTTTCGTGATAATTGAAACTGCTATTTGAATAACCTCAGGCCTGAATATTCCTTTATTGAACAAATCAAGATATAAGTGCACAAATCGAAATTAATTTAAGCAAATGAGCTTTGATTTAGCCTCTTCAGTCTACCATAATGATGCCGATAGATGTAGCTCTTTTTTCATCCCTTTGCCCAATTGAGATACTACTACCTGAATCGTCGTTAATCTTCAATGTAAATAAAAAATGAACAATGCAATTAAAAAATTTACTATAGTATTACAAAATTATAATTAACAAAAAAGGAAGAGCACATGAAGAATAATCATCCAGTTAAGTGGATTTTCACTTTATTACTAATTCTTACGGTAGTGGCTTATTTCGGCTGTGATAAGAAGACAGAAGAAAACGGTGATAAGGATAATTCAACTATCAGAAACAGAAACACCTGATATAACCGGTAAATGGACCGGGGTATTGACGGAAAGACAACAAGTTCTGGACATAACTGACCAGACTGACAGCAGTTTCTACGGGGAAATGAAACATCGTACAGGCAGGCGATCGGCCAGGAAGTAAGAGGTACCTTGCGGCCCCACAACTTGTTAAAATGTCAATGACAGATCAGTTGCAGAGACCCTTTTAGGGAGAATGCAGTGAGCATTCTGTTCAAAAAGAAGCAGATAACTTTACAAGTACCCTTACCTAAAACGCAATGATAATTCAAAATATTCATTTAATCTAAACAAAAAATAAAGGAAGCCAACAATGAAAAAACTAGATCTTATTACTTCGTCATCCCTTTAGTAATATTGATAACATCCTATGACTGGGATGACCCGTTTTACCCCAACTCCGACAGGTAAAATTGATGTAACATCAATCCCGGCTCATGCCGAGATATGGATCAGATGATTCAAACACTTTAAACAACTACCTGATACTATCAATGATGTTGATCAGGTATAACGAAGATGTAGACCCTCTAAGCTGCAAGACTAGAGTAGATACTACCCTCCCCACCTATAAGTGTTACAGGAAGTACAGACAGCAAAGTGTTCTCATTCCAGAATATTATGCTTGCTTCCAAATATTAATCATTAAGACTACATCGTACAGTAAAAATCTATGAAACATCTGGAACGAGCTCAAGCATCAGAACAAGCGGAATAAATCTTTCTACAGGATTGGCTCATGGAGCTACTTCTCCTGAAGCAGAACCTTGTGGATATTCTCCTAGTCCATGGTGCAAACTTATACCTTATTCAGGAGTACTCAGTATTTATGGTCCTGACTTCATAAGAGAAAACGGACTTCTTCTGTCAGCTGCCAGTAACTAATATCTTTTGAGAAGTAGATTCACCTTACAGAACTACTGGCACCTGGACAAACAATATAAGTAACAACAGGAATAAGAGATTATGCTGCTTTTCTTTACGAATACATGAATAATTTCATTACTTCAAAAATTAAAATCGTCGACTCAGAGGCCAGTGGCAATTTCATTCCTAAAAGATTCTTCTTGGGTTGAATGTTCAATGGTCCTCTCCTGTGATGGTACTTTGCACACTTGATCGTTTGGCAATGTTTAAGAATTCCTAGTCTGTAAGCATAGTCTGATAAGTCTCTTATGTGTTCCTCATCTTAAAATGAGGAACATCATTCAAAGGGATACTACACTTACAGAAGTAAGGTTACTTCTATCCAAAAAACATTAATATCTACTGAATACACCATAAGAGCAGATAAGGATTACAGTAACCATTCAGTAATCAAACAGTTCCTCAAACATTAAATTCAAACTAAGGATTTAGTTCCCTTTTAATCCCTTGGTCTATCCTTTTTGTGACCAGTAATTAAATAGTTTCAAAAGATTCAGTTGGTATTTGTTAATGCCTTAAAATAAAAGCGTCAGAACTAAGGAGATGTTTTGCAACTAACAAGCAGTTTATAAAAAAGAATCATATGGCGAGGCGTATTGTTTGAATATGCACTTTAAGCAATACGGACAAATGTCTGATCAATTTCTGAAAGGAGTTACTAATGAAAACACTGATAGCATTTATCTATCTTTCATCATGATGTTGGCCATTCAGCGGTAAATGCAGATTGCAAAAAGCGAGCTTAAACGATATTTTAGCAAGACAGCCGAGAAAGTGAAGGCAACTGAAAATGCAAACAAAGCGTGAAATTCTCAGCGAATCATTTCGAATATGTCTAATGCCTTAGACAAGGTTCATAGTTCTGGTTTATTTCGGCTGATGATCTGGTCGGAATTGAAAGCTTGAGAAGCTACTTGCAAGAGAAACAAAATGAGCTTGAAGGGTATCAATGGCTATCTGAATATGTTCCAGGGATGCACAGACTTAATGCCTTTGCTGATTACGTAGTGCAGATATGGAACAGCATTAGCTCTTCTTCAATTCTTATTGTAGTCCTGATTGTACCTCCTGGTTTTGATTGATAATATCGTCGTCTCTATTTAATAGTGACATACATATGCAAAACCCTTAACAAGTTCGTCTGTCAGGAGTGCCTTGAACTCTATGCTTTCAAGAGCATTGGTTGTGTTATACTTTCTGTGTTTCTATTGTCCTGCAGTGCTGGCTCTTACCTGTTCAACTTGAATAGTCAAAAGGTTAAGAAGGATTCAATTGTACGGTACAATGAATCTATATTAGTTGCTCCATGGTGATAATGATCTATCTCTCTTAATGATACCAGCGATAACAAATACAAAGCAGACGAAAAAACTCTGGCAGAAGCAATAAGGTTGCGCGGCAAAACCCAAACGCTGAAGTATTTATCTTCACCAAAAACCCAGGAGCCGCTTTCTGTTCTTTTTCCACTCCGGAAATAGGAGAATATTATTACTACCGGAATGGACTGCTTATCGCGAATGAAACTATACTGGCGCATCAGGAGCTTTCAAATTTAATACTGAAGTGAATTTCTATAAGAAGTTTCCGTCCTGAGGATCAACAAAGAAGAAGTCAGTATGTTCCTTTTCTTGGTCACGAAATTCCGAGTTTGATCGGTGCTGGTTACGATGCATCGTCTCCGGACCAACGTTAACGTGTTCATGATCTTCCAAGCGGAATGAAAGGCTTCACAACTGATTCCACAAAACTTGGGTCTAACTGGTCCTCTCAACTTGTTACTGGTGGTGGCCCTTATAGCTATCAGTTACACTTGGACCTTATGCACGAGACAGTAATAGCTTCTTAAGACAATCTTCATTTATCATACTTCGATACTCAGTCTACTGGAAAGCTTGAACCTACGATTTCCCAGATAGTAAGATTGTCCCCTGCATTTGCAAAATGAATTTGCTCAACAGATGAAGTTTAACCATACTAACGAGAAATCTGCAGACTGCAGGTTAGTGTTCCCATATTCCGATATGTTGACAGTGTTCAAGAATACTTGCACTTTGTTCTATCCTCTATGTAAATATGTACATTAAACATCTTAGTGCTGGAAAGAAAAACATTTCCGGCAACAATTAAACACTGTGATAGCTGCGGCAAAAAATTTAACTTCCTGAATATGCGTCCTGTGCCAACGATGAAAAACCAAGAGTAAATGGTATTGCAGACCAGCGCTGTTCAGAAGGTTGAAGTGCAAGAGCCCAAACCGATCCAGATCGAAATACCAGAAAGATTAAAGTAGAATGATTGAGCATTTTCTAAAAACTAAATCAGTTATATGGGAAAAATTAGAAATTAACTAAACATAATTTATTCAGCAGTCTATAAATGCTGTTATAAGGATAAATCAATCAGTGTCTCACATTCATTATAATACTTAGTAATCAATTGAAAATTAATACTATCAAGATTGATTATCAGAACATTTTGTAAATTACTCGATTCGGTAAAAATTTAGCAAGTATCTTGCTTTGTCTATCAAGAACCATGATGAAAAAATAAATTGATAGAAAACTTGCGCGCATAAAACGTTAAGAACAGGTTGATATACCAGTAAGCAGATAATTCATTTTATGTGGTTCGGTATAGGAATCATCAGCAGGCGGCTTAGATGCTCTTGAAAAGTTCTTTGGAAATATGCCGAGGAATTGCAAGGATGGCTTTTATTGTGGTATCACATTTACGATCCAAATCACATTAGTATTATGCCTCAAATATTAAATTCAGAAGTCTTACCAGGATGAAATATCTTTCAGGCAAAGAGACAGAATGAAGGTAGAACCTAACAAGGTTTATGTTGCAGCCGGCAAACCGGGATTTAGCGAATATTGCATGGTACAAGTGCCGAGCTAATTGAACCTACGGAGGCACATGGATTCAGGGCTTCCAATTGATACTTCTCTTCAAATCTCTTTTTATCTGCAGACTTAAGTAAAAAAGCTATTTGTACTATTCTTCAGGAATGGCATCTAACAAGTTACCACAGCTTAAGATCAATCAAAAGTGAATTCGAAAATGGTGATGGCTTCAGGAGCCAAAGTCAGCAAAATTTAATGGTATACCAGACAGTGCGATTGAGACAGATACCATCAATTACGTCCTTCCGCCTGAAGAAATGCCGACTCTAGTCATCGTTTACCACTCCAGAAGGTTAAAGGTGTTATTAGATGCTGCACTTACCAGATGGTAAAATTCCCGATGCATTTCAAAAAGTATCATATCTGTTAAAATCGCACGCCGGTCCATGACTTTTCACTTTACAAAGCTAAATATCTCTACTCTGGCACAGGTGGAAAGAGAAATAACTATTGCGCAAGTGGATAGCCTTCCAAAATACATGCAGCTGTCTCCAGGAAAAGCACAAAGTCCGAAGGACTGTTTTGAAAGAACTTTAATGGCATAACAAATTTTTCAAGATGTCCAAATCCTTGAGAGATTAAAAGAGTTATTGGCAGATTTGGTGAAACACAAACCGGAGAACAGTAAGATTCGATATCGGTGCCAGATGTTCTACGGCGAAAAGAACTTACTGAGTTGCGATCCTGTTGCGTAGAGTATATGAACAAAGTTAGAAAAAATTTTCAATGTTCGAAAATGCTGCTACAGATATTGACAGCGACGCAAATACAATGATAGCCCGTATCGGTACATATACAGCAATTAAACAGGATGTTAGTAAAGAGCAATTAAAAGTTCTTTATTTCTCAGGAAATCAATTTCATCTAAAAAAAGAAATAAGAAATGCTGGTCTTTGCACCGCAGAGTGTTATAAAAGATCCGCCGTTTACCAAACTTGATCTAATTTCCTGCCGAAATCTCCTGATTTATTTTAGTACCTGAATTAGGAAGAAAATAATTCCGCTTTTTCATTATAGTCTTTACCAAAAGGAATACTTTTTCTCGGTTCATCGGAAACTATCGGCGCGTTTGTAGATCGTCGATTAACAGATAAAAAATGGAAATTTTACAGAAGCCGGGAATACTATCTACTCGGCACAACAATTTATTGAATTCCCGGTGGCACGGGCAGTTGGAAAACCTTATGAAACTGGAATAAAAATGAATGAAGTAAAAAACATCGTTCAATTAGCAGAAAAATGATTATTGCAGAACTACTCGCCAAACTGTGTGATAGTATTCCGAAAATGGTGATATACTTTATATACATGGTAAAATCGGCAAATACCTTGAGCTTCTGATGGCGAAGCGAAAGATGAGCACTTTTTGAAATGGCTCGTGAAGGATACGGCAAGAGCTTCCGCAATGATTCGAAAAGTAAAATCCAGTAGATAAAACTTTATCTGCTGAAGGTATTAGAGTAAAAACCAATGGAAAGTTTCAGTTAATAAAACTTACTGTTAAACCCGTAAAAGAACCAGCATCTATGAAGGATTCATTGCTGCTCATTTTTGAGGACATGGCACCGCAGAAAAAAGTAATTCATTCAAAAAGAATCCATTATGACAAAAAATCTGAAAAAATTATTAGACATCTTGAGCGGGAGTTAAAGGCTGCTAAAGAAAATTTACGAACAATCGTTGAGGAACTGGAAACTACTAATGAGGAGCTTAAATCAACAAACGAAGAGATGCAGTCAACAAATGAAGAAATGCAAAGTTCAAATGAAGAATTGGAAACCTCCAAGGAAGAGTACAATCGTTGAATGAGGAATTGATGTTCAGATAAACACCGGAACTCAAAACAAAAAATGATGAATTAACAACTATCAATAATGATATGCAAAAATCTTCTGGATGGCATTGATATACAGACCATCTTTCTGGATAATGATCTGAAGATTTAAAAGATTTACCTTTAATACATCAAAGGTTATAGATGTTATTTAATTTCCGACATTGGCAACCCGATAAATCATATTGCTACAAATCTTCCAATATGACAAGTTCATTGATGACGCAAAAGAAATTTTTAAGAACTTCTTGCCTTTAAGGAAGTTGAGGTGCAAACCAAAGATAATCTATGGTATCAATTGCGGATATTACCTTACCAGACACATAGCAAATCTTCTTGATGGTATCGTGATTACATTTACCGATATCACAAAATTAAAAATCACTTTCGGCAAGTCCACCAAGTTGAAACCAGGAGATCCAGATTGCACGTGATTTTTCTAATAATATTGTTAAGAGCGCTGCGTAAATTCACTTCTTATTCTTGATGAATCCAATTAAAAGTCCTATTTCAGCTAACAAAGCCTTTATAAAGTCTTTGACACTACCAGCGAAAAACAGTGGGTAAGTTATTATATAATCTCAAAGATAATCATTGGGATATACCTGAACTGCGGGGGAAACTGCTTAGAGAATCGTTCCAACAGCTTCCTTTTTTGAAAATTTTGAAATTTGAATATAATTTTACAAAGAGGCAGCAGAGAAAAAAATATTATTAAATGCCGCTAGCGAATCTTTCAGGGAGATAAAGAATCTAAACTCATTCTTCTGGCAATCCAGTCTTAAAGAGAATAAAGAGGTATAAAAAATGAAAACAGTTAAAAGTAAAACAGGTAAAATCAAAACGAGGAAAACTAAAAAGAAGAACATTTAAGAAAAACGTTATGAAGACAGTTAGAAGAAAACAAACGAATACCAAGAGTAAAAAAGCCCGAAGCTAAACAATTAGATGATCTTCAAGAAGCTAGTATATCTGCTCCAGGTTCACCAGGTAGAGCTGGAACATCAAAATGAAAAAGCTTTGAGAATTGCACACAAAAGGCTGGAAGCCTAAGAAAATCCGATATGTCGTCAACCTCTTTAATTTTTCACCAACTCCTTACTTTACTCTTGACCCAGGAAGGTATAATTAAGGAATCGAATTTAAGTGCCAGTAAAATGTTTAAGATTGATCAGTAACAAATTTAATCAGGTAAAGCGTTGTGATATTATATACCGATGGATGATGAAGATGTTTTTTAGAATATCTTTTATCAAGACGGTTTTAAATTCTTGGATGAAACACTTGCTGCGAATTAAGCATCATAAATAAAGATAAACATCAGGTTTCATGTTACTGCTGGAAGGCCTGGAGTTAGTGGACACACTGGAATCAGAAAAAAAATGCCAGGTAGCCTTATTAGATTTAACAAAATACAAGAGGGTTGAGGATTCTTAAAAGAAACCAACGAGAAGATTTAAATCCCTTCATTTATTCCAAAGATAAATTTTTCAATCATTGCACATGATTTAGAGAAGTCCTTTCCAAGTCATTTGCTCAGTTTTTGAGAAATACTTGCTACCGAAATTGACACTCTATTGAGATGAAAGGATCGTGAATACTATTTAGCAAAGGGCTAAAATGATGACTTGAGAAACATATATGCGTCTACTGGATAATCTGCTCCGATGGTCAATGATTTACAAAGGAACATGTTTGAGCATAACCCGGAAAATGTGAACCTCTATAATCTGGCAAATGGAATGATTGGAATATCGAATCGGATTGCTAAGGAAAAAAGCATTTCTATATTCAATAAAGTATCAAGACGAAACTTTCGTTTCATGCAGATAATATTATGCTTAGCTCTATTATTCAGAATCTTATAATCAATGCTATCAAATTTACCGAAAGGAAGGACGAATGACTCTTCATCCATTGAGAAGGCCATTGATTGAAGTGTCTGTTGAGGATTACATGGCACAGGAAATACCAACAGAGGAAGTTAATCCAGATATATTCAGCTTCAACAAAATATTTACAACCAACGGAACTGCGGCGAGAGAACCGAGGCTTGGCTTACCTCATTTGCAAAGGACTTGTTGAAAGGAACGAGGAGAAATATGGGTAGAAACTGAGCAGAAAAGCAATTAGGAATTTATGCTCACTTTTTACCAAAACCAATTTACATAATACGCTACTATTTTGAAGTATTTCAGATCTTATTTTTTTAATTAGACAACAATTGTAACAAATGCAAAAAAGTTCAATGATGATTAAGGCTTACTCAAAATATTATTTTTCTTTCTCAGAACAATAGGAGTAAAATGAATAAAAGTCCGAATACTTCTTACTGAAGATAATCAAGAATTATGCATAAAGTTACATGGCGTTGCATGTTTTAAAAGCGGCCCAATATTCATGTTTGTTTTTCGGTAATCTTGGTAGTGAGTGAAGATTTATTGCCGACGATAGGCAAGCTCAAGCCGGATATTTTGCTTATCGAACTGATATTCGCAAATCAAAATAACGTTGCAACTTGTAAAGCTAGATCAGGTTACAGTTTGAGAAGATTCAGATAATAGTAATGGGACTGATACCTTTGCAATCTATTGT
Organism: Ignavibacteriaceae bacterium; assembly: GCA_034522695.1. Classification (GTDB taxonomy): domain Bacteria; phylum Bacteroidota; class Ignavibacteria; order Ignavibacteriales; family Ignavibacteriaceae; genus IGN2. The sequence continues at coordinate 4,394 of JAXHLB010000039.1, read as the reverse complement.
TTCCACATATATAGAAGTTGAAGTAGAAGGCTTTATACTTAAAGATGCGGACGCCGCTCAGATCTGTTGAAACAGTTACTTAAAGTCAAATAGAGGACTTAAGGTTTTACCATGCTCCCTTTAATAGGTTCACTTTTTTCTCAGATTGTTAAACAGGCAATTGACAAGACCACTCTCCTCCTGCCACAGCTAAATTAAGTGGTATGACAAATGGTGAGCAGGAGGTAACCGATTTGATTGCCAAAGGTTTTACCAACAAAGAAATTGCACAAAAGCTTAACATTGCAAACCTACACTATTAAAAGAGGTCACGTCCATTAACCATCCTCAAAAATAGCGGTACTCTACACCGTTCAAATTGCAAAATATACTCATCTTCTAAAATATTCAGAAATCTTCTTGAGATACCACTTTTTCCGCACTGCTGAAGTATAATATTTTCATTTTTTAGTCCAATGGATGTGACCCATTTTCATTCCTTTACGGATTGGTTCCCTCCGCTTCTCTTCATAATTTATTCTTGCATTTAAAAGTGGAAATAAAAATTGGAAGGGCTAGCTTACTACTGTATTTTATCAACGCAGCAGTTTTTGGCAGCTTTTTGGTTACTTGGATTCCTGACATTCTTTTTCACCATGCGGTTGGATCTATACATGTTCTAAATGGTAATCGCAATTTTGTTGAGTCCTGGCCAGGGTAATAGCAAGACGCAAGATTCATGTTCGTATAGTTAAGGGCAATGCGCTGGAAGTAGTTTTAGCTTGATCCAAGATTAAAAGTAACCTCCGTATAGATCGATGCCAACCTATCAGCTGAAAAGATAGTCATCCTTTTAAGTTCCTTTGCCCGATTGTTTCGCAAGAAGCATTTCTGATAGCTTATTGTGTTGTTTAATAAAGTTTCGATTTAATAGAACTTCCCCCTGACACAAGAGCTCGTTTTAATAATAAAGGGGATATCAGTGTATCGAAACTATCACTAACTAACAAAGGAGGAAAGAAAGATGGAAAAGACTAATTTACTTGATCTAAGTATTACTTGGTTTAGTCGCAATCGAGCCAACCTAACTATGCACAGTTTAATGATTAGGAGAAACCAAGCGTTTCCGTTTACCGTGGAAGTATGTTGTTTCCACAAAATGAGTTCGCAAATTTTTCAGATTTAGCGGAGATAACAATTACTTCATTCAATTATTCAAAACTTTCCTGGCTTACTAGACCATTTGCGTTTGAATTAACTGATGCATTGAGAATTGTCACTGGAATGCTGGTGCCAAGAACTTTATACAGGTAAAGCATATCTTGATGACCCCAATGTCAATTATGGTGAATATGAATAGACAATAATTTTGCGGTTAAGCATTTAGATTCCAGGTAACTCCGTTCAGACTGTAAGCGGATGAAAATCCATATCAGTACAGTCTAGCAGCGGCACTATGATCTTTAATGTTAAAACCAGTACCCAACACTGCAACCTTGGTATCCAAATTCATCAACAATAGAGAATAGCTGGGTTACATATTTTCCTGCCGGCGTAGGTCCTGAAATTGCACTTTTAGAATCTGTATCTACTTGATTTTTCACTTGGCAAGAGCTGCTCTACTTCATATGATCTTGACGCTTATAGAAAGCTTAGATGCAGAAGCAAGGGATGCATATTATAATGTCTATCGCTCGGTTTAACCTTTGTAGGTGAAAACTACGAATCGAAACAGAGATATGGATGAGGACACTTGGGAAAATGTGATGAAAAGAAATTAGAATTCCAAATCCTGAAAATCCGGATACAGATGCCGACGGTTAAAAGGATAGCGAGGAAGTCAACACATATCTTACCAACTACCACTAAAACCCGGACACTGATGGTGATGGTTTTGAAAGGATGAGTGAAGAAGTCTTAGAAATTCCAGAACCGATCCTAATAAAGAACTGATACCGACAGTAAAATAGCTTGAAAGACGGCGAAGAAGTAATACGTGTGGAATTGAATGCCGTTAGTAGCTGATTCAGATAAAGACAGTTTAAAAGATGGTGACGAAGTATGAAAATACAAAACCGAATCCATTCAAAGCTGACACAGACAGTGATAGCTTATCAGGAATGGAGAATGAAAAGTGTTGAAATTACAGATGCAATCCCATTAAAAGCTAATACTGACAGTAAATGGCTTAAATAGTGATAAAGATGATGACTTACAAAACAAGAATCCTTGAAAGTTGATACAGACAGCAAAACAATACATTGATGATAATGTTGAAGTTAAACGCGGAACCGATCCACGTTGATCCTAAGGATAAATATAATAACAACTAAATGTTCCTATCGTTCTTGAGGGTATTACTTTGCAACTCATGGTGCTAAATGTTACTCCTGAATCCGAGAAGGTTCTTATGGGTGCACTTAAGACATTACAGGTACACTCTGATATCCTTGTTGAAATAAGTGGACATACGGATAATGTTGGCAGCAATGCAAACAACCAGAAACTTATCTAAAGAGAGGCCAGCAATATGCTGTTAAAGCATGGCTCGTTGGTAAAAGAATTCCTGCTGAAAGAATATCTGCTGTTCGTTATGGTAAAGAAAGCCAGAGGGTTTACAAACAATACCCGAAGAAACAAGAGAATGAATCAGAAGAATTGAGTTCAGAACGAGAACTAGTAATTTGATCCTAAATCTAATACTGAATTAAAGGTATTGTGCCGCAAACACCCTTTTTATTTAGAACTTAACACGTAATGCTCTACTTTCTCCGAAAAACCAGCTTATCATCAACCAATAGGCTCAGTTACCTTTTTAGATCCTTTTACCAATTGAGTAGCCAGCGGCTTATTGGTTTACCTTTTAATGTGTTTAAGAAGTGAATTCTTAGAATCTCAAGAACAAGCGCTTAACTATTAAAAGCAAATAAACACATTTAGCAATTTTATCAAAGGAGAGTATTAACGAATGAGGATATATAAAAGAAGAAATAATTCATATAGCAGTACCTTTCAAGTTTTTCAGCGGCCATATTCGTTTTAGCTGCTCTGATTAAACTTCGCCTGAAACCAAGGGGCAGGGACAAGTAAAAATAACAATGGTTGATGCCCCCGCTGGTTATGACAAGGTAAACATAGTTGTTACAAGAGAGTTTGAGGTTCATAAGGGCAGATGTGGTACTCAACGATAGTTGGATTGTGATAAACAAATTCTACAGCTACTTATGATCTGCTTTTATTAAGAAACGGTGAAACGCTGTTCTATTTGGCTGGATCACCCCGCTGGATGCAGGTGGCTTATACTACAGATTAGATTAAATGATTGGACAGAACGCTAACGTTGTTGTTGATGGAGTTACGTATCCTGTTGAAATTTCAAGTCGAAAAGCAAACTAGTGTTAAACTTAATCACTCATTTGTTATGGAGGATGAACTTCTACTACGAGCTATTGCTTGATTTTGATGCTAAGACGTTGGATCAATTGTCAGTTACAGGTAACAGACCAGTATAAGCTGAAACCTGTTATTTGCAGAGTTACGCCGCTACGTTGATTTATCTGCCGGAACCGTTTCAGGCAACATAGATGCCGGTAAGCGTTGCAGGTCTTGTTTATGCGATAAGCGGCACCGATACTGCACTTACACCGGTAGCCGAAAAACAATACACCGAGGTCATTTACCATGTTGATGGCCTTACTCCGACGAGCTTATAAGTAGAATTATTTATCAGCAGACTCTGCTTATAACGATACAACCATTACTGATGTGATCGTCTAGCACGAGGCGAAAGTGCGAATTTTCAGGAACAATCAACTTAAGTATCTAGATAAATTTTTGAAAACAAATAAAAGGAATATTGCGTTATCAAAAATATATTATTTACAGCAATGTGTTTTAGGTTTTGATGATGATCTTAGCAAAACCAGGGTTACAGCGCAAGACCGCGGGTTTGGAATCGGGAATTATTTTTCGAAGAAACCAACCGATCTAAGTGCAAATTACTGGATCAGTAATGACAGTAGCATTTGATTTCGCAGCAGCGTGGTCATTCAAAAGTTATCATCATAATAATAATCATAATGATGGCCGTTTACTTTTCCAGGCTGATTAGGTTTGGCACTTCTTTAAATTTAATGCCCGACCCATGCACAGTAAATACCGTATATATTGAAATAAGCGGTCGGGTGATTCTAGCTGATGACGATCCTTCATTAGAATAACCCGATAAGGCGTCAAGTTTGCTTTGCTAAATTACACCGATAGATCTTCTCGAACTCTGGGGTCCCCCTCTACTTGATTACTACCCCGAACTTGACTTCAGAGTGGCGGTGGTTCAGGAGATAAGATACTGGTTTAATTGAGCTTCTTATAAGATAAAAAATAAGGCGGGGTAATCCACCTTTAGTTATTTGTCT
>JAXHLB010000038.1:0-170460 GCA_034522695.1 Ignavibacteriaceae bacterium | reverse complement strand
GCCGTAAAAAACACTAATTTTCCACCTATCCTTTATCTTCTGCGTTTTATAGTTTCACTCCGGATATTAGTTGCCGAACATCAACAAACTAAGGAGCTATAAAATGCAAACTGTTACAAGCATTTGCAGAACAACCTGTTTACTTTTAGCAGGATTTGTTTTTTTATTCACAATAAATGCATTCAGCCAGGACATAGAAATCTATGTAAGCGATGCGGGAAATTTCACAAGTCCACCCTGGCAAATTTTAAAGTTTGATGAAAACGGTGAGAACCCTGAAATTTTTATAGACACTGTCCTTGCATGGCCGCAGGATATTCTTTTTCTTGAAGATCAGCAGGTAGTATTGATTTCAAATCTGAATACAGGGAGAATAACAAAGTATAATTCATCAACCGGAGAATATATTGAAGACTTTGCAACCGGAATTGGCGGACCGACCAGAATGAAAATTGGTGCGGATAGTCTGATTTATGTTTTACAATGGAGTGGAAACGGAAAAGTAAGACGCTATCAATTAAACGGAACTTTTGTTGATGAGTTTACTAGCGTTGGTGTAACTCAGAGCATTGGTATTGACTGGGATGATGATGGCAACCTATATGTTTCTTCTTATGGAGGAGCTTCTATTAGAAAATTTGATTCCGATGGAAACGATCTTGGAATTTTTATCAATTCAAATCTTGCAGGTCCAACTAACATCTGGTTTGATGACAATGGTGACCTGCTGGTAATTGATTACAATGGAACATCAGTGAAAAGATTTAATTCCAACGGCGTCTTTATTAATAATTTTATAACCGGTTTGGGTAGTGCAGAGGGAGTAGATTTTTTTCCAAATGGAAATATATTAATTGGAAATGGGGCAACACATTCGGTTAAGATGTACGACAGTAATGGTGTTTATATAGAGGATTTTATTCCCAACGGTTCAGGCGGTCTGATAAATCCGAATGCAGTTGTAATAAGAGAAACAAATGTATCCTCAGTTTCGAGTGATGAAAACTCTCTGAAAGAAATGAGTTTTAAGCTTGAACAGAATTATCCAAATCCATTCAATCCAAGTACAAAAATTAAGTTCAGTATTCCGTATGTCATTGCGAGTGAAACGAAGCAATCTCGACTGGTGACGTTAAAAATTTTCAATATTCTCGGCAAAGAAATAGCAACACTTGTTAATGAAGAACTTCCTGCCGGTCAATATGAAGTAGAATTTATTCCATCTTCCGTCAAACCTGCCTACAGGACAGGCAGGCATCATCCATCTTCTGGAATTTATTTTTATCAGCTTAGGGCAGGAACATTCGTCCAAACAAAAAAAATGGTTTATTTGAAATGAGATTTCCGATTTTTTTTTCTTTTTACCTAATAATATTTACCAATATCAACTTGCTTTCCCAAAGTCAGACTGAAGATTTTGGTGAACTTTTTATCAATGCAATTAATTCAGATTCAGAAGTTGACCAAAAAGAAATCATAACAAAAATATTTTCACAATCAGCACTTAATGAAACAGGTATTGACAGGCTGCTGGCGTTTGTGAAAAAGATGAATGCAGAGTACGCACCATTATCATATCACCATTCGGAAGTTTTATCATTCGAAATGCCGGACGGAAAAAGCTACATTATGCACATATATGCAAAACAGTCTGATGCGGTAATGTGGAAAGATTTTCAATGGCGGCTTGACCCTGAACCGCCGCATAAATTAAAATCAATCGGATTTATTGCTGAAGTATCCGGGCCCATTGCCCTTCCTAATGGAAGCATTGAACAGAAGGAGACTCTTGATTGGCTTGATGGTTATATCAAAAATCTAAATTCAAAATATGATTTGTATGGAAGTATTTTGATTGCAAAAGGAAACAATATACTTTTTGAAAAATATTTTGGATTTGCGGATCAGGGAAAAACAATTCCAATTTAAATTCAAGTTCTTTATTTGGATTGGGCTCCGGTGGAAAAATGTTTACCGCATTATGTATCGCTAAATTAGTTGAGGACAAGAAACTGAATTATAACGATCATATAACAAAATATATTGATGGCTTTTCTGATAAAGCAAAAGCAGATAAAATTACAATACACCATTTACTTACTCACACATCGGGGGTAGAACATTATTGGTGGGGACAAAAAAGCGAAGCTTTCAACAATGCTCTTACTATTAACGATCACTTAAAAATGGTTTTAGAGGTTGGATTTATAAATGATGCTGGAAAAGAATACGAGTATAATAATTCAAATTATATTCTGCTGGGTGCGATAGTAGAAAAAGTTTCAAGGATGGATTACTTTACTTTTGTCCAAAATATTATTCTTGATAAGGTGGGAATGAATAACAGCGGTTATTTTACAACTGGGGCAAATAATACAGTCTCTCCTTTGATCCGAACAGAAAATGATGATAAATGGGTTGAGGTTGAAAGAGGAAAAGGTAAAGGCAGTTCTGCTGGTGGTGCTTATTCCAATGTTAGTGATATGTTAAAATTTTCTGATGCATTAAGAAATAATATAATTGTTTCAAAAGAAACTCTTAAAAATATGATCGCTGTTAAAAACAATAATATGGTTGTAACCGAAGATTATGGCTATGGATTTATTTTACAGAAGTTTGCATAACGAATTAAGCTACGGACACGGCGGCACAGCAAAGGGTGTAAACTTTGAATTTCGATATTTTCCAAATTCCGATATTACGTTTGTCATATTCTCAAACCAGGATAATGGGGCATATGATGATTTAAAGAAAAATACTATCAAACTAATAACGGGGCAGAGATAACTGAGGTATCGTTAGTGAAATGGTTGATAGCTGTCTAGGGATGATTAAATAATCTTTTCTTCCTCGGAAGAGTTGCTCGCTGTCAACATTGTTGCCGTGGCAAAAGCGTTTTTGAAATGGTGTAGAATCTAATTTAAATCCTTACCATTTTACTGTTGCAAATAAATAACTATTATTTAAAACAGTGGAGACATATCAATGGAACAAACAATTCAAAATGTAGTATCAATGCCGCGTATTGGCGATAAAGCACCATCATTCAAAGCAGTAACAACACAAGGTGAAATAAATTTTCCCGAAGATTATGTTGGCAAATGGGTAATTCTTTTTAGTCATCCCGCAGATTTTACTCCGGTTTGCACTTCTGAGTTTATGACTTTTGCTACAATGGAAAAACAATTTGAAGAAGCCAACTGTAAGCTTGTTGGACTTTCTGTTGATGGTTTATACAGCCACATTGCCTGGCTGAGAACCATCAAAGAAAAAATTGAATACAAGGGAATGAAAAATGTTGAAGTAAATTTCCCTTTGATTGAAGATATCACAATGAATGTTGCAAAAACTTATGGAATGCTTCAACCGGGCGAAAGCTCAACAAAAGCAGTTCGAGCAGTTTTCTTCATTGATCCGAAGGGAATAATCAGAACCATAATTTATTATCCATTAAGTCTCGGCAGAAACTTTGATGAGCTTTACAGAGTTATAATCGCTCTTCAAACAGCAGATGAATTTGGTATTGCAACTCCTGCTGACTGGAGACCTGGTGATGATGTAATTGTTCCTCCCGCTGGTTCCTGCGGAACAGCAAAAGATCGAATGGACGGAAAAGAAAAAGATGTAACCTGTCACGATTGGTTCTTCTGCACAAAACCAATTGCAAAAGAAGAAGTATTTAAGAAAGTGCTAAACAAAAAGTAGGTAAACTCAAAATTAAAAAATCCAAAGCCGCAATTTAATTGTTGCGGCTTTTTAATTCAGGTATTTATTTATGATTTCTAAAAGTTCTTTGTTTGCTTGCTCATAATTTTTATAGACCTCAAGGTTTTGACGGAGCAGTGTGTAATAACCTGTTACTATGTTTTTAAATTCGAATCCATTAATTGCTGATTTATTCACTATCTCGCCCGACAAAAAATCTACATTTTCATAAACAAACGGTAAAACAAATTTCAACTGATAATCATACAGCACTTTTTCTTTTATAGAAAGTTCATCATAGGAATTGTAATAAGAAGCAAGAGATTCTATCAGTTTATAGTCATTAATAATATTCAAATTGCCACTGTTAGTAATGGATTGGTACGTTGCCTGCTTTGGTGCAAATCCATGGCTAATCAAAACTTGAGGAATCATTTCTTCTGCTTTTTGTTTACTGACATTTCCTATTCCTATTTCTGCAACAAATTCCCCAAGGATTGAGCTTTGTTTTTCAACAGAAGAGATGGTAGAGCCCAAAAGTTTTTTATCAGATGTCAAATCACTTTTTAAGCTACTTAAATATTTCTGTTCAAGTTCCTTATTGGCATTTTCCTGCCTCCAGTTCTCCAGCATAAAAGCGATTGTAATTCCAATTACAACAACAAGCAGTTCTATAAAATGATTTTTCCACTGAATTTTCTGTTTCATAATAAGTGCTCCTTATTTACTGGTTGAAATTTACGAATACTACGCAAGAGAATAAATAATCTTCCCCCGTAGTTATAAAGCAATAACAAGATGAGAGACGATTATTTTTTTAAATGTGTTTGCCTTGCATATTGATGCGTAACTATTTTTCACTTAAAAAAGTAATTATGAAAAACAATAAACTAAACATACCTGCCGGTGGAATGAAAACTGAAAAGGGATATGTATACCCAATGCCCCCAAAAGGCAAACAAATTATAACGCTTGTTGCTTCGTTCTTCGCAGCAATATTATTGGGATTTATTATCAGCAGCATCCCGGGAGATTTATCTGAGCTTGCAACTGGCGTTTTATATTTTGTGTTTATAATAATTTTCATGCTTGGTTATTCAATCTGGATTGGCTGGATGAAATTGAAAATTCTCAATGCATTCAAAAAAACAATACTGAAAGGTGTTTCCAATATTCTCACAAAAAATGAGGCGGGATTCATAAATGATCTTTCCTTCCCTGAAGAAAAAGTTCTGGATCTTTTCCTGGCTTCTCAAAAATCAACCAAAATATTTGCTGTTATGGGCTGGCTGTTTGGAATGTTTGGCGGAATTGTTTCTTTATTTTTTGATACTTCAATCAACAAATCCATTCTGTTAGTGCTTGTGATAATCTTTGCTGCCGGGTTTGGTCATCTTCTTTTTTACTTTGGGCGAAGAGGATACTTTCCGTTCCCGGAAGAATAAATGCATCGATCCTCTGATCCGGGCAGTATTAATTTTTTACACGTGTGTTCCTTGCATTCTTGTTAACTGAAATAGGCGAGATTCAAAACACAAAAAAGATTATAGACATGGCTCTTCAAAACTTTGCTTCCGAAATAAACTGGGGAAGATTTGAAGGAGAGCAGCTTCGTTAGTTTTATCAAAAAATTGTATCCCATAAAACCCTGCGCTACTTATACTGATATGTGATAAAATTAGTAGTGTCAGCTATTGAAGAGAATTCTTCCTTTAAATTGTTCATCGCATTGGTATTCTGTTCAAACACCGCATTAAGAAAATCTCTTGTTAAATCACAAATCAATTTGTATTTAGCAGCAAGATCTTCAGATAATGGAGAAAACCCTTCTATTGTTCCTGAAACAAATCCAAGACTCGTGAAATAAAAATGATGCATATCTTTAATTTTAATTAAAAATATTTCTGATTGATTGAAGCTGTTAATTAGGGTAAAGTCTGGTTTGATAAACTCTTCACTATCTTCATAAATGTGAAGCAGGGGAACATTCATTTTTTCAGAATTAAATTCTGGTGATTTTTTAATATCATCAATTGCTGTATTAAGTCCCAGGCCTCCATCAAGACTTATCAAACATTTAACATTTTCATCTTGCATTTGCAGCAGCAGAATTGATCTTCCGCCAAAACTGTGTCCTATCAATGCGATGTTATTAAAATCTATATTATCAAAATTCCATAATGAGCGGATTGCAAATTTCATATCATTTACCTGATCTTCAGCGCTTTCAACTGCTTGAGAATCGTCTGTCATTAGCCCTGATATCCTCGTTTGAGATGGAGTGGTAACGACAACATATCCATTACTCGCAATGAATTCGCACAAAAAAGATTGATGATGAGCAGATTGATAGTTGCCCTGAGCGACCACAATCAAAGGAAATTTATTCTTGACAGGAACTGCATTTTTATCGGCAATCATCTTGTGTGTTAAACCATTTATCAAATGAATTACCATTCACACCGTTTTGTAAAAGCAGGCTTTTATATTCTGCTATCGAGCTGTCCTTTAATGCATCGGAAACTTCAAAATCGATTTCGGCAGCGCTTAATAAAAAATAATCTTTATATATCATAGGTTCAGGATTTTGGGAAACCATAGCTGGGTACCAAATACTCAACTGAATTGGTCTGTAGTTTTTTTGTTTATTCATTGTTCTGGTAGAATCATAAAGCGAGAGAACTTTAAATCCAACTTCATAATTCCCTTTATCCAGATTGTTCCAAATATTATCCTGAGCAAGAAGGACTAAAACAGAAGGATCGTTGATAAAATTTTTGTCATTGTCCCTGACTCAACAATCCATCTTCAATTAACTGATTCTTTACTGATACAGCCAACTCTGAAATAGTTTGCTGAATACCTTCCGGATTTACTGAGGTACTTTCTCCATACCAAACAAGCTTATCATCTTTCAACGAATATATAAGAATTTCCAGATCGACATAAACATTAGTACTTGAATAAGCATACGGATCATACATATAATTCCACGCATAGTTATAATATCCGCCAAAACTATAATAGGTCGAAGGATACATTCCGGAAGAATAGTAGCTGGTTTTTTGATCAACATTTCTTACAGATAAAACAAGCGCTCCTTCCATTCCTCTTTCATTAAGTTTCTTCTTGACAGCATTCAAATCGGCAAGCTCTTCATTCGTTATCATTTTATATGAAGGGACGGCAATGGTATTCGGCATTTGGCTCGCGATTGATTCTTCAACATCCATTCGCATATCCGGATTTTTTACCATAGCAAACACAGCAACTGTCTGAAACTTTGCTGATTCCTGAGTCGCTTCAGGATTTTTCCAGCTATTTGAAATTTTGTTTGAACTGCTGCAACCGGTCAAAAGAATTGTGGCAAGGAAGAAGGCTAGAATTGATTTCATAAAAATAATTTCCTTTTTTGGTTGAGAGAACATACGCAAAAATGCCTAAACCTTGCTAATTGTTAATTGACCTTTTTAAATTTTTCTATTATGTTAACCTAAAATGGAAATAACTATTTCTTAAATTATCAATTCAGGGAGGCGAAATGTTAAATAATAATTTCTTTTCAAAGTTGCACGCAATAACTCTGTTATCTGTTATAATTCTTTTTTCATCAGCTTCTTTTCCACAGCAGAAAGTTGTATTCGTTTCTTCACCCGAGTACATCGTTAATGTTTATTTTCAATCAACCGGGGATTGCAATCCGTATACTGGGGCTACCTTCAGAAGTCTTTCATTTACTGCACAGTTTTCTGACTTTAAGTTTGTAGGTTCTTATGCAAAAGGTTATGCCGCTATGTTCGGAGTAAAAGATAGTAACTATAAAATCGGTGGACGTCAAGTTCATGGTGTTGGTAAACTAATGGAGTTTAATATCTGTCCCGACTGGGAAACAGAAAAGGATAAGTGGGATAATAAGGTAACTGCCGGGCCTAATGAATTTTCTCCATACTTAGAGATGCAGCTCGAATCCACTGCTATAGATACATCAGGAATTGTTCCTTTGGTAGAAACCGCATATATAAGATTCAATACTAACTTTGGATTTCATACACTTGAATTCGAATCGCACATTGCAAAGGGTTATATTGAAAATTATTCATTCATTTTTTCCCTTCCGCTAAAAAAAGTTGGTAAGGGAGAAGATTTTGAAATCGATGTTCCGTTTAATGGTGAGTCAGAATCCGGCAAGTGGGTTGTTGATTTTACTGCCGTAAAATAATCGGGTAATTTAGAATTAGCCTAAATTTCTGAGGGAAATAATTTGAACAAGATACTTCCACCAACTTATTTTGCTACCTGTCTGATAATTGCAGCGGTTCTGCACTTTCTTTTACCAATAAAACAAATTATTTATTACCCAATTAATCTTCTGGGATTTTTATTCTTTGTGATTGGGGGAATATTAAACATTTGGACAGACCAGCTATTCAAGAAAAACAAAACAACTGTAAAGCCACTGGAAAAGCCCTCTGTATTTATTCAGACAGGACCATTTAGAATTTCACGTAATCCTATGTATCTGGGAATGACAATATTATTAATCGGCATTGGATTCATTCTTGGTTCAATTATTTCATTTGTTGGATTCATATTATTTATCATTGCAATGGAGATTGCATTTATAACTAAGGAAGAACATTCTATGCAGGAGCAATTTGGTGAAGAGTATCTGGCTTATAAGAAAAAAGTCGGGCGGTGGATTTGACATTACTCTTATCTACAAGCTAATCTTTCAAATCATCAAACCAATCACAAACATCTTTTTGATGAAGATATAAATTCAACTTATCTTTGCGCAACTTTTAGTAAAAAATATAAGGACGAATATTCCTCGTAAATGTTAAAACCGAAACTGTTCACCACTCTCAAAGACTACTCAAAAAAACAATTCACAGCAGATCTAACAGCAGGAGTAATTGTTGGTATAGTTGCTCTTCCTCTCGCAATTGCATTTGGTATTGCAAGCGGGGTTACTCCTGAAAAAGGAATTATCACTGCGATCATTGCAGGTTTTGTAATTTCTTTTTTCGGCGGAAGCCGTGTTCAAATCGGCGGACCTACCGGCGCTTTTATAATTATTGTTTACGGAATTGTCCAGCAGTACGGAACAACCGGACTTGCTATTGCTACAATTATGGCTGGGATTATTTTAGTTATAATGGGACTGGTTAAGTTTGGTTCGCTGATAAAATTTATCCCTTATCCAGTTGTTGTTGGATTTACAAGCGGAATTGCTCTGTTGATTTTTTCTACACAGATAAAAGATTTTTTTGGATTGCAATTAGCAAAAGTGCCTGCAGAGTTTCACGAAAAATGGATTACTTACTTTATGTCTTTCTCCACTGTGAATTTTAACGTGCTTGGAATTGCTGTGCTGGCATTGTTGATAATGATTTTCTGGCCGAGGGTTACGCATAGAATTCCCGGCTCATTAATTGCGATTATTGTTACAACGGTTATTGTGATTGTATTCAAACTTCCTGTTGATACAATTGGCAGCAGGTTTGGTGAAATTCCTTCAGAACTTCCTTCACCAAGTTTATATGAAATTAATTTAAGTGTAATTCGAAATCTTATTGGTCCGGCAACTGTAATTGCAATTCTTGCCGCCATTGAATCACTTCTCTCTGCGGTTGTTGCAGATGGTATGATTGGCGGCAAACACAGAAGCAACATGGAATTAGTTGCACAAGGTTTAGCTAACATCATCACGCCAATATTCGGTGGAATTCCTGCAACGGGTGCTATTGCAAGAACTGCAACTAATATCAAGAATGGCGGAAGAACTCCTGTGGCCGGAATCATCCACGCAATAACTCTTTTATTGATCATGCTTTTCTTTGGAAGTTATGCCAAGCTTATCCCGATGGCAACATTAGCGGCGATACTCGTTATCGTTGCTTATAATATGAGTGAGTGGCGTGCATTCAAATCTTTACTAAAAAGTCCCAAAAGCGATATTGCTGTTTTGCTCACAACTTTCTTCCTGACAGTAATTTTTGATTTAACTATCGCAATTGAAATTGGAATGGTACTCGCTGTTTTATTATTTATGAAACGTATGTCTGAAGTTTCTAATGTAAGTGTTATAACCCGTGAACTTGAAGATTCAGAAGATCAGCTTGATCCAAATTCAATTGATAAGAAACAAATCCCTGAGGGAGTTGAAGTATTTGAAATTAACGGACCTTTCTTCTTTGGTGCTGCGAAAAAGTTTAAAGACGAAATGGCAGTTATAGAAAAACCGCCTAAAGTAAGAATTATCCGAATGAGAAATGTTCCTGCAATAGACGCAACAGGTTTGCAGACACTAAAAGATTTTTTCTATGATGCAAAAAAACATAAAACGCACATGGTTCTTTCGGGAGTTCATACACAGCCTTTGTATGCAATGACTCAAGCTGGAATATTTGATTTATTCGGTGAAGAAAACATTCACGGAAATATTGATGATGCGCTTGATAGGGCAAGAGAAATTCTTGGTTTGCCGAAACTTGGAAGACCTGTTGATTTTATTCCGGTAGTGGCTAGAGAAAAGGGGAAATAGGTTAATAAATAATCTTATGTTATGATTTTAAATTTTACTATAAGTTCACAGAGAGCAAAAAAGCTTTTCAAATATATCGGATTAACATTATGGTTATTAATAATTCCCATTAAACTAAACAGGTATTTTGATTTGAGAATATTCGAAATACTAAATGACAATCTACCGAGTTTTTTAGGTTCCGCCGGATTGTTTCTCGTCCTACTTTCAAATAAAGGGAAGCTTTCAAAACTGACTGTAGTACAAAGTGTATTTATTGCAATCGCTATCTCAGTTTTAATTGAACTGATTCAATTGCTGCCGCGTCCCGGTATTTTGTCGTATGTGGTTTATACATTTGATTATCTTGATGTTCTGTTTAGCATACTTGGAATTCTAATCTCGTATTTGATAATCATAATTCTGTTTTCAAAAAATATTCAGGAAACCTAATCCGTAATACATGAAATCATGATTATATATATTAAAGCATTAGGCATTTGGTTTATCCTTGCAGTTAGTGCGATTGTTGTTGCAACCTTCAGAGTTGGTGTTCTGCTTCCTCCATTCGGTGAGCAGACAGCACACCAACTCGGAACCATACTTTATTTGATTGTTCAATTCATCATCATCTATTTGTTCATCCGGAAGATGAGAATAAAAGATGTTAAGACTCTTTTAGGAATTGGATTTTTCTGGATTGTTATCACCGTAATTTTTGAGTTTGTTTTCGGGCATTATGTGATGGGTCACCCGTGGCAGAAACTTTTTGCTGATTACAATTTGTTAAATGGAAGGTTGTGGGTACTGGTTTTAATCAACAACATTGCTGCACCGCTTATCAATGGCAAAATAATAAAGTAGTATCCATTCCTAATTGTCTCTATCCACTCATCAATAATCTATTCAACTATTTTGTATTTTTGGTTAATTTACTTTTACTGTAATTTATTTATTACGCATAGTCATCAACCATCTGCTTTTAATAAATGTTCTTAACAAGAAACTATAAACTACAACACGTTTTAATTTACACTATTATGGGAACCATCGCCGGCACGGTGATCGGTTACCTTCTCCATTACATTGATAAGATTGATGTTGCCGGACCGACCTTTAGAGGATTTTTTATCGGATTTCTTGTTGGAACTTCAATCGGACTTTGTGAAGAGTTTTTGTTTTTAGAGAGATTCAGACGCAAATCTTATTTCTTTCTTCTTTTGTTCAGAACAATAGTTTATTCTACAGTCATTGCTTTTCACGAACTGCTAATTAATTCTGCAAGCAATTTTTTAACAAAGGATTTATCAATCGGTGAGTCCATTTATGCTGCAGTTTATAGACAAAATTTTCCTCGCGACCTTACCATCATTGCTATCGTTTCTGTGATTTCAATTGCATTCCTCCAAATAAGAAGGCTGCACAGACCGGGAGACCTGATTAAATATGTTACCGGCAGGTATCATCTTCCCGAGGAGGTAAATAAAATTTTTCTTTTCATTGATTTGAAATCATCAACGGCAACAGCGGAAAAACTTGGCAATACAAAATACAGCTCATTTCTGATTGACTACTTCCACGATATGACCGGCGCAATACTCATGTCAAAAGCTGAAATTTATCAATACATCGGCGACGAAATAATTCTAACCTGGAATTTCAAGAGCGGGATTAAAGATGCCCGCTGCATTAATAGTTTTTTTGATATCCTCACTTCAATCGAATGGAATAAAGAAAAGTATCTTAAAAAGTACGGTGTTCATCCGGAATTTAAAGCTGCTCTTCATGCCGGAAGAGTTTCGGTAACCTGGATTGGAACTATTAAAAAAGAAATAGTTTATCATGGCGACGTACTCAACACAGCAGCAAGGATACAGGAAGAATGCAACAAGTATAATCAGAAGTTTTTAATAAGCGAGTATATGCTGCAAAATGTTGAGCTGCCGGAATATCTCCGCTCTGAGTTTGTTGGTGAATTACAGTTGAAGGGGAAGGAAAAGAAAGTAAAAATATTCGGACTGAAGAGTATTGCTGATGTTTAACACGGCTCGAAAAGTTTTCGGATATTGTTGATGAGATATCTCAGCTCTTGGCAGCTATGATTCTCTTCGAAAAGAATACTTTTTCTCTTAATGATGTTCAGAAGTTTTTGAAAGAGGATTTCGAATAAAAAATATTATGAATAACAAAACTTTTCAGAACATAAACACTTTGCTCTTCGATCTCGATGGAACTCTGCTTGATTCTTTCTCGGTTCACTTAGAAATATTTAAAACGACCTTCGCAAAGTTTGGTATTCATTTATCAGAAGAAGAATTTCTCAAAACCTACTCGCCAAACTGGTATGAAACCTACGAAGCGTTTGGGCTTAAGAAAGAGGATTGGGAAGCAGCAGACTCTTTCTGGCTAAAGGAAGCCGAGAAAATAAATGCCCGACTTTTTCCCGGAGTTAAAGAAAGACTTTTAAAACTTGAAAAACATTTTACGCTCGGTCTGGTTACTTCGGGTTCAAAATCCAGGGTTGAAAGAGATATGATGGCAACCAGCATTAATACATTTTTAAAACCATCGTAACGGGTGATGATATTCAAACACCAAAACCCTCACCCGAAGGTTTGGAAATAGCTTTGCGAAACCTGGACAAGCAACCAAGGCGAAGCAATTTATATTGGTGATTCTTCCGCCGACTACGAAATGGCAAAAGCTGCGGGTGTTTATTTTATTGGTGTTAGCAGTGAGTTTAACAGCCTTAACTCTAACCATCCGGATTATAATATTCATCCCCTAAATGATTATTACCTTGAAGCTGATGGGTGCGAAGTAATCGCCGCTTCGTTTGAGGATGTTTGATGGTTTTTTGTTTTTGAAATCGATTTAGATAAAGAACGTCAGAATTAATGAACTATATACAAAATGATTACAGAAATAAATAAAAGTTTTTTTAAGTCATTCCCCGAATTTGAGAGCGAAAGACTTCTGTTCCGTAAAATTTTTATGAGCGATGCAAAAGGATTTACTTCTCATCAGATCTGATGATGACGTTATGAAATTTATGGATGTGCCCCGGCATCATTCTATCAGCGACTCAGAAAAACTGATTCAAGTAATTGAAGAATCTTATACAAAGGAAACGGGAATAGATTGGGCAATTATAGAAAAACAGTCGAATAGTTTTATCGGTTACATTGGGTTCATTAGATACATTTCCCGAACATTGTAGAGCCTGAAATCGGGATATGCACTTAAACCCGATTACTGGGGCAAAGGATACATGTCCGAGACTATAAATCGTATGGTAAGATTCGGTTTTGATGAAATGAATCTCCACAGCGTTGAAGCAAACGTAAATCCCGATAACGAAAAATCTAAAAGAGTATTGGAGAAAATCGGCTTTAAAAAGGAAGCTTATTTCAGAGAGAACTATTTATTCAACAATGAAGTTTCTTGACAGCATAATTTATTCACTCGCTCGAAAAAGATTTAAGGGATGAACTCAGAAAAAATAAATTTTTACTTAGCACAGGCAGTTGATTCTTGAAAAAATATGAACTAAGTTGTTTTAGATTTTTTCGCCATAAATTTCTTTATTCATAATTCATCACACACGGAGGGTAAAATGAATATAGTTTGGACAATTCTCATCGGTTTGGTTGCTGGTGCTGTGGCAAAATTTATTATGCCCGGCAAAGATCCGGGAGGAATTATAATAACAATACTTATTGGTATTGCAGGCTCTTTCATTTTTACTGTACTTAGGAAAATTTCTGGGAATATATCAGGAAGGCGGAGCTGCCGGTTTTATTGGTGCAGTAATTGGCGCCATCATTCTTCTGGCAGTCTACAGAATGTTCAAGAAAAAGTAGAAAAATTTTGCACATTCTTTTTGCTCTATAAATTATTGCTGCTTCTTACAAAGAAGACAACATTAATAGGTATTCATCTAAAAGAAAAAAATGAACAATGAGTTGTTATGAAAATGACTAAGGTCGAAGCAAGTGTAGAAATCAATAAGCCGGTTAGAGATGTATTTGCATACGCATCCGATTGGCGGCATTGGGAAGAATGGCGGGAAGGTGTATCCGACCTTAAGCCAACCACAAAGATCGAAAGGGGCAACAACGCACGATATGCGTATAAAGTATTAGTTGCAGGTATGAAATTTAATCTTGAGACAGAGATTCATTATTTCAAAGAAAATGTAGGGTGGCAGGGGATAGTAAACAAAGGATTTCCACACAAGATGCAGTGGGTATTTGAAAATAAAGTGAGTAAAACAAAAGTTACTTATACCATTGAATTCAGTCCTCCCCTTTTTTTAATCGGGCCTTTGCTGGATTTTTTTATACTGAAACCAAGTTGGCAGCGAAAGCTTGAGAAGACACTAAACAACCTGAAGATTCACCTCGAGGGTCCTCCGGTAAATAAAGTATAACCCCTGTTAATTAAATCTGCGCTCTGTATTTCCTGCCAATTGTCAACCTGCACGTCATTTTCTAAATCTTCCAACAGGAATGAAACGAAAGCAAGTTGCTTTTTTATTTGCAGATAAGTAAAGTATTTTGAAAAATAACTTTTTACCCGACTGCCTTTTTAGCCGGCAAAATTTTTATTCGTTAAATATAAAAGGCTCTATTAAATATTTAGTTCATACCGGATTAACAAAGCCAAGTCCCGTTAGGGACTAAATCTTTATAGTAAAAAATACACCGACATAAATCAAAGTCCCATCGGGACGAAATAGAACATAAATTCATACCCGTATAGACGCAGCAATAAAAGGGGTCAAAAATATTAGCAACCATTTTTCTTTTTTACATTTCTTATTTCCGAATCCTAAAGAATTAAAAATGCACCGGTGTCCATTTGCCAATTGCCAAACTAATCTTTAGTTTTGATCAGAAACTCTAATAATCAGGGAAATATTAAATATTTATAGCTAAAAAATTAAGGGCGAGTTCATGACTCGCCCTTTT
Organism: Ignavibacteriaceae bacterium; assembly: GCA_034522695.1. Lineage (GTDB taxonomy): Bacteria > Bacteroidota > Ignavibacteria > Ignavibacteriales > Ignavibacteriaceae > IGN2. The sequence goes on along the minus strand of JAXHLB010000038.1, from coordinate 155,256 downwards.
GAATCTGTAATTCCGTCTTGACTTGTCGAGAAAGGTTACACGAAAAATCACTTCAAAAAAACCTATCCGCTGTTTTGTTAACGCAGGAGTATCATCTTCTTTGTCTCAGAAAAATTACCTGCTGTTAGTTTATAGAAATAAGTTCCGCTTGGTAATGCCTCCGCCATTAAAATTGGTTGAGTAATTGCCCGCAGGTTTTTCTTCCTCCACTAAAACTGCTATTTCATTTCCAAGAACATCATACACTTTCAATGTTACGAAAGATATTTCCTGGAATTGAATAACTTGATTTTGTAATTGGATTAAATGGGTTGGGATAATTTTGATAAAGAGATATCCCTCCGGCATTTCAATTTCTGGATTAACTTCGGCTGTACCTTGAGGAACAATTTGTTCAACGATATTAACAGCATTTGCAAATTCATCTCATACCACCAACCACATATAAACCTCCTCTGTACTCGAGCAGTTGCCATCCAGTGCCGCTCAGAAACTTATCTCCAAAGTATCGAGTGCCCAGGAATCGGTTCGTGATATCATAAACAGATAATGCTTTTATAATCGGTTTCTGTATTTTCCAGCAATATTTCCTCCAATGCAATAGATCAGATTATTTATAATTCCGAAGGCACAAGCACCAACCTGATAAGGTGAACTTGCAAGCTGGCTCCACTGGTCGGTGGCGGGAGAATATTTTATAGAACTAACAGTTGTCCCATCCGATAATGTACACTGCATTTTGGTATAAGATTGAACTCATATCCCAGGTTCCTGAAGCTGTACCGGAGGTACTTTGCTGCCCCAGGTATTGTAGCAATGTTGTAAGCAAATACTTCCCCGTAAGCATTGAACAAATAAATAATTCCGCTCAGTAATTCTGAAGTAAGACCCCAATCCTGATAGGTGTTTTGGACTATTTGAAGGTAAGCCCATTCGCCGTGTATTTTAAATTATACCTTCTGTTTAAGTATTCCCCTCCATACCATCCTCCTAATAAATAAACGTAAATCACCGGCGAGTACAGTTTCAACATCCCATACCATATCATCCGGGATAGTATCGTGGTAAGTCCAGCTAGTGACCGTCGAACTTATAAACACGCTGATAAATTGTTGGACCTGACCAGTCATCAGAGCCTCCTAAAAGATAATTGCGTCATTCCAAACTTCAGCATTTCCTGCGCCAATAGGTATTGGTAGATTTGGTAATTGCTGTGCGTGTGAATCAATCGAATAGATAAGAACACATACGATTGTTAGTAAGTGTTTCATGACTCCTCCTTTTTTTGTTTAGGATAAACTTGAAAAATTCCAATTGCCAATGTCAATTAACAATTAGCAAACAAAAACGGATGTTCTGTTGCCATTTTTCTAGAAACCATTTTCCTAGAAGCGTAGAAGAAAATCAAAAATCTAGGATCAAGCAGTGGCAGCAAGAGGCGGTACGATCCCCCTTTGTAAATTTATTCTATAGAATCAAATCCAGTTCGTCAACATCGAACTACGCGGAGGAGTATTTGATGTAAAATTAAAGTTTCAGAATATCCTCTTCTATCTCACCGCCAATAACCATTAATCCAGCTGAAATAAAAAATAGAGCTTGCACGCATGCATCTATCGACGATATGGGGAGACTTTCTAGCGTGCTACCACTGTATAAGATACATTTGAAGGTAAACCCTACTCCTTGAAGGAGTTAGATTTGGTATTTGAAGTCCTAGTGCTGTTCCATTGTGTAGATGTAGTATTGCGTTGGTCCCTGGTTCCCGACATCTGACGATAATGAAAGTAATCATATACCTGCTCCTGCTTCCTTTCGTCCAGTAGGAACGTGACTTGTTGTATCTTATGCCTTACTCCATTGTTCGCAGGAGATTGAGCTGAGGTGTCACTCGCAAGGTCTATTGAAAATCCTACTCGATCCACCCGTAATTTCCTCTTTTAGCATAAAGAGTTATACGTCAGTTCGGTATGGCCGTATAACTACTTCACTGACATTGATCTGTAAATGTGGCGCCAGCTTATCAGATGGACAACACTAACTAAAACTATTCTGATAAGCACCCGCTCCACGCTTCACCAAAGAGATATATATGCATTCCCAAAATTCAGATAGAGGTTTTTACTTTACTATTGGATAGCTGATGAAGGGCGTAACAGATTCAATCCAGTGATATTTTGTTCAGCAGGATCTAGAAGATCACCTGCTGCACAAATTGTTGTTAGTAAATGCTCCACCATTACTCACTGTAAGATTGTTCTCTAAACCATAGGCATCATATTGGTTGGGCAACCCACTTGGATTTAGGTGTCCAGCGAATGAACCTGGAGATTACCAGAGTATAGAACTTGCACTTGAGCCTTTCCAATCAATGTTCAAAAAATGGAGTCCATGTTCCATTTGATCGGCATTTGCTACCTCGACCAAGCCATTAGTACCACTAGCAAATAAAACTCATGGTCTGTTTTCCCGGCTGCTAGGTGGAACCGATCCCACTGATGGTCGCTGACTTACCAGGTGTTAGTAAGAGGTCAAGATAAAATAAAGTTGCATCTGAACGCGTTAAACCTTGATAGATACCGCAGATATGAAAACCACTATGATAAGTCTAATTTTGTTGACTGTTACGTTCAAACACTAAAGTTACCACTAGCACCTGTAGTTGTGGGAGCTTTATCCTTTAAATCGCTTTGGTTAGATCACCATCAATACTTTTACATATCCAGTTATGCTATCTGCTGCAGTAACATTACATCTGGCAGTAACTGTCCCCATTATTTATCACTGTTATTGGAGACGTCCCAATACTGCTAATCGTTGGTTGGGTCACCCAGCTTAAAGTCACTGAATCACACGCTCTGCCAGGACAGTTAAGGATTCGCAGTGAATGAAACAATCTGGCTTGTCACCGTTTTGGGTTCACTAGGTGAGTCTTCCTCGCAACCTACTATGAATAGTAAAGAAAAAAATGCAACGCATAATATTATGGTTGCTTTGAAGTATAGTTTGGCATAATAGCCACCTTTTTATTGTTGAATAATTAGTTAATTAGATTTTGATAAAATATTTCTGTTGAACGTTGAACCGGCTTCGTTCTCTGAATAAACTGAAATTCTGAAAAGTAAATCTCTGGGAAGTAAAAACTTTACTAAAACTTGCACAATAGCCCCTATTCGAAAAGGTATTAGTTTCTGGAAATTTTACTTCGGGAGAGAATCACGTGTACAATCTTAGGTAAGTTACTAGTGCCTGTACTCGTGCCCTCTCGGAGTAAAGCATAATTTCATTAGCAAAGTTATAGGTTTAATTGATATAAGCAACTATTCTTGTTGATTAGGGATTGTTGCTGATGATTAATCAAAATATTTTTTTTTTGCTTGTTTACAAACCGAAAAGGGCGATTACGGGTAAGATGATGTTGTAAGGTACTAAATTAATTTCACTGTGGGAAAAAAATTTTGAGTCTGTAGTAAAGGCGAGCTGTGGGCTCGCCTTTTAATTGTTTTGGTCCTGGCTTAACAAAATTCTTTAAGCAAAACAGTTCTGTATGGACTATTTCGCTGAAGTGTCCGCTGGTTTGGAGGTCTCCGTAGGCGCTCCGAGATTTCCTGAGTCTCCCATTTCATATTACCGTTAAAAACAGCTCCGGCATTCAACCGCTAGTATTTTTGTGATAATATGTCCTTTTAGATTTCCCTTTGACTCCAGCATAACCTTTTCTTTTGCTTTTACTGTTCCGGTAACCCTTCCCGCCAGTAGTAATGCTCTCTGCATTAATTTGTCCGTTCACTTTTCCATTTTCTCCAACAATTACCGTGCTTTGCTGAAATGACGTCCTGTACCTCACCGTCTAATCTGATACTTCCCGCTGCAACTAAGCTTTCCTTCAATCTTAACGCCTCTGCTGATTACAGTAGCCTCCTCTGTTCTTCTTCCGTCATATGAATTGCTTTTGAGCATATATGTTTCTCCTTATAATCAAATTTTGCATCACTGTGAATTTAGTTCAATTCTCTTTTATTTCCCCAACAAGGTATAGTATTAAATGTGTCTTTTAAAACCTAAATTTACAACCCCTAATCACCAAAATCAGCATTGATTCTATAAATTAAGTATAGAATGAACTGGGAAGTAAGTTTGAGGAATTCCTAATCTAGTGACTTAGCGTCCCTGCCGGCCAAAGGCAGGGATGCCTAAGATGCAAGAAGTTTTATAAAATTACATTCCTTTAAAAGTTATACCATTGGGCAAGTTCAAACATTTTAGGATCCACAGAAGTATCCTGAATTTTTGTCGCTTCGATTATAAAATCATTTCCCCCCATTTTAGTAATTGATTTTATCCATAATATTATTCCAGGACCAGGTTAGAATTCGTGAAATGCCAAACTCAGCGCTGACTCTTTACATCTTACCACCAATTAGCTTTGTCCTGAAGATCCTTCACTTTATACGCTCAAGTGTTTAGGATCGGCTTTTGAATAGTTGTAACTGGCTGAAGCATACCATGCTTTTTAGTTCCTTCAAGTTTTCCCTTCTTCATAAGAGTAACTAAAACCATCTTTTTTTGATTTCTATAGATTTCGATTCGGAAATACCAAGATCTCACTGAAGTTATAAATAATTCTTTAGCACCGTAATCATCAAAATATAAATCTTTGTTTTGTACCTATTGCCGTGCATCAATAAAATACTACGCCAGATTTTATTTCATACCTACGGCTAACAACCGGTTGCTGAGGTTCATGAAGTGTTGACGGTTTCCTGATTGATCTCAACTTTTTTTCTTCAGATTTTTGAGCAGGCGATGAGAACTGTTAATACAAAAATAAATGATAATAATTTTTTCATAGTGTTTATTCGAACCTTTTGTTTTGTGAAATATTGATATTTTTTAGAGGATAATGAAACTCTGATTAACTGTGTAAATTTTGCGTTAAATGCCTGTACGTGATTCTATGCGGCCTGATCGCTCCAGACGCCCAATTGTTCTTTACGCTTTTCTTCATACTCTGTATAATTGCCATCAAACCAGATTACTTTACTATCTCCTTCAAAAGCTAAAATGTGAGTTGCTGATTTTATCCAAAAACCACCTGTCGTGACTAAATACAAGAACACATCCGGCAAATTTTTCAATTCCTTCTTCAAGTGCACGTAATGTATTTACATCAAGATCATTTGTCGGTTTATTGAGCAGCAAGACGTTAGCGCCCTGCTTCAACATCATTGCAAGATGGACACGGTTTCTTTCTCCACCGGAAAGCAAGTTAACTTTTTCTGTTGATCTGCGCCGGAAAAATTAAACTGTGCAACATATGCACGTGAATTGACCTGTCTGCTGCCCCGCACGATTGTGTCTTCGCCTCCGGAAGATTAGTGCCAGATACTTTTTTTGGATTTAGTGCATCTTGATCCATCAACATAAGAACATTTGACAGTGGAGCCGACTTTTAAATTTCCGGAATCAGGTTTTTCCGACCGGTTATCATTCTTGAACAAAGTTGTTTTACCGCACCGTTAGCTCCGATAATTCCAACAACAGCGCCCGGTAGGAATTGAAAATGTTAAACCATCAATCAAAATATTGTCACCGTATGCTTTGCTAAGATTTTCAGTTTGCATTAACAATGTCTCCAAGTCGTTCTGCAACAGGAATGTATAGCTCAAGCTCTTTCTGACTTTCTTTTTCTTCTTTGAAGACTTTCATAAGAAGTGATTCTGGATTTTGATTTTGACATTACGGGCTTTTGGAGTCATTCTTATCCACTAGTTCGCGCTGTAATGTTTTCTGTCTTTCGCTTTCACGTTTTTCTTCAACACGTAATCGCTCTTGTTTTGTTCCAACCATGATGAATAATTCTCCTTTCCACGGGAATTCCTTCACCACGATCAAGCTTCGAAGAGGTCGGCATCCGAAGGAAAATCATCATCAGTAACATCGATTGCGATAATGCGGTTCCTCTCATACTTTTGTAAATGATGTTCTAACAGGCAACTGCTCGGCATCAAGATGGTTTGTTGGTTCGTCAAGCAGAAGGATATTAGGCTTTTGAAGAAGCAGTCTGCACAGTGCAACTCTTCGTCTTCTCCGCCGGAAAGAACCTTACACGAAAGTATCCGAGCGGAGGACATCGTAAAGCATCCATTGCCATTTCAAGTCTCGCATCCAAATCCATCCGCCCATTGCTTCAATTTTTCTGAACTTACTCCGTCTTTCCAAGAAGCTTTGTCATTTCATCATCATCCATCGGCCCGGCGAATTTTGCATTTATTTCATCAAACTCTTTTAGAATGCTCAACAATGGATTGAACACCTTCCTGAACAATTTCTCGCTACTGTTTTTGAATCATCAAGCTGTGGTTCCTGTTCAAGATAGCCGATTGTAAACCGGAAGAAATGACACAGTTTCCTCATTACGTTTTTATCAACGCCTAAAAATTTTTAGAGTGATGACTTGCCGGAGACCGTTTAATCCGATTACACCAATTTTAGCTCCGTAGAAATATGACAGATAAATATCTTTGAGAATTGGTTTGTTTTTGTAGAATTTACTTACCCCAACCATAGAAAATAATTTTGTTTGGTTTCGTTACATCATTTAATCTGTCTTTTTTTGATGTGCGAAAATAAATAAAGTGTAGCACACCTTTAAGGGTGTACTACACATTGGCGAGTAAATAATTTTGTTTACTTCGTTACTCATTTATTAAAATCTCGTCTTTATGTCTGAGCAAAATAGATAGAACTACAAGAGTCAAGGAAGGAGATGCCTGAAGTAGTAACCTTACAGAAAGTTTATCTGGATAAATAGCTGTTCGGTCATCGTTAATTCTCTTACAGCAACTTGTATGTGTTTAAAAAAATTCCTTGTTAATGAGCTAATTTTTAGTCAAAATAAAGTCGAAAATATATGCTGAGTTGTATTCACTTAAGTAATTAAATTCAAAACGAAGAATAATATACTAAAAAATTCATGGGTTGTACCCATCAGCAAAACTGATCAAAAACTCTAAGGGTACGTCGCTTCACTTGCAAGCTAAACACTAGAAGCACGCACTATCGAGCTTGAACTCGAAGATTACAACCAGCTATGGCAATGAATTCCAATTTGGGAATATTATTATTCTTTGAGCAGGATCCATGAAGATTAAAGGCCAAGAGACCTATAGAGAATTACGAACCGAGCTTTGAAACCCTTGAAGCAATGTGGGTTGAAGATCTGAAGGTGAAATGGTAACCTTTATAAAAAAAATAAATTGTCAATTAGCTCATACTCAAAAATAATCTTTGAAGAAAAGAGAGCGATTCATTGAATCGCCCTACAGGTTCTTTTTCTCACTACAATCATACTTATCGTGAGTAAGATCATCTTCTTCGTCTCCACGAACTGCCCGCCTGTAAGTTCATACAAATACATTCCGCTGGATAAACCTGTTGCATCAAAAAGTTATATCGTAAAAGCTCGCTTGTTCTCTTCATTTATTAGTGTAGCAATTTCATCACCGAGAATATTGTAAACCTTTAAAGAAACAAATCCGCGATCCGAAATCCGAAATCCGATATTGGTGCTCGGGTTAAATGGATTAGGATAAGTTCTGCCGAGGAGCTCAAACTTATCTGCTATTAATTTTTCATCATCAACACGTAACCGGACTTTGTAACAATGACTACAGCCGCCAGTCCCGAGCCACCCGGCCCACCATGTGGTTCACAATAGTAAGGATGAAGACCAACCGTAGTAAAAGTATGTGTAAATTCCCACGGTGCCGGTGCTGCCGGACCGCTTGTGAAGCTGTTGTCATCTGCAACCACATTGTACATACCAAGAACATTTGTCCATCTGACAGCATCACCAACTGCAATCGTCAACTCTCCGGGGAAAACGAGAAAATTGGTAACCGTAACATCATGCGTGGTTCGGGAAGAAACTAATCCCCAAAAAAATAGGATTATTGCTAATGCGAATATTGAAGTGCTGAGTTTTTTCATTTTGTACCTTTTTTATGATAGATTTTTTGTCAATTACTAAAATCAAGCAAGGTAAAACTTTTTAAGTAATAAACGGAAGTGCTTAAGGATTTTTCTGGCTAACAGAATCGGTGGCGAGAAATGACGGGATACCAATTCTAAAATAATATAAGGGGCAAGAGAATTCCGCCCCCCGTTTTGATTAATCCGAACTACTAATCATTAATTTTTAATTTCGCCGCCGTGATCGCCAACGAGCATCCACTTGTCGCCTTTCTTCATCAGGATATCTGTCCAGCGTCCTCTTTCAGTAGTTGGTTTTCCATCATTACTTTCACTAACCTGTGTATAATAATAATGAACATAGGCGAAGTTACCATTAACCCAGATTTTTGTAGGATCCGATGAATAGTATACTGCATTTTGCCGTGTGAACCAGTAGCCTAAAGATTTTACAGCATCACTTTTGCCGCTGGGAGTTTCATTGTCATAAGACCAACCAAGATATGATTCATCGAAGTAGTCTAAAAACGACATCGGATTGCCTGAAGCGCTTGCTGCCCAATATGCTTCAACACCAGCCCAGACAGCCTTCTGCTCATCAGACCACTGTTGAGCTGAAACATTAGCGACAAAAAGAAATAGTAAAAGAGTGGATATAGAAATACCAATAAGATTTTTCAAAATAGTCTCCTTAAGAATTACGTTAATAAATTGAATTGACTTGTTGTAAAATTGTGAAAGATTAATTAATAAACAAATAGCAACCAATTTTTTCATCAGGATTTATCGAACAGGGTTAAGAATTGTTGTAGCTAACATTTGTTGTAGCCGATATTAATGTATCAACTACTCAAAGTATAATTTCTGGTAATCCCCTCTGAGTTTTTCAGAGTTTAATTGATGTTCGGCTTCTTCGCCTGAAAGTTCCTTTAAGCCTTCTTTGGCTTTCCCCCTTAATGTGCCACGATCTATTTTTCCGTCTTCTAATTTGGGCAGTTCAGTAGTAAATATCATCTCATCTGGTTTTGCCATTGAACCTATCTTTTCAGAAATAAAATTTCTCAACTCTTCTTTGAGAAGCGGTGTGCCTTCTGCATTGTTTAGTGTAACAAAAGCAACGATTGCATTCTCAATAAATTTCATCAGATCTTTTTACGAACTGCTGCTTCATTAACTGAAGGATGTGCTGCTAAAACTTTTTCTATTTCAGATCCACCGACTCTGTTTCCGGCAAGATTCAATTACATCATCAACCCTGCCGAATATTTTTATAAAATTACATTTCAGCCTTATTGCAGCATCACGGGTAAAGTAGCTCCCTTTAAATTGTTTCCAGCAATTGAGGTTGGTTTCTTCCTTTTCTTCTTTGGCCGCCGTGAACATTGAAGGCCAGCTATCTTTTACTATCAAATAACCACCTTCACCTTCTTTACCTAAACTGCCTTCCAGATCAACAATATCAATTTCAATTCCGCTAAAAGGACAGCCAAGATAACCCGGCTTAAATTCAGAAGCTCCCGGAAACGGCGAAACTATCATCGAACCGGTTTCTGTTTGAAACCATGCAATTGACAATCGGACATTTTCGCTTTCCAACATTTTCATAGAACCAAAGCCAGGTATCTCGTTCAATTGTTTTACCTTTTTATTCCTAATAACCTCAGGCTTGAAATATCATGCTTGAACACCCATTCATTACCAAGCTTTAACAATGCACGGATAGTTGTTGGATTTATATAAAGATATTAACTCTATACTTTGAAATTAATTGCCAGGACCTGTCAGGTTCAGGATAAATTGGAACTCCCTGATAAAGAAATGTAGTCACTCCATTCCTAAGTGGACCCATAGATACTGTACGTGTGTCCGGGTATCCAGCTAATATCAGAAACAGTCTTTATGATATCGTTTCCCTTGAAGATCAAAAGTTCTATTTGGAGTAAGATACGATTGAACCATAAAACGACCAAAGTCAGGTGAAGTATGTTTATCATATCTCCTTTCGGACTATTGGCGAACATGCTGAAGAGAGGATGTTGGGATAAGGAGTGGGACAGCTTCACAGTCATCCGAAACTTTATCAATTTCATTTGGCCAGATAATCTCTTTTCCGGAGTCTGTTTCCACCTCCTCTTTTGACCTTTTAAAGAGAATTACTTCTTCAAGTACACGTCTCAATTCCGTAAAACAACTATCAACTTTACTTTTAAGATTAACCTGATTTCCTTTTTTAAGAACATAATCCCTGAGTGATTCAAATATTTGCAAGATAGATTGTTTATCCTTTCTGCAAGAGCGTGACTGCTTAACTCACTGTAAACAACTGAACTCACTTGCGCCAATCCTGCTGCACGCAAGCATTGCGATAACCGCTTCGGGAATTACGCCCATATAAATAATAACATAGTCTCTTTTCCTAACACCGAGCTTCTTCCAGAACGTTGGCCACTTTCTACAAGCCTGGGTGAGTAGTAGCTGCACAGGTTAAGTATTTTGCTATCTCCCATTCACTTTCCCAGATGATGGCAGCCTTATTTCTTTTTTCGTTACAGATGTCGGCCTTTTCAGTTGTAAGTTAGGTTGCTTTTTTAAGCTGACAAACCATTTTGAGTTAAAGGCTTTTCCCTGCTTTACTTCTTTCCAGCAACCGAACCAATGGAGTTCTCTTGCTTCACCTGTCTTCAAAATCTTCCCTTTGTCAGCCACTAAAATTCATAAACGTTTGGTATATTGGCTGAAAGAAGAAAAATGTGCGCTCCTTTAAATTCATTCGGAAGCTTTGAAAATATCCCTCACTGGCCTCCTGATTTTCCCGAAAGGTGTCCTCTTTGTTTGATCCTGGCTTTGAACGGAGCATTATCCTTCAAAAATTGCCATTTCTTGATATATCGCTCGAAAAATTTGGGACAACGGGAGAACAAAAGTAAAAACAATTGAACAAAAAATCAAGCCCTTAAAGAATTATTAAATTGTAAATCAAGAATAAATTTTTTTTTTAGCAAAAATCGAGATTAAGGGAAATAGGAGCCGGAAAATTATGCAAGAAAGTCTGAAACCAATCCTACTTTTTGGCAATACACTATTAGATGTCATAAACGCACTCGGTTTGATTTTTTAGCGGCGGCCCGGCAATTATTATTACAGATGATTTAATAAAGTTGTTCTTGCCAGACTTAAGAAGTGGGCTAAGAATACGGAAACAAAGATAGATGATTTTCTCTTACGCGGATTGGAGAAATCACTCATCCCGATTTTATAATGTTCTTGCTTTCGACTTATCCGTAAAAACACTTAAACTTCCTCTATTCTAAAATTCAAAAGTAGTATTGATGTCATCTCTGTTATTCTTGTCACCTTCTTTATAATAAAAATTATAACTTCGGCATTCAGGTTCGGATTGCATTCTATATAAAATAAAGCTGAAGCAGAGGAGGACGCGGTAGAAGAATTAAGCAGAAAATGGGAGCAACTGTGATAGCAAGATTTTTTCATATGGGTTATTGGATTTGTTTTTTTGCTGGAGTATCTTTGTATTTGAGTTTACGTCATAGTAATTGCCGGGCTTGCAAATTGGTGGTCTCGCCCTTAACATTGCTTCGCTGCACAAGCTATACTTGGCGATCTCTTCAGCGACTTGCTGTAATTTTCTTTGACAGACCATTTGAGATAGGCGACTTTAGACGTCATCGGAGAGTTTCAAGGGAAGTATCGGAACACATAGGAATTTAAAATACCCTAATATTTCCCGAGTGGCGAGCAGCTTGTTCTCTAAAACTTGAGACTTAACAAGTTCAACAAATTTTAGAATTTTAACGCAATGGAAAAAAGAAGAAGGTATTATTTTAAATTGGTCTTATCGATCAAACGTCTTCAGAAAAACTTGAGGAAGCTGTTGAGATAGTTAAAAGAAATTATTAGAGAATGATGGATGTAAACATATGACCGCGGACAAATTGTTAGAATCGGCGCTTTCAGCCTCTATTAACAATTTGTGTTTTTTGTTGTGAGTAATGATTACAATTGGTATATGGATATACAGCAAGATGTTAACTTTAAGGTTTTATCGTGAATTCAAAAATAGGAATTGAGTTTGCATATCGAACGGAAACTTTATATTGGAACAAAAAGAGGAAAAAGCATAAAACATTTGCGTGAAATTCCACACTATCGAAAAGAAACTGTTAAAACAGTTTTAGTTAGGCGTTATTTATTAGCCCTATGACTGAGACTGTGTGAAAATTATTAAAGGGCTGACTAAAGTAAATTTATGGGTCATTGCGATGGCGATTAGCCCCAAAGTAATCTTTTGATTTTAATTAAAAAAGAGATTCCCTTCGTTTCACTCGTGGAACATCCGACTTTTTAGTCAGCCAATACGAAAGTAATACTTTATCAAACCGTTTTAACGGTTTCCCCTCTGCCAAATACTCAACGTAACCACTATCAGATAAAACTGATATTTTTGCCAGAGGGATTCAGATGGGAATCATCCGTTTCAAAATTGATTCCCATTTCATTTCCTTTCTGATTATCGGCTCGAGAAACTCCGGACAATTTTTTTTGGCCAAATGTGTTCGGATGTTTTTCACAGCCCAAATTCCTCTCTGCTGGTTAATTTAACATCAAGTTTGAATCGAAATGAATTTTCTTGTCTTTATTCTTTCCATTTAATTCACTTAACAACACTAGCTGATGTAGTCGCAATGAAGGATCCTTCGACAGCGGGCTGCACAAAGCAAAGATGATGTGCATTAGGAGTAATGTTTTCTTAATTATCATTTAGTAAGCTTCCTAAGTACGCTGTTTCTGAACATTTCTCTTTTGGGATGGGCTTCTGCCAGAAATCATTTCTGCCGAGCCGAACGAACCAACTGCATCAGGCTGCCAGCGATTGAAGATCCCACGGTAAAGAATCATTCATACAGCTCTGTTCAGAATAGATTCAAGAAGCGGGAATTCCGCGAGGTGCGAAGTGAATCACCATAAATTTTTCGTAACGCCTGATCCTGAAATTGCAACAATAGGAATAATCGGCATCTAATTTTCGTGCAAGCTGAGGACCGAATGATGAATAACTATTTCGGTTTCGCGGCTGAAACATACCATCAGGTGAATCACCTTTACTTTCGAATCCGGTAAAGTATGAATCACCGACGAATTCTATTTTTCTTTTTCTTTTTAGTATATCGAATTGATTTAACAAGATCTTTGCCTCCGTCAAGAATAAATCCTTCAAATGCACTCAGTGCCAAACAGTGCTTCTGTACGTTTCTTTATTCAATAATGTATGAACTTTATTTTTGAGACCGTTAGCAAGCACATAAATTGTGTCAGCAGTTGTTCTGATTATTTTGTGAAGTCTTCCATCTATAAAAACATTATAATCATTATTTCCATCTTTCAATTTTATGGAACAGGAAGTTCCTTCGAACTTTGTTCGTATCTGCAGCGCCCGGCCAATCGAATCTGACGCTTTTAGGATTTGAGAAATCAAACCTTCCGATATACTCAATGCTGGGATCGTCTGGATCTATATGCGATGAACTCTCAAAAAACTCACAGGAAGTAATCAATTGAAAGCCCAGTAAGATGATGAGATAAAAAAATATTCTATTCATTGATTTGAAAGATAGCAAAGCAGGAATGTTTAACAGTGGGATTTTTTATATTTTTAACTGACTGATATCACTAACAATTAAGAATCAAAATGAAAATAAACTCTGAACTTCCCAAAATATATTAGATGTTCCTGTAAACCTGATAAAGCAGTTCACTCCCAAAATTAAAAAGAAGACTTCTGCTAAAGTTGGTTTGCCGCCGGGCTCGATTTTCCACGTTGGTGAACAAAAAATCGAAAAAGTAAAAATCACTTTGACTGAGTACGATGAGAAGAACGTTGAAACCTGCGAAATAAATTCTGTTGAAGAAATTGATCCGGAACACTGACACACCGCAAGTAACCTGGGTAAACGTTAGCGGACTGCATGATACAGAACTGATTAAACAAATCGGGGAGAAGTTCACATTCATCCATTGGTGCTGGAAGATATCCTCAACACTGAAACACGACCCAAGATTGAAATGGCCGACGATTATATTTTCATTGCAATGAAAATGCTCACATATAATCCAAGCGAAGACCAGATTGATACCGAGCAGGTAAGCTTTATTCTTGGAAACAGTTTTGTGTTGAGCTTTCTTGAAAAGTCCGACAGCACTTTTTAATCCTATTAAAGATCCGAACTACAAACAATTACGGAAGAGTAATCAAAGCAGGAGCATCGGATTATTTATTTTATGCGTTGATGGACGTTGTGGTTGATCAATGCTTCTTTTGCTTGGAACAGATTAAACAAAATATTGAGTCGCTTGATGATGAGGTGATAACAAATGCCGACAGATCACAGATTGAAAAAATTTACAATCTTAAAAATAAATTGCTTCTGACTCGCCGGTCTCTCTGGCCATTAAGAGAACTTTTTACCCGGCTGATAAGGGAAGAATCCAAACTGATTAATAAAAAAATAGTGCCCTACTTAAGAGATCTTCTTGACCACACAATCCAAATTACCGAAACTATCGAGCTTCAGCGGGAAATAACAAACGGATTAATGGAAACTCACCTTTCTATGATGAGCTATAAAATGAACGAAGTGATGAAGGTGCTTACTGTCATCGCTACAATATTTATTCCGTTGACTTTTATTGTCGGCATTTACGGAATGAACTTCTCCAATATGCCGGAGATGAAATGGCCGTGGGCATACTTTGCTTTGTGGGGAGTGATGATATCGGGTTGTTCTTTTTATGATTTATTATTTTAGAAAGAAGAAGTGGTTTTGAGAACTTTTTAATTCGCTTGTCATTCCGGAGATAAGCCGAAGACGAATCATCGGGAATCTGACAAATAATTGTTTCGTAAAAAATCTATATTTAAAAAATATGCCGAAAAAAATATTATCGCCAAAACAGAGTGAAGAACTTCTCAAAACATTAAAAACACGATTCGAGAAAAATATGAATCGCCACAAGAATATTGAGTGGGCTAAAGTTGAAACAAAGCTGAAAAAAAATAACGAAAGACTATGGTCGCTTAATGAAATGGAAAGAACCGGCGGTGAACCGGATGTTGTTGGACACAATGCAAAGACGGATGAATACATTTTTTATGATTGTTCAACTGAGAGTCCAGGTGGTCGCAGAAGTCTTTGTTACGACGCTGAAGCACTGGCATCAAGAAAAGAAAATAAACCAAAAGACAGCGCTATTAATATGGCAACTGCAATGGGTATTGAATTGTTAACTGAAGAACAATACCGTGAATTGCAGAAACTTGGTAACTTCGATTTGAAAACATCGAGCTGGGTGAAGACACCGGCTGATATCAGAAAACTTGGAGGAGCTATTTTTTGCGATCGACGGTACGAAAAAGTTTTTACGTATCACAACGGGGCTGAGGCCGGGGGGGCGTCGGGGCGGGGGGGGGGGGCGGATCATACTATGCTGCCCGGGGTTTCTGCGGTGTGCTGAAGGTTTGAAGTTTGACGTCGACTGGAAAATAATTTACTCTCCAAATCTCTCTCGTCTCGGTGAGTAATAAATAATTAAGATTGTCTATGAATAAAGAAATAATAGCATATAACAACAAACAAACTCCTGAAGACAAAAAGATTTGCAATATCTCTTGCGGCAGAAATTGACCGCGGTTTGCCGGAAGCAGAAAATAAAATCTGGCACGCTCATCCCGTATGGTTTTTGGAAGGGCAACCCGATCGTTGGATACAGTAAATTGAAAGCAGGCATCCGTCTGATGTTTTGGAGTGGTGCGGAGGTTTTAACGAAGAAAATTTGCGACCCGGTACCGGAAAATTTAAAGACGCTTCAATACTTTACACTTCCGTTGAACAAATTAATAAAAGGGATTTGGCCCGCTGGTTAAAAAAATCTAAAAATATCCAGTGGGATTATAAGAACATTATTAAAGCGAAAAGGTAAATTGGTAAGATTGAAATGAAAGCAATGAAACGTCTGACAGATCACGTGTAAGCAGCGATGAAACATATTTTCGGGAATTGCTATGTTGTCCCTGACTACGGGCAGCTACGAGACTCTCTTTGGACTTTACAACTGGCTACACGATATTTTGTCCCTAGCGGGACAGTTAATTATAAAACCGTTTTCTGAACATCCATAAATTTTCAGGATACATTTTGTCCCAGAGGGACAAGATATTTTAGAGAAAAAATTTCAAAAAGAATTTGAAGTCCCGTATGGGACGATATAGAAAAAAGAAATAAATCAAAATCAAAACAAAAAATAATTCACTATGAGTAACGCAGAAATAAAAACAAAAGAAACCAGCGCAAGCGTTGAGGACTTCATCAACTCCGTTAAAGATGAAGCAAGCGTAAAGACAGTTTCACAATACTCAAGCTGATGCAGAAGGCTTCAAAAGAAAAACCCAAAATGTGGGGCAGTTCAATGATCGGGTTTGGAAATAAAATCTACAAAAGTCCCGCTACGGGAAGAGAAGTCGAATGGTTCAAGATAGGTTCCTCTCCGAGGAAGGCAAACATTTCATTGTATCTTGTGCTGGATATGAAAACGCACGCCGCTTAGCTGGAAAAGCTCGGCAAGCACAAAACCGGCGTTGGATGCCTGTATATTTAATAAGCTGGATGATGTTGATGTGAAGGTTCTGGAAAAATTGATTCAATACGGCTGCTAAGATAAAATAGCGACTGTACATATATCGTCCCATGACAGGACTTGACTTTTTATGTACTTCTATTTATCTATAAATATTCTCGTCCCTACGGGACAGTCTTTTAGTTAACGTCTTCCTAACGACCTAAACCTCTTCCGGAAAAATTTTGTCCCGTATGGGACAACATATTTTTAGAATAAAATAATAAGAATAGATAATTTAAGTCCCGTATGGACGAAATAGAAAATCTTCACGGGAACTCTACCAAACCTCGTCAAAGTCCAATTCTGTTAGACCTCCGTTCTACCGGAACAAGCACACTCATTCGGAGTCTGGCGACTTGCTCTTAATTAGACTGCGTGAAAAATTATAATTGCCACGACTTTTGAAGTCGTTGATCCTAATGGAATTAAATTAACTTCGGGCTTCAGCCCAAAAGGGCTTTGGTTAAAGCCGTAAAAAATTTCTTATTCCATAAACCACGAGCTAAAGCTCGTGGCAATTTTCTAACAAACACGTAAGAGAGCCCTGCCTTCCGTAAAAGGCAGGGATATGGGTGAGTTTAAATAACGAAGGGCTACCCAATTGATAAACCCGCCAAACATTTTTAAGTTTGTTATGACTTTATTTGCTTACCCCGCTTACTGCAACTGTCCTTTGGGGAAAAATGTTAACCGCTTAACAGGGAAGGACCAGATGAGACAACGAATATTGGGAATATAATTCAGTACTTAGGACAAACTTCTGGAATTTTAATTTCTAAAGTACAACTTATAGATGGGAAATCCAATAAAACCAACGCTAAAAAAGTGAAACGATCTTATGTATTTTTTGCCGGTTTCGGTGCTGCTTTTGGCAAGCTTCCGGGGCAGCTATAGTTGAGGAAGCATTTGCAAAGTTTTTGCAGTTTCCCTTGACGCTGTTGGGAGTAATATTGCCAGACATTTCGTTTTCGGGAAGAAGATTTCACAGTTGTTTCCGGCAACTCGGATAAGACCGAGGTTGAAGTTACGGGATGTGAATTATTAGGATGGCAAAATTCCTGAGAAAAGACCCTCCCAAATAAATTCCAAAGCTTTTAATTGATATTAAAGCAAACCCTGCATAAGTTTGTCCTGACTTTATTTGCTTGCCCCGCTTACTGCAACTGTCCTTTGGGGAAAAATGTTAACCGCTTAACAGGGAAGGATTGGATGAGATAGCAATAAAAATGCTTAATGAAAAATTTAATGGGAGTCAGTTATGAAAAAAATAATTGCGGCTTTATTCGTAATCGCCATTCTTATTACCGTTCTGATAATTGCAAACAACAATAATAAAATTCCAGACGGATGGTTCCCCGCCGGGAGTAATCCTTCCGAATATGAAATGGGGATTGATAATTCAATCTTTCAAAATGGACAGGCGTGCGCATTTATAAAATCTAAATCTCCAAAAGAAAATCAGTTTGGAACTTTGATGCAGACGATCAATGCAGAAAACTATTTGGGGAAAAGATTGATGTTATCCGGTTATATAAAAAGCGAAGATGTTAAAGGATGGAGTGGAATGTGGATGAGAATTGATGGGGAAAGTAACCAGCAATTAGGATTTGACAATATGCAAGACAAGGTAATAAAAGGAACGACAGATTGGAAGAAGTATGAAATTGTCCTGGACATTCCTGCAAACAGCACAACGATTAATTACGGAGTTTTGTTAGGCGGTGACGGTGAGGTATGGTTTGATAATTTTGAATTGAAAGAAGTTGATAAAAATGTTCCGGTAACAAATCTTACAAAAGAGAGCAAATTACCATCTCAACCAATAAACTTAGATTTTGAGAATAATTAATTGAAATTAAAATAAACCCTACATAAGTTTGCTTTGACTTTATTTGCTTGCCCCGCTTACTGCGACTGACCTTTGGGGAAAAATGTTAACCCCTTAACAGGAAGGACTGCAACGAGATACGAAAAAAATCTAGTTTAGATATTTGGCACGATAATTAAAGCTTATCATTAGGAGATAATTATGATAAAAAAATATTTATTGTTTTCCTTTTCTTCTCACTCATTTCGAGAATAATTCTACCACAAGAAGTTCAGGGTTCTTTATATTATTCTTTAGGTTTATTACGGCAAGAGAAAATTATGAAGAAGCTTTTAAATAATTTTGTATCGCGAATAAAATATAAGAACCTAAAATAAAGGAAGCCACGAGAAGCCGGGTTGTAATAAAATACTAGGGAACTACCAAGAAGCTTTAAAATTCGGCAAAAAGGCTACAAACGAACTGGCAGATTGGGGAAAAAGGCAGAGTTTATTGGTTAATTGGCAATTTTATATGGTTTTCTAGAGGATTACAAACAGCTTTTAAATTATTTCGATTTAAGAAACAAACACTGATCTTTATGATATACCAGAAGAATTCAAATTTGTAAAGGAAGGACTGATTTATATTATACAATCTGGTTATGATAATATTTATTATAATAAAAATACTATCAATAGGATTGCTAAAGATAAAATAAAAATTTGGCTAAAATGGTATTGGGACGAAAGCAGATGAGATAGATGATTGGGATAAAATCTTTCGGGAATGATTGAAGCAGTTAATAGGAGAATTAATGAAATACTGGTTGAAGGGATAACGAAGCTATACTCTTTCACTGAAGAATTTGATTTTTCAAATAATAGATCGAGTTTATTGCAAGTAGTAGAATACGATAACAAAGGAAAATGTTCTAATAAACAGTATTTGGGAAAGTAGCAATGATAAAAAGTTGGGTGAATGTTGTCCCTGGTTTGTTGGTGAGCAATTTTTAATACCATTAAAAATAAATACAACAAATAATGGCAGAAATAAGAAAATTTGAAATAGAGTTTGTAAGAAAGGACAAAAGAAATTCTTCTAGATTATAAAGGAGAACATACTTTTAGTAATCTTTTGAATTGCTCATTAGGTTTAAATCCATTATACCTTATGAAAATATTTCTACAACGAATATTTGGAAAAAAGATATCGCCTAAATTGATTCTTTACCAAAATTTGACGATATTGCACTCAATCCAGTCCAAAATAATAAAGAAGAAAACCATCTATTACCCAAGAACACTTGAACACTTTTTAAAAAAATTACGTAACGGATTAGCTCATCAACATATAATACCAATTTAATTTTGAAGGAAGTTTTAAGAGCGTTAAAATCTTTAATAAACATATTAAAGAAATTGATTTTGAAGTAGTTTTTACAGAAAATCAGTTGAAAGGTTTTTCGCTTTTTTATTGCTGATTTATATATGATGAAAACGATGCCAACCTGATGTTTATCATCAATAAAAACCTGTCCGTTTTGTAAGAATCACTTTCGCTAAATCTGAAAAGTGTCCATTTCGCAATATACATTAATTGAACGATTTGATGATTAATGATGAAGAATATTTCCAACCAAAGAGACAAACCCAAATAAGAGTAGCGAGAAACACCAGTATAACACATATAACTTTTCAATAAAAGTTTACCTATCTGAAATTTTCGGATTTATAAAATGAAAAAAAGGATTGGTCCCTTTTTTCTTTATAACAATAACACATGTTTTCTATTTTATACAAAGTATAGAAATATTGGACCCTAATAAAACTGTGTATAATTATGACCTTGAAAATACAATCATCCCAACGCCATTAACGATACAGAAATCGGATATATGATAAGCTTATTGAGGAGGATAAACCAATCCAAATTTAAAAGGAAATAAGTCCTGCAAATCATATGTTTTCAAATCAGAAAATAAAAAAACAATTGACTATGGCAACATTTCCGAAATAGAGGAGCCTAATGGAAAAATATATTTAATAAGAAAGATGAAGCTATTTGATGGACTTGGCGAATTAACAATTTAAAAATGGAACCAGCAATGAGTCGGTTGTTAAATTAGTTGCGGCCGCAATTAATAAATTCTTGTTCTCACTATTTATGTTACAAGTAATTCTAATTTTACAATTAGAAAAATTAAAGATGGTAATTACAAATTATATTTCGTAGTTGGTAGACATTATGATGAAGATTCTTTAATTCTCCTGCAAGATTGTTCGTTTGCTGTGTTTGAGGAAGGTTTTCCTTTTACAACAGAAAAATATCACTATAGTGATGAAATAGAAACCCCAATATTCTGTATTGAATATTACCTGGCACCCGTAAGCGGCGGTAAAGCAAGAACTGAAATGGAATATCAAAGACAAATTTTTGTTATTATAGTGAATACCTGTTTTCATTATGACTAAACCAGAAGTTAAATCTCTTAATGATTTTATTATAGAGACTCTTTCAAAAAGTTTAAGCGAGCCTGATAAAGTCAAAGACAAGGTACTGGAAAGAGGAAGTTGAAAGAAGATATGAACAGTTCGTCAACGGAAAAATAAAAACTATCCCCTACGTCACGCACATCAGCACAGAAAACCAAACTACTGGTTAAAAGATAATCATTCAAAATATAGTTTGGCTTGCGGCTTCTCTATCTTCTCTCATGCACCTCAAGAATTCTCTCCGCTCCCGGTTTGTATTTAGATATGTCAGATTTCAAAAATCTGCATATCTTGCTAACTCACCTTCTCTGATGCATTTCCAGAATAGTTTTTGCTCTCGGCTTATACAACGTGTGATACATTAAATCGAGATAGACATTCAGTTCCGTTATCTGTTTTTCAACCTGAACCTTGTCCTGAACTTGATTCACGGATTGTTTCTCCGAAGGAGTCCTTTGGAGGGTTCTTCTTCTAACTCAGGATCAAACATTTAAGATTCTTGATCAAGTCCGGAATGACAGGGGCGCATTAAGCTGAGTCATCTCAGGTTAAGTCGTGAACTTCCAGAAACCGTAATCTTTGCAAGCGATAGAAGGTCTTTTGAATAAACGTGTTTAACAAGGTCAATCGGAAGTTTCTCACTTGAATTTCTGACTAGCGCTTTTCCATTATAGTAAGTACAAAAATATTGGAGAATAGATGGACACTAAGAAATATAACTCAAAACGCTTTGAGTCTGAATCCGCAGAACAACCTTTATCATTGTGCTTTTCAAAAAGTCTATAAGCAGCCAGATAAAGAGATAGACAACTTCTGGAAGAGGAAGTCGAAAGAAGATATGAACTGTTTTATCAAAAGGAAAAATTAAAGCTATCCCTACTCGAAGATATCATAAATAAATGACAGTCGAATTTCTCGAACCTGCCCTTATCGAATATCGGTAGACCATTGATTTCTATAATTTGCAAAGTGTAGGATCGTTAAACAAGTTTGCAACAGAAATAGATAAGACATTGTCAATAATAAAAAATAACTCTGTAGGTTATTCAGAATACACAAAACACACAAGGAAGGCGGTTGTTAATGTTTTTCCTTACAATATTGTATACACAATTCATAATGATTATATTCAGGTAATTGCCATCGCACATCAGCACAGAAAACCAAACTACTGGCTAGATAGATAACCGATAATTGTTGAACTCCTTCATTATCTCTCCCGCATCTCAAATATCTTTTACTCTCCCGGTTTGTATTTAGATATGCCAGATTTTTGAAATCTGGCATATCTTGTTAACTCATCTGCTTTGATGTATTTCAAGAATAGTTTTTGCTCTTGGTTTATACAATGTATGATACATTAAATCGAGATAAGCATTAAGCTCCGTCATCTATTTTCAACCTGAACTCGTTTCAGGTTCTTCTCCCAACTCAGAATCAAGCATAAAGATTCCGATCCCGATAAAGTCGGGACGGAATGAACTTACTTGCCTGCGTGCATCTCCAATATTTTTTCCGCTCTTGGTTTATACAACGTGTGATACATTAAATCGAGATAAGCGTTAAGCTCCGTCATCTCAAGGTTTGTTGTGTAACGCCAGAAGCCGTAAATCTTTGCAAGCGACAGAAGATTCTGCGAGTAAAGTTCCCAGTTAAAAGATTTATCAACGCGTGTAATTCCTGCATCGGAGATTTTCTTCCAGTAATTTTCTTCTTCTTTGCAGCGCTTAAAAAAGTTAACCAGCTTTTCGGTTGTTTCATTTCCGTTTATTGGGTCAATATGAAAACCGGAGACTTTGTTCTCAATAATTTCAAGCGGTCCGCCGTACTGAGTTGCAAACGTCGGCAGACCGGAACGCATTGCTTCAATTACCGTCAGACCAAATCCTTCAAACAAAGCCGGCTGAACAAAAACTCCTCGCTTATCTGCTATCAACCTGTAAAATTCAGGAACACGCTGCCGGTCGGCATCTCCCTGTATCCATCTTATTTTATCTTTCAGGTTATACTTGTTAATGTATTCGTGCATCAGGCGAACCTGTTCTTTTTCTTCGGAGTCCGTCGAGTGTTCTGCATTAATTTTTCCCGCAACAATTATAAGATTAGCAAGCGACTGGAGTTCTTCGCTTTCACCAAACCATTTAACCAGCGAAGTAAGGTTTTTAATCTTATCCAGTCTTGCCATAGAAAATATCGGCGGCAGATCGGGATTTTTCAGTTCACCGATAATTCTCTCCGAATTAGTTATAAAAAGTTTTTGAGCTACTTCTTCCGTCATTTCCTTAACTCTGTTTTCCTGCTGATGATAAGGAAAGAAAACTTCTGCATTAACTCCGGGAGGAAGTATGTTGAACTTTGGATTAAAAATATTTACTCCGCCGGAGACGCGGTAAAGTCCGGGCATAGTAAAGTTCACATAAGATTCATACTGCCCGATGCTGTCTTCGCGTCCTGCAATTTCCTGGTAAGTTGATGTTATAATGAAATCGGCAGCGTTCATTGCCAGAAGATCTGCAGTGAACTGAGTTGAGAAGTGATACTGCTCTTCCATTTCCTTCCAGTAAAGTCCGCTGTAAAGATATTTACTTTTCTCGAGTGCGTGTGCAACGTTGCATTGAGTAACTCCAAATCTTTTTGTAAGTATCGATGCCACAAGATTGCCATCAGAATAATTTCCGATAACCAAATCCGGTCTCGTTCCGAATTCAACAAGAAGTTCTTTGTATGAATCTTCAGCAAACTCTTCGAGGTAAGGCCAGATTTCAAAACGTGAAATCCAGTTGTCGGTTACTTTTTTATTATGATCTCTGAAAGGCACGCGGAGTATCCATACATTCTTTGTGTTGTGGACTTTCTCCATTCTCTGATTGCAGGATGTTCCATCTGAATTCGGAATCAATCTTGTGAGGATAATTATTTTCGGACTTGTTTCAATCCCCGCATCTTCCAATGACTTGTTCATATTTTTTTCAAGCGCTTTAACCTGGTCAAGTATGTAAACAATCTGCCCTCCGGTATCCGGTTTGCCGAGAACATCTTCCTGTGCAAAGTAGCCGTGCGGAGTAATGATGGCAATGTTAAAGATCATCGGGATGCGTGAGAGAAAACTTTTAAGCACTTCGTGATCGGGAGTATTAATAAGTGCGTCGAGCTGTTCAAGTCCTTCTTTAATTGTGCCGGCAGTGTTTCCAAGACCGGGTTCAAATCCAAGTTCCTGCAGTTTATGTTTAATATTGTTATACGGTTCTTCCAGTTCGTATTCAGAAAGAAGCCTGATGCCTTTGTTAATTGATGAAGTGAGTCCTTCTGTGTCTTTAATCCTGTCGTTCAGAACAAGCTGTTCTGAATTATGTTTGTGTACAAAAAGAAAATTGAACAGCGCTTCACTCATCTTTTCCGTATTTGTGAACAGCTTGCTTGAGAGATACCTGTTAAGATACTCCACGCCTCTTCCAATATTTTTTGATTCATGTATGCTTGGAAATTGCTCATAGAAAGCGTGAAAGTTCAAAGTAAGCAGATCGTTCGTGTGCTTCGGATCTTTGTATCTCTCTTTTGCCTTAAGATATTCAACAGAACCTATTCTTTCATAGCTGCAGTCTTCAGTATTGAATTGATGAAAACTTGATAGCCCGATTTTTTCTCTCATCTCAAAAAAAAGAGAACTTCCTACAGAAACAGATTCCATAATTTTACTTACGACATCTCTTATCTCATCAAAACTTTTTCCGTTTTTCTTTTCCATCTTGCGGAGTATTTCAAGAAGATCTCCTTTAACTAGTAGTTTTCTTTCAACTGAGGCAACGTTTGTTAAATACCTGCAGAATACTTTTTTCTTTTCTTTTAATAACGCTTCGATTTTTTTACTCATTGCTCTGTCCTGTTATTCATAAAAAATTATAGTGTTTAATTCCGTCAATAATTCCCCCCGCATAATTTCTTTTCGCGAAGTAAACCCTGTTTTGTCCTTTCAGCTCCTCCAGTTCGGGGCTGTAATTGGCAACCACAACACCGAGCAGATCACCCTTGAGCATTTCGCTGTCGTTGCCGGAATCACCTGCGACCAGAATATTTTCATAAGGGATGTTCCACCTGTAAGCAAGATAACGGATTGCTTTTCCTTTCGATGCACGGTACGGAAGAATATCAAGATACTGTCCGTGACTGAAAATTACATTCGCTTTTGTTTTGCTTTTTATCAATGTGGATTTAACCTTTTGAATATTCTCCGGCACATCGGATGTGTAATAGCTTATCTTAAATTTTCTTTGTGTGCTTTCTTCCTGATACTGTAGGAAATCAAATTCCTCAAGAAGTTTTTTGATTTTTTCCCTGTTCCATTGATGTTTTATGTGAGCGTCCCATCCTGTTGAATTAATAAGTTTGCCCTGGTAATTGTAATAAATCTCCGCACCAACAGATGAAATAATTATGTCCGGGTAAGGAACTTTGTTTTCTTTAAGAACAGAAAAAGCTGAATCAACTGTTCTGCCTGTTGCAACCGCAAAACCAACCTTCGAATCCGTCTTCTCCAAAATTTTAATGAATTCTTTTAATGCGTTATCATCACCGAGCAGAGTGTGGTCAATATCCGACACAATTAATTTTTCCGCATTGAGCAGTTTTCTGCCGACAGGAGCAAAAACTTTTTCTTCATCTTTTCTTGTCCCGGCAATCTGTCCGATTTCTTCTATGTAAGTTTCAACGTGCGCATTCCAGGTATAATGTTTTCTCACGTTTTTCATTCCGTTCTCCGAAAATTGTTTCCACAGGTTTTGATCATCAATAATTTTATTTATCGCCTCAGAAATATTTTTTGTCTCGGTTACATCCACGAGTAATCCATTTTGACAATTCTTAATAATATCTCTCGGACCTCCGTCATCGGTTGCAACAACAGGAACACCGCAGGCAGCGGCTTCAATTAAAGTTAACCCGAAAGGTTCGGTAAGTGCTGCGTTTACAAAAACTCCTTTTGTATCTGCGGCAATTCTGTAAAGCTCAGGCACTTCTGTGTGTGTATCATGTCTTTTGGGAATTGCCATCTTGCCGTAAAGATTATATTTATCCATCAGCAGAAGAATTTCTGTGAGTACTTCTCTTTCATTATCCGGCATTGTCTGAATGTCCGTTCTTATTCCTGCAAAGATTGCGAGGTTAGCTTTCTTCTGTAACTCTTTGTCTTCACCATAAGCAGTGATCAATCCGGAAATATTTTTTCTTTTGTCCGGTCTGCATACAGTAAGTATCAGCGGCTTATCAATATGGACAAAGAAATTCAGCAGCTTCTTGCTTATCGTTTTAATCAGCTCCGCATTTTCTTCATCAAGCGGAACACGTTCGTTGTATGCATAGAATCTCTCAATATCAACGCCGGGAGGAATAACTCTGAATTTTTCTTCGGATGAATTTTTGTAATCACCGTATTGATTTTTTATTTCCTGCTTGGTGCTTGTTACAATGAGATTGGCCAGGTAGATAATGCTTTCTTCAACTTCAATTCGGTGATTTAGTTTATATCTCTTTTCAATATCCTCCGGATCCATACCATCGCTTAAAAGTTTTCTCAGCTTATCTCTTCCGAGTGAATGTCCTGTGTGCACAAACGGAATTCCAAAAAACTGCGTGAGTTCTGTGCAAACATATCCTGCATCGGCATAATGGCTGTGGATAATATCGGGGAGTCTTTTTACAGATTTGATATACTTGATACTCTTATCCACAAACTCATTAAGATGATTCCATAGCAATTCTTTGCGAATGTATTTTCCTCCGCCGCATCTGACCCTGATGATGCTAAACTTATCATTTATTTTTTCTTCGGGAACTGAATAATCTGCTGAGACAGATTTATCTTTTATTTCTCTTGTAACAAGCTCAACTCTTTCAACACGTTCATCTTCGCTTAATGTTTTTGCAAGTTCGAGAACGTACTTTGTCTGTCCGCCTGTATCAGCATCACGACCAAGCTCGAGGTTGTGCCCTCTAATCAGCCCGTGAATGCTGTAAAGCTGAATGTAGAGTCCTTTTTTGTTTTGTAGATTTTCCATATTTGTTAAGAATTAATCTTGGTGATTCTTCGAGTCTTTGTGTCTTATGGCTTCCGTCAGTTATATGGCACAAGCTTTAAAATCAATAGTATTATTAAAATATTTTATAAATAAAAACTCAACGTATGTTATCGGCGTAAGCCGGATTGTAATTTGGTATATAATCAATATTCTTCTTAAATATTGTTAAATAAATAAGTATCTTAAAAAAGTCTTCTTAAGTTATATTTTTTTTAATATATAACAATTCTTCTTTTTATAATTTTTCTCAGATATTGACAATCTAATCATAACTAGCAAGTTGTTTTGTTTTTCGAATAAAATTTTTGAATATAGACTATCCCACACCTTCTATCTTGTCAATTTTGTTTTTCAAAAATCGGTTTTCTTTACATTCTTTATTTTTTTCATTTCTTTTATTTCTTTGGTAGGTTCTGGTCTGTTGTTTTTGGTTTATATTCTTTTGTTTTCTTTACCTTGCTCCATACTTTTAATTGATTGGTGTTCTCTGCTAAGAGCTTTTAGAGCCTTCATTACGGGGCTTGGAAGTTGCCAAAGCTGCATTTGTCTTTCAAGAGCAAACTGGGTGATCATTTGGGCATCAAGATTATCTGTTTTTGATTTGATGTCCAGAGTTTTTGAAAAGTTCTTAGTTTTGTTTGGTAGGACCACGATTACTTTCTGGTGTTTTTCAGTTAGAAAGTAAGCAAGGTTTTCATAATAAACTCCCGTGGCTTCCATAACAAAATATAGAGGTGCTTTTGATGTTGCTTTGTTCTTTTTAGCAAACGAAATAAGTTCTTTGAACCCTTTTTGGTTATTATCAACAGTTATTGGTTTAGTAATTTGATGTTCCTGGTTTAAGTTAACCGTACCGTAACTTACCGCTAATGTATCCTTTGATACATCTATTCCAACGACTTGTTTTATGATTTCCATTTAAGAGTTCCTTTAATTGTTTTTTAGAAATTGTGGCTTTACGCTTCTTTGGAAACTTTTCTCGTATTGTTATTCGGGATTTCCAGTAAATGGAATCTCTAAGTACTGTTCAGTTTTTAAGAAGCTTTCAGGAATGGTGAGTATTTTCTTTGTGGCGATATCAGTTTGCTGTATCTAGACACAAACCGCTCTACCATTCCTTAAGCCATTTTAACTATGAACAAAATTAGTAAACATAAATTGTAATTTTAATTTCTATTAACATACGAGACACTAAGTCATTTCCCACCTATTTAGCATCACTCAATTTCTTTTTTATATCTCTCATAAATTTTATCATCTTTTGGCAGTGCGCCGTTTATCAAACAAATCTCCGAAGCAAATTCGTTTGCAAGCCTGTTGATTCTTTTCAGCTCCCAGTTATTTAGATAACCGATACAAAATATTGAAGCGAATGCATCGCCTGCGCCGACAGTATCAATTACATTCTGCACTTCGGTTTTATACTCATCTGTTTCTTCTCCTTTGAACAAAACAGAACCGGCGGCACCTTTTGTAACCGCGAGAATATCTATCCCGAATTTTTTCATCAGCAATTTTGATGATGAGTGTGAATATCATAATCTCCATCTAAAAATATTTTGTGAAGCAATTTCAATTCATCAAGATTAAGCTTTACTACGTTTGCATTCTTTAATGACTGAAAAAGGATTTCTTCGGTGTAAAAATTCTGCCGGATGTTCACATCATAAAAATATTTTATTTCTTTGTTTAAAAGAGATTGAAGAGTTGTTCTGCTGACCTTGTTCCGCTGCGCAAGCGTTCCGAAATACAAACACTCAGTTTCATTCTCAACAAGATTAATTACATCATCATCAACAGAAATAAAATCAAACGCACGGTTCTCTTCAATGGTAAATGAAGGAACTCCGTTTTCATTTAACAAAACCATCGCAGCGCCGGTAAGATGTTTTGTGTCGGTCTGAATTGTTTCGGTTGAAAGCCCCTGCGAACTCAGGAATTTAATCGCTTCTCGTCCTAGCAGATCGTTTCCAACCCGACTTATTATTCTCCCGTTTCCGGTCAGCTTATTAATATGGTATATGAAATTGAGCGGTGCGCCGCCCAGATTCTTCGATTCCGGGTAAATATCGAACAGTATTTCACCAAAAGCTGCTATTTTTTTCATTTTTCGCCGTTTTTCCTGTTTTATAGGTTATCGTGTTTAAATTGTTTTTGTAGATAATAAAATTTTTACAGAAATGAAAGCTTTTTGACAAAAAGTCGCTAAATAACTGGCTTTTTTGCTAAAGAGACACAGTTATAATACAGGAAGTTAATTTTTCTTGCTTGCAATTTTATAGAATCCTGAAGAAAAGGAATTGTTTGACAAGCTGGTTTGTTTAAACCATTATGAAAATTTATCAGTTAAAAACAGTTCAGAATTTACCAATTGGGATTGAGGAAGCGTGGGAGTTTTTCTCTAATCCAAACAACCTTCGGTAAATACATTTCCCTATTATATCTTTTGGAATTTACAGAGTAAAGCGAGGTGGTGGTTAAATGCAAGTATTTTATAAGTTTTAAACTGTTGAATAATTAACTTAAATGTGGCATTTTTAATCTATGAAAAAAGATTTGAATGAAATATTATCAGCACTTCGGAAAGTGCTTCCATACATCAGTAAAAAGTATGAGGTTTCTTCAATAGAGGTGTTTGGTTCTTATGTCAAAAAGCAGCAAAATATCGATAGCGACCTGGATTTGCTTATAACCTTTTCAAAGGTACCCTCGCTATTAAAGTTTATGGAATTGAAAAATTATCTCTCCGATACACTGCAGCTCAACGTTGATCTGGTGATGAAAGATTCATTGAGACCGGAAATTGGCAAGAATATTTTGAATGAATCCATTTCCGTATGAAAAGCCAAAGAGATTATTCGGATTATCTGAATGATATTTATGATTCTATAAATAAAGGTATCAGCTTCACAGATGAAATATCATTTGAAGATTTTAGCAAAGATGAAAAAACACAATTCGCATTAATCAGGGTAATTGAAATCATTGGGGAAGCAAGCAAGAAAATACCTGCCGAAATTAAAAATCAAGCTAAAGAAATCCCGTGGCGGGAAATTAGTGGAATGAGAGACTTGTGATTCATGACTATTTTGGAGTAAATATCCGTGTAGTCTGGGAAACAGCAAAAAAAGATTTACCGGAATTAAAAGAAAAAATTCAAAAATTAATCCGGAACCTGAATCAGTAATAACCACCTGTTCAGTAAAATCGAATTAAACACTCACTCTTTCTATTTTTTTATAAATTCGATCTGGCAAATTCCTGCGATTCAGATACGGAATTATTTCCCTCCATCCTTTGTTTACACAATTATGAAAATCTATCAATTAAAAACAGTTCAGAATTTACCAATCGGGATTGATGAAGCGTGGGAGTTTTTCTCTAATCCGAATAATCTTTCAGTCATTACTCCTGAGTGGCTTAACTTTAAAGTAACCAGCAAGCTTCCGGATAAAATGTATGCGGGAATGATAATCGCCTACAAAGTTCATCCGGTGCTTGGAATACCAAACACGTGGGTAACGGAAATCACTCACGTTAAAGAGCCGTTTTATTTTGTTGACGAGCAGAGATTTGGTCCGTATAAATTCTGGCATCACCAGCATCATTTTAAAGAAACAGAAAGCGGAGTTGAGATGACAGATATTGTCAGCTACGCACTTCCGTTTGATCCGTTGAGCAGACCGATTAATTCACTTCTGGTTGAAAAGAAAGTAAAAGAAATTTTCAGCTTCAGGGAAAAGAAACTTGAAGAGTTGTTTCGGTCTGTCATTGCGAGTACCGTCATTTAACGGGATAAACTCCGCGAAGCAATATCCCCGCTGATACCAAAGATTGCTTCGTCATCCGGCAGCTGCCGGATTCCTCGCAATGACAAGGACAACTAAATTCTTCGTTGCGAAGCCTTAAAATAACCTAATAACCAATCATCACTTTTTAATACATTCTTTCACGCTTATATGCTTAAATTTGTCATCATTTTTAAGAATAAACCGGAGAAGAAATGAAACACAAACTAACCACCATTTTACTTTTTTGTTTTGTACTAACACTACCCTCACTTGCCGCGGATAAGAATTCATCTTCAAATAATCCGCTGCTCGGAAAGTTCAACGAAATAATTCAGTTCTCGGATTTAACCGCCGAGCAAATCAAAGAAGCAACAGATGTTTCCATTAAGGAAGCGAGAGAATCACTTGCAAAACTTTACACGACTCCTAAAGAGCAGAGAACTTTCGACAACACAATGCTCGAGCTCGATAACATTTACAACAAAGCGGGGAATGTTTACGGCTGCGTTTACCTGATGAACAGCACTCATCCCGATGATGCGGCAAGAAATATGGCTGAAGAAAGTAACGCCGAGTTCGCAAAATTTTTTAACGAGATTTCTCTGGATGAAAATCTTTACCGCGCAGTGAAAGATTATTCTGAAACAGCCGAAGCAAAAAGTTTAACCGGTTACAAAGCAAGGTTCACTCAAAAGACAGTTGAAGATTTTGAGCGAAATGGCTTTGCTCTTCCAAAAGAGAAAAGAGATGAACTGAAAGCAATTAATGATAAGCTTTCCGACCTGAGTATTCTCTTCCAAAAAAATATTGCAGAAGTAAGCGATTACCTTCTTGTTGATGAAACTGAAATTGACGGCTTGCAGGAAGATTATAAAAATGCAAGAAGACAGGAAGACGGCACATACAAAATTGATCTTACTTATCCGTCATACATTCCTTTTATGAAATTCTCCAACTCCGAATCAGCACGTAAAAAACTTTATACTTTATATAATAACAGGGCGTCAGCAAAAAATCCTGAGGTGCTGATAAAAGTATTGATACTTCGTCAGCAGATGGCAGAGCTTTTAGGATTTAAAACTTATGCTGAATACAGAACCGGCGACAGAATGGCAAAAACTCCGCAGACGGTCTGGGATTTTGAAAACAACCTTGTCGATAAGCTTAAAGAAAAAGCACGTATAGATTATGATGAGCTTCTAACTGTTAAGAAAGCAAAACTTGGCGATGAAACAATTGATGTTATTCAGCCATGGGAATCCGGCTACTACAACAATATCCTTCTCAAAGAAAAATATGAGCTCGATCAGAATCTTGTTAAAGAATATTTTGAAACGAACAATGTGATTGATGGATTATTTCAGATAACACAAAATCTTTTCGGTGTTGATTATGAAGAAGTGAAAGATCCTTCTGTTTGGCACAAAGATGTAAGACTATTCAACGTAAAACAGGATGGAAAAATTATTTCAAGATTTTACATTGATCTGTATCCAAGACCAAATAAATATTCACATGCTGCCTGCTTCCCGATGATCGGGAGTAAAGAAACAGAAAACGGTCCTCAGCTTCCGACAGCTACGCTGGTCTGCAACTTCCCGGCACCGACTGCAGATATGCCTTCTCTTCTTCCGCACGGCGATGTTGAAACTTTCTTCCACGAGTTCGGACACGTTCTGCACAGTGTACTAACGAAAACAAAATTATCTTCTCAGTCAGGCACATCTGTATCAAGAGATTTTGTCGAAGCACCATCACAGATTTTTGAGAACTGGACATGGAATTACGAATCACTGAAACTTTTCGCAAAGCACTACAAAACCGGTGAAGTTCTTCCAAAGGAATTGTTTGACAAGATGCTTGCAGCAAAGAATGTTGGCTCAGGACTTGCATTTACACAACAGGTTTATTACGGAATACTTGATTTCACACTTCACGATAAATATGATCCAACCAGCAGCCAGCCTGTTGTTGAGGTTATGAAAGAACTTCAGAATAAAATTACTTTGTACCCATATCTTGAAGGGACACAAATGTTTGCAGCATTCGGACATCTGATGGGTTATGCTGCAGGTTATTACAGCTATCTCTGGGCGCTGGTTTATGCAGATGATATGTTTTCAATCTTTGATAAGAATGGATTAATGGATAAAACAACCGGGCTTAGATACCGGGATATTATTCTTGCAAACGGAAGTTCAAGAGATGAGCTTGAAATGGTTGTTGAGTTTCTCGGAAGACAACCGAACCAGGATGCGTTCTTTAAATCAATAGGACTCGATGTGAAGTAACTCCACGCAAAAATCTTTCTAAACAAAAAGGCGAACTGATTTGGTTCGCCTTTTTAATTTCACTCGTGTCATTGCGAATCCCGATTTCTATCGGGATGAAGCAATCTCCAAATTAATATCTCGGATTGCTTCGTCATCCGGCAAACGCCGGATTCCTCGCAATGACAAGCAAAAATTAATGCTGATGACCTTCGTGACCTG
Organism: Ignavibacteriaceae bacterium; assembly: GCA_034522695.1. Lineage (GTDB taxonomy): Bacteria > Bacteroidota > Ignavibacteria > Ignavibacteriales > Ignavibacteriaceae > IGN2. The sequence continues at coordinate 121,935 of JAXHLB010000038.1, read as the reverse complement.
CTTCAGGAGCCTGCATCTTCTGCATTTCTTCCCAGGGATTAACATCTGTATTCCAGGTTTCAACTTTTACTTTCAATGAACCGTCATCCTGTTTTTCCCAGATGGTCATATACTTTCCATGATCATCCCACGGCATATCACCCATTTGAGGTACGCTCATCGTAATTTCGTAAGTCCCGATATCAACCACTAAATTACCTGACTGCATTACATCTGTAACTGTTGACTTGAACGCAGTCATTTTCATCCCTGACTCATTCATTTTTTTGTAGGATTCCTTGCAAGCTTCGATACCTTTCATCATTGGTTCATAGCTTGGCATCGAAATGACATCGTCAGAATAATTTGCCCACATACCTGCTTCATCATTGGAAACCATCATTTCTGCAGCTTTATCGTTCATCGCCTGAATTTTTTTCATTAAGCTCGGCTGTGTCCTGTGCATTCACAAGTGAAGCTGCGAACAATAAAGCGAATAGGATTGCGAAAAGTTTTTGCATTAGTGCCTCCTTAAAATTGTTGATTGAAATAGTTTTTAGTTAGCAACTGTAAAATGAAGAATTGAGATTTATAAATCAATATGTGACCTAAATAAAATTATATTTTTTCTTATGCTGTCCCTTTTGTGCCTTTCAATTCACTAATCACTATTAAACAAGGAACATTATGACCGAAAAACGAGAAAAAATAAAAGAACTTGAGGTGATGGTTGCGGATGTAATTCAGGAAGCACCTGATACTGTAACCCTTATCCTATTTACCGGGAATGATAAACTTAATTATGAACCTGGACATTTCTTAACAATTTCACCTCACCAGTTTCCCGCGCTGGAAAGATGGGTGAGCTATCTTGAAGACCTGAAAGGAAAAAAAGAACCTCCCCGGGCTTATTCACTAACAAGCTCTCCCGATGAAAAATATCTCGCAATAACTATAAAAGAGGAAAGATACATTTCTGGTGTTACACCCTTCCCTCCGCTTTTGTCTCCGATACTTGCAAGAAGAACAGCACGCGGACAAAGAATGGTTATAACTGGTTTTACCGGTCCGTTTACTTTTAATGAAGAAGTCCGCAGAGATTCAGAAAATGTTCTGCACATTTGTGCCGGAAGTGGAATTGTTCCAACTTACAGCATTATCAAATATGATCTGAGATATTTCTCAAAGCACAAACACACACTTATTTACAGCAATAAAAATTTTGAGGATATAATTTTCTATTCCCAGTTGAGGAAACTTGAAGAAGAGTTCCCCGAAAGATTTAAAGTCGTTCACACTTTGACAAGAGAGCCCGGCAATTTCTCTTTCGACGTTAAAGCACAAAGGGGAAGAGTATCAAAAGAAATAATATCTGAAACTGTTCCTGATTTTAATTCAACAGCTGTTTTTGTTTGCGGACCCGATCACACAGTTCATCAGAGGAAAGCAGCAAAAGAAAAAGGTGAAGAGTTAAAGCCATCGTTTATGGGAAGTGTTGTTTCATATTTGGAAGAGCTTGGTGTTCCGAAGAATAAAATTAAAAGAGAGAGTTACGGGTAAGTTTTAATTACAAGATTGAAAGATTTGTTTTAACTTTATGCATAGAGATGAATCTTTTAATTTTTTAATCTTTTTATCGAAGTAAATTATGAGTGAAAAAGAAAAACCCGAAATTGGGTCAATCACCTGGTTTGATTTAACCGTGCCCGATGCAGAAAAAGTAAAAGATTTCTACAGCAAAGTAGTTGGATGGAAAGCTGCACCTGTATCTATGGGAGATTACAACGACTACAATATGAACTCACCTGAAAGCGGAAAAACAAACGCTGGTATCTGTCACAAACGCGGAGGCAATGCACATCTTCCATCACAGTGGATGATTTACATCACTGTAAAAAATATTGATGAGAGTGCAAAGCACTGTAAAGAAAGCGGCGGAAAAGTTTTATCCGGACCAAAAGAAATGGCTGGCTACGGAAAATTTTGTGTGATTGAAGATCCTGCCGGTGCAGTCTGCACTTTGTTTGAAGCTATGTGAAAAATGTAGCACAGATTAGTAATCTGTGCTACGAGAAATTCGATGTGTTTAATGATGATGATGCCCGCCGGGACCGTGAACGTGGCCATGAGAAATTTCTTCGGGAGTTGCATCCCTCACATCAAGAAGGTGGACATCAAACTCAAGATTTTTCCCTGCAAGCGGGTGATTAAAGTTTACAGTTATGTCATCGTTCTCCATTTCTGTAATTACAAACTGAAGATGCTGACCTTCAGGTGAGTGTGCAAAATAAGTCAACCCGATTTCCAGTTCTGCTTCTTCAGGAAATATGTTTCGTTTGACTTTCTGTATAGCCCCTTCATCAAATTCACCATAGGCATCTGCTGCTGCAAGCTTAATATTCTTTTTACTTCCGATGATCATGCTGCCGAGAGCTTCTTCGAGTCCGGGCAAAACCTGCATATTACCAGTGATAAAAGTAAACGGTCCGCCCTTCTCGGTTGAATCCAGCATTTCGCCATTTTCATCTTTTAATGTATAGTTAAATGTTACAACTTTGTTTGCTTGTAAAGCCATCTTTACTCCATTTATTTTTTAAAATTGGGTGGAATTATACCACTTATATGAAGGAAAACCAATCCGTTTTTCATATCATTTAAAATGATCGTCAAAGGAATAAAATCTTAATTTATGCCGAACAACTATCACCCTAAATCTATATTTTTGACAGTAACAGCAAAAAGATTTATCAATAATGAAACACATAATTGTTTCGCTAATTATAATACTCTTCTTATCCGTTCAGCTTTTTCCACAATTCGGCTCACAGGATTCCGGCGGACCGCTCACTCCCGAATGGTCTGCGTATGATGTTAAGTTTTACAACATCAATCTCAACATAAATCCTGATAAACAAACAATAAACGGCTGGGTTGGAGTAACTGCAGAAGCTGTCACCAATATGAAAGAATTTGTTCTTGATCTTGATGATCGCTATAGAATTACCAGAATTGTTTGTCCGCCGGAGGCGGATTCGGATTTGCCGACCGAGTACAAAGAACTTTCATTCAAACACGAAAATGGAAAAATAAAAATCCAACTACCGGAAGAAATAATAAAAGGAAATTCATTAACAGTAAAAATTTACTACAACGGAAAACCAAGAGTTGCAGAAAATCCACCGTGGGATGATGGGTTCATCTGGTCGAGATGAAAAGTCGTAGACTGGGAAGACTCTACGAGCGGAGAACACTGGATTGGAGTTACCTGCCAGGGCGGCGGAGCTGACACCTGGTGGCCATGCAAAGATCATCCATCCGATGAACCTGATTCTGTTTTGCTCAACTGGACTGTTCCCGGAAATTTAATCTGTGCATCAAACGGAAAGCTGAGATATATTCTCGACAACAAAGAAGGAACAAAAACTTTCTGCTGGTTTGTTTCCACTCCAATTAATAATTATGGCATTTCAATTCACGCTGCACCTTATGATACAATTCAATACAAATACACAAGCGTAACGGGAGAAGAAATTCCTGTAACAATATGGGTTCTTCCTGAAAATATGGAGAAGGCAAGAGAACACTGTCCCGAGTTTTTAGATCACTTAAGATTTTATGAAGAGCTTCTTGGTCCGTATCCTTTCCGTGCAGATAAATATGGTGTTGCAGAAACTCCTTACCTTGGAATGGAACATCAAACAATAATTGCAAATGGTTACGGTTACAGAGATGATCAGTTTGGATTTGACTGGCTTCATCATCACGAACTTGGACACGAGTGGTGGGGGAATATGGTAACCGCAAAAGACTGGAGTGATTTCTGGATTCACGAAGCAATTTGCGGTTATATGCAGACACTTTACATCGAAGAAAAATTACCGGACAGAAGTCCTTCTGCATTTATGATGAACTGGAAGCTCTGGAAAAACGAACAACCGATTGCACCAAGAAAAGAAATGACCAGCGACGAAGCTTACACAAACGATATGTATTCAAAAGGATCTTATGTTCTGCACACTCTCAGATATTATGTTGGTGATGAAACATTCAAAATGATTTTGAGAAGATGGGCTTATCCTGATCCTGAAATGGAAAAGGTAACAGATGGAAGTCAGTGCCGTTTTGCAACCACAGATGAGTTCCTTGAAATAGCAGAGAGAGTTTCGGGTCGTGAACTTGATTGGTTCTGGGAAGTTTATTTCAGGCAGGCAGCATTACCTGTTCTTAAAACAAAAATTGAAAACGGTTTTCTTTATCTCGAATGGAAAATTGAAAACGATCTTCCGTTCTCCGTTCCTGTTGAAGTAAAATTGGGCGATGAAATTATAAAAGTAGAAATGCGTGAAGGTGCCGGCTCGCTTAAAATTCCCGAAGGAGTTGAGCCGGTAATTGATCCGGATAAGTGGATTACGATGGGTGGAGAGTAAAGCCCCTCCCAATCATCCATGTCTGCCGGGACGGTTCACAGACTATTTAATACTCTGTGGAACTTAGTGTGATCTCTGTGGCTCTCTGTGTAAGTATTTATTCTTCAGAAATTACACGGAGTTTCACAAAGTAAACACAGAGAACCACAAAGAAGAATTTTTCTTTCGGAACTTTTGCACTCTCATCTGGAAGGCAAGATCTAACAGAAAGGGCTTTATGACTATTAAATATCCGAACAATATCAAATCACTTTTCATCGGGGTAATAAAATGAAAAAAGATAATTTTACTTTCATCTTTACTATAATTCTAACTACATTATTTTCGGCTGTTACGAACCTGACTGCCGTCGGGCAAGTTTCACAAATTGATTCAATAATCATATCAAAACTTGATTCGCTAATAAAGTACAACGAAAACCTAGAGCACAGACTTGATGTGCTCGAGAAAAATATTGATGATGTCTTGTGGTTTCAGAGAGTTGGTGATGTTGCATTTATTGATAAGGTTTTTATGACGGGTCCGCCAAAGTGGAAAGAGCTTGATACAACAGCACCGGGCGCTGGCAATCCAGTTAAGTTCTGGTCGTATGTTTTCATTCCGAAGGATATTGACTACAACAAAAAATATCCGCTGATAGTTTTACCGCACGGAGGTGTGCACGCCAATTTTACAACTTATCACACGCATATAATTAAAGAGTTGATGTATCAGCAATACATAGTTGTGGCAGCAGATTACCGCGGCAGCACCGGCTATGGTAAATCACATTATGAAAAAATAGATTACGGCGGTCTGGAAGTTGAAGATGTTGATTCAAGCAGAAAGTTTATGCTTGATAATTATGATTTTGTAGATCCGGATAGAGTTGGTATTGTCGGATGGAGTCACGGCGGGCTTATAGCACTGATGAATGTTTTCAAATATCCGGAAAATTATAAGGTTGCTTTTGCTGGAGTTCCTGTAAGCGACTTGATTACAAGATTGGGTTATATGGAAAAAGATTATCTCGAACTCTATTCTGCTGATTATCATATCGGTCAAACGGTTGAAGAAAATCCCGAAGAATATAAAAGAAGATCTCCGGTTCACAATGCATACAAGCTTCAGACACCATTACTTATTCACACTAACACTAATGATGAAGACGTAAATGTAATTGAAGTTAAGATGCTCATCGATACGCTTAAAACTTTGAACAAAGATTTTGAATATGAAATCTTTCAGGATTTACCTGGTGGTCATTCATTCGACAGGCAGGATACAAAGCTCGCACTCTCGATCAGGCTGAAGATTTACAAATTCCTGGAAAAGTATCTTAATCCCCCAAAAACTTTTAATAGTGTTGATGAAATCAGGCAAATAATTTATAGATGACGTAAAATATTACTTGCTTTCAACGCAGTAATTTCTATCGAAATAAAAAAAGTCGTTTATCGAAACAAATTGAGAGGATTGCCTGTGCCAGTAAGGGAACAATATTTGTTTAATAAAGAGAAACAAATAAAGCTTACTTGGCTAAAAAATGGTAAAATTATTAGCGGCTATAATATTTCTCTGCGTCATTGGTGGCGGCGCATATTATCTGCTTTTTTCTAAAACTGTAGATAAGGTAGAAGTTACAGGTAAAATTCAGATTTCAAAGCAGCACACTAATGAAATCAGCGTTTCACAAACTTCTGACCCGTTATTTATGGCGGTAGTGAAGGGTAAAGTAAAAAATAACACAAACAGACCGCTGGAAAATATTTTTATAAGATATACTATTGGGGGACAACAAACCAGCGCCACAATCTTTGATCTTGCACCGGGCCAACAGGTTGAATTTAATACAAGGGGAGTTGAGACAACAGCATCAAATCCAGGTTACGATTATGAGGGAATTCAGTACGACGAAGCTACAATGTAGCAAAAATAATTTAGTTGTATTTGTTTTCTCGAATTGCTTCCAGTTCCAATCTAAGTTGTCTTGAATCTTTAACCACGATAGCACTTATTTCATCTAACACATCATAATAACCATTCGCTGCACGGCCACCAACAATAATAGATACGCCTTCAGGTAATAAATGTTTAAACTTTTTCAATTCCTGTTTCAAATGCAGGTCATCATTGGGATAGACAATACTAAGCGCCACAACTCTCGCTTTAAGGTGGGAAACAACTGCTCCAATTTCCTCCGCCGGCAGATTGGAACCAAGATAAATTACCTTCCACCCCGAAGAAGCTGCAACAACTCCAGCAATTAAAGCACCCAGCTCGTGTTCTTGTCCGCGTGGTGTTGCAGTTACCATTACCGGAGCCGAATCATTTAAAGAATAAGATTCTAACAAATTAAAAAGAAAACCTCTGATAACGGAACTCGCAAGATGTTCATTTGCCACTCTTATATCTCCTGAGTGCCAAAGATCTCCAACTTTATATACCAATGGAATTATTAACTCTTCTATTAATATTGGTTGGGTTAGTTTTGCAGAAGCATTCAACAAAATAGATTCAAGCTTTTTTGAATCATAATTTTTTATTGCTTGCATGCTATCAGAAAGTATTTCTTCAACAAGGTTTACTGAGTTTACAGGGGCCAAACCATTCTTGATATATGATGGATTATGATTTTCTTTCGGTATTAGCTTCTTCAATTCAGGCAAGGATAGATTTGCTATACCACCAATATGATGACCAAGATGTAAAGCATCATTAAGTAATTTTAGCTTCTCTATATCCTCTTCAGAATAAAGTCGTCGGTTAGTATCTGTTCTGTCGGGTTCAACAACACCATACCTTTTTTCCCACGCCCTAATAACATGTACACTAAGTCCAGTCATCTGACTGACGACTTTTATTGGATATTTGTAATTATTTGCCATATTCAAACTTATTAAATGTCTAGTATTTGTCCAAATTAAATGATTTATTTCTTTGTTTTTAAAAAACCTCAATATGAATGAATTTAACGAATTTTTAATATTTATAGTTCCAAAACAAAGTATTTATAAAATTATCTAAAATAATACTTGACAAACACTCGACAATATATTATGTTTGTCTAGAAACATTAGACAATTTATAAACAAACAAAAATTGAGGCAAAAATGAACAACTTAAAAAATAATGAAGACAGCATAATAGTTAACAATATCAGGGAAGATGAGTTTATTAAAGAGGCATTACCTCACGAAGATGCACTTTATAATTATGCATTAAAAATTTCGGGCAACTCAGACGATGCTCAGGACCTGGTTCAGGAAACTTATTACAAAGCATACAGACACTTCGATAAATTTCAAACAGGTACAAATAGCAAAGCCTGGATGTTTATGATCTTAAAAAATTCTTTCATCAATGACTATAGAAAATCAAAACGCGAACCCTATAAACTTGACTATGAGCAGATACAAAACTTTTATGAAAATGTAAAATCAGACCGCGCTCAGGAAAATAATCTTGACAAGGAATTTTATAATGATCTTTTGGACGACGAGCTGACCGAAGCAATTGATCAGCTGCCCACAAAGATGAGAGAAGTATTTCTTCTTTGCGATCTGGATGGAAACAGTTATGAAGAAACTGCAGAGCTTGTTGGCTGCCCGGTTGGAACAGTAAGATCAAGATTGCATCGTGCACGGCATATGCTTCAGGAAACTTTAACGGACTACGCAAAAGAAAAAGGCTTTTTAAACTAATTCACTAACAATAAATCAAGGAGATACAAAATGAAAACTTTCAAAATTCTTTTAGCCGCAATTCTAATAACGGGGCTAAATTTTACTTTCGCTCAGACTGCAAGATTGCAGGTAATTCACAACGCTGCCGATCCGGGTGCTGTGGCAGTAGATATTTATCTTAACGGTACTTTATTACTTGACAACTTCGGCTTCAGAGAAGCTACACCCTTTATCGATGCACCAGCAGGCACGCCAATTAATATCGGTGTTGCTGGTCCTAACAGCACTTCTGCTGCTGATACAATTAAAAACTTTAATGTCACTCTAACAGCAAATGAAAAATACGTAGCAATTGCAAATGGAGTTTTAAGTCCGGGTTCTTTTGCTTCAAATCCTGATGGCAGAAGCACTGCTTTCACTTTGTTTATCAAGACTATGGCTCGGGAATCAGGAACCGGTAGTGATGTTGACTTCTTTGTGTTGCACGGATCTACCGACGCTCCAACTGTTGATGTGATTGCTAGAGGTGTTGCAACATTAGTTGATAACGCTGCTTATGGTGATATCACTGGTTATATCCCTGTTCCACCAGCGTCATATATTCTTGACATAGCTACTACTGGTGATAATCCATCAATAGTTGCATCCTTCCAAGCCGATTTAAGTGGATTGGGTGGCGGTGCTGCTGCAGTATTTGCTTCGGGATTCTTGGATCCATCTTCAAATCAAAATGGAGAGGCTTTTGGAATCTTTGCTGCATTACCAAATGGAACTGTAGTAGAATTTCCTTCTATTCAATTGGCAAGATTACAAGTTATCCATAATGCTGCAGATATCGCAGCTGATCCTGTGGACATTTATTTAAATGGAACTTTATTATTAAATGATTTTGGTTTCAGAGCAGCTACGCCTTTCATAGATGCACCTGCTGGTGTTCAATTAAATATTGGCGTTGCACCGGGCAACAGCGGCTCTGTTAATGATACGTTAAAGAATTTTCAAGTCACACTGGAAAACGGTGAGACCTATGTAGCAATAGCTAACGGTGTACTCGATCCTAATTCTTATGCTTCAAATCCTGATGGAAGAAGCACTGCTTTCACTTTGTTTATTAAGACTATGGCTCGGGAATCAGGAACCGGTAGTGATGTTGACTTCTTTGTGTTGCACGGTTCAACTGACGCTCCAACTGTTGATGTAATTGCTAGAGGTGTTGCTACTTTAGTTGACAATGCTGCTTATGGTGATATCACTTCTTATATCCCCGTTCCACCTGCATCATACGTCCTCGATGTTACACCAGGTAATAATAATTCAACCATAGTTGCTTCTTTCGAAGCTGACTTAAGTGGATTAGGCGGAGGTGCTGCAGTAGTATTTGCTTCGGGATTCTTGGATCCATCTTCAAATCAAAATGGAGAGGCTTTTGGAATCTTCGCTGCATTACCAAATGGAACTGTAGTAGAATTTCCTTCTGTTCAGTTAGCAAGATTACAAGTTATTCATAATGCTGCAGATATCGCAGCTGATCCTGTGGACATTTATTTAAATGGAACTTTATTATTAAATGATTTTGGTTTCAGAGCAGCTACGCCTTTCATAGATGCACCTGCTGGTGTTCAATTAAATATTGGCGTTGCACCGGGCAACAGCGGCTCTGTTAATGATACGTTAAAGAATTTTCAAGTCACACTGGAAAACGGTGAGACCTATGTAGCAATAGCTAACGGTGTTCTTAATCCATCTCAATATGCTTCAAATCCTGATGGAAGAAGCACTGCTTTCACTTTGTTTATCAAGACTATGGCTCGGGAATCAGGAACCGGTAGTGATGTTGACTTCTTTGTGTTGCACGGTTCAACTGACGCTCCAACCGTTGATGTGATTGCTAGAGGTGTTGCAACATTAGTTGACAACGCTGCTTATGGTGATATTACTAGTTACATCCCGGTTCCTGCGGGAAACTATACTCTCGATCTGACACTGGCTGACGGCACAACTTTGGTACAGTCATACGTTGCTGACCTAAGAACGCTTGGTGGTGGAAGTGCAGTTGTATTTGCTTCAGGTTTCCTGGATCCTTCTGCTAACCAGAATGGTGAAGCGTTTGGTTTATTCTTTGTATTAGCTGATGGAACAGTTGGACAATTTCCAGAGGGTGTTGCAAGTGTTGAAAATATTTCTGGTGTAACCCCCAGCAATTATTCTCTTTCACAGAATTATCCGAATCCGTTTAACCCGAGCACAAATATCAATTTTACAATCCCGAATAGCGATTTTGTAACGTTGAAAGTGTATAATATTCTCGGAAGCGAAGTTGCAACCTTGGTGAACGAAAATCTTTCTGCAGGTTCGTACAAATTTAACTTTGATGCATTAAACCTGGCTTCTGGTGTTTATTTGTATGAGTTGAAGGCCGGAAACTTCAGAGAAATCAAGAAAATGAATCTTCTTAAATAAATAGAATAAGTAATGAGGAATACCACTTGTATTAAGAGTTGTATTATTCAAATGTTAACTCTGACACGATTTTGAAGTAATGACATATTTGAACCAAGCAAAACAAGTGGTTTCCTCATTTAATATAAAAGTAACAGAATCTAAATTCTAAAAACATTATCTTATAGCTACCTCATTAATCATAAAATTTAAAAATGAAAAAAGCAGTTATCATAGGATCAGGACTTGGCGGTTTATCAACCGCTTTAAGACTTTCCAAGAAGGGTTACGATGTAACTATTCTTGAAAAGCATTCAACTCCCGGCGGAAGACTGAATGTTATTGAACAGGATGGTTTTCGCTTTGATATGGGTCCGTCTTTTATGAGTATGACTTATGAGCTTGATGAATTATTTGAATAGTGTCGGGATGAAAGTTCCAATTGAACTGGAAGAACTCGATCCGCTATACCAGGTATTTTTTGAAGGACAGGATAAACCACGACTTATCTACAAGGATCTTAAAGAAACTTGCTGAAGAGTTTAAAGATATTGAACCCAACCTTGAAGAGAATGCTGAAAAATATCTTAAGCGTGCAGGACAATTCTTTCATGATACTGTTGACAAAGTTGTAAAGACAAACTTCAGCAATAAACTTGATTACGTTTTGAAACTAAGCCGCGTTCCGTTGAAGCATCTTCCATATCTTCAGAGAAATATGTGGGGCGAGGTTGAAAAACATTTCACATCTGAAGAAGTAAAGGTGATTTTCTCTCTTGTTGCTTTCTTTCTCGGTTCGACACCATTTCAGACACCGGCAATTTATTCTTTGCTGAATTATACAGAGATGAAGCACAACGGTTACTGGAAAGTTAAGGGTGGAATGTATCGTCTGGTTGAAGAATTAGTTAAGATACTGAATGAAAATGGCGTGAAAATTATTTATAACACGGAGATAGTAAGTGTTGGTAACAATAACGGCAAGCTTTACGAATTAGTTGATCAAAATGGGAAAAAATGGAGTGCCGATATTTTCATTTCAAATTCTGATGCCGCTTCATTCAGAGGAAAGATTTTGAACCGTGAAAAATTCAGTGATGAAAAGCTTGACAAAATGCACTGGACACTTGCACCGTTTACAATCTATCTCGGTGTGAAAGGAAAAATAGATAAGCTAAATCATCACAATTATTTTCTTGGAAGCAACTTCAGAGGATATGCTGATACCATATTTACTTCTTCGATTAGTCCACAGAAGCCTTATTATTATGTAAATGCCCTTTCAAAATCAGAAACTAATTGCGCTCCGGAAGGATGCGAAAATTTATTTATTCTTTGTCCGGTTCCTGATCTTCGATACAAAAAATCGTGGGAAGACAAAGAAGAGCTTGCACAAAATATTATTGACGATCTTTCAAACAGAGTTGGTTTTGATATTCAAAATAACATCATAACAAAAAAAATATTAGCTCCCGATGACTGGGCAAATATGCTCAACCTTTACAAAGGGTCGGGACTTGGTCTTGCACACGACATTAACCAGGTTGGTGCATTCAGACCAAAAAACAAAGACGAAAAACTTTCTAACTTGTATTATGTTGGCGCATCGACAACGCCCGGTACTGGTTTGCCAATGGTAATAATAAGTTCAAAATTAGTAATGGAGAGAATAGAAAATGACTTTAGAACACTACACTAATACCAGCTACAAGCTGAGCAAAAAGTTAACAACGGCTTACAGCACTTCTTTCAGTCTCGGGATAAAAGTATTCAAGCCGGAATACCGCGATCCGATTTTTGCAATCTACGGATTCGTTCGTGTTGCTGATGAAATTGTAGATACATTTCATTCATACGATAAGGAGTATCTTCTTAATAAATTTACAAACGACACGTGGGAAGCAATAAACACCGGTATTTCCACAAACCCGGTTCTTCACGCATTCCAGAAAGTTGTGAACAATTACGGAATTGACCGCAAGCTGATTTCTGCTTTCCTGAAAAGTATGGAGATGGATCTTTCAAATTCATCTTACAATAGAGAAAACTATGATGAATATATTTATGGCTCGGCGGAAGTTGTTGGCTTAATGTGCCTGAAAGTTTTTGTTGATGGTGATGAAAAGAAATACAAAGAGCTGGAACATTCAGCACGAATGCTTGGCGCTGCATTTCAGAAAGTGAATTTTCTTAGAGACATCCAGAGTGATTTGAATGACCGGGGAAGAATTTATCTCCCGGGTGTTAATCACCTTGATTACGTTGATGACCACAACAAAGCTATGCTTGAAAAGGAAGTCGAGGCTGAATTTAAAGAGGCATTCTGGGGAATAGTTCGATTACCTATTTCGGTTAAGCTGGGTGTTTACTCTGCATATCTTTACTACCTGATGCTTTTCAAAAAAATTAAGCGCCTGGATGTTGAGCAGTTAAAAAGTAAAAGAGTTAGAATATCTAACGGATATAAATTGTATCTGTTGCTCAAATCATATTTCGAAGTAAAAGTTTTCAAGTCAACTTAATTTAAACTCGTTTTGAGGAATAAAATTATTCTTCTATAAATTGGGGTCGATATGAAAAAGAGAGTTGCAGTTATTGGAGCCGGACTCGGTGGACTGACGTCTGCACTTCTACTTTCCAAAAAAGAATTCGATGTTAAAGTTTTTGAAACGAACAGTAAGCCAGGCGGCAAAGCAAATTCACTTCGCTTAAATAACTTCAGATTTGATACCGGGCCTTCACTTATAACAATGCCTTTTGTTCTGGAGGAAATATTTAAAGAAGCCGGCTATAAACTTTCCGATTATCTGAAATTGATTAAGCTGGATATAATTTGTAAATATTTTTATGCGGATGGAACTGTAATCAATGCTTTTGGTAATTTAGAAAAATTCGCAGAAGAGATTGAAAATAAAACAACCGACACTTCATCTTCAATAAAAAAATATCTTCAGTACTGCAAAAAAATATACGATCTGACAACAGATATTTTCCTCCTCAATTCACCGACAAGCATAAAAAACCTGCTAAGTGCAAAATCATTTAAATCATTGCTTAATTTCAAGAGCATAGATGTATTCAGAACTGTTGATAAGGCAAATAAATCTTTTTTCAAAGATGCAAAGACCTTACAATTATTCAATCGTTATGCAACCTACAGCGGTTCGAATCCTTACAGCGCCCCGGCAACATTAAACACTATTCAGCACGTTGAGTACGGTCTGGGAAGTTATATTTGCGAGGGCGGCGTTTACAAAATAGTTGAAGTGCTTTTCAATCTATGCAAAGAAAATGGTGTGCAATTTCAATTTAATTCAGCAGTTAAGAAAATTATTTTAAATGGAAACAGTGTATCGGGTATTGAATACACGGCCGAAGATGGCAGAAACGTTATTGAGAATTTTGATCTCGTAATTTCGAATGCCGATGTAAACACAACCTATAAAAAGTTATTAAATGACACTTCATCAAAACCGGCAAAGCGGTATGAATCTCTTGAACCATCCTTATCAGCAATAGTTTTTTATTGGGGTGTAAAGGGAAATTATCCGAAACTTGAAACTCATAACATTTTATTTTCTACTGACTATAAAAAAGAGTTTAATGAAATATTTGAATTGAAAAAATGTCCTTCGGATCCAACCATCTATATCTACATTTCATCAAAGTTTAACAAGAGTGATGCACCGGATGGCTTTGAAAACTGGTTTGTTCTGGTTAACGCACCCTATATTTCGGGTCAGGACTGGAAGGAAGAAATAAGATTAACAAGAGAAAGAGTTATAAAAAAAATTAAGGCGGTGTTAAGAATTAACCTTGACCAGCTTATTGTTGAGGAAGAAGTTTTAACTCCCGAAAAAATCGAATCGCAAACCGGCAGCAGACTTGGAAGCATTTACGGAATTTCATCAAATTCCAGAACGGCTGCTTTTCTAAGACAGCAGAATAAATCAAAAAAATATAAGGGTCTATATTTCTGTGGTGGAAGTGCTCATCCGGGCGGGGGTATTCCACTTGTAATGCTTTCTGGCAAACTTGCTTCAGAACTAATATGCAGATATGAAAAATGATAATTGAAGCAAAACACAATAAGGCTGCTCTTCTTGTTTTTAATATTTACATCAACAGATTATTGAGAAAAAATTTCTCTAACTTCTTTCTTGTTAACCTTCCGCCTGAACTGCCAAAAAATAAATCTGTCATAATAACACCTAATCATATGAGCTGGTGGGATGGTTTTTTCATCCATAAGGTAAACAGAGAAATTTTAAAGAGGAATCTATACTTTATGATGCTCAGAAAGCAGCTTGAGCGATTCTGGTTTTTCAAGTACATCGGGGCTTATTCTATTCAACCCGATAATCCCAAAAGTATTTCAGAAACAATAAGATACACGAACACAATATTAGTTAATCATAAAAATGCAGTTGCTTTTTATCCGCAGGGGGAAATTGAACCATTCGACCAAAGACCTCTTAACCTGAAAAAGGGACTTCGGCTATTTTTAAGAAACATTAAAAATGAATGTGTTGTTTTGCCGGTTGCTTTCAAGATTCATTACTATAATGAAAAATATCCGGCAATTATTTTCCGTTCCGGCAGGATTATCAATGCAGATGAAATACTCAATGATTTTAATGTATTGGAAAGTGAATTTGTCGCTAACCTTGATGCGTTAAATGAATCTGCATCCAGCAAAAATTTTGCTGTGGATCTTTTCGCAGGGAAATGATAATGGTTACTGAATTTATTTTCTACTCTACGCTCATTTTTGCTTCTATCTCTACCCTGGTTGCAATTTACAATTTAGTCACAGCCCCGAGACTCGAAAAAATAGAGTGTAATTCCGTGCAAGATCAATTAGTCTCTGTGCTGGTTCCTGCAAGAAACGAAGAGAAAAATATCGGGAATTGTATTGACGTGGTTCTAAGTCAATCATACAAAAACTTCGAGTTAATAATTCTTGATGATGAATCTGAAGATAGAACAGCAGAAATCATTTCTGATAAAATATCAGAATACAATTCTAACAACAAAATAAAATTGATTTCGGGAAAGCCGCTTCCGAATGGCTGGCTCGGAAAAAACTGGGCTTGTCACCAGCTTTCAAAAGAAGCAAATGGAGAATATCTTCTTTTTATTGATGCTGATGTAAGATTAAGTTCGGGTGTTGTTGAATCGTGTCTCTTTTACAAAGACAAGTATAAATTGGAAATGATTTCTTCCTTCCCAACTCAAATTATAAATTCATTTGGCGAGTGGCTGATTGTTCCATTAATGAACTTTCTTTTGCTTGCTTTTTTACCTTTAAAAAAAGTTTATTCATCAGCCAACAAATCATTCATTGCGGCTAACGGACAATTTTTGTTTATAGCCAAATCTGCCTATGAAAAAATCGGGGGACATTTGACATTCAAAGAAAGAGTGGTTGAAGATATGGAGATTGCCCGACAGGTTAAAAAATCCGGCTTTAATATGATGACATTTTTAGGTGCGGATTCTGTTAGCTGCAGAATGTATGATGGATTCAGGCTTGCTTTTAATGGTTTCAGTAAAAATTATTTTCCGGGATTTAATACCTCGCCCATTATCTTCTTTCTCTTTCTGGCTTTTTTATTTACTACATATTTCCTTCCCTTTTTAATGATTTTTATGAACTCATCCTTCGTTTTAATTGTTTTGATTATTCTATTGGGAAGACTAGCCATATCAGTCTCCAGCAGACAAAATATTTTAGTTAACATTCTATTACACCCCGTCCAAATGCTTATAATGATAACTATCGGGGTAAACTCAGTTTACAGGACAAAAACAAAGAAATTGAAATGGAAGGGAAGATCTATTTAAAAGAAAAATCAGTAATCATTTTACTGATTCTTATTTTTGCCGTTGGAATCATCGGTCACACATTTTCTTATACACGGGAGATTATGCTGTTTCTGACTCCATTCACTTTAATCATTACTTCGTTTGCTGTCTTCTTTACATTTTTTCATCGTGTAAACAAAAACTTTTTCTATTGGTTTTTCCTGACATTTGTTTCAACCTTTATATTGGAAGTTGTTGGTGTTAAAACCGGGCTTATATTCGGCAGCTATACCTACGGAAATGTACTGGGTCCTCACCTGCTGGATGTTCCTGTACTTATAGGGATAAATTGGGCATTAATCATTATAGGTGCAATTCTTATATCAGCAAAGCTGACTAAAAATAAAATTCTAATGCCTCTGCTCGCTGGATTATTCGCTGTTACTTTTGATATTGTTTTAGAACCTGTTGCTATCAAACTAAATTATTGGAATTGGGAGGGTGGAAACATTCCTGTTCAAAATTATATTGCATGGTTTGTAATTGGAACGATTTCAGCCGTACTCTTTTCTTTAATGAGGGTTAATGTCAATAACGAAGTCCCAAAATACTATTTTATAGCGCAGTTCTTATTTTTCGTAGCACTATATTTAATTTTCTGATTTAGTAATAATTTCTTTTCTAAATGAATTTCGAATATTTCATATTTAACGCCGTTGTCATCAGCGGTCCGGCATTTTTCGGTTCGCTAAAATGCTGTTACATCTGGAATCATCTGAAGCCGATGTTAATTGCAATCGCCCTTCCGGCGATCCCTTTTTTATTGTGGGATACATTTGTTACGGGAACTCACTGGCATTTTAATCCTGAATATGTTTCGGGAATAAAAATCATAAATCTTCCCATCGAAGAAATTTTATTTTTTATTACTGTTCCTTTTGCCTGCTTGTTTACGTGGGAGATGATCATCAGAAGAGTAAAAGAAAAACAGATTGATATGCACGGGCTTCGACTTCTTCTTTATCTTGCTTTGCCTGCTGGGATTTATTTCTTTTCAATCGGAAAACAGTACACCGGTTTGACTTTGAGCTTCTTATTTATCGCTAATCTCGTTGATCAGTTTCTGAAAACAAATTTGCTTTTTGATAAACGATTCTACTTTTACCTTCTGCTTATTGTTATTTTTACGTTGATATTTAACGGTTACTTAACCTGGCGTCCGGTTGTTACTTACGGAGCTGAGTATCAGCTTGATTTCAGAATTATCACAATTCCCGTTGAAGATTTTTTCTACGGAATATCTTTGCTCTGGATGAACACAAGTCTCTTTAAATATTTAATTAGAAAAAACGGTGCTGCAAATGTTAACTAATAAATGGTATCTGGTTTGTCCTTCCGACGAGCTGAAGAATGAAATAAGACAATATAAAATTCTCGGACAAGAAATAATTCTTTTCCGTAATCCTGATAAAACAATCACGGCCTTGGAAGACAGATGCTGTCACAGAAACGTAAATCTTTCTTTGGGATATCTTGATAAAGAAAGAGTGGTTTGCGGTTATCACGGATGGCAGTATGACAAAACAGGAGCGTGTGTGCAAATTCCATCGCAGCTTCCCGGAGATAAAATTCCTCCGACAGCAAAAATAAAAACATATCCAGTTCAGGATTTTAACAAGTGGGTCTGGATTTTCATCGGTGAGCCGGAAAAAGCAAATGAAGTTCAGCCAACAAACATTCCCGAAATGAATGAATGGCCGTTCACATATAAATCATACACAATCAAAGCTGATCTTGAAACAACGGCAGAAAGTCTGATTGATCCGTACCACATTGCTTATGTTCACCGTAACTCTATAAAATCTTTTATGGGACAGATACAGGAACATCCCGCAGACTTTAATCTTAAAATTCTTGATGATGGAGTTGAAGGATTTTATAAACGCGCCAATGTCGGAACGGTGGCTGAAAAAACTTACTTCGGAAATGAAGAAAACATCGGGACAAGAATCAGGTTTTATTATCCAAATATTTCGAGACTTGAAATTCGTTTCAAAGAAAGAATATTATTAATACTCGAGCACGTTTATCAGGTGGATGATGAGCACGTAAATATGATGCAGATAACTTTATGGAAAAATATTTTCTCGAAGCTTCCTGCCTTTGCAAAATACTTTATGGGTAAAAAATCCGAAAAGATTGTAACCGAGGACATTGGTTTCCTTGCATCAAATCAAAAAATATTGAAACGTAGTGGAGATAATCTTCACGAAGTAAGTGTGAAAGGTGACGAGGTTTCTCTCAGCTTCAGAAGATTCTGGAGAAAAAAATTACAAGGGGAATAATGTCAGAATACACGCCTGACGCACTGATCCAAAACAAAAAGGAAGTCCCGTCCGAGTTTAACAGGATTGCAAAGCGATATGATCTTGCAACTTTTCTGAGCCAGGGTTACCAGAAAGATTTGCAGACAAGCGTTGACAGAATGAATCTGAAAGGCAACGAATACCTTGCCGATCTTTGCTGCGGAACAGGAAAGTCAACCATTGCCTGTTTGAATAATCTTCCGAATGGAAAAGTAATCGGGATTGATAACTCGGAAGGAATGCTTGAAGCCGCAAGAGAAAAACTTCTTCCGAAATTCGGAAAAGACAAAGTTACTTTTGATCAGCAGGATGTGATGAATCTTGATCTGGCAGACAACACTCTCGATGCAATTTTTATGGCTTATGGAATCCGCAATATGCCTGACTTTGAAAAGTGTGTTAGAAATCTTTATCGTGTTTTAAAGCCCGGCGGAAAAATCTGCTTTCACGAATATGCAATCAGCAAATCTTTTGCATCAAAACTTTACTGGAAATTTTTAGGAAACTTTTTAATAATTCCTTTTGCGGGGTTAACAACGGGCTCAACAAAAATTTTCCGTTACCTGATTAAAAGTGTTGAGACTTTTCTTTCTCCCGATGAGTTTACTGATCTGCTGAAGAAAGCCGGTTTTGAAAACATAAAACACACTCCGCTTGGAAGCTGGAGGAAGCCGGTACTGCATACATTCATTGCACAAAAACCAACTCAATAACTATGGGAATCAAATCAATAATATCAAAACGAATCGAGAAGAGACTTGGCGGATACAAAATCCAGCTAAACAAAATTGATTCTTCTCTTCCTGAAAAACTTTCAAAAGAAAAAAGCGTTGGAATTATCGGCGGGGGACTCGCGGGAGTTTCTGCAGCAATCTTTCTTGCTGAAAGAGGATTCAATGTTAAGATTTTTGAAAAGGAAACATATCTCGGCGGAAAGGTTGGTTCCTGGCCAGTAAAGTTTGATGATGGTTATTCCACACAAGTCGAGCATGGCTTTCACGCTTTCTTCAGACAGTATTACAACCTCCGCAACCTTCTTAAAAAAATTGATGCGTTTAAATACCTAATTCCAATTGATGACTATTTAATACTCACGAAGAAACACGGTAATTTTGGTTTTAAGGATATAAGTACTGTTCCGGTTTTAAATATCCTAAGCATGGCAAAAACTGGAATCTATTCATACAAAGATGCGATGTTGAATCCCGGTTTCAGAAAGATGACTTCGCTTTTAAGCTACGAGCGTGAGAAAACATTTTCAAAGTTTGATACTGTTTCCTTCAAAGATTTTGCTGATGATGTAAAACTGCCACCAGAAATGCAGCTAATGTTCACAACTTTCTCAAGAGCATTCTTTGCTGAACCGCAGTACATCTCAATGGCAGAATTGATAAAAAGTTTTCATTCCTACTTTCTCAGTAACGATCTTGGTTTGCTGTATGATGTTCTGAATGATGATTTTGAAGATACACTCTGGAAACCAGCGAAAAATTATTTGAACAAATACAAATCAACCATATTACTTGATTCAAAAATTACTTCCTTCAAAAAAGATGGAGATCAATTTATAATTAACAATGAACGATTTGATTATGCAATCATTGCTTCGGATGTTAAGGGAACAAAAAGCATAATACAAAATTCTGATTACTTCAAGAATGAGCACCCGGATTTTTACAATCAAATGACTAACCTGAAACAATCTCAGCGATATTCTGTTTTGAGAGTCTGGATTGATAAAGATATCAGAAAGGGAGTGCCATTTTTTATTTTCACTGATGCTTTAAGAATTCTCGACTCGGTTACTGTATATCACCGAATGGAAAAGACAAGCGAAGAATGGGTAAAGAAAAACGGCGGCGGAATTTTTGAGCTTCATTCTTATGCAGTTCCTGATGATTTTCCAGAAGATGAAATCAGAAATCAATTCCTGAAAGAGTTTGAAGAATATTTTCCTGAGATAAAAGGTTATAAAGTAAAATACGAATACTTACAGGTGAAAGATGACTTCACAGCATTTCACACAAATCTTTACAAGACTCGTCCAACAGTAAAAACTGAAGTTGAAAATCTTTTTCTTGCCGGTGATTGGGTTAAGCTTGAAAATCCTGCTATGCTTATGGAAGCCGCAACAACTTCTGCGCTTTACGCTGCCAATTCAATTTTCATCAAGGAGGGATTGAAAGAAGAGTCTATTCTATCGGTGCCTTTAAAGGGGTTGCTTGCTTAATTGCAAGTTGATTTAATTACTGTTTTTTACAATTAGTTCTTAATCACCTTTGTAAATACCTGACCATTCAATATTTTAACTCAAGTAAATTTCTCACAATAAGCAATTACTAACATTAATAATTTAAAGGGATGGTGTCATGAAAAAATTACTGGTTCTCTCTTTGCTGGTTTTTACATCTTTAAGTTTTGCACAAATAGAAAGTTTTGATTCAACTTACATTGAAGGATTGAAAAAAGACGTTGGGGGAACATTTAAGGAAATTGTCAAAGAGAATCTGAAATTAACTGAGGACGAGGCTAAAATATTCTGGCCTCTGTTCGATGAGTATATGGCTGCCCGGAGTCCGATATTTGAGGGAAGAGTAGCTATTACCGAGGAATATATGATGAACTATTATGCAATGGATGATGCAACTGCCAAAGATCTTATAAACAAAGCTGTGCAGTCGAATCAGGATTTATTGGACTTGAGAAAAGAATATCTGAATAAAATGTTTGAACAGCTTCCGGCTCCACTCGTAGGAAAATTTTTCCAGATTGATAACAGAGTTTCGGCTCTGTTAGATTTGGTTAGAATGTCTGCTACTCCTTTGGTTCGGGACGAAGAATAAAATCCCGGAATAAAATTAAAAACCCCGGCAATTGAGCTGGGGTTTTGATTTTAGTGACCACTCTTATCTTCAAATTATGTCAACCCTTGTAATCATCTCCACAACATTAATTACTCTTGCATTGATATTTTATTCTCTCGGTGTTTGGGCAGAACGAATCGCTAGATATTTAAAACCCTGGCACGTTGTTGCATTTTGGATTGGCTTCACTTTCGATATTTCGGGAACTTATGCAATGCACTTGCTGGCTAAAGGACCTTTTGATATTACCGAGCTACATACTTTAACCGGTCAAATCGCTCTTTGGCTTATGTTAATCCACGCTAGTTGGGCAACAAAGGTGGTTATTAAGAATAACGAAAAGCTGCGAACAAGTTTTCACAAATTCAGCATAGTTGTTTGGCTGATCTGGCTCATTCCATACTTCGGTGGGATGTTTCTTGGAATGAGTGGATAAAATTTCTATTAATTTACCCTCCCCTTTGGGGAGGGCAGGGTGGGGCTACTTCTTCAATTTATCCTTAAATACTTTCTTGAACTTCTCAAGCTTCGGTGCAATTACAAACGCACAATATCCCTGGTTGGGATTATTGTTGTAATAATCCTGATGATAATTTTCTGCAGGGAAGTAATTTGTTAATGGAGAGATCTCTGTAACAATTGGATTGTCCCACGCACCAGATTTATCAAGCTCTGCTTTATATTTTTCCGCAAGCTGCTTCTGTTCATCATTATGATAAAAAATAGCAGAACGGTATTGTGGACCAACATCATTCCCTTGTCTGTTTAAAGTTGTTGGATCGTGAGTCTTCCAGAAAACTTCAAGTAATTCATCATAGCTGATTACGGAGGGATCGTAAGTTATCTGCGTAACTTCAGCGTGACCTGTAGTACCCGCGCAAACTTCTTCATAGGTTGGATTAAGTACGTGACCACCAGCATATCCCGAAACTACTGAATGAACTCCATTTAAGTTTTCAAATATCGCTTCCGTACACCAGAAACATCCGGATCCGAATGTTGCTTTCTGCATATCTTCCATATTAAAAATTACTCCTGTATCCTTTTTGTTTTCTGACTTAATATTATTGGATTTGTTTTCGCATCCCCCAAAAGTCATAACTGACATTGCTGCAAATAAAAATAAAATTTTCAAAGTTCTTATCCTTCAAATTGTATGATTTTCAAGAGTAAGATTAGGGTTTATTTGCTTCTTATCAAGTGAAATATCCGCACATAAAAAACCCCGCTGGTGCGGGGTGAAAAACATCTGTTAACTTTAATCAATACACGTTATGTTTCTGAACATGCCGATGTAACTTCAGGATTTAGCTAAATCCACATTTTTATAAATACTTAATACTGTATCAATTTTAACTTTTTGAAAAACCTGCATTACATTGTCTGCTAAACCTGCAAGCTTGAAATCGCCGCCTCTGTTTCTTGTGGTTGCAAGACCGTGGATGAG
Source organism: Ignavibacteriaceae bacterium (assembly GCA_034522695.1). Classification (GTDB taxonomy): domain Bacteria; phylum Bacteroidota; class Ignavibacteria; order Ignavibacteriales; family Ignavibacteriaceae; genus IGN2. The sequence goes on along the minus strand of JAXHLB010000038.1, from coordinate 98,940 downwards.
CATCCCGATTCCCCAGCTTGAAATAAATTTTACGGATGAAAGGTCTACTATGATGCAACTAACTTTTTGCTCAAGTGAATTCAGAATTGCTTCCTGAAATTCCTGTGCCTCATAACCTAAAATCTGATCAACATCAAATTTGATAATTGAAAACTTATCTTCGGTTTTTGATGATATTTTCATTGCTATACCTTTAAAAGTTGATTACGTATTAAATACTTTGAATAATTAGATTTAGTAATCTGCTGAACCTGGAATACTTGTTCAATCTATTTTCTTGGGTAAATATATAACAAAAAAGCATATCGGGGGCAATCGAAATTAATAAAAAAAGGAGCAGAGATTATCCGCTCGTTCTAATGCCTGGATCTAATTATTACTCACCAAACGTAACTTCCTGGTAAATTTCATCGGAGTGTTTTCCGGTGAAATATTTATCGTATGCCTTGTTGAAAGCATCACGAGCTTCTTTAGTTGACCAGGCTTCCATAAATAGTTCGTTGTTTTTTTCCATTGCAACTGGAATATCTTCCCAGGTTTTTACTTCTGTAATTTCAATTACATCGCGATTGTCATTTCCCCACCAATGACGGATAGTTTTATGACTGATGACATGAGGATTCTTGTCCCACACTTTCGTTTGAAACATATGTGTAAGCGAATCGAACTCTGCCATTGTCCCGTTTTCGGGAAATGCCCTTTCAAGATTTTGAACAATTACTGCTTCCCCTGATTGCTGTGCAACGTCTGTCCCTGCGCGTATAATAATGATATACGCGAACAATTTTAGGTTCTCTAGCCTCCTTTTTTGATTGATTATGATTTTTTTGTATCTCGTTTCCAAGGATCCTTTCGAGGGTTCGCCGGTCTCTGTTTTCTCGCCCTTCCGTTTCTCCTTTTGGCTATTATCTCGTTTTTCTATCTCTCCTTCTCTTCGTTCCTCCTTCGTGCCCTTGGCCTCTATCCTTTATCTTACTCTTCTTTTTGAATATTCCTGTTTTTATTTCTCCCTTCGGTTTTTCTTATTCTACTTGTTTTCTTCTTCCTTTACTCTTTTTTCCCTTTCTTTCTTCCCCGGTACCGTATTCTCCTAAACTCTTAAAATCCTCATTACTGTTTTCCGTTCCCCTCTATCCTTTTTTCCCGCCTTCCAACTCCTCCCAATTTATCTTAACTCCTATACCTTGTATTTCCCTTTTTTTCTACCCGTTGCCCCCATCCGTTGTTCTATATATCCTCTATACCCCTTTCCGATACTCTTAAAACCCACTTTTTTTTCCGCTTGTTTGTTCTCCCAATTCCCACCATCTTTGCTTATTGACCGTCATTGCCTACAACAATTCCATTATTCCATCATAAAAGAAACTTTCTTAATACGATATACCCTTTTTCTCTACCCAGTTTTCCGCCATCTTGTTTTTAAATTAATCTTGATGATTGAGTATTTATTTTCAATATTTAGAGAAAGTCTCATTTTGTTCCCTTTTTGAAAGACAGAAAAACTACTTGTATTCAATTTTCTAAATAATAATATAAAAACAAAGCGAATTATCCTTGGTCTAAGGAATAATTTCTATAGGCAAATTAAGGGTAATAATTAGCTCGGAACTATAATTGCTTATTAAGAAATATTAGCATATTATAACAGAGCATTGTTTATAACTATTTCATTTAAAAGTTTTTATCTGAGTTACTTGATATTACTTTAACCTATAAACAATACAAATATTTTTATCTGGGTGATTACTTGGGTTGAAAAGTTCTGAAACCATCGTTTGCAATTAGTGCTTTGCTTAATAGACTCTTTTAAGTAATGATGTGTTTCAGAGTTTTTGCGTAGTAATTTCGGAACTAAACTTTCCGCCTCTTCGCCAATCTTTTAGTTTAATAGATAACACGTTTAATCATTTCATATCTTTATTAGAAAGGATCTCTTTATGCAAGTGACTAAAAATCAACTGCTATATATTCTAATCGTTGTTGCCGGATTTTTCCTCACATCTTTTGCTCAGGTTACTTCATCTGAAGTTGAGAGCATGTCAAAAAATGCCGATGTTATTATTACCGGCAAGGTAACACAACAAAACTCCAGCTGGAACGAAAACAAAACAAGAATTTATACACAAGCAACTATTCAAGTTGATGAATACTTGAAGGGCGGCAATACCGGAAATTCAATAGTTGTCAGCTATCCGGGAGGAGAAGTTGGTGATATTGGTGAGCTATATTCCCATATGCCAAGGTTTGAAAATAATGAGGAGGTCTTAGTGTTTCTGAAAAAGGATGATGAGAGTACCAACTATGAGGTCCTGAATGGTGAAGAGGGGAAAATAAATGTTATGACCGATCCTCGAACAGGAGAAAAAGTCACCTCCTCAAATGTGTCAGTCAGCTCCTTCAAAGCACAAATCAAAAGTCATATAAACGATTAACAAATCATTCCCTTGATTAATTCTTTACCAAAAAATTAAATGAAATTATTAATTTTATTACAGAGGCTATAAATGAGAAATTTTATAAATAAGAACTTTTATCTTGCACTTTTCATAATTATTCTATTCACATTCAATAATACTTTTGCAACTGGTACAAATAAGTCATTCATCTTTAACGGAACAACAAGTTCTTCTTACATCCTGGATGGAGCTCCGGTAAATGGAGATGCAAATCAAACTGGATTTAAATACTTTAATAGTTCTACTTCTTCCAGCAGTAAAAAAATAACTGTTGATGCATGGATATATTTATTGGGTGATAACCCGGGTGTTCTGATGCCTGTTATCAAAAGAGTTGTGGTTGGTGGAACTTCATTTTATATGTATGTAAAAGATAATACTGCTTTTTTCACGGTAGGGAATAGTGTCCCCGTTAGTACTGCAATTAATTTTCCTTCGTTTCCTGCTTTTCGCTGGATTCGGTTAACAGGCACTTATGATGGTCAGGTTTTAAAGCTTTACTATGATGGTGTCCTGGCAGATACCAAAACTACCTCGCTTGGCCCAATCTACACAACCGGAACCGGATTATTCATAGGAAAACATGATAACGATAAATTCAATGGGTTAATAGATGAGGCTAGAATTTTTAATAAAGCTTTAACTTCAAGCCAGATTTCAAGTTGTAACGGCGGTGGCGATCCATCATCGTCAATTCCTTCCTCACTTCTTTCATACTTATATGGAAGATGGTCTTTCACTGAAATAAATACATACGGCGGCACTCCATATTTAAAAGATTTATCATATAAAAAAAATTATCTGCGGTTGATAGACATAAATGAAGTTGTAAAAAGCAATCCCTTGCCTTTCTTCGTAGTTAATTCAACTTTAGATTTGCCCGATTTAAATCCTGGCAATGGAGTTGCAGATGCAGGAAATGGTATTGTTACTTTAAGATCTGCTATTCAAGAAGCTAACGCTTTAGCTGCTTTGCAGAAAATTTATTTTTACAAAACTGGTGCTTCTTCTTTTACAATTGCGCCTTCATCTGCGCTACCAACTATCTCCGGCCAGGTTATTTTAGATGGAACTTTGCAAAGGGGGTATAGCGGCTTACCGGTTGTTGAAACACAAGGAACTTTTGGAGGATTAGCAATTACGGCGGGTGGAAGCACTGTCAAAGGACTAATAATTAATAATTCCTCGGGCTTCGGCTTAACACTTTCTTCTTTGGGAAGCAATAATATTTCAGCTAATCAAATCTCGGGAGTCTTGATAAGCTCACAAGGGAACAGCATAAACAATAATACTATTACGGGTTCAATCGGAAACGGAATTTCAATCAATGCCGGGGCAATAAATAATCTGATTGGCACAACTTCCGCAAACACCATTACGGAAAATGCTGGTTATGGGATTTCCGTATTGGATGCAAATGGAAATCAATTATCAAATAATATAATTGGAAATAATGGCTCAGGCGGGATTTTTATATCTAACAGTTCCGCACCAGTAATTGGGAACAACATAACCGGAAATACAGGTTTTGGAATTTCTATAAACGGCGGAACGAATAATCAGATTTTAAACAATTCGATTGGAACAAATAACGGTGAAGGATTAATATTATTCAAAGGAGTTGGAATTTTGTCGGGGAACACGATTACAGCAAACACCGGTTTCGGAATATTTGTTGATAGCAGTGCTGGATATCAAATAAATAACAATACTGTTGGGACAAATATCCTGGGAGGCGTTTCTGTTTCAAATAGCACTGGAAGTATTCTTGAAAATACGGTAACACAAAATCAAGGAGTCGGGATATTCCTTAATAGTGCAAGCGGTAATACTCTTTCCGGAAATACAGTTTCTGAAAATTCAGGAATAGGAATTTCTATTTCTGCTGGAACTGGAAATCAAATATCTAATAACACCATTGGAGCCAATGCACTTGGCGGTATTTCTGTGTCAACGGGCTCAGCAACTCTTGATGGAAATATTGTGTCCGGAAATTTATCTTTCGGGATTTCATTGGTATCCAGCAACAGCAATATCATTTCTGAAAATGAAATTTTTGATAATACAAGTCAGGGTATAATCATTAATGGAAGTTTTAATAACATAAGTAACAATTCAATTTTTAATAACGGTGCTCCTGGTGTTTTTGTTGCGTCGGGAAATAATAATTCAATACTTAGTAATTCAATTTATGATAACAATTCTCTGGGAATTGAATTAGCTGTGGGCACAAATGATTCACAAGTATTCCCAACAATTAATACATTCTATACCTGGCAGGACGAGACAGCCTTGCCTGAGATAAAAGGCGGAACTTCTATACAAGGAACCCTCATTGGATTACCAGAACAAAACTATAGAATTCAATTTTTTGCCAACTCAAGTTTGAATAACAGAGAGGGCAAACACTATCTGGGCGAGGTCGACGCAGCAACAGATATTATTGGTGAGGCAGATTTTCTAGCTAATCTAAAAGATGCCGTGCTTACTCCCGAAGAAGTTATAGGTGCAACAATAACTAGTTTAGATTTTTATAATAATCCTTTAAGCACTTCTGAATTTTCTTTTTCTATTGAAAGAGCTACTGACGAAGGCGATCACTATTTAGTAAATACTACTCTTGCCGGAATTCCGCTTCACTGGAAAAATGGACATGGCGACTATGAAATTTTTGGCCCAGTCCAAAATAATATTGGAGAACAGCCTCCGGTTGGTTTTGCTGCGGCAGTTGAAACTGGGTTCAATACCTGGAGTGCTCTGGAACAATTAACATATTCTAAAAAAGATTTAAGCAGTACAAATTCCGGTCATGCTTTTGGAAATGCAGATGGAATAAATAATGTTGTCTGGTACCCAACGAGTGAAATGTGGGAAGATTCAATCGGTGCACCAACAAATGTGGTTGCGGTAACGAGAGTCCGGTACAACGCACTAAATGGTGAATTAATTGATGTAGATCTTGCATTTAACGGCGAGCCAATTTCGCTTGCAGGACTGGGACAATTTTACTGGGCAACTGATGGATCTTCTGATAAATTGGATGTTCAAAATGTTACTACACACGAAGCCGGTCATTACGGTGGTTTGGGAGATTTATATAATCCGGGTGATTTCGCTTATCTGCTTGAAATGAAAAATAATAATCAACTGGCTACAATGTATGGCAGAATTGATGTCGGAGAAACGTATAAAAATAGTTTACATCCCGGTCCCTCTGACCCTGATTGGTTTTCAAACCAGTTAGATATAACCCGATATGATGTTGGCGGCATAAATTATATTTATAATAATCTTGGTGATATTTACTATGATATCGTTTTGGTGTTCGATGGTACAACTAATTTTACGTCCGCCGAAGCACTAAATGGATTTATACCTTCAAAGAATGCTGCACTTGAGCTAATTACTAAGATGAGAATTGGTGACAGAGTTGGTTGGGTAAATGGCTCTTCTACCGAACCGATTGGTGATGATTTCAATGCAAAACTCACTACTCTCAATCTCATTGAACCAAATGCGAGTGGAAATCTTGCCGATCGAATAATTGCTGCTCAATCATTATTGAACTCGGGTTCAGGCACAAACAAAAAAGTTATAATATTATTTAGTGCCGGCGAAGTATCACCATTTTCACTAATTACAGAATTGACCGTTGATCCGGAAATAAAAATATATACCATGGGATTCCAGGGTTTAACTGCTGGACAAGATTTGATGAGCTGGTTAGCACATGAAACCGGCGGCGAATACTATGAGGTTTCAAGTTCTACTGAAATTCCTACTGCAACAAATATTATCTGGCTTCGATTACTAGGATTACAAATTTCATATCTCTCTGAAGAAATCAGCAGTGAATATTTTGATGGTGGACTTCAATGGCAAGGTGGATTACAATGGCAGGGTGGATTGTCATGGCAAGGTGGATTACAGTGGCAAGGCGGATTGCAATGGCAAGGTGGGCTACAATGGCAAGGCGGATTGCAATGGCAAGGTGGGTTGCAATGGCAAGGCGGATTGCAATGGCAGGGTGGAACTCTTGAACTCGGTTTATCCTGGCAGGGAAGTGAATACGAACTTGTACTATTACCTCCGGGAGAAGTTGTCGGTGAGGGAGGTGTGCTTCCTGCAGGTGCGATCACAGAAAATAATTTCGGCTCGTCAGCTTATGATGTTGAATTTTTTGATGGTACAGTAACCTACGGTAAGCCATATAAATATTTCAGAGTAAATAATCCGGGAGTTGGTCAGTGGACATATGCGATTGTTGAAAATGTTCCACCCACAACACCTGAACCGATTCGTGTGTATATGAGTAATGAAGCAGATCTGGTGCTCAAATTTAAATCCGACAAAGAACGGTATATATTAGAAAGTGATCAATACGGCAACCCAATGCCTGTAGTAGTAAATCTTCAAGCTACATTATTTGAGGGTGGTGAAACTAGTGAGACAGGCGATGATACAAAAACAGTTGGGACGCCTGTCGACAATGCCATAGTTAGTGTGCAAATAACTTCGCCTGATAGTCAGGTAGTAGTAGGATTCCTATCACTTACCGAAGCTGGTACTTATAGTATTTCCCTTGAGACTTCGTTGACAGGAAACTATGATATAAAGGTTATTGCTTCTGACAGTGTCCAAAACGGCACTAATAATAATAGTCAGTATGTCATTCAAACTGAACACTCTTTTTATATATCGCCATTCGAGGAGCCGGTAGAACCTACGGTTCAATTCCCACCATATCCTGTTTTTGCTAATCAAAAAATAACACTTGGCACCAGTGTTAAAGTATACGATGGAAAAGTTGCTGGCAATGCTGATGTTCAGATTGGTGGATCTTCATACATTGAAGATGGTGCGGAAGGCAACGGAAAGTTTACCGGTGGAACAAGCCTTAGTGCTAACAATCTCACATTCAATGGCAATGTTCAGTTGGGCGGAAGCAGCCAAATTACTGGTGATATAAATAGCGGCGGATACTTTAATAGCGGTACGAGTGATTTAATTGGCGGAAATATTTTTGCTAATGATTATGTTAATCTTGGTGGAAGTACAAACGTTAATGGAAATGTTGATGCCGGTGGAAATGTTAGTCTCGGCACTTCCGTAAAAATATTTGGAAATTTAACCACGGCAGGAACTGTATCCATTGGCGGTAGCTCAATAATTTATGGTATAATCACAGAGAATGGTACGCCGCAGATACCCCAATCATATAATTTAATAACTCTGCCTCCTGCAACAGATTTCAATTCGGGTGGAACAAATATCACATCAAATGCTACTCTTAGCCCCGGTTCTTACGGCAGTGTTAATCTTGGTACATCAAAGACTCTTAACCTGAGTTCGGGTGATTATTACTTCACGTCATTTTCAATGGGCGGCAGTGGAAAGTTAAATCTGAATGTAGCAAATGGGAAAATCCGAATCTTCGTAACCGGAAATATTACTTTCGGGACAAGCCTGACAACAACTATACTTAATGGTGGACCGGAAGATGTTTACTTAGAAACCCATGGTTTCTTCCAGCTGGGCGGAAGTGGTAAATGGAATGGAAGTGTCTATTGTCCGGTTGGGAATATAACTTTAGGAACCAGTTGTATTATTAAGGGTGCATTATGGACAAATGGAGAAATCCAAATTGGAGGAAGCACTAAGATTTACTACATAAATAATACTCTGGCCAAAGAATCAGGAGAACCTGAAAACGGTGAAGAGATTACTAATTTAATTCCAGATGAAATATCTCTTGAACAGAATTATCCGAATCCGTTTAACCCGAGTACAACAATAAACTATCAGCTGCCTGAAAAAAATCATGTAAGCTTAAAGGTATATGATATACTGGGTAATTTGGTTTCTACTTTGGTTGATCAGGAAATGGAGGCGGGTTATTACAGCGTTAACTGGAACGCAAGCCAGCTTGCAAGTGGTATATACATCTATAGAATTATTAGCGGTTCATTCGTGTCAACTAAAAAAATGATACTAATGAAGTAACAAAATTTTAGCCCTTGGTTTCTAATTTGAGATCAAGGGCTATTTCTTTTTATTTAACCCTTAAATTTTCAGACTTATTCTTGCACAATCTATAGTGTATTTATTTAGCATAATTAATTTATTGTATCATTAGGATTTTATTATGGTCAGGGTGATTCTGTTTTGTGTATCAACTTTTCTATTGCTCTTCCCGGATATTTTTTGTCAAAGTCATCTATCCTTTAGTCATCTCGGAGTAGAAAACGGTTTATCCCAAAGTGCGGTCACTTGCATCTTTCAGGATAGCAAAGGATTTATGTGGTTTGGGACTCAGGATGGATTAAATAGATATGATGGATATAATTTTAAAATATTTAAAAATGATCCGGATGATACAACCAGCCTTTCAGATAATTTTATATTTTCAATTTATGAAGATGAGTCAAATTCTCTTTTCATAGAAACTCAATCGGGTAAACTGAATAAGTTTAATCCTCTCACTGAATCTTTCAAGATTATCTCCCCTGATGACATCAATAAATACAAATCAAGAATGAGTTCTGTGCTGGCAGTTTATTATGATAAATCCGGTGTTGAGTGGACTGGCGGGTTGAGCAAAGAAACCGGTTTAAAAATGGAAAATAAAAATACCGGCGAGACTAAAGTTTACCTCCATTCTCCGAATGATAAATTTAGTTTAAGTGACAATAAAGTATATTCTGTTTTACGGAATAGAAAAGGTTCATTGTGGGTTGGCACTGCGAATGGATTGGATAAGCTTGATGAAAAAACCGGCAGGTTCCAACATTTCAAAAATATTCCCGGCAACCCGAACAGCTTAAGCGATAACTGGGTCTGGCCGCTTTTTGAAGACTCAAAAGGTAATTTGTGGATCGGTACTGTTAAGGGCGGATTAAACAAATTTGATCCTGCTACAAATACATTTATAAATTTTAAAAATGATCCTGCTAATCCAAACAGCATCAATGATAATTTTATCTTTTCAATTTATGAAGATCGAAGTGGTCTGATCTGGGTCGGTACGAACACCGGTGGAGTAAATTATTTTGATCCGTCTTCTCAGGTATTTGAACATTACTTCAACATCCCGGAAAATAAAAACAGTCTTGTAGATAATACGGTTTATTCAATCTGTGCAGACAGAGAAGGCAATTATTGGTTAGGAACAAGAGCCGGTGGCCTGGACAAATTTGATTATCAAAAGAAAAAATTTATTAATTATTCTCACATTCCTTCCAACCCAAATAGTCTCATTAGCAATTCTGTGCAGGTAATTTATGAAGACAAATCGGGAATACTTTGGGTTGGTACATACAACAGCGGTTTGGATGCGTTCAATCCTAAAACCGGAACATTTACTCATTACGTTAACAATCCGAAAGATCCGGGTTCTTTAAGTGACAACAGAATATATTCTCTTGTTGAAGATAAGTCAGGCAATATTTGGATTGGAACTTATGGCGGCGGATTAAATAAACTCGACAGAGCAACAGGAAAATTTACACGATATCAGTTTAATGAAAATGATAAAACCTCGATTAGTTCAAATGCAACATGGTCAATAGCTTTAGATGATGCAGACAATTTATGGGTCGGAACATTTGGAGGAGGAGTGAATGTATTGAATCTGAATAATCAGACATTCACTTACTATAAAAACAATCCGGAAGATTCTACAAGTCTTGCAGATGATAATATCATCAGAGTTTTTAAAGATAGTAAGGGCAATATGTGGCTTGGAACAACAAAAGGATTGTGCCGTTACTATGCAGAAAGTAATTCGTTTAAACTCTACAGCGAAAAGGATGGGCTATCCAATAATTTTATCTACGGAATTCTTGAAGACAATCAAGGTAATCTTTGGTTGAGCACGAACAATGGATTATCTAAATTTAATCCTCAGAACGAAACATTCAGAAATTTTTATTCAGAAGACGGACTTCAGAATAATGAATTCAATCAAAACGCTTTTGCAAAAGATTACAAAACAGGCAATTTATTGTTTGGCGGTGTAAACGGATTCAATGTTTTTAATCCCGAACGTGTTACGGGAAACACTTACGTTCCCGAAATTTCATTTACTAATTATCTCCGGTATAACACTGATGATGAAGAAGGCAGACCAATATTTGAAAAAGGTATTTCGGAAAGAGACAGCATTCTGCTTACTTATAAAGATAACATAGTAACTTTAGAATTTGCAGCGTTGAGCTATTACAACAACTTTAAAAATCAGTACCGGTATATGCTTGAGGGCTTCAACGAAAACTGGATACAATTGGGGAATAATAATAAAGTTACTTTTACTAACCTGTCTCCTGGAGAATATGTTCTCAAAGTGATTGGATCAAACAACGATGGTGTGTGGAATGAGAAAGGAAAAACTTTATTTGTTGAAGTGACACCTCCCTGGTGGAGAACAAACATTGCTTATGCAATTTATGCGATTACATTCTTTAGTTTATTGTACGGAGTAAGAAGAGTTGAAATTAATCGGCGAGAACAAAAAACAAAACTCAGAGAAAATGAATTACGTTTGAAAGCTACGGAGGCAGAAAAACGAGCAATTCAAATTGAAAATGATCGTAAAACTAAAGAACTTGAAGAAGCACGCCAACTTCAGCTTTCAATGCTGCCGAAAGAACTACCCGTTCTTCCAAATCTGGAGATTGCTGCTTTTATGCGAACAGCAACTGAAGTCGGTGGGGACTACTATGATTTTATTGTTCAGGAAAACGGAGCGCTCAATGTAGCTTTTGGTGATGCAACCGGACATGGTCTGCAAGCAGGAACAATGGTAACCTTGATGAAAGGCTTTTTTACTTCTGACTCATCAAAACTTGGACTTAATGAATTTATGTCGCACTGCACCCGCGTGATTAAAGATATCAAGCTTGGCAGAATTCTGATGTCGTTTAGTTATTTAAAGATTGACAAAAATAAGCTGGAGATTACCAGTGCAGGAATGCCGCCTGTTTTTTATCATCATAAAGAAACTAACCAGGTAGAAGAAATTATCATCAAGGGAATGCCTTTAGGTGCAATGAGAAACGCTTCATATAATACAGTTGAAATGGAATTAAAAAGCGGCGATACAATTTTATTACTAACCGATGGTCTACCCGAACAAATGAACAACAACGAAGAAATGTTTGATTACTCACGAGTTAAAAGTCATCTTAATGAAATTATCGACAACTCTCCAAATTCAATTATTGAAAAGCTTGTAGAAGCGGGCGATAACTGGATGAATGGCAGGGTTCAGGATGATGATATAACTTTTGTGGTGATAAAAGTAAAATAAGTTGTGTGATGTAATTGTCATGCTGAACTTGTTTCAGCATCTATAATTTTAATTCGAAGTGATTCCGAAACGAGTTTGGAATGACATAAAGGCTACTTTTCCAAAGTAGGACTTAATTAAAATAAATTTTAAAAAGAAAGATCAATGAAAAAGAATCCAATGTTTAGAACAAGAAAATTAACACAATTATTCTTTGTGATATTAAGTTTGAATATATCCTCTTCAAGCTTCGCACAAGATAACTTTGTGTTTGAAAATTTCTCAATTCCACAAGGACTTTCTAATCCGACAATAAATTGTATCTGTGAAGACAAGTATGGTTTTCTTTGGCTTGGAACAAATGATGGTCTGAGCCGATACGATGGATACGAATTTAAGGTTTATAAAAATAATCCATCGGATAGTACCAGTTTACCCGGCAATTCAATCAGAACGATAAGTGAAGACAATGAAGGTAATCTCTGGATTGGCGGCAATAATGTATTGGCAAAATATGATAGTAAAAAGATAATTTTATTCTGTAAACTTCACAAGGACAAAATGTAAATCCGCCGATTATCAATAAAATTTACGTTGATAATAAAAATAAAATCTGGATTGGCACCAATAATTTGGTGTACATTGCTTAATCCTAGAAAATGAAAACAAAAAGAATAAAATATATTAAATGATGAGGAATTACGCAATGCGAATAATTTATCCATCATTGAAACTTCAAATCATGAAATTTTAGCAACTGATTATGGGTCGGGGATATTTATTTTAACAGGGTTTATGAATTCCATTATATGATAATTTAGGATCAAATAAGCTAACTTATTCATTAGTTCTTCATGAAGATAATTTAAAGATTATGGATTGGAGGAGAAAATTCATTAATAATATACAATAGAGATAATAAAAAATGGAGAGAGCTAAATATTTTCAACGCCTCTGTCCTCTTATAGAGGAACGATAATATTTAAAGGATAAAGCAGGATTTATTGCTGGGAACATTAGACAACGATTATACAGATATAATCCCTTATAATAAATTTTTTCATTTTACAGGAAGTAGCATAGTAAAAACAGATTAAATCTACGCAATACTTTCATTATTTCAGGATAGTTTCGGAAACATTGATTGGGATAGATTAGATGGATTATATAAAGTTGATCCAAACAAACAACCTATAATATCAATATCCCGAAAAAATTAAAACAAATTCTTTAGATAGAATAACAGCGGTCGCTAAAAGTGAAATAAGTAATGGGTGGCTATAGGAACAACAGGACTGGGAGTATTTTGGCAAAACGTTGAACTGATCAATATAAAAATTATAAATTCAAAAAATTCAATAGTATTTCAAATAATATTTTCTCTTTAATTTGAGCAAAATAATCTTTGGGTTGGAAGTAATAGAGGATAGATAAAGTAAATACGATTACAGGAAAAGTATAAAGTATTACGATCAAATCCCACTCATACAATGGTTATTTTATTAATGATCTAAAATTTGATAAAGCAGGAAGATTATTTATTGCACACAGGGGTGGGGTAGATATCTTATATCCGAATCAAAACATTGTTAAGAGAATACCCTCTATACCTAATCGGGAATTAAAACCTGAATTACAATCAAACATTATAAATCTTCAAATTCCTCTCAGCCAATTGCTTCAATACTTAAAGTGGGCGAACAAAAATTGTTGGAAAGTGAATTTGAAATTTCTGATAGTTCCAAAGTTTTGATTGTTGGGGTCGGTGAAGGACAAACCGATTTAGAGAAAATGTTTGATTTTGGTTGGCTTGAAGATGCTGATGAAAATATAATATGGGGTATGCATAAATATAGTAATTCATTTCATTTCCAGGGCGGGATGAAGAATAGAATAATGACTCAAACATTACAATTAAAAAAAGGCAAATATAAACTTAAGTTCCAATCTGACGTTGGGCATTCCTATGGAAATTTTAATGTGCTTGCTCCTAAGATTCCCATTATGGGGAATTCAGCTTATCCGGATTAATGATAACCAGTTCAGTGATTTTTCAAAAAGAATTGATGAAGAAAGAAAAATAAGCAACTATATGTTATTGGAGATTGCTAACTCAGTATGTATTAGTAAATCGTATGAAAATATTTTGTGGATTGGATCATCAAACCAGGGTCTTTTTAAATACAATTTAAATAGGTAATTTAGACAGTATAATAAAAAGTAGAAGCAGTATTGACATCTGACCAATAACGATTGTATTATGTATTGGAGGACAGTAAAGGTATTTTTGGTTTTCTACTCCAAAGGTTTGGGAAAATTAGATCCAAAACAGAGAAATAAAATTTTTTACCAAGATATGGTTCCACCAATTTAGTTGGTGCTATTAAGAGGATAATTATGGAATTTATGGATCAGCAGCGCAGCAGGTTTAACTACGCTTGTCGAAAGAAACCTAAAAAAGAAACAATAAATATAGATATAAAGGATGGATTACAGGGTTACTATTTTCACTGCATCATAAACAAATAATGGAGAATTATTGCGGAGACAAGAGTAAATTATTTTATTCAAACAAATCAAACAAAACCCAAAATTGTATACATAAAAATATGATGTGTCCTATTTAAAATTACAACCTCACCGTTAAAAAAGAAAACATAATGAATTAACATTAGATTATTCACAAAATATATTCTTTCAAGTATATCAACAAAAATTTAACTATAAATGAAGGATTTAATAAAGATTGGGTCTATATAAACTTCATTTTGCTTCATTTACAAATCTTATCCGGCATACACCTTTAGATTAAAAGAGCAAACGGCGACGGATATGGGGTGAGAACGAAAAAGTAATACTATCAGATGTTCCTCTATGGAAAACACTTATATCTTACGGATTTCTTTTTGTCGCTTTTTTCGGATAGACCGTTACAAAAATTTTAAAAAAAATCTCCAATAAAAGAAGGCCACAACTCTAAACAGAAAATGAAGTAAAACAAAAAATTAAAAATCAGCTTCACTTATTTCCAACTTACCAATATTTTATAAAAATCAACGGAAGTTGGCGGTGATTATTATGATTTTAATGTTGGAATGGATGGAACTTTAACATTTTTGGTATCAACAGGTCATGGAATAGAGCAACAATGGTTACCTCTCTAAATCTTTTTTAACAGCTATCCTAATCCCATATATTTTTATTTGCAAAACCTGTATTAAACAAATCAATAGTCTCTTATGATATGACGTTAAAAATAATAACAACAAATTTTGTCTTCGGAATGCTCCATATATATTCAAAACAAGCATAAAATAATAATATTTAATAGAAGGTATGCTTTGGGAACATGGATAATTTCCCTTATGAGTTAAAGGAACTGAATTGTTTTCCGGAGACACAATATTATTAATGAGCATGATTTCCGAATTACAAAATCAAATAAAAAATTTTGATATAAACGTCAAAAATTCATTTAAGAAGGAAAAAACTAAAATATTATTGCTTACTAAAAAATGAAGGCAATTATAATAAAAAATATTATAAAATAAAAACACACAAAATAAAAAAAAAAAAACAAAAAAACCAAAAACTTATTTACCACACTTAAAATTCAATTTTTAACAACTTGTATCCAACTAAAAAATTTTGGAGAGTTTTATGACAATAACATTTTTAAAAATCTAATCATTCTCGTAATTTTTGTTTTTTCTTCGCTGGTAATATCACAGCAAAAACAAAAAACAGAAGCTAATGCGGATCTAATTGAATACACAAACAAAGAGGGATTGCCTACTACAAACATTTCAAACATCGTTCAAACAAAAGACGGTTTTATCTGGATTTCAGGAATTGAAGGAACTTACAGATTTAATGGATATGAATTTGAAGAGGTTGGAACTGATATTGGACTGCCTTCTATGCAAAGGATGTACTACGATTCAACAAAAAATGAAATGGTACTTTGCCTCGCCTGCAAAATTTATATCGTTCAATGGAAAAGAATTTAAAGTATATACTGAGAAAGAAGGATACGCTGTAAAAGGATCATCCGGTCAGTTAATTTCGTTTATTAGACCCGACAGTAAAGGCCGCATCTGGATTGGATCCACAACACCGTTCGTGGATAAAAAAAATAACGGTGGACTAACATATTTTGAAAACGATAAGTTTACAATTTTCGATTCTACTAACTTTCCCCTCGATAATGCCACCGATTTCATTGAAACTCCTTATGGAGATCTGATATTTAATTCATCCGGACATAATACACGAACTTTTGAAGGAGCATACTTAGCTTTATATAAAGGTGGAAAGTTTCTCAGGGTTGATGAATCAATGGGTATCACACTTAAGGGTGCAATGTTCTTTCCTGATCCTTTGCGTTCATCGATTGATAAGGAAGGAAATACATGGATGGCATTCAACGGTGGAAGTTTTATTATCGAGACCGCAAATAACTCCGGTGTATTAATGTATGATGGCAATAAATTCTATCAGTTTACAGACATGATGAAGCAGCTTAAATCTGATCAGCGTCCATTACAAGTTTATTACAGTAAAAATCTGAATAAATTATTTTTAAGTACTTTTTTCTTTGACGGTGAGTTATTCAATACTAATAATAATATTATTTATGAATTTGATGACGGAAAGTGGAAATCATCAGGTATATTGAAGGGAATTGATGATTTCAAAGATCTGAAATCTGGCAAAACAATAAACGATTTTCGATTTACTAATGCTCTTTTTACAAAACCTAACAAATATTTTCCTGAGTTTTTTGTTTTACCCGGGACAATAGAAGACCAAAGTTCAAAATATCCCGATCAAATGTTTTCACTCAGCAATGAAAAAATGGTCAAGTTCGATGCGCTGAATGGCTTTTACGGAACCGAAATTGATGACGGGGTTTTATTAAATACTTCAAAGGGGTTCGGAATATATTATCCTAATTACTCCAGAATGCTTACCCAAAAAGATGGCTTATTATTAACACAGGGAGGTATCACAAATCTTCACGCTGATGAGGATGGCTTTGTCTGGATTTCATATTCTTATAGCGAACTTCCGGATTATGCAAGAACCGACAATGTGGGTCTGAATGTTTGGGATGGCAATAAATTGAGAACAATTACTGAAGAAGATGGGCTTGCCGGTAACATTTCCTTTAAAACTTTTCAGGATTCCCAAAAGCGAATTTGGATTGCAACCTCCAAAGGAATTACTATGGTTAATAACATTTTAAATAGTGACGGGGAAATGATTCTGAAACTTAAGAGTATTCCTGAAGAAAGCGGGAAGCCTTATAGTACATCAAATATACTTGAAACAAGTGATGGTGATATTTATGCCTGGGAAAATTATGTGAGACCCGCCGCCGATAAGCTTGTTGAATCCGATTACTATCTGGGAAGATTTGATGGAGAAAAATTTGAAAAGATTGAGTCCCCATTTAGTAACTCAGATAATGAGAGTAAATATCGTTTGTTTAATCTCCTTGAAGATAATGATGAGAGACTTTGGTTAATCGGAATATTTGCTGAGACATTAAAGGATATTTCTTCTGCTCATTCTAAAATAATGTTATATGATGGAAAGACCTGGACAAAACCACCTGAAAGTTGGAACGTACCTTCAGAGCAGCTTCACTATGTTGGTAAACTAAAGAATGGAATGTACTTCTTAACAGTTGGGGGATTCTATGTATTTAACGGAAAGAGTTTTGTGAACTTAATTGATAGTGTAAATGCGAATGCTGATTTCAGAATTTTAAAAGGCGCGAGTGTTGCGGGGACTAAAACAGATATCCAGGCAGGAGATAATTTATATATAAGGCTTAGAGGCAGAGGGCTTGTAATTTTTGACGGAACTAATCTAAGATTCTATACTAAGAAAGATGGGCTTCCTTCGGCTGATCTTTCAAATCCTGTTCTTGATCGTTTTAGAGAGAATGTTTATTTCTCATCTCCCTTGGGTTCAATCAAAACAGAGGGCGACAAGTTCCAATTATTATCCTACCGACGAAAATATTGCCACTGGAGTGCCTTCTTCTTCTACACTTGACGGCTTTGGAAATATGGTGCTGTTTTATAATGGGGTTGGGCTTTACATTTATAAGAGTGAGCAAAAAAATTATCCCTTAAAGATTACTTCTGTTAGTGTTAACAAACAGTTTTATTATTATTCATATCCTCAAACTCTTTCAAACTCAGAAAATTCATTTGTGTTTAATTATGCTGCTCTTAATTATAGAGACCCGCGCCAAACAACCTATGAACACTTCCTGGAAGGATTTGATAAAGAATGGTCTCGTCCGTCCGTTCTTCCTTTTACAGAATATCAAAATCTTCCTTCGGGCGATTATACTTTCAGAGTTCGCGGCATTACTTCAAATGGAGTAAAAACAAATGAGGAATTTTATTCTTTCACAATTAATCCTCCCCTGTGGCTTACGTGGTGGGCATATGGTATTTATATCATCGGTTTTGTCGGAATGCTCGGCGGCATAAGGAAGTATGAATTAGAGAGAAGAAAAGAAAATGAAAATAAAAAATTCCTGCAGCTTGAGAATGAAAGAAAAACAAAGGAGCTTGATGAAGCAAGACAACTTCAGCTTTCTATGCTTCCCAAAGCACTTCCAAATCTTCCTCATCTTGATATTGCCGTATTTATGAAAACTGCAACCGAAGTCGGCGGTGATTATTATGATTTTCATGTTCATATGGATGGAACTCTTACCGTTATTCTTGGTGATGCAACCGGACACGGTATGATGTCCGGGATGATGGTTTCAATAATGAAATCTTTATTTATGTCCGACAGAACAAACAAAGAGCTTAAACCATTCTTCGAAAATGCGAATGAAGCAATTAAGGATATGCAGCTTGGCAGATTAATGATGGGGCTTACATTGGGGACAGATCAGTAATAATAAAATTACAACTACAAATGCCGGTATGCCGCCGTTATTTATTTATAGAAAAAATTCTCAATCAATTGAAGAAGTTGTTATCAACAATATGCCGCTTGGTGCAATGAAAGGAATCGCTTATGAAGTTAAGGAATTTAAGATTGAAAGAGGAGATACTTTACTATTAATGAGTGATGGATTTGCAGAACTCAAGAAATGCAAACAATGAAATCTACGGCTACAAAAGAGCAAGAAATAGTTTTGAAGAATCGGCAAAGAAAGAACCCGAAGAAATAATAACATACTTAAGAGCAGAAGCCAGGAGCTGGACGAATGACAAGGAACCCGATGATGATGTTACGTTTGTGGTGATAAAAGTAAAAAAACAAATAATATCAACGGCCCTGGAAACCCCTGGGTCTCTCATCCGTTGGTGAAAACCGTGCCTAATTATTCATAACTAAAGGGGGCGACTTTCTTTGAACCGTCATCTTCACTCTCAATTATATTGATGAAACTCATTTAATTTGGGTCAAAAGACGATGGAGAAAAACATACTCAAATAGTCCTATTATTATTAATCATTCATTCTACTTATCTCTTGCATCCAATTCTAACCTGCCTCTTGACTATTGATATTTATATGAACTATTCAGAAACAATATTGGTTTATACCCATTTGAAACTGGACTGAAGATAAATTTTATGGTTCCAACTTTCTACAAACAACCACCACTCCAACCACTCTTACAACCCATTAAAACCCTCACCCCCAATCCCCATTACATACTAATAAATATACCCACCAAATACCTTATTAATACAAATCTACAACCCAACAAAATAATAAATCCAACTCAATAACAAAAAAACCCCTAATATCATTATTTAAAAGCAACAAACCATACACACAATATAACTTATAATAAATTAAATAAATTTTATAAAATTATAAATTTATGTTAGCAATGTTCAAAATTATATTATATTCCAAATGCCCGAAACCGCTTTAAAAAAATTTAACAATATATTTAGAAAGAATATTTAATGAAGGAAAATATAAAACTGGATATCAGGCTGCCCAACATTCCGGATGTTGAACTGGTTGCTATTGAAAGCCTGCAGGTAATGGGCAAACACTTCGGTATTTCTGATGATAAGATCGGCGAGGCAAAAATAATTGTCACCGAAGCCATCATTAATGCTCTTGAGCATACTGGCAGACGACAAGCCTTTTGTTAATGTTGAGTTTGATATGGGCAAGGAAAAGCTGATCATACTTGTAACTGATTTTGGTCCGGGCTTTGAGCCTGAAAAAGTTGAGGATCCGCAAATTGCAGATAAAATTCACAGCTCGCATAAGCGTGGGTGGGGACTTAAACTAATGAAGTCTATGTCCGATGATCTGATTATCGAATCAGGTCCGAGTGGAACAAAAATTACAATCATAAAAAAATTAAATCTAACTGGAGATATTTAATGAGCACAGAATTTAATTTAATTTCCAGAATTACAGGATAAAACCCTGATAATTAAAACTGAAGGATATATAAATAACGCGGGCGGTGAGAAGATTGTTCAGGAGCTACAAACATGCGAACATAAATAAGCTTGTTCTAAATTTAGAAAAATCAAAAGTTGTTAACTCAATTGGTATTTCACACCTATAGAAGTTATTGAAAAATTAAACCAGGTAAACGGTAAACTTGATTTTTACAAATCTTGATCCCACAATAGAAAAAACATTTTCTATAATGGGATTGTTTCAGTTTGCCGACAAAGGCTGATACAGTTGAGTCCGCATTAAAGGGCTGATTAAGTCGTATTACTTTGTATGGAGCAGCAGAAGTAATTATCCATTCTTACTAAACTTTATAACATATTGGAAAACAATAACCTTGTAGAAAAACTATCTTTACAGGCTGAATCTTTTCAGGAAGGATTTGAAATCCTTTGTAAATCATTCAGCTTTGATGAGATGGTAAAGAATTTTCTCCATCTTATGCGTGGAAATTTTATTATTTCAGAAATAATTGCCTATCACAAAAAGCAATTCGATTCTGATTGGAAGGTTATTGCTTCAAAAGAGAAATCCGTGAATCAACTTATCTATCTCTTTTTAAAGAATCAAGGAGTCTCTCTATTCAATATTTCAAAGAAGATAAATATGATGTTTCTATTCTTCTTCCTTTGGCAGATCAATCTTATCTGGGAATTCTATTGGTCCTTAAAACTGGATCAGGGGGGGATTAACTGATCTGGATAAAATAACTTTACAAATATTGCTTCAGATTTTTGACAAGCGCACACAATCTTTTATGAATCAAAAAAAGAAAAGGGGTTGATATTTCGAACTGAATGAAAAAGTTGTTCAGCTGAATAATCTTATCGATACGGTGATAGAGGTTTCTGGTTACGATAGAAGGAATGTTTTATTTGAATTTGCACTTGAACGAATTGCTTCTCTTACAAATGCTTCTTCAGCCTTGCTTCAGATTAGCAGCCGAAACCAAAAGTGAGCAGCATTTTCTTTTTCCCCTGAACATTGATGTAATAATGTTCTCAACTTCGAGTTCTAATTCCGAATCTGTATTTGACTACAATAATATTTCCTATCATTTCACTTTGGCAGACAAAGAAACCCGAAATGGTGTCTGTACATTTTTAATGAATTGGATAGACTGCTGCTTGGTGCAAATTGCCAGGCAGGTACAAACCACTATCGAGAATCAATATCTGCACAGTCAGGCAATCGAAAAAGAAAAAATTGAGCAGGAACTTAGCGTAGCTGCTTCAATCCAACAAGAAAAATACTTCCGGACAGATTACCAAACATTGAGGGTTATGAATTAGCCGGTATAAATATTCCATCGCGTGAAGTTGGGGGAGACTACTATGATTGTATTGAATTGGGCGATGGGAAATATGCTTTGATAATAGCTGATGTTGCCGGAAAAGGAATTGGCGCCGCACTTTTTGTAAGCACATTGAATGCTGCACTTTACTCATATCTTGAATTTGATATTCCATTAACTAAAATGTCTGACAAACTCAATAAGCTTATATTTGAATCATCTCCGTCTGATAAGTTTATTACATTTTTTATCGCTGTTCTGGATTCAAAATCGGGTGAAGCTGGGGATATTGTAAACGCAGGACACAACCCGATATTCCTGTTACGAAAAGATGGAACTCTCGAAAAGCTTGAGGCCGGCGGTGTTGGGCTTGGTATGTTTGATTTCGGTATTTCCTACACTGGACAAAAATCCGTTATGAATTCCGGTGATAGGTTATTCTTATATACAGATGGTATCCCCGAGGCGATGAATGTAAATGAAGAAGAATATTCTGATGAAAGGATGATAAGTTTTTTTTGAAAACGATTCTCAAAATTCCCCACAAGAATTTATAAGTGCTTTAGTAAAAGATGTGAAAGATCACGCTGGTGCTGTTCCGAACAAAGTGATGACATTACTACGATGATTTTAACGAGGGAATAAAAAACGGGTTCGAAGGTTCTCCCAAAAATCGCAGCCTTTGGTGCATCCTGCGGGACTCGAACCCGCGACCTGCTGATTAAGAGTCAGATGCTCTACCAACTGAGCTAAGGATGCGGGGCAAAATTAAGGAAATTTTATAAGGTGTGAAAGATAATCTGGCAGGGAACTGATCTCTCCCTGCTAAAATTCGCTATGATTTTAAGGTTACGAGTCTATTTCTTTTTCGTATCAGGCGGATTACTAAGTTTCTCAAGGAAGGTGTGATATACGCTCATTATTTCATCCTTCAGAAAATCTGATTGCATTTCATACTCCGTATATTTTTCAAAGAACCTGTGCGAAAGTTTTGAAAATAAGATTTGGGTAAGCACTGCTGCTGTTTGCTCTTTTGATTGATCCATTATTAACCTCAGTCAATTAAAGTTGTTAAAAAATTATTAAAGAAATGTTTTTACGGCACTGCCTACAACAACATCAATAATACTGTTCGTTATTTTTGTTATCCTTATTTTAGATAAACCCAGTTGTTTCAGTGCTTCCATTTGTGCAAGATCTTTTTTCCCTTTTAATAAAAACTCGAAATCTGCCGGACTCAATGCGCCAGATGCAAGTCCTTCTGTCCATCGTTCCAGGTCCGACTTTGCTTTTTCTATGAAGAGTGTCCCGTCTTTTAGCAGCTCATCTTTGTATTCCTCGAGATTCTCTTTTGCAAAATCCAGCAAATCATTTTTAAGCGTAGAAACAAAATCGTTGAATGTTGGCATATAATTATCCTCTATTTAAATTCTGATGGATCTATTTTTCCGCTCTCAAGTCCTATAATTGTATCAAAGGCATCACTGACAAGTATTTGCATCTCCGTTACAAACATTTCAGAAAGTGTGCCTTCCGCCTCCCACCTTTTCAAAAATCCCCCAAGCAGGTTTCCTTCTTTATCAATAAGAATTTTCCATTGTTCGGTAGATATTTCGTTATCCGGTCTGCCTTTGGAAAACTCAAATGCTTTATCCAGTTCTGTGTTTAGGTAAATCACTTCTTCTTCATAGTCGGCATAAGGCATAGTTGCGAAGGACATAAGATTCAAGGATTCTACCTTTAAATCTACTGCTTGCCTGTATGCTTCCGGGCTGAAAACTGAAATGGAAGAACAAGACCATACGATCAAACCAAGCATAAGTGTTAATATTACATTATGTGATTTCGTCTTTATACTCATATTATAATTCCCATCCACTTGCTAGCATATTATTGTTGGTTAAATAAATCAAAACATCTTTAAATTATCAACTGATAAATTAAATTACTCCCAAACATAAAATAAAAATATTTATTCTAAATGAAGTCTGACAAGAAGTTATTATCAACGAAAGATAAAATTGCTCCGTTATTTGTGATTATAGCTGCGTCTTTATGGGGAGTAGATGGAATTGTTCTTCGCCCGGCACTTTATAGTTTACCTGTTCCACTGGTGGTTTTCGTAGAAAGCACAATTGTAGCAATTATACTTTCGCCGTATTTCATCAGGCACATACCATCGTTAAAAACTTTACAAAAGAAAGACTGGCTGGCTTTCTTTTTGGTAGCATTGCTTGGCGGAGCTATTGGTACGATGGCTATTACTAAAGCTCTTTTTTATGTGAACTTTGTTAATCTTTCCGTTGTAATACTTCTTCAAAAATTGCAGCCGGTTTTTGCAATCACCCTCGCTGCCATTTTTCTCAAAGAAAAATTACCAACACAATTTTTCCTGTGGGCAGCATTAGCAGTTATCGGGGCATACTTTATGACATTCGGAACAAACCTGCCAGATTTTACAGCGGGAGATAAGACTGCAATTGCAGCAATGTTTGCACTCATTGCGGCACTCAGTTTCAGTTCCTCTACAGTACTAAGTAAGCGGGCTTTGAGAAATGTTTCTTTTGAGATGGGAACATATCTGCGGTTCCTTTTCTCTGCAATTATAATGTTGGTAATTGTTGTGTCATTAGGTGATATCAGCTCTATCTCAGAAATTACAACAAAGCAAGCAATTGTATTTCTTATTATCGCTTTTACAACAGGCGGCGCGGCAATCTTTCTTTATTATTATGGATTGAAACGAATCACCGCATCGGTAGCTACTATTTGTGAGCTTGCGTTTCCTCTAACTGCAGTTTTGTTGGAATATTTTTACTTAGGGGAAATATTCTCGATCTCTGTTCAATGGATGGTGGGCTGCAGCGTGAGAGTTGAGTGGATTCTTAAAGTAGCTCAGGGGTCCTGAATGAAGTGATTTTAATGCCTCCTGAACTCGGGAAACTGGGTGTGATTGATTTCTGTGTTTGTATTCTATGTGACTATGGGTCGGTATAGATTGTCGAGTACAATCGTAACTATAGATGAAGAATTTGAGGAGGTGTTGGGAGAGATGTCAAATAATCAACAGATAAAAACGCCAGAACAACTATTGGACTGGTACCATTCGAATTTATTCCTGCTCACTCCAAGGCGGAAGGTGTACGCCGTTCATTCTTGCGTAAGCAATTGACTGACCAAGATGCTCCATGTAAGTGAGCAATCATAGTAACCATAAAATTTCTCACGGAAAATTTCATCCCGAAAGCTTCAATCTCTTTATTAAGATCTTCCTCTGTGAACTGCGCTGCGGATTCTTTAATAACGCTAAAGGCTTTTTCCATCATAGCAAGTGCGGTCTTTTTATCGGTCTCGCTTTCGCTCTGATTCATGTCTGGTTTTTCTCCCTTAACCAGGCTGAGCATATAATAATTGGATTGAGCGACGTGAACATATACTTCGCCAACAGATCTTACTCCTTCGCCGGGAGTCCAGGTATATTTATCCTCGGGCATAGCCTCGGCAAGCTGCGTAAGTCTGCCTTTTACAAAGTCTATCTGTCCCAAAAATTCTTTTACAAAAACCGGCTGCTCTGCAAAACTTGCAGCAGTAATAAAAATTACTGAAGAAAGAATGAGCAAGCTTCTAATTTTTAGCATTGTGCCTCCTTAATTTTTAATTATTGATTTATAGGAAAGTATTATAAATACCGGGGGAATATATTTAATTCGGTTGACAAATAGCAAGCGTTTTGGGACTGATTACCTGAAAGAGCTTACAAATACAATCTCTGGATATGAGGCATCCTTTTCTTTTTTTGTAAAAAGAAGCATAATAAGCACATATATGGTGACTAATCCAATTGCGAATAGAGAAGAATAAAGTTCCTTGTTTGTATAAAACATTTCCAATCCGATGAAGATTCCGGCGAGTAGCAGCATGAGCGGAACACCATAAAGCAAAAGGGAAGCAGAAAGAATTTTACTTCCTTTAATAACAACGCGGACTTTATCGCCCGGGCGAACTCCGTAAGGATCGCGAACTGTTAAGCTTCTTTCTTCAGAGCTGCCTGGTTTGCAATAAATTTTAGCTGTGCATTCCTTGCACTTATCCGAATCCTGAATGCTAATGATTGCAATTCCGTTCTTTGCTTCTTTGACTATTCCTTCTTCGTAAAGTTCTTCTGTGTACATTTTCTTTATTCATCCTGAATTTATTTCAGGATCTTAATATTATTGTGTGATTCTGAACCAACCCTTAACTTGTAGTAGTCATGTTCAGAATGATTTTCTCAATTAACTTTTATTTCTATGTTCTCCTGTTTCAACAACTCAGCAGCTTTTTCAGGATGCACCAATCTGATTGCCCCGGTTTTACATTTATCAATCGGGATTTTACTTATATCAAGATTGTCATAATTAATTTCTGGCAGAAAATCCCTCATCTCAATTGAGCCATCGGATTTGCGTGCACAAATTCCACAACCGAAACACGCGACATTACAAACCTCTTTCGAACGTTTTGGGTCATCATGGTTTTTACAGAACACAAATAATTCTCTGTCCTCAGGATGAATTTCAATTATCCCGCGCGGACAAGCTTCAACACATTGTCCGCAGCCCGTGCAAAGTTCTTCAACTACGGTTGGCAATCCATTTTCATTCATAAATATTGCACCGAACTGACAGGCATCAACACAATCTCCGCCACCGAGACATCCGTACAAGCACATCTTCTGCCCGCCGGCAACAATTGTTTGAACAGAGCAGCCTTGTGGACCGTTATATTCTGCATTTTCTTTCATCACAGCTTCTGCATTACCGCCGTTGCATAAAACTCTTGCTACCAGTTTTACGCTTGCACTGCTTTCCATTCCTAATATTCTGGCGATCTCATCAACGACATCCTGACCGCCCACGGGGCAGCCGTTTATTTTTACTTTGCCAGTCCACTACATTTGTCGCAAAATCGTAACAGCCGGCCAAACCGCAAGCACCACAGTTTGCGTTTGGAAGAATTTCATTTATTTCTGCAATTTTAGGATTTTCTACAACGCGTAATTTTTTATCTGCAAAGGCAAGTGCGCCCGCAAAAATAAATCCCAGTCCACCCATTGTGGCAATTGCTATAATTATTGTTATGTCCATAATAGTTTCCTTATTTCTTAAAATTCATCCCGAACCTGTTTCGGGATCTTCAGTATAATCAGAGATGCTGAACCAAGTTCAGCATTACCAAATCTTTCAATTAATTAAGAACTTCTCAAATCCTGATGTATAAAAAATCTTTCCTTCATCATCAATTATCATTGCTTCTGTTTCGTTTAAACTTTCAATCAGTTCAATTCCTTTTTCTTTTCCCATCACAAAAACTGATGTTGCAAGTCCATCTGCAAACGCATTGTCTTTGTGAATTACAGTTACACTTTGCAATCCTCTTGATGGATATCCTGTCTTCGGATCGAGTATGTGGTGATAACGTACATTATCTTTTTCAAAATAATTTTCGTAATCACCGCTTGTTGCAACTGATATTCCGTTAAGCATTAACTTTTTAATTATTTCGTTCACTTCCCTCGGATGCTGAACTCCAACCACCCAATCATTCCCAATTGACTTTATTTCTCCACCAGCATTTACAAGCGCCGATTGAATTCCGGAATTTTTAAGAACATCAACCGCCTTATCAACAGCATATCCTTTTGCAATTGCGCCAAAGTTTAATCCGGTTGTTACTGAACGAAAAACATTTCCGTCATTAATTAATTTTATTTTATTCCAATTGCTTTCAAGCAGTGCTGATTTTATCTCAAGTTCATTCGGCACCTCCGGGGAGTTGCTATCAAATCCCCAGGTCTGGATTAAAGACTCAATTGCAGCATCAAAACATCCATCAGACATTTTCCAAAGCGAATCACATAAAACCATTAAACTGTAAATCTCTTCATCAACAGCGATGATTGAATCATTGCTATGATTAAATTGCCAAACGGGACTGTCCTCATTATATGTTGTAAACAGATCATCAATTCTTTTTATTTCTGCAAATGCTTTTGTGATTGCATCATCTGCTTTCTTTTCGTCTGTGTCCCGAACCTGAATGTCTACAACCGTCCCGAGAAGAATTTGAGTCCGTTTAACTTCTTTTGTTTCATCTCCCATATTGCGGGCTATGAAAAATCCAATAAGAAAAAGAACAATGGCCCCACCCCATACCCCTCCCCAAAGGGGAGGGGATATTTTAGTGGGATTTTTTAGCATCGAACTACTTTTATTAAAACTTTATTCGGTGCACAGGCAATTACATTTCCAACATTGTTTGCGAAAGTATGTTCACAGATTCCATGTCTGCAAGTTGAAGTATGAACCCGTGCTATTCCGTTTTCAATCTTCAATCCGGTCTTGCCAAATGGACCATCAATCAAAATGTTTCTATAATTTTTGTCTAATGAAATTCTCTCAACGAGTCCTTTTTCATTTTCAATAACAACTTCTTTTTTGTTCGAGTTTAAGATAGAAGAAAGAAAATCTGTTTCGTTGTATTCTGCGCTAAATATATAATTCGCCTTTTTGTTTTTGATGTTGGTTCTGATGTTTGAAAATCCATAATTCAAATCATTCAATGAATAAACCGGATTTTCTGTATCGCTTATAATGATGTCTGAATCTATTTGATTGTTAAGTCTTTTCAGTCTGTAGGTAATGTTTCCGCTATTCGAGAAGGCTTTATTTCTCAACTGCGAGTCAAATCTTGTTATCACTTCGCCGATCTTTGCATCAGCAAGAACAACCGGGTCGGCATTACTTCTCACTTTATTTTTAAATCCGGCAACTAACTGACTTATTATCTGTTCGTCGGCTGGAATAAATCCATGCACTGCAAAGTAAACTGATTTTTTATTGCCAATTAATTTCCCGGTTGTGAATCCGGCTCCAACTGCAACAGTTGATAATCCTGCAATCTTTAAAAAATTTCTTCGTGATATCATTTTATTCTCCTTAAATGTCAAATGTCAGACGACAAATGTCAAACGATTTATAAAAAACCAAAATTTAAACTCACTTCCCACCAACTACCAACCACCTACTTACAACTAAATCATCCCTGCAAAGCCCATAAAAGCAAGCGCCAATATTCCGGCAACAATTAAAGTTATCGGCGCACCGCGAAATGGTTTCGGAACATCTGCCAAATCAAGTTCTTCTCGTATTCCAGCCATAATAAATAATGCCAGCGTAAATCCGGCGCCTGCCCCAACACCAAACACAACATTCTCGGCAAAACTGTATTCTCTCATTGACCCAAACAACGCCAGCCCAAGAATTGCACAGTTGGTTGTAATCAGCGGAAGAAAAATTCCAAGAGCCCTGTATAATGGTTGACTAACTTTTTTAATTACCATTTCAACAAACTGGACGAGTGCTGCAATTACAAGAATGAAAGATGGGATCTGTAGGAAGTCCAGGTTGTATGGAATTAATACAAGGTTATACAATAACCAGCTTACAATTGCAGTAAGAACCATTACAAAAGTTGTTGCCATTCCCATCGAAATTGCAGAGCTAAGTTTGTTTGATACTCCGACAAAAGGACAAATACCAAGGAAGTAGGCCAGTACAAAATTGTTAACAATTGCTGCTGATATAAAAATTATAAATAATTCCATCACTTCACCTCAAGACTCTTTCATACTTCAGGTCTTCTCTGCCAACTCTTTTATAATGAGCGATAATTGATTCGTGTTCAATTCTCTTTTTTCTATCGGTATACATATTTGATATTCCAAGTAAAAAACCGAGAGTTAAAAAAGCACCTGCCGGAAGAATCATTATTAACCATGGCTCATACTGATCTGGTAAAACCTGTAAACCAAAAAATGTTCTTGAGCCGATTATTTCTCTAATTCCACCAAGCACCAAAAGAGCAATAGTAAACCCGGTTCCCATTCCAACTGCGTCAAGAAATGCTCTGCCCGGATTATTTTTTGAAGCAAAGGCTTCCTGTCTGCCAAGTATCACACAGTTAACAACAATGAGCGGAAATGAATGGGCCGAGTGCTTTGCTAAGGTCAGGAAATTGTCGCTTTCATTACAAGATCAACAACGGTTACAAATGTTGCAATAATAACTATGAACGAGGCAATACGAATCTGGTTGGGAATTATTTTTCTAATTGAAGAAATAAGCAGGCTTGACATAACCAATACAAATGTGGCTGCCAATCCCATCGCTAATCCGTTTATTGCCGAAACTGTTACTGCAAGTGTGGGGCACAACCCCAAAAGCTGTATGAGTATTGGATTGTTTTCCCAGACACCTTTAAAGTATTCCTGCCAGAGTGTAACTTGTTTTTTCATTTCAAACCTCCGGCATCTCGTAATTTTTTCATTTGAACAAGTCCGTTATTGATAATAGCAACAATAGCTTTTGACGAAATTGTTGCCCCGGTAATTGCCTGGATTTCATTTGGATTATCCGGCTCAACTCCTTTTACCCAACTTACAGTTGGTGATGTTTCAAGTTGTTTGAACTGGTCTGTAAATGGTGTTTCCGTTACTTTCGTACCAAGGCCGGGCGTTTCAACCTGTTCAAGTATTTCCATAGATTTTATTTTTTCAAGATCTTCTGTTAAACCGCAAATCAATCTGATTTTTCCCTGAAACCCGTTCCCCTCATAAACCAACGCATACCCGATGACCTGGGAATTTTCACTCATTACTTTATATACTTCAAAGCCGGCATTGTTTATTTTTTCATAAGATTTTCCTTCAGATTGAACTCTGAAAATTGCGGCCTCTGTTTCTGCTTTTTTATTTGCAGCAATTAGAGGGCTTGCCCACTCGCTAACCATTGCAAGAAGACCACCGGCAAGTATTCCAATCGAAGTTAAAACCAAAAGCATCTGGGTTACTTTATTCATTTCTTTTTCTCCTCCTTTACTGCACCAAATGTGCGAGGAGTTGTATAACGATTAATCATTGGAACAAATGCATTCATAAATAAAATTGAATACATAACACCTTCAGGCAAACCACCAAAGATTCTGATTATAACCAGGACCAGTGAGATCCCAAGTCCGAATATCCACATACCTTTATTTGTAATTGGTGATGTTACCCAATCTGTTGCCATAAACATTGCGCCAAACAAAAAGCTGCCGGCAAAAATGTGAAAGACGGGTGTCGGGTAGTCAGGATTAATAAGCCAGAATATTCCACCGAAGACAATCATTCCGATAATCATTGAAAGAGGAATTCTCCAGTTTACAACTCCAACTGCAATCAGAAACACTCCGCCGATTAAAACAGCGGCTGCAGAAGTTTCTCCAAGCGAACCGCCAATGTTTCCTATTAGTAAAGAAGATGTTTCGGTTAATATTTTATCAAACTTTAACGCCGCGAGTGGGGTAGCGCTTGTTATTCCATCAACCGCAAAGTTTGGTTGTGTCCAGGTTGTTATCTGAACCGGAAAGGCAGCCTGCAGAAAAGCTCTTCCAACTAAAGCCGGATTGAATATGTTGTAACCAAGTCCGCCAAAAATCTGTTTGCCTAATCCGATTGCAACAACAGAACCTATTGCGGTTGCTGACAATGAAAAGTTTGGTGGAAGAATTAGAGCTAAAAGTAATCCGGTTAGTGCGGCGCTTCCATCAAACCAGGTTACCGTTTTTTTTCTTACTGCCTGAATTGCAGCTTCGGTTCCAACTGCAAATGCTACGGCAGTTATCATTATCAACGCCTGGTAAATTCCAAAGAATACAAGTGCTGCAGCAACTGACGGTGCAAGCGCAATGTTTACAAACCACATCACTTTTGCCGTTGACCACTTTGAATGTAAATGCGGTGATGTTGTTAAATCAAAATAAACTTTTTGTTTTGGTTCTATAGTAGTAGCTGTTTCCATATATTCTTTCTTAGTGTTCCTTAGTGCTCTACGTGCCTTAGTGGTGAAAAAGCGATTTACCACTTAGACACTAAAAACACTTAGTTTCACTTAGTCACAGCGGCTCTTTCGCGCTGCATTTCTAAAACTTTCTGCTTTCCCAATCTTATCCATTGAACAAGCGGAATGTTTGCCGGACAAGTATAGGCACAGGTTCCGCATTCCATACAAACTGTTATATCTGCGCCTTCAGCCTCTTCATACTTTTGAAGCTGCGAATAACGAGCAAGTTTTGTTGGCATCAGGTTTAAGGGACAAGCCCCAACGCATTGTCCGCATCTCAAGCATGGTGTTTCGGGATTTTCCGCGACTTCATCTTTTGTTAAAACAAGAATTCCCGAAGTAGCTTTCATAACAGGTGCGTGCAAATCAAACTGAGCAACACCCATCATTGGTCCGCCGACAACAATTTTTACTGAATCTTCTGTAACTCCGCCGCAGAAATCTATTACGTTCTGAATTGGTGTTCCAACCGGCACTAATAAATTCTTTGGGATCTTTATTCCTTTTCCCGAAACGGTTAAGGCGGCGACTGTGAGAACTTCTCCTTTTACAACCGCATCGTAAATTGCAATTGCGGTTCCGATATTTTGAATAACCGCACCAACATCCATCGGAAGTTTGCCGGGAGGAACTTCCTTTCCCGTTACTGCTTTGATCAACATCTTCTCTGCGCCTTGCGGATACTTCGTTTTTAATGATATAACTTCAAGATTCTCTTCGTGCTTTATCTTTTCAGAAAGTAATTTTATTGCATCGGGTTTGTTGTTCTCAATTCCAATTACTCCGCGATTAACTCCAAGCGCTTTCATTATTAATTTAAATCCGGAAATCAGATCGTCAGGTCTTTCAATCATAAACCTGTAATCTCGTGTGAGATACGGCTCGCATTCACATCCATTTAAAATCACAACATCAATCACCTTGTCCTTTGGAGGAGAAAGCTTAACGTATGTTGGGAATGCGGCACCGCCCTGTCCGACTATTCCTGCTTCGGCAACACTTGCTCTGATTTCTTCCGGAGTAATTGTTTCGGGATTAAGTGGTGAAAGAAGAATTTTTTCTCCTGCAACAGTTCCATTAGTTTTTATAACGATTGAATCTTTGGGAAATCCTGTTGCAGTAATTTCTTTTCCAAGACTAATTACTTTACCCGCAACAGAAGTATGAATGGGCGCTGAAATAAATCCTTCTGCTTTTGCAACAAGCTGGCCGGAAAGAACCTCGTCACCTTTTTTAACCTGGGGCGAAGCGTCCTTTCCAAGATGCTGTGATACAGGAAGAATAATTTCCTCCGGTAATGGCATTATTTCGAATGCACAATTTTCTGTTAACTCTTTATATTCCGGCGGATGAACGCCGCCGTGAAATGTATTGCTTCTCAAAATTTACCTTTTCCAATTAAAAACTATAGGAATCAGACAGAAAATATGCCATCAGAATTGAGGAAAATCCTTTATAATTAAGCCAAAAACTCATTTTATACTATCATTTTTTATCAAAAGCAGGAAAGCAAAAACGTATTTTTCACAAATGAAAATAGGTGCAAATTTTTATGGATTAAATAAAGTGCTATCAAAATTAAATGGGCATACTGCCTGCGTTTTTATTCGTCGAAGAGTTTTTGTTACTGTTTAACTGCTTAGCTAAATTGCGCTTCAAATTTTTCGAAAGGAACTTCTGTGGAAAAGACAAGTATGCTCACTCAGATTAAATCTGGATTTCAGCCATCCTTCTGGGTTGCAAACGGTATGGAGCTTTTTGAAAGACTCGCATATTACGGACAGGCTACGATACTCAGTGTTTTCCTCAGAGATCATCTGAAGTTCGACGAGGTTGAGGCGGGACAACTTTCCTCAATTTTTGGCGGACTGATTTATTTCCTTCCTATTTTCGCCGGCGCACTAGCAGACAAGTTTGGATTCAAGAAAGCTTTTTCATTTGCTTTTTTTGTTCTGGCAATCGGTTATTTTCTTATCGGTTCAACCGGCATAGCGGGATTTGAGGGTTACTATTCAGACACAAATCTTTTTTTAATTCTAAGTTTTATTTTAGTCTTTACTGCTATTGGCGGTTCATTCATAAAACCAAGTGTGCTTGGAACTGTTGCACTCACATCAACAAAAGAAACCAAATCTCTTGGATATGCAATTTACTACTGGCTTGTTAATATGGGTGCGGCAATAGGTCCGTTTCTTGCTTTTCTTGTAAGAGATTCATTTGGGATCCAATTTGTTTACCTTGTTTCTGCAATTAGCTGTGCCCTTATGTTTGTGGTCACGCTGATCTTCTTCAAAGAACCACAAGCCAAACTTGATGAGCAAGAGAGAAAGTTTTTCACAAGTTGTTAAAAATCTCTGGACTGTACTAAAGAACATTAAATTTATGATTTTCCTCATGATCTTTGCGCTTTACTGGATTGTGTTCTGGGAATTTTTTATTGTGATTCCATTTTATATCTCCGACTACATTGGCCCCGAAGCACCCATTGAGCTAATTCTTTCTGTTGGTGCATGGACAATTATCCTGTTACAAATTCCTATCAACCGGTTTACTAAGAACATTCCAACCCCCACAGCAATTATGATTGGGTTTGTCTTTGCGGCATTGAGCTGGTTTCTGCTTTACTTCGCAGCCGCTGCCGGAATTACCGTGGGTCTTGGATTGATCATTGCCACAATATTTATTTTTTCTGTCGGTGAACAAACACAGGCACCAAGATTTTACGAATACCTTGCCGACCTTGCACCAAAAGGGCAGGCTGCATTGTTCCAGGGATTTGCTTTCTTACCGATTGCAATTGCCTGGACATTGGGTGGAACATTTGGCGGCTGGCTTTATCACAGCTATGGAAGAAAAGAAGTTGGTCAGCCAGAAATGGTGTTCCTCATTATAGGCTTGGTTGGAGTCGTGGCAGCAATAATGATGTTTGTTTATAACGCATATATGAAAAGAGCAAAATAAAGCTTCTTTTTTATACTCTATTGTAAGACGAAATTTATTTCGCAGCTAAGTGTTGAAAAATTCTTTTGTTTAGCGTTTGGCGAGATGAATCTCGCTTTACACTTAATGTTGAATCCTTTTAGCATTTCAATTATCAAACCTTCTGAAAACAAAAATTTATAGTATGACAACCGAACAAATATTACTTTACGCACTAATTGCCTTGGTAGTGGTTTACATCATCAGGAAGGTTTTGCTTATTAAATCAATAAAGCATTACTCTGCACAGGAAGCATCACAGAAAATTAAAAAAGAACGAAACGTTGTTCTTCTTGATGTTAGAACTGATACTGAAAGGAAGCAGGGTTCAATTAAAGGATCTCATCACATTCCGTTAACTTCGATAGCGAAGAGTGAAAATGAGATGAAAAAATTTAAGGATGCTGAAATTATTTGTTACTGCCGAACTGGCAACAGAAGTCTGAACGCAGCAGCAAAACTTAAAAAGCTAGGATTCAATGCTGCCAACTTAAAGGGTGGAATTATTAGATGGAACGCAGCAGGTTTAAAATGATCTGGAACAAAATAAAATTATTTTTGCCTGTTGTGCTTGGTGCGCTTGGCGGTTTTTTATACTATAACTTTATAGGCTGCAACGGAAGCTGCGCTATAACCGGCAGCCCGGTTAACAGTACATTGTATGGCTCGTTGATGGGATTAATTCTAACTGATTGGAAACAAATAAAATTATTATTTACAAATTCGTCTCGACAAAATCAAGCCGAGACAGAAAAAGGAGAACAGAAATGAAAAAGAATATGGGATCAATGGATAAAGGAATTAGAATATTTCTTGCGGTGATAATTGCTATTCTATATTTCACAAACCAAATCACAGGCGTTGCTGCGATAGTGCTGGGCATTTTTGCGGTTGTGTTTTTACTAACAAGTCTTGTAAGCTTTTGTCCGCTTTATGCACCATTCAAGCTTTCAACTTTAAAGAAATCTGACAAAGCGTAAGTGCCGATAAACAGAAAGGATTGATAATGCAATACGGGTTTTCAAAAACAGTTGATTTGCCTTTTGAGCAGACAATTGAAAAAGTAACTGCCGAATTAAAGAAGGAAGGCTTTGGAGTCTTAACCTCGATTGATGTTAAGGAGACGCTCAAGCAAAAAATTAATGTTGATTTTAAAAAGTATACAATACTCGGTGCCTGCAACCCGCCGATAGCCCACAAAGCTTTGCAGGAAGAAGAGGAACTTGGGTTACTTCTTCCATGCAATGTGATCGTTTATGAAAAAGATGATAAGACGCGTGTTTCGATTTTTGATCCGATGGTGATGACCTGGATTTTGGAAAACGACAATATGAAACCAATAGCAACTGAAGTGCAGGAAAAGCTGCAAAGAGTATTAGCCGCGGTGTAGTGTGTGTCATTCCTGCGGAAGTCCGTATACTCCGTCCCAAGGGGAGGGATCAGATTCGGATCAAGTTTTAATGACAAATAGAATAAAAATTGTCAAAATAAGAAAAAGGAAATAATTAAAGTGGCTGAACATTTAACAAAACAAGCATTTTTAGAAAAAGTATTTGATTACGAGAAAAACCAGGAATGGAAATTTGAAGGTGAACTTCCGGCAGTAGTTGATTTTTGGGCACCGTGGTGCGGACCCTGCAGAACGGTTGGGCCAATAATAGATGAGCTTTCAACAGAGTATCAAGGAAAAGTAAATTTTTATAAAGTTAATACTGATGAAGAGCAAGAGCTTGGTGCAGTATTTGGAATAAGAAGCATTCCATCGTTGTTATTCATTCCGAAAGAAGGACAGCCTAAATTAGCAGTTGGCGCGCTTCCAAAAGAATCTTTCAAATCTGCAATCGAAAAAGAACTGCTTGTAACCGAACCAACCCAAAATTAATTTTACATATGTGCGGGAAAACCCGCACACTCTTTTCCTATCTTGCAATTTTAACCCCCGTCTTTTATGAAAAAGGTCTATCAACCTTCTAAGTCCGGATGCGTTTGAAAAAGATTTTAAGGGCGGTTCATTTAAATATTTTTTCCTGATATTGTTTACGGTTTCTGTCTCGAAGGGATTAATTTCCCCAAGTTGCTCAATGCAAAGAAGAAATATCGCTGTCTTCAAGGTTGTTGCCTTAACTCTTACCGTGTGTGGCGAATATCTTCCGGGATGAATATGAACATATCGCCTTATATCATCATTAAGACGAAGTGCCCAAACAGATTTATCTTTCAGTTCAACAAGTTGAAAATCTTTCCCATCTTTGGAAAGCCAGCTTTTATATTGTTCGTATTCAAATATTTTGATTCTATGAAGAGCGCTCAGAATTTGTTCAGAAATATCCGATGGAGAAAGCCTGCCAAAGTATAAATCCATTTGAGACTCGCCTATTTTCAACAAATAAACTTTTAGTTCTTCAAGTTCTTTGATTGCTCTAACAGATTCAATTTGCTTCTTTATAAAACCGGCGTGATGTTTCCAGCAATTAAAGTTTATTGGCAAGGGAACGAGACAGTTATCGTCCATAACAGAATCACATTACATATTTTATTGCGGGGTGCTTATTTAAATTCTGGAAGATCAAATCTCTCACGGTTTCGGAGGGGACGACAACGGTAATATTCAAGCTGAAATACTTTCCTTTTTTACTGATGTTCGAGGGAGTAAGATCGTATTCTAAATCAGCAACCACTTCTTCAACTGCACTTATCATTTCCTCAACGCTGTCACCAATAATTTTGTACGGCCATTTGCAGGGATAGTCAATTTGTGGTTTTTTATTTTCGGGATTAAAGACCATTTGATGTACTTATCGTAAGTTATACAAGACGAAGTTATAAATCTTTCCTCTCAAAAGAAATTTCATTCTTTATTAACTATGAAAACACCCGCCGTAATAAGTAATCCGCTGAAGATCATTAACAAAGTAATTTCCTCTTGCAGAAAAAACCACGCGGCAATTACAGTTACAAGGGGCTCAAAGTAAAGGAATGCACCGACTTTCGCAGACTCCATATCGCGTAATGCCTGTGCCCAGATTACATATGCAATACCCGAACAAAAAATACCCAGGAAAAGTATCCACATCCAGCTAATGAATGAAAGATTAATTACTGAGTTTATAGTTTCTGTGTTTAAGTTGAATGGAATGATTATCA
Organism: Ignavibacteriaceae bacterium; assembly: GCA_034522695.1. GTDB lineage: Bacteria > Bacteroidota > Ignavibacteria > Ignavibacteriales > Ignavibacteriaceae > IGN2. The sequence continues at coordinate 61,384 of JAXHLB010000038.1, read as the reverse complement.
CCGCCATCATCAAAAAAAGATAAAGAATTGTCATAAGCGGGGAATATGAAAGGGATATCTTTTTATTAACCATCGAATAAACACCCCAGGTAAATGCGCTGCCAAGTACGAGCAAATCTCCCTGGTTTTCTATCAAGCCAATGTTTGTTATATCTCCCTTACCAATCAGCAAAAGTAATCCTGCCACCGCAACTAATATTCCCAAAAACTGAAGAAGTGTGATTTTCTCTTTATAAAAAACGAATCCTAAAATTGCCATAAAAACAGGCGCGGTTCCGATTATCCAGCCGGTGTTAGATGCTGTTGTGTACTGCAAACCGGTTACCTGTATCCAAAGATGGAAGACGGCCACAAGCGCAAGAATAAAAATCCAGCTATGACTTTTAAAGTTTATTGAAAATTTTCTTTTTGTAGAGAGGGCAATAATAGTTAGAAGAATTGAGGCCAGAATTAACCGAAGGATTATAATTGTAACGGGTTTGATTTCATTCAATACGGTTTTTGTAGCAACAAACGATGTTCCCCAAAAAATTATTGCCAGAAGAATAAGCAGATAACGAAAAGATTTTGAGCTGGTCAAGTTTTTCTACTTGGATCTTTCTGTTTTTTTAGCAGAAGAATAATCTTCAAGATCATATTTGATCAACTTGTCCGGCATATCAATCTTGGTTATTTCAACACCCGCATCATTAAAAAATTTAATTGCAAGAGTATCGTGGAAATCAGAAAAAACAACAACTCTTTTTATTCCGGCTGCAATAAGTGCCTTTGAACATGTTGTGCAGGACATATTTGTAATATACGCCGTCGCTCCTTTAATATTAACACCATGTGTGGTTGCCTGAACAAGTGCATTTATTTCTGCATGGTTTGTTCGCACACAATGATTATCAACAATCAGACAGCCAACATCCTCACAATGCGGCTGCCCCGGCAGTGAACCATTGTAACCGGTAGCAAGAACAAATCTGTCTTTTACCAGAACACAACCGCAATGCATTCTCGGGCAGGTTGCTCTTTCGGATGCAAGCATAGCAAGTTTTAAGAAATATTCATCCCACGTAGGTCTGCCATTTGATGCCATAGACTATTCTTTTGTTTAAATGTTTAGATATGAAATTTACTAGGGTGAAAATTAAGATATTTTTCTTGCTTTACAATGATTCAACAAAATACACTTATCAGACGGTTGTTTATAATGCCAAGAGGGTTTGGTTTGACAGCTAAGGCAATTTTAATGTAAGACTTTATGAGTCTGAAAATATCCAAGACTCATCCTTTTGTCTTAAGGATTTTGATTCCGTCTCGGATGACACGTGAAACTGAACATCTGAGACAACCTCATGAACAAAATATTAATGAGCAAGCTTGCTGGTAATTAGTAACTCTCTCATATATACTCTTACCGCATCTTTCGTCGAAGTCTTAAATGTAATAAAGACATCCATTCCTTCCTGTTTGAGGACATCCAGATTGCTTCGGTCCATTCCTCTTGATATTATAGTTGAACAATCACTCAACAAAGAACGAATTTTTGTCGGAACAATTACTTTTTCGCCGCTTGGTTTTTTATCTCTCAGATTGCTCTCTCTATACTCAGAAGCAACAATATCAGATTCTTTAACATCATATACAACATATCCCTTCGTTGGAATGAACGGTGATTTGATGGTTATACCATCGTTTGATTCTATTGCTATTTTCATTTTGCATTCCCTCCTTAATTTTTTAATATAAATTTCTATTACCCCACTCGTGCAGAGTAGGCTCTTCTAACATTTGCGCGTGCTTTTTTTGCAAACCGCTTATGTCTGGCTGATCTATGAATCCTGCTGCTAAAACAAACAGGACAGTTTTGAGGAAACTGTTCAACAGGATTATTCTCCCAATAATAACCGCACTCATCACATTGAAATTTTTTCTTTGTCATCAAATAACACCTCCTTTATCTAATGGATAATGTCGTTTATTTAAAAGAACAAGTTGTGTAGTAGAATAGCCGCGTTGAAGAAGTAGAGATTAGAATATATTCTAATCCCAAAATAACCTTTTAAAATTAATAGTCAAGAGCAATCGGGGATAGCGAAGAGGTCAGAAAGAATGGACGAACAAAAATTGTTGATAAACGAAAAATATTTTAAATCATTTCAGAAAGTAGTTCCTGGCGGGGATTAGCAATAATTACCTTATTAACAAGCAATCCTTTTTCAGAAACGACTCTCGCCCCCGCCTCAACAGCGCTTGTAACTGCGGCAACATCACCGGTAACACTGAAAAATGCTTTCCCGCCCAGAGCCATTGCCAGACGAAGTTCAACCAACTGAACTTTTGCAGCTTTTACTGCCGCGTCTGCAGCTTCAATTAACGACGCAACAGAATATGATTCAACAATCCCAAGCGATTCGAGCATTTGAACATTATTATGTCCGGCAATTGCCGGGAATATTGTTGGATGAACATTTGGTATCACAAAATTATCTATTACACCAAAACCAATTGTGTTGATTGCATTTTCAACTGCAGAAGTTACCGCGGCAACATCTCCTGAAATCAAGGTCATATATTTGCCCGAACAGATCGTTCTTGAAATCATTAGTTCTACTTCAGATGTTTTAAGCATCAGGTCAGCAGCCTGAATTCCGGAGGCAATGCTTCCCATTTCAATTAGTCCGATTGAATTTTTGTTTGTCATTTAAACTCCGTTTAAGCTTCTATAAAAATATTTTCGGAAGTTACCTGGCTAACTTTACCATTTATTGATGCGTGAATGTTCGCACCTAACACCTCCTCGGGAATTTTTCCGATCATCTGTCCTTCTTCAACCATTTCGCCTTTTTTAACAATTGCCTCTGCTGGTTTTCCAATGTGCTGTTGAAGAGGAATTCTAACTTTGTTGATTGATATTTTTTCTGAGTTGTACGGCGCTTCAACATCATAATCCTGAAGTTTAAGCTTCATTATTAATTGTTTGAGAGGAACTTGTCTTCCTTCTTTAATCGGATGGACTTTAACCGGTTTCTGCTGTATAAATTTTATTCCCGCTTCACGCATTTCAACCTTCGCTTTGTCACAAGCTTCTTTGGGATAAAGATCTTCCGGACAAGCATAAAGCGTACACAATCCACAGGAACAGCAAAGATCTGCCATTTGATTCCAGACAGCCGAACCTGTTTTTGTAAATCCAAGGGAGCGCATAACTTTATGCGGTTCAACCTGGTAGCCGAGTAAATATCGAGGACAGAATTCTGTGCAGTAACTGCATTGGTCACAAGCAGACTTGCCGATGCGGTGCCAGTTTTCTTCGGGTTGATTTTTCCTTTTAATTAAATAATGATCTTTGGGAAGAATAATTAATCCGGCTGTTGTCTTTGTAATGACTTCATTTAAATCGAAGGTAAGATGACCCATCATCACACCGCCAACAAAAATTCCGAACTCGCTTACTTTTGATCCACCAACGAATTCGATTATATCCTTAAAGCTGGTACCAACAGGAACAAAAAATGAAGATGGTTTTTTAACAGCGCCTGCGACACAAATAAATTTTTTAGTGACCGGAATATCTTTTTCTGCAAGAGCTATGTTGTAAAGCGTTTCTACGTTGTTCACAACACACCCAATGTCCAGCGGAATTCCAGCGGGCGGAATTAATCTTCCAGTTGCTGCATAAACCAATTCAAACTCATCACCGGAAGGATAAAAATCTCCAAGCTTTGTTAATTCTGTTTTTCCATTTAAGTGCTTGCTGATTGCTGAAATGGCTTTTGTGTTTTTCTCTTTTATTCCGAAATAACCTTTTTTTGCAGAGGTGCTTTCAATCAGCAGTTCAAGTCCACGAGCAATTTCTTTTGGAAAGTTAAGTATCAACTCATAGTCTTTATGAATTAACGGCTCGCATTCCGCCCCGTTTGCCAAAACAAATTCAACTTTCGAGTTGGCTTTAACGTGAGACGGAAAGCCTGCGCCACCGGCTCCGACTACGCCAGAGTTGAATATTTTATTATGTATTAACATTCAAAACAATTTAAGATTACTAAAGTAAAATTGGTTTGGGTAATTAAGTTCCAAAATACAAATAACAAATCCCAAATAATTTTCAATCACAAAATATCAAACCTTAAACAGAACTATTTTGCGACTTTTGATTTTCGAATTTGTTATTTGTTTGTTATTTGGTGCTTGATATTTGCGAATTACAACAAAACCAACAGATTAACATTATTTAATTTTCCAACCGGCTAACTGTTGAGCACAAGGTCTTTCAGTGTTTCAATCCACATTGGATGATCGTTCAAACTTTCCACTAACTGAACTTTCTCTCCGCCGTGTTCTTCAAATAATTTTTGATATTCTACTCCAATCTCTATCAACGTTTCGAGACAATCTGCGACAAATGCTGGGCTGAAAACCAACAATCGTTTTGCTCCTTTCTTTGCCTGTTCAATTATAACTTTATCAGCAAACGGTTCCAGCCACTTTTTGTCCAGTCTGGATTGAAAACAGACCGTATACTTGTCCTCAGACAGACCAAGTTTCTTTGCAATTAATCTCGTGGTTGCATAGCAGGTTGCTTTGTAGCAGTACTTGTTTGTTTCATTTATTTCGGTTTCACAGTTGTGCTCTTCGCAAAGTGTTCCATCCTTGTAAACTTTATCAACCTGTCTTACCGGCAAACCATGATAGCTAAAAAGTACGTGATCATATTCATCGAGCTTATATTTTTTAGCCTGCTCAACAACGGTATTAATATATCCATCATTATCATAAAACTGTCCGATGAATTTTACTTCCGGAATTACCCACCACTTGCTAATTATTTTCATCACTTTATCAATTACGGAACCGGTTGTTGCTGAAGCATAATGGGGAAAAAGCGGAATGACTATAATCTTTTCATAATTTTTTTTGTAGACGTATGAAAGAACGTCATCAATCGAGGGGTTCTTATAACGCATTGCAAGGTGTACATCATAATTTTCACCAAGAGCTTTCTGCAGTTTTTCCTGAACGGATTTGCCGTAGTAAAGAATTGGAGAACCTTTTGTCCCATCTGGCAATCCATTGTTCACCCAGAGTTCTTCATAAATTTTGGCTGACTTCGGTGCGCGGAAAGGAACTATTATTAAATTCACAAGAATAAATCGAGCCAGTGCTGGAATATCAATTACTCGCGGATCATTTAAGAATTCAAAAAGATACTTTCTAACATCGCTTACAGAAGGACTATCGGGCGTACCAAGATTTATGAGTAGAACTGCTGTTTTTAATTTCATAATTTGAATAAGGTTCATTTCTATAAGTTTCAATGTGAAATTTAACAAGTCTTTAAATGATTATTAAATGAATTTTTTCTGTGTATTGAAAGGTTGTTTTTTAATTTAAATATGCTGCCATTAACATTTCCTCCTCTAGCTTTGGCTGATTGGAAGGAATCAAGAAATACTCTTCACAAATATTGCCAGCTGGTTGGAGCAATAAGAGAGGTTATGTCCAAACCTTTACCTAATGCATTACACACAAATCTTCTTCTTTCTAAAAAAGGATTCACGACATCACCAATACTTAAAGACGATAGTTCAACCGACAAATTATTTGAGGTTATTCTTGATGTTCAGCACAGGAGGCTCCGCATTGAATCAAATTACAGAGAGCCCCTCATTATTGCATTAACCGGTCAATCACTTAATGCACTTTGTGATGAGACCTGCAGCTTGCTAACTGATATTGGAATTACTCCACCTCTTGAAAGACCAAGTTTTCTTGAGGGAACTCGTGGACAATTTGATTCAAAGCCCGTTAAGGCATACTGGAAAGCTGTCTCATCAACCAAACGAGTACTAAAAAAAATCAAAGCAGAGTTGAAAGGAGAAACCAGCCCAATACAGTTGCACGTAGATGTCTTAACACTTTCGTTAACATGGTATTGTAAGGATGTTCCCGATATTTCTTTATTAGAACAACTTGAGTTCGGTTTTTCAACCGGTGACGAAAAGTTTCCCGATGCACATTTTTTTATTTCTTCCTTTCCCGATACACGTGCACTTAAAAAAATACTTCCCAATGAAAACAGATATCAATTCACACAAGATGAATCAGAAATAATTTTGCCTTATTCAGAAGTATTCAAAGCAAAAAACAGCGAAAAGACATTGCTTGATTTTTACAGATCTGTACAAAAATAATCCCTATTGAGGATGAATTTCTGGTTCAATATAAAATGAACTCGAAGTAAATCTTTTCTAAAAAGAACTCATTTCGCAAATAATCCCGGTCTTTTGGCTTTTCTCCCTTGAAAAAAAGCTAAATTATTTTAAATTGTAACCGACATATGTGATTTTCGGACGCTACGTTAAATACCAGCAGAATTAATAACAAAAACGAGGTAAGCATGAATTACAAAGCTTATATGCTGCACAATTACAAAACACTCCCGCAGATTGCCAATCTTCCAGAAGATTTAATAGAAGCCATTGATGTTGTGGGTTCAGTGCTGCCATTCAAAACTAATAATTATGTCGTTGAAAATCTGATTGACTGGTCAAGGGTCCCCAACGATCCAATATTCACTTTAACTTTTCCACGAAAGGAAATGCTTCGTTCTCATCATTATGAAAAAATTAAAAGTGTGGTGAAGAGCGGTGCTTCAAAAAGTGAAATAAAAATAGCGGCGGATGAAATCCGACATGAACTAAATCCTCATCCGGCGGGACAGCTTGATCATAACGTGCCGCAAATGGATGGAGAAAAAGTTTTTGGAATGCAGCATAAATACAGAGAGACTGTCTTGTTTTTTCCCGGGCAAGGACAAACTTGTCATGCCTATTGTACTTTTTGTTTCAGATGGCCACAGTTTGTCGGAATGGATGAATTAAAATTTGCATCAAAACAGGCTGAACATCTTACAGAATATATTTCCAATAATGATAGTGTAACCGATGTGCTTTTTACTGGTGGCGATCCTTTGATAATGAAGACAAAAATTCTTGAGGCATATATTCGTCCTCTTCTTGAACCTGAGGTTAAGAATCTAAGACACATCAGAATTGGCACAAAGGCATTGGCATACTGGCCGTTTCGTTTTATTACAGATAACGATGCAGATGATCTGCTCAAACTTTTCAGTGATGTGAAAAAGGCGGGCAAGCATCTTGCATTTATGGCTCATTTCAACCATCCCGCAGAGCTAAAACACCCGGCAGTTAAAGAAGCCACAGAAAGAATTTTGGAAACCGGTGCGGTAATTAGAACTCAGTCGCCTGTAATGAAACACATAAACGATTCACCGCAGGTTTGGGCAGAGATGTTAGAGAAGCAGGTTGAGCTTGGCTGCATACCATATTATATGTTTGTTGCAAGAAATACTGGCGCCGATCATTATTTCTCTCTTCCTTTGGTTGATGTGTGGAAACTTTTCAGAGAGACATACCAGGCAGTAAGTGGAATATGCAGAACAGTACGAGGGCCGAGTATGTCCTGTCTGCCCGGCAAAATGCAAATTCTGGGAGTAAACGAAATCGGAAATGAAAAAGTATTTACGCTAAGATTTATACAGGGAAGACATCCTGATTGGGTTGCTAAATCTTTCTTTGCGAAGTTCGATGACAAAGCCAGCTGGTACACAGATTTAAAACCAGCCTTTGGTAAAGAGAAGTTTTTCTTTACGGATGAGCTTGATAAAATCCTGAAACCTGAGGAAGTTGAGATAGACTTCGAATAATTTTATGCAAAACAATAATTCTTCTTTCGACCTCAGCCTTAACCTGAACGTAAGGGGTATGCCGCTATCGGCTACACTTTTTATTAATGAACTCTCAAACAAGCTAAAGCAGCAAGGGAAAAAAGTTTATAAATTCGGACTTGGTCAATCTCCATTTCCCGTTCCCAAGATTATCGTTGAAGAGCTGCGTGTGAATGCTTTTCAAAAAGATTATCAGCAGGTGAAGGGACTGCTTGCTTTAAGAGAGGCTGTTGCTGATTATCATTCAAGAAGACATGATCTACAGTGCAGTGCAGATGATGTGTTGATCGGTCCCGGTTCCAAAGAGCTAATGTTTATTCTGCAATTCGTTTACTACGGAGAAATTCTTATCCCCACACCAAGCTGGGTTTCATATGCACCACAAGCAAAAATAATCGGACGGCAGACTGTCTGGGTCAACAAAAAAGAATCTCACAGGTGGCTGTTGCGTCCGGAAGACATTCATAAAATTTGTGAACAGGATCCCTCCCGTCCGCGTTTAATAATTATGAACTATCCATCAAATCCAACCGGGGTTACTTATAGTTCGGAGGAACTGGAAGAAATAGCTGCTGTTGCAAAAAAGTACCGGGTGATAATTCTTTCAGATGAGATTTACGGAGAGTTAAACTTTAGTGGAGCCCACACTTCGATTGCAAGATATTACCCCGAAGGAACTATAATCTCCGGCGGCTTAAGCAAGTGGTGTGGCGCAGGTGGCTGGCGTTTGGGAACATTTACTTTCCCAAAATCGCTCGCAGGTTTGTTAAATGCAATGGCAACTGTCGCTAGCGAAACATTTACTGCTACAAGTGCGCCGATACAGTATGCGGCAGTTAAGGCCTTTAGGGGCGGGATGGAAATAGAAAGGTATCTCTGGAATACGAGAAGGATTTTAAAATCGTTGGGAAATGAAATTCACAGCATCCTTTCTTCTGCTGGTGTTGAGTGTCCTGTACCGGAGGGAGCTTTTTATCTTTTCCCGAATTTTAAAAATTATGCTGATAAGCTGAAAGCAAAAAATATTTTTACCGGCATGGAACTAACAACAAGGCTGCTGGAGGAAACAGGTGCGGCTCTTTTACCGGGAAATGTTTTTGGAAGACCAGAGGACGAATATACGGCGCGACTAGCTTATGTTGACTTCGATGGTGCAAGAGCTCTCGCCGCAGCAGAAACTATTTCGCCGGAAGATCCGCTGACCGAAGAGTTTACTAAAACCTATTGCTCACATATGCTCGAGGGTACAAATAAAATAGTGGATTGGCTGAAATCACTCTAAGCACTTACGCCTCCCGATAAATCATTACATCAAATTAAAAAGGAATTATTGTTAACTTTCCTATTATATTTTCACGCAGTCTCAACAACAATATCTTCGAAATTAATATGACCAAAAGATTATCTATTCTTTTAATTTATACTCTCTTTGCTGGTTTTCTTTCCGCACAGACGGTCAATATTAAAATCATCGAAACAAGCGATGTTCATGGTGCACTGCTTCCTTACGATCTGACAAACGATACACAAACCACAAGTTCCCTGGCCCAGGTTCATTCTTATGTAATCTCGCAAAGAAACCAGCAGGGTCAGGAAGTTATATTGTTGGACAACGGTGATTTAATTCAGGGCGACCCAATGTCATACTATTATAACTTTGAAGATACATCGGACACTCACATCTTTGCTGATGCTTTGAATTTTATGGGATATGATGCTGCAACAATTGGAAACCACGATATTGAAACCGGTCACGGTGTGTATGATAAATTCAGAGAAGAAATAAATTTTCCCTGGCTGGCTGCTAATGCTGTAAACATAAAAACTGACGAGCCATATTTTGAACCATATACAATAATCGAAAGAAAAGGAGTTAGGATTGCCGTGCTTGGTTTAACAACTCCCGGTGTTCCAAATTGGCTACCTGAAAAACTTTGGTCGGGTATTCGGTTCGACGATATGATCGAAACAGCGGAGAAGTGGGTAAAGATTATTCAGGAAAAAGAAAAGCCTGATTTGCTAGTTGGTCTTTTCCACTCCGGAGTTGATTATACATACGGAGGAGAAACTGCAGACACATACAGAAACGAAAACGCTGCTCAGCTTGTTGCAGAACAGGTGCCGGGGTTTGATGTTGTGTTTGTCGGTCACGACCATGCGGGATGGAACTTTACGACGAAAGATATAAATAATGAAGATGTATTAATTCTCGGGCCGCTATCAAAAGCAAAAACTATTGCTGTCGCAAACATCCAGATGATGTTTGATAGCACAACGGGAAAATGGAAAAAAAATAGTTCTGCCGGTGAAATAGTTGAAACAAAAGATTACAAGCCTGATGATCATTTTATGAGCAAGTTTTTGCTCAATCTTAATATTGTAAAAAACTACGTGAACAAACCACTGGGACAACTCTCAAAAAATATTTCTTCCAGAGAGTCAATGTTTGGTCCATCAGAATTTGTTGATCTGATCCACAAGATTCAGCTTGACATTACAGATGCTGACATCTCTTTCACTTCTCCATTAACTTTTAATGCCACTATTAACGAGGGGTGGATTTACATTAAAGATTTTTTCAGAATATATCATTATGAAAATTATCTATATACGATGGCTTTATCCGGGCAGGAAATAAAAGGCTATCTTGAATACTCCTATGGAAACTGGATGAACGAAATGAAGGATGAGAATGATCATCTCATTCGATTTGCCAAAGACGAAAACGGTGAAATAAAATTTTCTTCTCGTTACAACACACCGGAAACCGAGGAAAGATTTTATAATTACTCTTCTGCCGCAGGAATTAATTATACTGTTGATGTATCAAAACCAGCGGGAATAGAATATCAATTACCTCGATGTCCGATGGTTCCATTTTTCATCCCGATTCAATATACACCGTTGCAATAAATTCATACCGTGGAAGCGGTGGTGGCGGTCACTTAACGCGCGGTGCGGGTATTCCGAAAGAAGAATTACCAAATAGAATCATCGCGTCAACCGAAAAAGATTTTCGTTACTATATGACAAAATGGATAGAAGGAAAGAAAACAATTAACCCCGAGATTATAAGCACCTGGAGAGTTCTGCCGGAAAGCTGGTGGGAAAAGGGAAGAGAAAAAGATTATAAACTTCTTTTTGGAACGGAAGCACCGGTTCTGGAGAAACAATCAGTAGAGATAGATTATAAATAACTTAAACATTAAAAAAATGAAAACAGAAACAAGCAGAAAATTATTCGAGGAAGCCAAAAAATATATTCCGGGTGGTGTTAATTCTCCGGTAAGAGCATTTAAATCCGTTGGTGGCGATCCATTGTTTATTCAAAAAGGTGAAGGTTCGAAATTCTGGGATGTTGATGGAAATGAATTTATCGATTACATAGGAAGCTGGGGACCACATTTGTTTGGACACAATCCGCCTTTTATTATCGATGCTTTAAAATCAGCTATTGAAAATGGAACAAGTTTCGGTGCACCGACATCGATGGAAGTTGAGATGGCAAAAATTATTACTGAGCTTGTCCCCTCGATTGAAATGGTAAGAATGGTAAACAGCGGAACCGAAGCAACAATGAGCGCCGTACGTGCTGCTCGCGGATATACCGGCAGAGAAAAATTTATAAAGTTTGAGGGTTGTTATCATGGACATGCTGATTACTTTTTAATCAAAGCTGGAAGTGGTGCTTTAACGCTTGGTGTTCCAACTTCTCCCGGAGTAACAAAAGGAAATGCTGCAGATACTTTGCTTGCTGATTACAATGATATCAAATCCATTAAAAAACTGGTCGCGGCAAACAAAAATGAGATTGCCGCAGTTATTATAGAACCAATCGCTGGCAATATGGGAGTTGTAAAGGTTAAAGATGCTTTCATAAAAGAACTTCGTGCAATTTGTGATGAAGAAAAAATAGTTTTGATATTTGATGAAGTGATGACCGGTTTTCGTGTTGCTGCCGGCGGTGCACAGGAAGTTCTTGGAATAAAACCTGATCTATCAACTTTCGGAAAAATTATTGGCGGTGGTTTACCGGTTGGTGCATTCGGAGGAAAGAAAGAAATAATGGAAAAGATTGCACCAAGCGGTCCTGTTTACCAGGCAGGAACTTTAAGCGGAAATCCTCTTGCAATGGCTGCCGGTTATGCTGCTCTAAAACACATCAAAGATAATCCGAACATTTATAAAGAGCTCGAAGAAAAATCCGCTTATCTTGAAAAAGGATTCAAAGAAAATCTTAAATCGCTTGGAAAAAATTATGCAATGAATCGTGTTGGCTCTATGATGTGTATGTTCTTCACGGAAGAAACTTTAGTGATGACTTTAAGCTCTGCGGGTAAAGCCAATACCCACTCTTTATGGAAAATATTTTCACGAATGCTAAACCGGGGAATTTATCTTGCACCCGAGCACAGTTTGAAGCTCTGTTGTTTCAACTGCACACAGCAAAGATGATTTGGATAAAACAATTAAGGCACATAAGGAAAGTGTCATTGACCATTAAGTATACCACCCTTAAAATCGAGAAACAATAAGGGTATTAAAAGAAGAATCGCATGGAAAGACCGTTGGGTAGAGATGTACCTACGATAACTCACTTGAATCGAAAAAATAAGAAGTGAATTAAATATATTAAATTTGAAATATGATTTGAAACATTACAAAAAAAAAAAAGTTCACGAAATCGCAGAAAAAAACGATAAAAAAGAAAAATAAAAGAGGGATCATATCTCGATTCGTCGACTCATCGCTTCTCAACGATATCTTGATCAACATGCAACACAATTTGTACGGAAAATTAGCCCCTATTAATCAATGCTTCCCAAAGCAAATAACTAAAAAAGATAAAAAAAATATCATGCACCAATTACAAAACACGAAGCATTAAAGTTTTTAAAAAAAAAAAAAAAAAAAAACCCAAAAATACCTGAACAAACCAAAAAAAAAAAATTGGATAATAATAAAAACCCTAATAAAGGGATAAAAACCATCATTAGAGGGGAAAAAAAATAAAATACAAATGGATCAAATATCAAAAATTCGTTGTGAAATATTGAGATATTTTCTATGCTGATAAATAAGAAAACTGCCCAGAAACCCAAAGGTGGCGGTTACATTTGGAAATGAAGTATGGTTTATATTAATTTATGGGAGTGGAGCGAAGGGATCTCGGGAGAACGATGGGAAGACTACCATGTAAAGAGAAAACTGATGAAGGAACATAACAACATAAAAAATAGAAATAAAAAATAATTTCATTTATACATATCGCTACGGTTTGAGCAGGACCAAACGGAGAAATGGACTGGATTAAAGTGATGAAAATTTTTAATTATGTCGGTAAGCGGATAAGCGAAGGCACACTGCATTATACGGACGGGTAATTATCACACGATGGAAAATTATGGCCTACCGCGTAACAACCACAGCAGCAGGCAACATCGAACATTCAAGTTATCAAATTCACAATTTTTTATCAAAAATACCGGTACCCCAACCCAACTTTCACAAATAAAAAATAAAACACCCCGGGGAGACATCTTGTTTTGTACCCACAGCACACATTCACTATTCAACTGAATTTAATTGACGGCTACTGGCTATTTGTTAATCCCATTTTTCTGGACAAGGCATTCCATTGTCCAGACATCAAAGACAAAATAAAACTAAACTATTGAATACTCATCAATTTACCTGCGGAGTAACCGAACTGAATTACACGGTGGACAGACAATAACAACCTGCGGCAGCGAACCGCTATAGCGGTTGGCCTAAATGTGTGCGACTATGATTTTGTTACAGTACATTGTATAATTACCTATTAAAGAAAATACTTTTAAATTGTTGGTAAAAATATAATCAGTTTTTGCTGGCTTGCCCTCCGGCTTTGTGTATTCTATTCTCTTTTCAAAATCATTTTCGTGTAAACCCTCAATAAAATTTATCCATTCTGCAGTTAGTGGTGTTGATTTGGGGATCCACTTTTTTGGTGTTTTTTTCCACGGGAATGGCTAACGTTTTTCCCAGAGTTTCCAAAACTCTGTTCAGCCGATTTTTTGTGGGTTTAATGTGAAAGAAGTTCTTCGGCTTTTTCATTTCGTTTTTCTTAGATTAATATTGATTCGGCACAGTGCCTGGTTGCCCAATCATTGTATTTGAAAAGGTGAATAAGGTGATCTTTAAGCATTTTCGTTGTTTTATTTTTAATAGTGTTTCTCTTTGTAAAGCTCCATTAGCAATTCTTCGCTTGCCAAGTAAGCAAGCTTAACTATCTTTTCAAATAAAACGGTATTTAAGGTTTCGGGAGTGTCTGTCGGAAGATGAAGATGATCGTAGCTGTATTTGGAAACAAAATACAAACCAGTGGATTCCCTTTTTTCATAAAATGGTGTCAGGTCTGTACCTGCCGCCATTCCAGGTATCATCAACCCAAGATTAAAATTTTCTTTATCAATTTTACTTGCAAGGCTCCATAATTCCGGAGAGCTTTTTCCATTTCCAATCTGAATGCTATCGCCGTATCCGATGCAATCAAGATTTAACATTGCGATGATTTGGCTTGTATCAATTCCTGCCTGTCCGGTAGGCAGGTTTAAATTTTCAACAAAATGTTTTGTAGAGGAGACCGAGTTGACATATCTATATTCTTCGCTTGCAAGTAAATAAAATGATAAGCTTCTGTGGTTTTGTTTTACTTTTTTGAAAGCTTCTGCTAATTTGAGAATAGCTGCGGAGCCGGAAGCGTTATCATTCGCTCCCGGGAAAAGTAATCCGGCCTGCGAACCAACGTGATCGAGGTGTGCACCAATTACTAAATACTCGTCTTTCAAATCCGGATCAGTTCCTTCTATCGTTCCGACAACATTCATGGTTTTTGCGGATTTTTCATATTGTGCTGTTACTATTATTTCCGCTTTGCTCTTTGTAAGAAATGAAAACGGGGCTCTCTTATCATCTATTCTGGTCTGACATTCATTAATTGAAATATCAACTTGACTCAACAATTCATTGGCGGCTTCCAACGAAATGTGAAGCTGGGGAAATTCCTCAAGCTGCTCTCCTTCTCCATGCATCACGCTTGATTAGCGGCTGTGGTTTTTCATCGTTGGGGCGGGAAACAAAAAAAATTCCCTTCGCACCGTGATCATAAGCCACCTTTGATTTTTCTCCGTGGGTACTTACTTCCCCAGGGATCGTCATTTATTTCCAGGAGAGGGTTTTGTTTGAAGACCAAAACAATCTTGTTTTTAACATCTACTTTTTCATAATCATCATATCAATAGTCGGTTCTGGAAATTCCATATCCACAAAACACACAGGCAGTAAATTAAGAGATTGCCGGGAGCCGTAAATCCTCTCAACACAAAATCTTTTCCGTGTTCGTATGAAATATTTTTTTTGGCAGAGCTAATATTAAAAACAACCGGCGTATCAATTCTGTTGTATTCTACATCTAAATATTGGAAATATCCTTCTTCCCCTGCGGGTAATAGTCCAATCTTCTTCAAATTTTCTGCAGCAAACTCGGCCGCCTTGTTATACCCTTCGCTTCCGAGGGAGTCGGCCATTAAACTCTGTTGAGCAAAGAGTTTTAACTGTTAAAAGGAGGTCGTCAGTTTTAATTGATTCGAGGCCCCTATACTCATCGGGCTTGTGAAGAATCGCGCCGGAAGAAAAGAAAGCAATACAGAGCAGTATAGAGATATTTCTTCATTTTAATATTATTATGATTTTGTTTGCGGCATCTCTTTTATATGAACATCTCTCTGCGGAAAAGGAATTTCAACACCGGGCTTTTAAATCCTTTAAATATTTCATAATAGAGCTGACTTTTTAATACGCCGGGTCTATCGATATACCTGCTTGTCCATACTCTTAGATTAAAGTTCAATGAGCTGTCTCCGTAATTATCAAATAAAACATCGGGACCGGGATTCTTTAACACCCCTTCATTTTCGCCGGCAACTTTCAGCAAGAGGTTTTTAATCTTTTCCGGATCTTCTTTGTACGCCACTCCAACCGGGAAGTTAAACCTTACGTTACGGTCAGCATGGCTCCAATTAATAACTGTTGAAGAAATGAATTCTGAGTTCGGGACTATAATAGATATGTTATCGTTGGTTATAATTGTTGTTGCCCGCATTGAAATTTTTATAACATTACCGGCAACACCAGCTACATCAATTCGGTCTCCAACTTTAATTGGTCTTTCAAAAAGAATAATTATCCCGCTGACAAAATTATTTGTAACGTTCTGAAGTCCGAAACCAATACCAACGCCAAGGGCTCCAAGAAGAATTGTTAAGCTGCTAAGATTGATTCCAACTGTTTGGATAATTACGATAAACCCAATAGTCAAAATTAAATATTTGAGGATAGATCCGATTGCGATGCGCACCCCAAGATCAATTTTACTTTTTGAAAGAAATTTATAAACCACATATTTGAATAATTTTGTTGTAACGAAGTAGAGCAGCAGAAACAATATTGTAAGGTATACAAGAGTCCAAAGGGTGATGTTTGAGCTTCCGAGAGAAAAAACAGGAACGCTAAGAAAATCTACAATGCTGTTAAATATTTCGTTTATTTTATTCATACAATCTCCTTAAAAAGGAAAGAAAACCGGTATTAGAAAAATTGCCAGTATCCAAAAAATTATGCTTAGCGGTGTGCCGACTTTTAGAAAGTCAGCAAACCTATATTGTCCTACACCATAAATCATTGTGTTGGTTTGGTAACCGACCGGAGTCATAAAGCTTGAAGAAGCTGCAAAGGCTACCGCCATTAGAAATGGTTTTGGATTTACGCCCATTGTTGCTGCGGCTGCTATTGCTATTGGTGCAAGCAGCACTGCAGTAGCATTGTTCGACATGATGGATGTAAGTACTAAAGTTAATAAAAATAATGCGGCTACTACTGCCGTTGGTCCATAGCTGCCCAAGAGCTCTATCATCTTGTCCGAAATTAGAAGTGCCGCCCCTGTCTTATCGAGGGCGATTCCAAGCGATAGTATTCCGCCCAAAAGGAAAATAACGCTCCAATCGACAGCTCTGTAGGCTTCTTCCAATGTTATTGTTTTCGTCATCACAAGCAATATACAGCCTATCAATGCGCTGATCACAATTGGAAGAATATTCAGAGTTGCTGTAAGTATTATGCCAAGCACTATTAATAGTGCGGGAATTATTCTGCTCTTTCTTAATTTCGGAATGTCAAGCTCAGATACAATTACAAAGCTTGTGTCGTTTTTAATTTCTTCATGATCTTCTTGCCTCACTTCAAGCAGAAGCGCATCACCAGCGGCAAGAGGTGTTTCACTAAATCCGGTATTATAAAGTTGTCCTCTATGTCTGATAGCAAGTGCATTTGCCCTAAAAATATTTCTAAATCTTGATGTTTTTATGGTTCTGCCTATTAATGAGGAGTTCGGAGCAACAATGGCTTCAACTAGCAATAACTCTTCGTTTTTAAAATCTTCTTCATGAAGATTATGGTCAGCAACAAACTTAATTCCCATTCTGTCTTTAAGTTTTTGGATTTGCTTTATATCACTTCTTACCCTCAGAACATCTTCTGCCTTGAGAACAATCTGCGCCAGCGGAGATAAAAGTCTGTGACCGTTTCTTATTACTTCCAATATATCAAGGTCCAGTTCCTTAACAAGGGGAGAGTCCGGTAATTTCATATCAACTGATTTGGCTTCCGGAAGAAGAACTATATCAGTTAAGTAATCATCCATTCTGTATTTCTCGGTTAAATCGCCTTCTTCTCTTTTTGGGATCAATCTTACTCCGATAAATATCATATAAATTATTCCTGCCGCAAAGAAAGTAATTCCGAGCGAGCTGAATTCAAACATGCTCAATGGCGGCAAGTTGTGTTGAACCGCTATTGAACTAACGAGAATGTTCGTTGATGTGCCAATCAGCGTACATACTCCACCAAACATTGATGCAAAAGAAATCGGCATAAGCAATTTCGATAACGGTATTTTATTATCAAGAGAAACGCTCATCAGGATGGGAATAAAGACGGCAACAACAGGTGTGTTATTTATAAACGCGGAAACAATTCCTACTGTTAGCATTGTTCCGATAAGACCAAGCCAGAAGTTTGATTTGAATATTCGGGAGGATACAACGCCGAGGTAACTAACCGCCCCGGTTTTCTTTAAAGCTGCGCTCACAACAAACATTGCCCCAACAGTAATTGTTGCTACGTTACTGAAACCAGAGATACCTTCTTCTATTGAAATTATACCGCTCAAAAGCAAAACGCCCATCACAATAATTGCCGTAAGATCAACGGGAATTTTCTCTGTGGCAAAAAGTATAATTGCTAGTAGAATAACCGCCAAAACAATTAGCATTTCTGTTGTCATGTAAGCTAGTTTAGTTTGTGTTTAATTTAATCAGCAATTCCTCTTGCTGACAAAAATAAATAAGGCTGTCTCAAAAACCATATAACCATTATTGTTCTCCTCCTAAAAGAAAGAGGTGGTAATAATTAAATGACTTATCAGACAGCCATCTGTTTTGTGACTAATATTTATTCTTCGTCTTCGCCGGCTTCCTCTTCGGGCACAACCTTGGCAATGTCTGCTATCGAATCACCATCTTTCAGCCTTATTACTCTTACGCCTTGTGTTGCTCTTCCCATTACGCGAATGTCTTTCATGCTTTGTCTAATAACCATTCCTTTTGTTGAAATGATTACGAGCTCATCATTATCATTCACTTCCATCAACGCTATCATTTTACCTATCTTATCACTCGTCTTCACAGTGATCACACCCTTGCCGCCCCGATGTGTAATTCTGTAATCATTTACATCTGATCTTTTGCCGTATCCTTTTTCTGTAACAACAAGCACGCTCATTCCCTGTCGTTTAATAACAAGCAAACCAACGGCTTTATCACCTTTGCCGAGGCGAACTCCTCTTACTCCGGTTGCTGTTCTGCCCATGTCACGTGCATCTTTTTCATTAAATCTTACTGCAAAACCGTTGCGTGTTCCAATCATTATATCATTACTTCCCTCGGTCATTTTAACTTCTATCAGTCTGTCATTCTTCTTAAGGTTGATCGCATTTATGCCTCCCTTGCGAACATTTCCATAAGCAGACAGTGCCGTCTTTTTCACAGTTCCTTGCTCGGTTGCCATGATAAGATATTTATCATCACTAAACTCTTTAACCGCTACGAATGCCGTTATGAGTTCATCTTTATCTTTTTGAAGTAAGTTAAGAATGGATCGTCCCCGCGTTGCTCTTCCGCCCTCAGGAAGTTCATGGACTTTAAGCCAATAAACTTTTCCCTGATCAGTAAAGAAAAGAATGTACTGATGTGTTGAGGCAATAAACATATGTTCGATAAAGTCATCTTCTTTTGTCCCTGCGCCGGTAACACCCTTACCGCCTCTGCCTTGTTTTCTATACCCGCTTACCGGAAATCTCTTTATAAACCCGGTATGAGTAATGGTTACAACAACATCTTCTTCCGCAATGATATCTTCCAATGAAAAATCTTCGTAATCATAGACTATTTCTGTTCTTCTGTCATCCGCATATTTTTTCTTCAGCTCAAGAAGTTCGTTTGTGATAATTATCCTTCTCTGTTCTTCGCTTTTCAAAATTCCCTTTAGTTTCTCTATCAGCTTTATGGTTTCTTTATATTCATCTTCTATCTTTTGTCTTTCGAGTCCCGTTAAGCGCTGCAGCCTCATGTCAAGAATTGCCTTGGCCTGAATCTCGCTAAGCTTGAATTTCTTAATCAAATTTTGTTTGGCAGTCTCAACATCTTTTGATTTTTTTATTGTCTGAATAACCGCATCAATATTGTCGAGAGCAATTATATATCCTTCTAGTATGTGTGCACGTTTCTCGGCAGCATCAAGTTCAAACTTTGTCCTGCGAATCAGCACATCCATTCTGTGTTCAAGGAAGTGCTCAAGCATCTCCTTCAGGTTGAGAACCTTTGGCACACCTTTAACCAGCGCAAGCATTATCACACCAAATGTTGTTTGCATTTGAGTGTGAACAAATAACTGATTAAGAACTATCGGCGGCTGAGCATCTTTTTTCAATTCAATTACTACTCTCAAACCATCTCTATCTGATTCGTCCCGAATATTGCTGATATCATTTATCTTTCCTGCGCGCACAAGCTCGGCCATTTTTTCAATAAGATTCGCTTTGTTAACCTGGTAAGGAAGTTCTGTAATAATTATATGTTCGCGACCATTTTTTTGAGTTTCAATGTTCGCTTTTGCCCGAACAATAATTCTTCCTCTGCCTGTAAGAAAGGCTTCTTTAACGCCAGCATAACCATAAATTATTCCCGCCGTTGGAAAGTCCGGCGCGATGATATTCTTCATCAGCTTTTCAATTGTAATCGCCGGGTTTTTTATGAGGTTTATTAATCCGTCAACCACCTCACCAAGATTATGCGGTGGAATGTTTGTGGCCATACCTACGGCAATTCCGCTCGAACCATTAATTAATAGGTTCGGAAGATATGATGGCATTACTGTTGGTTCTTGTAGAGAGTCGTCGAAGTTAGGAATAAAGTCAACTGTGTTTTTATCAAGGTCACGAAGCATCTCTTCAGAAATTCTTGCGAGACGAGCCTCTGTGTATCGCATTGCCGCAGGTGAGTCGCCATCTACAGAACCAAAATTACCCTGACCATCAACCAGTGGATAACGCAGTGAAAAATCCTGCACCATCCTAACCATGGAATCATACACTGCCGTATCGCCGTGAGGATGGTATTTACCTAGAACCTCACCCACAATTCTTGCTGACTTTTTGTAGGGTTTGTTATGCGCCATACCAAGATCGTGCATACCATAAAGAACCCTGCGATGAACCGGCTTCAGTCCATCTCTTACGTCCGGCAAAGCTCGTGCAACGATTACAGACATTGCATAATCTATGTAAGAGGATTTCATTTCCTCTTCAAGTGTAATAGGTACTATTTTTTCAAAAATTGTTGCCATCTTTATTTACTTTTCTTTATTTTTTTTGTCTTTTTTGTCGTGTCTTTTTCTTTTTCATTAAAAACAAAACTATATATCCAGATTAGCATACTTAGCATGCTTTTCTATGAATGCTTTTCTCGGTTCCACATCGTCACCCATCAGGGTTTCAAAAATTTTGTCAGCATTGGCTGCGCTTTCTAATGTAACCTGAAGAATTGTTCTTGTTTCAGGATTCATAGTCGTACTCCAGAGCTGTTCGGGGTTCATTTCTCCCAAACCCTTGTATCGTGAAATAACAACTCCCTTAATTTCCTTTTCTTCTGTAGCTTCTCCCTCTACCGGTTCTTCTTCTTTCTCTTCTACTTTCTTTTTCTCTTTCCCGTCTACCTTTAGTCTTTTTAGTATTTGATCTCTTTCCTTCTCGTCGTAAGCATAAAGTTCTTCTTTTCCTTTTTTAATTTTGTAGAGCGGGGGTTGAGCAATGTAAACTTTTCCCGACGTAATTAAGTCTTTCATGTGTCGATAAAGAAACGTAAGAAGAAGTGTTCTGATATGGCTTCCATCCACATCGGCGTCTGTCATTAAAATTATTTTGCCATATCTTGCCTGTGAGTGATCAAACTCGGCACCAAGTCCGGCGCCGATTGCCGATATCATCGCTCTTATTTCGTTGTTCTCTAAAATCTTGTTCAGCTTTGCTTTTTCCACATTAAGAATTTTTCCTCTTAGCGGAAGTATTGCTTGAAATTTTCTGTCTCTTCCTTGTTTTGCAGAACCACCTGCAGAGTCACCTTCAACTATGTATATCTCACAGTGTTCGGGATCGGTAATGCTGCAGTCTGCTAATTTTCCAGGAAGGTTCATATTGTCGAGAGCATTTTTCCTTCTTGCAAGATCACGAGCTTTTCTTGCGGCTTCTCTTGCTTCGGCAGCACGCATGCATTTCTCAATTATCTTTTTTCCAACCGGCGGATTCTCTTCAAGAAACTCAGCAAGCTTTTCACCAACTAGCATTTCTACTGCTGATTTTGTCTCACTGTTTCCAAGTTTTGTTTTTGTCTGACCCTCAAACTGGGGTTCAGCAACCTTAACAGAAATTACTCCGGTTAAGCCTTCTCTAAAATCATCTCCGGTTAGTGTAATCTTTCCTTCTTTTATAAGATTGTTTTTGTATGCATAGTTATTAAGTGTCCTGGTGAGTGCGGTTTTAAATCCAACCAGGTGTGTTCCGCCTTCGTGTGTGTTGATGTTATTCACATAAGAGAAAATATTTTCCGAGTAGCCATCTGTATATTGAAAGGCAATTTCAACAGGCGTGTTATCTTTTTCTCCTTCTATATAAACCGTCTTGTGAAGCGCCTGCCTTGAAGCATCAAGATATTTAACAAACTCAATTAGCCCTCCTTTAAAATGATAGCTTACTTCTTCGCCGCCGTTTCTCTCATCCTTAATGTTGATTGTTATGCTCTTGTTAAGGTATGCAAGCTCTCTCATTCTCTCGGCTAGTATATCAAAACGAAATTCTGTTACTTTAAAGATTTCAGGATCGGGATAAAAGGTAACGGTCGTCCCTCGTTCACCTCGTTTTGTTTTACCGATTTCTTTTACCGGCTTTACGGGAATTCCCCGTTTATATTCTTGAAAATATATTTTACCATCTCTTTTAACTTCTACCTTTAGCGATTCGGATAATGCATTAACAACAGAAACACCAACACCATGTAAACCGCCAGATACTTTGTATGAATTTTTATCAAATTTTCCGCCGGCATGTAAAACGGTCATTACAACTTCCAGCGCAGAACGCTTTTCAACCGGGTGAATGTCTACAGGAATACCTCTTCCGTTGTCAGATACTGTCACCGAGCCATCTTTATTTATCTGAACATCTATTCTGTCACAGTATCCAACCATTGCTTCGTCGATACTGTTATCAACAACTTCGTTAACAAGGTGATGGAGTCCGCGGCTGCTTACATCTCCAATATACATTGCCGGTCTTTTGCGAACAGCCTCAAGTCCCTTGAGAACATTTATGTTTTTGGCACTATACTCTGTCTGCTTACTTTCTTTGGTCATAATTTATCCGATAAACCTTATTTGATTAATTCTTTTTTCACTAAAGTGATTGTTTATTTTTTCTACCATTTCAGATTCCATGAACTTCAGCTCGTTTCTCCAGGATGGGTTTTCCACTTTAAGCTTTAAAACTTTTTTTTCGCATGACTGCGGTATTGCTACTTTTTCCAGATTTGGAAACATTTCATAAAAATGTACTATCACATCCGACGACTCAACAATCTCACGAACACCTGCCAAAGATCTTTCTTTTTTGAAAACTTCTTTTAAGCTTTTAAAGCTGCTATGCATAACTAATGTTGCCTTCTGTCTGGATCTTTATAACCCTATCGTCACCACCCATTTTTAAAAACGAAATGTTGCCAAAGTCCGTTAGTGTAATAAACGCCTGGCCAACAGTAGAAAGATAGTCGCTAATAGCAGCCGCTCTTTCTGCATCAAGCTCGCCAAATACATCATCCAGAAGAAACAACGGCGAGTTTCCTGTTTTATCTTTAAGATAAAAAAACTCTGCAAATCTTAAAACTGTCTGAAATGTTTTGTGTTGTCCCTGGGAGCCATAACTTTTTAGACTTATTCCATTAATTTCAAATATAAAATCGTCTCTGTGTGGACCAACAAGATTGGCGCCTCGCCGTATTTCGTCTCCTTCTCGTTGATCTAACAGACGTTCAAAACAACTCTCCAAATCATCCGGGCAACTTCCATCTAAAAAATAATACTGAATGTTTGGCTCTTCTTTGTTTGAAAGTATCTTTTTATACGAGTCGTTGATATATGTTTCAAACTCTGCAACAAATTCTTTTCTATGTATTATTATTTCCACGCCGGTATTAACCAGTTTTTTATTCCAGGCATTTAGCTCGCTAATATCCTTACTGTTATTTTCTCTGATTCTGTTTAATAAGTAGGTGCGTTGTTTCAGTGTTCTATTATATTCAATAAGAAGATTTAAATATGTTCTGCTTGCCTGTGAAATCACCGAATCTACAAATCTTCTTCTCTCCGCCGGATATCCCTGTGTTATTGAGTGATCGGCGGGGGAAAGTAATACTACAGGAAACTTTCCTATTATTGCCGAAAATCTTGCAACTTGTTTGTTGTTCAACAAATAAACTTTTTTGTTTTCCGTGTTCGAGTAAGAAACCTGAACGTTGTCGTTTGTCAGTCCCGTAAAATATCCCTGAATACCAAAACTGTTTTCTCCTATCTTAACAACCTCTGAATCCGATGAAGTAACACAGCTCTTGGTCGTACATAGGTAATAAATCGATTCCAGAATAGTTGTTTTACCAACACCATTTCCACCAACTATATAGTTTAGCTTATTATTAAATTCGATTTTGGTGTTGATGTGTTTTCTAATGTTTCTCAGGCTGATAGAAGATAGGAACATTTTAAGTGTTTAATCGTACCGGCATTAGAAGAAGCATAATGTCCTCGCCCTCCAACTTTTTACCTGGTTCAATTATACAGGCTTTTGTTGGGGAGTGGAGTTTGAATAACACTTCTTCGTCATCTACATGAGTTAAAATGTCATTTACATACTGAGTATTAAAACCAATATCCATTTTCTCTCCGCTATACTCACAAGAAATATTTTCAACAGCGTTTGAACCCAAATCTATGTCTTCGGCTGAAACAACAACACTATTTTTACTTATTGAAAACTTAACTTGCTTGGAATTAGATGATGAGAAAAGCATCATTCTTTTTATTGTAGACAGAAGATCATGCCTTTTAATTTTAAGTATGTTTTCATTTTCAAGCGGAATTACACTGCTATATGCCGGATATTTTTCTGCAATGAGCCTTGAGCTAAATTCAACGTCTCCGATAATAAAAGTTATGTGTGATTTACTAAAATAAATTTTTACATCTGCTTCGCCAAGAAGTTTGGCCAAAACAGAAATAGCTCTTTCCGGAACTATGTATTGTTCTTCCGTTCCGGTTTTAACATTCTTGTAAACCAATCTTACTAGCCTGTGTCCATCCGTCGTAACAAACTTTAAACCATCTGCAGTAAATTCTAACAACGTTCCCGTCATTGCGGGTCTCATATCTTCTTTGCTCATCGCAAATGATGTCTGATCAATTGCCTTCTTTAAATCTTTTCCACTAATTGTAATTTCTTTACTCTTCGATACTGCGGGAGATTCAGGAAAATCTTCTGAGGGAGAAAAGCCAATATTGTAAACACCGTTCTCTGTTGTAAGTTTAAGTTTGTTGTTCGCATCAACACTGAAATTTATTTGAACATCCTCCATTGATCTTATTACGTCGTATATTAACCTTGCCGGAACAACGAGGCTCAGATTCTCATCTGCAGCTACATTTATAGATGATTTAAGTGAAATTTCAAGGTCGGTTGCATGAATAACCAGCAAACCACTCTTTATTTCAAAGAGGAAATTTTCCAATATGGGCATTGGTGTTCTGGCTGGAACAGCCGGAATAATTTTAGAAAGAGTCTTTTCTAGTATTTTACTGTTTACTTTGAATTCCATTAATTGCTCTCCTATTAAAGCACAGAAAAATACTAAAAAAGGAAGGCAATAACAACGGTTTCAAGCGCACATGTGTGCGCTTGTTTGCAAAATAAAATTTACGAAGCAGAGAGGTTACAAATCTTCTAATAGCTGTATTAAGGACCTATTGGATCGGGAAGAATTCCTTCTGTTAAATCATCCGAACTAGTAACACTAGCGAATATGGAATAACTACCTTCACTAAAAACACTGGAATAAATAACCAAAATTTTAGTGCCTGCAGTTAATACTAATGTTCCTGACATTTCACCTTCAGCGGAGAAACTTGTTGCTCCTGAAGGAACTTCATAAACAGTTTCATATTCATACTCGCCTTTGTCAATATCCTGAAGCTCAATAGTTGAACCACTCGGAACAAGTGTTTGAGAACCTCTAAAATTAAGGTAAACATCTCCATCAGCTATATTTTGGAGAGTTATTTTATTAATAGGACCATCAGAACAATTTATTAATGTTAATGATAGAGTTATTAACAAAAACGAAATTAAAACATATTTCATATCTCTTCTTCCTATTGTTGTTTTGTTTTTTAGATTATCATACAAACAAAAAATAGACCAAAAAATGCATTAAATCAATAAATATTTTGTGTGTTCTTGTGTTGGTCTGGAGATATAAACGGTACTATTATTAATCATAAGTATATTTTTACTTAATAATAGTAATTATTACCGTGTTAGTATGTTAATAATACAGTAAACAACTGTTTTCAAATCTCTTGAGGTGCTTTAAAAAACCTGTAAGACGTTCAACATTTATTAACAACCGGGG
This sequence comes from Ignavibacteriaceae bacterium, assembly GCA_034522695.1. Taxonomy (GTDB): domain Bacteria; phylum Bacteroidota; class Ignavibacteria; order Ignavibacteriales; family Ignavibacteriaceae; genus IGN2. The sequence goes on along the minus strand of JAXHLB010000038.1, from coordinate 35,266 downwards.
GCTAATTATTTGATTGTTGAAAACCATGATTTATACACACGCTATCATCATTATAATCACAAACTACAAACAGCAGATCTCGTAAAGAAAAATTTTAAGAAGACAACTCAACTTTATTTTTTATTTCCTCAAGAATTTTGCCGAAAGATACATCCGTCACCTTGTATTCCTCTATAGAATTACAAGCATGAATTACAGTTGAGTGATCTCTTCCACCAAAATGAAGCCCAATAGTTTTCAGCGAAGAAAGAGTTAAGTTCTTTGCCAGATACATTGCTATTTGTCTTGCAAGGACAATTTCTTTTTTACGCGTCTTATCTCTTATTTTATTTTCAGCAACACCAAGATGTTCGCAGACAACACGGGTAATGGTTTCAATAGTAAGGGTAGTTGTTTTCCTATCAGTTGCAATTTCCTTTACTGTTTTCTTGGCTAATTCGTAAGTGATTTCATTAGAGTTCAACGAAACACAGGCAAGTAGTTTTATAAGACAGCCCTCAAGCTCTCGAATATTAGAAGTTATATTTGTGGCGATGTATTCTAGTATCTCGTTAGATACGAGCATACCATAGGTGTCAGCCTTCCTCTTCAGAATAGCTATTCTTGTTTCAAGTTCTGGTGGCTGAATATCTGCAGTTAAGCCCCACTGAAATCTGGATATTAATCTTTCGTCTAATCCTTTAAGATCTTTGGGCGGCTTATCGCTTGATAAAATTATTTGCTTTCGCGATTGGTGAAGCGTGTTGAATATGTGAAAGAAAAGATCCTGCGTCTTTTCCTTTCCAATTAAAAACTGGATGTCATCGATTATAAGAACATCCATACTTCTGTAAAAGTTTGAAAACTCATTTACCTTATTGGTTTGAATTGACTCCACAAATTCTACAGTGAAAATGTCGGAAGACAAATAAATTACTTTTTTCTCAGGGAAGTTTTTAAATATCTGATTTCCGATTGCTTGTATTAGGTGTGTTTTACCAAGACCCACTCCGCCATAGAGAAAAAGAGGATTAAATGATGTTCCACCAGGGTTGTCGCTAATAGCACCAGCGGCAGCTCTCGCTAATTGGTTTCCTTCTCCCTTTATAAAATTATCAAATGTGTACCGCGGATTTAAATTAGATTCAAACGTATGCTTAGGTTTTGGCTTTTCAATCGGGGTTGCCGGTGTGACTGAATTTTCAGAAACCGTATCGCCGCCATCGATAAAAGACATATCTTCAGCGATCACATAAGTTAGCCGGGCATCCTTTCCCAACACATCTGTTATAGCCCGGGTAATTAAACCATTAAAGTGCTCGTCAATCCACTCCCAAAAAAACTGGCTTGGTATCTGAACTTTCAATGTTGAATCACTAAGCTCAATCGGCTTTATGGGCAAGAACCAGGTATTATAGGTCATCATGGAAACGTTTTCCTTTATCTTTAAAAGGCACGCTTTCCAGGTGTTTATAGGATCCTTAGTGGAAATCTTTTCCGTAATCTCAAGCTCTTCCATTATACTTATCCACAGGTTTAGATTTAAGCAAAGATAGTATTAAGAGGTTAAAGTTAAAAAATTTTTAAATCTCCAAGCAGCATTATGCACAACTTGTGAACATCAGGTGGTGCCAGATAATGCTTTATAATTAAACGTTTTGGGGGTTTCAACAAAAATTTTTCACACATGCTCTAAGAGAATATTAACTAAGTTTTTGAGATTGCCAATGTGGAACGTTTTCACAAGGGCGGGTAACTCACAACTTATCAACACCTAATTACATGCGCCGCTCGATTAAAAAATAACACCTATAGATATACAGAGCAAATTAATTTTTTCTTCAGATTCAACAGAAAACAAGTGAAAATTAAATAAATTTAATATTCTTGATAATAACAACATAAGGGAGTATTTTTGTGCTCTTTTTTAATGAAACTGGAGAAATAAAATGAAAAGAACATATCAGCCAAGCAACACGAAAAGAAAAAACAAGCATGGCTTTCGGGAGAGAATGAAAACTAAGAATGGAAGAATTGTGCTTTCAAGACGACGGTCTAAGGGCAGAAAAAAATTAACGGTTAGCGATGAATAATAGCATTCAGAAACGTTGACAAAAAATGACAATTTCTTTGAGAGGCTAAAAGGTAAGAGCGACATAGGTGATGTGTACAAAAAAGGCAGAACCATTATTTCCACAGATAAAAAACTAAAAGCCATCCTTCTTTCTTCTGCGGGCAGAATAAATAAAATAAGGGTTGCTATTACAGTCTCTTCAAAAGCGGGCAATAGTGTTTGGCGAAACAGATTAAAAAGAATTATTAGAGAATCCATAAGACAAGAGAAAGAATTTTTGAAGGATCAGATAAACATTAACAAGCAGGAGTTATCAATAATTTTTTCTCCATATAGACTTAATCAAGGAAACTTTGATCAGGTATTTTTAAAAGATATAAAACCCGCCGTTACAGACATCTTAAATAAAATAACCAAGTCAATTATTAAAAATTAATTAACAAGATTTCTGTTATTGGCAATCACAAAAATTAAAGAGATGAAACAGATTGGATAGAAACACAACCATAGCATTTATACTTATCGGCGCCATATTGGTGGTGTGGCTATTCATAAATACGCCGGAACAGACAGAACAAACAAGAAAAGAACAAGACACCACAACCGTCCAAGAGAAGAAAACAGAAGAGTTGCCGGAAATAGTTCTGGAAGAAAAAACAGCAAAGGATTTGAAAACCGAGCAGGTGGTAGAAGGCACACAAGGAATGTTTTCTATTGCGGAAACAGATTCCGGAAGAATAATCACCATCGAAACAGACCTTGCTATTTATGAACTATCCACAATGGGTGGAAATTTTCACAAGGTGTTTTTAAAGAAATTTAACAATTGGTATTCCGCGGGTGTTAATGGAGACACCTATAATACCGCTGTGCAGCTTGTCAATAATTCTTTCGGCAATGCTTATAATATTTCCTTCATAAGTGCGGAGGGTAAAGCTGTAAACACCGGCCGCCTTAACTTTAAAACAACCGATCAGAGCAGATATCTTTTAACCGACCAAGACACACTAATAATTAAATTCCGAATGGAGCTTGACCAGAATAGAGCCATCGAAAAAAAATATCTGTTCAGAGCCGGAACATATTTGATTAAAAGCGATATTGAGTTTATAGGATTCAGAGGGCTGATAACGGATAATACATATGATATTGCATGGGAATCTGGAATCCGGTTTGTAGAAAGGAATAGTGTTAATGAAGCAGGCTTTTCCAGCGCAGACATATATTATGGCGATGAAAAAGTTGTTATAGATGCACCCGGAGATGGAGAAAAAATCAGCAGAGATTTTAATGGAAGAGTAGATTGGCTGGCGGTTAGGAATAAATATTTTGCCGCAATTATGATTCCTTCTGATCCCACACTTATTGAGGGGGCTTATGTTGAGGGCCAAACATTTCCCACCAAGGACCTTGGGCTTAAAGAAGTTTACAACGTTAGATTGGTCGTGCCTTTTAAGGGAGCCGATGTTGAAAAAAGAACAATTGACTTGTACATCGGTCCGGTTGATTATGACCTGCTTAAAGAAATCAGTTTGAATCTCACAGCACTGGTAGATTTTGGATCCTTTTTTGGTTTGAAGTTTATTGTGAGACCCATCGCTGAGTATGTGCTATTACCGCTTCTTAAATTTTTAAACCGGTTTATTCCGAATTATGGATTTGTAATTATTGTCTTCTCGTTAATAATTAAAATTGTTGTTTACCCGCTGACACGCAAGAGCTTTCAATCAATGAAAAAGATGCAGCTTCTACAGCCCAAAATAACAGAGCTAAAAGAGAAGTTTAAAGATGATCCGCAAAAGATGAACAAAGAAACGATGAAGCTATATCAAACGTATGGTGTTAATCCTGCCGGAGGCTGCTTACCGATACTTTTACAGATGCCAATTTTTATTGCTTTGTGGGGACTTTTTCAAGCAGCAACCGAGCTTCGTCAACAGCCATTTATTTTTTGGATTAATGATCTTTCTGCCCCGGATGTAATATATGATCTTGGTTTCAAACTTCCCTTGTTTGGTATTCAGGAAATTAGCGGGCTGGCAATACTAATGGGGGTTACCACCTTCTTCCAACAGAAAATGACAATTAAAGATCCGAAACAGCAGGCACTTGTTTATATGATGCCCATAATGCTGACAATTCTTTTTATGACCTTTCCTTCCGGGCTAAACTTGTATTACTTTATGTTTAACGTTTTCTCTATTGCACAGCAGTATTATATAAATCATAAGCAAAGCGATGTCGAGCTGGTACCCGTTGATCCATCAAAGAGAAAAAAGGGTTTTATGCAGCGCTTAATGGATGCCGCAGATCAGCAGTCAAAGCAGCAAAAGGGTAAAAAGTAACTTAAAAGTTTACGTATACTGCAAAAGTCACATCTTCTTTAAATTCCTTTTTTTAATTTTGAGCAGTGAACTTATTTAAGCAAATATTAATCTTGATTTTTCTCTTGCCCCTTCCTTTTATTTCTGCGCAGGAAGCAAAAACAATTTCTTTAAAAACAAAAACAATTAAGCTGCCGTATGGACTTAGCCAAAATGTTTTGGAAGATGAACCGGTAATAGGTCTTGCGTTAAGCGGTGGTGGTGCGCGTGGAATTGCGCAAATTGGTGTTATCAGAGCATTGGAAGAAGCAGGGATTAATATTGATGCAATTGCAGGAACAAGTATGGGCAGCATTATTGGCGGCATTTATGCTTCTGGCTACACCGTGGACGAAATGGATTCGATAGTTATGAACACAGATTGGGACAGATTACTTTTGATAAACAATCCATCCGAAAGAAGAGAGCTTTTCGTTGATCAAAAAATAAACGAAGACCGATCTTTATTTACAGTAAGGCTTAATGGCTTTAGTCCTGTGTTGCCAACTTCTTTTAATGAGGGAATAAGACTTTCAAATTACTTAACATTATTATGCTTGTCTTCGCCGGTTATTTCCGAAAATAGTTTTGATGATCTATTTGTCAGATATAGAGCTGTTTGCACCAATTTGATTGATGGCAGCCCGGTAATTTTGTCAAGCGGTTCACTTGCGCGGGCGATGAGAGCAAGCTCAAGCGTTTCTTTTCTCCTCGCGCCTATTGTTGTGGACTCACTAACTCTGGTTGATGGCGGACTTGTTTCTAACATTCCGGTTAGCGCAGTTTTGGATCAGGGTGTTGACTATGTAATTGCAGTCAACACTACAAGCGACTTCCGAAAAGAAAAAGAGTTGGAACTTCCCTGGAATATTGCGGATCAAGTAGTTAGCATTCCTATGAAGAGACTTGAGCAGGCAGAACTATTGAAAGCAAATTTTCATTTGCAGCCCGACTTAGATCTTTGGTCGTCAACGGACTTTATAAATATAGACTCTTTGATATTGACCGGCTACTATTACACAAAAAGATTTGTTCCGGCAATTAAAGAACAAATTGATTCTCTAACCAAAGCAAATTCAGGACTAAATCTTTTTTGGATAAAAAACGTTAAGCCAGAATCAGAAACTAGCGATTTAGAAAACCCTTATTTGCACAAGTATTCTTTAATGGATTCTGTTTCGAGCTTTGAGGTTTTTGAAGATATGAAAGAACTTTATAAAACGGGAAGACTCGATTCGTTATCAGTTTCTTTTGAACAATAATGGCGATTCAACTCGAATAAATTTTCAATACTCACTTACTCCTCTAATAAAAGAAATCGAAATATTTTCAGACGGGACAGTTGATTCTTCCGGGGCAGATTATTTAATTGAAGAACTTAAAGATAAACCATTTAATGGCAAGATTGTCTTCAATGTGGTTAGAAAGCTAATCATGGATTATAAGAAACGGGGTTTAATTTTATTCGAATTAAGAAGTCATAATTTCGATGTCGCAACAGGAAAATTAAGTCTGGAATTTAATGCCGGCACAATATCAAGAATTAATATTAGCAGCGAGACAAGCAAAACAGTTATTGATAGGGAGTTTAAAGTAAAGGTGGGGGATAAATTAATATACTCTAATCTGGAAGAGGGTCTGATGAGACTCAGAGCAACCGGGCTGTTTGAAGACATTAATTTGTCAGTCGATCAAGATACAAACGGAACCACACTTAATTTAGATGTGAATGAGAAAATATCAAGCTTGTTAAAAATCGGCTTTCTGGTTGATAATACCTATAATGCTCAATTTGCTATGGATTTTAGAGATGTTAATCTTTTCTATTCCGGAACAGAACTCGGACTTTTTCTTTTTGGCGGAGCCAGTAACAGAGCCTATATTCTTGAATATATATCATACAGAATCCTTGATACATATCTAACATATAAAATGAGCGCGTATTACAAATTCAATGATATAAACGTATATACGCAAACAAACTCTGAATCAGGGAATACATTTAGTAGTAATTATATCGGGAAGTACAGACAAATATTTTACGGCGGCTCTCTTTCTGTTGGAACGCAGCTGGAAAAGTTTGGCAAGTTGATTTTTACGGGCAAGTATCAATATGATGAGATAAAAAACAAAGAGGGTTCTGTTGTAAACCCCTACGATACCAAAATAGTGAGCTTGAGAATTGGCGGCGTTGTTGATAATCAAAATAAATATCCTTATCCCGAAGATGGCTTTTATTTCAACGGATTTTATGAAACAGCACAAAGCATTCTGGGTGGTGATGAAGGCTACTTGTTATTCAGCGCAGACCTGAGATATTATTTTCAACTTGCTTCCCAGTATGTTTTTTCACCAAGACTACAAATTGGCTTTGGAGATAAAACACTTCCCCTCAGCGAACAATTTACTTTGGGAGGGTTGTATTCATTTTTTGGAGCACACGAAAACGAGTTCAGGGGAAGACAGGTTTTCCTAACGTCGCTGATGTATCAATATAAGTTTCCGTTCAAAATATTTTTTGATACTTATGCATGGTTCAGATACGATATCGGCTCCACCTGGGCAGAACAAGAGCAAATCAGGTTTAAGGATTTAAGACATGGAATCGGCGGGGCAATTTCATTTGATACACCAATTGGTCCAGCTGATTTTTCAATCGGCAGAAGCTTTATCATCAGCCAGGGTTTGAAAGAAAATTCTTTTATTTGGGGAGATGTTTTGTTTTACTTTTCAATCGGGCACGCAATTAGTTTTTAATGCAAAAGCATGTCGCTGTATGATGTCGCAATCAAATCTTCTTTTGAAATAAGAAGAAGGTTAAGATAGTAATTACACTGTTCCAGTAATTTTTCGTTTCCAATTGTTCCATCTTTGTCAATTGCCTCTATCTCCACAAATGTTCCCAGCCCCACAACGCTATCCAAATGAAACTTAACGTTATCAATAAAATAAATCTCTCTACGTTTATCTACTACAGTAAGAACACCAAGAGATTTTATAAGAATCTCCTTTAAGTTAGAATCGGGGTTGTTTTTGTAGAGCATTACAATGGATTTTTTGGGACCACTCGTATTTTCTCTTTCATAATAAATAAGATGGTTCTCAATATTTCCTTCTCTTAATTTTAAACGACCCGAAGCAACTTTAAAATAAGTATCAACTTGATGATCAACGCCTATAAAATCCGCATTGTTTGTTTTTAGTATTTCTCTAATCCTGTCTGGCTCGGTAGTTCTGGCTTTTATTTCAATGTTGAGGTGTGGCAATTCGGATAGTGTCAATAATTGAAATAATTAAATTGGTCTGATAATTTTATGGCAGTTGACGATTTTCTACAGCTAATTTATAAAGCTCTAAATACTTCTCGGCGGATCGCGTCCAGCTAAAATCTAATTTCATACCATTCGTTTGAATTTTCTTCCAGACATCTTTATGCTTAAAAACATTAACAGCTCTCTCTACTGATTTGTAGAGTGCAAATCCGGAATAATCATAAAATGAAAATCCATTTCCATCTTTAAATCCATAATGATTTTGTTCGTCCCAATCTTTAACCGTATCTGCAAGCCCGCCTGTTTTTCTTACAATCGGCACCGTTCCATATTTTAAGCTGTAAATCTGATTCAGCCCGCAAGGCTCATATCTTGATGGCATCAAAAACATATCAGCTCCGGCTTCTATCAGATGTGAAAGCTCATTGTTATAACCGATGTATGTGCCAACTTTACCGGGAAACAGATTTGAAAGTTTGCGGAATAATTCTTCAAACCGGTCCTCACCGCTTCCAAGAATTATCCATTGTGCATCAAGACTCATCAGCTCATTTATGGAGTCAGCGAAAATATCAAAGCCTTTCTGCAGCACCATTCTTGAAACAATTCCTATCAACGGAATATTTTCATCAGGCTTAATTCCGAAGTGCTTAAGCAGGTAACTTTTGTTCAGATATTTTCCGCTCAGATCATTTATGGTATAATGATAAGGAAGGTGCTTGTCTGTTTCCGGATTCCATATGTTATAATCAACGCCGTTGAGTATGCCGAACAAATCATCTTCTCTTTGTTGTAACGTTACTTCCAATCCGGCGCCGTATTCCGGTGTTAAAATTTCATGTGCGTATGTGTTGCTAACAGTATTTACTATGTCAGCAAAAGATATTCCTGCTTTCATAAAGGAGACACCGCCATCATGTTCAATTGGTCCACCGGGGTAGAACAAACTTTCCCGAATCTCAGCACTGAATAAAACTGATTTAGAAAACAAACCCTGATAACCTATGTTGTGAATTGTAAAAAGTGTTGAAGTATTATCGAAAAGTCTGTCCCAGTTATAATTATCTTTTATGAAAAGAGGCAGCAAACCTGTTTGCCAGTCGTTGCAGTTGATCACATCAGGAGCCCACTGCAGTCTCTGCAATGTTTCAATAACTGCTTTTGAAAAAAGTATAAATCTTTCATCTTCATCAGGATCGTTTGTATAAATTATGTGACGATAGAAGTAATGCGGGCAGTCAACAAAATATACGTCTATGTCTGTATTGGGAAGCTTACTTTGATAAATGTGAACTGAGCGGATGACCCCATTAATCCTGATTGGCATTTCGCTAATATCCCAGTTATACTTTAAACCATGCCGGTTCTCGTCAATCAGAGAATATTTAGGGATGAAAATTTTAACTTCGCAGCCAAGCTTTGCTAGCTCGGCAGGCAGAGAGCCTGCAACATCGGCAAGCCCGCCGGTCTTAGCATACGGAACACACTCTGTAGTGACAAAAGCAATTTTCATTTTTCAGCCCTTAATAAATCCTTTGACGGGTAAGTAATAAAAACTTTTATTTTCTTATATGAATAATAAGGCATAAAGAATTAAATTTCATTCGGATATAACAAAAATTTTAGAGGGCGGTGATGAAAAAAATTATTAATGATCTTTCGGTTTATTTGTCTGGAAATAATGAATCTAAGACAATACTATTTGTTCACGGATTTCCATTTGATCACACCATGTGGCAGACACAGGTTGATGAGTTCAGTAAAGATTATAAGTGTGTTTCATATGATATTCGCGGACTTGGTGAATCACCTGCTGGCGACGGGCAATTCACAATGGAATCTTTTGTTGATGATCTTGAAACAATACTCGATGAGCTAAAACTCAACAGACCAATTCTTTGCGGATTATCAATGGGGGGGTATATTTCTCTGCGGGCTTTAGAGAGAATACAGGAAAAATTTTCCGCTGCAATCTTATGTGATACAAGATCGGAAGCAGACAATAATGAAGGGAAGCTCAAACGTGCTGCAGGAATAAAACGAATTAACAAAGAAGGGCTTGCACCGTTTGCGAAAGATTTTATTACTAATTGTTTTGGTGAAGACTTCAAGCAAAATAGAAAAGAGGTGTTTCAAAATATCATAGAAAAATCTTCACAATTCAATCCGGTTGGAGTAAAGGGCGGTCTGCTTGCAATGTTAAGCCGGTCAGACACAACAATGAACCTGGGGAAGATAAACATTCCGACCTTGCTCATCTGCGGTGAGCAGGATACTTTAACACCACCACCCGTAATGAAGGATATGTTTCATAAGATAAATAAAGCAGAATTTGTTGAGATACCAAATGCCGGGCATATGACACCAATTGAAAATCCTCAAATGGTTAACAAAGCAATCAGAGATTTTCTAATAAAAAACAAGCTTTGATTTTTAAGAAGGCTTTCTCTTATATATTTTTAATAGTATATGCATCAACATCAACACTCCGGAATTCTTGAAATACTCTTGGGCTCGCTTGCCGATACTTACCTGATGATTCCGGTTCTTTTTGTTTTGTATTTTATTCTTGAATACTTCTCTCATACAAAGCAGCTTGATCTTATTTCAAAGTTAAAAATTTCCGGCCCGCTTGGTCCACTCGCCGGAACACTTCTTGGGATCATTCCTCAATGCGGAATGTCTGTCTTTGTAACAACGATGTTTCTCTCAAGAAGAGTAACGCTAGGGACACTTGTTGCAACATACCTTGCAACCTCCGACGAAGCACTTCCGGTTTTAATTGCGCATCGCGGAGAAGAAATGATGATTCTTTATATCGTCGGATTGAAATTATTAATCGGTGTGATCTCCGGATATGCAGTTGATTTGTTGTTCAGTAATAAACTATATGATGGTCCGTTACCGGAAGTTAAATCTTCGCACGCTGTTGAAATAAAACACGAACTTGAGAAAACCAAGTACAAAGAAATTGCTTTTCACACTTTGAAACGTACGCTGAGAATTTATTTTTGGGTTCTTTTGATTACCATCGCAATCTCGTTCGTTTTGTTTTTTTCAGATTCAGAGCAGCTTATAAAATCAATTCAGGCACATCCCAACATTCAGATTATTGCAGCAGCTCTCTTTGGTTTGATTCCTAACTGTGCGGCATCTATTGCAATAGCAGAAGCTTTTTTACACACAGGTTTGTCTTTTGGTGCAACGGTTGCCGGATTAAGTACGGGCGCAGGGTTTGGTCCGATTGTTTTATTTAAAGATGGAAAACTCAGCACGGCTCTTCAGGCACTTCTGATTTGTCTTGCCGCTTCGATTATTTGGGGATATTTGATAAATTATTTGGCGCAGTTTACTCCCTGGCTTTCTCACAGTCTATAATTGCAAACGGCACAGTTAATTTTAGAAATCCAGTACTTTGTGCAAGTTGATTTAATCTTTGAACCAGCTCTGCGAAAAAGTCAGTTTGCTTTTCTTCGGGAATCAATTCTTTCCAGCTATCAATAAAAGCAAGCTTTATAAGAAAATGATTGATCATCGCCGTCCCATCAACAAAGCGATAAGCGAACTCATCGTGAGATATTTCGTTTATAGAATATCCTCTTTCATTTAGAAGCCGAATATATTCTTCAACCGGCGGACGCTTTTTATAAATGTGCTTTTTCATTGATTCAATTTCATTAAGCATCTTTCTTTCGCGAAGCAATTCTTCGAACACAGAATAAAACTCCCGCATTGTTTTGTCTGTGTTGTAGGTGAACACAAGCTGTGATCCGATTTTAGAAATTCTTCTACACTCATTCAGAACCGCTTTGATATCATCGACGTTATTCAGCCCGTTGTTGCTGAAAATTAGATCAACAGAATTATCGGGCAAGGGAATCTTTTCTGCAACGCCGACGATTATCTCGACGTTAGTTATTCCATAAATAGTGATTTTTGTTTTGATTCTCTCAACAGCGGCTTCCCACGGATCTATTCCATAAACTTTGCAGGTGTTGCCGAGTCTCATTGCAACTTCGAGTAATGGAAATCCCAACCCCGAACCGATGTCCAGCGCGGTAATGCCTTTCTTATATTTAATTTTTTCGAGAAGTTTTAATCCAAACGGAGCCGACCAGAGAGGAAGTTCATCTATTACAGAAACAGTTTCTTTGTCGTTGAGATCGTAGTTTGTTTTTAAGTAATTGTTCATAAAATTATTTGTCTGTTTTGTTCTTTAATTTTTTCACTGCACAGGCCACGAATGCACGAATAAAAATCTCGTGAATTAGTGGCTAATAATTATTAATAAAACATAACTGAGTAATCTATAAAACGCCCATCTTCATAATTAAACTTCGCACTAAAAAATTTATCTTCAAATAACCATGGAATAAATATCTTATCACCATCCCACAAATTTATTTCCGTGAGTTTTTCGTTTGGTATCCATTCAAGTTGTCCTTCGGGGGAATCAATCAGCTCGCCAACAAATTCATCGGTTGTAAAAAGAAAAACATACCAGTCATCTTTTCCATCAAACAAAGGAAACGTAATAAAACCCCTCATTTTAATTGATTTAACTTTCAATCCGCTTTCTTCTTCAATTTCTCTTATTGCACATTCTTCGGGGGATTCACCAGGCTCAAATTTTCCGCCAAGTCCGTTCCACTTTCCTTCGTGATAATCATTCTGTTTTTTATTACGATAGATCATCAGTGTGGAATTATTCCTTTTATCCATTACATAACAAAGGGTTGCAAGTTTCATTATTTTCCTTAATATAATTATTTAGCTGTCCCAAAATAATGCTTTGAAGAAAATATGTATTTGTAGATTAATTAGGAAATTTTATTTTAAGGCGCAGCAAAAAATTCATTTGTTTATAAAAACATTATTGCAAATATTAAATTGTATTTTTGAAAATAACTTGGAAAAACAAACCTAAATGTGGGAGAAGTGCTCGATGGAATCAAACGAGAAAGAATTATTAGAAGCCTTGTCTGATAATCAATTTTTTAATCAGCAGCCAAAGCAAGATGAGGAGGCATATTCTCTTTTCGCTGCAAAGCGTAAAAAAAAGGACGAAGACGAGGATGATAGTGATGAGGAAGAAGATGATTTTTATGAAGAAGAAGAGGAAGAAGAAAATCCATTCGAAATTGAACCCTCGGAGGAGGATTTGATAGAAGATGAATTACCTGACGATGAAGATGATTTGTTCGAGGAAGAAGACGAAGATTCTTTTCGTTAAAAGCTAAGCCCCAAGGTATTGGCTCCCCAATAAATAATTTTTAACATAGTCGGCAACACCATCCTCCAGGCTTTTAATTGGGATGTTGTAGCCGGCTTTTTTTATTTTATTCATGTTTGCTTCGGTGAAATACTGATATTTGTTCTTCAGATGTTCGGGCAAATCAATGTATTCTATATTAACGGGTTTGTTTAGTGAATTGAATATTGCAGTAACAAGATCATTCCAGGTTCTTGATTTTCCTGTACCAAGATTAAATAAGCCATTTACTTTTGGTTTGTCGAGAAAGAACAAAGTAATATCGACAGCATCTTTAACATAAATAAAATCCCGCAGCTGCTCGCCATCTTTGTATTTTGGATTTAGAGATTTGAACAACCTAACTTTTCCTGTATCGCGAATCTGCTCAAATGCTTTGTGAACAACCGAGCGCATATCTCCTTTATGGTATTCATTCGGACCATAAACGTTGAAATATTTTAGTCCCACAATTTTATCAAAAGCTCCATTCCGTTTTGCCCAGAGATCAAATAATTGTTTTGAATAGCCGTACATATTTAAAGGGCGCAGGGTTTCGAGTTTACTTACATCATCATCAAATCCGAGAGAACCGTCACCGTAAGTAGCCGCGGAAGAAGCATAAATGAAACGAATGTTTTTCTCCAAACAATACGTTGCCAGCTCTTTTGTGTACAGGTAATTATTTGAGAAGAGATGATCAGCGTCCTTTTCTGTTGTCGAAGAATTTGCACCCATATGAATGATAGCATTTATTTCAAAGGGTATATCTCGTTCAAGAATCATCGAAATGAAATCATCTTTATGAATGAAATCCTCAAACTTCAGCGGGACAAGATTTTTCCATTTATCATCTGTACCAAGCTCATCAACAATTATAATCTTATTTTCACCAAGCTGGTTTAGTTTCCATACAATAGCGCTTCCAATAAATCCCGCGCCGCCTGTCACTATTATCATATTCGAAAATCCTTTGTTTTTATCTAAAGCAATTTAGCCATATTTGAACGTGTTTTAAAAGAATGAGTATGTGTATTGAATTTGCTTCTGATAATTATCTCATTGACAAAGTATCTATAATTCATATATTTGAAGCAGATTTTATTAGTTCTTTTGAGCTGAAGGCTCATCAGCCTCTGGCTGAAAAAATATAATTCTTATCAAGAACGGCGTAGGGAACAGGCCCGTTGATGCCGTAGCAGCCGGTCCCGATTTATCCGGATGTCGGGTGCTAAATCCTGCTCCGCCTCTGGTGGAGGAAGATGAGATGAAGATTAGTTTTTTGCCTCTTCATATCATCTGAAGAGGTTTTTTTGTTTTAAATATTCATCCTGAATTTATTTCAGGATCTTTCAAAGAATTTTGTTAAAATCTTAATAGAGGTTATCTAAAAATCCTGAACCATATGTTTTTTTACATAATGATAAAGTAATAAGGTTAAAGTGTTTGTGGTTATTATATGTTACTAAGGTTGTCAAAGGACTCATCTGGAGAGTTAGTTTATAAAGGCTTCCACACCAAGGGTAGTCGAAACTTTATCAGTATATCTAACCTTAGTAACAACCAAACTTCTAATGGCATAACCTTATTATCTTATTCGATGTATCGACCAGTTTTAAAAAACGAATTTTAGAAGAAATCTCTTCATAGAAACTCTTTGGAAAAATTTCTTTGGTAAGAATCTTAAAATATGAAGGAGATGCTGAAATAAATTCAGCACTATGATATTTATGAAACTAACAGTAGAAACATTTAATAAATTATTAGAAGAAAAAATCCTTGTTATTGATGGCGCAATGGGCACGATGATACAGCGCCACCGATTAACGGAAAAGGATTTTCGCGGTGAGCGATTTAAAGATCATCCGTATGATTTAAAAGGAAACAACGATCTTCTTTCAATTACTCAACCGGAAATTATTAAAGCAATTCACCGGGCATATTTTGAAGCTGGTGCCGATATTGTTGAAACAAATACTTTTAACGGGACATCGATTTCACAAGCAGACTATCATACAGAACATCTTGCTTACGAAATTAATTTTGAAGCCGCAAAGATTGCAAAAGAAATTGCTGATGAATTCAACCTGCCAGACGGCAAGGCAGGCAAAAAAGACAATTCTAAACCGCGATTTGTTGCAGGTGCTTTGGGACCAACAAACAAAACACTTTCACTTTCTCCAAATGTAAATGATCCGGGCTACCGCGCAGTAACGTTTGATGAAATGGTAAATGCCTACTACGAGCAGACTCGAGGATTAGTTGATGGCGGGGTTGATATAATTCTGATTGAAACAATTTTTGATACACTAAATGCTAAAGCCGCTATTATAGCGGTTCAGAAGTATCTCGACGAAAAGGGAATAGAACTTCCTATAATGATATCGGGAACGATTGTTGACCAAAGCGGAAGAACATTATCCGGGCAAACAGTTGAAGCTTTTAACATTTCTGTTTCACATGCAAAAAATCTTGTCAGCGTAGGACTTAACTGTGCTCTTGGCGCAAAACAAATGCGTCCCTTTGTAGAAGACTTATCGAATGTTTCGGACAAATATATTTCAGTCTATCCAAACGCTGGTTTGCCAAATGAAATGGGCGGATATGATGAAACTCCTCAAACGATGGCAAGCGTACTTGAGGATTTTCTCGCCAGCGGATTTGTGAATATTGTAGGTGGCTGCTGCGGCACAACTCCCGAGCATATAAAAGCAATTAGTGAACTAGTAAAAAAGCATAAACCACGTGTTCCTAAAAAGCAGGAATCGTATTTAAAATTAAGCGGACTTGAACCGGTTATTCTTCGTCCCGATTCAAATTTTATGAACATTGGTGAGAGAACAAATGTAACGGGATCTAAAAAATTTGCACGTCTGATAAAAGATAATAATTATGATGAGGCACTATCTGTTGCGCGTGATCAGGTTGAAGGCGGCGCACAGGTTCTTGATATAAATATGGACGAAGGTATGCTTGATTCAGAAGCAGCGATGACAAAGTTCCTTAATCTTCTTGAAGCAGAACCTGATATTGCAAAGCTTCCGATAATGATTGATTCTTCTAAATGGAGCGTGATTGAAGCCGGGTTGAAATGTTTACAGGGCAAGGGAATTGTAAATTCCATTTCTATGAAAGAAGGCGAGGAGGTATTCAAAGAACATGCAAGAAAAGTTTTAAGTTACGGTGCAGCAGTTATAGTAATGGCTTTCGATGAAAAAGGACAAGCAGATACCTTTGAAAGAAGAATAGAAATTTGTAAACGAGCGTATGATATCCTGACAAAGGAAATTGGATTTCCACCACAGGATATAATTTTTGACCCAAACATACTTGCAATTGCAACTGGCATTGAAGAGCATAATAATTATGCTGTTGATTATCTCCAGGCAGCAAGATGGATAAAGCAAAATCTTCCTCTCGCAAAAGTCAGCGGTGGTGTTAGCAATCTTTCGTTTTCTTTCCGGGGAAACGATACTGTACGCGAAGCAATGCATTCTGCATTTCTATTTCATGCTATCAAGGCCGGAATGGACATGGGAATTGTTAATGCAGGTCAGCTTGAAGTTTATGAAGAAATCCCAAAAGAACTTCTTGAAAAAGTCGAAGATGTTATACTTAACCGAAGACAGGACGCAACGGAAAGATTAATTGAGTTTGCCGAAACGATTAAGAAAAAAGATAAGACAGAAGAGAAAAAAGACGAATGGCGCAGCCTTCCAGTTGAAGAAAGATTAAAGCACGCACTCATTAAAGGAATTGTTGAATATATAGATGAAGATGTTGAAGAAGCGCGATTAAAATTTTCTCAGCCGCTTGAAGTAATTGAAGGTCCGTTGATGGCAGGAATGAATGTGGTTGGAGATTTGTTTGGTGCAGGTAAAATGTTTCTTCCGCAGGTTGTAAAAAGTGCAAGAGTTATGAAAAAAGCTGTGGCGATATTAGAACCCTATTTGGCCCATCCCCCGTCCCCTTCCCGAAGGGAAGGGGCTGAAGAGAATAAAGCCGCGACTTATAATATATATGGATATCAAACCGCAGATCCGATTTTGTATTCGTTGCTGAAGAAATATGCTGAATCACATCGTAATAATCCGACCACAGCCGAATTAGTGCTCTGGGAACAGCTTAAATCAAAAACTTTGAACAATTATAAATTCCGAAGACAGCATATTATTGGGCAATACATAGCTGATTTTGTCTGTCTATCTAAAAAACTTGTAATTGAGTTAGATGGATTAATACATCAGCTGCCGGAGAATCAGCAATCAGATGAAATAAGAACAGAGGCGCTTAATAATCTTGGATTTAAAGTGCTCAGGTTTAAAAATGAAGAAGTATTAAATGAAATTGATAAAGTATTGGATGTAATTATAAAATCGCTCGAAGCCAATTCATCCGAATTACAAAAAGGATCCACCCTCTCCTTCGGAGAGGGACGGGGAGAGGCCGGACGTGTTTTGCTTGCTACCGTTAAGGGCGACGTTCACGACATTGGCAAAAACATTGTTGGTGTTGTGTTGGGATGTAACAATTATAATGTTTTAGATCTTGGTGTTATGGTTCATACAGAAAAAATTCTTCAAACAGCTATTGATGAAAAAGTTGATGTGATAGGTTTAAGCGGACTTATAACTCCATCGCTTGACGAAATGGTTCACGTTGCAAAGGAAATGGAAAGACGGGGAATGAATCTTCCGTTGCTAATTGGAGGAGCTACAACATCGCGTGTTCATACAGCAGTAAAGATTTCTCCAAACTACAGTGGGGCAGTTATTCACGTCCTTGATGCTTCACGTAGCGTTCCGGTTGTTTCAAATCTGCTTAATGAAAACGAAGGAGAGAGAGATAAATATATCCAATCATTTAAGAATGAATATGTGCAATTAAGCGAAGATTATAATAAGAGAAAGTCAGACAAAAATTATATTTCTTTAGAAAGTGCGCGGGAGAATAGACCCAAGATTGATTGGAAAAAATCTTCAGTTAAAAAACCTAACAAACCTGGGGTGACTGTCCTTAAAGATTATCCTCTTTCAACTTTAAGAAATTACATTGATTGGACGCCATTCTTCATGACATGGGAATTGAAAGGAAAATATCCTTCTATCTTTGATGATAAATCTGTTGGTGGCGAAGCAAAAAAACTCTTTGATGATGCTAATAAGCTTCTGGATAAAATCATTAATGAAAAACTTCTTACCGCAAATGGGGTTATTGGATTGTTCCCGGCAAACACAGTGGGAGTTAGATGACATTGAAGTTTATTCTGATGAATCACGCAGTGGTGTAAAAAGAGTTCTTCACACAATAAGACAGCAAATGCAGAAGTCTACCAGCGAACCAAATATTGCTCTTGCAGATTTCATTGCGCCAAAAGAAAGCGGTGTCGAAGATTACATTGGAATGTTTGCTGTTACTGCCGGGATTGGAATTGAAAAGCTTGTTGAAAAATTTGAAAAGGATCACGACGATTATAACAGTATAATGGTTAAAGCTCTTGCAGACCGGCTTGGCCGAGGCTTTTGCAGAGCATCTTCACGAATTGGTTCGAAAAGAATATTGGGGATATGCTTCTGATGAAAACCTTTCTGGCGAAGAATTGATAAAAGAAAAATATATTGGCATTCGTCCTGCACCCGGTTATCCTGCTCAGCCGGACCATACAGAAAAACCAATTATCTTTTCTTTGCTTGATGTTGAAAAAAATGCCGGAATAGTGCTCACCGAAAGTTTGGCAATGTATCCCGCTGCAAGTGTAAGCGGGTTGTATTTCTCTCATCCTGAAGCAAAATATTTTACTGTCGGGAAAATCAGCAAAGACCAGGTTCTCGATTATCATCGCCGTAAAGGAATGAGCGTTGAAGAAATTGAGAGATGGTTGAGCCCCATACTTAATTATTAATCGATCAGCCAAAGAGAAATAATTTTTGGCGAATTCAACTTCCGCATCTAATTTTACTCTTCAAAAACCAACACTTTCTAAAGACGGAGACCTTATATGACAGACAACCTTCCCGATAAAAAACCAGGCATATCATCCTTCTCTAAAAATTACTGGATAGTAATTTTGATGGAATTTTTCGAGCGCGGCTCCTACTATGGAATGATGAGCATATTGTCTGTTTATATGACCGACCAGCTTAACTTCACTAAAGAAAGCGTTGGCGTAATTAAAAGCACAATCCAGCCGCTGCTTTATATTCTTCCGATTTTGTCTGGTGCAATCGGCGAAAGGTTTGGTTACAGAAAAACATTGATCTTTGCCTTCATCTTTTTGGGGTTGGGATATTTTCTGACAAGCCAGACCACCGAATATGCAATGGTATTTGCCAGCTTAATAATTATGGCTGTTGGTGCGGGCGCATTTAAGCCGATGATCTCCGGAACAATTGCAAGAGAAACAAACGAAAGCAACAGCACACTTGGTTTCGGAATTTTTTATTGGTCAATAAATCTCGGTGCATTTTTATTTCCGCTGATACTTGTTCCTTACATTAAAAGTAACTTTGGCTGGCAGTACGTTATGATGGCCTCGGCAATTGGAACAGCAGCTATGTTGATACCAACGCTTCTTGTTTACAAAGAACCAAAAAAACCAGAAAACACAAAAACCATTGGCGAGGTTTTAAAGGGGGCAGTAATGGTTTTGACCGATGTAAGGTTCATAGGACTTATTGTTATATACTCCGGTTTCTGGATTCTTTATTTCCAGATGTTCGATTCTGTGTTGTGGTATGTTCAGAAATATGTTGATGCTTCGACACTTAATAATTCAGTTAATGGAATTTTGTCTGCTGTTGGGATTAATTTAAACTGGAAATTTGATATTGAGCATGTAACCGTTATTAACGCGGGGACAATTATTTTGCTTCAAATAGTTGTTTCAAACATTGTTAAACATACGAAAGCTCTTCCAACAATGATTGCCGGCATAGCGATGGGCACCATTGGAATGGCCATTCTTGCCATCAATACAAACATCTGGGTTTTCATGCTTGGCATAGTAATATTCTCGATCGGCGAGATGACAGCACATCCAAAGTTTATCAGCTATGTTGGACTAATCGCACCCGAAGATAAAAAAGCACTTTACCTTGGCTATGCATTTCTTTATGGCGTTCTTGGAAGCTTCATCGGTGGTATTCTCGGCGCTAATCTTTACGTACACTTTGTTGACAACTTAAATCAGCCCAGCACATTGTGGATTATCTTTTCAATGATCGGTGTGGTTACAATTATTGGATTAGTACTTTATAACAAATTTCTTGCACCGAAAAAGTATTAAATAGAAAAATGGCTAATTAATAAAATGAGTTCATCAGCAAAGGGTTGTTTACCATTTAAATTTTTAAGGAGGTTGTTTATGAATTATCCCCACACTAAAAATCATTTTCGTGTTGAATGGGGCGGAACCAACGTTGGGTTTATGGAAGTCAGCGGCCTCGCGATTGAGCTTGATGTTGTTTCATACCGCGAGGGGTCTTCACCCGAAAGTTCAGAGCGGCTGATGCCGGGACTAAAAAAATATTCACCCATAGTATTGAAACGTGGAATAGTCAAAAGTGACGATGATTTTTATAAATGGATTAACACAGCACAATTCAATAAAATTGAAAGGAGAGATGTTATAATATCCCTTCTTAATGAACAGCATGAACCTGTTGTAACCTGGAAATTGAGAAATGCATTTCCGTCTAAACTAGAGTACTCTACGTTGAATGCACATTCGAGCGAGGTTATAATTGAATCACTAACTTTAGTACACGAGGGATTGATAGTAGAATATCTTTAGGTTAAAGCCGGACAACTAATTATCAAGAGGTCTTTAAATCTGTAGTCTCAAAGAGTTTTTTATTACCGAAAGGATCTTCTCTGTCTTCATCAAAATTTGGTCTGTAGAAATCGTGACTTTCCATTTCCTGAACCCAGCCGTTTTCCAAACCGTATTTATGAAGTAATTCCGCAACTCTATCAAACTCGGAATGCCTGACTGCTCTGTTCAATAAAATATTTTTTTCTGCACGATTAGTCGGATAGTACTGAGCCATTAATGAGATATGAATTTTCGGATCAAGTTCTCTGCTGATGAATTTAAATACTTCTTCTGATTCAGCCAAACCATTTGGTAAAACAAGATGACGAATAATTAATCCCCGTACAACAACATCGTTTTCATAAACAAGTTCACTTCCGACCTGATCATACATTTCTGTGATTGCAAGCTTCGCTTTATCAAAATAATCAGGCACCTTGGAGTAACGTCTTCCGTAATCATTGTTGCCGTATTTAAAATCAGGAAGATAAATATCAATAACATCTTTGTACAGATTTAATATCTCAACCGAATCATATCCATTTGAGTTGTAAATTATTGGGAGATTTAAGCCTTTGTCAATTGCTATCTTGATTGATTTTAGAATAGGAACAGCGAAATGAGTTGGCGAGACCAACCCTATGTTATGACAGTTTTTAATTTGAAGCTCAATCATAATATCGGCAAGTCGCTCATTAGAAATTTCGTTTCTTATTTCAGCTTTTGGATTCTGGCTGATAACAAAATTCTGGCAGTAGTCACATCTCAAGTTGCAGTTGCCAAAAAAAATATTTCCTGCTCCGTTTGTTCCTGAAAGAACAGGTTCTTCACCAAAGTGAGGTGTGTAGGATGAGACAATCGGCTTGTCTCCGCTTTGACAAGTTCCGAGTTCACCTTTAGTCCGGTCTGCCAAACAATTTCTCGGACAGCTTGTACATTTCTTAATGATCTCATCTGCACCAGTTAATCGCCGGGCAAAATCTTCTTCTGATAATTTTTTATATGATGGAATAAAATTCATTTTTCAATTGTTACAGAAACAGAAAACTTATCTTTCTTGTCTGTAAAATGCTATCTAGAAATCATTAAAGCAACCAGCAAAAAGACAGTCAATTTGAGTTCTTGTATATTTATAAATAAAAATTTAATCATTATTTAAGAGAAGTTTATGCAAACAATACTTGGCGCCGGCGGCGGTGCAGGAACAGAGATAACCAGAGAATTATCAAACTATACAAAAAATATTCGTGTTGTCAGCCGTAATCCCCAAAAGGTTAATGAAACAGATCAATTGATGAAAGCTGATTTATCAGATCCGAAACAACTTGATGAGGCGGTAAAAGCGTCGAATGTCGTTTATGTTACGATTGCATTTGAGTATAAGCTTAAAGTTTGGAAAGAACTATGGCCGATGTTTATGAAGAACCTTATTGATTCCTGTTCGAGACACAATTCAAAAATAGTTTTTGTTGATAATGTTTATATGTACGATCCGAAATATCTGAGTAATATGACCGAAGAAACACCAATGAACCCAATTTCTGAAAAGGGAAAGATCAGAGCAGAAGTAGCAAATATGCTGATGGAGGCTGTTGAGAAAAACAAAGTTGAAGCAATCATCGCACGCGCACCAGATTTTTATGGACCCGGAGTACTTGGCAGCATGCTTTATCAAACCGTTTATTTAAAACTCATTAAAGATAAAAATCCACAATGGCTTGGCGAGCTGGATGTAATACACAGTTTTATTTACAGTAAAGATATTGGAAAGTCGGTCACATTACTTGGCAACACACTCCGATGCTTACAATCAGGTGTGGCATCTTCCAACAACAAATAATAAGCTAACCAACAGACAATGGATTGAGTTGATGATGAAAGCAATGAACAAGCAAAAGAAAATTCAAACTATGCCGGAGTGGATGATAAATGCTTTGGGATTATTTGTCCCAATACTTAAAGAACTGCAGGATGTTGGATATCAATTTAAGCAGGATTATTTCTTTAACAGCAGTAAGTTTAATAAGAGGTTTAATTTTACCCCAACTACGCCTGAAATAGGAATAAAGGAGACAATAAATTACACTTGATTTTTTACTTATCCACCACTCCTTAAACGAGATGATCTCTCAACACTTACAAGGCTTCAACATCTTTTGGTCCGGTGGATTTAATCTATTTTTATCTAACGGAAATGGGATCATATTCTTTATTGTAAACCACACTTTTTCTGTATCAAAAAACCTCAATACTTCCTAATTATCGAGAAAATAAACCTTGTAAAATCTCTCTCACTTTTTTATTTTTGCCACTTTAATTTTTTATAAACACTTTTTCTACCATTAGAGATTAAAAACCCGAAAAATATTGACTAATAAGTCAATCACCTTCAAATATTGAAAACCTCTTCAATTATCAGGAAACCGTTTTTAAATATTGAAAGCGAGTCTAATTTATCTCCATCTTCTATTATTATTGTTCCTCTGGACCTGATCCTCGTGCTCCGTGTAACAATCCCTCTTTTTCACAAATCACGGAAGACGAACACTGAATTACTCTGTTTTATCAATGGATTTTTGCAATATTCTTTTTAAAATATTGAATCCCACAATTCATATCTCTTTTAAATTATTTAATCCAACACCTTTTGAATCACCTTTTATCTTTGGTGAAGATTGTTAACGACATCATCTTCATTATAATTTTTATTTTAGCGGATTATCAGATTATAAATAAAAAAAACAAAAAATTTTATAATTCTCTTATTACTATAATACTTTTAAAAAACAGAAAGATTACAACCATAAAATAAGTTTTATCATATTCCTCATTACCCAATTTTATTTTTTTTTTTTTTTCTTTCTTTTTTTGTTTTTTATCTCTTATTTTCCCTTTTCTAAACCCCTTTCCTCCCATTCTTTCTTTTTTTAAACAAACCAACACCAACCATAATAATTCATCACAATATCTTTTCTTTCTTCCATTAACATATTTATTCACAAAAATTTTCCTCACAATTACCACCCTTCCCTCCCCCATCCTTCTTCTTTAATATCCCACTTTATTTTCTTTCATGTTTTATTCCCCACTCTCCATATTTTTTCTTTCTCCAATTATATAACTGATCCAATTCCTTTTTACTTCTCTCTCAAATTTAACTCATTATTTACTCCATCCTCTACACATAGCATAAACATAAGCATTTTACTCTACCAAAACCTACTCAATCCTTCATTCTTTACTTTAACCCCTTTTCCAAACTCCATTTTCCTTCATATTTATTAAAATAAATATTATTAAAACTTATAAAAGTAATTTTTCTTTTTTTTCCTTTATTTTTTCTTTTTTCTTTCAACTTAATAGGCATTTACTTTAAAAAATAAGGCATAATGTATTTGAGATACATAATATTGGGACAAATACAATTGCCTCGCAAGTAAACTATTCGACGGTTATTATTGTTATTACAATATCTTGAATTATTAGGTTATTTATGCTTGAACTAAAAAACGTCAGTAAAAATTATTTTGAAGGAAATACAAAACACAGCGTATTGAATAATTTTGAGCTGAGTATTTCCAAAGGCGAGATCATTATTCTTCTGGGAAAAAGCGGATCCGGTAAATCTACTTTGCTAAATATCATTAGCGGAATTGATGTGCCCGATGGTGGATCTGTATCAATTGATGGAACAGACATAACAAAGCTTTCTGAAAAAGAGAGAACGTTAGCTCGCAGAAATAAAATCGGCTTCATCTTTCAATTCTTCAATTTAATTCCGACGCTTACTGTAAAAGAAAATCTGCAATTGCCGCTTGAGCTTAACAATGATGATAATCAGGAAGAAAGAATAAAATCAATCTTAACTGAAGTTGGACTTTTAGACAGAGCAAATACCTATCCCGACAAACTTTCCGGAGGCGAACAGCAGCGTATTGCAATTGCCCGCGCTCTTATTCATAATCCTGATATTATTCTTGCAGATGAGCCAACCGGTAATCTTGATTATGAAACCGGACTTCAGATTGTTGATTTGTTAGACAGGGTCGTAAAGAAAAAAGGCAAGACAATGATAATGGTTACTCACAGTAAAGATGTAATCGGACTCGCAGACAAAATTTATTCTCTAAAGGAAGGCAAGCTTACAGAAACAAAAAAGGTTTCAACAGTTGAATAGTCTGACTAAATCAAGTTTAAGATACTTAATTAAACATCCCTGGCAGTTTGGTTTATCCATTCTCGGGATTGCGATGGGTGTTGCCATTGTTGTATCAATCGACATTGCAAATTTCAGTTCGTCAAAAGCATTTGATCTTTCTATGAATGCTGTTGCAGGAAAAGCAACACATCAGATTATCGGAACTTCTGAAGGAATACCGGACTCGTTTTATACTTATCTGCGAATTGAAAAAGGTTATAAAAATATTGCTCCCGTAATTGAATCTTACGTTAGCCTGGTTGATACAAACAAAAAAGTATTTAAGCTGCTCGGTGTTGATTTTTTTGCCGAACGTCCTTTCAGAGATTATTTATCCGGAGCCAGTGTTTCAATTGATGGTGAACTGAAAGATTTTCTAACCAAACCTAACTCGATAATTCTTTCACAGGAGAGCTTGAAAAGTCTTGGGAAATCGATTGGAGATACAATCGCAGTTCTTATAAATGGAACCGAACAAAATTTATTTATTGCCGGATTGATTACGGAAGATGAACAAAATAAATCAGCACTTGAAAATCTTTTTATTGCTGATATCGCAACTGCACAGGAGTTAACTAATAAAATTGGGGCGATAGATTACATTGATATAATTATCAACAATGAAGATGAAGAAACCAAAATAAATAATTTACTCCCCGATGGATTTGCTTTGCAAAAATCCGGATCGCGTTCACAAACGGCAGAGCAAATGCTCGAGGCTTTCAATATCAACTTAACATCACTAAGTCTGCTTGCTTTAATTGTTGGATTATTTCTCATTTACAACACAATGACTTTTTCCGTAGTTCAGAGGAAGGTTTTAATTGGAACACTGCGTTCAATCGGTGTTACGTCAAATGAAATATCAAGAATTATTTTACGTGAAGCATTAATAATTGGAATCATCGGAACAATTTTTGGATTCACTATAGCCTATTTCATTTCAAAGTTTCTGATTGTTTTTATTTCACAAACAATAAATGATCTTTACTATGTAGTGTCTGTAAGAGAAATTTATATTTCACCGATGATAATTATTAAAGGTGCTTCACTTGGTATTCTTGCAACAATTCTTTCAGCAATCAAACCCGCAAAAGAAGCATCAAGGGTTCATCCGCGATCAGCAATGATAAGATCGGAACAGGAATCATCATTGCTTAAAAAAGTACCGGCTATGAGTATTGCAGGAGTTGTTTTTATAATTATCGGTGCGGTAGTTCTTTACATTCCCTCAAAAAACATCTGGCTCAGTTACTTTGGAATATTACCAATCATAATTGGTTTTGCTCTGTCAACTCCAGTAATAATTATTATTGTTGAGAAAATATTTTCACCGGTTTATAAAAAACTTTTCGGCATTACCGGAAAAATGGCTTCGCGATCTATAATTCAAAATATAAGCAGAACATATATTGCCATTGCAGCGTTGGCACTTGCGGTTGCGGCAACGGTTGGTGTTGGTACGATGATCAGCAGTTTTAGAAGCACCGTGATCAACTGGTTGGAGGCTCGTTTGAATGCAGATGTTTTTATTTCGGCGCCCAGTTTAATTTCAAGAAGAAATGATGCGGTTCTTTCAGAAGAAATTCTTACAAAGATAAAATCTTTAGATGGCGTGAAAGACATTAATTTCTATCGGGAGATTGAAATATTCCAGGAAGGGAAAAGATATCATATAATAGCTACCGGATTAAGCGAAAGAAGTTATTCGGGTTTTCAATTTAAAGAAGGGAATCCCGATGAAGTATGGAACCTATTTGAAAACGGAGAAATTTTTCTTTCCGAGCCATTCGCATATAAATATGATCTTAACGTTGGTTCTGTTCTTAGTCTCAAAACTGATTATGGAAAGAAAGATTTTAGAGTAGCTGGAATTTATTACGATTACGCCTCCGATCAGGGATTAATTACAATTAACTATGATCATTTTAAAAAGTACTGGAAAACAGAAGGAGTCTCGGGTATTTCTATTTTTGTTGATGATGGATCTTCGATCAACACAGTAAAAGAAAAGATACAATCACTGGAAACAAACGGGCAGCAGCTTGTAGTGAGAACCTATAAGTTTCTTCGCGATTCATCGATTGAAATTTTTGACAGAACATTTTTGATTGCAAAGGTTTTGCAAATACTATCTGTTATTGTTGCCTTCATCGGAATTTTAAGTTCACTAATGTCACTTCAGCTTGAGCGGAAAAGAGAACTCGGAATTTTGAGAGCTAACGGACTGCTTCCATCTCAGTTGTTCAAGATTGTTAATCTCCAGACCTTGCTAATGGGATTTACTGCCGGTGTTCTTGCTTTGCCGCTTGGAAATATTCTTGCAGCGATTCTTGTTTATATAATTAATAAAAGATCTTTCGGATGGACGATGCAGTTTGAAATTTTACCATCCATTATGATTGAGGCTATGATTGTCTCTCTTGCAGCCGCATTTCTTGCGGGAATTTATCCGGGAATAAAAATGTCAAAGACTTCACCGGCAAATGCGTTGAGGGAAGAATGAAAAACTTTCTATTAATTCTATCTCTTGTTGTTTTGTTCTTTGCGTGTGATGATAAGAAAGTCATCGATACAGAGAAGGGTGTTTCTCTTTCCAAAGCTATGGGAGAAGTTTCAGATGAAGATTTCAGCAAAGCAGTTGAAAAAAGAAAATTTATTTTTCCTGATGATCACGGACCGCATCCTACTTTTAGAACCGAGTGGTGGTATTTTACAGGCAATTTAACTTCGGATGATAACAGAAAATTCGGATATCAGTTTACTATTTTTAGAACAGCATTGAGTAAAGAAAAAAGTGAAAGAAACTCTGAATGGAATTCCAATCAAATTTATATGGCACACTTTGCTGTGACTGATATAGATGGAAACGAATTTTATTTTGATGAAAGATTCAGCAGGGAAGGGAATAATCTGGCGGGAGCGCAAATAAACCCCTTCAAAGTTTGGGTAGAAGATTGGCAAATCATTCAAACAGAAAGCAGAACAACATTTGAATTCCCAACCATCAGCATAAGGGCCAAAACAGATAAAGCGGAAATCAATTTTACACTTGAGGCTATTAAACCATTTGTTCTTCAGGGAGATGAAGGACTTAGCCAAAAAGGAAAGCAGCCCGGTAATGCTTCCTATTACTATTCTTACACAAGATTGAAAACTGATGGGAAAATAATTATTGCAGGAAAAGAATTTAATGTAAAAGGATTTTCCTGGATGGATCGTGAGTGGAGCACAAGTGCATTAAGTGAGGATCAAAAAGGCTGGGATTGGTTTGCGCTGCAGTTGGATGACAATACAGAGATAATGTATTATCAAATGAGAAAGAAAGATGGCACTTCTGATGTTTTTAGTAAAGGTGTTTTTGTAGATGAAAAAGGCGCGTCTCAATTAATAAAAAAAGATGATGTTGTTTTGGAAGTAACAGATTACTGGGAAAGTCCGGACGGAGAAAAATATCCATCAGGATGGAACTTGCAGATTCCATCAAAAGAAATTGATTTGAAAATAACCCCAGCCGTCAAGAATCAACTTATGGATGTTGCTATAAGATATTGGGAAGGTTCAGTAAAAATTGAAGGAACGAAAAGTAACACCGATATTAGAGGCAGAGGCTATGTTGAGTTGACGGGATATTAAATTGAAACATCAAGGCTGCAATTAAAAGAAAAAATTAAAAACTCAATAACCAACAAGAGAGGTTTTATGTTAATTACAAGAAATAAAATAGTAGAATTCGAAAAACTATATCGAACTAATTTTGTTAATTCACTCCCTGGATTTAAAAGTGCTAATCTAATCGGGACCATTTCCAAAGAGGGCAAAACCAATTTAGCAATATTCAGCTCTGTAATTCACGTTGGTGCAAATCCTCCATTGGTGGGAATGTTAGTGCGTCCAGCATCTGTTCCGAGACATACATACACTAATATAAAAGAAACCGGATATCTTTACTATCAATCATATTAATAAGGAAATTTTTAAGCAGGCACACCAAACATCAGCAAAATATGATGAGAATGTATCTGAATTTGATGCTTGTGGATTAACTCCAGAATCCACAGAAACAATTAAAGCACCTTATGTTAAAGGAATCCAGAATCAAAAATCGGCTGCCGGTTTGTTGAGGAGCAGCAGATAAAAAGCAATGACACAATATTCATAGTCGGAGAAATCCTTGAAGTAATAATTCCTGATGATGTGTTGACAAAGGATGGTTACGTTGATATTGAAAGAGCAGGAACAATTGCAATCAGCGGATTAGACAGTTACCACGAGACAAAAAAGACTGCAAGATTATCTTATGCAAAACCTGGCATAGAACCAAAAGAGCTATGAAATGAAAAATTATTCTATTGAGGATATCTCTCGAATAATAGAAATGGCATGGGAAGACCGTACGCCTTTTGAAGCAATTGAACTTCAGTTTGGTTTGAAAGAAAATGAAGTGCGGGAAATTATGAGAAGAGAAATGAAGTCATCAAGCTTTAAAATGTGGCGTGAGCGAGTAAGCGGAAGAAAGACAAAACATCTTCTGATGCGTTCGAAAACAGTAAACAGATTTAAGAGTAAGAATCAATAAACTTTAAATTGTTTTTAAGTAATTCTCAGCAGCAGATAGCAAAGTATTTTTTCTTTCCTCAGACATCTTATCAAAAGTTCTTACCAGCATTCCTAATCTCGGGTTTGAAAGGAAAAATTTTCTGTGCTTATCCATAAACCGCCAGAACAGTCCATCCCAGATTAGCTGCCAATCACCCTTTTGATAATCACTCATCTTCATCAAATAATTGCTGCCGCTGATATATGGCTTTGTTGACATTAAGCCGCCATCTGCAAACTGACTCATTCCATAAACATTCGGAACCATTACCCAATCATAAGCATCAATAAATAATTCCATAAACCATCTGTAAACCTCATCGGGGTCAAACTCGCAGAGAACCATAAAATTTCCCAGCACCATTAATCTTTCTATGTGATGACAATAACCGGTTTGTAAAACTTTTTTAATTGTGATATCAAGTGGTTCAATTCCGGTAGTCCCATTCCAGAAACTTTCCGGTATTTTTCTTTTGAATCCCCAATAGTTTTTTGTGCGCTGATATGAACCTGAAGTTTCATACACTCCACGGATAAACTCTCTCCAGCCGATTATCTGCCTGATAAATCCCTCAACAGAATTCAATGGGATTTTGTGCTTCTCAGAAAAATTAAGAGTTGCTTCGACTATGTATTTGGGAGTAAGCAGTCCCGAATTCATCATTGGAGTTAAAACGCTATGATTGAGTATGTTTTCTTTGGCAACAATAGCATCCTCATAGCTGCCGAATTCTGAAAATCTTTTTTCTAAGAATTCTTTAAACCATTTTTTACTTTCATCAAAAGTATTGGGATAAATAATGTGTTTATTAATTTCTCCATAATTATTAGGGAAATGCTTATTCACATAAGTAACGGCTTCTTTGTAATATTTATTTTCAGAAGGAAAATTTACTTTGGGAGGTTTCTTTGCAACGGGATATTTTAATCTGTTTTCGGTATCGTAAGTCCATTTACCGCCAACTGGCGAAGCATTATCATCAATTAATATTCCCAGCTTCTTTCTTTGCTTTATGTAAAAATCGGTTTGTGAATATTTTTTCTTTCCGCTAAAGTATTCATTCAGCTCTTCTCTTATGCTCAAGAAACATGGCGATGGATATTCATGAATTATTATTCCGGTTTTTTCAGCGGTTTGTTTAATTCTTTTTTCGAGCCAGTTATCTGCAACATCTGCAAAGTGAATCTCTTCAATTCCTTTTTGCTTTAGATGCGGAATAAGTTTCCTGATGTCAGATAATTCATTAGTTGAATCAATATAAATCACTTTGATTTTTTTCTTTCAAGAAAGTCTTGATAGAATTTCTAAACTATTCGACGGTTATTTGTTAAATTACTTATATAGACAATTATTAGGTTTATTAATGCTTGAATTTAAAAACGTTCAGTAAAAATTATTTTGAAGGAAATACAAAACACAGCGTATTGAATAATTTTGAGCTGAGTATTTCCAAAGGCGAGATCATTATTCTTCTTGGAAAAAGCGGATCGGGTAATCTACTTGCTAAATATCATTAGCGGAATTGATGTGCCCGACGGTGGATCTGTATCAACTTGATGGAACAGACATAACAAAGCTTTCTGAAAAAGAGAGAACGTTAGTGCGAAGAAATAAAATCGGCTTCATCTTTCAATTCTTTAATTTAATTCCGACGCTTACTGTAAAAGAAAATCTGCAATTGCCGCTTGAGCTTAACAATGATGATAACCAGGAAGAAAGAATAAAATCAATCTTAACTGAAGTCGGACTTGTTAACAGAGCAAACACTTATCCCGATAAACTTTCCGGAGGAGAACAGCAGCGTATTGCAATTGCCCGCGCTCTTATTCATAATCCTAGTATTATTCTTGCAGATGAGCCAACCGGTAATCTTGATTATGAAACCGGACTTCAGATTGTTGATTTGTTAGACAGGGTCGTAAAGAAAAAAGGAAAGACAATGATAATGGTTACTCACAGTAAAGATGTAATCGGACTCGCAGACAAAATTTATTCTCTAAAGGAAGGCAAGCTTACAGAAACAAAAAAGGTTTCAACAGTTGAATAGTCTGACCAAATCAAGTTTAAGATACTTAATTAAACATCCCTGGCAATTTGGTTTATCCATTCTCGGAATTGCGATGGGTGTTGCCATTGTTGTATCAATCGACATTGCAAATTTCAGGTCGTCAAAAGCATTTGATCTTTCTATGAATGCTGTTGCAGGAAAAGCAACTCATCAGATTATCGGAACTTCTGAAGGAATACCGGACTCGTTTTATACTTATCTGCGAATTGAAAAAGGTTATAAAAATATTGCTCCTGTAATTGAATCTTACGTTAGCCTGATCGATACAAACAAAAAAGTATTTAAGCTGCTCGGTGTTGATTTTTTTGCCGAACGTCCTTTTAGAGATTATTTGTCCAAAGGAGCCAAAGCGTTTCCATTGATGGCGAGCTGAAAGATTTTCTAACTAAACCAAGCTCGATAATTCTTTCACAAGAGAGCTTGAACAGTCTTGGCAAATCGATTGGAGACACAATTGCAGTTCTATAAATGGAACCGAACAAAATTTATTTATTGCCGGATTGATTACGGAAGATGAACAAAACAAATCAGCACTTGAAAATCTTTTTATTGCCGATATCGCAACTGCACAGGAGTTAACCAAGAAAATTGGAGTGATAGATTACATTGATATAATTATCAACAATGAAGATGAAGAGACTAAAATAAATGGTTTACTCCCCGATGGATTTGCTTTGCAAAAATCCGGATCTCGCTCACAAACAGCAGAGCAAATGCTCGAGGCCTTCAACATCAACTTAACATCACTAAGTCTGCTTGCTTTAATTGTAGGATTATTTCTCATTTACAACACGATGACTTTTTCCGTAGTTCAGAGGAAAGTTTTAATTGGAACACTGCGTTCAATCGGTGTTACGTCAAATGAAATATCAAGAATTATTTTACGCGAAGCTTTAATAATCGGAATCATCGGAACAATTTTTGGATTCACTATAGCCTATTTCATTTCAAAGTTTCTGATTGTTTTTATTTCGCAAACGATAAATGATCTTTACTATGTAGTGTCTGTAAGAGAAATTTATATTTCACCGATGATAATTATTAAAGGTGCTTCACTTGGTATTCTTGCAACAATTCTTTCGGCAATCAAACCCGCAAAAGAAGCATCAAGGGTTCATCCGCGATCAGCGATGATCAGATCGGAACAGGAATCATCATTGTTAAAAAAATACCGGCTATGAGTATTGCGGGAATTGTTTTTCTGGTTATCGGTGCGGCAGTTCTTTACATTCCCTCAAAAAATATCTGGCTCAGCTACTTTGGAATATTACCAATCATAATTGGATTTGCCCTATCGACACCCGTAATAATTATTATTGTTGAAAAAATATTTTCACCGGTTTATAAAAAACTTTTCGGCATTACCGGAAAAATGGCTTCGCGATCTATAATTCAAAATATAAGCAGAACATATATTGCCATTGCAGCGTTGGCTCTTGCGGTTGCAGCAACGGTTGGTGTTGGTACGATGATCAGCAGTTTTAGAAGCACCGTGATCAACTGGTTGGAGGCACGTTTGAATGCAGATGTTTTTATTTCGGCGCCGAGTTTAATTTCAAGAAGAAATGATACGGTTCTTTCAGAAGAAATTCTTACAAAGATAAAATCTTTAGATGGCGTGAAAGACATTAATTTCTATCGGGAGATTGAAATATTTCAGGAAGGAAAAAGATATCATATAATAGCTACCGGATTAAGCGAAAGAAGTTATTCGGGCTTTCAATTTAAAGAAGGAAATCCCGATGAAGTATGGAACCTATCTGAAAACGGAGAAATTTTTCTTTCCGAGCCATTCGCATATAAATACGATCTTGACGTTGGCTCTCTTCTTAGTCTCAAAACTGATTATGGAAAGAAAAATTTTAGAGTAGCCGGAATTTATTATGATTACGCATCCGATCAGGGACTAATTACAATAAATTATGATCACTTTAAAGAGCACTGGAAAACAGAAGGAGTCTCGGGTATTTCTATTTTTGTTGATGATGGATCTTCGATCAACAGAGTAAAAGAAAAGATACAATCACTGGAAACAAACGAGCAGCAGCTTTTAGTGAGAACCTATAAGTTTCTTCGCGATTCATCGATTGAAATTTTTGACAGAACATTTTTGATTGCAAAGGTTTTGCAAATACTATCTGTTATTGTTGCCTTCATCGGAATTTTAAGTTCATTAATGTCACTTCAGCTTGAACGAAAAAGAGAACTCGGAATTTTGAGAGCTAATGGACTGCTTCCATCTCAGTTGTTCAAGATTGTTAATCTCCAGACTTTGCTGATGGGATTTACTGCTGGTGTTCTTGCTTTGCCGCTTGGAAATACTCTTGCAGCGATTCTTGTTTATATAATTAATAAAAGATCTTTCGGTTGGACCATGCAGTTTGAAATTTTACCATCCATTATGATTGAGGCTATGATTGTCTCTCTTGCAGCCGCACGTCTTGCGGGAATTTATCTGGGAATAAAAATGTCAAAGACCTCACCGGCAAATGCGTTGAGGGAAGAATGAAAAACTCTCCTTAAAATTCATTCACTTGCTGTTTTGTTCTTTGCTTGCGATGATAAGAAAGTCATCGATACAGAGAAGGTTTTTGCTCTTTCCAAGATTATGGGAGAAGTTTTCAGGCGAAAATTTTAGCAAAGCAGTTGAAAAGCAAAAACTTTTTTTTTCTGATGATCACGGACCGCATCCTAATTTCAGAACTGAGTGGTGGTATTTTCCAGGCAATTTAACTTCGGATGATAACAGAAAATTCGGATATCAGTTTACTATTTTCAGAACAGCATTTTTTAAAGAAAAAAGTGAAAGAAACTCTGAATGGAATTCTAATCAAATTTATATGGCTCACTTTGCTGTGACGGATATTGATGGAAACGAATTTTATTTTGATGAAAGATTCAGCAGGGAAGGGAATAATCTGGCGGGAGACGCAGATACAACCCTTTCAAAGTTTCGGGTAGAAGGTTGGCAAATAATTCAAACAGAAAGCGGAACAAGCATTTCAATTCCCAACCATCAGCATAAGAGCCAAAGCCGATAAAGCGGAAATCGATTTTACACTTGAGGCTATTAAATCATTTGTTCTTCAGGAAGATGAAAAAAAAAGACACAAAAGGAAAGCAGCCCGGTAATGCTTCCTATTACTATTCTTGCACAAGATTGAAAACTGATGGAAAGATGCATTTTTTCACGGAAAAGAATTTTATCTTAATAGAACTCGGTGGATGGATAGTGAGTGGAGCACAAGTGCATTAAGTGGAAATCAAAAAGGCTGGGATTGGTTTGCACTGCAGTTGGATGACAATACGGAATTTGTGTCCTATCAGATGAGAAAGGAAAATGGCACTTTCTGATGTTTTTAGTAAAGGTGTTTGGGTTGATCAATCGGGACAATCTCAATTAATTGAAAAAGAGGATGTTGTTTTGGAAGTAACGGGGTCACTGGGAAAGTCCGGGACGGGGAGAGAAATCTGCCATCAGGATGGAACTTGCAGATTCCATGGGAAAGAAATTGATTTGAAAATAACCCCAGCCGTCAAGAATCAACTTATGGATGTTGCTATAAGATATTGGGAAGGTTCAGTAAAAATTGAAGGAACGAAAAGTAACACCGATATTAGAGGCAGAGGCTATGTTGAGTTGACGGG
>JAXHLB010000037.1:0-16399 GCA_034522695.1 Ignavibacteriaceae bacterium | reverse complement strand
TAAACATTAAGTCGGTTTCTGTTTGCAGACTTTCATAAGCGACAGATGCAAGACCACCTTCATTGATTTCCAGTTCATCATAGCTTAATTCAGGAACGAGTCGCAGGAAGCACAGCTTTAATTGAATATGAGCCTTTCATCTCCGGTGCATAATAATATTTTTTCTGGAAAGGAATCATCAGGTCTTTAATTCTTGAAATCAGCTTTTCAATCTCATCAGCAAATACAGGATAGTCCCTGTGCAATTTCATTCAACCTGGTAATTTCAAAAGTTTTGTTATAAACAAGAACATCGCCTTTACCTTTTGTTACTTTTAACAAACTCTCAATAAACCTTTTTCTTGGGTCTTCGCCCGGTCCAGCAAGGAATTCATAATGTCGAGCTTCACTGTTCTTGTTTTTCCTCAAGAGACAGAATACTGAAATGGAATCTGCTGGTATGGTTTTGAATTATCAAACAATGGAACTGCCGGCTGAAAAGTTTCGAAATCCATAAAGTAAAGAGGATAATTCAAATCAGATAGAAAGTTTTTAATTGCCTTTTTATCTATTAATGGCTTCCCGTTTTTATGAACGTCTAACTGGAGTCTGTTGTTTTTGTTAAGAGAAATAATCTTCCGGCACATCATCAAGTCTTATTATTCCGCTTCGATAAAGCTCATACTTTTTCGCAAGGTGCATTCCGGAAAAATCAAAAATTGAATCTTCAGGAATATGTTTTCTGCAATAATTGAAAAATCCGCAAGTGTAAGGATTATAGCAGTGTTCACCAATTTCAATGTCGGGCATTTTTTTCTTTAAAATAACTTTCTGTAAACCTGTCCACGTTTTCTTTAACTAATTTCTGCAAAGGCAAAATCAGTTCGAGCACTGATTCTAGTTGTAAACAAATCCTGTAAATTCAAATCTCCTTCTTACATACTGATTGTTTATATAAATGATGGAAAAGTCTTTCACTCTGATTCCCAGATTCGAAATAACATAATATTGCAATGCCGCATCATTTATATATGTCTCCGAAATCTGAAGTGGAACTTTTAACCTCATAAACTTTCGCACCTCCTTTTTCCAGCACAACAATATCAGCAATCGATAGAACTTCATTGAACATAAAAGCTGCTTCGTAAATTACTTTCGCATCTCGACATTAATAAGTTCTTTAGTTCTCTTTATTGCCAAATCATATTTTGGCGGATCACCCTGTGCGGCAATCGCTCCTCCCGGAAACAACTTGTGCGCAAGTTCTCCAACATTAGTTCCTCTTTTAAATATCGCTTTCTGCATTTCGGAAAGCTCGTCCATTTCATCATAATGATATTTATAAAGAAAGAGGTGTTTTTCACACTGAAGCCCTTTAATGAAGGATGATTTACTAAGAAGATGTGATGCCATAGGTTTGTATTTGTTATTGCATTTATGCTGAAGGGTTCATTTCAGCATCTCTTTAAACATAATAATTATTGATGTAGATTCTGCAATAATTTCAGAATGAATTTTTAATTAAAGGATAATATCATGAAAAAGAAAATAGAACTAAGCGGCGGGCTTAAAGAAATGGTCACTTACTGCACTGCCATTTACGAACTTGACAACGATGTTGATGCTGAAATGATCAATGACATCATAAAACAAAGTCCGATTTTTGAAAACAAAAGTTTTTCTACAAGCGTACCTCGAACAGTCCAGAGAACGACTGTAAACAGGAGCAGCATAAGTATTCATAAAAGGAAACAGGGTTACATTGCAGATACGATATGAAATCCTGAGGGTTGTTGACATTGAAGCAACACAAAAGGATGAAGACTGGATTCAAAGCGACATTAACCATCTCCTCAAACATTTTGAATTGCTTTTAGGTCCGATTGAATAATTATATGATTATGAACAAACCTAAATATTTGTTTGTACTGTTTTTATTCTTCGCAGCAGATGCGTTTCCGCAGTCAGAACGCTACACCAAAGATGCAGAGAATGGTTACACCTGGGTTAAGTTTGGAAGACCCGGTTCAGTTTTACAGCACTTCAAAAGAAAATTATCTTGGTTCGATTCTGGATAGATACCGATTAACAGAGGAAAAACATCCGGGAGATTGCATCGCTTAGCTGCAGAGATGATATGAACAAGCTCCTTGAGGAAGGAAAGTCAGAGGAGATTTCACTCGAAGATATTGTAAATGAGATAAATATATTTTATTCGGGTAGTGAGAATATGATCATCCCTATAATTTTTGCTTACTGTTATTCTATAAAAAAACTTGCGGGTGCAAGTGCCAAAGAGTTGACATGTTTACAAAAAGGAAGTTCTAAAATTTTGCAACGAGTAAAATTTTAGAAGATCAAGCTTTGTTTGAGTGCCTTTGATTTTCTTCTTTGGTTCGCGGTGTTTTTTTAAGAAAATCACCAAATCTTCTTTAGCGATTATATAAATCTTTCCAACCTGCTGAGCCTTAAGCTTCTTCAGCGAATACGATATAAGACACCCGAGGTGACTAATGTCCAGCAAGTTTCGCTATTTCCTGAACGCTGAAAATTCTTTCATTGCTGCACTTTTTTTGTTTCCTACAAAGCTTTAAAAGAAGCTGAAATTAAATTAAGAAGTAGAATGCTCATTATCAATGTTTTGATAATAAAAAAGGCTGTTCACATATAGGAACAGCCTTAATTTAACATATCAGCTAAAAAAATCAGAGCGGATTTCCATCTCTATCCAAAAGTACAGGATTTCCCAGGCCAAGCTGTTTTAATGGCTCAAGCTGAGTTTTAGCGTCACCGACAATCAAATAAGTCATGATATTTGGTTCGATATATTTTTGTGCGAGTTCTTTAAGTTGATCTTGTGTGAAATTCCTTACAAAGTCTTCTCTTTGTTTTACGTAATCAAAAGCAAGATTATAAGTTGCGATGTTATTCAACATTCCCCGAAGAGCGCCGAGTGTTTCAAATGCTCTTGCATTCGATCTGACAAGCGCATTCCGGGTGAACTCAAGATCTGAAGATGAAACACCTTCACGATATTTATTCATTTCTTCTACAAATATCTGAACCGATTCAAGAGTTGAATTGGAACTTACGCTCGAGGTTGCGACAAAATAGCCAGGAGAAAGTGAACCCGTAAATGAAGTTCTTGCACCGTAAGTATAACCCTTTTCTTCACGCAAAATAAGATTTACATTTCCAGTAAAGCTTCCTCCAAGTTTGTAATTCATCACAGTTGCCGGGTAGTAATCCTGATCCGTATAAGCCAGACTTATATTTCCAATTCTTATAACTGATTGCTTTGCATCCGGAATGTCCACAAAGTAAAGGGCAGCAATCTGCTGTTTTGGCGGAAGTGCAAACTCTTTTATCTCTGCGTTTTTCTTTTTCCATTTGACTTCGAGAGATTGAAATGTTGATACAGCTTTATCTTCACTAATATCGCCAACAATAGTTATTACTGAAAGATTTGGTACAAAGTAGCTGTCATAAAATGCTTTAAGATCACTTATTGAAATTGAATTTACAGATTCTTCAGTGCCTGAAATATTTTTTGAGAATATATTTTTATCACCATAAATTAATCTATCAAATACTCTTGAAGCTACGACAGTAGGATCGGCTTTACTCCGGCTTATTCTCTCTATTGTTTCTCTTTTGTATCCTTTCGAATTCTTTTTCATCCCATCTCGGCTCAAAAAGGATTTCTTCCACCAGACCGTAAACATCGTAGAATTTGGATGCCAGACAATTAGCATCAATAACTATTGACTCTTTCGTTGTATACATATTTATGCTTGCACCCAAATCATCAATGGCTTCTTCCAGTTCGACAGGAGTTTTGGTCTTTGTTCCTTCCATCATTATATCCGACATTAAATTTGCTACTCCTACTTTATTGATATCATCCAGCATCAAACCGCCTTTAATTGTTATTGAAAAATTAATCAGCGGGAGTTCGTTCTGTTCGATACCATAAACTCTTAGTCCATTTGAAAGTTCATCCTTCCAGATTTCAGGAATTTTTATTAAGGGCTCCGGCCCTGCTGGGGGTTCAACACTTCTGTCGAAACTGGATTCAATTGTTTCAACCTTAATCTTGTCGGAACCCATATCTTCGCCTTGGTTCATTGCAATAACATCCTGCTCTTCAATTTTTTCCTCAACCACAGGATATTTTTCAGAATTTGCTGCAATAAGCTGAGTACTTCCCTTTGGGACAAAGCTGGTAGCAACGTATGGTTTATTCTTTATGTATTTATCATAAGCATTCATCACATCTTGTTTGGAAACACTGAGCAGATTCTTAAGATCGGTGGTAACAAAATCCGGTGAGCCTGTAAAAGTATTATAGCTTGCCAGCTGAAAAGATTTTCCAAGCACACTTGAAATCTGACTGTAGAATTGGGTCTCTATCTTTGCTTTCACACGATTCAGATCCTTATCAGTGAAACCCTCTTTGTCAAATCTTTCAAATGCTTCCATAACTGCTTTTTCGAACATCATCGCAGACTCTTATCCGGGAATGCTCTGATTGTTATTGTAAATTCTCCGGCAATTTCTTGTGAGCTCTGATATGCCGTAACTGATGGTGCGAGCTTTTTCTCTTCAACAATAACATTATAAGTGGAGACTTTTTACTTTGTGCAAAAAGCTCACCGAAAAATTGAAGTGCATAATCATCTTTTGTAAATTGCTGTGGAGTTGGAAATACGATATTCAGTTCAGGGGATTTAGCAAAATTATCTTCGTGATATGCTTTTCTTGTTTCGTCAAGTGTAACCAGAATGGGGCTGAGCGGCTCAACTGCTTCACCTTGTTTAATTTCACCAAAATATTTTTCAATCAGATTCTTTGTTTGTTCCTTATCAAAATCACCGGCAATTACCAATGTAGCATTATTAGGTCCGTACCATTTTTTAAAAGACCATGAACATCG
The DNA here is from genome assembly GCA_034522695.1 of Ignavibacteriaceae bacterium. GTDB lineage: Bacteria > Bacteroidota > Ignavibacteria > Ignavibacteriales > Ignavibacteriaceae > IGN2. The sequence goes on along the minus strand of JAXHLB010000037.1, from coordinate 11,484 downwards.
GCTAGTGTTGCGTTCCTTAAATCCTCCATTTCACCGATCGTCTGCCAGTTGTAAGGATGATTTTCCGGATACAACAATTTATTAATCACATAGCTTGTATGACCATAAGGTTCATTATCTACCCGCTGTCTTTTTTCATTCTGCACAACAGATTGCTGATTCATAAAAGCTTCCTGCGTTACAGTGCTTAATAGAAATCCCATCCTGTCAGACTCCATCCACAAAACCATCTCAAGAGAATTATTCGGCACAACTTGAAAATAAATCGTACCATCATTCCACGTTCCTCCGTTAAGAGTTCCTCCAGCATTTTGAATCTTTTTAAAGAATTGATCCTGTGGAATATGTTGAGATTCCTGGAACATTATGTGCTCGAAGAGATGGGCAAAACCTGTGCGTCCTTTCACTTCTCTGTTAGAGCCAACATGGTAAAGAACCGCTACTGCAACCGCGGGATCTGATTTGTCTTCATGCAAAATAACTTGCAATCCGTTTTCAAGCGTATATTTTTCATTTGCTATTTTCAGTTGTGATGATTGGTCACCACATCCGCAAATTAAAAATGAAGCAAACAAAATAACTAAGAAAATACCTGATATGTTTTTCATCGTTCCTCCGTAAAAAGGTAAAAATTTTTTTTTGAACAGATGAAATCATTGCATAAATATGATAAAATTCAAGCTATTATGGATAAGTGGCGGGTTAATTATTTAAGGATAAGCCATTAGTGAGAATAAAACTTAAAAACGACTCAAATTGCAGGCTTTACTAGCTCAACATTCCTGTATAAGTTTTTGTCCCTGGTCTTTTGTGGCGACGATCTTTGCTTCTTGCAATAAGGAATGCAACAAGAAAAGTAACTGATGCTATAAGGACGAGTGATAGTCCGCTATAAATAGCATCGAGATTGCCTATTACAAACCTGATTAACTGAATAACTATAAATATTCCCACAACTTCGAGGGAAAACCAAATTGAGCTAACTATCGTTTTTCTACTGATATTCATTTAATAAGTTTCCTTAAAATCTTTTATCAAAAAAATAATTAATAAAACCATTCAAAATCTTACTCTGTTTGTTAAGTAATGTATTAAATTCTGCAAGCGAGTTATAAAGCACCGTTTATAATATCAATCTGCCGTTCTACAGAATTAGCTAACACCCGAGGTTAAAACGAGTATATATTTCAATCAAAAGAAATCAAACAAAGGAGACTTAAAATGAAACTTACACTTACAATTTTTGTTGCTGATAATCATTGCAATCACCACAACTGATATATCAGCAAACCCAAAGGTAAAAGCTAAAATTACGGATAACACTGTTGCGAGTCTTATGGAAGGATTAAATTCAGAAAATCTCGGTTTGAAAAGCAGCAGCGCTTATATGATTGGTGAATTACAGTTATCAAAAGCATTGATTCCATTATTAAAAATTTTACACGAAGATGAAAATGAAGAAATGAGGATCGCTGCTGCATTAGCCTTATACAAAATTGGTTCACCAATTGCAATTCAAGCAGTAAAACAATCCATTAGATTTGATGATAGTGAAAGAGTAAGCAAACTTTGTGCAAATTTTTACAGCGAATACCTTAAAAGCAAATTAATTGGTGAAGAAATAAATGTGGATGTTGCGAAAACAGCCTTAAAATAAAAATTTATTCTTCATCTCTTCTCCAGAGTCCGGGATAATCATCCCGGCTTTTTATTTTAAATAAAAATTTTTACGATTTAATTTGATTAAGTGAAGATTTATTTTCACTTTTGTATTAGAAATTTTAATTACTAATACTGCAAACCAAAAAAGTTCTACTCACCGTTTTTTTTGATGAAGAAAAGAAGAAAAAGAAATTCGATACCATTAAAATCTGACCAGCTAAGTTTTGATTTCAATATTAACATACCAATTGAAATTCATACACCGAAGTCTGACATATCCAGCCTGAGAAAAGAACTGGCCTGGGAACACAGACCGATAATCGAAATTGTTAAAAGCTAAAGATAGCATCTCATAAAAATTTTCTCACTCCCTCTCGCCGATAAATTTCCTCAATCCCAACAAAAAAAATACTGCTTGTATTCTTGCTCTGTTAAATTGGCTGATTAACTCTAATAAACACTACTTTTGTTCTGATCACCCGGAAAGTTCGATTTTGGCTATTTTTTGCATAAAATAAGCAGTTTTCAAGAGATACTCTTTATGGAATATTTTACGCGCGGCTTGTACTTTTCTTGTAAATACGAGAGATTTACTGCCAGCTATTTATAATTTAATTGCCAAGCAGATTTCAAAAGAAATTTTAAATGTTGACTAACAAAGAACTGCATTTTTATCTCTCTGAATTTATTCTTGATGATTCAACTGTTCTCTCGAAAAGAAAAAAAACAATCGTAGAATATTTTGAGGTGGAAGGAATACGTGTTCCAAAATTTATAAATGAATTCTGGACATCAAAGCAAAGGCAAAGCAATCCAGTTCACGAAGTATCTTACAGAGCTTGCTTCAAAGCTGAGCTGCCGCGTTTCTTCATCAAATTATTGACGAAAGAAAATGATGTTGTTTATGATCCATTTGCCGGAAGAGGAACAACAATTATTGAAGCTGCGTTACTGAATAGAAATATTATCGCAAATGATATCAACCCATTAGTAACGGTTTTCTCCAGACCAAGATTGTTCATTCCCTCATCTCGAAGAAATTGAAGAGCGATTGAAGAAAATAAAATTCAGGAATAGATTAAAAGCAGATATTGATCTGTCAATGTTCTATCATCAGGATACCGAATCGGAAATTGTTTCTTTACGAAATTATCTTATCAGAAAAAAGAAGAATGGCGAAGAAGATTTCGTCGATGAATGGATCAGGATGATTGCGACGAACAGGTTAACGGGTCATTCAAAAAACTTTTTCTCGGTTTACACTTTACCCCCAAACCAGGCTGTTACGCAGGAAAGACAGATAAGAATAAACAAGCTACGAAAGCAGAAACCTGCCTACAAAGATGTTAAATTGATAATTCTGAAAAAGTCTCGTGACCTTACTTCCGGTATAAATGAAAAACTAAGCCATCAACTAAAAAGAATAGGTGACAAGGCTAAATTCCTAAATGAAGATGCACGAACTACTACAAAGATAAAAAGCAATTCCGTTCAACTTACTGTTACTTCTCCGCCGTTTCTGGATATTGTTAACTATTCAGAAGATAACTGGCTGCGATGCTGGTTCAATAATATCGATGCGGATGAAATAGCCCGGAATATTACGATCTCAAAAAAAAATAGATGAATGGGAAAAAGTTATGGGTAGAAGTTTTCCGGGAACTTTATCGAATAACTAAAAGAGATGGTTATGTTGCATTTGAAGTCGGTGAAGTTAGACGAGGGGAAAGTAAAACTGGACGAACATATCGTTCCAGTTGGTATCAAAGCTGGCTTTGAGTGTCTTGGTGTTGTGATCAATCTCCAGGAGTTTACCAAGACTGCAAACATCTGGGGAATAAATAACAATGCCTTTGGAACAAACACAAACAGAATTGTGCTTTTCAGGAAGGATTAATTCGAATAAAGCAACAACTTCCCTCCTCTGACAGGACACCACACTAATCTTAAAACACATCTCAACTCCACTTCTTCCGATCTTGTTTGAAATGCTTATAAATAAACTGTTTTGTCAATCTATAAACCTCACTTTACCAACATGATTTATTTTGATTCAGAAATTTTCATTATTTAATAATGGTTATCGTTTAGAGACAAAATGTTATTCGTACTAATGCAAAAAGTTATTAAATAAATGGCATGGGAATTGGCATTATAATGTATCTATTGAATAATTGAGGGGTGCTATGCTTTTTATTATTTTACACATCTGAGTCACATCATCACTATTACGTTGTATATCAAATAAAAGCTATGCACTAAAAACTATTTTCACTTACAAAGATGAATTAAGTTAGAGGGAAACGCTATGAATCCAGATTATACAGCTATGGTCAATGACTTTGTCAGACCGGTTGTTTCTTTTTCTTTTTGCTTTTATGATTCTAGGATGGGCTGTTGCTTATCAGTTAATGAAAGAAGTCAGCATATTTAAAAATCAAACTCGGAAGAGAAACACAACAAGAGGGATTAAAAGAATGGTTCCTAAGAAAAAGTGCACCTGTGGTGCTGCCATTATACTCCTTAAAAGATTTTATAACTGATATACAATTCCGGTCAATATTGAAACAATTACTAAGGAAGAGAAAGAAAGTCTGGAAACTTATTTTCCAACTGGATTGATTATTATTTTGATTATCACAACTGAAAGGTTTGGGGTAATCCAATCTGAAATCAAATCAACTTTTGAGAATTATAGTTATAAACATAAAAAGTTCTAATAGCTAACATGTTCAGGATTTATCTTTGTAGCAGGTGATAGCTCCGACTTTGTCAGCATAGATTGTCAACTTCTTTTCTAACTTTCGAGAAAAATTAATTCTTCTTTTCGTGATTCTATGCCAGCTCCTTATTGTCAGTTTTTCTCTTTCTCCAACTATCTGTTTCTGTGTAAGATAATTTCCTTTCTGTCAGAAACTGCTTGTGGTATTACTGTTTCTTGATTTGTTCTTTTTTTTTTGGTCTTTCTTCTAACTTCCTTTTAGCACTTTTTCTACTTGTCTGTTTTTCTTCTTTTTTGCATCTTTTGGTTTCTTCTCTTACGTACTTTTCCGCTCTTTATTTCTATACCTTGTAAGATGTTCCGCTATATCCTTGGCAATATACTTCTTTTCCACTTTCTAAAACAACTCCACCTTTTTATAAGTGTTCTTTATTTGGAGAACTCCTTTTATCTTTTTGTTCTTCTTTTTTCTGCCTTTCGGAAGCTCTTTGTTCTTTTCCTGGAAGAGCTTTAACCGCGGTAATCCTTCTTTTTCTCCAAAATACTTATATATCAGGCTTCCTTGTTTCTTTAGCATTTTTGCCATCTCTTGAAGACTCTCTTCTTTTGCAATAATATTTACGTGCTTTTTCTTCGGCTTTAAACATTTCCTCTTCGTCGTTCCTTTCTTTCAAAACGAATATCCTAATCCTTTTATATCCCTCCTTTATTTCTGCTTCTTCGGTTACTAGCCCTGTCTTGTCTCTGATCTAACTTACATCTAATTAACCTTTCTCTGGTTTGTTTTCTCTTGTTTTTCTTTCTTTGTTCTTTCTTTCTCTTCCTTCCGGTATCTTTCTGTTTTCATTATTTTGCTTCTTCTTCTACACTTCTTCTTCATCTTTTCCAAATCATTATTTACCATTTGTTTTCTTTTTGATATCTTTCTTTGAATATTTTTGGCTTGCTGCTCTTTTTCCTTCTTGTTTGTCCCGCTCTCTTTGTTTCCTTTTTTTTCCCATTTCTTTTATTGTTTTCGCGTTCTTGGCCTTGAAAACCTGTGTATCTTTCCGTTTTCTTTGCTTTTCTTTTGGGTTACTGTCCTTGTATAGTTTCTCGCTTCTTTTATGACTTTTTTCTATAAAAACATCTCCCTCTTCTGCTTTTTGCTGTTTTCTTTCCTTGGATACCCTTTTTTTTTAATTACCTCCTTTCTGCCAAACCTTTTCTTTTTTGTCACGCCTTGCGACATTTGTCCGGGATTGCAACCTTAAACCTTTACTCCAGACCTTTTTCTTTCAACTATCTTTTGACGACCTCCTCTCTTTGTAAGGTTGACTTTTCCTTAGCTTCTTGTCTGATTTCGAATTCCTCTACAAAAATATGACTTCTCCAACTGCAATCCTGTTTGATACAATGAAAAATTTACTCTTTATTATTATGTTCCGATAATCTGCTTTCCAAATCCTCAGTCATACCATATAATAATGACCCTCTGCACTTTTGATTACATAAACAAAATATTTCATACTTTTAACATAAAAAATCCCCATATAAGATGAGGATTTTTCGTTAGTAGCGGGGATAGGACTTGAACCTATAACCTTCGGGTTATGAGCCCGACGAGCTACTCCGCCTCTGGCGGACTCCACCCCGCAACATTTTTCTTTATCCACTCCCGACCCACTCCACTTTTCAACCACTTCTCCCTCTTCATAGCTTCCGCTCTTGTTGCAAATACTTCTGTATGAATTATCTTCCAGTTATGTCCGTGTTTTGTTGAATGTGATTTACCAGCATTGTGCTTACCTAATCGTTCAGGTAATTTAGGACTCTGACCAGTGTAGTGATAACCCTCTTCACTTAAAATCAGATATACATAATATGGCATTGTTTTCTCATCTGGCTTAAATGAAAAAAGGGTTCTAAACTTTCTAGAACCCTTTCTTTTTCTTTGTAGCGGGGATAGGACTTGAACCTATAACCTTCGGGTTATGAGCCCGACGAGCTACCAATTGCTCCACCCCGCGATATAATTTTCATTTTATTTATTCGGGTTATAAACCCGACGCGCTCTCAATTACTCCACTTTATCCCGGCAATAAAACTTGTTTTAATGACGGACCCGCGATATAATTTTTTTTAAGAACTTAGCTTTTCTGTTTTCAATTTTAGGCTCGCAAATATAACCATTCATACCTGTGATGTCAATCAAATAAGACTTATCCATCAATATTATTAAAGCTTGATGTAATACCATCAATTGCCTGCGAACGGACGTGTATTTCATTCAATTTCTGAATGAGTCGAAGAATAACCTTGCGCTTTTCCTCAACCAGCTCATCCATAAATGTCTTCACCTCAGGCATAGTACATTCAGCAAGAACTCCTTCATAATATTTAATGATAGCTGTTTCCTTCCGGAGAGCTTCGTTAAGGCTTGCACAAGTGTTTTTACAAGCGTGCTGGCAGTTTATTCCGGTATCTGACATGGTTATTCCTCAGGTTTTGATTAAGCTGTTATTTTCTCATTTAAGTGAACCAGTTCTTTTCCTCTCTTCAGAGCCAATTCATTTACAGGGATCAAATGATGCCTGTGTTCTGGTAATGCTTTTTTAAGAGCACTAACTATTGTTTCGATTTTTACGATCGGTCTTTTTTCCAAAAACGCACCGACCATTATCATATTAGCAACCTGCTTTGCTTTTAGTTTGTCTGCTTCTTCAATAGCAGGCATGCAAACAACATCAATATCTTCTCTTGTCGGAGGATGAATAATTGTAGACTGTTCATACAACAGCAATCCTCCGGGCTTTACTGCTTTCTCAAATTTATCGAGCGATGGCTGGTTAAGAACAATTGCAGAATCAAATTTTGTTATGATGGGTGAACTGATTCTTGCATCAGCAACGATGACAATACAGTTTGCTGTTCCGCCTCTCATCTCCGGTCCGTACGATGGCATCCAGCTTACTTCTTTCCCTTCGATCATTCCGGCATAGGCAATAATGCTTCCCATTGAAAGCACTCCCTGCCCTCCGAAACCAGCACAAATTATTTCATGTTCTTTTCGCATTAGTAAATTCCTCTTTCTTTCTTCCCTTAAAAACCTTTAAACTTTTTCCGGAACTTTTAAATCACCAAGCGGATAAGCAGGAAACATTGTATCCTCCAGATACTTGATTGATTCAACCGGTGTCATTCTCCAGCCGGAAGGACAGTTTGAAACGACTTCAACAAAGCAGGTTCCCTTTCCTTCTTTTTGATACTGGAATGATTTCTCGAAAGCTTTCTTCAATTTTCTTATGGCATTTGGATTGTGAACTGCCTGACGTGTTACATAGTAAGCACCGGGCAATTGAATAAGCAAGTCTGCAATTTTAATTGGATGCCCAACCATTTTAACATCACGACCATAAGGAGATGTTGTTGTAACCTGCCCGATTAAAGAAGTCGGAGCCATCTGTCCGCCAGTCATTCCATAAATACCGTTGTTGATGAACACCATTAAGATGTTCTCTCCTCTGTTGACGGTATGAATTGTTTCTGCTGTACCAATTGCTGCAAGATCGCCGTCTCCCTGGTAAGAAAAAACGAATTTATCAGGCAGAACTCTTTTTATTCCTGTAGCAACTGCACTTGCTCTGCCGTGAGCAGCTTCCTGCATATCAATATTCATATAATGATAAGCAAACACAGAACAGCCAACAGGTGCAACGCCGATTGTCTTTTCCTGTATTCCAAGTTCTTCCACAACTTCCATGAAAACTCTGTGAACAACACTGTGTCCGCATCCAGGGCAATAATGAAATGGTGTATCTGTTAATGTTTCCGGTCTGCAATAGACCATTTCCATTCCTTCCGCATCCGGTGGAAAATCTAAAGTTGATGGTCTTTCTATTGACATATCTTAATCTCCTATTAAACTCTTTTAATCCTGAAGGACATTTTGTTTGTCCAGAATTGATTCTATTTCATGAAGCACATCATCCGGTGAAGGAATCATTCCACCCATTCTTCCTGTAAAGTGAACAGGCACTTTTCCTTCAACAGCTAATCGAACATCTTCAACCATTTGTCCGGCATTCATTTCAACTGACATCATAAAATCAACCTGATCAGCTAATTGATTTAATCTTTTGTATGGATAAGGATAGAGAGTGATTGGTCTTAGTAATCCAATTTTAATTCCTTTTTCTCTTCCAAGATCAACCGTCTTCTGACAGATGCGTGACGATAATCCAAAAGCAACCAAAATAATGTTTGCATCTTCTGTTTTTATTTCTTCAAACCTCACCTCTTCTTTCTCGATCTTTCTGTACTTTTCCTGCAATTGAAGATTTACAGATTCCATCTCTTCGGGTTTAATAAATAGTGAAGTTATAATATTATGTTCTCTGTCTTTTGTCTTTCCTGTTGTTGCCCAGGGTGTTGCAACTTTTGGTAATGATCCTTCTTCGGGCTGAATTACTTTTTCCATCATCTGACCAAGCGCACCATCAGTTAAAATCATTGCGGGATTTCTGTACTTCTCTGCAAGACGAAATCCTTCAAAAACAAAGTCAGCCATTTCCTGAACTGAAGCGGGAGCTAAAACAATTAAATGATAATCGCCGTGTCCTCCGCCTTTTACTGCCTGGAAATAATCTCCCTGCGATGGTTGAATTGTTCCCAGACCCGGACCACCACGAACTACATTTACAACTAAGCAAGGCAACTGAGCAGAAGCAATGTAAGAAAGGCCTTCCTGCATCAAACTTATTCCCGGACCCGAGGATGAAGTCATAACTCTTGCACCTGCACCTGCTGCACCGTAAATCATATTGATCGATGCAATTTCACTTTCTGCCTGAAGTACCAATCCATGGCGTTTCGGAACTTCCCTTTCGAGATATTCAAGAACTTCTGACTGCGGAGTAATCGGATAACCGAAGTAAGCATCAATCTCAGCACGAATGGCAGCTTCAGCAAGCGCTTCATTGCCTTTCATTAATTTTGCTTCACTAGTTTTGTTTTTTTTCTCTTCCATTATAAAACCTTTAACTATTTTCCTTTAAAGATGAACTCACTCTTTTAGCAGCAACTTTCTTTGCCGGCTTTGGCTGTCTATAAACTGTAATGGCTGCCTCGGGACAAACAAGTGCACAATTAGTACAACCCGTACAGTTATCTTCAATCAGTTCAACAAAGCGGTAGCCTTTTTCATTGAAGTGTGAGGAGAGACGAAGTCCATCTTGCGGGCATGAAATAATGCAAAGCTCACAGCCTTTGCAAATCACGCCATCAATTTTTACTGTTCCTTTAATCATTTTCCTTAGCTTTCAAAATGAAGGGGGATTTATTTTTTATAGATTTGACAACATATATGCCATCGGAACCCTTTGTGTTAAAAGGATTTTGGGCTAAAAATGGGCGTTATCTTGTCAGTTTTAAGAAGATAAGAGTTTGATGGATTCCTAATTTCGAGAAGTAAATTAGGTTAGATGGGCAACTATTAAGAAGCTAAAATTAAGTTTTTTTCAGTGGCGGTCTTAAAAGTATTAGAGTAGTCATTGCGAGGAATTTATGACGAAGCAATCTTTTGTTTCTACTTAAAATTGAGATTACTTCACTTCGTTCGTAATGACAAACCGACCTTTTGAGACAGTCTCTTGTTTGTGTAGGAACTATTCAGAGTTAACCCGCAATCCACCTCTGTTTGTTCTGACCATTCTCGAATAAAGTGAAAGCTGAGGATCGAATAAAAATCTAAGCCAGAGTTTGAACCACGATTTATGATACACAAGATTATCATAAAATTCCGGTGCGGTTTTTTTTAGTTCAGGAAGTTTGTTCCAAGGAACAGATGGAAAATCGTGATGCTCGTTATGATAGCCAACATTTAACGATGGAATATTTAAAGGACCGTAGTAGCTGTAAGTTTCCTGCGGAGGTGCAACAAGAAAATGTTCCTGTATCCATCTTGCACCAAGTGGATGAAGACCGATTGAAAAGATGAGTGAGAAAACAAGGTAAAGAAGTGCAGTCCATCCGAGGTAAATAATAATCAATGCATCAACAGCAAAGACAACTATCCAGTTAACAATAACCCACGCGTTCATAAATTCTATTTCTTTCAGCCGCATTGTTCTGAACGCCTGAAAGAACGGAAAGAAAAGTTCCCACATCATTTTTCCAAAAAATGTATTACCTATCAGGCTTGCTTCCCACTTGCTTGCAAGATCCGCATCGAGATAATAATCTCCCTGGAATGAATGATGTTTTAAATGATATGATTTGAATGAAACATAACTCGGAACGACTTTCGGCAGGTCGGCAATAATTCCAAATATCGTATTGAGTGTTCTGTTCTTGAAAATTAAATTGTGTGATGCTTCGTGAATGAGAACAAAAAGATTATGATCAGCAAAAGCACCGATGAAAAATGCTGCGATAATTGTCAGCCACCATGCCTGATCAGCAAGCAAGTAAGCAATTACGAATTGCAAGGTAACAACTAAAATTGTAATTACGGCACTGACCGGATTTCTTCCAATCAGATTTCTTACTTCGGGATGTGCTTTAAGAATTTGCTTTGTTCTCTCTTTATGCGGTTCCGGCTGATCTGAATATTGAAAGTCCATTTTTATTCCTCGCTTATTCTTATAACTGTACAAACGTAACCAAATTATTCGAAGGAACAAACAACAATAAGTAAATAATATTTTAGCTAAGTATTTAAAACGCCGTAATACAAATCCAACTCCTATTCGTCCAAATTCATCTTTTATATTATATGAATATTCTCCGACTAAACGGATGTTTCTTCTCAAAAGATATCCCAGATGAAAAGCTAAAGATTCCCACTCAACCAATTTGTCATCCGAACTCACATTGTTGTAGAGTAATTCGTCCCATACCATTTGCTGTCATCTCCATCGGGCCGGAAAATAAGTTCGCCGAAGCCTCCTCTTGATTTTAATTCCTCTGACTCAACAAATGCGTAAGGATTTTTATCTCGCCTTTCTACGTATTGAACATTTAATTCCAGCGGACCGAGAGCGACTGATGCATCAACACCAGCCATTAATAGTTCGTTGGTCGCGGAATAAAGTGTATCGGGATTATCAATCAATTCATTG
>JAXHLB010000036.1:0-15957 GCA_034522695.1 Ignavibacteriaceae bacterium | reverse complement strand
CTATGATAGGTAGTATGTTTGGCGCAATGGGTACTTATTCCTAATACCAGTAAAAACAATATTTAATATGAGGGCTTTAATGCCCTCTTTTTTTTGCGAAAAGCTTTTGTAGATACTATTTCATAATTTTACAAGTAAAATTTTTATTTATTTTGAACGAGTTATAAAACTTTCTGAAATAATTCATCATCCGGGGAAACTAAAAATTAATTCTACTGATAAATCCAGTACAGCCAAGCAGCGTTTCGATTTTATAGATCAGTTCCGCGGTTTCGTCGGCATATTAATGCTTCTTGGACACAGCTCTTACTACTTTAACTCTATCTGGTTATATCTCGATCCCGCAGACCCATTAATTCCAAACTGGGAACAATTTATTCTCAGATACATTGGATACCTATGTGCACCGGGATTCCTGATGATGAATGGTGCAATGGTTTGGTGGGCTTATCAGAAAAGAATCCTGAAGGGAACTCCTGATTGGAGTGCAAGATGGCATTTGATCCAGCGTGGTTTATTTCTTGTTATTGTTCAGATGACCTGGGTAAATTCTTCGTGGGGCGGCTTCAGTGAATTTAAACCTGCTCACCTTGGAATTATTTCTACAATTGGCTTCTCAATGATACTTTTAACTCTGATTGTAAATACAAAATGGTTATTGCGTCTGGGTATTGCATTAGCTATTCTTTTCATATATCCATTCCTGTTAACGATTCAATACAATCCTGATGTTTATTGGCAGCAAGTTCTGATGCAAACATTTATTGATTCAGGAGATTTCAATAAATACCCGATTCTTCCATGGTTCGCACTGGCAATTTTGGGGTCAGTGATGGCAACCGGCTGGCTAAAAGGATGGAAAACAGATAAGCAGAAAATAATTTATAGTCTGGCAATCGGAGTAACTTCTATTTTAATCGCTACACTTATTCGAATGGAACGTGGCTTCGGTAACATATTTCCCTTCTCCGATTTTGGCTCATATTCTTTTTTCCTTGACCAAAAATATCCGCCAAGTCTTTACCACAATCTTTGGTTCTTTGGATGGGTTGTTTTAGGTGTTGGCACAATTATTTTCATAAATAAAATTTTTCCAAAATTATTGAACATACTTTCAGTTGTTGGTAAAGTTCCACTCTTTTTCTACTGCATACACATTGCAATACTTGGAATAGTTTCTAAAAGAATTGGATTATTTTATCGAGAGGGCGAAGTTGTGGAAACGTTAATAGGATTTACAATAATGCTTATTGTGATGCTGCCATTAGCAAAATGGTTTGGGAGTGTAAAGCAGCGAAGTAAAAACTATATAATCAAAATGATCTGATGGATAAAAAAATATTCATAAAATATCTTGATGGAAGGTTTTTAGCTGTTTGCATCACTGCAGTTCTGTTCCTATGTATATCAGGATGCTCTGGTCGAAAAGACAAGCCTGTAATTTTGAATGACTCAACTATTGTTTATTCATCAATTTCTGAAACCGGAATTCAACCGAAGATTACGCTCAGTAATAAAATCAGCAAGAAAACGGGTAAGCTAATTAAACCCAATTCAGTTTTCGAATTAAAAAATCAGTCTAAACTTTACGCAAGTGTAGATTTGCAGGAAGCAGAGAATGAACGAGACTTGATGTTTCATATTGATTGGATAGATGCTTTCGGTAAATCATTTTATAAAAAACGAATTGATATCTCCCCATCGGATTCATCTTCAAGAATAATAAGTTCAATTTCTATAACACCGGAGAAAAGAAAGACAGGTAATTATCTCGTACGTGTTTATCTATTCCGTGAATTAATAGCCGAAAAGAATTTCCAGCTTGTGGAATTGAAGACTGACTCTGCAAGTGTTAAAAAGAAAAGTAAGTCTGTTGATAAAATTAAAACTGATGAGAAGATTAAAAAAAGAAAAACCATAAAACCTGAGGTTAAGACTGAGAGTATAAAGGCATCCATTATTCTTTGTAGAAAGGTCAGCAAGAAAACCGGCAAACCCATCGGCACAGCCACAACATTCACAATCAAGGATGAAGCGAAGGTAAAAGCAGTCGTAAGTATTGAGAAGCAGGATATAAAAACTAATGAGCAGATGAAATTTTATTTTGAATGGATTGGACCGGACGGTAAATCATTTTATAAAAAGCGTATAGTTTATACAACCAGCAATCCTTTCTTTACCATCTCGAATTCAATTTCAATTACCCCGGAAAAGCGGCAGCCGGGGAATTATACTTTGAAGGTAAGTTTTCGTAAGAAAATAATCGCTGAGCAAAAATTCGAATTAATAGCTCAGACAAAACAAGAAAGTTTATAGTTAAGGAATCGATATAATTACTAACCCTTCTTGTTCATCAGCAACATAAACATTTTTGTCATCGATCGCTACTGCCATTGGCATAGTTTTGTCTGAACAGTGACCAATCCGGACAGGCGAAGTACAAATTAGATACATCAAAAATCTGGAGCCCTCTCAATCCGGTTGTCACATAGACTTTATTTTCTTTATAAACAACTTCCTTTAGCATAACCTCCTGATAACATAGCCACCAATAATTTTCACATCTGCGGTGTCAGAATAATCAACAATAACCAGACCTCCGGTTCCACATGCCAGAAATGCAACGGGAAGATCAGGATGAACTGTCACATCTTCAGCAAAGCCTGGTGTATCGAGCCAGCCTACTAATGGGTAATTATTATAGCCGTCCTGGAAATCAGATATATCAAAAATTGTGAATCCTACTTCTCCGCTAGCAATGAATAGGAAATTACTATCTGCCGAAGTACAAACTGCCTGTGCAAAACCCGGGACGAAAAATGTTTGCCTAAAATCCGGATATGTGGGGTCACTAATTTTTGTAATGTTGACACCTTCTTCACTTACTGCTGTGAACAGGTAATCGCCCATTATATGAAAATCTTTCGCTGGGGCAATGGCACGATTATTCCTGAGTGACTACCGGGTTTAATGGATTGGAAATATCTACTACTGATGACTCCGAAGGCACCGGCTGCAATGATAAATTACGCTGTCTTTTTATAGCTAACTTATAAGCTATATCCTCTTAAGCAATAAGTCAGCTCTGAGACGAATTTTGGCTCTTTCGAATTCGAAACATTAATTATTATTAATCCGCCTTGTCCTTGTGATATGTATACCAAGGAGTCTCTCGATAAAATATCCTGTGCAAATCCTGAAGTTGCATACTTACTCACAATTTTGTAGCCGCCATCTCCGCCAATAATTGATTCAGGATCATTTGGTGTACCACAGCTTGCTAAAAACATTAATCCAATAAATAGAACTGTATATAAAATCTTTTGCATATTATTTCTCTTATAAATGTGTGATTTACTTTATTAAAATCTGATTAGATAATTAAAATTGATACCAACACGGAATTGTGTATAATCTTTCTCATTAGAAACATATTCCCTATTAACTTCGGCAGAGGTGCTGGATTCTCTTCCAAACCAATTATAAAAAGCAGTCGCCGAAAAATTTTCCATCAGGTCTATATTATAATTAACATAGACTCGATAATTGTAATCGAAACGTCCGGCGTGGAGAGGATCCACTTCAAGGTATTTGTCTGTTGTATAAAAAGCTCTAAAATATTGAACATCGATACTAATATCATTGTCCCGGAAAAAACTTTTGGAAGGACATAATCAAGGCCGGCAAAATATGCATGTTCATAATTGGTAGCATCAGAATCATCAGAATTTACTTTTGTTTCATTTAGTTCATCGTATCCCTTAGCATCGGAAGTTGTATAGAAATAACCCAAGTTGAAATCAAGATTTTTAAACAAGGATTGGTAAACTCTGAATCCATACAAATAATCATGACTGTCATATTCAGTATTTGACTCATCGAGGTAATATCTATCGTAAGTAAAGTAAAGACGAGCTCTTGTTGTTTTCCACGGGAAGTATTTGCTGAGCCCAGAAACTAAAATCATCTTTTGAAAATAAGTATGGCCGAAATGTTCCGGGAGTATATCCATAATATTTTACCCAATCCTCATCGCGGAAGTGACGAACATAAAATTCAGGGATATAAGAATAAGAGAACTGAGCAGAAGTTGAAGCAGCAATTTGCTGCCGATAAAATATATTAAACGTTGCCCAATTTTTTACTGAGTTATATGTATAGGCATCTGTATCATAGCCAGCCCCTAAAATTGTTTTCATATTTCCGAAAAATGCATCGGTAAAAGTTATTCCCGCAGAATAACCAACTGTTAAATCGTCAATTCGATTAATGTGAAACCTTCCCGGATCTTCCCCGTTTTTAAATCTCTGAATGTACTTATCTGAATACTTTAAGATATTACTATCATAGAAAGGTTTTATAGAAAGACTGAGTGCCCACTTATCTACTTTTTTTTCTGTCTTTTTCTTCTTCTGTCCAAATAATTCATTATCCGGATTCAAAAGGAAAATCAGACAGCACAGAATAATTATACTGTATTTGATCATGTTATGTGCGTTAACTTTTGCAGACAATTTAATATGCTTCCAGCTTAATATCTTTTTTGGGGAAAAGAATCCTGCCAAGGACTGAACATTTGTCAAGCGTAATTATTTCATATGTGTGTGTTCCTGATGGAACACTTATTACAATTTCTTTTGCTTTACCCGGAGTTCTTTTTCCATCTTTTTTATATCTCGTAATATCGGAGCGATCTGTACATAGCATGTAAGTATTCTTAACTTTTTTATCTACTTTAACTTCAACACGATAATTCAATTTACCTTTCATCTTGTAATCGAATTCAACACGATTAAGAACTCTAAGCATTGTAGGCCCGGTAATTCTCACTTTCAAAGGTTTAGCCGAAGAATATCGATAGTACGAAACAACATCTTCATTTGTTACTAGACTAACCGGTTCGTGCGGGTACATCGGCGATAATGAAACCCAATCAATTTTCTTTTCTTTTGACGGCGTGAATAATACGCGCGTACTAATTTTGAAGTTTTTTGAACCGCTCCAAAGTTCTATTGTATGCTCACCACGAGATAATTCTATTATAATATTTTCCCCAACTGATGGAAAGCCCAGTGACGGCTCTTCAAACGAGGAGTTATCATCAGGTTTAACATTATTGAATTCCACTTTAATTTTTTCGCCGCCGTTGATTCTGTAATAAACATTATAACTCAATCTTTTTTCATCTTGTGAATTTATATGTCCACGTGTGATAATTTTTAATTTTCCCGGACCTCTTGTAGTTAGTACTGATGATTCATCAACTGACAAAGGATAATATTTTAAGCTTTTACCAGAAATTATTATCGAAATGGGTGCTTTGGAATTTTTCGGAATTAAGACTTTAGTTTTAGGTGCAGCACCGCATAAAACAGTGCCGGCAAGAAAAACTAAAATCAGAAAAAACATCTTATATATTTTTTGATTACTCATATCACTCAAATTTTAACTTCGGGAAATTGCAGCTCCGGTTCTGTTTCTTTTGGGGGAACAATTACCTGTTCCGTACCAAGCTTATGCCTTTTTCTTTCCATAAAAAAGACGAATGAAATAGCAATAACTAAGAAAAAAGTTACACCTGCTGTGAGCAAGACGCTGTATCTTTTTTGAATGAAAATTTCTCCCTCACCGGGGCGAGGCAGCGGAGTTGGATTTGTTGGTAAACCATATTCCTCAGCAAGCTGGTTTACATTCAACAAATGAATAACAGGAATATTTTTTTCAGCCATCTGAATCAGCATTCCTCTTACAGGAAAATTTTTCATCGGCAAAGTATTGGATAGACCATTAGGTATGAACTTAGCATTTTCAACTGACCCGATGCTCGATATTCCTCCTCCAACATTAATGAATGCTTTTATTTTATCTTTCTTCCTGTACCGGTCGTAAGTCTCAAGTCTTTTTTGAATACTGCTTTCAAGATGCTCTTCATTAATAAATTCAACTTTGTTTCTTTCTATAGCATCAACTATTAATTGTCTTCCTTCCGGGCTGAGTCCTCTTCCTCTGTCGAGTCCGCCGCCAATCGAAGCAGCTACCGATTTGTTTTTAAATACTCCTGCATTGAATAACGCTCTTTCCATATCCAGCCATGTGTAAAACGGATCATTCGCTCCCCAGTTAGAAGCACCGACCGAAGTAATTATTATTGGCTTCAGCTTTAAAGTTTGAATGGCAGAATGAACTGAAATATTTAAGCCTGGAAATGATCCTGTGAATGCAATTGCTACAACATCATTTTTTTCGAGTTCAGCTTCCTTAAGCATATCAACTACAACAGCCGCAAAATTCGGATTTGTTGCTGTAAGTTTCGCTTCAATATATCCGCGGTCAGTCGTTATTGGAGTAATATCCTGACCAATTAAAGCAGTTTCATTAGGATCATTAACAACATCTATAAAAACACTTTTATGCATCCGGAATTCTTTGAGATGCTCTGTGGCTTCTTTTGCAAGCTTTGATGCTTCAATTTTCTGATCATAATATTTAAGCTTTACGTCTTCCTTGCCGTATTCAACTGCAAGAAAAGCCATTAAAGCTAATAGTGCCAATACGCTTAATACTGTTTTTGAACCCGCACTTAAATTATATACTTGCATTTTATTATTTAAAAATTTACGTCGGCAGTAATTCGCCGTTAAATATTATTATCACAATTAATCTCACCAGCACTGAAGTGATGAATAAAACACACAATGTTCTGTATATACCCTGTTTACCAAACCAGTGAGCAATCAAACCGGGAACAACCCAGCCGACAGCCTGCAGTTGTACTATATTTGAAGTCAAATCAATTACTAAAAACTGCCTGGAAAAATTTGCAAGCAAACATCCCACAAGAAGGCAAATAACCATCTGTCTTCTTCCATAAAGAAAAGTATAATGACCTAAAATTTTTATAATAAGATATGTTGACAAGCTGACGAGAATAATTCCGATCAGTCTATCAGGTTGTGAAAGCTGTAAAGCAATGTAGCCGGGAACAACAATTCCACCAGCAGCTAATCCAAAAACTTCATATGAAAGTAAACTAAAAATTAATCCAAGTGTAATTGCAAGCTCAACCATATACAACACTCCGGTTCTCAAAAAAGTCAGCTACTTTTCCGCCCATACCTCCCATATTACCAATTGCAACAACAGTAGATTGCTCGGCTGTATATGCAAGGATTGCTTCAAAGACTGCTTCAGGTTCAGTCCAGCCCAGGTTCACAATCTTATTTCTCTTAACTCCACCGGACACAGCTAATTCTTCAACAACTTCCGCTGACTGCCCGATTAAAATCAAATAGTCAAATTCATTATTTAATTCTGAACCCAGCATTCCTGTTAACTGCTTTGCCCTATCCAAGCGATCCTGCCTTGTATTCAGTAAAATTATTTTTACTCCTCTGAATCCGATTTCTTTTTTGACTTTGTTCCAAATCATCACAGTTGATTGTGGATCATTTGCTGCGAATGCATTAAAGAAGTTAATCTTCTTCTGGAATACATTCACAGTTGAACGCTTCAGAGCACCAGCATCTGGAATCGCTTTATACATTCCTTTCAAAGCAACTTTTCTTTCGATGCCAAGATGTTCACTAACCGCCAGAGCAAGAGCAACATTTTCTTTATGCTCGATATAGCTGAATCCTTTCATCTCGTCTTCAGTTACCTGATTTTCCTCTGCTAAATGAATAGATGATTTTCTTTTTTCAGCAATTTCCTTCAACTTATTAAAAAGAATTTTTTCTGCAGTGAATAAGTTTTTGTTTTTAGGAATAGTATTTCCAAGAGCATCTGCAATTTCAGGAAGAGTGTAACCCATAACATCAATATGGTCTAATCGTACGTTGGTAATTACACCAATTGTAGAATGAAGCATTTTAGTTTCTGTAACCCACTGGTACTGCGGTTGAACCGCCATACATTCCATTACAATTGCCTGAGCTTTTCTTTTGGAGGTAAATTTGACAATAGATAATTGCTCAATAATGTTGGGTTCAGCCTTGCGGTAAATGGCAACTTCGCATCCGTTTTCTAGAATTAGTCTTGGATAAGTTCCGGTAACTTTTGTAATTGTTTTGATTCCGGCTTCGCGTAAAGCAGCGCCAATCAATCTTGTTACACTGGATTTACCTCTGGTACCGTTCACGTGTATCCGGATGGGTATTGAGTAAATTCTTCTCTGATGCAAAGCGAATTCTACAAGGCCATAAGCAGAGACAATAATAAAAACTATCAACAGTGCAGTAAACACGTACATATCAATTCACGATTTCTGAAATATCATATTGCTTCAAAGTTATTGAAGAAGTTTATTACCGATAGTTAAATATTGTTACTTACTTTAACAGTATCATCTTTCTTGTTTGGACAAAACTGTTTGCAAGAATTCTGTAGAAATAAACTCCTGAACCAACCTTAACACCAGAATTATTTTCACCTTTCCAAACACTAAAATATCTTCCTGTCGGTTGTTCACCTTCATACAGTGTTTTTATTAGTGTTCCGTTTATATCATAAATACACAACTTAACATATGCTTGCTCTGGAATAGAATAAGATATGTTTGTTATTGGATTAAATGGATTTGGAAAATTCTGTTCAAGTGAATATGCAGTCGGTACTATTTGATCAATTTCTATATCATCGTCAACAGAAACCACAGTTGGAGTCTTTGTGGTAAACTTAATTGCAATACCACTAACTAATTCATTTGCTGTGGGATCATAAATTTCATTGAACAAATATTGTAAGCCAACATCTTCAGTGCCATTCTCTATTCCCACAGTGCAGCTTCCGGCTTCTTCAACTTCTTTATACTGGAATATTATTTCTCCGTCCCCGGTTGGTGTTGGGTAATAGGCAGGATCAAGAAGAATAATTTCAAAGGTTTCCTTATCATTCAGATCGGAATAATGTGGCACTGTATCCCATTCTACAATAAACCTATGATTAGCAGGATCAGAGTAATAATAAAGTTTGCCTCCACCTTGAGGTCCATTGGAAAAGAAATCATCCCAGAACACAGCAACCATATTATTAAGTGTATCCATACAAGGGAGTGGACAGTTCAGAGATTTAGTTTGTGTCTCGCTGCCGAAAGCAATCCAGCCATCACTGCTAATTCTAACTTGTGAAAAATTGTTCCCGTAATATTTGAAGTTGAAAGGCAGATCAACAGTTTGTGTAAAATCACTTACACCACCTGGTTTTGGTATTTCTGTTCCAATCGTACTGATCTCAACCCAGTTATATTCGGGATGTTGTTCCCAAAGAATATCATGACTTGAATATGCATAATAACCAGTAGAATCATTACCTGTAGGATCTGAAACCGAAGGCATAGCAACCTCAAGAGTTATTGAATCAGTTAATATATAAGGATACAATCCATTCTGAGTTTCGAGCTTGAGCATGAATATAGGATTATATTGAAGGGGACAATCTTGACTTACGGTTATTGTATATGTATCGGATTCATTAATAGAATTGCTGTCTGGCAAAATTGTTCCGAAGAAAGCCATTGAATCAACGATCGTCATATATGGACTAGTGTGATTATACTTCTAACATCAGGGGCAATATATTTCCCGTTTTAACATTTAATGTCACATTATCGCCTGACTCTTATTTTGAGAACACTTCCTTCTCTCAAAAAACTCGCTAAAATTCAGGTTACACCCGTGAACAATTTCATCAAAGTTATATTCCCAGGAAGATGTTGTACTTGCTACGTGGAGATTAAATGGAATTACATAACCTACAGGGCATTCTGGTTTTACAAAAAATTGAAAAGGTGAGCCGATTATTGAATCATTAGGAGCGATATTTCCAAAAACAATTGAGTCAACCACCATTTCACATTATTATGGAAGCTGGAACGGAAAGAACTGCATAAACGCTGTTCGAAAGTTGTTCCCCATTTTTTAAGTAAAAGTTTTGTTTGTTATGTTGGTTTTTTTTTGGTTCTGGGTTTATTAAGTAGATTTAATTAGGGATGGTTTACCCCATTTCTTTTGGGCCCTTCGGGGAGCCACTTCAGAGTCAGTTATTTTTATTTAAATCAATAAATTTCATTAATTTTTGGGGTGAGGGGGGGTGCGGGGGCCGCGCGGCGGGGCGGGGGGGCGGGCGGGGGGGGCCCCCGGGGTGCGCGGGGGGGCGGCGGGTTTTTAATATAACTAATAAATAATTATTAATATAATAATAAATCATTTGAATACATGAAGATAATTATATAAGAGGAAATCTACTTACTTATTAATATATAAAAACAAATTCAAAACAATCACATCTATAAATCATATACTTAACATCAGGGCAATATCATTCCCGATATTTAATATTTTAAATGTCACATTTACAGTTTCACCTGGATCTATCCTGTAATTACGAAGAACACTTCCTTCATCATCAACAAAAAACTCGCTGAAATTCAGATTACACCCGTGAACAATTTCATCATAGTTATAATCCCAGGAAGAGCGCACTTCCACTGAAGCTTAAATGGAATTACATAACCTACAGGGCATTCTGGTTTTACAAAAAATTAAATACCATTAAATCATTAGGTCATATTTCCAAAAACAATTATCACTACACCATTTCAACATTATTATAATCTGGAACGATAAAACTCATAAACCTTCAAATATTTTCCCAATTTTTTAACTAAAAGTTATTGAACAGTTTTCATTGATTTATGAGTCCTCATCATTACCATCAGATAGTAACTACAGGATCTCCATAGGGTTAACATTTTCATTTCCAATGATACTCATTAACTTTCTTAGGAACAACCCACCACTAACTAACATTAATTACCACAAGGATTATTTCTAAATACAATTCCATTAAAATCAGTAGTATAGTTACACACCATTTCTTAATACATATGGCATATTTATCGGAAGCCACTTACAGAGTCAGTTACTGTTACCTGTACCTGATTAAATCCTACATAAATTTCATTTAGTATTACAGTACTGGCTTTGGAATATCTTTCCAGATATCATCTTGTCCACACACAGTAAATCTTAAGTATATTCATAAGGATCCTACCTCCAAACTGCTCATACATTAATAGTTTCCCTCTTACAGTGCTTCTCCAGGACTATCAAGTTATCTCAAGGATCCTTGCGAAACATTCCTGTATAAATTCCCTTGTCAGATTATTATTATAAGCAGTATGTGTATTGGATGTTGGTCCTATAAAAGCACAGCCACCTCTTGGCGGGTCTGTTAATGAGCCCATTTCGATCCATGTTTCACCAAAACAACTTCCATCATCGAACATTGCTACACCACATCCGATACTTGTTACAAATGTAAGTTTATTGGCATTATTCAAACTGCTTACGTGCGAATTACTAAAATAATAACACTGATGCATGCCAACCATCACTCCCATCCCTCACCACGGTAATTAAGATAGCTTCTTCCATTATTAATGGCTGTTAAAATATCGCTAACATCATATGTGCACTGCGAGTTACTCATCATAGTATCCACAGATGTAAATTCTCCGTATTCACAACATACGCTGCGCAGTAAATCTTTTGGTTTCAACTTGGGATGCATAATAGTCATTTGAACAGACAGTGCCTTTTTTATACCAATCAGTCTTTGCAGTGTATGGATATTTTTCATACTTCAGAAATTTATTCACCATAACCTGTAAAATCTGTTCACCCCCGCCGTTGGTGCCATTGTAATTGGTAAATCTACCAATCATCATTTCGGGGAAGTAATCGTTTCCCTCGAGCTCAACGAAATAATCTTCATTAACAAAAGTCCAACCGCTGCCTGTCCAATATTTTACCGGGGCATTACCAGTCACTGATCCATAGTCTCCGATAATTAAAATATGTGTAGGAGTATTAATCCAGGTAGTTATAAACAGTCAAGATGTAATTTTTAATGATATCGGGGTTACTTGTGTTGCCCCAATCTCACTGAATTTTGTAAATAAAAATTTCTGTTCCCGACTTGTGTTTCCATTCAGCGTACGGTTGAAATTCTATCTTCATACATGTCAGGCATAATGCACAACATAATATCATGACCTTCGGTTTCCATTCCATTGTATCTTCTGTTGCAGATACTTCTTCATAATTAAAAATAAAATTTCTGTAGAGTTTAGCGAATGAGGGGGCAATTGGTTTTGAAGGAGTCGTTTTCGGATTGACTCCCGGTTCCTGGTGAGTAGTTCACTTTAATTGTTATTGATGATACTGCCTGAATTTCATGTTTTGAAGGAGAATACCGGATTGGAAAAATTGAAATTCGCGCTATTCTAAAATCTCTGAATACTACCGGGTCATCTGCTTTTGCATATGTATTTGGATAAACATCCTCAGAAGCATAAGCCAAAACATTTTCTGCATACGGCGTTTCGGGTTGCCCTTCAATCCAGCTTTCTCTCGCAGGTGGAATATTAATTCCTTTGAAAATCTGGACTGGACTTGACTCAAGTATTTCTATACTAATAGTTCCCTGATCAGGAATTGCTAATATTTTGGCGATGTGTGGAATCTCAGGAAAACCAACCTCAGTTGTAATTCCCTCTGCATCAAGACTGATTGAATGATAATTTTTACCCTCGGCAGAAAATTCATTTATATAAAATCCGGGAAGGTCAATTTTTATAACAGTACTAATTGCATCGTCGCTTATGAGTTGAACAACTGGCGGTGAATCAGGTGTGGAATACTTATCGATTGATATCCATTGCGCAGAAGTTATGGATTGGATCAAAACAATTAAAAGACAGCCAAGTGATTTTTTATTAATCATCACTCATATCTCCCTGTATAGTATTTAGTGAAAAAAGTTATTTTTCAAACGGATGCGATTTGTAATAAAGATTAGCAAATCAATTGTGAAAATTAGCTGTAAATTCTTTGGTTACCAACAATTGCTACATTTCAAAAATCACAATATGGTTAAAGACTAGGCAATTTTTATTCCTGAAATTTCTCGATTAAACAGCAGAATTTTTTGTAATTTTCTTATAAAATGGAATATTGAAATGGAAATTACTTGATTTGAGAGAAAATTTATCTCGTCAACCGTGACGGATTATCATAATGTCTCCGTCTTTAACAACATACTCCTTCCCTTCCAATCTCCAGGTTCCCTGCTCCTTAGTTTTTGCAAATGAACCTGCTTTTATAAAATCATCGTAAGCGACAACTTCAGCACGAATGAATTTATTATAAAAATCAGAATGAATTTCACCTGCAGCCTCCTGAGCATTTGAGCCTTTTCTGGTTGTCCAGGCTCTGCACTCAGTTTCACCGCAAGTAAGAAAAGAGTGCAATCCAAGAAGATCGTAAGTTTCCCTGATAATATTATTCAATGCGGATTCCTTAATTCCAAACTCTTCCATAAATACTGCTGCTTCCTTATCAGACAGCTCGGACATTTCCTGTTCGATCTTTCCGAAAAAGAAAAGTGCTTTTGTATTTTTGCTCAGTTTTTTCTTTGCAAGTTCATCCAGAAATTTTCCTGTCTCATTTACCTGGGTTTCATCAAGATTGAGTGCGATCAGCATTGGTTTAATAGAAAGTAGCTGAAATGAACTTAAAATTTTTAATTCGTCATTTGTAAGATGAGCATCTCTTAAAGGTGTCTCTTCCTGGAGTAAGTTATAACATTTCTCAAGCAAAGGAAGCTCACGTTTCAATTTATCATCCTGGACTTTCTGAACTTGCTTCTTAACTGTTTCAATTCTTTTTTCTACAATAGTCAAATCAGATATTATGAACTCTGCTTCAAAATTATTTATATCACGAATCATATTTATAGAACCATCCGGATGAGGTACGGTTTCATTCTTAAAAAGCCGCACTACCTGTATAAGTGCATCATTTGTTTTTACTTTGCCGAGAAAATTGCTGGTGAACTGAGTTGAACCTGATGCACCTTTCTGCAGCCCAACTACATCAATAACTTCTATTGTTGCATTAGTTTTTTTTGGTGGTTGAAAAATATCTGTTAACTTATCCAAACGCGCATCGGGTACTTTAATTATGGATTGATGAGTTTCAACCTTTAGCCATTGATGCAGGGTCAAGATGAGTCTTTGTAATTGTCTGAAAAAGAGTTGATTTGCCTGACTGCGGCAGTCCTACTATTCCTATTTGCATTTATATATTTTTTTCTTTTGTTTTTGTTTTTGTTTTTGCAGGACAAATATAAGAAACGATGTTTTAGTATTAGCAGGCCAATAAAAAAAGCCGCTGTAAAAGCGGCTCAAGAAAAAAGTTAATTATGACTTAATTTGTTCCGAGAGTAATTACTCCAATGTCAGTATCCTGATTTGGCATAACTTGTATGTTGGTTATAGTTGTATCGCGATAAATTAGTGTGTCTGCTGGAATAATATTGACATCATAAATACCCTGCGAGTAATGCCATCAACTTAAAAAATCCTTGAAGATCAGTATAAGTTGTAATCGTATCTGTTCCATAAACTGTCCAGATTGTCGGTTGTGTTACTAAAGGTAAAACTTGACCCGAAATACTTCCTGAAATAACTATTGGCATAACTTATTGTTGGTTTACATAGATATCTTCCGTTACCGGTAATTACTATGGATTTCTCTACATTAAAATCAAGAAGCAATTCATAAAGCTTACCTTCTTCAATCGTGAATTGATGAATTAACTTCAATCCTGATTGCGATCCGCTCGGAACCTCAAGGTCGTGCTTTATTCCCTGATCAATTACATAACTTCCTTCTCCTATAAATAACCTGATTGTGTGTAATGGCCAGCAGGTAAGAAGTGTCTCCCAATATTGCTGAAGCACCATTGGTAAGCTGAAGTAAATCAAAATATCTAGTCCACGTCATTAAGCAATAAACCGAACCGCTTGTTGAATCGCTTCCGCTTTACGCACTTCAACCTGGTAACGCAAATAATTACGAATCAAGCGTGGCCGGTGAATCAACCAAATACATTTTAAGACGACCATTTTGGCTACAGGATCGACGTTCGTCGATTGGTCTGAACAACCGATTAAAATAATAACGCTCAAAATAGATGCTAATACAATCGCTTTCATTTTAACCCTTTCATAAAATTTTAATGTCATAAATATTACAAATTCGAGACCAAAGAAATGTATAAAATGTCTATAGAATTTGATTACTAAGAATTCATTTTGTCCTTTCAATCAAATTGATACATTACTAATAATTGTTATAATAAATTTAGGAGTAAAGCAATCGAGACAGGCAATTGTATCCCTCGCAATATCATTAATAACTTTTCATTCATTCAATCCTGCAGCTCAGTTCCCTTGACAGGAGAGATTCAGTTGAAGTATGATTCCAAGCGGTGAAATGCTCACAATGAGTTTTCAGCAGTATGATCAGTTCCTTAAAGAGAGTAAGGTCCTCACCAACACTGCTGAAGTTAGCATGGTAAAACAAACTGGTGCAAAAATTCAAAACGCTGTTGAGAGGTATATGAGTGAAAATAAATTATCCGAGAGGCTCGAAGGTTACAAATGGGATTTTAATCTTGTTGAGGACGAACAGGTTAATGCCTGGTGCATGCCCGGCGGCAAAGTTGTTGTTTATACAGGAATTCTTCCTGTAACCCAAGACGAAACAGGACTTGCTGTTGTAATGGGTCACGAAATTGCTCACGCAATAGCTGAACATGGAAACGAAAGAATGAGCCAGCAACTATTGCAGCAGGTTGGTGCCGTTGGATTAATGGTTGCAATGAAAGACGAACCGGCTCAAACGCAGGCACTATGGCTTTCAGTTTATGGAGTTGGAACCACAGTTGGCATTATGCTTCCTTACAGCAGAACTCAGGAGAGTGAAGCTGATCATCTCGGATTAATTTTTATGGCAATGGCTGGATATGATCCACACGCTGCACCAGAATTCTGGAAAAGAATGGCTGCAGGAAAGCAGGGCGAATCTCCCCGCAATTTTTAAGTACTCATCC
>JAXHLB010000035.1:0-155859 GCA_034522695.1 Ignavibacteriaceae bacterium | reverse complement strand
TATGAAAACCTCAATCTCAACTCTAACCCTCATTTTAACTTTTATCATTCTTCACATCTTTTTTGGGCAAGATGGAAAAAACAAAGGAGTCTTCGAGGAAGAAAAAGACGGCTTCTACAAAAATGAAATTCTAAAAAGTATAGATGAATTTAATACGACCGGAAAACGAAAAGAAGAAATCATTCAAGCTTGATTTTACCGGAATGGATCTTCCAAAATCCAAAGATGAATTTACAAGCTACTGGCACAACGATCCGGTTTCACAGGGAAGAACCGGAACCTGCTGGTGTTTTTCCACAACATCATATTTTGAATCTGAAGTTTACAGGCTCCACCAAAAGAAAGTTAAGCTTTCAGAAAAGTATTCTGTTTACTGGGAATATGTCGAAAAAGCGAAACGGTATATAAAGGAAAGAGGCAACTCAGCTTTTGAAGAAGGCTCGGAAGCAAACGCCGTTCCGAGAATATGGAAAATGTATGGAATTGTCCCTGGTGAAGTTTACACTGGTTTGATGCCGGGACAAAATTTTGATGATCATAAAACAATGCACAAAGAGATGAAATCATATCTGGAGAATATTAAATCAACCCACGCCTGGAGCGAAGACGAAGCAATAAAAGTAATCAAATCAATCCTGAACCATTATATGGGCGAACCTCCGACTGAATTTTATTACGAGGGAAAAAATTTTCTCCGAAAGAATTTTTAAATAATTACATACAGATTAAACCTGATGACTACGTTGATATACTTTCCTACATGCAAAAACCTTATTACCAGCAGGTTGAATATGAAGTGCCCGATAACTGGTGGCACAGTGATATCTATTACAATGTTCCTCTGAATGTTTTTATGGATGCTTTGAAGTCTTCAATCCGTAACGGTTACACAATGGCAATCGGCGGAGATGTTTCTGAAGCTGGTTACGATTCCTGGAATAAAGTAGGAGTTATTCCAACCTTTGATATCCCTTCAGAATATATCGATGAGAATGCTAGGCAGTTTCGTTTCAGTAATGAAACAACAACCGATGATCATGGAATTCATTTAGTTGGCTATATGGAAAAAGATGGAGTTGATTGGTATTTGATTAAAGACTCCGGTGCGGGTTCAAGAAATACCGGTGATCAGGGATATTATTATTATCACGAAGACTATGTGAAACTGAAGATTATGGATTTTATGGTTCACAAAGATGCAGTTGAGAATGTGTTAAAGAAGTTTAAAGAGCAGAACGAGTAACGTTGTTTATGCTGAACTTGTTTCAGCATCTTTAGAATTATCATTTAGATTTTCATATGTCGCTCCTACGGAGCTTGTATGGTTTGGTTTTTCTCTATTCTACAAATATTCCACCCCTAACGGGGTTTGTCCCATCGGGACAAAATATTTATAGCTATAAAAAAAATCATTCAAAGTCCCGTCAGGGACGATATAGAATTATTAAGATTCTGAATTTGAAATAAGATCCTGAAATAAATTCAGGATGAAGAGAGAGGACTTCACTCCTTCGGTTCCATTCCGTAGTTTGCCCACTCTTCTTTCGCAGGACCATAAACACCTGAAACTTTCATAATTTATGCTGAATTTATTTCACCATCTCTTGTTATATACTGAACCCTCGAAAAGGATTGAGATCCTGAAATAAATTCAGGATGACTACTCCTGCGGCTGCATTCCGTAGTTTACCCATTCTTCTTTTGCAGGACCGTAAACACCTGGGACTTTCAATCCGGCTAATCTCATTACAACTGTCAATTGTCCACGATGATGAATTTGATGAGTAACCAATACACCGAGAGTTTTTCCCTTCTTCCACATTTCACCGTACATATCAACTTCAACGAGAAGTGTTTCGTCAGTCCATTTCTCTATTAATCTCTTTTATCAACCCATCTGAAGCACGATTATAATCATCAACAATTTCTTTTGCTGTAGATGGGAATTGGTGAATCTTGATCTATTTCTTCAAAAGTTAATCCCATCCGGTGACCTAATTCAGATATTGCTCCTAACAATATGCCATGCAAGCCTGCCAGCGGTTCGGATCTCATTATTGAATTTTACCGTGAGAACTTCGTCAGTAAGATTGCTGAGAATTTTTATTGTTGAATCGGATTCATATTTCCAGTCTTCGATGAAGTCAGATATTTTGTAATACATTTTTAGCCCCTTTCAAGTCTTACATGCTGAACTTGTTTCAGCATCTTAGATTTTTATTAAGATTTCAAACATTTTTGGTGTTTGTTGGTTTTTTTCTTTGCCTTTCCTGTTGTTCTGTCTTCTATTTTCCCCCCTATTGCGTGGCTGCGATATAATTATTATTAAGATTCAATTTAAACTAAATCCTGAAGATCCTGAGGCATGCAGGTTCAGGATAAACTATTAAGCTCTAAATATCTCTTTCAGCTTCCTAAGATTATCCTGCCAATCTCTCTGCTTTGTTCTTTCTTTTTCAACAACTTCTGCCGGAGCGCCGCTAACAAACTTTTCGTTGGATAATTTCTTCTCGATTCCTGCGAGAGAACCTTCAAGTCGGGTAATTTCTTTCTGCAATCTCTGTCTTTCGA
Organism: Ignavibacteriaceae bacterium; assembly: GCA_034522695.1. Lineage (GTDB taxonomy): Bacteria > Bacteroidota > Ignavibacteria > Ignavibacteriales > Ignavibacteriaceae > IGN2. The sequence continues at coordinate 153,288 of JAXHLB010000035.1, read as the reverse complement.
CATCAAGATCAATCAAACCTTCAAGCGGAATATAAATCTCGGAAGACTTTACAACAGAAGAAGCGCTTGCTTTTGGTTTGGTTACATTATCACCCGCTTTCAGATCTTCAACTCTTGCAAGCTTTTTTATGTAATCGATCTGTCGTTCGCTGACTTCGCTTGATTTCAACAGAACAGTTATCTTTTTCGATGGCGGGATATTCATCTCACCCCGGATATTCCTGATTGCAGTTACAATATCTACAACTGTTTCCATTTCCTTATCGGCCTGTGGACTCATCAATTCCTTTTTCAATTCAGGAAATTCAGAAGTTGAAATACTCTCTCCGGCATTTCTCTCCTTTCCGCCTTCATCAAGATTTCGGCGGACAGGCATCAATTGATAAATCTCTTCCGTAACAAACGGCATAAACGGATGAACCATCTTCAGCATATTTTCAAAGATTGATAAGTGCTCGTGTCAGTACTGCAGATTTAACCTCCTCGTTATCGCCACCGTGCCTGTCGGCAGAGCAGGTATAATCTGTTCTTTATCATCTCAACGTACCAGTCACAGAAATCATTCCACACAAAAGAGTAAATGATCTTTGTTGCGTTATTTATTTCAAAAGCATCCATCGCATTATTGAACTCAGCCAGTGTTTCATTAAAACGGGAAATTATCCATTCATCAGCAAAATCAATGTGAGCATCTTTTCCCGAAGGGATCCCGCCTTCGCGGGACAGATTGTCATCTACTTTAATTTTCTCAGCATTCATCAATAAAAATCTTCCGGCATTCCAGATTTTATTTGCGAAGTTTCTTCCGAAATCACATCTGTCAGCAGAGAAAAGCACATCCTGTCCAAGCGGTGCAAGGTAAAGAACAGTAAACCGCAAAGCATCTGCACCATATTTTTTAATAACATCAAGAGGATCGGGTGAGTTGCCGAGTGACTTGCTCATCTTTCTTCCCTGCAGATCACGAATGACACTCGTAAAGTAAACGTGACTGAAAGGAATATCTTTCATAAAATGCATTCCTGACATTATCATTCTCGCAACCCAGAAGAAAATTATATCTGGTGCAGTTACAAGAATTGAAGTCGGGTAATAATATTTTCTTTCCTCTTCCGTTCTGAAAATTGCGTGAGCCCAAATCCAGCTTGAAGCCCACGTATCAAGCACATCATCATCCTGTGTATAATTTTCAATATCTTTCGGCGGATCGACTTCGCAGTAAATTTCTTTTGTTTTCTTGTGATACCAAACCGGAATTCTGTGTCCCCACCAAAGCTGGCGTGAAATACACCAGTCGCTAATGTTTTCCATCCAGTGGAAATAAGTTTTCTCCCAGTGTGCAGGATAGAATTTTACTTTTCCTTCACGCACAACTTTTATTGCCGGTGTCACAAGATCGTTTCCGCCAGAGGCGGATCCGCCTTCGGCGGACATCTTCATAAACCACTGTTCAGATAAATACGGCTCAATCGGAACGCCGCCTCTTTCTGAGTAACCGACTTTGTTCTGGTAATCCTCAATCTTTTCCATCAAACCGTTCTGTTCAAACCACTCGACAACTTTCTTTCTTGCTTCGAAGCGATCCAAACCTTGCAGCCAGTCGGGAACATTTTTATTTGTAGTTGCATCAGGATTAAAGATGTTCACAATTTCCAGTTTATGTCTTTGACCCATACCGTAATCGTTCACATCGTGTGCAGGAGTAACTTTAACTGCACCCGTTCCGAATTCCATATCAACATATTCATCTGCAAAAATCGGAATCTCTCTTCCGACAACCTGCCTGCCGGTAGGCAAGGTCGGCAGCTTAACTTTTTTGCCGATGAGATCTTTGTATCGTTCATCATTAGGATTTACTGCAACACCTGTATCGCCGAGTATTGTTTCCGGTCGTGTCGTAGCAACAACAATATATTTATCCATTCCCACAACCGGGTAACGGAAGTACCAGAGTTTTCCGTTAACAGTTCTATAAAGAACTTCCTCATCGGAAATTGCTGACTTGTTTGCAGGATCCCAGTTAACCATCCTATAGCCGCGATATATTTTTCCTTCTTTGTAAAGATCAACGAAAGCTTTTATCACTTCGCGGTAGTAGTCGTCATCCATTGTAAAGCGTTCACGTCGCCAGTCGCAGCTTACACCAAGCTTCTTCAACTGCTGGATGATTATTCCCCCGTATTCTTTTCTCCACTCCTGGCAGTGTTTAAGAAATTCTTCACGACCAATTTTATATTTATCAATTCCCTTTTCTTCAAGGAACTTTGTTACTTTAGTTTCCGTAGCGATTGATGCGTGGTCTGTTCCCGGAACCCAGCAGGAGTTGAAGCCCTGCATTCTTTTAAGACGGATGTAAACATCCTGGATTGTGTTGTTGAGAATGTGTCCCATCGTAAGCATTCCGGTAATATTCGGAGGAGGAATTGCAATCGTGAATGGTGGTCTTTGTCATTTGGCTCCGAGTGAAAAAGTCCGTTATCAAGCCAGTATTTGTACCACTTATCCTCTGTTGTTGAGGGATCGTATGCTTTTGGAATTTCGCGTTTGGTTTCTGTCATTTAATCTTCTGGTAATCAATTTTTGAAATGTAAATATAAGAAAAAAGGAACTTCGCGATTTGTGATTTGTTAAAGTTTCTATTGCCAGTTCTGAGGTCTCTTAAGTATATACCCATTTGGTAAAGAAACTTCTTCGGGAAATTGTGAGGCTTTAAACTTTAATTCATGATTTTCAAGTGAAATAAAATTTGTTGCTTTTTGTCTTAAATCATATGAGAATCTGGCTGGTGGAAAGTAAACAAAAATTTTATGTTTAGGTTTTATCTCCTTAATAAAATCAATAGGAGGTATTAAATCACTATCGGCTGATATTAAAATAGATATGTCACACTCATCTAAAACTATATCCCGAATCATCTGAACGGCTATATGAACATCGGTTTCTTTTTCCTCATAAGTTTTAATTTTCTGACCTTTAAAGTCAATCGTTTTTTCTAAAAACTTACCAAGGAATAGACGAAACCTTGGATTTTTGTTTGTTAGCGGAGAGAAATAAATCCTGGCGGTCTTGCTTACCCTTAGATTTCTGGATAGCAGAGAAATAATTTACTCTTATAAGTTCCTGGTGTGAATGAATGAATTGTTCACAGAATTTAACTAAATCAAGCCAGTAATATTTTTTCCAGTTTTTACTTCTAAGACCGAAATAAAGATTGAAGCCGTCAATGTAAAATATCACTCGTTGTTTTTTATCACCCATAATATCCTACTAAGTATTCAAAAAAAGAAGCCCCTCTGCAATTGAGGGGCTAAACACAGGACTTTCTCATCCTGCGGGGGTAAAGACGTACCAAATATATGGATATTAAGAGCCTATTTGCAATAGATGTGATTGAGTATTTTTCAAATAAATCTATTATTAAAGGGTAAATATAAGGATTTTTAGAGATGCTCGATTATAAGGTCATTGCGAGCGAAGCAATCTTTTTTGAATTGTTTAATCGTTGTTTCAGATATCCTTATCAAAGGGATCAAGTTCTTCAATTTCTAATTTATCCCTAATAGCATCGCAGATTGCATCATACCAAGGGATACTATCCGCAATCGGATCTAATATCTTTTTAATTTCTTTACTTGTTAGTTTTCTGCCGAAGTTTTCTTCAGCAACATTTTGAATAGCTTCAATTGTAAGTTGATAAATTATTTTGTCCTTCATATTGTAACCTCATTATAAAAATTAAAAATCTTTTCTCGATGCCAAAGTAATGAACTCTTATGAGGATAAAATTCTTTTTCTTGAGGTAAGAAAATTGGCGACTTGTTAGAAATAAAATCTCTAATGAAATCGATTCCACCAAATTTTCCAAATTCTAATGGCAAATGCTGGATTTTTGAGGACAGTTGAACCAAATAATTATCTAATAAAGTAAACCAACCCACATCAAAAGCCCAATGATGTAAATGGCACAATGCCAAACCGTTCCATATATCATCCTTGCCATTTAATCTATGGGGAACAATATGTAGCAGCTTCCACTTCCCATTGATGACTATCGGGGGAGTTAATTTTCATTCCACAGATTGCACATTTAAAATCATAAGCTTCAATTACAGCCCAACGAAAACCTCTTTTTCTCAATCTAGACTCTGTAATCTTTTTTCTAGTCTTAATTTCATTATCAATGGGATCATAATGACTTGGTCTTTTACGTTTCTTTAGTTTCTTAACTACTTTCTGAACCTCGTAAGATTTAGTCGAAAGGAATTCTTTTTTCGAGTTTGGAATAGATAAAAGCTTCAGTGCCACATCAAATCCTTTCTCAGTAAGCATCCATTCTCTTTGATTATTTAATCGAAAAGTTTCAGTTGGTCGAGAAACTAAATTTTCCTTTGCTAAAGAATCAGCTGCTCTAAATAGTAACCGATGCCACAGATATGCTTTTTTCAATCTGTTTTCTTTGCGATATATTGTTTCTAAATAAGCAGTTTTCTGTTTTTCTGTCAATTTAAAATTAACAGCCAATTCATCAACTATTTGTTCTCCCGCACCAAATTCTTTTATTACTCCGTTATTTTTATACAAAGTTTCTAATAATGCCTTTTCAATTTCTGTACGAAGAGGCATCTTCAGTGATTTTAGCATATCACTTTCGTAACTCATTTATTTTTCCTTCTTTAAAGTTTAAACTTAATTTGATAAACCTTCCTCAACTTCAAACGCATCATTGGTTACCATTTCAATTTCATTTATTCTAAAGCTGTGCTGCTCCTCTTTCTTTTTTCGCTTGAGGCATCTTTTTCTCCGGCAATATAAAACTCTGGCAAGGTACATTGCCTCTTCTTCGTTGTCTGCATCAATATTTATTATGTAATCGCGATGGAGCAGGACTTTGTATGTTTTCATTGGTGAGTATCCTCCGGTAAAATATAATTACCGTTAAATTAAAAAATTCAAGTAAGAAATACTAACCTTGAATTTAATCAGTGACAATCTAAGATTCCTTAACAATCGCTTGATCCTCGAATGACAATAGGAGGAAACTAATCCTCAATCAAATAAAGATAATTCGGAATTTTAACCTGAATGCCGTGGTAAAAACCTTCCAAATCTGACCATTGATCACCAACGGTTCCGGCGATATGGTATCCCTGTTTAGTTAACCAGATTCTCTTACCGCTTTTAAAATCTTTTGCTTTCATTTTTGTTTCGTCACCTATCTGTGTAATTAAAGTATCAAATACCGTGTATCCTTCTTTCACCAGATTTTGATAGGTAACTTCATACTCGTAAAAGTTCCTGCCGGTAAGGAAAATTATTTTAGAGCCTTTGGATAAAAGAAACTCATACAGTTCTTTCACCTGAGGAATTGCAGGGGCTTTCAATTCCGCATTCCACTGCTTGTTCATTTCATACACATACCCAAAACCCATCTGTTCAGCTAATCCATAATTATTAAGTGCTGTTTCATCAATATCAAAGATAACAACAGAGTTTCCTTTAAATTGAACTTCTTCGAATTCTTTTTTTGCCTCTGCAATTACCTTGTTCAGCTCTTCATCATATTTACCTGATTCGTAGTATTGCTTTACTGCTTCTCTTGCTACTGAAAGATTAACAGGCTTTTCGCTTTTTTCGCAGGCGAAAAAAAGAGTAAGAGAAAGAATAAGAATGATTTTGAGATACGAATTATTTTAAATAGAGAATGGTCATCATTTATTCTATTGGGTGCGCAGATTAAGATTTCGATTCGTCTGTATTGTATGCTTTCAATTTCTTTTTAAGATCAGGAATATCCTTTACAACTGTATCCCACACTGCATCAATATCAACTCCCATATAATCGTGAATCAATTTGTCTCTCATTCCCGCGATATCCTTCCAGGGAATTCCTGGAATATTCTCCTTAATTTCAGTTGATAATTTTTTTGTTGCTTCACCGATTATTTCAATTTGTCTGATGACCCCATCCTGAACAAGTCGTTTCTTAATAAACGCTTCATAATCAAGACCCTGAGTGTATTCTTCAATATACTCAATGGCATCCATAATGTGATGCAGATATATTAAATCCTCTTTCTTCAAGTGTAAATAACTCTCATTTCATTTTTTATTGAATCGATCATATAAGGACTAATCGATTTCTCCGTAAGCAAGTCCACTTTAATACCCAAAGCTTCTGAAACTTCCCTCTCGATTCTGACAAGCTCAAGGAGAGTTTTTCTTTTGGTGAATTCGACAATTACATCAATATCACTATCAGAATTTTCTTTGTATTTTACATACGATCCAAATACAGCAACCTTACTGGCACCACGATCTTTTAAGAGATCTGCCAATTTTTTATATATTTCTTCTTTATTCATCTTGTCAAAACTTTTTATTGTAATTAGATTATCTTCACAGGCAAACTTAGTTAGTAAACCCTTATTTCTCAAGAAAATATATTGCTACTTCACACCAAAGAAAAATATCAATGGCCGTTCAAGCCGTTTTGACCATTCGGTTTCATTGTGTTCGGCACCGCGTGCATAGAAGTAATCTACATCTGTTCCTATTACATAACCCATCTGTGTTAATTTGCAGAACATCTTCTGCCCGCGAATTAATCCATCTTCACCGTGATCAATGTAAATCTTAATGTGTTTCTTCGGACCTTCGTATTCATCAAGCATCTTGAAAACTTTATCATCATTGTAATAAAAAGAGCTTGACAAACATCCTGCCATTGAAAAAATCTCCGGATGTTTCCACACAACCAGGAACGATGCAAGTCCACCCATCGAAGAACCCATAATAGCTGTATTCTTGGTATCTGTAAGTGTTCTGTATTTCGAATCCACAAATGGTTTCAACTCTTCAATTAAAAATTTCCGATATCTTTCACCTTTTTCACAATCGCTATATTCTTCAAGCCGATCTTCGGTATTATTAATTCCGACAACAATTATTTCTTTAATCTTGTACTCTTTTATCAATCGTGTAACAGTTTCATCAACCTGCCAGTCTCTTCCGGCGTAAGAAGTTTTTGGATCGATCAGGTTTTGACCATCGAGCATATAAAGAACCGGAAAACTTTTAGAAGGATTTAAATCATAACCGGGAGGAAGCCATACAAAAAAGTCACGCTTTTTATCCAAAATCCGGGAATAAATCTCACGATGGAAGTCAACATTACCAATTATAGCTTTGGTGTTCGTCCTTTTCTTCTTACGAAATATTCTCTTTCTCTTAAATAATGCCATTTAATCCGCTGTTATTAAATCTTTAATAATAAAACTTAAAAATAACTATCATCTTATTATTATTGAAGAAAATTTAGTTTGTAGAAATAATCCTAATTGCTAAAAATGTGCTTTAGAGCAAAGTAAATTTATGGATTATTAGTCCGAATTTGTGGATTTTAGCGATGTATGAATATCAACTACAAATTAGTATCAAGTTTTATCGGTTGGGAGAAAACAGAAAGCTTTGTTCAAGAATTAATTTTAAAGAATAGCTTAAAATCCATTTTGGAAATTGGTGCCGGTGCCAATCCAACGATAAATCCATCATTTATAAATGAACACAATTTAAATTATACAATTAGTGATTTGGACGACAACGAATTACAAAAAGCAGATAAAGTTTACGATAAACTAGTTGCGGATTTCAGTAGTGTAGAATTTAATCTTTCTAAAAAATTCGATCTCGTATTTAGCAGAATGGTTGGGGAACATATTTCTAATGCCGAAACTTTTCATCAAAATATTTTCAAGACTTTAAACAAAGGTGGATTGTCCTTTCATTGTTTTTCCACATTATATGCCCTGCCATTTTTAGTTAATAAGATTTCACCGGATCAATTAAGTGATTATTTATTAACTAAGATTGCTCCAAGGGACAAACATCAACATGGAAAGTTCAAGGCTCATTATGATTGGTGCAGAGGACCATCAAAGAAAATGATTAATAGATTTGAGAATATCGGATATGAAATTGTAGAATACATTGGATACTTCGGACATAACTATTACAAAAAAAATCCACTACTAAATAAAGCAGAGAAAATAAAGTCGGAATTACTAAAGAAAATTTCCACTTCCTTACTTTAACTTCTTATGCACATTTCATCTTGAAGATAAAAAAACACCCTATTAATTACTCATTTCTTCTCGTTTGATAAATCACTTAAAGTGGATTATTATTCCAAATTTGTGGATTTTAGAGGTGTCGTTTATAAAACATTTTCACAACCGGAAGATTTATGGCAGTCATCAGACCTTTCAAAGCACTAAGACCAACAAAAGATAAAGCACAACTAGTTGCAAGCGTACCTTACGATGTAGTGAACAGAGAAGAAGCAAAGCATTTTGCCGAAGGGAATCCACTAAGTTATCTACACATTACAAGGTCAGAAATTGATCTGCCCGATGTTAAAGATGTTTATTCAAAAGAAGTTTATCAAAAAGCAAAAGAAAAATCTTAACAGGATAATAAAAGATGCACCCTTAAAGACTGATGACAAGCCTGGATTTTATCTTTACAGATTAGTAATGGATGGAAGATCACAAACAGGAATCTGTGCAACTTTCTCTGTTGATGATTATGATAATGATGTAATACTCAAGCACGAGAAAACAAGAAAAGTAAAAGAAGATGACAGAACAAATCACATAGTTACTACTGAAGCACAAACAGGTATTGTGTTTCTAACTTATCGCGGTGTGAAAAGTGTAAATGAAATAGTTGATAAAACTATGAAAGAAGTAAAACCCGAATATGATTTCGTTGCGCCGGATGGAATTCAGCACACTGTTTGGATTATGCCTGTAAACTACAATCAAATTATTATCAACGAGTTTGAGAAAATAAATAAACTTTATATTGCTGATGGACATCACAGGGCAAAGAGTGCAAGTCGAGCAAGAGAAGAAAAAAAGAAAGCTAACCCAAAGCATAAAGGAGATGAGGAATACAATTATTTTGTTGCTGTGCTTTTTCCAGCAGATCAGTTGAAGATTCTCCCATACAACCGGGTTGTTTTCGATTTGAATAAATTAAGCAAGGATGATTTTCTGAATGCTATTAGCGAAAAGTTTGAGGTAAAAACACCAACTTACGATAGGCAGGCAAACAACCACAAACTAAAAACCAATTCTGTATGTATATAGATAAGCAATGGTATCATTTGAAAGCGAGAGATTCTGTGATGGCAAGTTTATCTTTAGAAAAATCTGTCGGTGAAAAATTACGATGTGAGCATTCTTCAGAACTTTTTACTTAATCCTGTCCTCGGAATTGATGATCCTCGAACAAACACACGGATTGATTTTATTGGTGGAATTCGCGGGACGAAGGAACTTGAAAAATTGGTTGATTCTGGTAAAGCTGCAGTTGCATTTTCACTTTATCCTGTTGGACTTGGATGATCTTATGAATATTTCAGATGCTGGTGAAGTTATGCCGCCAAAATCAACCTGGTTTGAACCAAAACTAAGAGATGGATTATTAACTCATTTAATTTAAATAATTTCGTGAATTAGTGGCTAACCTACTTTTAACCACTAAGGCACTAAGAACACAAAGATTCACAAAGTAAATATTAAAGGAAAGAATCATGGAAAAAAGAATTTATAACTTCAGTGCTGGTCCGGCAATATTACCGGAAGAAGTTTTACTGGAAGCACAAAAAGATTTATTTGCACTTCCCGGTGTGGGAATGTCAATCTTAGAGATCAGCCATCGGTTCAAAAACGTACGATGCTATTCATGCAGAAGCAAAGGAAGGATTAAAAAAACTCTTGATATTCCTGATGATTATCAAATTCTGTTTTTACAGGGCGGTGCAAGTTTGCAATTCTCAATGGTTCCGTTAAACCTGATGCCTCCCAAGAATAAGGCAGATTATATATCAACTGGAAGCTGGTCAAAGAAAGCTATTAAAGAAGCAAAGAGAGTCGGAACTGTAAATGTTGCGGCAACCACTGAAGAGGGTGAAGGAGAAAAAAAATTCTTCAAGCGAATTCCAAAACAGAGCGAACTCAAACTTGATCCTGATGCAGCTTATGTTACCATTTCGACTTCCAACAACACAATCTTTTCGGAACTCAATGGCACAAAGAACCTGAAGGTCGAAATGTTCCGCTCGTTTGTGATGCTTCGTCTGATATTCTTCACAAAAAAATCGATATTAAAAAATACGGTTTGGTTTATGCCGGTGCACAGAAGAATATGGGTCCTGCTGGTATCACTTTGGTGATAATGAAGAAAGATTTGCTGGAAAGAAGCTCAGGATTCACTGCACACAATGTTCAATTATAAAATTCACGCTGAGAATGATCTGTTGTACTACTACAATATCCGACTACATTTGCTATCTATATTATAATGCTCGTTACCAGATGGCTGTCAAAGCTTGGTGGATTGGATAAGATGTATGAGATCAACAAACACAAAGCCGAATTATTGTAACAGGTTGCATCGATGAAAGCGGCGGTTACTACAAAGGTAGACGCTGAAAAAGATAGCCGGTCACTTATGAATATAACATTCAACCTTTCAACACCTGATATGGAAAAGAAACTAATTGATGAAGCAACAAAAGCAGGCTTCAACGGATTAAAAGGTCATCATTGTCTCGTTGGCGGTTTGCGAGCATCAATCTATAATGCCTTCCCAACAAAAGGCGTTGAAGATCTTGTATCGTTTATGAAAGATTTCCAGAAGAAGAACGGATAACAATTACGTCTTGTATTGGGATCCCTCCATAGGTGAAGGAGAGAGGAATTCGGAAATTATTAGATTGCTTCGTCACTCACTTTCTCCCAATAACTAGCAATCAAGAATAATTTATGAAAATACAATTAACTATATTCTTTTTACTAGTCTTATTAACAATCTCCTGCGGCAAAAAGGAAGAAGTTAAATTTGAAGCGTCAGGTTCCGGAAGCTTTTGCTTATGATATCGGTGATAGCTGGGAAATAAATGCAACCGTTAATGTAAAAGGATTTGAAAAAAAAGAAGTGGGTGATGAATTATCAACTTTCCTTTCTGTTATTTTTAGTGTTGATGTAATTGATCCAGATGGAGTAGAAACATTAGATGTTTTTTTTGATTCGAAGGAAGTAACAAGCAAAGAGCTTATTGATGTGCAGTTAGAGGCACAATTTGAGCTTGACTATAATTCTTCCGATGGGCTTTACAAAATTATTTTTCCAATATAACAGATAAATATTCAGGGGAAATTGTTACGGCTGAGACTGAATTTGAGTTGAGGAAATAAAAAGAAGAATTAGTCTTTAACTCTTCTGGCGGTCATTATTTTTCTGCCTGCAAAACCGGCCTCAAGCTTCCGTGATAGTACATAATATCATACTTCATCACTTCTCCAGCAGAGGAGAAGCTTCTTTACCATCAATTATAGCCGGGAAGTCTATCAGACCGATTGAGAAATTCCAATCTTTGAAGTAACATCCAATTCTCTTCAAGTTCCTGCATAAATCCTTCGATATTGTCTGCAAGCTTTTGAATGCGGGATCATTTTCTACATTACGTCCGATTTCATCTGCAATCAACCGCATCTCTCGACTTGTATCAAGAATATCTTTAACAATTTTTCTTACCAGAGGCAGAGTTTTTTTGGCTTCGGCTGGTGTGAAATATTTTACGTCTGTTGTCATCTAACTATTATAATTTTAATAATCTAATATTATAACAATCTTCATTAAAGAAGTTTAATAAATAAGTTAGTATGCTGAAAAAATTTTTTAAGCGAGAATTGATTTCAAAATGAAGAAGTCATTATCAACATTGACAAAATATCTCCCGGATTACTTAACATTTGGCAAATTTCTCAAATACGGCACGTTTTTAGGCCAATAAAAGACATCTAACAAATGTCCATCTTAGCATAATTGTTGCTGTTATTCGTCAAATTCGGCAACTATTTTTTCGAAATAATAACTCAAGGAACAACGAAAGGATTCACAAATGAAAAAATTTTTACAAGCTGTGATTATCTTTTTGACTCTTCAAAGCGTGTACTTCATTCGCTCAAACTCCTATAATCCAGGAAATTATAAATGAAACAAATATTGATTCCCTAACTCACTTTGTGGACTCTCCGAAAATATCCAAACGGGGCCCCTTTCGGCGCCGGGAATATTAGATGGCGATCTCCCCGGGGTATGGGCTCACTGCTGCCCTATGGTCCGGCCTCCGCCGGGAGCATGGGGGCGCGGGTGTGGTCCCAATCATCAGCTCCCATTCTCTTTGGGGGGGGGGGATTATCTTAATGTGGGCTATATGGGGGTGGTGGGCGCTGCGATTGCATTCTTTGGAATGCTGGCTTTCGGCTTATACAATCATCCTGGCTTATAGTGTCGCGCTTCTTTCTGGATGAGTTATGGGGTTCTCTAACGTGTCTGTTTCCGTTATTACCATACCATTAATGATAAAATCCAATACTTTAATCTCCCATACTTTCTTAAAAGGAAGGTCTTTTGGTAGAGTTAGCTGATTTACCCAGATCTTCCTGTAGAAGCTCGTTGTCAGTAATAATTCATGTCCTTCTCTGGCTACTGCTACAGAGTAAATAATATGGTTGGATGCTCATTGATAATCAAGATTTTGTACTGTATGGATGGTCAACAACTATTCTCCTTCACTGACCGTCCACAGTGGCGGTGTAATGAATTGCTACTGCCTGAAGCAGGATTTTGCGCATTCAGTACAGCGATGGTAACGTTAATTATAATGTTCCTGCTGAATTTGTACCTCAATAAACTTCCTGAGACCCGTTCAACCCTCAACAGAATAAACTACTTCGTGCCCCAGGGGTTTGTGGATAGAGTTATGATTTTCTGAGGAGTGAGCTGGGAGACAGAGGGGGGTATGGATAGATTTGAGATCGATCTCCGAGGGACTATTTTTACACTATGATTGCGGCAATTATTCGACTACTGAGAAAATGATTTTAATTCGATCAGTACCAACTGGATTAAACTTAGGGGTTGTAGTATTTACTGAGCCTTCTAGTAAATAACAACAAATAATCAACAAGGGAATTTCATTATGAAAAAAACTATACTGGTTTTGAAGATCTGTGATACAGGGATCTTATACCCACAGTCTACAGATTCAGACAATTATTAACAATACTAATATTGATTCACTAATGCACTTCGTTAGGGAGTTTTCACGGGCGAAGTTCCCACTATAATTGGTGGTTCACCATATACCATTGTATCAAGACATAAAAATCAGCCCGGTAACAACATGGCTGCAAATTATATTAAAGAGAAACTTGCCAGCTATGGCTTAGTTACATACGATCAAAACTTCAGCAGTACCGGAAGAAATGTTTATGGTGTTCAGCTAGGCACCGTTTATCCGAATAAAAAATATATCATCTGTGCTCATTATGATGATATGCCCAGCGGAACAACTGCACCTGGTGCCGATGATAATGCAAGCGGAACGGCTGCAGTAATTGAAGCCGCAAGAATTTTTACCCAATATAATTCTAAGTATACAATCATATATGCTCTCTGGGATGAAGAAGAACAGGGATTAATTGGCAGCGCTTATTATGCGTTGCAAGCATTCAATTCTGGTGATTCAATTATGGGTGTTATAAATATGGATATGATCGCTTACGATTCAAACAACGACAACATTGCCGACTTACACACCCGACCGGTTGGTACTTCAATTTATCTTAAAGATAAAATGGTTGAAGTTAATAGTCTGTACAGTCTTGGTTTAACCCTTGATATAAAAAACCCCGGCAGCACATATAGTGACCACGCATCTTTCTGGAACAGGAATTACGGCGCTATCCTGTTAATTGAAGATAGATCAGATTTTAATGCTTATTATCATACGGTCAATGATAAGATTCAATATTTTAACATGACTTATTTCCTTAAAATGAGTAAGGCTTCACTTGGCACAGTAGCAACTTTAGCAGATTTAACAGACATAGTTCCTGTTGAACTTTTAGCTTTTACAGCTTCTGTTAGAAATTCAGAAATTGAGTTACTCTGGTCAACTGCTACGGAGTTAAATAATATGGGTTTTGAAATTGAACGCTCAATTGATAATCAAGATAATTTTATTACTGTTGGATTTGTTGACGGGAAAGGCAGTTCATCAGAAATTAATTATTATTCGTTCACAGACCATCCACAGGTAAGCGGTGTTAATCAATTATACTATCGCTTGAAGCAAGTTGATTTTGATGGAACATTCAGCTACAGCGATGTTGTTAATGTAAGCTATGATGTTCCTGCTGAATTTGTTTTAAGTCAAAATTATCCGAATCCATTTAATCCTTCAACGAGGATAAACTACTTCGTGCCTCAGGAAAGTTTTGTGAGCGTAAAAGTTTATGATTTCCTTGGCAGAGAAGTTATGACACTGGTTAATGAAACCAGGGCTGTGGGCAGTTATGAAATAGTGTTTGATGCATCCAATTTGCCGAGCGGAACTTACTTCTACACTATGATTGCTGGTAACTTTTCAGCCACCAAGAAAATGATTTTAATTAAATAATTTCAGTTGGGTTAAAACCTAGCAGGACTTGTAGTATTTTAACTGCAAGTCCTTTGTATTTTAAGACAAATAATAAATCACTACTAATAGGATCTAATTATGAAAAAAATTATACTGGTATTTATGTTGCTGTTAGGAACGCAATCATTTTTGTTTCCGCAGTCTCCCACAATACAGACAATCATTAATCAAACAAATTTAGATTCACTAATGTACTTCGTTGAAGAGTTATCTGGCGAAGTTTCCACTATTATTGGCGGTTCACCATACACAATAGTATCAAGGCATAAGAACAATGCGAGTAACAATAAAGCCGCAGATTACATTAAGCAAAAATTGAACAGCTATGGCTTAGTTACATACGATCAAAACTTCAGCAGTACCGGAAGAAATGTATACGGTGTTCAGCTAGGCACCGTTTATCCGAATAAAGAATATATTATCTGCGCTCACTATGATGATATGCCCAGCGGAACAACTGCACCCGGGGCTGATGATAACGCCAGCGGAACTGCTGCAGTAATTGAAGCCGCAAGAATTTTTACACAATACAATTCCAAGTACACTATCATCTATGCTCTTTGGGATGAAGAGGAACAAGGTTTAGTAGGCAGCGCATACTATGCTCAACAGGCTGCTATTGCCGGAGATTCAATAATGGGTGTTATAAATATGGATATGATTGCATGGGATAATGATAATGATAGTGTTGGAGAAATTCACATTAGAAATTTTGGGAACTCAGTTGCTCTTAAAGATTTAATGTTACAAGTAAATACAACTTATTCCGATCGGTGTGATACCAAGTGTAATTAATCCCGGCACAACTGCAAGTGATCAGGCTTCATTCTGGAATAATGGTTACGGTGCTCTTTTATTAATTGAAGAATATTACGGGGGTGATTTTAACGGTTACTACCATACTATAAACGACAGAATAATACATTTCAACCAACCTTACTTCCATAAAATGAGTCGATTAACTTTAGGTACAGTTGCAACTTTAGCTGACTTAAGTGACATAGTTCCTGTAGAACTTTTAGCTTTTACAGCTTCAGTGAAGAATTCAGATGTAGAGCTGCTATGGTCTACTGCTTCTGAGCTAAACAATATGGGTTTTGAAATCGAGCGTTCAATTGATGGACAAGATAATTTTAATACAGTTGGATTCGTTAACGGGAAAGGCAGTTCATCAGAAATTAATTATTACTCTTTCACAGATCATCCACAGGTAAGCGGTGTTAATCAATTATACTATCGTTTGAAGCAAGTTGATTTTGATGGAACATTCAGCTACAGCAATGTTGTTAATGTAAGTTATGATGTTCCTGCTGAATTTGTTTTAAGTCAAAATTATCCGAATCCATTTAATCCTTCAACAAGAATAAACTACTTCGTGCCTCAGGAAAGTTTTGTAAGCGTAAAAGTTTATGATTTCCTTGGCAGAGAAGTTATGACACTGGTTAATGAAACCAGAGCTGTGGGCAGTTATGAAATAGTGTTTGATGCATCCAATATGCCGAGCGGAACATATTTCTATACTTTAATTGCTGAAAATTATTCATCTACAAAGAAGATGATTCTGATTAAGTAATTTTGGGTGACCTGGATTTTACAAGGACTTGTGGTATTTTTCTGCAAGTCCTTCTTGTTTTAATAAAGATAATTAAACATTACTAATAGGATCAATTATAAAAAACTTATACTAACATTGCTGCTGATTTGCACAGCGCAATCCTTTCTGCACTCACAATCCCCAACTGTTCAGACAATTATTAACCAAACAAATCTTGATTCGCTCGTTTACTTTGTTAAAGAATTGTCCGGTGAATGTCAACCATTATTAACGGTTCTCCTTATACAATTGTTTCGAGCATAAAAACAATCCAAGTAATGATAAACGCTGATTACATCAAACAAAAACTTAATAGCTATGGATTACAACTATATCAATGGTTTAGCGGAACAGGCAGAAATGTTTACAGTACAACTGGGAACAGAATTCCCAAATCAACAATTTATATTTGCACATTAGAGATATGCCTGGAACATGCACCGGGTGCAGATGATAATGGCAGTGGAACTGCTGCTGTTATTGAAGCCGCGCGAATATTTTCAAATTACACATTCCCTTTCACAATCATATATCTTTGTGGGATGAGGAAGAACAAGGACTGATTGGAAGGCATATTAGCACTGCAGCTGCTAATGCAGGAGACTCTATTCTTGGAGTATTAAATATGGATATGATTCGTGGGATTCTAATAACGATA
Organism: Ignavibacteriaceae bacterium; assembly: GCA_034522695.1. Classification (GTDB taxonomy): domain Bacteria; phylum Bacteroidota; class Ignavibacteria; order Ignavibacteriales; family Ignavibacteriaceae; genus IGN2. The sequence continues at coordinate 136,482 of JAXHLB010000035.1, read as the reverse complement.
GTGTGGCAGAACTTCACGTAAGACCTATTTCTAACTCAATGACTTTAAAGATAAGATGGTTGAAGTTAATTCAACTTATAATATTGGAGTTAACTAAATATTATCAATCCCGGTCTTACTGCCAGTGATCATTCATCTTTCTGGAATAAAAATTAAGCGCCATCTCTCATTGAACAATACTATGGTGATTTCAATGCTTATTACACACGGTTAATGATAAATGCTGTATTTCAATTTACCATATTTTCATAAGCTGATAAATTAACAATTGGTACCTAGCAACTCTGGCACTTAATCTTGATTTACGAATTGATCATACACCTATTGCTTCAAGAATAATACTAATGATATTCTTGCATCTGCCAGCATAGTTACGGGACTTGATGTTGGTATCGGAACGAACGCACCAAGATTATATTACAGGAAGAATATCGGTTCAGGATGGTCAGAGTTTTATTCGTTACCGGTACCCTGTTTACGACAGCGGAACATATGATTTTTTATACCTGGTCAATCTCTGGGCCGATTGTCCAATATTATCTTGCAGCACAGGATGAAAACTCGACAATATCTGTAACTCTGCCTTTGGGTGGTGGTGGTTTCTCACCTCCGGGCAGCACGCCGCCAACTCAATTCTTCCAGTTCTATGTTGCACCGATGAATATTGCGTTTTCAGATAGCACAGATAATCTTACAACTGGACTTCAGCAGGCGGCTGGGCTACTACTGCATCAAAGTACACTTCAGCACCATATTCATTTACTGATTCACCGAGTGGTAACTATCTTGCTAATGCCAATGCACTCTCACTCTTAATGACAATATTAATTTGAGTGGTTTCATAGGAGCTACTTTTAGAATTCCAGACACAATGGGATATTGAAGCAGACTGGGATTACGGACAATTGCTAATCTCTACAAACAATGGAAGCACCTGGACACCAATGGCAGGAATGTTCACCAATCCGGGTGTTGGTTCATTCCAACCACCGGGACAGCCACTTTATGATGGAACTCAGCTAACGTGGGTAAAGGAGTCTATTGATTTAAGCAGCTATCTCGGGCAGCAGATTAAATTAAGATTCATGCTCAAAGCAGATGGATATGTTCAAGCTGACGGCTGGTATGTTGATGATATAAATATTGTCGCTTTTGAATTTTTCCTAGGAACAGATCCTATTAGCGGAAGTTTTAAAATTATCCTCGAACAGAATTACCCTAATCCTTTTAACCCTACCACAGAAATTGAATTTGTAATTTCGGAAGCAGGGCAAACAACTTTAAAAGTATTTGATGTATTAGGAAACGAAGTGTCAACTCTTGTTAACGAACAGAAAGCCGTAGGAAAATATAAAGTAACTTTTGATGCTTCGGATTTACCAAGTGGAGTTTATTTCTACACTTTACAGGCAGGTAATTATTTGAACACGAAGAAGATGATATTATTAAAGTAAAAGCTTCATCTGCAGCCCTTCCCAAAGGGGAAGGGCGAGAAACTATTTAAAGGCGATTTTAAAAGTCGCCTTTTTTATTCAATAACTTTTTTCAGAGAAACTGCGCCCCGAAGATCGCCAATCTTATAACCAACAGCTTTATCACCGGTGTATTCCTGTGCAATGAGCTGCTTTACTTCGGGCATTATATCAGTTTCACTGCCATGACAATTAAGACATTCAGCCTGAACTAAAATTGGTTTAAGGTAGCGTAAATATTTAAACTCACCTTCCTGTACAATTTCTGCGTGTTCGGTTTCGCTTGTTAATTCTTTATTCTGATGCAGCAGTTCAAATTTGTTTAATATTTTCTTTTCAAAATCATCAGGTAAATTATTTTCATTCCTGTTTTTGAATGAAACCCTCCTGATAAACACACCCTTTTGTACTCCAAAATTATTTGTTAGAACTTGCGCTGTATCAGAACAAACAGCCACTGCCTGCAGAACACCATTAGTTTGTATCTGGCTGATGAGAACACCTTTTAAGTTTTTCATAAACTCCATTGCGGTTGTTCTCATACCGGCTATCTCCTGCTCGCTAACCTCAACTTTATTTTCAGAACAGTTAAGAAGCGATAAAGAAAAAAACAATGCTAGTGCACTAATAAAGTTTTTCATAATTCTACCCTCTTGTTATTGCAAACATAAAAAGTGTTTTGGTTTAACTCAATCCTTTGAGAATAAAAATATCTTTATCAGAATATCATTAACTTTGATTTGAACAAAAATCACTATTTCAGTGACAGACTCTTCAACCCAACTCACATATAAGAAAATATTTTACTTCTGGCTGCCGCTTGCCGCAACCTGGATAATGATGTCCGTTGAAGGACCTTTTCTTGCGGCACTAATTGCCCGATCATCTGAACCCACATTTAATCTTGCTGCTTACGGTGTTGCATATTCACTGGCTTTAATTATTGAAGCTCCGATTATTATGATTATGAGCGCATCCATCGCTTTAGTAAAAGATAGACAATCATTTTACAAGCTAAGAAACTTTACTTATGCTGCCAATGGTTTGATTACTGTGATAATGCTATTAGTTATAACACCTCCCGTTTTCTATTTTATTACCGAAGACCTGATTGGACTTCCAGTCGAGGTATCTACACTAACACACATTGCAACAATTATTCTGCTTCCCTGGCCAGCGGCAATTGGTTACCGACGTTTTTACCAGGGAATATTAATAAATAACAATTTGACACGGCGGGTTGCCTACGGAACAGTAATTCGTCTCTTATCAATGTCAGTTTGTGCTCTTATACTTTTTTTAACTGACTTTGTTGAGGGAGTAATTGTTGGTGCTGCCTCTCTTTCCTTTGCAGTAATTATGGAAGCAGTAGCTGTCAGATTTATGGTAAGGGAAACAGTAAAGAAAATTAAATCGGATGAATCTTCCTCCGGGCAAGTTCTGACTTACAGAGAAATTAATAAATTTTATTACCCTCTTGCGCTAACTTCATTTATTGGCTTGGGTGTTCAGCCGCTGGTTACTTTTTTTGTAGGACAGAGCAGAATGTCGATTGAATCTCTCGCAGTACTACCGGTAGTTACATCATTTGTATTTATTTTTCAGAGCACTGGGATTATCATATCAGGAAGTTATTATAGCACTCATCGGAGAGAAGAAAGAAAAATTCAAACCCCTGCTAAAATTTGCAAACGCGCTTGCGGCCATTCTCGTTGCTGTGCTGGCATTATTCGCATTTACACCGCTTGCAGATTTTTGGTTTATTACCGTATCAGGTTTAAGTGAATCACTTGCGGAATTCGCTCATCTTCCATTGATGATATTGTTTTTCTTTCCGGCACTGACTGTTTTAATCAGCATTCAGAGAGGAGTATTAGTAGCTGCTAAAAACACGAAACCTATAACTGTTGGAACGATAACTGAATTTGTTGCAATAGTGCTCGCACTTATCATTTTTATAAACCATTTGAACTTTGTGGGGGCAGTTGCAGCAACAATCGCTTTTGTGGTTGGGAGAATTGCCTCTAATATCTATTTAATGCGTTCGACTGTTCGATCGTTGAAAAATTAATTATTGGCTTCTGTGAAAAAATTCATTCAATTGGATTGACTTTGCCTTCATTATTGCAGAATTTTATTCAACAAAAATTCAACTTATAAAATGGCAACTAAGATTATCGCTTTTATATTACTCGTTCAGATTCCAAATGTCAGCGCACAGGTGCAGCAGTGGATGAACTTTAATACTTCCAACTCACCTCTGCCGACTAACTCAATTCATTCAATTACTTTTGAGAATGATACGATCAGATGGATAGGTACGTGGGGCGGCGGTCTTGTAAAGTTTGATGGAATGAATTGGACGGTTTATGATACTCACAACTCTCCTCTTCCACACGATATTATTTACGAAGTTGTAATTGACCGGCAAGACAGGAAATGGATTGCGACTCAAGGAGGTGGCATTGCAGTTTTTGATGATACATCCTGGGTTGTTTATGACACTTCAAATTCCGGTATTCTTCATAATACTATTTACGCTATTGCTATTGACAGCAGCGACAATAAATGGATCGGAACCTGGGGAAGCGGTGCTCTTAAATTTGACGGAACAAATTGGATAAACTACAGCCGTGACAACACAATCATTCCCAATATAAAAGTCCCTGATATTTTTATTGATAACAAAGGAATTAACTGGATAGGCTCCGCTGCTGGACTGCTTAGTTTCAATGATACGCTCTGGACACTTTATGATGAAACCAATTCTCCTCTTGGAAGATGGGCAGTTTATTCAATCACTTCAGATAAAGATCATAATCTTTGGGTTGGATTCAAATTTGATGGTGTTGCAAAATTTGATGGTGAATCGTGGACATACTTCAGTTATGAAAATTCCGATCTCCCCTCAAATACAGTTTACTCGGTTGCAGTTGATAGTTCGAACAATTTATGGGTTGCTACGAATGGCTCTGGTATTGCAAAGTTTGATGGTAATGAATGGACTACCTTCGACAAATCAAACTCTGAACTTCCTGATGACTACACATTCTGGATTACAGTTGATAATTATGGAAATAAGTGGATAGGAACATTAAAGGGTGGACTTTCGATCTTTAATGAAAATGGAGTTCGTTTTAAGTAAAACGATAACTAACCAGGAAGATAGATTCCGGTTCTCTCCGGCAGTGGCCGGATATGAACCGAATGACAAGACCAAAGTAAACCTACATTCCCATCATCTTTATTTCAATAAAAATAAAAAAAAACCCCAGAGAAAACAGTCGATAGATGGGACTAGTTTAAAATAAAAAATCCGTGCAGCTAAGTACTGCACGGATTTATAAAGCTTACTATCTCAATCAGCTTTCAAACATTATAGTCCGAAGCCAAGAGAGAAAGCATGGTTATCACCTAAGCCATCGTATTGAACAGCACGATAAGCATAATCCAGCCTTAACAGGGCACCGCCAATATCGTAACTCAAACCAAAGCCAGCATTAAACCCGTAAGTGTTATAATCACTGCTGGTGCTGAATTCGGTTTCCATATTTGTAGCGGCAAAGTAACCTACTCTTAAAAAGAAGAGGTTATTATAGCCATATTCCAGACCACCTTTAAACTCATCGCCGTAGAAATTGTTGTTTGAAAATACTCCGCCAAATTGAAGCATATTCTGCTCATTAATATTGTACTGATAACTTACTCCCAGTTCCAAAATTGATGGCAGTTCAAATGGCGCAGCATCTATTTTATACAATTCTTCCGGAACGTGTGAAGTCTGGAGTTTGTGCCTCTACAAGCAAACCGGGTCCATCAAATTTCATTTCCGGACCGAAGTTTTTCATTACGAAGGCTATGCTTAAACCAGTAACATCAGCAAAATCCGAATAAGAAACACCGACATTGAATGCAACACCTGTTGCACTAACTCTGTCAATTTCCTCGGATATCAGATTAGCTGTTAATCCAACTGCTATTCTATCACTTAACATTCTTGCATAAGTTAATCCCATTGTCAGGAATGTTGAGAGAAACAGAGCGCCCGTTCCATCAGGATTTTGAACTGTAGTAACAGGAATATCTCCAATAGACAATGACTTGATACTGAATGCAATTGAACCGAATGATTCTATATCAGTGGATATAGCACCATACTCAACACCAATGTCTGCAATATGTTCCATATGAGAAATCAGAACATTGGTTGAATAATCTCCTACTCTTGCAATATTAGCCGGATTCCAGAAGAGGGCTTCTAATCCATAAGAATTAGCCAATGTTGATCCGCCTAAAGCGATTCCGCGGGCTCCAACTGGGACCAGTAACTCAGAAGCTCCGCTGGATCCATTTCTATTGCCGCCACCGGCATAAAGATCGCTTGCAGCAAGAAGAAGAGCTATTATTATGAAACCTACACTTATTAATATTTTTTTCATTTTTTTTCTCCTTACTTTTAATTTTAGAATCTATCCAGTATCTGCTGTTCCTGAATTACTGCGGCCTTTAATATCTTCGTTCTGCCCAGTTCTGGCATATCAACGTAAATAATATAGAGACCACTGGCTACAGGAAGCCCGGAATCTGTTGTCAGATCCCATCGCTGAAACTGACCAGGAGTTGATTTTTCAATTGTTCTCACCAACTGCCCTGCAAGATTGAATATTCTGATTGTAGCCAAATCAGGTAAATGATTTATGGTTACAAATCTTTCATATTTATTTATTTCCTGCGGGTTAACTCCATAATATGGATTCGGGAAAACATTTATTTTGTTAACATCATCTGCTGCTAATTCTGAACTTTCAGTTTTCAGAGGGGCAGTAAATGTAAATCAATCAGCAAAACTGTTTAGCATAGTGCTTAAAATCCTAGTAAATGATGCCGCGAATGATATTCGTTCCGTGATATTCATCGGGAATGTCCAGGATCACTAACAGTGGCGCCATCTGTTAATATCAATCAAATACATAATCTATGCCATAACTCTCATCCCCAATTTGCAGTCTAGGGTCCGATGTATTCACCAGATCAGCAGCGAATTAAATAATGCATCATATCCCTGGAACGAGTGATCATAATCTATAGGATCTGTACGAGTAATCCAATCACGTTTTAGTGATCAACTTATCACCGCCAGATGATCGGTATCATCCAGACCATCTAACGTCGATAGTACTACCATTTTCAAGATTATCTAATAACCGAGAGTGAATCATTCTGGTAACATCCTGGGTGTCGTCAGGAGACGCATAGATCCTATATTCCATAATTTACAAGGAACGTCGAGCATTGAACTCGGCTGAGATTAAAGCAACCCTACGCTATCTCCACTGAAGCAGTAAATCTTAACTCATAATTCAAAAGTAATTAACCTTGAACTATTATCACCTCAATACACGGATTTAAACTCCATAATCTAATAACCACTTCCATTATTACCTTTACGTATGCCTCATAGTGTCCTCTAACAGAATTAGGAGTTGGCCCATATCAAATCTTCTTGGAACGACAGATCGGAAATCCACGATTCATTAACCAGTTAACCATCTGATGCATACGCTCGGCTCATGCGGTCCACTTTCATTAGAAACTCCCATGGTAAATCTTTAAGTTGGATGTGGATCCTAGTCACCTTAACAGCTGTTCCATCCACTAGTCGGATAAGACTTCATCCACCACTTGATTTTTTGACTCGCTGCAAGCCTGACTATATTCGTTAGTTATATCTGTTACAATTCCACACAATTGTCACCTTCAGCAACAGCACGGTATCGAAGTGTTACCTCGTAAGTGTCATCCATGTTAACTTTGACTCGGATCAACAATCTACTGGGCACTACTAGCTCCATCAGACCGGTGGTCCACTCATGCATCAGACTCCTTGACTGTATCTCCATAAGCAGCTGGAATACGTCAATGCACAGGATCAGGACTTGTGGTACTACGGTGAGAACAATAAATGTATTTTCAAGATTGTTCGGAACCTGAACAGAATCAGGCAATCCTGAATTATTAAAGATAGCATAAGATGTAACTGCAAAATAATATCTTGAACCATTATTAAATGGTAAGTTGGTTAAATAACTCTTTGTAAGTTGAATTGATCTTTCAATCCCGTTATCGCTGCCATACTGCGCAACATAAGTTATCTTCATCACCGGATATCAGGGTCAACCGTCTTATCAATTACTGATTTTATTCCATCAGCAATATCAAATGTTGCAATTCTAACCGCTTCTTCTTTAGTTGCAGTTGGATCTGGTAGTTGATAAACATTATATCCCTGGAAAGTGAATCCTTCTACATCGTGTGATTCTGTTTCAGCAACACGGGTTAAATCCGAACCCCAGTTTAAGACCACTTCCTGATCTAATGCCGGCCGCTGTTACTATAGGAATTCTGGGAGCAGAAGGAAGTACGAAGAACTTATCATAAGCATCCTGAGCAACTTTATCATAGGCCTTTAAAAGTGTTACTGAGTTAATGTTGTTTTGTCCAATAGCTGCCATTTCAGCAACTACTACTTCCTGAGTATCACCTGCCGCCATAGTAAATGGACCGGAGGCCATACCTGCTCTTCGGTCTCCTTTTGGATGCTGCTGTCCGTCTAACCATCCGGTACCGGTTACAGGATCACCATACAAAGCAAATCTGGTGGTTCCGCCCGTAAAAGGATCGGGAAAAATATCACCGGTGGTTCCAACTCTTCCCTGCATAAAGTTATACCATTCCAGACTTCCCTGATACTGACCCTGATGTAGGATCTCTATAAATTGCATCGGGATTTATGTAGAAATAATGAGCAGTCATCCCCAGGTTCTTGTATCCCGATCACATATTGACCATTAAATATTGCTGTATCGGTGGGTTCACCGTCAACAATTGGTCCCTGGAAGAAGTCAAACCCAGCCGCTGCAGGTTTATCTCCGTAAATTACATCAGTGGGATCTGCATTGTAAACAAAAGTCATGCTGAGAACTGTATCGCAGCCAGCGAAGTCATTTGTTGCATCTCCAAGATCGGGGTCATTCCACATCGTGACATACATATCTTCAATATCCGTATTACTCTTGTTAATGAGCTTGAATTTTCTGAACAACATACTGCCTAATGGTCCGGCAGAATTGTATCCCCAAACTGTTACCTGTTCTTCGATGCCCATTGGATTAGCACCTGCCAAAAACAGGGATTGATTTGGATCGGTATCATTACATACGAACCATATTGTCTGGTCAGCGCCAGGTACGCCCGGGATATCAACGGCAGGATTATAAACTCCATCACCATCAACATCTTCAAATGGGGCGCCATCAGCAGCGGGCCAATCCATCCAGTCTCTTTCATAAGCAGAACGAACTTCAGATTCACTACCTTCGCCATCGTCAATTTCAGCTTGAACACTTCCGGTTAGATAATCCGGTCTTACTCTGTAATTTCTAACATTGTCGAGGTTAGGATCTTCTCCGATTAATTGATCAGCAGGTACTCCGCTATTTAAAATTTTACCTGGAACAGGTACCTTTGACGGTAAGAAGAACCACCAACACGGATTTGCCCGCCGACTTTTCCACCCCATACCAGGCCTGCCTGGAATATGGCAGTTTTACCACTTCTTCTCGGATATTCAAATCCGGAATTACCGTTGGGGTTAATATCAGACTCACCATCATTCTTAAAGTAAGTCGATATTCTGTTTATATTGAATTTTTTGTATACAGGAGAGCCTGTAATCTTAGTTAGAGTATTACTTTTTTTATCACCGCCTTCTGCTCTTACATCCATAAAAGCAAAAGCTACGAGCAATAAAAATATACTCAGGTATTTGATTGATTTGAGATTCATATTTCTAAACTCCTTCTTAATAAATAATACATATTAAGTTAGTATGACAATTTAAAGCCAAGTATAATCGATCTTGGCGGTCCATAAAAGTATGGATTGAGATCTCCGAGTATTCCGCCGCCTGCGGCATTGCGCCATTGTTCTGCATAATCAATATTTATTGCTCTATATACGTCTTCATATTGAGCTCCGTATGTTTCCAACAATTGTGCTCTCAGTGCAGGATCGGATATGAATCCATCATCCGTAGCTGAGCCGGTTCTCAAGAATACGTTTTCAACATTTGCTGCATCAAACAAATTTGTAACCTGTATATAAATATTAGCTGCAAGCCGATCGTATATAGTGATCGTTTTATCAAGGCTAAGATCTACCTGGAAAGTAGAAGGAGTGCTGGAGGCATTCAATGGTTCAACAGGAGTTCTGTTACGAGGGTCTCCTTCAAGGTCAGCTCCTCCTGTACCCTTTGTGTACGGATGTCCGCTGGTAAATACTGCGAGCATGGATATACCAAAGTCATTGAGAACCCCAGGTCCATCATTGGGTCCAAATCTGTAATCCAAATTAATATTACCTCTCAGGGAATTATTGAAAACAAGAGGTGATACATATTGAGGAACAAAAGCCCTGTTTTCAAGCGGGGCTCCTACGATACCTCTGTTTGAATTTGGGAATGAGCCGGTTCCACGGGCATCCTGGAAAGCAAAGGAGGCATTACCTGCTATTCTTTGGAATCTGCGCATATTGAAAGTAAGCTCTATACCTTTTGTTGTAGCAAAGTCGCCATTTGCAAGTGTACTATAAGATTGAAATGAAGAATTCGGATCAGTGTTCTGAGATATGAACACAACCTGATCTTTAACATCTTTATAATACATTGTTATGTCAAAAGATAAGAATTCAGCAATCAACTGAGTGAAACCAATTTCATACTGAGTTGTTCTTGAAGGGTCTATGCCTTTACCAACCGGGCTTGGAATAAAGAAACCGCCCTTTATTTCGAAGCTGGTTCTGTAATATCCCTGGTAAATATCAAGCAGTCTTGACTGCTGCACAAACTGACCGTATTGTGCATGGAACACTGTATTATCTGTTACCGGGAATGAAATACCAAGACGTGGACTAAGATATTGAGTTGTTGGGGATTTTTCCCAGCCCTCTGCAATAAACTCACCGCTTGTAGGATCTATTCCGGCATCTGGTAATGCAGGGTCTACTAATTGATAATTGTCTACATCAAAATAATCAAATCTTAAACCTGCGTTTATAATAATATCGTTAAAGTCTATTCGGTCCTGAAGATAAACACCCATAAAGACTGGCTGATGAGCACCAAAATATTCCCCATCTTGAAATGAAGTAAGAGGATCGTCGTAATCATCGTCAATCTCATTACCAAATACATCGTAACCATAATTATTAACACCATTGGAAATCAGCAAGCTTCTTTTAATTTCATCAACGTTTGCGTTGGGGTTTGCTTCCAACCTTGAAGCAAGCAAGCTAGCCAGATCATCCTGCCCGGCAATAGTCCATCTTCTTAATGTATATTGCTGATACTCGCCGCCTAATTTTAATGTATGATTCTTGCCGGCAAAATAAGTCATAGCAGCGCTAAAGTTTAAGCCCTTTCTATCTCTTTTTTGATAATTAACCGGCACTTCGCCGAAACCGTTAAATCCAAAACCTAAAACGTTGCGTATGGTTGGGGTTTGATATCTTCCAATTTTTCCACCGTCAATATCTTTTTGAGATCTTTCCCAAACCCATCCGGCATTTGCGTTAGCAAGGCTGTCTCCATAGCTCCAGTAATCTTCCTTCAGGAATTGGTCATAGTCCTCTAAGTCTTCAAGATAATATCCACCGATTACTTCATAAAAAACCTGCGGAGAAACAACGTGTGTTATTTTAGCACTAAAACTTCCGTTACTAAGATCTCTTTCTCCGACTCTTGGATTGAGAAGACTTAAAATAGGAGTAACGTTTCTTGATTCAGCATTATTGACTACATCCTGTCTTAAATCAGAAAAAGTTCCTGCCAGTCTTAATGAAACAGGGCTGAAATCGAATGTTAATGTTCCTGCATAAGACAATACATCGCGGGAGTTATTCTTCACCGGACCGGCTCCATAATTCAGCATCAAAGAATCTTTAGATACCGCGTCAACAACATTCCCTAAATTAATTCCGGGGTATGGCTGTGGATTTAAATCTCTGTTATATACATAGTTGACGTTTAAGAAGAAACGGTATTTGGGATCTAAAAGTGGTCCGCTTATTACACCGCTCATTTCATTATAACCAAACCAGGTAGGACCCAGTCTCTGTTCGCCATCAAAGATATCATCCTTACTCTTGAATGTGACATTATCTGTGATGAACTGCAAAACTTGCGTTAAACATATTAGAGCCGCTCTTTAATTGCTGACGGATAATACCAGCATTGGCACCGCCAAATTCTGCAGTATAACCACCAGCCTGCACCTGAATTTCCTCAAGGGCATCCTGTGGTATTGTTACTGCGCGGCCGCCTAGTTCAGGATTTTTTATATTAGCGCCTTCAAGGTAGAAGCCAACTTCATCTTGTCGACCGCCTCTGATAAAAATTGCTTCCGCTTCCTGAACAACACCTGCAGTAAGAGCTATAATATTGTCTACACCTCTAATCGGCAATATGTCTATATCGTCGCCTGTTGTAGTTCTGATCTTGTTTGTGTTATCCTTCTGAATAAGAGGTCTTTCAGCAATAACTACAACATCTGCAACTGAAACTCCTTCAGCAGGCAATTGAAAATTAACTTCGTTTGTTAAGCCTGTAGTTATTCGTACATCGGAAGTTGTAATTGACTGATACCCGATGTAGGAGCACTTAATCTCAACAGTTCCTGCCGAAAGGTTAATAATTAAGTATTCACCGTTAACATCTGTGGCCGCACCGAAAGAGGTTCCGACAACAAGAACGTTTGCACCTATGAGAGGTTCACCCGTTTCAAGGTCGGTTACCTTTCCACTGATTCTTCCTTGGGCCAACAACAGAGATGGTAACGATAAAAACAGCAACAACATGGTGATTCGTTTAATCATTTCTCTCTCCTAAATTATTGGATAATGATGATTGAATTAATGATTTCATTTTTTTAAGTCCTGATGTTATTAATTATAGAATTATTTTAAACGCCAGCACGAACAACTATTAAATTGAAACGTGAGCGTTAAATTGCTAATTTCCACCGACGGACGAATCCGGTAGAAAATCATGACAACCCGTGAATTGATAAATAGATAGACACATTTGTGTTAAGGAAAGTGTAAAGAACTGTCATAAACCTCCGTTTTTTATAAGAAATTTAAATGTCATACGTAACCTTACAAAAATTATTAATAAAGTCAACTTTTTTTTAAAATATCTACTCATACAACAATTTTGCCATAACAACAATTATCGGGTGATTTTATTAAAATATAATAATATTTGTATTGTTAATAATTCTGCTATAATCTTGTTAATAATTTTAGCTCAACACCCTGAAATGCTGGTTCGTATCTACAAACACCACCGATACATATATTACCAGCCTGACGCGTACCCACGAGTAAACTGATATCTGAATGTCCTCCGATCTTATAACCGGCCTGAACAAATCCCCAAAACTTTCTTACTGTTCTATCCGGCTCTGGCTCTTTAGTTTGCACTTCAGCAACGACTGCAATACTGAAACTAGGAGATCTTAAATACTCAATATTAAGAACATCCGAATAATATTCTTCTGTAGTTGATCTGTCTGTTACGTGCTGATGTTCAAGTACTACCTTTATTGTGTTTACTTCACCAAAGTAAAATCTGCTTTCAAGAATTGGTGTTATGTTCTTTGTGTTTGTTGCTAGCTCTTCATTATAAGCAAATGCTAAAATGGTTGTAAAGCTTTCACTCCAATCCTGCTCACCGGTTACATATATTTCTTCTAACTGTGTACTGATAGGAATATTTATTTGATTCACGCGCTGATAGTATGAACTTGACGGCAGCGTTTTCGTTTGTGTATATGCCCCTGTTAAATAAGTATCATCACTCAAATCGTAACCTGCAGCAATTTGAAAACCTTGTTCATTAGCCTGGTTCAATGGAGATGGATGCCTGTTTGGCAGAACGTAAGTATACTCAAGTCTTACCGATGGCGGTGTGTTATAAAAAATTGTCCCATCCTGCGATGTGAACGCAATGTTATCATAGTATTTATATTCACCAAGCAATGAAAGAGAACCGAAATAAAAATTCAGGTTTCCGTAAACACCCTGGCCAACAATAGATTCGGAACCATTGAAAACATTTTGATTTATATCTTCATTGAACTTTGCTGTATACTCTCCATAAATATCAATATCCCAAAAGCTTGGAAGCAGTCTTAATGATGCAAGGGTTGTTCTCGCTGCATCATTAGATGCCGGAAGATTTGATGCAACAGATAAACCGGCTTTTAGCGGTTTCCATCCACGGTATTCCAGGTCTGCTGCGTGGAGAATATCAAGTCTTTCATTATTTGCATTTGCTGCGGAACCAGTAAGTCCAGTTAAAACAAATCCAGCGTACTTCCCTACTGACTCTCAAACCCAACAAATTATTGTCGATTCTTATTGCACGGTCTTCATAACTTTTAAGCACCATTCCCCTGCCGAACAACGTATAGTAATTTCCTCCGATAATTTCCAAACCTTCATTTCTTTCACCAATATCAGCCTTGAAATATTTATAATCTATTCCAGCATAATTTTCCTTTCCACGACTTATTGATGGATCTGGATCATTTGGCTGAAAAACTTCTAACCTTAATCCCGCAGAAAACATTCCAAGCGAGTAGTCAAGGTTAAGCCAGTTTTCTAATATTTCAGTTTCGTCTTCAACATTATAAGAATATTCAAGCCGGTTAGCGAATCCCAATCCCTGTGGCCACGTAAGCCCGGATGATTCACTTTGTGCAAGGACCGGTGGAACAGTTATAAAAAATAGTACGATTGTTAATGAATAGAATAGTACAGAAAAATATTTTTTCATTTGATTTAAACTGAAAGATTTTTTTTGAATAATAATTGAAGAGCGATTAGCATATTGTTTGCAGAAAATCATCATTGTAAAATTAATTATATAAAAAGGAGAAAGTCTTAAAAGATAAAAAATGTTATGCTGATTTATTTCTTCCAATGGAGTCTTTTGTACAGCATCTCTTTTCAAACAAATAATTTTAGATTCCGGATCAAGTCCGGAATGACACTCGCAAGACAGTCTACATTTCCTATTTATTAATTTCGGATGAAATAATTTCTTTCACTTTTACTTCATCACCTTTCATATAACCAAGGTGAGAATAAATTATCATCCCCTTTTTATCCAGTATAACTGAATAAGGAACCGATTGTGCATAATATAATCTTGAAATATCCGAGTTAGTATCCAGCAATACTGGAAAATCAAATCCTTTGGATTTAACAAATGGTTTAACTTTCGCAACTGTTCTTTCATCATCAGTTGAAATGGCAAACATTTAAATCCTTTGTCCTTGTAATCCTTATAAATCTTTTTGTATTCAGCAAGCTCTTCAATACAGGGCTTGCACCAGGTAGCCCAAAAGCTGAGTAATATAGGACCCTCGCCTACTTCATTGTTTAACTCGACTGTTTCACCATCAAGATTTTCAACTTTAAAGTTTGGTCCTTTACGAATACCTTCCGATTCACCCTGTGAGAAAACAGGGAAAGAAATAATAACGAGTAAAAGAAAAATTGTTAATATTTTCATTTATTTCTCCAGGATCATTTTTCGGGTTTGTGTGAAGTTATTGATCGAAAGTGTATAAAAATATACGCCACTTGAAAAAGTTTCTGCCCTAAAATCAACTGAATAATTTCCGGAATTCCTGAACTCGTTCACAAGTGAGGCAACTTCAACTCCCAAAACATTATAAACTTTTAACTGAACCAATCCCGGTTCTCCAACATTATAATTTATTCTTGTCGATGGATTAAACGGATTGGGATAATTCTGAAAAAGATAATACGTATTGAGAAAATTATTTTCATTCACACTAACCGCGGGATCTGTGGTTGCAGTAAAATCGAGCACAAACCTGTCCCCTGGATTTCTAAAAGTACCAACTTCAATCTGAACATATCCGGTTCCAATAGTAACCTGATCTGTGAAAACGTGAATTGAAGTTTTAAGCGTGTCGCCTGGCTGCACAGGTGGAGTTTGAAAGTCCGGTGTTGTAGCTACACTATCCACAAATGGAGCAAAACATAATTCACCAAAACAGAGAGATGATTCCCAACCTGAAGGTAAATTCTCGAGAGTTCTAACCTCAAATATGGTTTGCTCAAATTGAGAGATATTAACTACTTCAAAATCAATAACAATTTCTATTGTTCCAACAGGTTCATACTTTGTCATTCCGTGAGTTATAATTTGTATTTCCTGTGCATATACAAACGGTGATAGAAATAAAATTATAACAAAATATTTATTAAAGAATAATTTCATATATATACCTAAAATTTTTTAATATCATATATTCTTGTTTGATAATTTAAAAAGGTACATCAAACAGATGTACCTTTTATGAAAGCCTATATTTTACTTAAGCAGTACCATTTTCTTTACGGAAACAAATTCACCGGCAGTCAGCTTATAGAAATAAGTTCCTGAAGCCAGAGATGAAGCATCAAACTCAACATTGTAAGATCCTGCTGTTTGTCTTCCGCTGGCAAGTTCAACAACTTCTCTTCCCATCACATCATAAATTTTCAGGCTTACCTGTGATTCATTTGGAATCGAATAAGAAATTGTTGTGGCAGGATTGAATGGATTAGGATAATTCTGATCTAAAGAATAAGACGTAATAATCGATCCTTTGTCTGAATTATCCAGTACTATTCCATCTGTTAGCCATTGAACTGATCTTTTCACAAGTGTATCTGCAACAGTCAGATCATTAAGCTGTTCGAAAGCAAAACCAAAGTAAACTACTTTGTGGTTTCCGTTATCTGCTTTGATAGAATTAATATTAGGTCCTGATCCAAACTGAGCGATTGGAGTTGTTGACGCATCAAATGCCGAAATCTGATCGGGAGATCTTGTATAGACAGAATTCAAGGGCATTACCGTTCCATCGGTAATTGGATCACCTGCAAAACCGGTTAAAATATAACTGCCGCCAAAGTCAGCAAGATAATTTGAATGCAGGTAGTTGTTAAAGAAGCTCTGGGCAAATTGACTTTGTCCACCAGCTTCAAATATATCTGAGCCAAGATTATGTGCTGTAAGAAGAAGATTTCCTCCCTGGTCAAGATAATCTTCCAGGTTGTCCACTTCTTCAGGATAAAATGCCGGACTTGAATTTCCACCAGCCCAGGCAATCATTGTAAAATAAGAAAGATCAAGACTAGCTACGTTGAATGCCTCTCTTGAAACCACTCCATATCTTCCCTCGTAAAAACCATCAAGTGTATTTGAAATGATAGAACCGTAACCTTCTTCACTTGCATCAACAACAAGCAAATGAACTCCGGTGTTAGTAACAACATTAAATGTTACGTTCACAATCATTCCGGGATCATTCTTCGATGCACATTCAAGTGTAATAATTCCGGAACCATTGAAATAGTTTGGATTGACCTCAACAGAAATTGAAGTAGAGTCACCAACTGTAACCTGAACTGAATCTAAATCTCCAAAAGGAAATGTTCCGTTTTCAGTTGTGAACTCTCCCATCCATCCGGCAGGACCGTCAAGTGTAGCAGTAATATTATAAGTATCATTCATCAAACCTTGATTGAATAAGGTTGCTGAAAATTCAGCAGTAGAGCTGTTTGAAACAATCACGTCAGGGCTGTGGGAAGCCATAGCTGCAACATAGTCAGGGCTAACCAACGTCATTTGAACAGCTTGCTGTATAGGTGCAGCACTTGAAAGTGGAGATCCAACTTTGTAAACTAATACAACGACATTACAGCTATCCCAAATTATATCAGGTCCTGGACCACCGGGAACCGGCACGGTGTAGTTCATTGATTTTGTTATTACATCACCCTGGTTCCAGGTTCCGTTAATTACTTCCTGACCTGGAGCTGTATTCATCATTGCCCGTACAACATGATGATGAACATAATTTGAAGTGCCGCCGGTCTGAGCCCATACCATTCCGCTTTCCAACAAAATAACATTGTAATTGTATTGTCCGCTTAAACTTGTTAAAGCAGTAAAATCAATAGTTGCACTAAACTCTCGCGTCGTTTTATTAAAGCTTCTGTCAACATCTATTGCAACTGTGGCAGGTACGGAATTTCTGGCATTCATTTGTGAATACCAGGAACCTCTGGAAATTATACCTGATACTCTATCAACTACACCCGTAGGATAGGAGTTAAATCCAAATAAAGATAGAATGTTGTTGCCAGGGAAAAAAGAAAATGGATCTGTTCCGTTCGCAGGTCCATGATATCCAATAATGATGGCATTTGGAATATTTGGAAGAATCTGGTCTCGGATAATTACGTGTCCCTGTGGGCAGTAAACACACCAGGTGCCGGTACAATATTCTAACACAGGATTTCGCTGTGTTTGGGCAAATATATCTTGTGAGAAAGCAAGCGCAGAAATTACTATGCTCACAACTATTGCCAGGGTTTGTAGTTTTCTTTTCATAACTACCTCTTTTTTATTAAGTGATTGATTAATTATGTTTTTTATGATCATCCCTTTTTCAAATTATATTATTTCAACAAATTCATTTTCTTTACCGAAGAAAAATCTCCGGCAACCATTTTATAAAAATAAACTCCTGAAGCAAGATTTTCACCATCAAAAAAAGAATATTCGATTATATTACCAGAGTTTTTCTCTTAACCTGGTCTTTACTGATTTAAATATTATTAAGAATGAGGTGCGTATTGATCACACCTCATTAAATGCTTTTATTCAAATTATTTCAGAACATTTAGCTTTCGTACAGAAGAAAAATTATCAGCTATCATTCTGTATAAATATACTCCCGATGCAAAATTGCGTGCATCAAATTTTATTTCATAAGTTCCAACTTCTTTTACCTCATTAACGAGTGACGCTACTTCCTGACCTGTTAAATCATAAACTTTTATACTTACAAGACTTGTCTTCGGTACAGCGTATTTAATTGTGGTTGATGGATTAAACGGATTCGGATAATTCTGCTGTAATACAAAATCCTTCGGCACATCAAATTCAACTTCAACAATACTGCTGTATTGAATTCTTCCATCAAGATCAACTTGTTTCAACCTGTAGAAGAAAGTTTCTCCACCCTTATAATCAACATCATCAGTGTATGAATATTCCTGAACTTCTGTCGTTGTCCCGTTTCCCGGTACGAAAGCTACTGTATAAAACTCGATGCCGTTGGAAGATTTTTCTATTTCAAAACCATGATTATTTAGTTCAGAAGCAGTAGTCCATTTAAGGAGAACACCATCTGTCGTAGCTTCAGCAGTGAATGATGTAAGCTCAACAGGAACTGCCTGTAAATCAGTAAGCCATACTTTATCTCCCTGCAATATTTCTTTGGTGTCTAGATTCTGTATGAAAGCAGACAGTTCACATTTTTCAATAACCCAGGACGCGTCTTTTGTAAATGTTAGTGGCACATCAATTAGAGTGTTATTAATTAAATTAACAGCGGTGCCATTTTCGTTTGGAATCATAAGTCTCTGACAATAATCAACTTGAGTTTGTCCCTGCCAGGAGAAAGGGATATCAGTCTCTGTTAAAACAAGATGAACAACCAGGTTATTCCAGGTTGGCGGTATTGCTGCAGCTCTGTTTAACCTTACTAAGATATTATAATTTAGACCTGTATTATCACCAAAGATATCAACGGAAAAGGCAGACATTAGTGCTTTCCTTCCCTGATAAATTGGTAAATAGTTTTGATACTGACTTTGAGTATTGCTACCACCAACAAAATAATCTACCCCATCAAAAACAGCGGTTGGAAATCCAGTTATACCATAGTAAGTATTTCTTGCATTAGAATAAGAGTTTGTAAAAGGATCTCCATTATGATGTTCAATTACAGCAACCGAATGACCATTATTCACGAGATCTTCCCCACCCATCTGAGCTCCGGGACAAAAAACGCACCAGGTTCCTGTTCCGATCTCCAGAATAACCATTTCTCTTTCAGTTGTGTAGGTGTTGAAATATTCTGTGCGGCTGTCATTTGTTGGATCCATATCTCCAACAAGATTTGTGGTTACAGTTATTTCATATAAATCATTTGCAGCATTGAGTACATAAGCAGGGAAAGATACCGTCTGTTCGGCACCGGCAGCTAAATTAACCGGCGGACAGTTTTGAGTATAAACGGTGCTGCCTCCAACTTTAATGATACATGTAGCATCGAATGTTTCCGGATTTAGACCAAAATTTTTAAGAATTGCTTGCGGAGTAAGATTTGTTCCCGGCGGATAAGTTGGATCGACAAGAATATCTTTTACCATTACATCATGTGCAAGTGGTACAAAAAGTTTCAGATCATCCAGATACCAGTAATTCAGATTAAATGAATTACCTGAAAAAAACCAGCAAATCTGAAAATCTGCGGCGCCAACATCTGAATTATTAATTGTAACAACTTCTGTAGTTGCCGATATTGAACCAGTTGGGTTAACTATCTGCCAAACAACATTCCAGGATCCGCCTCCGGATCTAGTGGCTGCACCAATCGTATATGGCCCTCCATAATGATCAAGATTAAATTTAAATTCGGTTGTAACAACAGTATTGCCTGTAGTATTAATAACCGGACTGATAAGTCTTGAGGTGCCGTTAAATGTTGGTGTCCAGTTCATCCTTGCTTCAGGTGCTGTTCCACCTGCATTGTTTGTTGATACCGCTGACCAGTTTCCAGCCTGTGCATCAATTGTCCAGCCAGTCGGTGGAAATGAGCCGGTGAAATCAACATTAAAATATGCTTGTGCCATCAATAAAGATGGTAACAAAAGAAAAGAAAGTATAAGTTTTTTCATAAGAGCTCCATTGGTTTAATGATTTATAGTTAGTAAATAATTAATCCAGTCTATGACCGGGATAAAACTAAATTTCAGATTTTTAAGAACAAAAAAAGCTAGTTTGAAACAAATGAAAACGATTCAATTTTATCAACGGAATCTTTTCCTACTTCATTAACATCCACTCCCTGATCCCATAAGTGATAAAACAAAATGCTGCAAGCTTCTGCAAGCTGTTTATGTTCAATGTAAATCATAGTCAGCTCATTTTGAACCGGAATCGGCTGTTCAAGGGCAAACATTACTTTCTCCTGATCAAAGACAAGCATTTTAATTGGAAGTTTTTTAACAACTCTGGCTTGCTGTCCCAGCTTCAGAGATTTTTTAACTGAGCTTAAAAGCCAATCAACTTCTTTAAGTTCTTTCAATTCATAAATATCTTTACAGGAACCGCCTCTTTTCAAAAGTTTAAACTCCTCGTCTTCCTGTTCTTCAAGTCGATCTGAAGTGTCACAAGCATAAGGTCCTTTGTTTAATGTTAACATCTCTCTTTTGGTACTTTTAACGCAGGCAGTATATCTTTTATGAATTTGTCCCTTCTCTTTCATTACGTCAATAAATTCCAGAGGATTAACAATCGATTTGCTGCTTTGAAAAATGGGAGTGAAAATATCAGAGACCTGATTGATTAGTTCCTCTTTTCTTTCAAGTTCTTTTTTGTATGATTCAACAACTCGTTCGAGTGCAATTTTAGGTTCAACTGCTTCATAGAGTTTGTTCCTTCCAAGTTTCTTTTCGATGCAGATATTTCTGCTGACAAGCTTGTTTAGCACTTCATAGATTTTTGTTCGTGGAATATTGACTGCTTCCTGAAGTTCTAAAACTGTGAACATCTTACCACTCAGTAGTGTCATATAAACTTTAGCTTCTCGCTCGGTAAGCCCGATCTCAATGAAAGATCGAAGATATTTTGAAGTATCCATAGGCGTGATTTCTATTCAATTACCTATAAAAGGGGTTAACAATTAATAATTTTACCCCACTGGGGGTATAAACTAATAAATGAAGTTAAATTTATCAACAAAAATAATTGGCAAGTGCAAATAAATGCTGAATTTGAAGGAAAATTAATTAATCAGACCTTAATTATTCGAAGGTTGATCCTGTTTGAAATATTTCCTTTGTGGTTTTATTCTGAATGTAAACTACAAAATTAAGCTTCTCAAGATTCCAGGAAGAAAGCAAAGCATCTTCAAACGTGAATGTTAACTCTCCCTGATCTATCAATTGCCGAATCGGTGTTCCATCTTTTGAAGGCAGCATCAGGCGGGTGACATCATAAAATTTTGTTTCGCCATTTGAACCGGGGGCCTGTTCAAATTCGATATCAGTTTCTGTGAGTACCGTGTGTATAACTAAATCACTCATATTTATCGATGAAGTATCAATAAATTTTACATCTACATTGACTGAATAATCTCCTTCGAGAATAGCCCCAACATTAATATTAAACCTTGGAGTAATTGCAAGCCTGGTATCAACAGCAGCTTTTACACTGTTTGAATCTGTAGAAATAGGTTTTAATATTCCATCAATAACGGTAGTTGGTGCAAAGAACACATTGTAATAACTAATCCTTGCATCACAAATTTCTTTTGCTGCTAAATAAAAGAGATCATTTGGCGCCGGGAAATTTGTTGGAAACTTAACCGCAACTAATTTGCTTCTACCATACGTTATTTCTGTTAGACCTTCTAATATTTTGTTTGAGATTACGCAAGGATTACAACTCACGTTGGCAAAATCTTCAATGATAACGACCTTGCTGGCTGATGTAACATTTGCTGTATTATCAACTTTTAATGTTAGTACAACATTTCCAGTTGGTGTAAGATCAGGTGACGTTGGCGGATTTGTATTACAACTTACAATTAATAGAATAGATATTACGAGGAAGAAAAGCTTATTTATCATCTTTAGTAAACTTATGTTTTTTAATTGCTAACTGTAAATTATCCAATATTGTTGAATTAGTAAAGAAATAATTTTCCCCTATCAGCAGGAAAACACCTTTCCGGTTTAAAACAAAAATGCCGTTATTCATTTTCAGAATAACGGCATTATAATGATTTGAAGAGACTATCCCTCGCTCTTATTCAGAGTGAGCTACCCAGAAACCAGCAATACTGAAAATCTTTGTATCGCCCCAGGTTTTCAACTCAACCGTAAATCCGTCTCTTGATACTGAGATTGGTTTAACTGCGTATCTAACAGCAGCGTTTTTATCAACATCCATAGATGTAACACCAACAACAACTTCCGGTTTGTTCTCAAATGGTTTTAAGAAATTTACCTCAATAGTATATATCCTATCACCCGTATTTTCGTGAAGTGTATATGCTTTGGTTTCTGAATTGCCACCCCACGTTCCACTTAGAACCTGAGACTGACTGAAAGCAACCGCAGACACCATTAAAAATAATCCAAGGATTAACATGAATTTTTTCATTAGGACCTCCGTTTATTGTTATTTAAAGATAATTAAGTAGTTCTGTAAAAAACCTTTTGAAATATAAATATTCTATTATTCAAAAAACATTTATTTGGGAATCTTTTTAATCATTATCTGAGCTTTTTGATGTCAGATTTTTTCAATCCTGCCACAACCAGATTATAAGAATCATCAATCCATTCAAAGATTTTTTTTGCGGGAACGGATCCATCAATGCTAATTGTGTTCCAATGTTTTTTATTCATATGATACCCTGGCTGCACAGCTTCATATTCTTCCCTGATCTCAATAGCTTTTTCGGGATCGCATTTTAGATTTATCTGCAGAGGGATGCTCTCCAAAGAAGCCAGTAAAAATATTTTTCCAGCTACTTTGAACACCAGGGTTTCTTCGTCAAAGGGAAACTCTTCTGTGACTCCTCTTTTCTTCAGACAGTATTCACGGATTTGCTCGATGTTCATCTATATAATTGCTAAAATGTTAAATTGCTTAATTGCTTTATTGTTAAATTATTAAAATTTAAGATGTTTTATAGCAATATAACGATGGAACAATATTCTTTAACAAAATTTCTAATATCTTTAAGTAATTTTAATAAATAAAATTAAAGCATTTTCAATGATATTATGATTTGTTTTTTTAATGGACAATTTCTTGATCTTTTAGAGAGAGTAAATCTTTCCCCCTTCGACCGCGGATTTCTTTTCGCCGATGGTGTTTATGAATCAATACGAACATACAATAAAAAATTATTTAGATATACAGACCATCTTGATAGATTAAAAAGAAGTCTGAGAGAAACCAGGATTGATTTTAAGGAACTTGACTCAATTGAAAATATCATATACGAACTAATGATCAAGAATGATATTGAAGACGAAGCACTTGCTTATCTCCAGATTACCCGTGGATCAGCTATTCCAAGAACTCATAGCTTTCCTGAGGAAAAAATTTCTCCAACAATATTTATTTCTGTTCAGAATTTAAAGGAAAACACCGAAGCACAAGCAAAGGGTGTGAAAGTAATTCTTCAGGAAGATGTACGCTGGCTAAGATGCGATATTAAATCCACTTCGCTGCTGCCGGTGGTTCTGGCCAGTCAAAAAGCTACCGAAGAAAATGCTGCAGAAGCAATTCTTGTAAGAGATGGAATGATTACTGAAGGAACACACACAAATTTTTTCGCCGTTAAAAATGAAACTGTTTACACTGCCCCCAAGTCGAGATTGATCCTGGAGGGGATTACAAGAAAAGTTGTTCTGGAGCTTTGTGAAAGATTTAAAATAGACTATCGTGAGGAATTTATTAATAAAGACGATCTGAAAAATTTCGACGAGTTTTTTATTACGAGTACGACTAAAGAAATCACACCCGTAACTTCAATTGACTACTGGACAATTAATGACGGGGAGCCAGGTAAAATCACAAAATCTTTACAGTCTGTGTTTAAGAAATTGGCTGAGGATTTTTGATGCCTGACTTGGGTAAAAAATCCGCAAAAGTCTTTATCCTCACAGGTGAATGGCAGGATATAAGAGGGAAAAATGTGCTGAAGTTCATTGGAACATCAGATGAGCTGGGTACGGTTGAACTTATTTTTCCTAACAATCCTGTATTCTTCATCGAACGAAAATCCTTTATTTCCAATCTGTCAATTCCTTATAACAGAAAAGAAGTAGATCTTAAATCTTTTGATGAAAAGGAAGTTGACGCATTATACTTCAACTCGCAGCGAGACCTAAGAACAGCATCTGAAGAGTTAGAGAGAATGAGCGTAACAACATTTGAGGCTGATGTTGATCCGTCAAGAAGATTTCTGATGGAAAGATTTATAAACGCACAGGTACAAATTGATGGTGTTTGTGTTCAGAAAAAAAATCTTGCTTCATTTACAAATCCGAAGATTGAACCGTGTGAGTTCAATCCAAAATTACTGATTGCTTCAATTGACATTGAAACCGGTGTGCAAAATAGTCAGCTATACTCTATCGCAGTTCATCTTTCAGGCAAAGAAGAAGAAAAGAAAGTGTTTATAATATCTGAGGGAAAGGAAAAGCTGCCCGCATATATAGAGAAATGCAGCGATGAATTAGAGCTTCTTCAAAACTTTCTTTCCTGGTTCAAAGAGAAAGATCCTGATGTAGTAATCGGATGGCATGTAATTGGTTTCGATCTTATGTTCCTTGAAAACAAATGCAGAGAGTTAAATATTTCATTTGACATAGCTCGTGCAGATGGAAGAGTATCATTACGTCAGAGAAAACCGAGCGGATATTTTGCATCTGTAACGGGAAGAGTAATTATAGATGGACCACAAGCACTTCGAACTTCATTTTTTACTTTTGAGGATTACAGACTTGAAACGGTCGCACAGGAATTATTAGCAGAAGGAAAGACAATTACTGCTGATAAAGATAAAGTTGAAGAGATCGAAAGATTGTTTGCTGAAGACAAAGCAGCACTTGCGGAGTACAATTTAAATGACGCAGTGCTTGTCACAAACATTTTTAAGAAAGCCGGATTGATTGAGCTTTCAGTAAGACGTTCACAACTCTCAGGTTTATTAATGGATGAGCTCGGAATGATGACCGCAGCTTTCGATCATTTCTTTTTGCCAAAACTTCACCGTGTCGGATATGTTGCACCAAATGTAAAAGATCTTGAAGCATCCGAGCATTCAGCCGGTGGATATGTTATGGATCCAATCCCGGGAATTTATGATGATGTTATCGTTCTGGATTTTAAAAGCTTGTATCCTTCCATCATCCAAACCTTTAAAATTGATCCTTACTCAAATCTAAAATCTGAAATTGACACTATCAAAACGCTTAACGGTTTTAAATTTTCTTCAACGCAGCACTTCTTACCGGAGTTCATTGACCAGCTTATCGAGCAGAGAAACCTTGCAAAAAAGAAAAATGATAAGCAGCTATCGCAAGCAATAAAAATTTTAATGAACAGCTTTTACGGTGTTATGGGTTCATTTGGATGCAGGTTTTATCACCCAAACCTTCCCACTGCAATTACTGGGACCGGACACAAACTGCTCCTGGGCAGTAAAGAATTCTTAGCCGGAAAAGGATACGAAGTTATTTATGGCGATACGGATTCGCTCTTCCTTAAACTAAAAGAAGGTGAAGGCGATAAAGCCGAAAAGAATGGAAACAGAATAGCTGTTGATCTCAATGAATATTGGTCAGAAAAAATTCAAAATGAGTTTGGATTAAAATCATATCTCGAAATAGAATTTGAAAAATATTATCGGAAATTTATTCTAACTCCCGCACGAGGAAGTGAATCTGGTGCAAAGAAACGCTATGCAGGGCTTTTATCAGCCAACAACAAAGAAACAATTGAATTTGTTGGGATGGAGTTCGTACGTTCTGATTGGACACGGCTTGCAAAAGAATTCCAAATAGAACTTTATAGCAGAATTTTCAACAATGATGAAATAGAAAACTGGATAAGAGAAATTGTTAAAAAAGTAAAAGCTGGTGAGTATGACGACAAGCTTGTTTACAGAAAAAGATTAAGAAAAGATGTTGACGAATACACTAAGAATATTCCTCAACACGTAAAGGCGGCACGACTTCTCCCTGAAACGACTCGTCCCGGCGAAGCGCCAAGCCGGAGCCGGAGTGGAACAGTTTACTATGTTATTACAAAACGTGGTCCTATTCCTGTTGAGTTAAAACATACAGATATTGATTATGATCATTACATAGAAAAACAAGTTAAACCAATTGCTGATTCTGTTTTAGTTCTGTTGGGAGAATCGTTTGATTCTATTGTTCAGTCAGATCAATTGAGCTTCTTTTAACTTTTTCTCTGGTTATTCTCTTTGGCAAGTTGCGTGAAAAATGTAAAGCGAAATTGATTTCGCTTAATAAAATTTGAAATATGCTCTAGTCTCAACAAGCGAGATGAATCTCGCTCTACAATTGAAAGCACAAAGTAATTGAGTATTTTTGAATAGCTGTTTAATAATTTTTTGAATTAATGATGAAAGCATAAAATGAAACTACACGATATTTTAGTAAACAATCAAACAGATATTATCAACGAAGCATTCGAATTACTTCAGAGATCACATTTAAAACACTATGATACTTCCCGTGCAGATGAGAATTGGCAGAGACTCGCAAAATTATTTGACCTTACTTTGAATGGAGTCAAAACCAAAAGCCTTGTAGATATGGTTACCTACTCTGAAAAAATTGCAAAAGAAAGGCACGAATCAGGGTTTGACCTGCACGAAGTTCATACTGCATACAATGTGCTTGAAGAATCAATTTGGAAAGCCATTATTAAAGAAGTGGACTCGGCTGAGCTGGCTGAATCTTTGGGTTTGGTTAGTACAGTTCTTGGTACGGGAAAAGAGTCGCTCGCAATTGCTTATGTTTCTCTTTCCGGTAAACAAAGAGTTAACAGTTTAAATCTTTCACAATTGTTTCGTGGAAAATAAAATTTTAAAAAAGAAAAAAGACGCGATATGAAAATTCAATTTATTGGCGGCGCAAGAACAGTTACAGGCTCACAACACCTTCTTTCAATAAACGGCAAAAAAATTCTTCTTGAATGTGGATTGTTCCAGGGAAGAAGAAATGAGACATACGAACTAAATAAAAAATTTAAATTTGATCCCTCCGAAGTTGATGCGATGGTATTATCGCACTCTCATATTGATCACAGCGGCAATATTCCAAATCTCGTGAAAAACGGTTTTGACGGACCAATCTACGCGACACCTGCTACGGTTGATCTCTGCGACATTATGCTTAAGGATTCAGCTTACCTTCAGGAAAGAGATGTTGAATGGCTGAATAAAAAGAGAAAAAATAAAAACCAGGAACCTGCTGAGGCACTTTACTTGCTCGAAGATGTTGAACGAGCTTTAAATAATTTTGTAGCCGTTGAATACAACACAGCAACAGAAATTTTCCCCGGAATTATTTTAACTTTTCAGGATGCAGGACACATACTAGGATCAGCAGGCATTCTTCTTGAGATTGAAGAAGAGGGAAAAAAAATTCGATTTGGTTTTTCGGGAGATATTGGAAGACACGAAACACCGATCATTCGGGATCCCGATTATCTACGTGATCTTGATGTTCTGATAATGGAAAGCACTTACGGCAATCGTCTTCATACTCACTCGGATGAAGTTGAGGAAGAGGTTGCTAAAGTTGTTCGGGAAATGTTCGATAGAAAAGGAAAGATAATCATTCCTGCGTTTGCTGTCGGTAGAACACAACTGCTTGTTTACGTTCTTCATAAATTATTCGATCAAAACAGAATTCCTGAAATACCGATTTACGTTGATAGCCCATTGGCAGTAAATGCAACAAAAGTTTTCAAAGATCATCCAGAGTGTTTTGACAGAGAAACAAACAGAATTTTTCTTGAAAGTGGTGCAGACCCTTTGGGATTTGGAAGACTTAAATACATTTCTGCTGTTGACCAGTCTAAAGAGTTAAATGAAATGAATGATCCGATGATAATTATTTCAGCATCGGGAATGGCTGAGGGTGGAAGAATCCTTCATCATCTTGCAAACAACATTGGTAATCCCAAAAATTTAGTTTTATTTGTTGGCTATGCTGCTCAACATACTTTAGCAAGAAAAATTATGGATGGTATGGAAAAAGTTAATATTCTGGGAGAAGAGCATTCTGTAAAGTGTAAAATCAAAACTATGGACTATTTCAGTGCTCATGCTGACCAAAATGAGCTTTTGGACTACCTGAAACTAAATCCTCAAAAACGGTTAAAAAACATATTCCTTGTCCATGGAGAGGAAGAACAAGCCATACCGTTAAAAGAAAAAATACTCCAAAAGGGTTACAAAAACGTAGATTTTCCCGTCTCAGCAGAAAAATTTGTGATCTAGGGAACTTTTTACTCTTCCTTTCATCTTATTACAGTATTATATTTGTGCCCTTGAATTTAACGAGGTGGGCGAATTCACCGTTAATGACCTCAAATATTTCTATTCACCAAAAAATCCGATGAAGGAGAGCGATAAGCTTGAAAATAACAAAGCAATTTACAAATCGCGAAAGTAAATCTCTTGATCAATACTTGCAGGAAATAGGCAAGGTTGATCTTTTAACTCCTGATATGGAGATTACATTAGCTATACTTATTAAGAAGGGCGATATGCTTGCCCAGGAAAAATTAATTAAAGCTAATCTAAGGTTCGTTGTTTCAGTAGCAAAGCAGTTTCAGAACCAGGGTCTTTCCCTTGGTGATTTAATTAATGAAGGTAACATTGGTTTAATAAAAGCTGCCCAGCGATTTGATGAAACACGAGGATTTAAATTTATTTCTTACGCTGTGTGGTGGGTAAGACAGTCAATCATGCAGGCAATTGCTGACCAATCAAGAGTTGTTCGCTTGCCATTGAACCGAGTTGGAAACCTTACAAAGATAAGCAAAGCTTACAGAGATCTTGAGCAGGAATTTGAAAGAAAACCAACTACTGATGAGCTTGCAAAAATTTTGGATATGACTGCTGATGAAGTTGCTTATGCACTTCAGATTTCCGGTCGTCACGTTTCAATGGATGCACCATTAAAATCGGGTGACGAAAATAAAAACACCCTGATTGATGTTCTTCCTAATGATGAGCAGCCGTTACCTGATAAAGAGTTGATGAAAGAATCTCTGAAGAAAGAAGTTCATAATGTGCTTTCAACTCTTACTGAAAGAGAATCAGAGGTAATTAAACTTTACTTCGGAATTGAAGGCGATCATTCTGCAACACTTGAAGAGATTGGCGAAAGATTTAATCTCACCCGTGAAAGAGTAAGACAGATTAAAGAGAAAGCTTTGAGAAACTTAAGGCACTCGAAGAGAAGCGGAAGATTAAAATCCTATCTTGGATAAATAAAAATAAAATTTATGATAGCCCCGTTTTCACGGGGTTTTTTATTCCGTTAATTAAACACATTCTTCACAATCTCGATAAGCCCCACATAAGTTCCGAGAACGCTTCCAAGACTTGCCAGAATAAAAACCAACAGAACTTTTAGCAATTTATTTTTCCACCACATAGAAAATTTTCTGGCGTTTTCTGCAACATTCTGAAAATCTTTAACAAGCGGCGGCTGAAAATATGCCTGAACGAATGCGGCTACATATCCGGCACCGATCAGTGGTGTTAAACTTGTAACCGGCGCAGCAAAAAATGCTGTTAAAATTGTAAGCGGATGCGCTAAAGCAATCAATGCACCGAAAGCACTTGGAATTCCGTTTGCCAAAATCCAGAAGATTGCATTATCGCCAGCTTCACTTAATCCTTTGCTGTAACCTATGAACAGAATTGAACCAACAATTATTGCCGGAATCCCCCATCCAATAATTTTTGTTAATGGAGATGGTTTTGGAATTACTTCAATTTCCTTTAAATCAATTTTTTCATCACTCTCTAAAACATTAATAATTCCTTTAACGTGTCCAGCACCAACAACCGAAACAATTTTATTTCCTTTTGCATTTTTCATCTTCTGAGCAATGTATTGGTCACGTTCATCAATGATAACTTTTTTCAGCACAGGCATTGCTTTGCCAAGCTCGTCCATCATTTCAGAAAGAACATCTTTACTGCGAAGCTCTGCAAGTTTTTCTTCAGTTAGTTCCTGCTTTTCAAATAACCCGCCAACCCCGCCGAATAAAAATTTCAGCTTCTGCCAAAATCCCATTGAATGCCAGGCACGTCTTAAAGTAACACGAACTTCCCTATCGCAAAGTTCGATGGGAATGTTATTTGCATTTGCAGTTTGAACCGCTTCGAGTAATTCTGTGCCCGGAGTAACACCAAGTTTTTCACCGAGCTTTTTCTGATATGATGAAAGAACAAGATTAACAATCAAAGTGCTTAACTGCTTTTGCCTGATTATATTTTTAAGATCAAGATTCTCCCACCTGTTCTTTTCTGAAAGAGCTTTCAGT
This sequence comes from Ignavibacteriaceae bacterium, assembly GCA_034522695.1. GTDB lineage: Bacteria > Bacteroidota > Ignavibacteria > Ignavibacteriales > Ignavibacteriaceae > IGN2. The sequence continues at coordinate 105,669 of JAXHLB010000035.1, read as the reverse complement.
CTTTTTTCATCAAGCTCAACACAGACGACATCGGGTTTTTCTTTTTCGATTACTTCTCTAACAAGATCAGCAGATTGCCGTGAGATGTGTGCAGTTCCAACGATGATGAACTCACGTCCATCTTTTTTTATCAGATGGACATCATCTGAATAACTTGTAGTTTTATTTTTTATATTTTCGGTCAAAGTTCCTCAAATAATAATAATTCAGATAAGAAGGCTATAAAAAAAGCCTCTCCCCTTGGGGAGAGAGGTTTGGAGAGAGGCTGTTCTTATTTTTCAATTTCATAAACCGGCTTAATATCCACCGGAAGATGCTCAAGTTTCTTTCTAAGCGTTTCCAAAGATGGAGAGTTGACAACATACTTTGCTATCAAATCTTTTGCACCCTGATAGTTTCCTTCTGCTTGAATCATCAATACAATATTTGCTAATTCCTGCAAAGCTGGACCAATCTTTTCAAAATTAACTTTTACTTTCTGCGTTGTTTCATTGTATTCGTACGCACCCTTTTCAAGCAGGTAATTGTAAATGATTGCATTTCCGCCGCCGTGTGCTTCGTTAATTCCAAAGCGTACTGAGCGAAAAGTTCCTGCAAGGAAAGTAACCCAGGTTTCATTAGCAAATGTTTCAGGGAAAACACCTTTCTCAATCATAAAGATGTTGTTATACATTCCGAGTATATCTGCTTTGCATTCTTCCATAGTTGAATAGGTTTCTTTCAACTCTTTTTTTACTTCTGTATCTCTGCCATCAACTTTTATAAAGCCGGGACCAATACCGTGAGACATTTCGTGCATCAGTGTATGAGTGAAGAATGATTCAAATGTAACATACTTCATCTGTTCGGCATCGAGTACAAGTTCGGCTATGGGTATGAGTATTTGTTTATACTTCGCTTCCTGAACATTTTTCAGTAATACTTTCTTTGAGCCTTTAGCCTGGCGAACTCTTTCATCATTTGGAAGATTGAATGCTAATGTCTGAACACCTGATTTTGTATCGCCGCCTGTGAATACTTCATTAACAACTGCAAGTGGAGATTCGGAGCCACGGTTAAAATTCTTATGCTGATCAGGAATTGGAAGATGAATTTCCATATCGCGCAGATATTTTTTGAAGACATCAAGCTTAGCACTCTCAGCAGGATCTTCTATTGTAAGAAAGCTTTCAAATGCAGCTTTAAAGTTGAACATACCATCTTCATAAACTTCATAAGGACCAATTACAATTTCAATCTTGTGATCTTTCATATCCATCCAGTCCATATCACTTTGATAGTAATCGTTGCTCAGGAAAGCATCAGCTCTTGAGTTCAAATACTTTTTGAGTGTTGGGTTATCAGCGTACTCAGCAGCTTCTTTTAATAATTTTGAAGCTTCGGATAGTTTGTCCTTCCAATATTCACTATATGGAATTGCAACCAGCTTTCCCTCCTGTCTTCTAATAACAGTAAACTCGCTAGTAAATGCTTTTTCATCATCAGGATTATTTTTAATCCAGCTTTCAAATTCTTCTTTGGTCATATCTTCAGGATAAAAATTTGCTCCAAGTGGTTTCTTCAAAGTATCAATGAATGGTGCATCGTGATCTAGCCTGTCAAAAGGACCGAACATAATTGTAAACAATTCAAGCTCAAGTTTTGCTTTTTCTGAACCTGAAGCAGCCTGTTCCATCAGGTTTTTTCTGATTTCATAATTCTTCGAATAAACCTGGTCGAGAAAAAGTTCATCCATAATTTTGGATGCAAAGTAAAGCTTCTCTACCACAATTTTTTCTCTTTCATCAAGTGTGCTTGAATCGTATTTAAGTTCTGTGGGAACAAACTTTTCAATTTTTTCTTTGAGCATTGCTATATCCTCTGCGTCTTTATTTTGTTCTGTTTTTTTGTCGCATCCCAGAAGGAACAGCGAAAAGATCAAAATAGTTATTGATAAATATTTCATTTGAGATACCTTTTAATTTTGAATAGATGGAATGATAAATAAGAATTATTGTCGGGGGAAATATAAGAAATTAGCCTCACCTAATCCGCCCATTGGCGGACTCTCCAATCAGTCTCGGCGAGGCCGAGCCTCGATGAAAGGAGAGGACTTTTAACCTTCACTCCAGTGCTGTCCAAAATAAATTTAGAATAAAGCAAAAAGTTGGATAATTATCCTTCTTCAAAGGAATTTACTTTTGTTCGATTTTAATCCATCTGTATAATAAGCTAATAAGGTAAATGCTTTTTTCTTGCTCTTTGTTACTAAGGTCTATCACCCAATATTAAAATATGCACTGTTTGTAAAGGTTTAACGAAAAAAATCTTATTTGCTCATAACCTTAGTAACAATATCCATCCCAGAACTATTAACCTTATTACCTTATCTTTTAGGATAAAAATTGTTTTGGACAGATATGCTCCAATCATCAAATAATGAGGGTAATTCAGTCTGATTCTTCTTAAATTTGTTCGTTAAATTAACCAACCAATATTCAAAAGGTACAATAATGAGTAAAATTTATAAATCCATTTCATTTATTCTCTTTTCTTTCATAATTATCAGCACTTTGTTTGCTCAGTCACCCGAGCGCAAAGATGTACCTGATAAGTATAAATGGAATCTTGCTGAAATTTATCCGACCACTGCAGACTGGCAAGCAGATGTTGATATGCTGAAATCAGAAGTGGAGAAGCTTTCTGATTTTAAAGGAACACTCGGTAAAAGTGCTGATGATCTTTACAATGCACTGAAAACATCCTCTGACCTTGTCAAAACACTTTCAAAAGCCTGGACTTATGCGAGCAATATCAGCAATGAAAATCTTAACATCTCGGAAAACCAGGCAATGATGCAGCAGATGGGTGCGCTCGGAACAAAGTTCGGAGAAATAACAGCGTATATGGAACCGGAAATCCTTGAAATCCCGAAGGAAAAAATTGATCAGTTCTTAAAAGAAAAATCTGAACTTGCAAAGGAATTTGATATTTACATTGACAACATTCAAAGGCTGCGCACTCATACTTTAAGTGAAGCAGAAGAAACTATTCTTGCTAGCTTCGGACTCATATCCGATGTCAATGGCGATGTCTATGATATTTTCACAAACGCAGAAAAAACTTTTCCAAAAGTTAAAATATCGACGGGAGAAGAAATTGAATTAACACCGGCATCATACACCAGATACCGTACACTTGAAAACCGGGAAGACCGCGCAAAAGTTTTTGAGGCTTTCTTTAATGGTTATGGACAATTTAAAAATACTCTCGGCGCAAACCTCGGAGGAAAAGTAAAAAAGGATTGGGTTTATGCAAAGAACAGGAAATATGAATCATCACTTGAAGCTGCTTTGAACTCAGACAATCTACCGGTATCAGTTTATACAACATTAATTGATGCAATAAATAATAATTTACCAACACTCCACCGTGCACTGGATTTAAAGAAAAGAATGCTCGGATTTGACGAGCTTCGCTATTATGATCTTTACGTTCCGCTCGTTCAGAAAGTTGATATGAGTTTTACAGTTGAGCAGGGACAACAAGTTTTACTCGATGCATTAAATCCTCTTGGTGCAGAATATGTTTCTACTCTTCAGAAAGCATATAGTGACAGGTGGATTGATTACATACCAACTGTCGGAAAAAGGAGCGGTGCATATTCAACAGGCGGGGCGTACGATGTTCATCCTTACATCTTAATGAACTGGACAGATGATTACGAATCTGTTTCAACACTTGCACACGAACTTGGACATACGATGCATAGTTATTTCTCAAACAAAATACAGCCATTTTCCAAAGCAGATTATGCCATCTTTGTTGCTGAGATTGCCTCGACTGTGAATGAAAATCTTCTTAATAATTACGCAGTTAAAAATGCAAAGAGTGATGAAGAAAGATTATATCTGCTTGGCAGCTATCTTGAATTATTAAGAACAACAATTTTCCGTCAAACATCTTTTGCTGAGTTTGAATGGGAAATCCATAAAAGAGTTGAAGCAGGACAACCTATTACAGGCGAAGATATGAATGCAATTTACTTTGATATAGTAAAAAGATATTATGGACATGATAAAGGACATTGTGTTGTTGATGATTATATACAGTATGAATGGGCATACATACCCCATTTTCTCGGATACAACTACTATGTATATCAATATGCAACATCAATAATATATGGAACAGCATTCGTCGAGAAGATGATCAATAATGGTCAGCCTGCCGTGGATGATTATTATAAAATCCTGAAAGGCGGAGGAACAAAATATCCGGCTGATTTAATCAGAGATGCAGGGATTGATCCTATGTCACCAGAACCGGTTGCACTCACAATGCAAAAGATGAATAAGGTAATGGATCAGATGGAAGAAATTTTGAAAAAACTGGGTAAGTAAATTTTTAATTTTATTTGCAGGGATACAATATATTGTGTCCCTGCTTTATAAAAGAGGTCCCGAGCAAATAGCTCAAACACTGCCTGATGTTTCCATCGTTATAATTTTGTGACACTTTTTATTTTCCCCTTTTCTATTTTAGAACCAATTGTTATACTAAGAATAATAAATCGGAGGATAAAATGAGACTTGGGAAAAATATTGTTTTTGTTACTTTGTTCTTTTCTTCGATCCTGTTCCCGCAGGAGGAAAGAAAAGTGCTGGTGGAAGTGTTTACAAATTCTCACTGTCCTTTGTGTCCTGCCGCTCATAATGTAATTGATAATTATCTTGCTGGTCCAAATGGGAATAAAATTAGCTACATATATTATCATATGATTTATCCATATAACGACGATCCGCTTTACTGGGAAAGCATGGAAGGTTCCGATGCACGTGACAATTATTATAATCCGGTTAGTGCAACTCCGCAAGGCTGGTTTGATGGAACTCATCAGGGAAGCACTTCGGGATGGGCAACTACTCTGGATAATTTAGTAAATACACAGAGCCCATTAAAAATAGAGCTGAGTGGATATACAGACCTTGTTCGTTTATTCATAGATGCAGATGTAACCAGAACAGGAGATATCACCGATAATGATCTTGTGTTGCACTTTGTTGTTGCAGAAGACGTTTTCTATGATGGGAGGAATAGCATTTCAAACCACAAGAATGTTATGAGGAAAATGCTTCCAACACCAGAAGGTTTAGCATTCGATATAGCACTGAATGAAACAAAAGGCTTTCAGCAAATAGTTGATCTGAATCCTCTCTGGGATATAGATAGCTTGAGTGTGGTTGTTTTTGCTCAGAGTGTTTCTTCCAAGACAATTTATCAATCAGAAGATATAAGTTATACCGATTTGACTGTTACGGATGTTGAAAATAACAATTATCCTCTTTCAGAATTCAAATTGGACCAAAACTACCCTAACCCGTTCAACCCATCAACTGTGATCCGTTATCAGTTACCGGTAAATGGCAATGTATCTTTAAAAGTTTTTGATTTGCTTGGAAGAGAAGTAGCCACCTTAGTTGATGAATATAGAGCCGCAGGAAAATATAAAACAACATTTAATGCTGTGGAACTTGCAAATGGAGTATATTTTTATGAAGTTCGGGCAGGAAGTTATTCCGAAACAAAAAAAATGATTTTGCTCAAATAAATATTTAAGGAGGTCCAAATGAAATTGCAGTACTTGTTTCTTTTATTGATATTAATTCTCTCCGCAGGAAATATCTCTTCTCAAACCGCGTTTCAAGGTAAGGTGGTTTTCAATCTTGAAACAGACGGCGATAATCAGGTAATGGATTATTATGCAAAGGATAAAAAGTTCAGAATGGAAGTCCCTGATCAGGGAGGTTATATTCTTTTCGATAGCCAGACAATGAATATGTACATTGTAATGGATGAACAGAAAATGTATATGGAGTCATCGCTAAATTCATCAAGTGCTGGTAGTGCAGGTAGTATCACTAAAACTGGTGAAACTAAAATAATACTTGGATATGATTGTGAAAAATTTCTGTTTGTGCAAGACGGTTCAAAAGGTGAATCTTGGATGACAAAAGAACTTGGTTCTTTTATGTTTTTCAATCAGGCTCAACAAGGAATAGCAGATTGGCAAAACGAAGTTTTAAATGAAGGTTATTTCCCACTACAAGTAACTGAATACGATGAAGATGGCGAGATCGAGAGTAGTTATACTGTTGTCGAAGTTACACCAAAAGAGTTGAGTTCAGATATGTTTGTCGTTCCAGCAACATATCAAAAACTTGATATGGGGAATATGGGTAATATTAAAGATATGATGAAGTAATAAAGCTACAATACACTTATAGTTTTATAGGGCGGAATTATTTTCCGCCCTTATTTTTTTTCTCTTTAAATATTTCTTATCAGCTAAAGTAAATCCAGATTACGCCCACAAACAATATCAACATTATCGATAAAGCAAAATCTCTTTTTCTCCATCCTGTGTCTTCAGTTTCTATTTCTTTAACCGTTGTATGAATAGTAAGTCCCGCAACTTTCTGTAAGGGTGGTTCTGAAGTAAGATAACTAACAACAACCAAGACTAACGTACAAACAAGGAAAAGCAGAAAAGCAAAGTGTAAGAAATTAATATCAGCATACTGATATAAAAATCCGCTGATTGAATCTTTCATCAATTCTAATACCAATCCTAGCTATTCCAAGGACAAATCCCGTAAGTAAAGCTGCTATTGCTCCTTGTGAGTTAACTCTTTTTGAAAGCACACCGATTAAAAATATTGCTGCTATTGGCGGTGCAATATATGCCTGAACGCTTTGCAGATACTGATAAATTTGTCCGGAAATTAATTTCATCATTGGAATCCACATTAAACCAAAAGCAACTAATATTACAGTTGCAATTCTTCCAACAAGGACTAAAGTTTTTTCAGATGATTCAGGACGAAGCTTTTTGTAAATATCCCAGGTAATTAAAGTTGAACAAGAATTAAAAACAGATGAAAGAGAGCTCATCAATGCTGCGAGTAATCCGGCAACTACAATTCCTTTCAAACCAACAGGAAGAAGTGTTCCAACCAAAGTTGGTAATGCGTGATCTGGAGATGTAAGTGTGATTATCACCTTTCTGAGTTAAAGCGTAAGCAATTACACCGGGAATAACAAAAAGAAACAATGGAAGAAGTTTTAAATATCCCGCGAAAATTGTTCCCCGTCTTGAATGATTAATATTCTTTCCTGACAAAACTCTTTGAACAATAAACTGATCCGTACACCAATACCACACTCCAAGGATCGGTGCGCCAAAAAGAATCCCCGTCCACGGAAAATTTGGATCGCTCATGGGTTTCCAAAAACTGAAAAATCCTGAACCGGCTTGATTGTAAAGTTCATCAACTCCGCCGAGTTTAGTTAAGCCAACCACTGTGACGGTGATTGCACCACCAATAAGAATAAACATCTGAACCATATCAGTGTAAAGCACAGCACGAAGACCGCCAAGGACAGTATAAACACCGGTGATGATTACAACGATTAATGCGCCTGTCCAGAATTCAATTCCCATTAAAGATTCAAAAACAATTCCGCCTGCTGCGATGGTTACTGAAATTTTTGTAAGAACATATCCAACAATTGAAATGATAGCAAGATACCAACGAGCACCTGATGAGTAACGTCTTTCAAGAAACTCAGGCATAGTGAATACGCCACTTTTCAGATAGAATGGAACGAAAAGCCAACCAAGAATTAATAAAATTAACGAGGCAAGAATTTCGAATTGACCGACGGCAACTCCGCTGGCTGCGCCGGTTCCGGCTAAACCAACTAAATGTTCGCTTCCGATGTTTGAGGCAAAGAGTGAAGCTCCAATTACAAACCAGCCAACATTTCTTCCGGCAAGAAAATAATCAGAAGAGTTTTGACTTTTTCTTTTTTTGCTGAATGAAGACCAGAATGCAACCAGAAATACTATTATGAAGTAAGCTGCTATCAGAATCCAATCTAAAAATTCAAGCATGGTATTTTAATTGAAAAAATAATTGATATTTATTTTGAATGGTAGCCGCTGGCTTCAGCCAGCGATATCAGGAGTACTTCGCAACCTAAAGGTTGCGGCTACCTCAAAACTATAATCTCATTCAATGAGCATAAAACTAATTGCTGTTCCACCGCCGGGTGCAAGTTTAAAGTTTAATTTATCTACGCTGCTAACTAACTTACTTTCAATTTTATATGCGGTTGGATTTTTATCCCAATGAGAATCATCAGAGTCTGAGTAAATGTTGGCTGTATATTTTTTACCTGCTTCTAAAAAGTTCAGAGAAATATTTATCAACCTTTCATTCTCATCGGTGATGCTTCCAAGAAACCATTTGTCTGTATTTCTTTCTTTTCTCGCAATAGTAATGAACTCGCCAATCTCTCCATTCAAAACAATTGATGTATCCCAATCAACACCAACATCTCTGATAAATTGAAATGCTGGATGTGCATCATAGTTTTCTGGAAGATCAGCAGCCATTTGAAATGGACTGTATATAACAACATAAAGTGCAAGCTGGTGAGCGAGTGTTGTATTAACCTGGTTTTCTTTTTTATACTTATCGAATTTTATATCGAAAATTCCCGGAGTGTAATCAATCGGTCCAGCTAACATTCTTGTGAACGGAACAATAGTCAAATGTTCGGGAGGATTTCCGCCATCTGGTGACCAGGCATTAAACTCCTGCCCGCGCAAACCTTCTGCACTCATCATATTTGGATAAGTTCTTCTCAGTCCCGTTGGTTTAATTGGTTCATGAACATCAACCATAATCTGATATTCAGCTGCTTTCTCCATTACTTTTCTGTAATGGTTAACCATCCACTGCCCGTGATGATATTCTCCATCGGGAACAATTTGTCCAACGTAACCTGTTTTAACAGCATGAATCCCAATACTTTTACACAAAGCAAAAGCAGTGTCGAGCCTTTCCTCATAAGGAAGAATGTGAGCATAAGTTTCATGATGCATTATTATTTGAACATTTTCTTGTCCCGGCTGGACGGAGTTCTGACGGATCTCTCTCGCGTATCGAACTACTTCTTTTAAATTATAATCAGGATACGGAGTTACAAAATCAAAAATAAAATCACGCTTTTCTTTTCCGAGATAATGATCCCAGCCTGTGTTCCATCCTTCAATTAATACGGCACCAATTTCGTTCTTCGATGCAAAATCAATATATCGTTTAGCATTTTCAGTTGTTGCACCGTGTTTCCCGCTTTTCATATCCCAGGTACTTTTACCAAGATGCATCTCCCACCAGATGCCAATATACTTTGTTGGTTTTATCCACGAGACATCTTCAATTACATTCGGTTCATTCAGATTTAGGATTGTTCTTGAACTTACGAGGTCACCTGCTTCATCTCCAATTAAAATTAATCTCCACGGAGTTACAAAAGGAGTTTTATTTTTTACTTTTATTCCCGAATCATTTCCAACAAGCTCACTTTGAAAGAGAAGATTTTCTTTATCTACTTTCAGGGTCATATCAGCATAGTTTGTGAGATTGGCTTCAAGAATACTGATGTATATTACATCGTTGGCTTGTCCCGGCGAGATGGAGTCCTGACGGATTTTCATAGTAACTGGTAAGTTTACAGCATTTTCAGGAATATAAGTTTGTGCAAGTGCTTTGTGACCACGTTTTGATAGTGCATCAATTTCTGAAAATTTTGTTGTGTTGAACAGATGTTCGTAAATATCCCAATCGCCGGGAATCCACCAGCAAGTGTGATCACCGGTTAATTTGAATTGTGTGTTCTCATCAAGTATCACCACATCATTTAAATTTTCCTGTTCGGGAAATTCAAATCTGAAACCAACTCCGTCATTAAAAACTCTGAACACAACGAAACATCTTCTGAATAATTTATCTTTTTCCTGCAGTTCAACTTTCAGTTCGTTATAATTATTTCTTATGAATCGCTGCTCGCCCCAGACTGTTTCCCAGGTTTCATCGAAGGAGGAAGTATAAGAATTAATAATTTCTAAATTCTCTTTGAACGATTCAGCATTCTGAAAATCAAATCCAAAATAAGAAGTATCAATTACTCTCCTTTCTGAATAATCAATTGAATAACCTGCTGTTCCATCTTCCGATAAAAAAAAGTTGACTTTTATATTCCCATCGGGTGATGCGGTTTCAAGTGAATCAATTTTGTTCCCACATTGAAAAAAAGCAATACACGATATTAGAATTAAAAGGAAAAAACTTGCTGAGTAATATTTCATTGAACTAACTCAGATAATTGTCCTAATCAAAATCGAAATTAAAAATTGGGAATACGGGAAGAAATCCACCACTGCCAATTATATTAATTAATCCAAGCTGCAAACCTTCAATTGTAGCAGCATAGTTTACAATTGAAAATTGAAGACCGTTGAAATGGCCACCATGATAGTTAACCCAGGAGGTTTGCAGACCAACAAAATTCCCCCTGGATATATTTACAAAAGCGGATTGCCATCCAGTAAATCCCCCATCAGTTATATTAACACCACCCCACTGAACACCAAGTTGTGAACCAGTTGTTTGATTCACCAAACCCATATCAAAGCCTGTTACATTAGCATTCTTAGTATAAATAAGATTTAATCTTATGCCATTAACAGATTCACTTTCGGGAACTATCTGGATTGGGTTAAATAATGAAAGCTGTATTGGGTTTCCCTGTGAATAAGTTATTGCATTAAAACTTAAAAAGAGAAACATAATTAGAAGAGTAGATTTCAAAGTTTGCATTTTTTTCCTTTCTGATTAATGTGAGTGATTATTTACTAAGTAAAAATATAATTTATTAAATGACTTTTAATCGTTTATCAATTTAAATCTAATTCGCAGCACTCCATCTTTGAAGTCAGAAGAAAATATTTTGAAGCTGCCAATTTCTTTTGTGCTGGAAACGTGTAGACCACTGCAGGGACAGGCATCATATTCACCAATCTTTATAACTCTAACTTTCTCTCCTGCATCTTCTGGGAGTTTTGAAAGGTTAAACTTTTCCTTCGCTTCATCTCTCAAATAAAATTCTTCCGTAACAGTCAGGTCCTGTTGAATTACGTCATTAACTTTATTGTTAAGTTGTTGAATTTCTTCTTCTGTCAGATTACGATCAAAATGATAATCGCATTTTGATTTTTTCTTTTCAATATGATTGCTGAATGATCTTCCACAGTTGAACATTCTTACCATCGTTTGATTAAGAATATGTTCGGCAGAATGCATCTGCGGATTGTATTGTTTATTAGATTTTATTTCCCGGTAAAGTTCTTCATTCATAATAAAGATGTCGAATTGTTTTTCCTTTTAGGTTAAAAATTTATATACTCGCAACAGAAAACTATAACAAAAATACTAAAACACAGCGGAAGTCTTTATGAATAATGATAAATCGAAATTTTATTTTTTCTTTCTTGGAATTGCAATAACAATTGGATTTGGCATTCTGTTGGCAACTTTATTACTTACAGATAATACCACAAATGCTAACAGCAGCCCGGATGAAAATTTTCCGCAAGGCTATAAAATAATTTCACCTGAAATGCCTAACTATCTTGAATTTGCGGGTGAAAAAATTCCCACTGAAAATTTTGAAGTTCACGAGAGGATGGAACGGGAGTTTCTTTCGAACACTTACTGGCACTCCGCAACTATACTTGCAATCAAAAGAGCCAACAGATGGTTTCCTTTGATTGAACCCATATTAAAAAAGAATAATATCCCTGATGACTTTAAATACTTAGCAGTTGCGGAAAGTAATCTGGAAAATGTTATTTCTCCCGCTGGAGCTACAGGCTTCTGGCAGTTTATGAAGCCTGCTGGTGAAAAGTATGGGCTTGAAATAAATTCACTGGTGGACGAAAGATATGATGTAGAAAAGTCAGCCGAAGCTGCTTGTAAATACCTTCGTGATTCTTATGATATGTTTGGAAGCTGGATTGTTGCTGCCGCTTCTTATAATATGGGTCAGGATGGAGTGAAAAATCAGAGAGAAAGACAAAAATCAAAGAATTACTTCAACTTAGTTTTAAATTCAGAAACCTCAAGATTCGTTGCACGGATAGTCTCCCTAAAATACATTCTCCAAAATCCTGAAAAGTATGGATTTGATATAAAGTCCGAAGACAAATACAAACCACTCGAGTATTCTGAAGTAACACTTGATAGCTCCGTTGCTGATCTTGCTGATTATGCAAAAAGCCTGGGAATTAATTATTTCATTTTGAAGATGTACAATCCCTGGCTGCGTGATAATTATTTAAGCAACAAAACTAAAAGAGCTTATACAATTAAATTGCCGAAAGAAGGAAGTATAGAAATTATCAAAGAATGATTTAGGCCATTAATTGATTTTGGTTGAGTCGGTAACGAATAATGTTTTAATTTGAAATTATATCAACTGTTCCACTAACTGTTCCCGGGTGCAGCCACAGTACCAACGAGGAAGTATCGCCATAAAAATTTACAATCCAGTCAGCTGTGTTTGTTATGCTGGTAGTGTCAATTGATTTACTTGGAACGAGGAACATATCAATTTTCCCTCCGGGGTTAGCAGATCTGAAAGCAGTTACATCTCCTCTGGCTAACATTTTTTCTATTACCTGCGGACTATCATCGTAGGATGCTGAAGTGCTAATGTTAACTCCTGCAAGTTTGCCGAACACTGAGCCCAATATGTTTTGAGCCTGGGCATCTTTTACAAAAGTGAGCATCGTATTAAAATTAATAGGTGACTTAATTGGATAAGAATTATATACCGGGACATAAAATTCATTCAATTGTGCTGAATCAGATTGAACCACATAAACGAAAGCGTTATCGGTGGGCTTCAGTAAATCAACTTGACCTTTGGTATTAACGTTTAAACCATAAATAGCTGCTAGTTTTGCATCACTTGCAAAATTGCTTTTAGCTGTGTTGAGCACTTCACCCAATTTAGATTTAGCAGTAATTATAGAGTCTCCAAATTCACTGATTAAATCTTCCGGGTTACAGGCTGCAATTAAAATCAAAAACAAAAATAAAAGAAGAGTTTGGTTTTTCATTTAGTATATCTCTCTCTAAGCATTAATCCGAATTAGTGTTTTTAATAAAAGCATCTTGTTTAAATATTATTATTTGGGTTCCCATTCAACTCCATCACAAGGGATGTAGTTTTCAGTAGGGTGTTTATCATATTTAATGCAAAGTACAGCAGATGGGTCGAAATTTTTACAGCTTGAGCAAAGTGATGATTCAATTACTTTCTTATTGTGTTTTTCGAACCATCTATGGCTAACCATAGCCGGATGAATAATAAGCACATATATGGCAGCTATACTGACCATCCACCAGAGCTGGGCATCCATATGCGATCTCAATATCCACAAAACGGGAATTGTAATTGCCGTCCTGATAATTGTCCAGAAAACTATTGCGCCCAAGTATTAAATAAGTATTGATTAAAAGTATTATTTACAAAATGCTAAAATAATGCCAGTATAAAAAGCCTAAATTCTTATGCTGAAAGGACTGTTATAATTTCTAATAATAGCCAGAATGCTTGTAAATTTTACATTTAAATATTAATATTGATGGTTGCTAAACTAAAGTTTTAGAGTGGTTGGTCTTTGTAAATATTTATAGAGAAAGAAGATAGAGTGAGCGCGGGTGGTTTCGAACCACCGACCCTCTGCTTAAAAGGCAGATGCTCTACCCCTGAGCTACGCGCCCTTCACAAAAAGGAATGCAAATATAGTAAGTTGATAATTCTAATACAAAATAAAGATTTTAACACATAAAATCGATTGGCGGTAAAAATGGCTTCCCTTAAAAATTCCAAAATTCTTGTATGTGACGATGACGAAACTTTATGTTATCTGCTTAAGGAACAATTACTTGAAGAGGGTCCTGAGGTTGATATCGTTTATGATGGAAAGTTTGCTATTGAAGCAATAAAAAGGACAAATTATGATGTTCTTTTACTTGACTTAAATATGCGCGAGATATCCGGAGAAGAAGTTCTGAAATTCGTAAAAGATTACAGTGCTTCTTTGCAAGTAATTATACTTTCTGCACAAGGAGAAATGAGGAAGGCAATTGATTGTATTAAGTCGGGAGCTTATGATTTTATAACAAAACCTTACGAATTTGATGATTTGCTGTTAACAGTAGGCAGAGCGCTTGAGCATAAAGAACTTCTGGTTAAAACTGAAATTTTAACAAAAGAGATTAGCAAAAAAGGTTCCGAGAATATAATAGGAAACAGTTCTCAACTAAAAAAAATTCTTAATCTCGCCAACAAAGCAGCCATTTCTGATTCCAATATCCTCGTTGAAGGAGAAACGGGAACTGGAAAAGAACTTCTGGCAGAATACATTCACAAGCACTCTGCACGAAAAGACAAGCCTTTTGTAGTTATCAACTGTGCTTCTCTACCTGATCAGCTTATTGAAAGTGAATTGTTTGGGCATGAAAGAGGTGCCTTCACCGATGCAAAAAATTCAAAGCAAGGATTAGTTGAAATTGCTCACGGTGGTTCTCTTTTTCTGGATGAAATTGGGGAATTGAGTCTTGCTCTTCAACCAAAACTTTTGCGATTTTTAGAGAATGGAGAATATAGACGTATTGGTGGCATAACAACGTTGACATCAAACGTACGAGTAATAGGAGCCACCAACCGTAATCTTCTAGAAGAAGCAGATAATAAAAATTTCCGGAAAGATTTGTTATTCAGGTTGAATGTTATCACCCTGACTATTCCCCCATTAAGAGACAGACGGGAAGATATTTTACTGCTTGCTAATCATTTCATAAAAGAAAAAACACCCATAAGATCTCCAAAACATCTCTCGCCACAGGCAGAAGAAATACTTTTAGCTTATTCATTCAACGGAAATATCAGAGAGCTGGATCACATTATTGAGCGGGCGCTCATTTTTGCTGAGGGAGATATCATTCAACCGGAGGATCTCAATCTTCCTCAATCTTTCCAAATGCAAACGAAAAAGTTTTCAGAGTTTGAACAAGTTGAGGAAATCCTTAGTATGGAAGACCTCGAAAGATGGCACATTAAAAAGGTGCTTGATAAAAACAGGTGGGATAGAACACAAACTGCTAATCAATTGGGTATAAGTCCAAAGACTCTTTATACCAAAATAAAAAAATATGAACTAAGGCCTGTCTGACACTAAATGCCCTCGAGCATACTTACTAAATATTCTCCGGAAGTAATTTTAGGGGAAACATACCCGCTTGCAATAGCTGATAGTAAGTTCAAAATAATCTGGTATAATAAAAATTTTAAGAACTTCTTTCCGGCTATTGCCAGGCTAAAAGGGTTAGCCTTGTCGAAATTGTTACTGTCTATGGGGATTGAGACAGATACAAAATTAATATATAACGAGCCTGTTATATTATTCCTTCCAAAAATTAGTCGGGATATTCGCATTACTCCCATTTCTACTAAAGTAAAGCAGAAAGTTCCTACCGGGTACAAGCTTGAGCTGCTTGTTCAAGAAGAAGTCACTCGAGAGGGAAACTTAAACAAAAATGTACGACTTCCAGTTGTTGATTTTAGAAGTGAACTACAAGAAATTCTAACACTAATGGTGAAGGAAAGTTCAATTGATAGTTTGTCAAACGAGATACTGGTAAAGTCGGTGAATTTAGCCGGCGGTAGTTTTGGAATGATAGTATTTTTAAGTGACAGTGTTGGAGCAGAGTTTAAGTATTTTGACCCAAATAGAGTAATCAAAAACAAACCCGAGGTTGAAAAAACTGTACGCACAGACTTCAAATTTATTACCAAATGGCTTGAATTGAATAAAAATTCTCTTGTAGCCTTTAATGAGATCAACAATCTTGGTTACAACATCACATCAACACTCAATTGTAAAACTATAGTAATCTCTCCTTGTTTTTTTGATGATCATTTAATTGCAACATTAATTATAGGCAAGCTTAAAAACAGTTTCAGCCAGGATGAAGTTACACTTGTTGAACAATTTGCTACCCTTTTATCATTTGTAATAAGTAATATAAATACACGGGATTTGAATGCTGCTCTTGAAAGCAGGCTTCTTCAAGCTCAAAAACTTGAAACTATAGGAAAACTTTCCAGCGGAATGGCGCATGATTTTGGTAATCTTTTATCGAGCATTTTCGGAAGCGTTAACTTGTTAAGGAAAAGAGTTGATCAGAATGAATCCGTTCAAAAACTGATTGATAACATTGAGAACTGTTCGGTAAGGGCCAGAGATTTAACAAAGGGACTGCTTTCATTTGGCAAACCAACACCTAAAAGAAAAGAACTTGTAAAACCTCATCAATTGTTAAACGAGATTACAAAAATTATAACTCAAACTTTTCCAAAATCAATTGCCTTCAAAGAAGATATAGATGATAAACTATATGACATGGTAGGCAACAGCACTGAAATTTATCAGGTTCTTCTTAACTTATGCGTAAACGCAAAGGAAGCAATTGATGGCAAGGGTGAGATAAAAATCTCCGCTAAAAATATAACCATTGACAAAGAAAATCAGGTTTACTTTCCGCTTCTGAATATCGGGAATTATGTTAGATTTTCTGTGCAGGATAATGGTAGTGGAATCGAAGAGAAAAATTTGACAAAAATATTTGACCCTTATTTTTCTACAAAGTCAAAGGACACAGGCTCCGGACTGGGTTTATACGTTAGTTATGGAATTATAAAAGCACATAATGGCTACATTGATGTATCGAGCAAATCAGGAACCGGAACTACTTTTGATGTTTACATTCCATCTTTTGAACCTCCCAAAGAAATAAAGGCTGAACCGAGTGAGAAAATTATTTTACTTGCAGATGATGAACTTATGCTTGGAGATCTTCTTGCGGAACTTCTTGAAACGAATGGCTATTCAGTAATAAAAGTAACTTCAGGTAAAGAAGTTCTCAGGATTCTTACCGAGGAAATTAAAGTTGATCTTGCGATAATTGATTATAATATGCCGGAGATGAACGGGCTTGAAACGATTTCTGAAATTAGAAAATTAAATCTGAATATTCCTATTATATTATCTTCGGGAAGTATGTGGGTTGAAGATGATTCTGAACTTTTAAAATACCATATCAACAGTCAGATACAAAAGCCTTACGAATTCGAAACTATGTTGGCGACCATACAGAAACTCATTTAGTTTCTTCTTCATCTACTTTAATCATTTTAATGTTTTTCGTGTAATCGGATAATCTGGGATCTTTGACTGCGTTTAATTGGTTTAATACTTCGGTGATTTCCTTAATAGCTATATCAACATAGTTGATCCGGTTTAAAATTGCTTCCTTAGAAATCACTTCTTTTTTAAGTTCTCTCTTAATTGCTGCAGAAGAAAGGCTAAGAAGGGTTAGCGGCTGTTTTATTTTATGATTTGCTGTTACGACTGTAGCAACATAAGTTGCTCGCTTTTCAATATCCAATAGAAGTTTATTTGCTTCAGAAAGTTTTAGCGCCGACTTAACCCGTGCAAATAATTCCACTCTGTTAAATGGTTTTTTAATATAATCAAAAGCACCTGCTTCAAGTCCTTCTTTTGTATCTTCCGAACCTGCTTTTGCTGTAACCAGAATGATTGGAATGTGTTTTGTCTTTTCATCATTGGTGAGAATTTTACACACTTCAAATCCGGTTATGTCAGGCATCATCACATCAAGAAGAATGAGGTCGGGTAGGTGCGTGTAAGCTTTCTCAATTCCACTATTGCCGTCATATGCAATAATTACTTCATAACCTTCATTCTCAAGTCGATCTTGCAAAATGAATACATTTTCTGGCAGATCATCAATAACAAGAATCTTTTTCATATTAGCTTGTCTTTAACTGGGAGATCAGCTTTTGTATTTTAAAAGACATAATGGTGGGATTAACCGGTTTGGGTATGTAATCAGAGAATCCTTGTTTTAAAACTATATCTTTATCGTCTTTCATTGCTTTAGCTGTTACCGCAAATACAGGTATATCGGACCATTTTTTATTTAGCTTGATCTGCTTTATCGTCTGGAAACCATCCATTTCAGGCATCATTATATCCAGAAGAATCAAATCAAAAGTTTTTTGTTCTAAAATAGCGAGGCATTCTTTTCCACTTTTTGCAAGAACCGTATTACAATTGCATGCCTGAACTATCTCATCTAAAGTGTAGAGAGTGTCCGAATCATCATCGACAATTAAGACATCTGCGCTAAATTGTTTTTCGGTTAAATCACTATTGCCATTCTTACTCTTACCATTAACAACAGGTGTCATATTAATCATTTTCTGCTGGGAATTAACCAAATCAGTCTGCTGCATCTCAATACGATTTCTGACTACTTTAAAAATATTAAGCGGGTGTTCTTTGGATTTCACAGCAATGTTTTCAACAATATTATTCAAAGATGTTTTTTCGTCCTCGGTAATATCTTTTGCTGTGCTGATTATAATTGGTATATGCCTGGTTTTTATATTGGATTTAAGTTTGTACGAGAGAGTAATGCCATCAATCTTCGGCATCATAATATCTATTACGATTAAGTCAGGCTGCACTTCGGCTATTTTACTGAACGCATACTCGCTCTCCCTGATATATTCTATCCTAATATTGTCCGAAGAAAATTCTTCTTTAAACTTTTCAAATTCAAGTTCGTCATCATCAACAACTACTATTTTTTGTATGGGTTTATTGGCAAGATTTTCAAGCTTAGAAAATGCCGAGAGTAATTTCTCTGAGGATATCGGTTTTATAAAGTATTCAAATGCACCTAGCTCATAGCCTAAGTTTTTATCTCCAACTATTGATACCATTATTACCGGAATATCTTTGGTTTGTGGTTCATCCTTCAACTCTTTTAAAACGCTCCAGCCATCTTTGCCAGGCAGCATCACATCAAGTGTAATTGCAAACGGCTGATTCTCAATAGCCATCTGTATGCCTTTGTCACCATCTTCAGCAAAGATTACGTCATAACCTTTGGAAAGCAAATACTGACCGATTGTATATCTGACCTCTTCATCGTCATCAATAACAAGAATAGGATTCTTTCTGTTTTTTATAAGAGTGTGGATATCTATCTTACTCTGAAGTTCAGGCACTTTAGTGTCAACAAACCTCATTGGAATTGAAAATGTAAATGTGGATCCCTGATTAACCTGGCTGCTCACCGAGATACTACCACCAAGCAAATCTGAGATTTTTTTTGATATGGCTAATCCAAGACCCGTTCCACTGTATTTTCTGGTTGTTGAACCGTCGGCTTGTCTAAACTCTTCAAAAATTAATTTCTTATCATCTTCCGAAATACCAATTCCAGTATCAATTACTTCAAAGTTCAACATATCATCATCTGCCGAAATTCTGAGTGCTACGCTGCCTTCATCAGTAAACTTAACCGCATTTCCAAGAAGGTTTATTAATACTTGCGTAACTTTACCACGATCAGTGTTGATAAGCATTCGTGTATCTATATTCCTGGTAACCTGATATCCTATACTTTTCTTATTTACAAGAGGAGTGATGGACGCTGAAACTTCTTCGATTACTTCGTCGAGAATAACATCCTCATATCTTATTTCCATCTTTCCGGCTTCTATTTTTGAAAGATCAAGAATATCATTGATCAAATTCATAAGCCGTTTACCGCTGTTCAAAACAACTCCGAGGCGTTCTCTGTTCTTATCTTCAAGATTAGCTTTTTCAAGAATCAGCTCAGTTAATCCGAGAATTGAATTCATCGGGGTTCTAAGTTCGTGAGACATGCTTGCCAGGAATTGAGACTTAATTCGTGTTGATTCTTCGGCTTTCTCTTTTTGTCTCTCAAGCTCTTCAGCCTGCTCTTTTAAATCGTTATGTAATTTAATCAGCGTATCGTTTTGCTGTTTAATCTGAATGTTCTGTTTCTGGTACTCTTCGTTTAACTTTTTAAGCTCAGCAACAAAATTTTCCATCTGAACAAGTGCTTTGGAATTTGTAATTCCAATTGCAAGCTGATCTTTAATTTTATCAAGATAGTCAATTACTTCTTCGCTGGGTTTATTAATTGAACCAAGCTCGAGCATTGCTGTGATTTTGTTATTGTAAATTATCGGCAGCAGAAGCAGATGTTTTATTTTTATCTCCATCAAACCCGAGGAAACAATTGGTAAGTAATCCTCAGAAAACAGCTCAAGCTTTTCCCTTGTTTTAATCACACGTTTATGTAAATCAAATTCTTCGGGCTGCTTACTTGTTTTGAAATCAAAACCATACGAGCTAATGAGATTAATCTCTCCATCGTCTACAGTGTAAAGTCCACCTATAATAAATCCGCCGATATTAATAATTTTAATTAGGGCGGCATCTGAAATTTCTCTAAGTGTTGGATTCTGATTTATCAGCGTTATGAATTCAGAATATTCACTTTTTGCTTTTTCTTTCTTATCTAATTCATCAAGCATTTTGTTGAATGCAAGTCCGAGTCTGCCGATTTCATCTTTGCTTTTAATATGAATTCTATGTTTGAAATTACCGGAATAGGTTTGTTCAGTTGCTTTTCCCAATTCGGAAATCTGTTTTCTCAGTTTATCTGTAAATAAGAAAGTAAATATTAGTGATAAGGCAATACCAACAAGTCCCACTATTATAAAAATATTTCTGAGAGTGGTTCGGAGTTCGCCCGTTTCTCCAAATGATGTGAATATCAGAAAATATAAATTGCTTTGATTTTTAAAAGAAAGAGTTGGTTTGAAAACTGCAGCTATTATATCTGTTGATTCTGTGCCATCGCTATAAATTTCAAAATTATTCTTATCCTTTAAATAATCATTTGCTTTAGTAAGCAGGTACAGAAACTTCTGGTTTTGTGCGGGGTTTGACAGGTCTGATGGTGCACCGTTCCATACAATGGCAACTTCTGAATTTATTTTTTGCGAAAGCTCACTAAGCAGTGCAGAGGTAATCACCCTACCAAAGTAAAAACTCTCACCATTATCTCGTTTAACCTCTTGCACCAGAGCATATGGATTATAGTTTAGAAACTCTTCCCACGTAATTGCTCTATCTGGCAGATATACATTCTTGTTAACTGCTATTTTGATAATATTCCCGGATGAACTATCGAGTTGCAGAATAAAATCGATGTTGGTGGATTTCAAGTTATTCGTCTTAAGAATAGTCTCTATTTCAACTGAAGAAAATTCTAAAAACTCGTCCTCAAACTCAATAATTTTTGATCTTAAAGCATAAATAAAGTTGTTGGTGGCACTAACGATTTGTCGGGATTGCTGTGAGATTAAAACATTATTCATTACAGAATAAAAGGCAAAAACAGAGCTGCCAAGAATTAAAGCAACTATAATAAAATTTATGAGCAGAATTCTTAAGCTGATCCTCATAGATTGGATCTCCGCCTAATTGCTGCTTTGAAGGACTTTCCTGATCGTAATCAGTAGCTCGTCAAAGTCATAAGGTTTGCTGATAAAATCTGTGGCGCCTAATCTTGCAGATTCAATTGCACTTTTTACATCTGCATACGCTGTTAGAACTATTACTTTGGGGTAGGAGTTATTATGATTATTAATCTTCTGGAGTACGTCAAAACCATCTGTGCCGGGCATCTTTAAATCAAGGAGAAGAAGGTCAACCTTTCTGGTTTCTAAAGCTTTTGCAACTTCTTCTCCGTTTGTTAAATAGCTGGTTTCATATCCAATAGTATTTAATTCCTCAGAAAGAACAGTGCAAAGATTAATATCATCATCTACTATAAGAATTGATTCCATTTTTAAGGTGTCTTTTCGCCTGAGCTTTCAAACTGATAATACTTAATCCGGTTTCTACCTTCGTCCATATCTCTTTTTAAAACGTTTTCCCATTGCGGATTTTCAAATCTATCCTGAAGTGTTGGAATAAGTTCTGTCTTTAAGAGTATAACAAGTTCTTTCTTCCTGACTATTGTTTGATCGTAACCTGTTAAATATCTGATACCAAATACCCACCATGGAAGATCTTTAAGAAATGGAATGCCATTACGAGTTATTGCTTCTTCATTTAAGAACAATCCACCAATCGCGGTTTCTTCTCCGTCAAGCATCAGAACCTGAGTTGATGCAGTTGTTTTTCTTATTTCAGTAGTCAGTTCAGAGGTTTGAAACGAACTTCGCTCAACAGCTATATTCAATAAAGCATAATCTAATCCGCCTTCTTTATGAATGTAAGGTGTAACTATTATAATCGTTCCTGTAGGGAAAAATCGTTCTGTAGTATTTCCGGCAAAGTCTCGTGTCCTTACTGAAAAGTCCGAACCTATCTGAATTTTTCCTTCGTTTCTATCTCTAACAACTATACTTGGGTTTGAAATAATTTCACCAATACCATTCTCTTCAAAAAATTTGAATACGGCTGTAGCCTGTCCAAAGAAATCGCCAATCCTGAAATCAGAAGTAACACCAAGCTTAAACTCGGGTTGAAGACCTTGCTGCTGCTGTTGGCCACCCTCTTCATCGCTCAGCTTTTTCTGTCTCACCTCTAAGAACACCCGCTACATTTGTCTGCTCTCCGGATAATAAAAATCTCCAGTCAAATCCAACTTTTCTTGCTTCCTGAACATCTATTTCACAGAAAACGGCTGATATTCTAACTTCCCGTTGTGTTATTGGTGCATAAGTTTCAGGTGATTGCTCAAATGCCGGTCCTTCTTTCGATTTAACTATTATAACATCTGCTTTCATTTCATACTGCAGTCCGGCAAAATTGACTATCATTAATAACGCTTTATCATAAGGCATATTGGTAATTTCTATACCTATAGGTTCCTGCCGGGTTGCTGTTGAGACAATTCTCCTTCCCGAAACGCTTTCACTAACCTTACTTAATAACTCTATCGCCTGATCGAAGGGAAGTGTTTCAGACATTGTTACTAGCTCGTCCGGGTTTTGAGAAGTTTTAAATTGGCGTTCCCAGTACTGCTGTGGGTATGCCGACAGGACGAAGAAGAATGATAATACCAGATAAGTAATTATGTTTTTCATTTTAGTTCTCTCAGTTTTTACTTGTATATTTATCTAATTCTAAAGTTACTTTTTCTATGATTCCACCTTTATTCAGTATGAAACTGACAGTGTTACTATCATAGTCTATTTTGGTTAAATAACCCAGGTAGACTTGTTCTCCTTCCCAAACCAAATAGGTATTTCCCTTTGTATCTGCAACAAAAGCTCCTTCAGGAATCAAAGCTAACAATTTGGCTCCCTGAACGTCGAGAAGGTTGTCCACATTAGGTGGTATTTCATTTCTAATTAAAGGATAGAAGGCGTCATAAAGCGGGCCAGTAGTCAGTTGGTTTTCCATCATAGCTACAGCGGCAAATCTGCTGTCTGCAGAGTAATAAACTTGTGCAGTCATTTCAAAACTAACCAGGAATAATGGAACTCCTTCTTTGTCTGTTCTGATAAGATTTCCAAGATTAAGCTGGCTAACCTTTTTTAATTCCTTGCTTTGCTCAATCGCATATATCATACTATAAACTTCATTAAAATATCCGCTTCCTGAAAGTTTATATTGATGAACAAAGAATTCTTTGTCTTTTATCTGATCGAGGTATTCCACATTCACCTGGGTGTATTGTGAGAAATTAGCAACGATGCTATTAACAAAGTTGTAGAACTTAATTGACGCAATGTTTTGAGGAATATTAAACTTCCTGGCCGATAATATAGAGTCGAGTTCGGCTGAACGCCTTTCAAGTGCCAGATAACGTGCGTTCAATTCCTCAGGATCATAAACGTTCGCATTGAGTTCAGCAAGTTTTTCTTGTCTCTCGTTAATCGCACTACGCTGGAATCCAAACAAATAAATTCCCCCAATAACCAGTATGATTATCAGCAAGGCAAGTAAACCGAGAGTGCTTCTTAATTTCTTATTCATTTTGGTTCTGCTGATTTGAAGTGTTGAAATTTAAATTAAACTTGTATGCGCTTTTTTCCCGCAACTCTTCGTATGTCATGCTTTTCAATAAAGCATTTTCAATTGAAGAGGCAAAATCAGTAAGTGTGCCTCTGGAAAGTGAATAACCTTCAGTAGCAACGGATCTTCCATCACCGGAGGAAAGTTTTGATACCCAGAGATTGTTATTCTTTCCACAAAAATCTGAAACTTTAGAGATAACATTTTTCCAGACACCTGCACCGGCTGTTGCCGAATCTAAAATGGCCTGGGTCTGATCGAAGCTGCTTATTTTACCTTCAATGTTGGCGATTCTACTTAAAATTTCCTGGTTCTGTCTTAACAATATTGTTTTCTGGGCTATTTCATTATCAAGCTCCTTCAAGTTGCCGTTATTCTTCAATACTTGTTGAGTAATAAAAAATGCAGCTATGAAAAGCAGGGGTAGAATTGCGTAACTGTGCCAGGAAAATTGAAATGCTTTTTGATCTTCCTTAATACTCTTCGGCAGAATATGAAGCCCTTGATGCTCTTTGTTAAGCTCATCAAAATAATCAGTTGCAATTGCAACCGGTACACTAAACATTGAGAATTTTTCCCTGGTCTCTTCGTCTAATGCGGATAAATCAACATCATCAAATTCAAGCCGGCTAACATTTGCTTCCGGGAATGTTCCGTAAAATGAAAGGATTAAATTTTCTGAATCATCTTCGCCGCATACTACGATATTATCAAGAGATGAAATACCGCCATTTTCCATTTCAAGCAGTATCTTAGAAAAATAAACATCATATGTATGAAGATTTTGTGTTCCGATGTCAAGGGTCGTTCCAATATGCTTTAGTCTTCGTCCCTGAAGAAATATCAACTTACTGTATTCTTTGCCTATATAAACAATCAGGGAGTGATCATCCGGGAAAAACTTTTTTCTTTTTGCAACATAATAAGCAAGTGAAACATCAGCACTTTTAATCGTTGGTATTTTTAAGCTTCTCTTGCCTCTCTGCCTGGCTAAAGAATTAACAAGATCAACACACCTTACATCGCCAGTCACAAAAACTGATAACAAAGCTTTATCAGAGAGCTCTATAAAATCAATGCTTTCTTTGTCAACACTAATGTTTTTGGATTCGAGTATATCATGTATGATTTCTTGTTTTAATTTTTGAGGCTTGGGAGCTCTGGCTCCTTCAAACAGATGATAATAAATAGCAGGTTCAGTTAATGCGGGAATAAAGCTATACTTAGCCAAATTAAATCCCTTTAACGCACTGCTAATTTCAGAAATGCTTGAAGCGTCAAGATCACTTTTTATAGAGGTTGACTCTTCTAAACCTTCTACATCAAGTGTCTCGCCTTCTATTCGAAAGCCGCTTACATTTTCTTCAAGCTGAGCAGAAGATTTTATGAGACTAACCGATGCTGTTTTTAGAACGGAGGGTTTTCTTCCTTCGCTTTCTTTTTCAATAACAGCAAGTTTAGTGTCATTTCCTTCGCAATAAATACAAATTAATTGTTTCATTTTGCAGACAATAATTGGTTGATTCTAGTTTTATTATTTGAATAGGTAATCGCTGTTTCCAACGATATCCTTTTCTGATCGTAAAGTCGTTTTAAATCTTGTTCCATTGTTATCATTCCCAGTTGCCCCCCTTGATTTATCATCATATAAATTTCACCAAGGTTATTATTTTTTATGGCCGCCTTTACACTGGGGGTGATAACCAATACTTCTTTAGCAAGGGCTCGTTTACCATCAAGGCTGGGAACTAATTTTTGAGAAATTACAGAAACGAGTGTATCTGCAAGTCTGTTACGAACTCTCTCCTGTTCTACAGGATTTACTTCCGCAATTATTCTTTCAAGAGATTCGGTTGCTGATGAAGTGTGAAGTGTTGAAAAAACTTTATGCCCCGTATCGGTTACTTCAAGAGCCGCCATTATGGTGTCAGGGTCTCTCATTTCACCTATTATTATTATGTCCGGATCTTGTCTTAATGATTGAACCACACCTTCTTTAAATGAAAGAACATCTCTTCCAACTTCTCTATGCTTGATCATACAAAAATTTGAAGTATGTACATACTCAATAGGTGCAGCAATAATAATTACGTGTGCGGGATCAAACTTATTATGATGATCAACAATTGAGTCCAATGTTGTCGACTTACCGGAGCCAGTAATTCCTGTTATTAATGTCAACCCAAACTTTATGTAATTGTGGCTAAGATATTTTATGGTACTGGGGTGAAATTCTAATGAGGATAAAGGTCTGACAGATGTATTAATTGCTCTGATGCTGCAGGCTAAGGTATCCAGATCAAAGTATGCATCTGCTCTGAACCTTACATTTATTTTTCTACGTTCGTAGAAATAAGTGTAACTGAAATCAAGGTTCCTGGTTGTTGCAATGTATTTTTTCTGATTACTGTTGAAAAGGTTAATAATGATCAGTGCGGCTTCATCTTCTGTAAATTGTGGAAGGTCTTTTACTCTTTCAAGTTTCCCGTGAATCCTCATCCATATATACCCTTCG
This sequence comes from Ignavibacteriaceae bacterium, assembly GCA_034522695.1. Taxonomy (GTDB): domain Bacteria; phylum Bacteroidota; class Ignavibacteria; order Ignavibacteriales; family Ignavibacteriaceae; genus IGN2. The sequence goes on along the minus strand of JAXHLB010000035.1, from coordinate 79,252 downwards.
TTTCCATGACCACCAATCTCAATATCTGAAGCATCTCTTTCAATCATCGAGGTGAGTACTTTGTTTACAAACTTCCTAAGAAGAACTTTATCTTCATCTTTGATCTTGCTGCTATTTTCCAATATATAACCAACCCTATCAGGTCCGAAGAGTGAATCCGGGATTGATGCAACAAAATCTGATAGTATTCTTTTTTCTTCTGTAATAACCAAAATTACACTTTCTCTGTTTTTTTAATCATTAACTAATTAAAGTCATTTACATTTATTGTTCCAACAAAACTTATGTTGTAAATAATCGTTACTCTAATTAAAAAGAATCACTATTTACAATATAGATATATTGTAACAACTTGTAAAATATTTTAACTGAAAATTTAACTCAACCTGGTAAGTAAAACTTACCACCATTTTTAACTGGATTACTCTTCCATTGTTGAAGAGAGGACCTCTTCAATAGTGGTTATACCCAGTTTAACTCTTTCAAGACCGGCGTCTCTTAAACTTAATGTACCATCTTTCTTCGCTTGAATTCTTACGGCTTCTTCATCCACATCTTCTCCGGAACGTACAATGATCTGTCTTATTTCTTTAGTAAAATAAAGTGCTTCGTGAATTGCCATTCTTCCTTTATATCCTGTGTTATTACATTCATCGCAGCCAACAGCACGATATAAATCGACATTCTTCCATTCCTCCATATTTAATCCTGCTGCTTCCATTATAGTGCTGTCAAAGTTCGCATCTTTCTTTTTACATTTTGTACATAGCTTACGAATCAATCTCTGTGCCACTATGAGATTAATAGCATAGGCTATCAGAAAAGGTTCTATCCCCATTTTAAAAAGTCTTGCGACAGCACTTGGCGCGTCATTAGTGTGTAATGTAGAAAATGTCAGGTGACCGGTGTTAGCAAGTTTTATTGCTGTCTCTGCCGTTTCCTTGTCTCTCATTTCACCAACTAAAACAATATCCGGATCGTGACGAAGAATAGATCTTATCGCCTGCTCAAAATTCATTTTGTATCCGATCTTTAACTGACGAGCACCTTCAATAACATATTCGACAGGATCTTCTACTGTAAGAACATTTACTTCCGGATTAATAACCTGGTAAAGAGCAGCAACCAATGTTGTACTTTTACCACTACCAGTAGGACCGGTGAGAATCACCATTCCTTGAGGTTGATTAATCGCTTTAACAAAATTTTGACGGGCGATTCCATTTAGTCCTAATTTATCAAGATCTCTGATGACTTTTCTGTCATCAAGAATTCTTATAACTATACTTTCAAATTTGTTTTTTAATTCTGTGCCAACCATTGGCAATACCGATACTCTGAACCTGATAACATAACCATCTATTTCTCTCTGAATAAAACCATCCTGTGCCATTTCACGCTCAAACCTGTCCATACCTTTACCACGGTCTTTAACCACTGCTATAACAGCCTCCGGAAGAGTATTCTCCTGAACATGCCATAACCGTAGTGAACCATCAATTCGCATGTAAACATCAGTGCGGTGACCGCTGCATGGAATAAAGTGAATATCACTGGCACCTTTACGAACAGCTTCCACCAATGCACCTTCGACAAGGTTTATCAGTGCACTTTTATTTATCTCCGCATCGAGTTCTTCTTCATCCAGATCTCCTTCTTTATCTTCAGTTGGAATGAAGCTTTCATCATCGTCTGATATTGCTTTAAGATATAGGTTTTCAGGAGGAAGAATTTTTTCAACCAATGTTTCGTAATCTTTTTTCTTGATAAAGATTACTTCATACCTTTGTGCATTAAGTCCAAAGGCAACCTTAGGAATATTTCTATCGGTAGGATCAATCGCAGCAATTATCAGCTTATCCTTTTGTCGCTCATCGTACATAAATGGAATGATCTTATGCCTGAGCATTATATCCTTAAGCTCATCTCCCGAGCCTTCAATAATTTTACGAATGGCATCCAGACGATCAGCAGGTATCTCATAAGAATCTATATCTAATTCACGGAACGCATAAAGTATCGCAACTTCTCTGAAGATCACATCGTGATCATAACTGAATTCATCTACAAGTATCTGCGCAAGATTACGTCTTAATTTATTGCGATCATTCAGCTTTGCATTTAATGCTTTCTCAAGAGTGATCTGGTCAATTATCCCCTTCTTAAAAAGGAGGTAACCGATTTTATCTGTCATTTCCAAGTTTGTCTCAATCATAACTTATTTATAGCTCCATAACTAATTAACACCTGGCTGCTTTGGTCTCACAGTTGCAGTCTCTGCGGATACCAGTGTTAGAGCAATCATAATAACCATTATTATCATCGCAATCATCACCTGAATGATTTCAATAAGATTTTTAAGACGATAAACCGTTTCGCTCTCATAATAATTTGCTAATTGTAATGCTGTGTTCTTAATCGTACCAGACTCTTCACCTGAGTGAATTCTGGATATAGCCGTTTCCGTAAACACTCCCGTTGCTGCAAAAGCATCTGTTACGCCAACTCCCTTTTTTAACATTAATGGAATAGCCACATTTTTTATTCTATCTTCAAAATAAGTATTACCAGTTGCTTCGGCTGCTATTCTTATAGGTTCAATACTTTCAGCAGATCCATGATATAGTGTGTAAAACACACGGCAGAATACTTCAATCAATGTTTTATGAACCAGTGATCCAAGAATTGGTATTTTCAACATATATTGGTCAAAAAGATATCTCCCCTTCGTCGTTCTGCTAAATTGAAATAATAATATTGGGGGAAGAAGTATGACCACAGCAATCGGGATTGGATTTGCTATAAGAAAGTCACTTACTGCTAACGTGAAGGCCGTCATTGGTGGAAGTTCAATGCCGAAGCGGACGAACAATTTTGCTGTCTCAGGGAAAATATATCCAACGTAAAACAATACCGCCACGAACAAAACAAATAACGTAACCATTGGTGTTATAAGCGCGCTTCTTAAACTCTTTCTGAATTCCTGTTGTCTCTCGAGGAACTTTGCTGTGGCTCTGTAAATTTCTGTCATATTACCGCTCTTTGAGGCAAGACCTAACATATAAGCTGTAAACTTTCCGAATACATGCTGATATTTCAGGAAAGTAGCTTCAGAATCTGCACCTTTTCTTAAATCATTACTAATCTCTTTCAATGTATTTCTAAGGGTGGCATTCTGTGTATCATTAATAAGTAGCGTTAGTATTTCACCAAAATTTAGTTTTTGCTCAAGAAGTTCTGCGCTAATTTTTACATAAGTTACTATCTCTGAATGTGGGGGTTTAGCCTGACGTTCTATTAACTTTTTATTAATTGATAAAACTTTATACCCGAGTCTGGCAAGAGCTTCTTCAACTTCTTTTTTACTGAAAGCTTTTTGCTCACCTCTAAGAGCTTTTTCTTTTCCTTTACGAACACGGTATAGATAAGTAGATTTTTTTTGAACCTCACTAAGCTTTAGCTTGTTCTTCTCAGCAAGCTTTTGAATTTTTTTCTTCCCTTCTGCATTATTATTTGCAGTAACGGTACCGGTTATGGTCTGCCCGTTTAATTTCTGCGCAGTAAATTTGTACTCAACCATTTATTACTCGTTATTGATGATTTGAAAAGTTTTATTGTTGCCGTCAAATTTGGTTCCGAAATTTCTTTTGAATTTTTAACCAAATACTTGCTTTTCTCTTGCGTTTATTTAATAAATTCAAGTAATAAAGAAGCAATAGAGTAAAAAATACTTTCAGAAGCTATATGCCCGGACAGCAGGACAATCGTTTCTCCGAAGGTTTTTTCAGATATGCCAGATATAAAAAGGTGTGTTGTAAAGTATCAAAAGTGAGGCTCACCTTTTAGGTGAACCTCACTTGCTTGAGAAGATATGCCAGATTTTTTAAATCTGGCATATCTAAATCTTTCGCAAGTGGTTTTGATTCGTAATGAAATTTCAATTTTTAAAATAAAAAAGGCTGTAAAAGTTACTTTTACAGCCTTTTATATTAGATATTTTTATATTACTTACGGAACAATGTGGTAGTAATATTTCAGTGGTGTAACAACTGTTGATAACATTCCAGTCATATCCATGATCTATACGTGGGGCTGTTACTGTAATAGTTATGCACTGTTGGTGCTGCAGCAGTCAATGATACATACCATATGCAGTTGAATCTAAATCCACCTTGGAACTCCAAAGCCAGGGAATCTGCCAACCTGTAAATGTGTTTCCGCCGCCGCCCATTGAGGTTGGTTTCTTATAATATTGCTGTGCCATAGCACCAAGGTTTGTTGCATCTGACACTATACCATCTTTTGTTGATTCTTCTGCATTGGCATTAAAAAGATTAATACCAACGACTACTGCGATACCAACTATGATAACGCCAAGTACGATTAAGAGAAGTTGTTGCTGACCCATTATTTACTCCTTTGTTTATTGAGAATTTAGTTAGTTAGTTGTTTTGTGTTTGAGTTAATTAATAATAATCTGTAATAATTTCATTTGGTTTTACTGTTGTTTCAACCTTTATTGAATCAGTCCCTGTTACTACTTCACTTCCTGTGCCAGTTATTAAAACTTCCGAAGCATTTACAACAGCCCGCATAAAATTGCCATTATATGTTTGAACCATTTGTGACGGTATTTGCCAACCAACAAAAGAACTACCTCCACCACCTAACTCGCGTGGTTTCTTATAATATTGAATTGCCATTGCTGCAAGGCTCGTTGTTTCTTCAATTAAAAGATCACGCTTCGACTCAATAGCATTGCTTCTAAATAACTGTACTGAAATAGCGATCGCTATTCCGACTATTATTATCGCCAATACTATCATTAAAAGTTGTTGCTGACCCACTGCTTAAATTCCTTTTTAATTTTTTCCATATATGTTCGAAAAAATATGCCAAGCCAACGAAAGCCCGGTTTCCTTGTAAATTTTAAACCAAATAGCCGTTATTTGTGTCGTGGGTAAGATTTACCAGTAATTATTTCAAATCAGGTTGTAGTGGGAAGTATAAAAACTTTGTTAGGATTTACTTTCAAATGTTGACCGTCCATTCTGCCGTCTATGAATTTATGCTATAGGAGAACATTTCAATTTCAGTAACAACTTCTAAACTAATTTATATGTCCCTTGGACTTTTGTTCGAAGAAAATTACGGAGCAATTATTACTATAATTGCTGGTAATTCTGACAAAAACCTTGAAAGCTTTATTTAATTTTATTTTTAGTATGGAGTTAAGTGGGAAATTTTACTTCAAGCTGTTGTGTTTTCTATATCAGTCTTTGGAAACCAAATCGGAGAAATTTTCTACATAACAGCGGTAAAAAAGGTCAGTCTTTGATCTTTAGATGCAGTTCTTTCAACTGTTCTTCGCTTACAATCGAAGGGCATTCATCCATCAGCGATACTGCGCTTGCAGTTTTAGGAAAGGCAATTGTATCTCTGATAGAATCAACTCCGGCAAATAACATTACCATCCTGTCAAAGCCGAAAGCAATTCCGCCGTGCGGAGGTGCGCCATATTTAAATGCATTTATGAGGAAATCCAAATTTTTGCTGTGCCTCTTCATCGCTGATTCCAAGAGCTTTGAACATCCTCGATTGAAGTTCAGAGTTGTGAATTCTTATACTGCCGCCAGCTATTTCACTTCCGTTTAGCACAAGATCATATGCCTGAGCTTTTATGCTTCCGGGATCTTTTTCGAGCAAATCAATTTCTTCTATTTTGGGAGAAGTGAATGGATGATGCATTGCGTAAAATCTTTTTGTTTCTTCATCATATTCAAATAAAGGAAATTCAGTTACCCATAAAAGTGATGGCGGTGTTTCTGGTTTAATAAGTTCCAGCTTTTTTGCTAACTCCAGCCTTAATGAGCCCATCTGATTTAGAGTGGAATTTTTATTGCCGGCTAGAATGAGAATTAAATCATTTGGTTTAGCATCAAGTGTCGATACAAGATTTTTCTTTTCTTCTTCATTTAAAAATTTTGCGGTTGGTGATTCAATTCCTGTTCCCTGCACTTTAAACCAAACAAGTCCTTTTGCACCAAGACTTTTTACAAAATCAGTCAACCCGTCAATTTGGTTTCTGCTGAAGGATGCACATCCCGGGGCAACTATTCCTGCAACAATACCCTTTTTATGGTTGATGGTTGATGGTTGATGGTTGATGGTTTCTTTCATTCCATCTTCCATCATTAAGGCTTCTTTAAAAACTTTGAACTCCGTTTGATTGAAAACTTCATTTAGAGTATGTATTTCCATTCCGAATCGAAGATCGGGTTTATCGCTGCCGTACCTAGTCATTGCTTCTTCATACGAAAGACGCCTTAAAGGTAAAGTTAAATCTGTGTTCCAGACTTCTTTGAAGAGTAACTTCATCAAACCTTCAACGATATTAAACACTTCTTCTTTGGTAATGAAAGACATTTCAACATCTATTTGTGTAAATTCTGGCTGGCGGTCTGCTCTCAAATCTTCATCTCTGAAACATTTAACTATCTGAAAATACCGATCAAATCCTGATACCATTAATAATTGTTTGTACTGCTGAGGTGACTGTGGAAGTGCATAAAATTTTCCTTTATGAATTCTGCTCGGCACCAGGTAATCGCGTGCACCTTCCGGTGTACTTTTCATCAACACAGGAGTTTCAACTTCCACAAAATTTTTCTCATCAAAATATTTACGAACAAGCTGATACATTCTGTGTCGGAGAAGTAAAACTTTTTGAAGCGCTGGTCTTCTTAAATCAAGGTATCTGTATTTCAATCTTAAATCTTCAAATGCATCTGTTTCATCTTTAATTGCGAATGGAGGAGTTTCTGCTTCATTGAGTATTAATAATTTATCAGCTAGAACATCTACAACGCCGGTTTCCAATTCCTTATTAACAGCATCATCAGGTCTTTTCCTTACTGTACCTTCAACCGAAATCACAAATTCACTTCTTAATTTCTTTGCCAGCTCATAGGCTTCTTTATTAATATCTGGCTCTGCAGATGCATCCCTTTGGGAGAACACTACCTGAGTGATTCCATAACGATCTCTTAACCAAATAAAAATCAAACCACCAAGGTCTCTCCTTCTATCAACCCAGCCATTGAGAATGACTTTCTCACCGATATTTTGGTCTCTTAGCTCACCGCAAGTATGTGTGCGAATGTTAAACTTCATAAATAAATTCTTCTCCAATATTCGAATGTTGAGGGCGAAAATTAATCATTCAAATCAGGGTAACCAAATAAGTTGGCTGATCGTAAAAAAACCTGTCTGGAAAACTTTTATATAGAATATTGCCTTCACAAACACTTCATTTATTTGTAATTTTCAACAATGAACACTGTTGAATTGATAAAAAAGAAAAGAGATGGCAAAACTTTTACTAATGATGAAATAAGCTTTCTGATCAATCAGTTTACAAAAGGAAAAATCCCTGACTACCAGTTCTCTGCCCTTCTGATGGCTATACTTTTAAAGGGAATGAACGCATCCGAGACAGCCGCATTAACCAATTCAATGCTTAACAGCGGAAAAATTATCAATCTTTCTTCTCTGAAAGGTTATAAAGTTGATAAACATTCGACGGGCGGAGTTGGAGACAAAACATCATTAATTATTGCCCCGATTGTTGCTTCTGCCGGTGTTTATGTACCGATGATTTCCGGAAGAGGGCTTGGACACACGGCGGAACTCTTGATAAGCTTGAATCAATTCCTGGATTCAGAACCGATTTAAGTTTATCTGATTCTAAAAAAGTTTTAAAGAAATGCGGGACGGTATTAATTGGACAGACAAAAGAAATTGCACCAGCAGATAAACTTATTTACTCACTCAGAGATGTAACAGCGACCGTTGAATCAATTCCGCTGATCACAGCCAGCATAATGAGTAAAAAGCTTGCCGAGGGTATTGACGGACTTGTGCTTGATATTAAAACCGGCAGCGGTGCTTTTATGAAAAGTCATAAGGATTCAATCAATCTTGCAAATTCATTAATTAAAACTGCCAAATCATTTGATAAAAAAGTAATTGCATTTATCACGGATATGAATCAGCCACTTGGAAATTACATTGGTAACTGGCTGGAAGTTTATGAATCAATTCAAGTGCTTCAAGGAAAAGTTAAAAATGATTTGTATGTCTTGTCTATAAAACTTGCCGGTGCGATGATCTATCTTGGGAAGAAAGCAAAAACTCTTCAAGAGGGTGAACGTATTGCCAAACAAAAAATTGAAAATGGCGAGGCCTTCAAAAAGTTTTTAGAAATAGTGGAACTTCAGGGCGGAGATGTAAATTATATTATTAATCCTGAGAAATATCCCAAGTCCAGGTTTGTTCAGAAAATCCGATCGAAGAAAGCAGGTTTCCTTAAGGAGATAAATACCTATCAGATCGGGATGGCATCGCTGGAACTTGGTGCTGGCAGAAGAACTAAAGATGATGTGATAGATCATAAAGCAGGAATTATTTTTTATAAAAAGATTGGAGATTATTAACAAATGGAGATGTAATTTGTGAGCTTCACTCAGATTCTAAATCTAAAATAAAATCCGCTGAACAAATAATAATTGAGTCAATAATATTTTCAAAAACAAAACCATCATTACCAAAACTGATTAAAAAAGTTATCAGATAAAAATGAAATTAATTTATAAATCTTATTAAAGGAGAAACCAGATATGTTATTTATCATTGCTTTGATTGCCGCAGTAGTTGCCTTTTTTGTCTACAAAAACGCAAAAAAGAGATTTCAAAAATCCGAGGCTACTTTTGCAATAATGGGTTTTATTGTTGCATTATTAATTGCATTATTACAAATCTTTACTATTATCCCCGCTGGACACACAGGTGTTATAGACTTCCTGGGTTATGTGAGTGATAACACTCTTAAACCTGGTGTAAATATGGTCAACCCGATGGCAAATGTTGAAAAGATGAGCATAAAAACTCAGGAGCTTAAAGAGATGATGAATGTGCCGTCGAAAGAAGGATTGCCTATTGATCTAGAAATAAGTCTATTGTTCAGGTTGGACTCAGATAAAGCAAATGAAATCTATAAAACTGTCGGACCGAATTATGTTGAAATTATTTTAGTTCCACAGTTCCGTTCAGTTGTTAGAGGTGTAACCGCACGTTATGAAGCAAAAGCACTGTATACTGCATCAAGAGAAAAACTTGTTGGCGAAATTGTTAGTGAGTTGGAAAAGCTGGTTGGTCCACGCGGGATTACAATCGAACAATCACCACTAAGGCAAATTCAACTTCCAGATGGTTTAAGGAAATCCATCGAGGAAAAATTACAAGCCGAGCAAGAAAGTCAAAGAATGGAGTTCATCTTAACACGTGAAAAGCAGGAGGCCGAGCGAAAAAGAATCGAAGCACAAGGTATTGCTGATTTCCAGGATATAGTATCTAAAGGAATAAGTGACCAACTTCTAAAATGGAAAGGAATTGAGGCTACCGAAAAGTTGGCAAATTCGCAAAATTCAAAAGTTGTTATCATCGGTTCAGGAAAGGATGGACTTCCAATTATTCTGGGATCTGACAAATAAGCAGGCACGTGTCAGCATAATTGCTTTGTTCTGATAGCAATCTATTAGTATTTTTGAACTCACAAGTCAGAAAAACGAAATAGACCAATATGATATCAGGCATCCATACTATTAATATACTGCTGCCAATCTTTTACTTTGCCACTTTGGTAGTTTACTTCTACGATTTCCTTAAGGGGGAAAAGAAGCTGGTAAATGTTAAACGGGTTTTTTTATTTATCACTCTTTTCCTCCATTTAATTTATATAGTGCTTCGTACGATCGCCTTCGATCATCCACCGATAACAAACGTATTCGAAATATTTACAATCCTTGCCATCACAATCAGCTTTTCATATTTTCTTGTTGAATTGATTTCGGATATTCGGGGAACCGGACCATTCATAATAATTCTACCATTAATATTTCAATTAATTTCATCACTGTTTATTCAGGATTTAACTGAAGTGAAGGATGTTCTAAGAAGTAATCTTCTCGGAATACATGTAATCAGTGCATTGCTGGGATATTCGGGTTTTACAATTTCAGCGGTTTACGGATTTCTCTATTTAGTATTATTCAAAGATATTAAGCTCAATAAGTTTGGATTGATCTTCAACCGTCTCCCAAATCTTGAAGTACTTGAAAGATTAAGTTTTTATTCTGCAATAATTGGATTTATCGCTCTGACTATAGCGATAATAATTGGAATTATCTGGCTGCCAATAGCTTTCCCTAAATTTTCTTTTCTTGATCCAAAGTTGATCGGTTCAACGCTCGTATGGCTGCTTTATGCCATTGGTATAACTAGCAAAGTGCTCGGTAATTGGAGAGGTAAAAGATTAGTGCTGCTGTCGATATCCGGATTTATAGTTGCAATTATTTCAACTATTCTTTCAAACTTTTTAGCACAAAGTTTTCATTCCTTCTATTAAGAGTTTATGAATTTAATTGCAATATCAATAAATCACAGAACTGCACCTGTTGACCTGAGAGAAGCAGTTTATCTTAAGGAAGATGAAATTCGCCCGTTCATTAATCTGGCGAAAGAAAATCAGATAAAAGAAGGATTGATTTTATCAACTTGCAACCGGACTGAAATTTTCGGCATACCAAGCAGCAATGATACAAACCATGAAAAATTCCAGAGTCTTCTGCTGAACTTTAAGCCGGCGCAAAATATTACTGAACAGCATTTTCAAAAATATGTTTCGAGAGACGCAATCAGACATTTATTTTGTGTTGCAACCGGAATAGATTCATTGCTCGTGGGTGATAACCAGGTCTTCAAGCAAGTTAAAGACTCTTTTCAAATTGCTGAAGAGACAAACTTTGCCGGTTATATTATGCACAGAATTTTTGATTCTGCTATAAGGACAGGTAAAAGAGCAATTTCTGAAACTTCAATTAGTGAAGGCGCTGTAACTGTCAGCTATGCTGCTGTTCAACTGACTGAAAAGATTTTTTCAAACTTAAGTAAGAAATCAGCGCTTGTTATCGGAACTGGTGAAACAGGAGAGATTGCAGCAAAACATCTTTCAGAAAAAGGAATTGGAAGCCTTGCCGTAACTAACAGAACACAGGAAAAAGCTGATAAGCTTGCTCTAAAATTAAATGCAAAAGTAATTCCATTTTCAGAATTTAAAGATTCAATTTACAAGTTTGATATAATTATAAGTGCAACTGCTTCACCCGAAATTCTTCTTAGCAAAGATGATGTTAAAGCTGCGTTAAAGAAGCGAAGCAACAACCCAATGATTTTAATGGATATTGCAATTCCCCGTGATATTGATCCCGAAACGAAAAAAATTGATTATGTTTTCTATCATGACCTTGATTCTCTCAACATAATAGTTGAACAAAACCTCACGAAGAGAAAATCAGAAATTCCAAAAGTTGAAAAGATAATTGAAGAAGAGCTTGATAATTTCGTGGAATGGTACAACTCACTTCAGGCAGCACCGGCAATTAAGGATCTCAGAGATTTTTTTGAAGAAATCAGAAATGAAGAAGTAGAGAAAAACAAAAATAAATTTGCTTCCGAAGATCAGGAGAAGCTTGATATTGTTACGAAGAGAATAATAAACAAAATCCTCCACCACCCGACTATTGAATTACGAAAGGCGGATGATTCAACTGGTTCAGGTGACACAGCAACCAAAATCGGAATAATAAGAGATCTTTTTGGAATCAACTCCCCGAAAAAATCAGAGAAAGATTAGGACAATATTTTGAAACAAAAAATAATCATCGGTTCAAGAGGAAGCGAGCTTGCGCTCTGGCAGGCTAACTTTGTGAAAAGAGAACTTGAGAAGAAAAACAAAAATGTTTCTGTTGAAATTCAAATCATCAAAACTAAAGGAGATAAAATCCTTGATGTTGCTCTTTCAAAAATCGGTGATAAAAGTTTGTTCACAAAAGAACTGGAAATTGAGCTTCTCAACAAAAGTATTGACCTTGCCGTTCATAGCCTGAAGGATTTGCAGACTGCTCTTCCTAAGGGTTTAAAGCTTGCTGCAGTAACTAAAAGACATAATGTTCAGGATGTCCTTATCGCAAGAAAAAAAGGAACAACAATTTTTAATTTACCCGATGGTGCAACAGTTGCAACAGGATCATTAAGAAGAAAATGCCAACTGCTTCATCTCCGACCCGATTTGAACATTGTTGATTTAAGAGGAAACGTTCCTTCAAGGATTAAGAAATTTCTTGAGTCTGACTGGGATGCAATTATTCTTGCAAGAGCTGGTGTTGAAAGATTAAAATTAAATAAGCATATCTCATCAATAATTAAAACAGAGGTTATGCTTCCTGCGGTTGGGCAGGGTGCATTAGGAATTGAAACCAGAACAGATAATAAACTTGTGAATGAAATCGTAAAATCAATTCATCATGAGAATACTTTCAGAGCAGTTTTGGCTGAGCGTGCATTACTAAAAACTCTTGAAGGCGGATGCCAGGTTCCAATTGGTGCGTTCGCTGAAGTAAAGCAAAACGGACTGCATCTCGATGCTTTAGTTGGTTCGCTCGATGGAAGCATTACTTATCGAAAAAAAATTCGCGGGAGTAAAAGTAATCCCGAAAAACTGGGTAAAAAATTGGCTGATGACCTCTTGAAAGCCGGAGCTAAAATTATATTAGATGAAATTTACAAAACCACGAGGGCGAAATGACAAATAAATTCTTTCTCAAAACTTCACTTTTAGTTTCAGCACTAACTTTATTTATCATCGTTGCTACTTTGACATCATGCAAATGCAGGGCTTGCGATGATCAGGAACAGGCATCTGTACCGATTGAAGTTTTAGCAAAAGCAGATTCTTTCATAATTGTATCTACCAGTAAAGAATTTTTTGATAAATATATCACAGTAGATTTTTACAGAACAAAACACACTCCCCCTTACTACGAAATGGCTTACAAGTTTTTTATGCCGGAAAAACCTTATGTGGATGCAACAATAAAATTTACAGTTGATTCTGTTGGAAATGTGTTAATGAACCGTGACATTGTTGGAATACCAAGATGTAAAAACTTTCCCGAGGAATGTGACTTCAACATTGATGAACAAACAGCCAGACAAATCGCAAGCGAGATGGAACTTAAAGAAGGAATAAAAGAATGGGAAGCCGGTTTTCTCTGGGATTTTAAACTGAAAAGGTATGTCTGGAGAATACTATCAACATTAACTGAATTCAGCAGCGGCGATAACTATAAAGCTACCGGACAGGAAATGGTAATTGACCCAAACACGGGAGAAGTGCTTGCCTTGAATGACTGGAGAGTTAATTAATAATCAGCAATGTTAAAAGAAAAACGTGAAATAAAAAGAGAAAGGAAGAGAGAAAAAATTCTCGAGGCTGCGGCCGAACTCTTTTCAACTAAACATTATCACGAAGTGATGATGGACGACGTTGCTAAATTAATTTCTGTTGCCAAAGGAACTGTCTATAATTATTTCACCTCCAAGGAAGAGCTTTACTTTACGATAATGCACACGCGGATGGAAAATCTGCTGTCACTTCTTAAACAAAAAATCGAATCAGAAAAAAATAGCATTGACTCACTACGTGCTTTCGTTGTTCACCTTTATATGTTTATGATGAAGCATCAAAAATTCTTTCTTATTTACCAGAGAGAAACTCTTAACGGCAACAATTCCTTTTGTGAAGATATGATCGCCCTTGAAAAGCAAATGAAGCAGATGATAATGCAGATTATTTCGAGAGGTGAAAGAGAAGGTGTTTTCAGAAAAGTTGATGAGGAGTTCGCAATCAGTTTGATATTCGGAAGCATTTATGGCGCAGTTCAAAGAGGAATTAATAGCAATCTTCCGAATGAATCGATTGTAAAAGAAAAAGAAGAGATTTTCGACTTTGTTCTGCACGGTCTTTACTCGGGATTCAACAATATTAAAGAGCTTCCGTTGAAAGGGAAAACAATTGTAATAACCAGAACGATTGAGCAATCCCAGGAATCTGCCGCAGCGTTAACCAATCTTGGAGCCAATGTAATTATAGTTCCTACTCTTGAAATCGTTCCTCCATCAGACTGGAGTAAATTTGATTCAGTAGTTTCTCATCCGGAGCGAATAGATTTTATAATTTTTACTTCTGTCCACGCAGTTCAGATGTTCTCCAAAAGATGTCAGGAAATTGGCGCAATTATTAATTATAACCGGATAAAAGTAGTGGCCGTTGGAAATAAGACTTCTTCATATTGTCATAAAAATAATATCAGTGTAAACATTGTCCCGGAAAAGTTCAGTGCAGAAGGTGTGATTGAAGTGCTGTCAAAATATAATCTTAAAAACAAAGTTGTATTTATACCACGCTCAGCAATTGGCAGAGAAGAGCTACCGATGGGATTAAAAGATTTAGGTGCAATTATCAAGTCGGTGCCTGTTTATAATGTTGCCATTCCTTCAGGTAACAATGTAAAAACAAGCCTTCAGCAGTTAGATTCTTCCAATGTTGATCTGTTCATTTTCACAAGTCCATCAACATTCGAAAATTTTTTACAGATAGCTAATATTAAAAACCCATTTCAATATTTCGGCAGATTTGATGTCGCAGCAATTGGTCCAACAACAAAAGAAGCTATCGAATCAAAAAAAGTCAAAGTGAATATCTTGCCGGATGAATTCACCATAAACGGATTAACAAAAAAAATTATTGAATACTACAGTAACCACAAGGAGAAAGTTTGAAATTACAAAATGATTTAATTATAAGAGCCTGCAAACGAAAACCAACAGAACGCACACCAATCTGGATTATGCGTCAGGCTGGAAGATATTTGCCGGAGTACAGAGCAATTCGTTCGAAGCATGATTTTTTAACTATGTGTAAAACTCCTGAGCTTGCTGCAGAAGTTACAATTCAGCCGATTGACATTATCGGAGTTGATGCTGCAATAATATTTTCTGACATACTTGTTATTCCGGAAGCAATGGGAATGCATCTGGAAATGTACGAAGGACGTGGTCCTGTTTTCCCTGAACCGATTAGAACAAATGATGATGCAGCCAAACTTAAAAATATCGATCCTTACAGTGATCTTAGCTATGTAATGGAAACAATAAAACTTGTTAAGAATGAACTTAACGGAAGAGTTCCTGTAATTGGATTCAGCGGTGCACCGTGGACTTTTTTAACGTATATGGTTGAAGGACATGGTTCTAAAAATTTTTCACAGGTTAAGAAGCTTATTTATAATAACCCTGAGCTTGCTCATAATCTTCTCGATAAAATTTCTGACGCTGTTGCTGATTATTTGAATGCACAGATAGCAACAGGTGTTGACGCAGTTCAGATTTTTGATACATGGGGAGGAATTCTAACTCCACGTGATTTTCTTTTGTTCTCATTAAAATATGTTACTAAAGTTAATCTCGAATAAAATTAAGCGCAAAGAGCAGCCGATAATTTATTTTCCAAAAGGAGTTCATTATAGAACAAGAGTTGTTGGTGATTGCGGTGCAGACGTGATTGGTCTGGATTGGACAATGGATATAAGCAAAACACGGGATAAAATCGGAAAGAAATGTGCAATACAGGGAAATCTCGATCCCACAGTTTTATATGCCGACAAAAATTTTATTCGCAGAGAAGTCAGGAAAGTTCTTGAAAACTATGGCGAGGGAGAGGGACACATTTTTAATCTCGGGCATGGAATTTTACCGGATATAAATCCAGACAACGCAAAAGCAATGGTTGAATTTGTTAAAGAAGAAAGTCAGACATTATCATTATGAGCCTAATTAAATATTTATTACCTGACTAAGAGATACTCGCTGTCATATCCCCTCTCCCACTGGGAGAGGGTTAGGGTGAGGGAAAAAGTTAAATGAGAAAGAAAAAACTAATAATATATGCAAGAGAATTAAGAAAGAACTCAACAATTGCAGAAAGAAGGTTATGGCAAAGGTTACGAAGCAGAAATTTTTTAAACTTAAAATTTAGAAGACAGGAACCAATTGGAAATTATATCGTTGATTTCATTTGCTATGAGAAAAAACTAATCGTTGAATTAGATGGTGGTCAGCACAATGAGTTTGCTGAAAAAGATATTCCAAGAACGGAATTTTTAGAAAAAGAAGGTTTTAAAGTTCTAAGATTTTGGAATACAGATGTAATAAATAACATTAATGGTGTTCTAACAGTAATTAAAGAAAATTGTAATGTGCCCTCACCTTAATCCTCTCCCATAGGGAGAGGAAAAATAATTACCCCCTCTCCCTCCGGGAGAGGGTTGGAGTGAGGGAAAAAGGAGTATAGAAATGTTTGAAGTAGATTTAAAAAAATTCAAGAAATATGATAAGCCGGGACCGCGGTATACAAGCTATCCAACGGCACCGCAGTTCAATGAGCAGTTTACTCACGCAGAGTTTGTTGATGAAGTTGTAAAAACAAATTACGGAAAAAATCTTCCCGACCTTTCTCTCTACTTTCATATTCCTTACTGCGATACACTTTGCTTTTTCTGCGGATGCAATATGCTTGTGACTCGCAACAGGGAAAGAATAGACGAATACATAAAATACGTTCAGAAAGAAATTGATCTGATGAGAACGTATTTGCTTCCTGATAGAAAAGTTGCGCAGCATCATTGGGGCGGAGGAACTCCTACTCATCTCAAGCCTGAAGAAATTCATAAGCTTGCTTCATACATTAACCAATCATTTGAGTTTATCGAGAATTCAGAAAATAGCTGCGAGATCGATCCGCGTGAATTGACAAAAGAACATCTTGAAGCTTTGAGAAGCAATGGTTTCAACAGAATTAGTATGGGTGTGCAGGATTTTAATGAGCAAGTGCAGAAAGCAGTAAACAGAATTCAGCCGGAAGACTTGACACGACAAGTTGTTAACTGGGTGAGAGAACTGAAATTCCAGAGTATCAATCTTGATCTTATTTACGGACTCCCCTTCCAAACCGTGAAATCATTTTCAGATACTGTTGAAAAAATAATTGATATTTCTCCTGACAGAATTGCGTTGTTCAACTATGCACACGTTCCGTGGATGAAAAAACATATGGCACTTATTCACGAAGAAGATTTGCCAAAGGCAGAAGAGAAGCTGGAAATCTTGAAGATGAGTATTGAAAAACTCACAAGTGCAGGATATGAATTTATCGGAATGGATCACTTCGCAAAACCTGATGATGAATTATCGATTGCAATGAGAGAGAAAAAACTTTACAGGAATTTCCAGGGATACAGCACAAATGCCGGTGCTGATCTTTATGCTTTTGGAATTACATCGATCAGTCAGCTAAAAAATATTTACGCACAGAACTACAAAACAGAAAAAGAATATTACACGGCTCTCGACAACGAAACTATTCCAACCGCGAAAGGTTATAAACTGAACGAGGACGATCACATTCGTCACGAAGTGATAATGAGAATTATGTGCGACTTTGAACTGAACTTCAAATCAATTGAAGAAAAGTTTAAAATCAAGTTTAAAGATTACTTCAAATGGGGATTGAGCAACCTGAAAGAATTTGAAGCCGATGAATTAATTGTAATGAACGAAGACGGCTTTAAAGTAAAAGATATGGGCAGACTTCTCATCCGCAATATCGCAATGAATTTTGATGGATATATTGAACGGAAAGAAGATAAGGCTAAGTATTCGAGGACGGTTTAGTGAGAACCATCTCCTAAAAAAACTTCATATATTCAAATATTTTGAATTTGTTTTTGGAAAGAATAATATTATATGAAAATTATCTACTACCATTTGTATAACGCTATATCTAAAATTGATTTGGATAAACAAACCGAGTGGAAGACTTCATTATTAATATCAATATTGGTAATGTTCAATGTACTCACAATCCTACATTTATGTATCCGGGATTATCGAAATACTGCAATTGGGGAAATTTTTCATAATAAATTAATATTAGTGGCTTGTTGTCTAGCAATATTCTTTGTGTTTTTTTTAATATATGGGAAAAAGGATAAGTCGCGTGAAATTATTGAATCTTACTCATCAAACACAAAGTATAATACAATTTTATCAAAAAGCATCACAGTCATTTATGTTTTAATCACTATTGGTGCATTAAATTTTTGCTACAAACTTAGACTAAATTATTCATAGATCACTATCAATTTTTTGTCATTGATAGTGATTCAAAGGAAGCTTGTAACTTAAGTGTATTACATAGAATCATTATTGAAAAACCAGATTTCCCTCGTGAAATTTTAAATTGGGGTTTGAATATTACACAACTGCTAACTTCCGCAACAGGAACTTTAATACCTAAAAAGAATCTTTATTATATGACTTGGGTTGGAGTGATCACTACTTACAATTAGCATATTTGCCAACGACCGAAGAGAGGGGTACAATAACGGACAACTATATTTTCTTATTAGGCAACGATTCTCTCAGATATTCAAAGTGGAATTCTGGTTCTACGTTTTACCCTTTCACATGGACAGATTGGACATCGGTAGAAAACAACGATGAACCTGTTCATTCATTTCGACTTTTTCAAAATTACCCTAATCCTTTTAACCCAACTACTAAAATCAGATACGAGATTCCTGAAAGAAGTTTTGTTACTTAAAAGTCTATGATGTATTAGGAAATGAAATCACGATTCTTGTTAACGAAGAAAAACCGAACGGAAATTATGAAATTGAGTTTACCGGGTATGGACTAGCAAGTGGAATCTATTATTGCAGAATTACGGCTGGAGATTTTTCACAAACTAAAAAAATGATTTTGTTAAAGTAAATTCACTCAATACTGTTGTCATCTTCAACATCGGCATTATAGAAAGCTGTTTCTTCTTCTCTTATTTTTTCCGAGCTTTAATTACTTTTTCCTCAAAAATTATCTATCTTTGTTTATTACTTTTAAACTGAAAGCAAACCCTCATTATGACTAAAACAATCTCTGATTTTATTGAAGTAAAGAACCCACGAGTAGCTAGCCGATATCTAAAGAAAAAGGTGGCAATAGGACATTTTATAGAAGACTACATTTCTGAAAAAGTTGATATTAAAGTCAGCTTTATGGAATTACTGAAATATAAGAACGACATTTTCGCTTTTAACTTCGCTTCACCGCATTATTATTTCTTCATTTCAAGGATGATTCCGGAAGTGATTATTCATTCCCAAAAGCAGGATAAGAGAATAATTAAAAGTCATTATGATAATAAGAATGATTTGTTTAGCTGGTTTTTAGGAACGAAGATGATTTATACAAGCTGCTATTTCAAAAATATAAATGAGTCGCTGGAAGAGGCACAGGAAAATAAGCTGAACCTGATCGCTCAAAAAATGCAGCTTAAAGCAGGTGAAGAATTGTTAGACATCGGTTGCGGCTGGGGAACTCTTGTTGCTCATCTGGCTAAACATTATGGAGTTAAAACAACCGGAGTAACAATTGCTCAGGCTGGGGCGGAATGGGCTACGCGACAAATTAAGGAATATGGTGTAGAAGATCGTGCGAAAATCTGGACAATGGATTATCGCGATATCCCCACAGACAAAAAGTATAATAAAATTACTTGTCTTGAAATGGCAGAACATGTTGGTATAAAGAATTTTAAAAAATTTATGAACCAGTGTTATGATCTGCTGGAAGATGATGGGCTTTTTTATTTACAAATTGCCGGACTGCGCGAGCGAAGCAGCTTGTTGCAGAAGCACAACCGGGAAGATCTCGTGTGGGGATTATTTATGAATAAATTTATTTTTTCAGGAGCTGATGCAAGCATGCCGTTGAATTGGGATTTACAACGAATAGAAAAAGTTGGTTTCGAGGTGCATTCAGTTGAAAATATTGGTAACCACTACTCAATTACCATTAACAGGTGGTATGACAACTGGCTTTCAAACAAAGAAAAGGTGCTTGCATAAATACGGAGAACGAACTTTCAGGATTTATGAAATTTTTCTCGCCTGGTCAGTGCTTATTGGAAGACACGGCGGCTCAACGGCTTATCAAATTGTATGTCACAAAAACCTGGATAAATTCGACAGGACAACTTTTATCGGCGCCACGAATTTGGGTGAGCATGATAAATTTAAGAAAACTGCTGAGCTAAAGCAGACTTAGATTTTATAAAATTCCTTTTCGGTTTTTTCAGAAGATATTAAGTTGCCAGCATTTCAGAATGGGGATTGCCTGCCTTTAATTTTTCATTCTTGCGGATTTCTTCCTCTTTTCTCATCCTTTCCAATCTCATAGAGTTCGTTCTGAATTTTAGGAATGATGATAGACAGAAAGTAACTTCTGAATATATACCACCAGAAACTTCTTTCAAGAAGAATCGGGTCAATATTCTTTTCAATTTCTTTGTGAGCTTCAGGAACTTTGTTCCAATGAAGTCCAGCTTTGTGATGATGTATTGTGTGATAGCCGTTATTGAAAAGAAGAAAATTCAGAAACCCGGTAAAATTTCTCGAATGATTCCATTCGGATTCTTCATTGGCGTGAACGTGCTGAACATAATTAAATATTAAAACACTGAAGAGAGATACCTGCTGAGGTATGATTACGAACAGTAATGCTTTCTCCCAATCGATTATGAAAGCTGCAGCTATCCACAAAACCAAAACAACATACTGCGAAATGCTAACCCAGAATTTTTCTTTGTTGTTTGCTTTCATGTCTTTCAGGTAACTGGCGATTGCTTTTTGCTGGTAATAACCGCTTATGGTTGGATATGAAACGAGTGTGAGAAAATTATTTTTTTCACTTACTCTGTATGTAATAGAGTCGTCACCTTCGCGGTTGTTAAACTTGTGGTGATTTTTATTGTGAGTTGGTATCCAGGCAAATATCGGGAAACCGTAAAATACAGTCAGCCACCAATCGGTAAGTACGTTCATTACTTTGGAACGCCACATCGGCAGGTGATTGTGATTATGCGTCATTACCGCTACGGCAACGGACATAAATAAAAACCACGTATAAATAAACGGATTAACACCCAGCCACACCCATTGGGCGATAAACAAAGCTGTGGTAATAAATATGTAAATAAGGCTTTTAATATCTGCCTTTTCTTTTAACTTTAAATTCATTTTAAACAATCTTTCATTTTGTAAAAAAACAGGGACAACTGACCAACGAAATGTAATATAGTCTGAAGTATGAATCTATATATATAGATGTAACCGCTTAAATAAAAGCTTATTATTTAAGCTGGCAAAGGTTTTACATTTCTTTTACAATTCAGTAAATGAGATTTATTAGTCGCTCGGCCTTTCCTTCATCGGGGCGGTGGTGAAGAAATCTTTATAAAATCTTTCCGTGTAATTTTCCAGCATCTCTTCAACAACCTTGTAATGCTTTGAACGGAGAAAACAAATCCGGCATGGTATGGTTTGTTCAATCGCCAGACAATTTCGGGATCGTTGTAAGATGAGAGATTCGGCCATTCCTGCTTTGAAAGAGAAGTAATAATTCCGGCATAATAATCCTGAACTTCGGGATACTTGTAATCCCCTTCCCCTCTAAGAATTTCTATCTTTGCCCATTCGCGCCACAAATTAATTCCGGAAGCAGCGAGCACAAGCTCGGAAAGATTAGCTCCGCCGACACGTGCAGAGGTTTCAAGAAAATAAAGTTTGCCGTCCTTGTCTGACTCAATAAATTCCGTATGCGAAACTCCCCGAAGCATTCCAAGTGCTTTCATCAACTTTTCATTCATCTCCAGAAGCTGCTGTTCTTTTTTTACTCCCTCTTTCAATTGTTCTGCTGGTAAAAACTCTTCCTTCGTGAGCAACTTCAAACGGTGGTCTTCCGTATTGACTGGCAATTGCAAACCGCACCTCGTGCTCATAAATAATTGAATCCACGTGATAGATATTTCCGGGAATAAATCTTTCCATCAAAAAGAATGACTGTTCATCTCCGAGATTATTTATCCGGTTCCACATCTCCTCTTTGTTGTTGACTTTTTTCAATCCGTGAGCACCTGCAAGCATTCTCGGCTTTATCATATATGGGAATGAGACTTTCTCAGCAAAATTATTAATTTCATTATGATTTAGTACGTGAATGTATTCCGGCACAGGAATATCCATTTCCTGCGCTCTCATTCTCATTGCAAGCTTATCACGGAAGTAACGTGAAGTTGTATCACCCATTCCGGGATTACGCAAATGTTCTCTTAGTGCGGCTGCTTTCTCTACATCAAAATCATCAAGAGCAGTAATTCGATCTATTTTTTCTTTTCTTGCAACAAAGCTTACACCATAAATAACATCCCGCATATTCCATTCTTTATTCCTATCCTGCATATAAAAAATTTCATCTATTGCATCTTTTGGCCAGGGAGCGGTTTCAAGACTTTTTGATGTAAGCAGAAGAACCCGGCAGCCCTGCTCTTTACACTCGCGCATAAAATCGAATCCTTTTTCGTAAGAAGAAACACAAAGTACGGTTATTGGTTTGCTGGTGCTCATAATTTTTTCTTTAACTGTGAGATGAAGCATTATTATTTAGTCGCACTGAAAAAAGTCATTTATTTTCTATAAGAAAACGTTTTGTATTTAATTAGATAGAAAAGAAAATATTTTATAATCTGATTTTCAGATTTAAAATTGAATAAGAAACTGATAAGTTTTCTAAATTAAATCCACCGCTAGCCGGATTGATATGATTTCTTTCTTTGATTTCTTGAGTTGTTATCTGATTTTTGTGAAAATATTGGTTAATGGATCTTCTTTTCAATTTTATTGTTTGTTTGTGTTTATTGTTAGTTTGTATGTTAATCTGTTTATCTATCGTACATATCTATCTAAGTAACTTTTTTTTCCATAGTATCTCTTCTTTTTTCTATGATTTTTTAATGTGTGCATCGTATGGATTACCGTGATGTGGAATTGCCTACCCAATTATTTTTATCGTCTTATCTTAACTTTAATCGTTATATGTTATGTGTTGTTTTGAGATACACTCCCTTCGGGAGTGTTGTGTATATTTGTTCTTACTTTCTTTTGTTTGATTTAATAATCTTCTATTAATTTTTCTTTAGTTCTTATCTTTGTGAGGTTTCTTATTAGTCACGATGGCTCCCAGATATGTCTTTAACTTCTTTGTCATTTTCCTTGCCCATTCATCTGCTTGGTGTGATATCCGGTTTGTTTTGTCACTGCTTCTTTTATAATTGTGTTGTTAGATATCCCTCTTTTCTGAGTGATCTACTAGTTCTTCCAGCATTTTATTATAACTTTGGTCTGTTGGAAAACTGATCCTTTCTCTTTGTATCTGTTGTATCGACATTTTGGTGTTCAAAGTTTCTCTTTTTAGTTGATTACTTCTCTCTGCACTTTTTACAGTTTCCTTAAACAGTCTTCTATCGTTTCTTTTTCCATCCTTTTTCTAAATCTCGTCATACTGTTGAGTTATTGGTAAGTGTGTTCGAGTATTCATTACGAGAAAACTGGTAGTAGGGGTTTTCTCAAACTTCTGAACGATCATCTCGTCACTTTCATTGTTCATGTATTTAAGGATGAACTTACATTAAGGTATCTCTTGAGGTGCGCCATCTTGCTCGAGTATTTTGTGTTAGCTTTTCTTCCAAGGATTTCCAGTTAATTGATCTGATATTCTTGTAACGGTTTCTTGTTGATGATTTCTTCTATTTGTATATTTTCAGTGTCTTTTTGTTCGTTCTTTGGTTTCATTTTTTTGCAGTTTTTTTTTTGTTTTTTCTTTCGTTGAATTTATTAATTGTTTTTTGTTTGGTAAACCTCTTTTATTTTATTTACTTTATGTGTTTTTTGCGGCGTATTTAAGGCAAGAATAAGTGGAAAAGAGGAAAGAAGCAAATGGATGAAATAAAAAAGGCGCCGGTTAAGGAGCCATTAGAAATGAGCTTCGCAGAAACTTTTTTGGGGAATTTAAGCAGTAGTTTAACGAAGTAAAATCATCTTCTTCGTTTCAACAAAAGATCCCGCCTGAAGTTGATAGAAATAAACTCCGCTTGAAATCTCAGGTCTGGAGACCTGAGCTACGTTAAACTTTACATCGTGGTTTCCTGCTGGTTTGTATTCATCAACAAGTGTTGCGATTTCATTTTCCAGTACATCATACACTTTAAGTGTGACCTGGCCGCTTACCGGTGACCGATGACTGATCACTGTGCTCGGATTGAATGGATTCAGATAATTTTCCCCGAGAAAAAATAATTTGGGTAAATCAGATAAGTTGTCTTCAATAGCTGATGTTCCGTCAGGTTCTAATCTTATAACCCATACATCCGGACCTGTCCCCGCACTCCCGGCAGAACCAGTAACTGCAAAACCATCATCAGGTGTTTGGATTACCGAATTGCCCTCGCTGCCATTAACACTTGTAAAAAGTTTTGTCCATAAGTGTCAGCTTGTTCATCAATCTTTTTCAAAATCCAGAGCTGACGTAAAAATGTGCTATCAGATGATTTAAACCCGTTACTATAAAATTTCCGTCATTTGTTCTTTTAATATCGTGGCCCCATTTCCACTGGGATCCGCCGTAAGTTTTTGTGAATATATGATTTCCTCCGGAATCAGTTTTTACGATCCAGAGATCTCTGTCACCGGATGATTCAGTTGTTCCTGTAAAATATAAATTCCCTTCTTCATCTTCTGCAGAGGCAGTGAATGATCTGACTGCCCGGCCATAACTATGCTCCAATAATTCTAGAATGGTTGACTTCCAGCCGTTGTCACCACCATAAGGATCGAGTAGCCGGAAATCAGAAAACCGCCATTGCATAGTATTGAAACCTTTCTCTCCCCCAAAAGTCCGCTCCCAAATTTGGATAGAATTTTTAACTTTGTCGCCTGCGTGGAGTAGAATAACTTACTAAATCACGGTGGAAGAGACAAACTGAATAGCAATCCACAATTGCCAGTGTTTTTAAATGAAGTCGTCCATATGGAATGCTGAAATTATAAATCCGATGGGTGTGATGAGTATGCCTCTATAAATTTCCCCATAGTTTGCAGATATATGCCCAGTAATAATCGAATAGGTACATTTGAATAGCCCAATGTTAGATAAAAAGCACCATTATGCACAATTATCCTATATTTTTTACTTGGGGCTAGAAGGTAAAATAAGCTATGGTAATTTTTTTATTTTTTCTTGTTCTTTTTTTTTTTTTTAGGTTGTTTGGTGTTCTTTTGGTTTTTGGTTCTGTCCTTTTTCTTTTTCGGGTGTGGCTCTCTCCCCCTTTTTGTCTCCAGGCGTTTTCCCGGTCCGTTGTCCAGCCCCGCTCGTCTTCCCCCGCCGTGTAGGCGTTGGGGGTTTGGGTTCCTTATGTGCCTCGGGGGGGGAGGATTTCTTTGGGTGGGCCCTCCATCCAGGAGTAAATTGTTGGCGCGCGGTTGCTCGTGTGGGTCGTTCACGTCTGGGGGTTCTATACACCGCCCCTTAACACTGCCTCTGTCGCTAATTTGGTTCTCCTGCCCCTTCGGTTTTCCTTTCCCATTTTTTTGTTGTGTGCCCCGCCTTTGGGTTTTCTCTGCCTCCGGGTGTCCTTGTCTTTTGGTCTGCTCCTCGTGCTTTGCGGGGTCTCGCCCTTGTCGATCCTTGTTGATTCTCCCTGTGTATGGCTTCCTGGGTTTGGGGATAGTCTCCTGCCACCTCTTCGTCGCCTTTTTTCCGTTGTCGTACGCCCCTATTTGGAAAAACATCTAGATCTCCATTCCACACCACCAGAGCCACTATTCGCGCTCTCGTTGATTTTTCCCGTAAGTTGTTTGCGCCCTCCTGGGGATAATTCGAGCAGAATCCCTTCCCATTGGTTCTAACGGTGATCGGTGACTTTTTTTGGGGTTTTTTTTTTGTTTTTTTTGTTATTAATTTATTTAATATATTAGATGATATTAAAGGGTATTTAAATTAATTATAATTTTTATATAGAATACATATATTTATCAACTCACCAGGTCAGAACCATCAGGTTTAAGAGATAGAGTAATCTTTAATTTATTATATGTTTTTATTACCCGATAAGAATTAGGATTTATTGTATGCTAAAAAAACACCCAGGCACAATGAGATATAATACATATATTTATGAAAGTTATATATTCCCAGAAGTTAATGTAATTATATATATTATATATATATAATTCACCAAAAATAATGTATTAATAGTTAATACTATACTAATATTTAATTATAAAAGGAACACAGCTTAAGAATAATAGTTATATTATATTTTTTATCCTGAGGAACAATTGGAATTAAATTATATTTTCATTATTTATGTATACCTTATATTTACCAGATAGAAACATAGTTTGATAGATTCCTATATTATCTATATGTGTATACCACCTGGATATCACCAAAAAAATTATATTAAATATATACTATTCTATATGTATATGCTTGCCTTAAATACAGTAGAACCATTCCAGTTGACGGTTCCTATAGGTTATTTCTTATGTTATACACTTTATTATGAACAACCCAGGTAAGGATATAGTAGAGTTGTTGTTGATTTCATTATAAGTGTATAAATATTTATAATTATTTAACCAGGAAGAACCATCCATTTTCCCAATTATTATAATAGAAAACATACAAGTAGTATTTTGTTAATGGTTGTTCTTGTATACTTTTTCAAATCCTTTTTTCATAAAACTCTCTTTGTAGATTTCTTTGATGCCATATTATGCCAATAGTTGCTTCAGAATTAAAGCGTAAGAATTCTCTATAGTGTAATTCTTTAGATCACCTGCATTTGATGGAGCAGCTCCAAAATTCTTTTTGCAGTAAGTTCCTTGGACATTACTCCTCTGTGAATTTATCCTGAGGAAACACTGTTACTTAAAAACAACAAAAAGAAAACAAAATGTGAAATAAATTTTTCATAACTAACTCCTATATAATAATGTTTAAGAGAAAAATATTTATTAAGATCTTTTATTTTCGATTTCTCTATTTTATCAATATCATTTTTTCAATTTCAATAAAATTTCAAGTTTGCCCGTCCTTAAGGACGAGGTCTCGGCGTGCCGTTGGCACGACGGACAGCTTGTAGAAATATATGCCCGAGGCATATCCGCCTCTGGCAGAAATTCCATTATTAATCCTTCCAAAGAGAATTCGACTTTAAAAGTTCTTTCTGGTTGATCTTCTTTTTGCTTTGAAAAATAAGTTTATAACAATAGCAATGCATCACGCAAATGCGTCGGTTTTAAAGGATGAGTTGATGAATTATGAGACAATATCGTCGAGAAGGAAAACAATGCTGCAATAGTTCTATGTTTTCCTTCTCTTATTTAGGGGAGAGAAATGAAATTATTTTAATTAGCATCCCAAAAGCGGGATTTATTGAGCCTTCTCCATAGGCAGGTTAAATAACTTTCTTATTTAATCATCAACATCTTTTTTGTTTCAACAAATGAACCTGCTTAAAACGGTAGAAATAAATTCCGCTTGTTAGTCCTTTAGCTGAAAATTCAGTTTCATAAGTTCCCGCCGGTAGATATTCATCAACTAAAGTTGTTACCTCATTGCCAAGTAAATCGTAAACCTTCAATGTTTGATGACTGCTTATTGGCGACTGCCAACTGATTTTTGTGCTCGGATTAAATGGATTAGGATAGTTTTGTTCTAAAGTGATTGCAGCAGGTATTGTACTTTCAAGTGTTGCGGATGTTAACTGATCATCCATTCCTGCTACCGATTGTCTGCCGAATCCTAAAACATTTGTGAAACTCCCACCCACATATATTTCTGTTGAAGTTGTCGCAATTGCGCTGGCGAGGTCATTTGCATTGGGATTCCAATTAGTTGTGATACTGGATGCAGTGTCAAAAGCGGCCAGATGGTTTCGTGTGGTTACTCCACCAGCAACAGTCGTGAAATTACCTGCAACATAAACTCTGCTTCCTTTTATAACCAGTGAATGAACAACTTGGTTAAGATCTGGATTCCACGTATTCAAGGCACCGGTTGATGTATTATAGGAAGCCAAGTAATTACGACTTGATGTTCCCCCAGCAACATTAGTAAATGAGCCTCCCACAATCAGTGTATTTCCGGAGAGCGCAAGAGCTGATGCTATATTGTTTAAGTTTGGATCCCAGGCTGTTACTGAACCATCAGAACTGTTGAACGAAGCGAGATAATTGCGTGTAGTCCCTCCATTCACTTTATCAAATGTTCCCCCCGCATAAACTGTGTCACCCGTAACTGAAACTGCAATCGATTTTATAGCAGTTCCACTATTAACATCTGGATTCCATGCTGTTAATGACATATCAGTAAGGGAAAATGCGGCTAATCTATTGCGTGAGGTTCCACTTATATTACCAAAGTTACCGCCGACATAAAGAATGGTATCCTTAATCACCAGCGAAAATATATATGAACCCGGGTCCGGGTTCCAGTCTAACAAAGTTCCATTTTTATGATAAGCAGCAAGACCGTTCCTTGGTGTAGAGAAATTACCGTTTCCGGTGAAATGAAATTCACCACCAACAAAGATGGTATCCCCAGTTGAAGATACTGCAATACAATCAACATAATCGTTGAACCAAGCATTAAAACTTAGCAAGGCGTGTGTTGTTAGATCAAAAGCAGCAATACCGTAATGACTTATACTGTCAACTGTATTGGCTCCGCCACCGACGTACATTGTATTTCCCCATATCGCCAAACAACGCACAGGGCCGTTAAATGTATGATTAAATGAATTAATTGTTTGTGCCCAACTTATAAAAGAAAAACAAAATGAAACAGTGAATAAAAGAATCTTTTTCATAATAACTCCTATTTATTTATGTAAGTACTTTTTGATATCATCCCCGATAAACCATGGTGGGAAATATGTCTATCTTATTTAATTAAAATCATCTTCTTAGTCTCAACGAAAGAACCTGCTTGCAGCTTGTAGAAATATATTCCGGATGATAATTGTGAAGCATTAAAATCAACCTCATAACTGCCTGCTGATTTATCTTCGTTAACTAATGTTGCTACTTCAGTTCCAAGCACATCATACACTTTTATTGTGACCACGCTACCGTTAGGAATTGAGTAACGAATAGTTGTAGAGGGGTTAAACGGATTAGGATAATTTTGTGAAATGCTGAATGATTCAGGAAAATTATTTTCATCTTTAACATCTGTGACTCCGGGTACCCAAAGAGCTCCGCTGATAGTGCCGTCGTTTCCGTTAGTTGTCTTATCTGCTGTTGTTGACCCGGTGCCTTCATCAAATTTCCAGTAGCCTATCAAACCCGTCTCATTTCCAGTTAACGATTGGTTCATTGTCGATTGGATTTCAGATTCCGTGCGTGCAATATTCCAGATACGCACTTCGTCAATTATTCCTTTAAATGGAGCTACGAAGTCACCTCTTACTGGATTAAAACCAAAATATAAATTACCACTAGAATTGCTGACACTACTTCCTACACTTTTACTTGCATCAAACACTCCGTTGATATATATTTTGGCAATTCCGGCGGATGCATCGTATGTTGCGGCGATGTGTGTATATTGATGAAGCGGAACTAAGGGAGATGAATATAGTTGAATCCCGCCGAAAACATTGTGTAAATAAAAAAATATTTTGTTGCCAGAAAAGCCTACTTGAATATCTTCTGCGAATGCAACCCATTTAGCAATTATAAATCCGCTAAAAGTAGTATCCGGATTGATCCATGCTTCGTATGTTACAGCATTTCCGACATTGAATGTTGCAGCATTTCCCATATCGACATAGTCATTCAAACCATCAAAATGAAGAGCATTACCAGAAATCTGAGCTTTTACAGATAAGCTCAAAACTGTTATGAGAACCAGAAAGAAAGAATAGATTTTCATTTTTTTACCTCTGTTTTATTGTTTTTACTTATGAAAGATAAATTCACAACAACAGTAAATCATCACGCATATGCGTGGTTTTTCAGAGGAGACTTATGAAAGATTTTAGAGGAGTTTTTCTTTTATTGCCTTGGTGATTGCACTACTTCGAGAGTGGACTTCCAGCTTTACATAGATGTTGCGTATGTGAGAATCAACGGTGTGGTGACTGAGGAATATTTTTTCGGCGATATGCTTTTTGCTTAATCCGTCAACCAAAAGACTTAATATTTCTTTTTCCCTATCTGAAAGATCGTAGCCGTCGGATTTAATATTCTGATCTCTGAACATATTCAACACTTTTTTTGCAATGTGCGAGTTCATTGGTGCACCGCCGTTCATAACTTCATTTATTGAAGAAACAATTTTATCTGCAGACAGATCTTTCAATAAATAACCCGATGCACCGGCACAAATAGCATTGAATACATTTTCATCATCATCGTGCACAGTGATGATAATTATTTTTGATGATGGAGAAAGTTTTCTTAGTTCCGGAATTAACTCAATGCCGTTCATTCCGGGAAGACCAATATCGAGCAGAATTATATCTGGCACCAGATCTTCTTTTTCGATAAAATCAAGAGCAGCTTCACCGGAACTGAAAACGTTTTTACAGTCGATGTTGCTGCTCTTGTTTATAGCCTCCTTAAGTGAATCCCGGAGAAGTTCGTTGTCTTCAATTATTATTACGTCTATACTGTTTGGCATTCAAATAACTTTTTTCTTTTATGTGGGGTTCAAAATAATTTACTAATCAAAGGTGTTCAATCCCGCGTTTGCGTGATATTGGCAGATAATTCGAGAATAGTTCCGCTGCCGGGTCTGCTTTCAAACTTCAGATCAGCATTTATTTCCTTAGCACGCGATCTGATATTCTTCAATCCATTTCCGCCGAAGCTTCCTGTTGTGCTGAATCCTTTTCCATCGTCCCTGATTGAAAGAAAGATTGTTTGAGGTTCAATCTCAAATCTGATTTCTACTCTTTTCGCTTCAGCGTGTTTTACAATATTATTCAGCGCTTCTTTATAGATGAAGAAAATATTTCTTTTTGTTTCGGGAAGCAGATTGATATCCGGTAAATCCTTCGGGTAATCAAAACTCAAATTGAATTTGCCAAGGGTGTTGTCGGCAACCTCTTTCATTTTCGAAATCAGATCTTTGAGACTATCAGAAGATGGATTCGTCAGCCAAACAATATCACGTATTGATTGAGTTGATCCTTTAGCTACTTTGTGAATGCGTTTTAATTTTTCTGATGTCTCGGGATTTGTGTTTTCATCTTTCTGAATAAGCTCACTCATTAACGATATACTGCTCAGGTTACTTCCTATTTCATCGTGAAGATCCTGTGCAATCCTGTTCCTGATTTTTTGTTTTTCTATTTCTTTTTCCTGTTCAATATTTTTTGCTTTTAATTCTGCTTCGCGCAATCGTGCATCTTCTCTTTCCCTTCTTAACCGTTCTTCTTCTTTTTTCCTTCTCCTACTTAATTCAGTTGCTCTTATAAAAGCTAAACCGCCGATGAAAGCCATTGCATAAATTATATATGCCCACCAGGTAGCCCAGAAAGGAGGATTGATAATGATAAAAATCTTCGCAGTTTGGTTGCTCCACATTCCATCGCTGTTAGTTGCCTTTACTTCGAAAACATATTCACCCGGATCTAAATTGGTATAAGTAACAAATCGCCGTTTACCGCTGTAAATCCAATCCTGGTCAAATCCTTCCATATGATAAGCGTACTGATTCATTTCCGGTGCATTGTAATCAAGTGAAGTAAACTGAAAAGAAAAGTCATTTTGATTGTAGGACAATGAAACTTCTTTAGAATTAAACATGCCCGCACCGAATTCAGAATTGTTTTTATTGCCGACAGGCTGATTAAGTATTTGAAAATCAGTTATAATCACCGGCGGAGAATATGTCGATTGTTCTATCCTTAGAGGATCAAAATAATTTAGTCCGTTCGTACAGCCAAAGAGCATTTTACCTTCAGAAGTTTTAAATGCAGCACTTGAGTTAAAGGAACTGCCGCTTAGTCCATCAGCAGTTGTGTAGTTTGTGAAATGCTCATCTTTAACATTAAAAAAAGAAATTCCTGTGCTTGTTCCAATCCAAAGGTTTCCAGCTTCGTCCTCAAGTATGCTTTCAATTGCGTTATCAGGTAAGCCGTCTTCTACTGTGTAGTATTTTATTTCAACATTTAACTTTGAACCATCGCTGCTGCCGGAATCATTTTTTATTACAAACTTATTTAGTCCATTTGCTGTCCCAATCCACAAAACAGTTTGATTATCCGGCTTGCTTTCAGTAGTTGATTCACAAATAGTGAAAATACTATTACTGCTAAGCGTCTGTTCATTTTTATTTGATGAGTTCCAACAATAAAAACCATTCTGCTTTTCAGAATTATATAAATTTAAACCTCCGCCGTTAGTCCCCACCCAAATTCTTCCTCTGAAATCTTTATGAAGCGTCCAGATATCATTATGACTCAGGGCTAAAGAATCATTTTTATCGTTTCTCCAATGATAAACACTTGAAGTAATCGGATTAAGTTTTGCTAATCCACCGCCCCAAAATCCAATCCAGATCATTCCATCATCATCTTCAAGAATGGTTTTAACATAATCAAAAGCAGATACATTGAAGTCCGGGTTATCAACCTTCCAGGATTTGAGCTGGTTAGTTTCAAGATTTAATTCTTTTAAGCCTTGACCATAAGTTCCGATCCATAACCTGTTTGAAGAACCACTGAATAAAGACCAGATATTTAATGATCGTAATTCAGAGTTTTGAGTGATAATTGAATTTTCCGTTTCATTTTTTAAGCTGAATAAACCTGCATCTGTTCCAAACCAAAGTGATTTGTCTTTTGTTTGCGTAACAGCTCTCACATTTTTACCCGATAACCGCTGAAGAATTTCTGACAATGGTATTGCTGAAGAAACCAGGTTAAACTTTGATCGCTTTTGAGAGTAAAAATTCAAACCATTCTCGGTAGCAATCCATACTACTCCTGATCGATCAACAATAACATCGTGTATCTGATTACTTACTATTTCAGAATCACCTTTTTTTGTCTGAAGAAATCTTTTCTCAAATCCTGTAGATAAATTCATCTGAACAAGTCCCCCGAAAGTACCAACCCACAATATTTTTTCATCCAGATAATATTCTTCAGCAACTGAGCTTACACTGTTTCCGAATTGCAAAACATCCTTTCCGGGTAAATTTATTTGCGATATTTCCTCTCTCATCGAATCGAATTTAAATAAACCATTTAGCGAACCAATCCAAATAATATTTTCGAAAAATGATGATTTGGCTAAATACCAAATTGGGATGTTAAAATCTTTAATGACCTTCGTGAAAGGTTTATCGGATTGACTGGGAGTAAATTTATCTAATCCGGCGTAAGTCGCTATCCAGATATTTGAGTTTTGATCTTCAATTATTGAGGTAATAAAATCGCCAGATAATAATTTCGGATTACTTAAAGTATTCTGCCAATGTTCAAACTTATTTTGTTCCGGGTTAAATCTGTAAAGTCCATTTCGATAAGTCCCGATCCAGATATTTTTTCTGCTGTCCTCATAGATATAAGTAATATTTATTTCTTCGGTCGAAGCTGAATCAAGATCCCAATGATCGAATTTGTCATTATAAGGATTGTACTTATTCAACCCACCGGATTTTGTTCCGATCCATAAATTGCCCGAACTATCTTCCCATAACGCCCAGATAATATTTTCGGAAATTGAAAATTTATCATCAGGATTATTTCGATAGACTTTTATTTCATAACCATCAAATCTGTTCAATCCATCATCTGTTCCGAACCAAATATAACCGGTTCGGTCCTGCATCAAACAATTAACATAGCTGTTTGATAATCCGTTTTCAGTTGTAAGACGGCCGAATGGAATATTCTGGGCACTACTTTCTGAGGGAATCAAAGACAATATAATTGGCACTAAAATACAAGCCGCTATATTTTTCAGATTGTTTATCATCAAGTTTAAGCTATGAATGTTATTAGAGAATCGCAAACTGATTGGTGAGCAATTAAAATTCTTACTATAATCCCAAGTAAAGCTTAATAGAGACGGTTAATTTTCCCCTGCAAATAACTGTATTATTTCACTAAATTTGACTGTAATTATTAGAAGTTTTCATTAATGTCTTCAAATAAAAAAATAGTTATAATTGGTGCTGGAATATCCGGATTAACCACCGCTTATCTTCTATTTAAAGAAGGATATGATGTAATTGTTCTGGAGCAAAAAGATAAAGTTGGCGGTTCAATTGAAACTGTTAATGCTGATGGGTTTCTTTTCGATCGAGGACCAAACAGCGGACTGGAAACCACTCCATTAATTCAGCAGCTTGTAAAGGAACTGAATCTCGAAAATCAATTTGTTTATGCAAACCGTGAGGGTAATAAAAGATACATCCTCAAAAATGGTGAACTGCTTGCACTTCCAATGTCTCCACCATCATTCTTTAAAACGAAACTGTTTTCAGGTAAAGCTAAACTGAGATTGCTCGCAGAACCATTTATCGGAAGGTCGAAGGATGGATATTACCAGAGCATCGCAGAGTTTGTAACACGAAGACTTGGAAAAGAATTTTTGGATTATGCAATCAATCCTTTTGTTGCCGGAGTTTATGCAGGAAGGCCTGAAGAGTTAAGTGTTAAATCTGCTTTCCCAAAACTTTATGCACTTGAAGAAGAATATGGCGGATTAATTATCGGGACAATCAGAAGCATTCGTAAGAGAAAGAAAAGCAAAGAAGTTTCCAAGCAAAGTGCAAAAATGTTTTCCTTCAAGGATGGAATGAAAGTTCTTCCAGAAGCAATAGTAGACAAACTTGGTAATCGTGTCAGTACCGGAGTAGAAGTTGTTTCTGTTAGAAGTACTGCCGAGGGGAATTATGGAGTCACTTTCAGAGACGGCAAGCAAAATTTAACTTTGCTCGCAGATATTGTGCTTTCAACTGTTCCGGCTTACAAAGCTGCAGAGCTGTTTGGACATTTTGATGAAGCATTAACCAAACACCTGAATGAAATTTATTATCCGCCGGTTATGGTTCTTTATTTAGTTTATGAAAAGAACGTTGTGGGTCAACCTTTGGATGGATTCGGATTTTTAATTCCGGAAAAGGAAGAAAGATCTTTTCTTGGTGCCATCTGGAGTTCAGTCATTTTTCCAAATCGCACTGATGATACTAAAGCAGCATTTACTTTGTTCATCGGCGGTTCACGTGATGCTGGATTTGTTGATGATGTAGAGCAGATGGTTATTGATCGTGCCCGAAGAGAATTTGAATTAATTATGAAAATCAGTGCCGAACCAATTTTAATTTCTAAAAGATTGTGGCCGAAAGCAATTCCACAATATAATCTCGGTTATGTTGAGCACGAAAATTTCTTCGATCATTTTGAAAAAGATAATAAAGGATTAATCCTCGGCGGGAATTACCGTGGCGGAATTTCTGTTGGTGACTGCATTAAAAACTCAGAACTGGTTGCACAAAGAATTAAAAATTTAATTTGATCTTCGTAACTCTGTGAAATAAACCACAGAGACACGAAGACACAGAGAAAGGAATAATCATGACAAATAAGAACTTCAACTTTAAACGTTTCAGAAGATTACGATATAATCCTATCATTCGTGATATGATTAGAGAAACTGTTCTAACAAAAAATGATTTGATATATCCATTGTTTGTTGTACCGGGAAGTAATGTAAATAAACCCGTTAAATCAATGCCGGGAGTTTCACAGTTTTCTGTTGAGAACCTTGTAAAAGAATGTAAAGAAGTGCGAAACCTTGGTATTCCAGCAGTAATTCTTTTTGGAATTCCCGAACACAAAGATGAACAAGGCAGCGATGCATATAACCCAAATGGAATTATTCAATTGGCAATCAAAGCAATCAAAAAAGAAATTAATGATCTGCTGATAATTACAGATGTTTGTTTATGCGAGTACACTTCACACGGTCATTGCGGAATTTTAGCAGGTGAAGATATTTTAAATGATGAAACAATCGCTGTGCTTGCCAAAGAAGCAGTATCCCATGTTGAAGCTGGTGCAGATATGGTCGCTCCTTCCGATATGATGGATGGAAGAGTTCTGGCAATCCGAAAGGCACTTGATTATAAAGGCTATGAAAAAATTCCGATTATGAGTTACGCTGCCAAGTATGCTTCCGGTTATTACGGACCATTCAGAGATGCAGCAGAATCAACTCCTGCTTTTGGCGACAGAAGATCCCACCAGATGGATATCGGAAATATTAATGAGGCTCTTCGCGAAGTTGAAGAAGATATTGAAGAAGGAGCAGATATAGTTATGGTCAAGCCGGCAGGACCATACCTCGATGTAATCAGAAAAGTAAAAGAGAAATTCGGAATGCCAACTGCGGCTTACCAGGTCAGCGGAGAATTCTCAATGATAAAGGCTGCCGGACAAAACGGCTGGATTGATGAAGAAAGAGTAATGATCGAATCACTTACCGCAATCAAACGTGCCGGTGCAGATATGATTCTAACTTACTTCGCAAAAGATGTTGCTAAATGGATAGATAAAAGCAGAAGATAGCAGAATTAATTCTTTAAGAGATTTAATATTATTACGTATGTTGAATCAGTGAATTTATCACAATTGAAATGAAATCGTGAGGAATGAAATCAAAATATTTGATCTGAAAGATCCCAAACAGCATGAAGCAGAAAAGATTTTCTGGCACAATGCAAGTCTGGAGTTTAAAATCAATGCTCTGGAGGAAATCCGGGAGAGCTACTTTAAATTATTCGATATAAATAAAGATGAAATTAGTAAAAGACTTCGAAGAGTTTATAGAGTTACTGAACAAAAATGAGGTTAAGTATCTTGTGGTTGGCGGTTATGCTTTTGCAATCCATGCCTATCCAAGATTTACAAACGATATCGATTTCTTTATCCTTACCACAAAACCAAATGTAGATAAAATTATTTCTGTTCTTAAAGAATTTGGTTTTGAAGTTTCGAGCATTAGCGCTGATGATTTATTGAAAAAAGATAAAGTAATACAACTTGGTGAACCACCATACAGGATAGATATTCTCACATCCATAGATGGAGTCAATTTTGAAGACGCCTGGAATAATAGGATTAAAGGGAACTATGGTAATCAGGCTCTTTATTTTATAAGCAAAGAAGATTTAATAAAGAACAAGAAAGCTTCGGCAAGAAAAAAGGACCTGGACGATCTTAATGAACTTGAGTCTTAGTCCGGCATTGGACAAATTAATAAATCTTAAGATAGAAAAAGTAGAAAATATTCTTGTCGTCCGTCAGCACAATCAGCTTGGGGATATGTTGTGCTCGCTTACGCTTTATGCCGCACTGAAGAAAAAATTTCCTGATTCAAGAATAACTCTCGTGGCAGCAAAAACTTATTATGAAATTCCTTTCTATGAAATAAATCCTTATCTGGACAGGGTGATTACATTTGACAAACAAAATTCCAGGACAATCTTAAATTTTTTTCGCAGCTTGCGAGAGAGAAAATACCAGCTTGGAATAGTACCATCTACAATTAAGGTTTCAAGGACTTCTCACATAATTAATTTTCTTTCGGGTGCAAAAGTCAGAGTAGGAGTAAAATCAATTACCGGAGTTCGAAATCCTTCGCATACATTACTTAATGTTAAATCAGATTTTAGCTGGGAGAATTCACATCAGCTTGAAAGAAACCTTGATGTGGTAAAGCAAATTAACTGCGACTTATCAGAAGAAGACAAGCTCTTTCTAAAATTCAGATACTCAGATGAAGATAAAAGATATGCGCGAAATTTCATCGAAGAAAATTTCCCCGGTAATCACAGGAAGATAATAGGATTCCATCCCGGGGCAGGTAAAGCAGATAATATGTGGTCAACCAAGAAATTTACTGAGCTAATAATTAAATTATTTAATAAATATAATAATTATGTTTTGCTCACTATGGGAAAGATTGATGGTGCTGTAATCAGTACAGTTGAAGATGAATTAAAAAAACACAACATAGATTATAAAATCTTAGGACCTATCCCAATAAAAAAACAAGGAGCAATTCTGTCACTTGTTGATCTATATATTACTAACGATACTGGCTCAATGCACATTGCGGGTTTCTCCGATGCAAAGATGATTTCGTTGTTTGGTCCGACTAACCCAAATGAGTGGGCACCACAAGGAATAAATAAACATTTTATTAAATCAAGAACTGGAAATATTAATGATATTTCAGTTGATGAAGTATTCAATTTGAGTAAAAAAATTTTAGAGGAAGAAAAATGAAATACAGAAAGCTCGGAAAATCAAACATAGAAATTTCAGAAATAAGTCTTGGCTGCTGGACGATGGGCGGACTAAACTGGGTAAACGGAGATCCAAATGGCTGGGCAAATGTTGATGAAAGAGAAGTTGCAGAAGCAATCAACTACGCAATTGATCACGGAGTAAATCACTTTGATAATGCTGATGTTTACGGCAACGGTAGAGCAGAAAGAATGCTTGCAAGAATTCTTGGAAACAGAACAAATAATTTTATTATTGCCACAAAGATCGGATGGTTTCCCGGAACCGCTGCACACGCATTTGAGCCTGCACATATTCGTCATCAATGTGAGCAATCACTTATCAATCTTAAACGAGATTATATTGATCTTTACTATTTCCATCATGGACACTTCGGTGATCACGACGAATATCTTGATGATGCAGTTGAGGTAATGAACAGATTGAAAGAAGAGGGAAAAATAAGGCTCGTCGGACAATCCGCATATTCACACAAAGATTTTCAGAAACTAATACCTAGAGTAAAACCGGATGTTCTGCAAAGTTTTGCAAATCCTGTTGAAAGAGATTTTATCGATGAAGGAAGTCCCACAAGAAAGCTAATGGAAGAAAACCAGATTTCTTTTGTTGCATTCAGACCGATTGGGCAGGGATTGCTTCTTGGTAAATACAACAAAGATAATCCGCCAACTTTTGAGAACGGCGATCACAGAAAAGGTCTTTCAAGATTTTCGAGAGAGAGTCTTGAAAAGCTTGAGCCACGGCTGAATAAAATAAAATCAAGATTCGGTTCATCTGAAGAAGATCTTGCCAGAGTTGCAATGCAGTTTTTACTTCATTACAAGTTTATGGGTTCTGTAATTCCCGGCTTCAGAAATCTTCATCAAGTTAAAGTCAATTTATCTGCAATGGATAAACCGTTGACTGATGAAGAGTTTGAGTTTGTGAAAAAAATTTTTACTGAATAAATCATACATTAAATTCTTTATAAGATTTATTTTCAATATCTCTTCTTTACTCTATAAAATTGCCTCTTCTTTCTCCTTAGAAGAATACACCACTATTTAAATTATCAGCGTGACTTATTTATGAATTCCTTCTTGAGTAGCCATTATAAGTGTGGCCTTCTTGCCTCTCAATATTCTCTTTATCTTTGATCGGCGCATGCTGAATCTGTAGTTAATGGTTAGATATTCGGAGGGACTCGCCTTTCTATAGGATATTCCATCTAATCATCTCTTTATCTTATTTAACTCCTTCTGATAAACATCTCGAGTTATATAATTCTCTCGTAGATGTACTTTCCTTCTATACCAATATATAATTCTCCTTCGTTACTCTCTGTACTTCAACCTATTTTTGTTCCTTGCGGTTCCAATTTAAATCTTTTTTCTCTTCGTGGAATTTCACCGGGCGTGTTAGCGGTACCTTGCTCCTTTCATACCAATCCGACCCAGATTACCATAAATATTGAGCTTTATTTATATTAGCTTATCTTTTCATTCCAGCTCCCCAATAACATTCATTATTATGATCTATCTTTTGCCTATATACTCAAACCAATAGCCGATATCCTCCATAATTTATTTATGCATTAATTATCTATCATATCTATACCTATAATTTCCTGCCCGACAGCTAAACCGATATATTCTATACTGCTGCCTACCATTATTCCGTATTTTATCAGTTATATATTTATCCCACCGCCACATACAATTATTTGTACTAATCTATGCCTTCCTCTTATACTTCATCTTCTTCCCGCTGTTTCCAATATTTACTCGTCCTAATGGTCGATTTATAATAATTATATCCTCATCCATCTATACCTACCCGTTTGTTCTTCTATCGAATGTTCCTGCACAATAAAACTTACTAGGAGATTATTATTCGCAGGGAGATATAACCCCTCCATATCCGATATGGCTACTTCCACCCATATTTCCCTCTTTTAATACTTTGTCTTTTCCATATCCCCAGTACAGGATTCCAGTATCAAATGAACACATAATTACTGCGGTGGGTCGTACTTTTTTGTACCCCGGGTAATTTCTTTATAAGCTGGGTACACCCTTAATGGTATTTATTTCTTTACTTCCGGGGGTGAGATAGAGACAAATATTCCCTTCCCCTCACTCAATACCAAGTCTCATCTGCCCATCACCCCTTGTGGTTGCATTAACAGATAGGGAAAGCGTGCGCTCTAGGATCTGCCTCCTGGAAGATCATTCCTTCTAATATACATACCTTGCCCAATGTATCATATATTTTTGATTCGAGCATCTGGAGGATTATTTCCCTCGGCGCTCCAAACTTATTTCCTACCTTACCCCCTCAAAACACCACCTCTTAGGAATTTTCCTCTTATTCCTATTATCTGTTTTTGAAACTGATGTCCATCCAATAGATATTTTGTGGATAATTAATGTCTCTTGATATTTATCAGGCAATTGCTGGCCAATCAGTCTTTCTATTTTATTTACTTCTTGTCTATACTGATATGGAAAAGTTATATCCTAAAACTGAAAATCAAACCTAGAAATTAATAATAATGTGCTTCCACATACTTGTGATGAATCAAATATCTACAATTAACTGATACTTTTTATTTTATTTATTTAAAATTATAATAAGGAAAATTATAATTTAATATAATTATTTTTTTTTAATAATTTTAATTTTTATATTTTTTCCTTTTAAATTTATTAATCATTACATTATTCTAAATTAGGTTATAATAATTTAAGTCATTACTATAAATTTTTTATTATATTATTTTTTTTTATAATAAATTACAGTTATTTATTTATTCTATTATTATATTAAATTATATAAGGGGCTTAATCTTTTATTATAGTTAGGTAATTCTCTTCATCATTTTTAATTCTATCTTATACTATAATCATTATTTATCTAAATTATTATCATTATTATTATTTATAAAGGGGACACACAATAATAAGATTAATATACAAATTATAAAAAAAGAAAAAATAAAAGAGGTAATTTACATAATAGAAAGTAAGTGCAATTACATTCGTAAATCATTTGTCATCAACCATATCAATTACAAACTTCCTTCTTATAAAGGTTTAATAAACCGAAAAAATCACAAATATCCAAATAATTAATCTAATTAAATAGCAATCTAAACCAAATCATAAATGCCCTCTACATTATAAATTTGTGGGTCTTATTCCGTTTTCAGAAATTTAAGGCAAGTTAAGGTAAATTTATCTGCAATGGATAAACCATTGACAGATGATGAGTTTGAATTTGTGAAAAGTGTTTTTTCTGAATAGATTTTATCAAAATAGATCAATTCGGCGGCATCTTCAAAGTGAGTTGATGACTGCAATCCTTTTGAAACTTCCGGCAAAATTCCTTTTTGAATATAAATTGGTCGGATATGTTTTCTTAACGATGGTAAATTCTTATAAAATATCAATGCTCCAGCAAGACAAATTATTCCGCTTGATAAAACTGTATAAGGCGCACCGATTGTACTTGCTAAAGTTCCAGCCATAAAACTTCCGAATGGTGCGGTTCCCATAAATGCCATAACATAAAGACTCATTATTCTTCCCCGTTTATCATCATCAACAAGAGTTTGCAGTAAAGTATTTGTTGATGCCATCTGCATCATCATACCAAATCCGGTAAAGAGCATTAGTCCAACAGATAAATAAATATTTCTTGAAAAGGAAAAGAAAAATAATCCGAGAGAAAAAATAGTTGTGGCAATTGCTATCCATTTTCCCAAACCTAAAACAGATTTTCTTGATGCAAGATAAATTGCACCAATCAAAGCTCCTGAACCGACAGCTCCAAATAAAAAACCAAGTGTGTGAGCATCGCCGTGTAAAATATCTCTTGCAAATATTGGCATTAAAACACTGTAAGGCATTCCGGTAAGGCTAACCAGGCCAATTAATAATAAAAGCACACGGATTGGTTTAAAGTTGTATGCATACTTAATTCCTTCTTTAAATCCTTCCAGCATTTTTTCTTTTTTGTTATTATTTATCTGCGGTGAGATATTCATTAATAATAAAGCAGCTATGACAGTAATGTAGCTTATTGCGTTGATTAAAAAACATAATCCTTCACCAACAGCAGTGATTAAAACTCCGGCTAAGGTTGGTCCAATCAATCTTGCAGCATTAAATACTGATGAGT
The DNA here is from genome assembly GCA_034522695.1 of Ignavibacteriaceae bacterium. Lineage (GTDB taxonomy): Bacteria > Bacteroidota > Ignavibacteria > Ignavibacteriales > Ignavibacteriaceae > IGN2. The sequence goes on along the minus strand of JAXHLB010000035.1, from coordinate 36,843 downwards.
TAAGTGCTATTGCATTCGGAAGATCATTTCTATCATCAACCATATCAATTACAAAACTTTGTCTTGTCGGCATGTCGAATGCATTTATCAATCCGGAGAATAAACTCAGCAAAAGTATTTGCCATATTTGAATTGTGCTGGTTAAGGTTAGAAAAGCCAGAATAAATGCCTGAAGCATTGCGAGAGTTTGTGTGGCAATTAATATTTTATGTTTGCTGTATCTGTCAGCAAGCACTCCGGCAAATGATGCTAAAACAAAAGTTGGAATCTGTGATGAGAATCCTACAAGTCCAAGGAGAAAAGCAGAATCAGTCAAACGGTAAACCAGCCAGCCAAGCGCAACCTGCTGCATCCAGGTTCCGATTAGCGAAAGACTTTGTCCTGTAAAGAAAAGTCTGTAGTTTTTATGACGTAACGCTCTTAAAGTCTGCTTGACTGCTGAAGGAATCATTCTTTAGAAAATTATTAATTACAAAAATTAAATTAATGAAAGTGATCTCTAATTGAAATACGAGCGAATGGTTATATTGGTATAAAGGTATATGGTATAGATAGAGGTTTACACTTTTTGTAAGGGTATTTCAAATACTTTTTATCAATATACCTTTATACCTACAAACCATAAGATTATTTTTGAAAGAATATCTCATAGCAATTTATGCACAAGATTCAAATACGGTTTTACGAAGAGCTGAACGATTTCCTTCCCGAAGAAAAAAAGAAGAAGCGTTTTACTCATCAATTTATTGATCGGACATCTGTTAAAGATTTAATTGAATCTCTCGGTGTTCCTCATACAGAAGTTGATTTGATATTGGTTAACGGAAAATCTGTAAACTTTAAATACTTAATTGATGACGGGGATGATATTTCTGTTTATCCTGTTTTTGAATCTTTTGATATAACAGATGTCCAACATCTTAAGACCAAAACCTCTGCGAAAACCAAAATTTATCTGCGATGTTCATCTTGGAAGATTGACAAGATATTTGCGGATGATGGGATTTGATGTTTCATATAAAAATAATTTTAACGATGACGAGATTGTTCATATATCTTTAAAAGAGAAAAGAGCTATTCTAACAAAAGACAGAGGAATACTTAAGCGAAATGAAGTCACTCACGGATATTGGATCAGAAGCACCAAAGTTGAAGAACAGGTAAAGGAAGTCGTGAGCAGATTCGATCTTCAAAAAGAAATAAAAGAGTTTACACGATGCATTGAATGCAACAAGCTTTTAAAACCGACTAAAAAGGTATCAATAATCAGTCAGCTTCCACCCAAAGTTGCCCAATCACAAAACGAATTTATGCACTGCCCTTCTTGCAAAAAAATCTACTGGAAGGGGACGCATTATCAGAAAATGCTAACGTTTATACGGAGTTTAGGTATAAAGGGATAGGATATAAAGGTATGCGGGAACAATTCTCAGAAGCAAATCTTTACTAAAACTCAATATGTAAACTCTAAAAAACAACCTTGGACTAATGTGGGTGAACAGTTATTTTTTTCAGAGCAGTATACCAAAAACCAGTTGACTAAATCTAAGAACAAATGAACCCGAACCAAAAACCAAGAACTAATAACTAAATTCTCACATTCATCCACCCCATATACCATATTCCCTTATACCTGTTTACTTTTACTTAACAAATATATTTTTAATTTGTAAATAAAATTAACACGGACTAACTGAATGTGGATTATAATTCGTCTCCTTATCGGCATAGCAATACTATTAATAGTAGAATTCTACTTTGTTAAGCGATTGAACCTTGCCGTAAAACAATTCTTTCCCAAGTTTTATGAAAATAAGTTTCGGCTGGTAAGAAGAATTTATCTTGTTTGGGTTAATCTTTATCCGCTGGTTCTGCTTTTTATTTTTACATACTTTGCTGTTACGGGATCTTACCTGAGTTCTCCGGAAAATAAAATAATTGATTACTTCCTGATCTATCCTTTCTGGATTAATTTTCTTTTGATGATTCAGTGTGCACTCTTTTTTATTCCGCTTGACATCTTAAAACTTTTCTCTTTACTCTTTCCCAAAATTAATAAGCTCAGCACCAACCGGATTCATTCAGTGCTTTTGTTTCTTATAATTGGCTTCTTCTTATTCTACGTTCCAATTAGAGTCATCTATGACTATAACTCTGTTTCTGTCAGGACAGTTGAGTATCAAAAAGAAAATCTGCCGCCATCGCTTGAAAATTTTAGGATTGTATTTATTTCGGATATTCAGGCAGACCATTACACTGATAAAGGAAGGCTTAGTAATTATCTAAATAAAGTTAATTCCTTGAATCCTGATTTGATATTAATAGCCGGTGATTTAATTACAACCGGTCCTGATTATATTGAACTTAGTGCCCGAGAGGTTGGAAAGCTCAAAGCAAAGTATGGAGTTTATTCCTGTGTTGGTGATCATGACAACTGGGCGTACAGAAATGATTATGAAAGAAGTCTTACCGAAGTAAAATCTGCCTTGAATTATAACGGTGTTCAAATGATTGATAACGATATTAGAATTATTAATGTTAACGGTGCTGATGTTGCTATTACGTTTATTACTGCCACATATGTTGAGGATGTACCAAAAGTAGTTCTCGATAGTCTTTCAACAAATAATTATGGCGACTTCAAGATTTTCTTAGCACACCAACCGCAGCCGGAGATTATTGAAACGGCCCGGAAAAACAATTTCGATTTATTCCTTGCAGGACACACACACGGCGGACAAATTACATTTGTGTTTCCATTCGTTCAGCTTACTCCAACTATGTTCGAAACCAGTTACACTCGTGGAGATTTTTGGTTTGACAGCATGTTAATGATTGTATCTCGTGGATTAGGAATGTCATTAGCTCCGATTCGTTATAATTCAACTCCGGAAATAACTTTAATCGTGCTTAAAAGCGAACGTTAAAATCACAAAGAACAAATGCCACATAAATCACAAACAACAAATTTCAAGCAACAAATAAATAACAAATTTCAATGTTCAAATTTCAAACGTTTAGAGATTTGAAATTGGTTGTTGGGTATTATTTGTAATTTGTGTTTTAGAATTTGGTGCTTTAACAAAGTATGTATACACTTTCAGAAATAAATATCTATCCCATTAAATCACTTGCCGGCATAAGTCTGCAATCATCTGAAGTTGAAGAACGTGGATTAAAATACGATCGCAGATGGGTTTTGGTTGATGAGACAAATACATTTTTTACTCAGCGGGATTTTCCGGAAATGGCTTTAATAAAAGTTGCTGTTGAGCAAGAAGGATTAAAACTTCAGCACAAAACAAAAACTATTGAACCACTGTTTGTTCCATTCGAATTTGAGAATTCAAAAAAAGACAAGGTTGTTATCTGGGATGATACTGTTACTGGTGAATTTTATAATGATCAAATTGATGGCTGGTTCTCTGATATTATTGGGATAAAATGCCATCTGGTAAAAATGCCGGAAACAACTAAAAGAGTAGTTGATGAATCTTATGCAATGAATAAAATTGTAAGCTTTGCTGATGCTTATCCATTTTTAATTATCGGACAAGCATCGCTTGATGATCTAAATTCAAGACTTGAAGTGCCCCTGCCAATGAACAGGTTTCGTACTAACTTTGTTTTTACTGGCGGAAAACCCTTCGAAGAAGACAACTGGAAAAAATTCAAAATTGGTAATGTGATCTTTCATGCTGTTAAACCTTGTGCACGTTGTGTCATTACAACCACAAACCAGGAAACTGCAGAGCGAGCTCACGAACCATTACTGACACTTTCAAAGTTCAGAAAGATAGATAATAAAGTTATGTTCGGGATGAACCTTGTCTGCGAATCCACCGGTCAAATTGCGATTGGAGACAAAATAGAGTTTTTATAAAAAGCTTAAATAATCTACTACGGAGGAACATATGAATTCAATTATTCGTCATTTAAACCCGGCACTGTATTTTTTACTTCTCACATCTACTCTACTCGCACAAACAATTACAAAAGAAAATATTGAAAAAGCCGAAAAGATAATCGGACTTGAGTTCACAGATGCAGAGAGAGATTCAATGCAGACTTCGCTTGATGAGCAATTAACTAATTACGATAACATCCGCAAAGTTGATCTTGCAAACAATGTTCCTCCGGCAATTCTTTTCAATCCCATCCCTGTTGGATTTGAATTCCCCAAAGAACAAAAACCAGTAAAGTTCAGCGATTACTCTTATATAAAATTACCTTCGGACAAAAATGATCTTGCTTTCTACACCATTGGTGAATTAGCTGAGTTAATCAGAACAAAACAAATAACCTCTACTGAACTAACAAAATTTTTTCTTGAAAGATTAAAGAAATACGCCCCAATACTTCATTGTGTAATTACACTTACAGAAGAAAGAGCATTTAAACAAGCAAAGCTAATGGATGAAGAAATTGCAGAAGGAAAATATCGCGGCGTGCTTCACGGAATTCCTTTCGGTGTAAAAGATCTTCTTTCAACAAAGGATTATAAAACCACGTGGGGCTCTGTTCCATTTAAAGATCAGATGATAGAAGAAGATGCAACAGTAATTAAAAAACTGGAAGAAGCGGGTGCCGTGCTCTGTGCAAAATTAACTTTAGGAGAACTTGCCTGGGGTGATGTTTGGTTTGGTGGTAAAACCAGAAACCCATGGGATACAACAAAAGGTTCAAGCGGGTCATCTGCTGGTTCGGCTTCATCAGTTTCTGCCGGACTCCTGCCATTTGCAATCGGTACTGAAACCTGGGGTTCAATTGTTTCTCCTTCAACTGTTTGCGGTACAACTGGTTTACGTCCAACTTATGGAAGAGTAAGCAGAACAGGTGCGATGGCTCTTAGCTGGAGTATGGATAAGATTGGAACGATTTGCAGAAGTGCAGAAGATCTTGCAATTGTCTTCAACATAATTAGTGGACAGGACGGAATTGATCAAACATTATATGACGTCCCGTTTAACTATCAACCAGAAATTGATTTTAGTAAATTAAAAATTGGTTATCTAAAGAGTGACTTCGATAAGCAATATGATTTTCATAGCCAGGATTCTGTTACACTCGCAAAACTGAGAGAGCTTGGAGCAGAATTAATTCCGCTAGAGCTGCCAGAGTTTCCAATAAATGATCTTTCAATAATTCTATCCGCCGAAGCGGGTGCTGCCTTTGATGAACTGACTCGCAGTGGCATGGACGATCTTCTCGTCAGACAAATCAAAGATGCATGGCCGAATGTTTTCCGATCTTCCCGATTCATTCCTGCAGCAGAATACATTAACGCAAACCGAATCAGATTTCTTCTCATTCAACAAATGGAAGAAGTAATGAACGAAATTGATTTTTATATTGCACCTTCTTGGGAAGGAGATAACCTTTTGCTCACAAACTTAACCGGACACCCTTGTGTTGTTTTACCAAATGGATTTTCCGAAGATGGAACTCCAACCAGTATTACTTTTATTGGAAGATTGTTTGATGAAGGAAGACTTATTGCTTTCACTAAAAAATATCAGGATGCAACAGATTTTCATAAAAAGCATCCTCTGATTTTCAAATAAACATAAAATGAATGAAATTAGAATTGTAATTCCTAAGTTTTTTGTAGAAAATTTATAATGGAAAAAACAATGAGTAGAAAAGTTGAAGTTGCAGGAATAATGGGTCCTGTCTGGTTTATAGGTTGGTTGTTCACATTGGATTTTTAAACTTCTTTTTTAAGGGATTGTTGCTTTAATAATCTGTTATTTGGGATTTGAACCGTCCAATTAGATTAATATTAAAAATATTTTTAATATCCTTTATTTGATAAATTAAAATATACAATAAAAATTTTATATCTTTTATCTCATTCTTATTCATTCCCTCCTGTGATTATACCGACAGAAGATTTATTGATAATAAAATTGTATTTATATTTTGAAACTTTAGAAGCATGTGAGTTTTAAATTTAATAATAAATTGATTGAGTATTTATATAAAAAATTATAAAATTGGTAAATAACTTTTTCCCCAAGTATCCTTAAGCTCTTTTTTGAACTACCGATCTATAAATATAATAACCTCAGATGATGAGTTACAATATATGGATCCTAATCTTAATTTTGTTTCCTTAGATTTAAACACATTATGGATAATCAATCTTTTAAAACTCATAGATTGTGAATGATTAACGAAAATACACTACACTGTTTTGATTAGTTTGTTTAAGAGGTACTGATTTTGTTGGAACAATTATGAATTCAAATGTTTCTTAAAAAGAGATTAGTTTCGATCTTTTTAAATCAAATTTATTTTAAAAAACTTCTCCCTGACAATAAATTGTTCAAGTGTTATTATTGACCTTCCTAATGTTTTTTTGTTTAAATGACGAAGATTTTTATAAATAAAATTACTGGAATAATTTTATAGGGAAGGAGTAAAGCTGAAGAATAAAAGATTATGAACTATAAATAAATCGAATTAATATAATGGAGGAAGGAAAACAATATAACCAAATCATATAAATTTAATTATCGTTTAAAAATCTATTACTGTATATAAATCGCTAAGTAAATAATAAATCCCTTATTCAAGAAGAATGTAAATAATATACGCACCAGAATAGATTTTAACTAATTGGGAATTATAACTGGATATAAAGGAAAATCAAAAAACTTACATTGAATATAGAATTAAGGTGAAACAATTAACCCTTTATACCCCTCACAACAAGATGTAAATTACAGTAATTATAATCATCAATAGGATTACATTTATATTGGATATAATTCTTGAAACTGCAACAATTATTTAGAATATTAAAAATACAGATTATAAATAAGTTAAAACAAGTTTACCGGAATTATGGGGTTTTGGAATTTATTATTTCCTATGAGAGAGTTAGAAATTAATCTGAACTCGGAGTTTACAGGGATAGAGGTGTTATTATATGGATCAATTTGGAAAATAATATTAATCCTTGATTTTCGGGAGTGAGAATATTTTATGAGTGTAAATTATCCAACTTTCTTGAATAATCCTATGTAAGGGCGAATACATCTTCAGGAAAAATTATTTTTTAGATTTCCGATATGAATAGAAAGGTTCGTTAATTATTTATATGGATATAGTGGAAGTTCGCCGGGATTTCATATAATTTCAATTTCTAGTCGTTGATTACTTGCTGGTACAATCTCTATCATTCCAAAACCTGAAAGTGAAGATTTTCAGAGTGATTATCAGATGGAGCAAGTATTTGAATTAGAAACTCGGTTTTGTAATCAAGTTTTCTTTATCACGGGGATTTACTTGTAGAAAAATATTTATGAATAAAATAAATATATTACTTATCCCAAATCTTGGAAGACAATACTATTTGGTGGATTTCTCTTCAAAGATTGCTGGTTAGGAAAGAATAAGTATTTAAACTACTTCACTGAAAGAAAATGAAAACAATTGGAATGATCGGTGGAACCGGCTGGCTTTCAACACTTGAGTATTATCGACTCATCAATCAGGAAACAAATAGGAGGTTAGGTGGACTTAATTCTGCAAAGATTTTTCTTTCTTCATTTAACTATGCAGAGATTGATCTGTTAAATAAAAAGGATGATCACGCAGGTGTTTATAAATTAGTGCTGGATGCTGCACAAAAATTAAAAAAATGTTCTGTTGATTGTATTGTGCTTTGCGCTAATACACTTCATCAATATGTGGAGGAGTTGGAGAAAGAAACTGATTTAAAGATTGTTCACATTGCTGATGCAACGGCAAAAGAGATAAATAAAAACGGGATTTCGAGAATTGGTTTACTTGGAACCAGGTTTACTATGGAAATGGATTTTTATACTAAACGACTTAGCGAGGCAGGCATTGAGAGTATTGTTCCTCCAAAAACTGAACGAGAATTCATTCACAATGCAATTATGAATGAGCTTTTGAAGGAAGAATTCAAAAAAGAGACCAAAGATGAATTTCTAAGTATCATTAATGAACTTCAGACGAGAGGTGCACAGGGAATTGTGCTTGGATGTACCGAAATTCCGCTCCTTATAAAACAAAATGACACTAGCTTACCTGTTTTTAACACTCTTGAAATTCATGCAAAAGCTGTAGTTGATTTTGCACTCGCCTAGCAAAAGGTAGTTCATAGCTTATTATTTTCCATAAAATATCTTTTAAGGAACATGTATATCCAACCTTCAATGTTGGCTACATCACACGACTAATTTCTCATCAAAAAATTGTTGCTGTTTGACAATTAATAAATTAGTTTGAAATTGGGTTTAGATGTAATCTTCTTCTCACGGTTTAAGCCCCGCTATTATTAGTCATAATTAAAAGGAGGTATAGAATTATGCGAATAAGCATAATAAGTTTTTGTGTGGCACTGTTGTTTCTGGCTTGCAGTAATGAGCAAGTTAAGCAAGCGCCGCTATTTGATAATCTGGGAACACTACATTTTCCAATCACAACAAAATCCGAGCTGGCTCAAAAATATTTTAACCAGGGAATCATACTCGCTTATGGGTTTAACCACGAGGAAGCCTTCCGTTCTTTTGAGGAAGTCGCAAGACTCGATTCAAATTGTGCAATGGCTTATTGGGGAATGGCGTATGTGCTTGGTCCTAACATAAACTTACCGATGGATGCTGGGGTTGTTCACACTTCGTACGAAGCAATTCAAAAAGCAATTACTTTGCTGGATGATGAAACTCAGAAAGAAAAAGATTTTGTAATGGCACTTTCAGAGAGATATTCTTCTGAAGCAATGGAAGATAGAACGCCACTTGACCAGGCTTACTCTGATGCAATGCGAAATCTTGTAAGCAAATATCCTGATGATCTTGATGCAGCAACAATGTTTGCGGAATCAATTATGGATTTAAATCCATGGGATTATTGGTTGAAAGATGGGACTGCACAACCATGGACACCGGAACTACTTGCCGTACTTGAAGGTGTTATTAAACGAAACCCTACTCATCACGGGGCAAACCATCTTTATATTCATGCTGTGGAAGCATCAAAAAATCCACATCGTGGTTTAGCGAGTGCAGATAGACTTAGATTTCTTGCGCCCGGTGCTGGACACCTTGTTCATATGCCAGCCCATATTTATATAAGAACAGGAAAATATCATGAGGGTTCACTTGCAAACATACGAGCAGTAAAATCTGATGAAGAATATATTAATCAATGTAACCAGCAGGGATTTTATCCGCTATCTTACTATCCGCATAATTATCATTTTCTTTGGGCAACGGCCACTCTTGAGGGTGACAGCAAAACCGCAATTGATGCCGCATTGAAAACTTCCCAGAAACCACCGGATTCTCTAATGGACGTTTGTGGATATCAAACTCTCCAGCATTTTGCAGCAATACCTCTTTATGCCTATGTAACCTTTGGCAAGTGGGATGAAATTTTGAATTATGAAAAACCATCTGATGAAAGACCTTATATTCTGGCTGTCTGGCACTATGCGCGTTCAATGGCATTAATTTCAAAAGGCAATCTAACAGAAGCTGAAAAAGAAATAACCGAGCTGGAAAAGTTTCGTACAAATAAAACTGTTGAGGAACTTTTAATATGGGGATTTAATTCTGCTGGAATTCTGGTTAACGTCGCCTGTGAAGTAGCTAAAGGCGAGCTGGAAGCAAAGAAGAAAAATTATTCTGATGCAATTGCTCATCTTAAAAAGGCAGTTGAGTATGAATATTCATTAACATACGATGAGCCGCCAACATGGTTTTATCCCTGCAGACAAAATCTTGGCGCGGTTTTAATTGAAGCCGGTATGTTTGAAGAAGCAGAAAAAATTTACAAAGAAAACCTGAGTGAGATTCCTGAAAATGGCTGGGGGTTGTTTGGTTTACATCAGGCTTTGCTAAAACAAGGTAAGAATGATGAAGCTTCAGAAGTTGAGAAGAAATTTAACGAAGCCTGGAAATATGCTGATATCAAGCTAACCTCATCGAGAGTTTTATAGTGGGAAAAGAAGGTTTAATTGGTTTGTTCTTTAACCTTTTTCGCAGCAGTTAAAATTGATAGTTAGGTATTAGCAACTATTTTTTATAGTTTTGAGCCCTCCGGTAATAGACCGGATTTTTGTTAAACATTTTTTTGGAGTTCTAGTGAGTACTAAGTTATTTGTGGGTTCTCTCCCATGGTCGGTTAACGACGACAAATTAAAAGAAGCATTTGAAGAGCACGGAAACGTTGTTTCTGCTAAAGTAGTTACAGATCGTACTACCGGCAGATCAAGAGGATTCGGATTCGTTGAAATGGGGAGTGCCGACGATGCTCAAAAAGCCATCAAGGCTTTAAATGATTCGGAATTAGGCGGAAGAAATATCGTAGTTAATGAAGCTAAATCTCGTGACTAAAAACTTATTCCAGTTTTAAATTCTGAAAGGCGCCCAAATGGACGCCTTTTTTGTTCTTGAAAATTCTGTGCAAATAAAAAACCCCCGCATAAACGGGGGTCAATGATTAACAACAAATCAATTATTGGAAGAAATACCTCCCCAATTGCATCTGCAGCGGGAGTTAACACTTGGATCATCAATATAATTTGTTGTAGCTCCTTTATAATTAAATTGGGTTCCGTTTATCAAACCACCAATCAGGGAGTGCTGGATTTTCTTCCCCCATTCGACTAAAATTTGGGAGGTTTAATATATCAACTATGAAATATGTCTCTACTCCCATGAAATGCAAATCTGCTAAATCTAAATCAATATTCCCCACCTGATTAACTGCCCAATCTTTCTGATTTCTCCACGTTTCTTTAGTATCATCCTGTCAATGAATGCTTAGCTTATTCCATTTCTTCAGGTGAATGTCTTCCACCTTCATCTCATATGGACCAAATGATTCCTCTGTTCAGGAATATAATAAGATCTTCCCATTGCCATCCCTTACATCTCCAGCGTACACAAACGAATACCTGTTTCCGCCAGCCCGGCAAACTTTACCTTCGGAACTTCAAAAAATAATCCAAATGAGATAAATTATTTTCCATACATGTGATAAATAGCATTGCCTTATCGGTGTCGCTCCCAAATTCCGATACTTATCTGGTTTTATCCCTTGTACGGATTTTCTGCAAAAACCTGCATTTCTGTTGACTTAGAACTTTTTGTTCGATATATAAAACCCGTGTAACCAAAATCAAATGTTGCTATTGATGTTCCGTGTATGATATCCTCATCGAATTATCAATAACATATACACCACCGAGAGGGATTCCCTTCATCAATATAAATGTTGCCAGTCTCAAAATAGGTCTCTCTGCAAATATCTAGCAGGCTCATCATGTTAGCATTCCTTACATAATTAATTTAAATCTTTACCTAATAATTCGTCCCAAGAAGCCCAGGAATAATGATCACAGCAATATTGGATTCCAACCTGAGCCATTTAATCTTCACCATTCCATTAATCAAGATTGTGTAGGTCTCGATTACCCTTTCCTGTAGATTAGGATAAAATTGGATTAACCTGATGATACTTTCCTCCCAAACGAAAGGAAACGACCTGTAAATTCCGTCCGCCACTAATTGTGTTGTTCTGTCCCTGTGATATCCCAATTATCCCTCTTGGGAAGTTGACTCCGGGTAATTTGCTTCTGATCGATACTTCAGTTGTCGTCTCATCAAAATAAACTCTTGAAATGGATTATCACAGTTCTGTAAATACATTGGCATATCTACCCTTACTCCTGCTGTAGGTTAAATACGGAGAAACATGATCGTCCTGAACATAAAATGATAATTGCCAACTTCATATTCTCCTTTGAAGGGACCGGGTCTACATAGGAGTTGATCAATAATTTCGGATCGGGTCGGAGTCAAAAAATCATCAAGTGAAATCCGCCAATGGAGACTCGGAAAATTGAGTAAAAATATAAATTCAATATCATCCTTCAATTATATGAAAAGCATGCATATATATATCCTCTCATTGAATGGAAGTTCTGATCCCTATCCTACTGTATAGTTGAGATTTTGATGGATTTAATTCATATTACGGAAGTCTGGTCCCCATCCTAAACAAAAGGAGGGAGGTATTCTCCTTGATCCAACGTTATATTAATGAAGGTTATTATTCATTAATATTCCAATCCATTAATAATTTTTTCTGTATCATGAATACAACCTTCATATCCCGGGCATAAATAAACTTGTTTCATTCTTGTTTGATTGAATCCATAATACTTGATTAACTCTGATCCCAAACTCAACATGCCGCCTTGGCAACGGTTCGTTCCAGGATCTTCTCTCTTCTATTTCCCATTAAAAAAATTTCCACGATAGGCCACTAAAAAACCGATGATAAGGTTTTCTATATTCCATCTTTCTGAACTATAAAATCCCTGGTAACGGTTGGTTCTTTATCACAACATACTGACCTGTAAACCCCTGACGACATCATAAGGTGCAATTGATACCTGAACTGTTCACAGCATCATAGGACGGTTCGTCTCTGTCCCCCTGGTGCCGGTCATCTAATCCAAAGGATTGTTAAAATATGACCGTCGAGAAAATATTATTAAACATTTTCCCCAAACTAACCTCCTGCGGGATACCGGGTAATCTCATACTTCTTTTTATGTAGGTAAAGATTGTATTGTCACTCAACATAAGTGCCCGTTCTGTTCTTTTATACTGTCCTGTCGGCAGTACAACTATTCTCCAACTGTAACACCTGGTTTCTAATGTAATCTATCTGAGCTTGCCAGATTAAGAATCTTCTTTTTTGGGATTATACCATTATGATACATAACTGTATATGGACACCACCCTGAGGTTGGTAATTAAAAAATCTTATCTCTTAGTGCCCCTACTGACTGCCGCTTGTATGTGTTCGGTATACATTCGCTCCTAACAGAGGATTACTCGCTCCTGACAATACCGTTCAAATGTGGTTACACCTTGAGCATTATTGTTTTTGGTAGATATATAAAATACATCTGTAATTCGTATGCCCTCCCATTTTTATGAATGAGATTGGTTAATTATGTAATTATTTTATTTCTCATGATGATAATACTTTTTAATTATTATTTTTAATATTTCCTCCTTAATACTCTCTTATTCTACCCCTGCAATATCAACCAGGCTGATCATTGCTTCTCTAACTTTTCGGTTATCCGCCTGCAAACTGTATTTTACTTTACAATTTTTTGTTTCCCATTGTGATTCTCCGGTTCCTCCTAGTCCTTTTACTCTATTGGGATTCCTGAATCAGATTGTCTACAACTTCTCAACACTTAAGCTTCTTAACTGATTCTTCACCTAAAACGTGAATAACCTGACTATTTATTTCCGGTAATTTTTCTTTTACTTAATTCAGATTGAGGAGATCACAATTATTTTAGGTAACTCTTTTAAGGATTGCGGGAGGACGCCACATTTCGATATTGGTTCTCAATTACTCCGGGACCACTTGGCTCTCAATACCAATCCCAATGCAGAGGCTCCATGCTTAATTGCAATCATAGCTTCTTCAACAGAAGATATGCAACAGATTTTAACACGAATAAATTTTTCATAACTACGGATATGTTTTTAACGACACTGAATAAAATATAATTTAATATTATAAATTCATTAAGTGGCAAAAGAGCTAAAATATATGATTAAAAAAAATTTAATAATTGTGGAAATAATTTTAAAATGTCCTTTTTTTATATTTTTAAAAGAAAGCAAAAAAATATACGGCCATATCTTAATTTTGTTTAGTTTCAATACAACCAAAGCCTGGCTTTATCCTGAACACAGGGACATAATGTTAATCGCTATTCAAAAACTCCAACGGATTACAGAACATCGCTCATGAGCTATGGGCACAGGCAAAATTGGTTATGAATCAGATACAGAAAGACGACCAGGGGTTACGAGTTTATAGATATGCGGCCTGGCCGGCTATTGGTGGTGACCATTCTGCTCAGCAGAAAATTTTGCAAAACATCTGAAACAGATTGATATTGGCGTTGCAGATATTACAGCACAATTAAAAATCATCTTCTTTAAGACAGGCCAGCATTAATTAAGAATAGATATAAAATTACAGGGAGGATTATAGCAAGCGTGGGTAACAATATTCTGAATAGGATATTATCCAAAAGGGAAGAATTAAACATAAGAGCATATACTATAATAAAATAAAAAATTTAACTAAAATAAGGTATTATTCGGATATGCCGGAGGTGGGAGCGCCGAAGGAACTCACGACTAAAATAAGAGGAAAAGAGAGGATGGAGAAAACTAAACAGGTGACTGGAAACAGAGGAGAAGAGATATAAAATAGAATAATACATTTAATAATTATATGAAGATATAATTTTTTTTAAGTAAGTAGCAAAGCCCCCACACAAAACAAATCTGATTTAATAAATTAGAAGAGGTTATATAAAAACTGGTCAAAACAAGGTTAGGTGATTTACCAAGATTAGGGCGAGGTGGGAACGTGTTCCGCGTTAAGGAGGCTGGAAATGACAAGAAACATGGTTTATTGGTGGAGGAATGGAGATTTGGAGTAGGATTATGTTAATAAATGAATGGAGACGGGATTGAGCAGGTTATAGACAGGATGTTTACAGGTGATTTTAAGACCAGGCTATGGAAATATATATGGGCAATTGGTAGAACTTTATTACTCAAATATATCTTTTTTATAGGAAGCATTAGTTAGCGTGGGTGTTTGTACGGCGGATCAGGCAGAGAGGTAACAAGAAGGAGAGAAGAGTAAGGAAGAAAAAACACCGGAATAGTCACTATTCACTGAAAATAGAAGATATACTATAGATAATTAATAATGTATGATAAGAGATATTTTATTAGCGCCATTTTTATTAAGGTGTCAGTTTGAACAACAACACCGCCAGAGTAGATAAGTCTGGAGCTTGTTTAAGATTGGTTTTTGATTGGAGACATTATTTTTAACGATAAAGATTTATCTCTTTTTTATATTTATCTCGTCAAAATTTAAAACTATCAAAGGGATTTTTGTTTAATGAAAAAAATATTAGCCTCTATCATTTTCCTTAGTTTTGTCTTGATGACAGATATCTCGTTTGCACAACTGGAAATAAAACCAGCTATCGGTATTAACTTCACAAATTTTTCTGAAGACCCGGCATCGGGAGAGACTTCCGCAAAAGTTGGCTGGCAAATAGGCGGGACAGTTTTGATGGGCGACAAATTATATGGCGAGGGGGGAATATTCTGGACTTACAAAAGCAATGAATACAACTCGGACGATGACCAAATAACTTTCAACACTGAAATAAGCGGCATCCGCATACCTGCAATGATTGGATATTATCTTTTACGTGAAGATGCAACTTTAATCGGGTTGCGTGCTTTTGGCGGTGCTTCCGTGCTGATAGTTACAACAGTAAACGCGCTTGAATTAACTAAAGATGATTTCAATGGTGCAAGCTGGGGAGTATTCATCGGTGCCGGACTCGATATCTCAATGTTTTTTGTTGACTTAAAATACGAGTGGTCATTAACTGATGTTTCAAGTGTTGCCTCTTTTGATGTTGGCAAGTCCAGAACTATATTCATTAATGCCGGCGTAAGGCTGGGTATATAAAACTTCTATTATATTGGTTTGAATTAAAACGCACTTCGGTGCGTTTTTTATTTCCCTTAATATTAATTTTGATTGATTTCCATTGTATTTGTTGATAATTTTCTATAAATATTCCCCAAATACTGCTCAAAATTCCGTTGTTATTCTTTCTCTCTTGGGATGGTTTCCCCTATGAATTAAAGACGAAGTCTCGCTGGGCTGTTTATCTATTCAAATCCAGGGACAATAATTAAATTCCAAGCGACCGCGAGAGTTTCAATAAAAAACCTACGATTAGGAAATAAAGAATTCAACTAACCAATAATTTTTAAATACTCTTCTAAATTATAGAATTCTCATCCGCTGGAAAATCCGGCTTACCACGGTTCAATTCAAAAAGTACTGTTGTGAATTTGATCAATTGCGCTAAGTATAGATTCTATCTTTTCAATTTTTTTTTTGGAAGTCCTCATCTGGTTTTAATTCCAGCGCTTTTAAAAGAGATTTTGCCTCGCTGTATTTTTTTCAAGAACAAGTATCTGCTTTACTCATATCTGATCATACGCAATCTTTATCTATTACGTCTCTTTCATCTTAAATTTATCGCCGGACTCTTCACAATTCTCTTCTTAAAATGATCAGGATAACCAATGTTCTTTGGGGAAAAATTCTGTTTTAAAATTCCTCAATTTTTTTTGAAGAAGCTCTTCTCCAAATGTTTCCATCGTTTGTAATTTTCTCAGCAGAACCAATTGAATAATTTTGAATATTCACCGTTTCACCTTTAGATTTTTAATAATGATAAAGCTGTCTCATCAATTTTTTTGCTGTCATGAATATCCTTCCCTCATTCTGCCTCTTTTAACTCTCAATCCAACGAAAACTCGGATAAGAAAATTGAACAATTGATACCCAGGTGCTCCCATAATTTGACTTGACCCTCCCTTTGAATTATACGGCTTCTTGTCTTGATCTACATTGGTGTTAAACTGATATATCTCAACCCAACCAGATACGCCCCGACTTCTTTGGATCCTTCTTGTGCGATCCTTTGGGTTGCTTTCGTGTCTTCCCTTCGTCTCCGTACGCCCGCGTGCTTTCTGCCGCCCTCCGGTTGTTTCACTCTTTCCCTGGTATGTCCCATTAAATCTCTCGTGCGGATATTTTTTTCAGTTATATATACCCTCTCTAAGATTCTCCTTTAATATAAGACTTATTTTCCTTTCGGATCTCTTCTGAGCCCCCGACTCCAAAATCTTATCCCCAAAATCTAATGGTATCATCTGAATTAATCTGCTTTTCCTGATACCTTCTCTCTTGCAAGAATAACTCGTAATACATTTTCGGATCGTTCAGGATGTATGCTCTATTTGCATGACCTATATATATCCATCCGGAATTTTACTGCACCCAACTGTCCGGTTTTCCTTCCCCTTCCACTATCTTCCTCTTCGTTTGCTCCCATGAAAAGTCCCGGTATATATCCATTCCACAATCTTCTCTTTATTCTTCGCGTGCCTTTGATCTTTGAGACTATTCTCCGTATCATTATCCTTTGGATCCACTCTTCTCTTCCGCCGATTTTTCCCATTCCCCTGATCCTTCTATTCCATCTTATAAGTATTTCCTGGGATTCTTCCAGTATTTCCTGTCCCTTCTAAATTTCACCGCCCATCGATAAGCGGGGTATCCCTAATCCTATGATCGCTTAATCTACTGCCTCCCTCTCCTTTTGTTACATAAAGTTGTGCAGGGATTTCTCTCGGATAAAAACATTAGCGTGTTGCAAAGTCCTTGTTAATCATAGTATCCCTTTAATTTTCAAAAAATTTAGGGATAAGTTCTAGAAATCCTTCGTTCTGTTTTCTTATTTCTATTTCTTATTCTCTATTTATTCTCCTTTTATCAAATCTTTCAATAAACCTATTAACAGGCTATTTCAGTATCTTTGGGTTTTCTTTTTTCTTTCTTTTCTTTTCTCCTCTCTTCCACAGGGGATCTTTCCGTTATTAGTTCCGTATAGAGATGGATGAGGTTTACGATCTTTACGGCGGTTATTAATGATTCCGTGTTCTAGATCTTATATTTTAAGCATTTCTGGGTGACAGCCGGATGGATTTGTGTCGATCTAAAATCTTTTTTCTTTTTATAATGATTTAGATTTATTCGAGTTTTTAAAGCTAGATAAAGACGATGCTCTGGGGTATTGCCTCAGACGATCTACCGCGTGTTTCGATACAAGATAATCTTTTAGTCACTAAATTATTTGTGCTTTTGTCTCTATAGCCTTTTTTATTTAAATGTCTCGTTACTAAGTTTGAATCAACGTATGATACTCTAATAATTAACCTGAACTATGAAAATTTTTTATCGTTTTACCTTTACTAACTTATTTTATCCTATCGACCGCTTGCTCAGATAAACCCCACCTGTTACCGCTGAAAATGGAATGGTCGTTTCACAAGCTCTTATCTTCAAAAGTTGGAGTTGAAATCTAAAGAGGGGGCGGCAACGCGATTCGATGTGCAGTTGCAGTAGGATTGCCCTTGCGGTCACTTATCCTCTGCGGGAAATCTTGGCGGCGGTGGATTTACTTCTTCTGCGATTCAATTCAAAAAGTACTTTTGTGAATTTGATCAATTGCGCTAAGTATAGATTCTATCTTTTCAATTTTTTGTTTTGGAAGTTCCTCGTTTGGTTTTAATTCCAGCGCTTTTAAGTAAAGAGATTTTGCCTCGCTGTATTTTCTTTCAAGAACAAGCTGATCTGCTTTACTCATATTCTGATCATACGCCAGATCTTTATCTATTACGATCTCTTTCATCTTAAATTTATCGCCGGACTCTTCGACAATTCTCTTCTTAAAATGATCAGGATAACCAATGTTCTTTGGGGCAAAGAATTCTGTTTTAGAAATTCCGTCAATGTTTTTTTGAAGAAGCTCTTCTCCAAGCTGTTTCCAGCGTTTGTAAGTTTTCTCAGCAGAACCAATTGAATAATTTGTGAGATATTCAACCGTTTCACCTTTAGAACTTTTTAATAATGATAAAGCTGTCTCATCAATTGTTTTTTGCTGTGCAATGAAATATCCTTCCAGCTCATTCTGCACTCTTTTAACATCATCAATCACAACAGAAAACCTCGGATAAGAAAAATTTGACACAAAGTTGAATACCCAGAAGGCTGCATCCCAGGTAAATTTTGACATTGAGCCAACTCCCTTTGAAAAGTTATACGGCGTTCTTGTCATTGATGCATACATTGGTGTGTAAACAGTGAAGTAGGTATCGTCAACACCAAACCAGAATACGCCACCGACTTCATTTGGTAGATGAGACCTTGCCTGCGATACAAAAGAAAATCCTGTCTGCGGAGTTGAGATTGGTCTTTCGTGAAAATATTCTTCACCTTCGTACTGCCAGGTTAGCGGACGCCAGCGGTAAGGCATTTCATAAGAACCGGCAGCAACTCCGGTTGTCATGTCAAGCTCTGTTCCCTGGTAATGATCACGCATTAAATGCATCACATCGTGCACAGATAATTTTTTTTCAGGCTTTATATATAGCGGCATTCTCTCTAAGGATTCTCCTTTAATATAAGAACTGTATTTGTCCATTTCGGAATTGCATCTTCTGAAGAGTGACCACACACGAGCGTCACAAAATCTTATCGCACCAAAATCTAATGGAGCGTACGCATCTGAAAAATTAAATTCTGAGTCTTTTCCGCTGAAGTAACCCTTCTCTCTTGCAAATGAAATAACATCAGGAGAGTAAATACAATTTTCAGGATCGTTCAAAGGAAAAGTTGTAATGCGTGACTGATTTGCATGACCTGATATATATCCATCCGGAATTTTTACTGCAACCCAAACTGTGCCGGTGTTTCCTTCGCCCTTACCAATCATATCAAGTATCCATGCTTCGTTTGCATCACCAATAGAAAAAGATTCACCGGAACTATGATATCCAAATTCAGCAACAAGGTCGGTCATAACTTTTATTGCTTCGCGTGCAGACTTTGATCTTTGCAGAGCAATATACATCAGGCTGCCGTAATCAATTAATCCTTTGGGATCAACAAGCTCTTCTCTTCCGCCGAAAGTTGTTTCACCGATTACCACCTGATGCTCATTCATATTGCCAATAACGTTATAAGTAATTTCTGACTGCGGAATTCTTCCAAGATATTTACCTGAATCCCATTCATAAATTTCAAGCCAGGCACCATCAGAATATACGGCTGCAGGGAAATGATAAAGCTCGCCATAAAATCCGTATGAATCGGCTGTATATGAAATCATAACTGAGCCATCAGCGCTAGCTCCTTTTGTTACAATAAAGTTTGTGCAGGGATAATTACTCTCGGATAAAAAAACAATTAGCAGTGTTGCGAAGATGAAATTCAGCTTGTTAATCATAGCAGTAATCCACTTTAATTTTCAAAAAATTTAGCGGAAAGATAGTAAAAAGGGCTTCATCAGGATAGGAAAATCGTATAAGATTCGCCTTCAGGTTTGCTGTTTTTTCATTATTTGCTGATTGTCAATTATTCTCGTATTATATCTGCGTCCTTTTAATCAAATCTTTCAATAATAAAAACCTATTAACAGGAGGCACTATGTTCAGGCTATCTTTGGCGGCTTTTCTTTTTTCTGTTCTTTTCCTTTTCTCAACATCATCATTCGCACAGGACGGGAATGACTTTCACGTTATTCATGTTCAGACATATAAGATGAATGGTGTAATGGGCGAAGATGCAGAGGCCTTTAACGAATCTTTAACAAGACAGGCCGGAGTTATTAATGGCGATTCACGTGTTCTCAGATCTTATATTTTAAGACATTTCTGGGGAGCTGACAGCCGGGATCTGGTAATAGTTAGTGAGTTCGAAAATTCTGAAAATCTTTTTTCTTTTTATAATGATTTAGATGCGTTATTCGAAAAGGCATTTTCTAAAGAGCAACTAGATAAAGACGATGAACTCTGGGGTAAGTATGTTGGACAACACTCAGACGAAATCTACCGCGTGCTTTCTGATACAAGAAAATAATCCTTTAGTTCACTAAAATTATTTAAGTGCTGTGGATTGTCATCTATGGCACTTTTTTATTTTAAAATAAATGATCCCGTTACTAAGTTTGAATCAACGTATAGAATACATCTAATAATTAACCTGGCAACTATGAGAAAATTTTTTATCGTTTTACCTTTAGTAACTTATTTTATCCTATCGACCGCTTGCTCAGATAAACCCCAGCCTGTTACCGCCGAAAATGGAATGGTCGTTTCTACAAGCTCCTATGCTTCAAAAGTTGGAGTTGAAATACTAAAAAAGGGCGGCAACGCGATTGATGCTGCAGTTGCAGTAGGATTCGCACTTGCGGTTACTTATCCATCTGCAGGAAATCTCGGCGGCGGTGGATTTATGGTCATTCATCTTGCTGATGGAAAAAATATTGCTATCGACTATCGTGAAAAAGCTCCACTCTCTGCTGACAGGGATATGTACTTAAACGAAGCTGGTGAGTTTGTACCGGAGTTAAGTCAGTTTGGGACAACATCTGCTGGAGTTCCGGGAAGTGTCGCGGGATTAATCTACGCTCTTGAAAAATACGGAACGATGTCCCTTGCCGAAGTTATTCAACCTGCAATTGATCTTGCTGGAAACGGATGGAGACTTGAAAAAAGAGATTCAATTTATTTCAGCAATACGATTCCGTTGTTTTCAAAGTATCCATCTTCAATGAAAATATTTACAAAAGAAGGAGTGCCGTATTCAACCGGAGAATTATTCATTCAATCTGATCTTGCGTGGACACTTAGAACAGATAAAAGAAAAAGGCAGAAACGGTTTCTACAAAGGTAGGGTTGCAGAACTTCTTGTTGAACAGGTTAAATCACTGGGTGGATTTATCACTCTTGAAGATCTTGAAAAATATCGGCCGGTAGAAAGAAATCCAATTGTTGGAAACTATCGTGGCTATGAAATTATTTCTATGCCTCCGCCAAGCTCGGGTGGAATTGCACTTGTTCAAATGTTAAACATCCTTGAAAATTATAATTTAAAAAATGAAGCTTGGGGAAGCAGTAACTACATTCATCGTCTTGTTGAAGCAATGAAGTATGCTTATGCTGACAGAACATATCATCTTGGTGATGAAGATTTTTATCCGGTTCCAAAAGATCAGCTTATCTCAAAAGAATATGCTAAAAATATTTTTGATAGAATTGAATCAGACAAAGAATAAAGCTGTGCCTTCCTCTGAAATTAAAAGTCTTGATGTTTCTCCCGTTTACGAAAGTACCGAAACAACTCACTACTCTGTTTATGATTCGTATGGAAATGCTGTAAGCACAACAACAACTATCAACTCATCTTTCGGTTCCGGGATTGTTGTTGAAGGAGCTGGATTTCTCCTGAACAATGAAATGGATGACTTCAGCGGTAAGCCCGGTGTGATGAACCAGTTCGGATTACTCGGCACAGAGGCAAACTCCATTCGGCCGGAGAAGAGAATGCTCAGTTCTATGACGCCGACAATTATTCTGAAAGATGAAAAACCATTTATCGTAATTGGTTCACCTGGCGGTTCACAGATTATCACAACTGTGCTTCAGGTAGTATTAAATTGTATCGACTTTGATATGAACATCCGCGAAGCAATAGAGGCGCCGAGAATTCATCATCAATGGATGCCTGATTCACTTTATTATGAGAATGGTGCCTTGACTGAGGAAGTAAAAATAAGCGTGGAGAAAATGAGTTACTCGTTGGGTAATGATGGTGTTGAGACAAGGATACTCGGAATTGCAGAAGGAATTTTGATAGATAATAATAATAGAATTATTTACGGCGCATCTGATCCCGCGGAGGTGGGGATTGCAATAGGTTATTAGACTATTTGTTCCTTTAAACTACTTGGAATTTATGTCCCGATTTGTTAACTTTGAAGGAAATTATAGGAGGCTTCAAATCAATGTTAAATCTTTATTGCTGCTCATGCGATATTTTGCTCACCTGTGTTCGGACAGACCTACCAATGGTAAATATCGTCTCCCCCAATTACCATTTAATCCTGCATCGTTGCGGGTTCCTCTAAATTGATAATTCCGAAACCCTATCTGTAAGACTTTTAAATTATCAGCAGATTACAACTCCATTGTTTACGGTGACATAAAATTAGAAAAAAATATTCTTCGGTTCACTATTATGGAAACACAATATATGAATTATTTCCGAAAAACTGTTGATACAGAAACAATGTCATTTGCATCGGTACCTTCAAGACTCAGTTTAATAGGAACAACAACGCTTTTTCAAACTTGTCAATCAAATAGTTTCATTTTAAACCGATGACTCTGGTAATTTTCTTTGGGTATAGATGAGCCTTTCCACCCAGTTTATATTGTTCCACATTAATCTAAAGCTTCAAATAATATTTTGGTTGGATTACCAACTACGGCTAAATGCAACATTTATGAATTCAACCCTAACGGCAACCTGGTTTCGACAATTCTGCAAACGGACGTTAAACTATCACAATATTAATGTTGATAACTCGGGAATATCTGGGCAACCGGTTTTGCATTTAATGGGGCACTTTCATTTAACGGTTTAGACACGATTGCCCCTTTTTCTTACAATAATATGTTGTTAAGTATAATTCTTCCGGAGTGGCATTTATATAAACATACAAACAAAAACAAACAAATTTATAAGTTTCTTTAGAGGTCAAATTAATGCATGGATATCCAACTAACTAACAATGCTTTTCTGCTATAATCCGATATTGATGCGACCTTTGGGGGAATTTCTAAAGAAGGTTTAGATAATATTTATTTTCTTTAATTTTTTTTTTCCCTACCCTTTTCTTTCATTTATCATACTTTCTAATCCTTTTATATCTACCTTTTTACAAAAATAATTAAATAAAAAAAAAAAAAAAATCTTTTTTCTCATAATCTTTTATAAAAATATAATACTTTTTTTTCAACAATTAAATCACACCTCATTTTTTTTATAATATTATATATTATACTTTCATCTTCAACACAATATCAACTCTTATAATCAACCATATTTATTTTTTTAATCTAATTTAACATTTTCTTCTTTAATCCATCAAATTAATTTATCATTTACGGAGGTTATTGGGAAAAAGACATATTTTTAATAATTTATTAATAATAAAAATTTTATCACAAATATATATAAGAAACTCATAAAAAACCAAAAACAACTTATCCTTCCATTACTATTTACAAACAACCTAACACAAAATTATTAATATCTCAAAATAATCAAATAGCCTTTTACCACATTTTAATTATCTCCACTCAAATAATTTCTTTACAATCTCTAATACTTACAATCAACTATATACAATACTAATATACCCACATAATAATATTTACATAATCCAAATAATCATTTTTACACATTTTTCTTTATAAACAAATACTTTAACTTCATTAAAAAATATTCTAATAATCCTAACATTTTTCCTCCAACAAAATTATCCTAATCCATTAATCCCTCAACAAAAATCTTTCATTCCAACATAAATTAAAATTCTCCAGCTCCTCAAATACAATTCTTTTCACATTAAAATTTACATTTTCAACAATTCAACTTTAACAAAAAAAACTCCAACTTATAATAACTTTTTCCCCAAGCATCCCCTCTCAATCTTACTCCTTAACAAGCTTTTATTTTATACTCTTACTCTTACATTCCCAAACAAAGAAGATGATCCTTATTAAATAGCAATCAAATATTAACTTAAACGCACCTTTATAGAATTAATTAGCATATGGCAACTATTATTTTTAGTTTTGTGCCCTCCGGAAATAGACCGGAATTTATTTATTATTTTTTTAGAGGTTCTAGTGAGCACTAAGTTATTTGTGGGTTCTCTCCCCTGGTCGGTTAACGACGAAGAGTTAAAGGAAACATTTGAAAAACATGGTAATGTAGTTTCTGCAAAAGTTATTACAGACCGCGACACCCGTAGATCCAGAGGTTTTGGATTCGTTGAGATGGAGAGTTCTTCAGATGCAAACAATGCTATAAAAGCATTGAACAATTCAGAAATAGACGGTAGAAATATCGTAGTTAATGAAGCTAAAGCGCGCAGTTAATTAAATATTCTGTTCTAAGTTCTGTAAGTCCGGCAACCGCCGGACTTTTTTATTTTACACCTCCTCCAAATCTAAAGCTAAAGAGATGGACTACTTCAATAAAATATTTATTTAGATTTCTAATTTATCCAGTGTCCGATTTTTCAATCTAAGAAGGAGGAAAATCTTCCTTTGCAATTTTCAAAAATAATTTTGAGATAAATACCGAATGTGGCTAACTTTGAATGGCGGTGAAGTGAAATACTAATCAACAAGGAGGCTGTATGATCGGGTTAGAACCCACGCACAAAAGAGAATTTCAGTTAGAAAGAATCATCCTTTTCAGCGATGCTGTTTTTGCAATTGCAATTACTTTGCTCGTGCTGGAAATTAAAGTGCCCCACGTAGGTGAAGACACAAACAATTCTCTTATTAATATTCTCATCGGAATGACACCAAAGTTCATCGGATTCTTTATCAGTTTTTTTGTTATCGGGCAGTACTGGATCGTGCACCACAAGCTGTTTGGTTTTGTTGAAGATTATACCGGCGGACTTTTATGGCTCAACCTGATTTTTTTATTGAGCATTGTGCTGATGCCTTTCAGCACGGCTCTCTACAGCGAAAATATCAAAAGCACACTCTCCTTTGTAATTTACTGCAGCAACATTTTTACTTCCGGAATCATTGCATTTATTTTGTGGAGATACATTGGAAGTGCAAAGCGGAACCTGTCCGAGCTAAATCAGCATAAAGATCTGTTGTCATATTTTTCCATCCGTTCGCTGGTGATTGCTTTTGCATTCGGTGCAGGAGTGCTAATCTCTATAATTGATCCAGTTACAGCAAGATTTTCTCCGGTGCTCATCTTCCCTGCGCTTAAAATTATAAACAGCAAATACAAAAACGTTATTGAAAAGTATAAACGGAAATAGTTGGCTAGTTCTTGCCTCGCCGAATCCGGCAGTTGCCGAAGAAGGCATTTGACATTAATTCCGCCGGTAATTAGAAACCAGTTGAATAAACAGCGATAAAAATTATTGCTCCAGCCTTTCTAAGGGGTTGAAGTCTTCCATTTTATTGCTTAAGTTTTAATTAAACTAAAGGAAGGCTACAAATGAGAAAAACGATAATACTGCACATAGCTCTGCTCTTTTCTTTTTCAAATGCTCAAACTTTCGAATGGGTTGATGTCGCACCAATTAATTATCAGTTCAATCCAGCTTACTTTCATGGTGAAGTTACAACAGATAATGCCGACAACATTGTTTCCGCAAGACTCATAAATTACCTTCAGATTTACGGCCAGACTATTTACGGTGATTTAAAATTAGAGAAAAGAAACTCTTCCGGTACATTAATTTGGGAGAAAACTATCTATGGAAAGGTAGATATTTCTGAAATAGATGTTGATGGAGAGAACAATGTAATCTGTATCGGCACTTTCAGAGACTCGGTTGTAATTGGCACAACAACTCTTTTTCAAACTGAGGTCAATCAGAACAGCTTCATTTTTAAAGCTGATGCGTCTGGTAATTTTCTCTGGGTATTAGATGCAACGTCATTCGCTCCGCAATACAGCATTCTCACTGCTCTGGAATTGAAAACTTCAAACAATATTTTAATCGGAGCTACAAACTATAATGTAAATGCAAACATTTATGAGTTCAGCACTGCCGGCAGTCTTGTTTCAACAATTCTACAGACGAATGTTGGAACTGTCAGCGATATTAATGTTGATATTTCAGGGAACATCTGGGTTACCGGTTTTACTTTCAACGGACCGGCTTCATTTAACGGTTTTGATACGATCGCCCCCTTTTCCTACAACGAATATATAGTTAAATATAACTCCGCAGGATCAGCACAATGGGTAAACTTCATAGAGGATATCACTGTTCAGGATTTTAATATTGAAACAGATGCTTCCGGAAACGGATACCTGAGCGGGAATATTTTTATGGAAACAAACTTCGGTAATCTCGTTGCAAATGGTCCGCAATGGGTTTATGATTTCTTCGTAACCAAAATAAGTCCCGATGGAAATTTCATCTGG
Organism: Ignavibacteriaceae bacterium; assembly: GCA_034522695.1. Taxonomy (GTDB): domain Bacteria; phylum Bacteroidota; class Ignavibacteria; order Ignavibacteriales; family Ignavibacteriaceae; genus IGN2. Next base: position 10,095 of record JAXHLB010000035.1, on the reverse strand, counting down.
TTGAATGAAATTCCTCCCGGCAATAATACCGGCGATGCAACTACCGGCAATTCAAATTTTCTTTTCTGCAATTCAAACGGAGATACATACCTGACCGGTTTCTTCAGAGGCACAATTAATTTCGGGAACGGAGTAACTTTAACTCCCATCATCTCAAACAATGATCTGTTTGTTCTCAGCTACAATACCGATGGGATTATTCAATGGGCGAAAGCAGCAGGCAGTAATTCCTATGATAACGGCAGCAGCATAACAGGCGATGAAAATGGAAATATTTATCTCTCCGGTTTCGTCGGCGAAAGCTCTATCTTCGATACGATCACGGTTAATGGAGATTACGTTAATATTTTTCTTGCAAAGCTGAACTCCGGAAGTGTTGTTTCAGTTGAAGATAATTTTAACGAAATTATTTTAAACAATTTTGTCCTGTACCAGAATTACCCCAATCCGTTTAATCCTTCTACAAACATTGAGTTTACAATTTCGACCTCACCCTATCCCTCTCCTTACCAAGGAGAGGGAACAAGGGAGAGGTCTCTTGTTACCCTAAAAGTATATGATGTTCTTGGTAATGAAGTCGCAACTCTTGTAAATGAAGAAAAACCAGCCGGAAATTATGAGGTTGAGTTTTCGGTAGGTCAGGACTCCAGTCCTGACATTGCAAGCGGAATTTATTTTTATACTTTGAGAGCCGGAACTTTTATCCAAACAAAGAAGATGATTTTGCTCAAGTAACAATACTCCGGACACAATGTCATTAGGCTCGCGCAATTGCCGGAGAAGCAATCTCAGGTCCTGGATACTTGATACTGGTTGCTGGATTCTGGATGCTGGCTGGTAGATACTTGATGCCGGATACCTGATTCCGGATAGTAACTTCTTAATTCTTATATCGTTAATCGTTATTCAATTGGGTTTCGTTACCGACAAACGCTGAACAACACATTTATGCAAATAATTCAAAAACCGATGCCGGGTGAATATCCTGCTTACGCAAGTATGTATATTGATCTTCTTCCTGATGACGGACTTGTCCTCAAACATCTCGAAGAAAATTTCAGATTAACAAAAGAGTTTATTCTTTCGCTGCCCGAAGAAAAGCTGCTTTACCGTTATGCGCCGGGCAAGTGGACTATAAAAGAAATCCTCGTCCACATAATTGACGATGAACGGATCTATTCTTACCGTGCCTTACGCTTTGCAAGAAATGACAAGACAAAGCTCCCCGGTTTTGACCAGGATGATTTTGCTCTCAGCTCAAATGCAAATGGAAGGGATCTGAAAAATATTTTTGATGAGTATGAAGCCGTACGGAATGCTACGATTGCACTTTTTAACGGACTTGATGATTCGACCCTGACAAGAGAAGGAATTGCCGATGAAAATAAAGCTACAGTCCGGGCGCTGGCTTATCACATTGCCGGGCACGAGCTTCACCACATTTCTTTTATTAAAAAACATTACCTTTAACCAGGGGAAATTAGCTCCCACTAAAAATCTTTCATTGCTTTATATAACCCGCCCATATCATTGGGCAACTGCGGATCTGTTTTGGCAAGTTGAGTTATTAATAGTCCGCCACTGTAATAGAAAGCAACCCTGTCATATGGTTTTTCGCTGCCGTAATTATTAGGCTCTACTTCCATTCTCTGTCTTATTTTATTTTCGACATAACGTGCAAGCCCCTCTTTCCATTCTTCCCACAACATATATTCATAATCATTCGGGTCAAGATAATCTTTAATTTCTGCACGAAGCTTTTTAGCAGATTTAATGTCATTTGATTTTAACGCCTGCTTGTATCTGTCATAATAATAAATAAATACCGAATCATTATATGGGAAGGGATGAGTAATTTCCCAGGAGTAATCGTTCTCTTTCGTCGCGCCTTTATAAATCTCAAGTTCCTGCTTTAACTGCATCTCAACACTGTTATACTGGCAGCAATGGATGAACTCGTGCAGGATAGTTGCAAAACCACCGGACCTTTCCAGCGTGTTTTGATTAATAATACAAGTTGGCTTGTTATCGTAAACTGAAAGTGGGAATGATGCTTGTATACCTTCCGGAAGCGGAAACGGCTGCGCTGTCTTTTTAACTAACTCGTAGGTACCCCGGGAAACAAAATCAAATATCAGAAGACTGTCCTCATATACAACTGCAATGGGTTGATATTCATCCAGACACGGATGTATGTCGTGCACCTTTTCCTGCAGTGCAACAAATTTTTCAAGCAGAGAATCTGTCCTGCTTATTAACAAACTCTCGGGTAAGTCCTGTGCGGAAAGTTTTAAAGATGCTAAAAGTAACAGTGCCGTTGTAACATTAATAAGTTTATACATTTTCCTGCCTGTTTTACTAACAATGTATTTATGCCAGTTTGGCGTTTTCAATTTAACAAAGTTCCGTAATTACCGTTCTGATGGAAGCAAAGGGGAAAGTAACTGACAAGGAAAACAGATACCGGGGCGTTGGAGTGGGTTTTTAGAAGAAGATTGTTGAGAAACTGAGCTGTAGTGTTTAAGTTTGCTCAAGGAAATCTGCTTATGAAAATAATTCAAAAACCGAAACCGGGTGAATACCCTGCTTACGCAAGTATGTATATTGATCTTCTTCCTGATGACGGACTTGTCCTCAAACATCTCGAAGAAAATTTCAGATTAACAAAAGAGTTTATTCTTTCGCTGCCCGAAGAAAAACTGCTTTACCGTTATGCGCCGGGCAAGTGGACTATAAAAGAAATCCTCGTCCACATAATTGACGATGAACGAATCTATTCTTACCGTGCCTTACGCTTTGCAAGAAACGACAAGACAAAGCTCCCCGGTTTTGGACCTGTCTACCGACAGGCAGGCAGGATGATTTTGCTCTCAGCTCAAATGCAAATGGAAGGGATCTGAAAAATATTTTTGATGAGTATGAAGCCGTACGGAATGCTACGGTTGCACTTTTTAACGGACTTGATGATTCGACACTGACAAGAGAAGGAATTGCCGAAGAAAATAAAGCAACAGTCCGGGCGCTGGCTTATCACATTGCCGGGCACGAGCTTCACCACATATCTTTTATCAAACAACATTATCTCTAACTAATAACTTCTTTCTGCTCACTATATATGAAATTCTCACGACTAACAACCAACGGACGCATTACCCTTCCCGCTAGCTGCGGAAAAGGACGGACTTTATCCCGGAAGGAAAGTAAGATTGAAGCTGATGACAACGGCATAAAAATAATCCCTCTTGTTACAATGGAAGAAGTGGAGGAAAACATTGGTTTTCTTGGAACGACCAGTCAAAGGCCGCCCGGGGGGGAAGATGTTGGTTTTCTTGGAACAAAGGGAAGGCTTTTAAAATTTCTTATGAAGGAGAAACTGTGGGAAAGAGAGTTGTGAGAAAAGCGCTATTCAAATTCTTCAAAGAAGTTAGGATAAACCTGATCCGGATTGTGCTTTAAAAATCTTTTCATTGATGACTCGTCAAATTCTATCCCGCCAAGTTTATTAACGTTTGTCATTATAGTTGGAAGACAATAGAGATTTCAGCTTTCTTGTATCTGATAAGAAGTGAATCTTATAACGTTCCAGCCTTGAGAAGTTAAATCATTGTTATCGGATATTATCCTTTGAAGCTGCTTCAGGATTATGATGATATCTATCGCCGTCTGTTTCAATATCAAGTTTTCCTTTTTTACAGTGAATTGCAAAATCGAGGAAGTAAAATTTGTCATCCACTTTTACAACTTGCTGTCTTTCAGCACTTACCTTGTTTCTCTTAAATGCTGCCCACAACCTGTCTTCTAATTTACTGCCGTCAAATAAATCATTGACCTCAATTGCATTAATGAACTTGTTGTATGTGGTTTGAATAAAAACTATTCTTCGCCATCTTCGGCTGAGAATAGGTTTGGGCAAGGTTTCTACTTTATCAAAACTGATTTTATAATAATTTCGCTTCGATTTGTAATTCTCTTTTCTTCTGGAAAGAAGTCCTGTTTGCTGCTTGCTTTATATTTGAAACTTTAGCGTAGTGAATTATCATTTGAGGATAGTCTTTAACTGCATTTGTGTAATAGAAAGCTATCCACTTTGGAGGCCAGCGTTCTTTAAGTGATTTGTTTGCTTTCTCGATTGGTATTCTATACCAATGCTGATTTTGAATAATTTCAAAATCGGAAAGATGTATTAACAATTCCTACGAGTAGTTCTTCGGATTTATTCATCGAATAATAAATTTGTAAATTATGAATGAAAATTACAGATCAATTTTATGAATTACTCCTTACCAAATAATATTCTATAATTGTATTACTAATAAAATGAACCGTGCCTTCTATTCTGACACAATTAAAAACTTTCTTCATTCCTCTTTAGAAGAAATAATCGGTAAAATTTCTATCGAGAATGAGTTTGGGTTAGAACAAACCCAAAGAGACGCTTGGTTGGAGGAAATTAAAATACTAAAAAACAGTCTTATCCGATTATATAAATAGTGGGTCTATTTACTTTGAGTTTTCCATCCCACGTATGGGTCAGAGAATTGCATGTTCTGTTACTCGTTGATTCTGTCATCTTCGTAATCCAAATTTAAGATTGGCGAGAAGGAGTATCATGCATACGCAGTTGATCAAGTAATGGATTATGCACTAGACTTGAAAAATTTTCACGAAACAAGTCATGAACAATTTATTGCCCCAATATTAATCGCCACGAAAGCAAAACACTCTTATACAACGATTTCAACCACACCACATAATGATAAATTACTTTATCCAATCAGAAGCAATGTTGAATTATTAAAAGTCAGTTATCGAAGACGTATCTAAAATTTTGTGGGGGGGAGAAAATCGATAATAATATCTGGGAAAATGGACACTATCATCCAACGCCAACAATTATTGAAGCAGCTAGAGCATTGTACTTTGGTCACTCAGTTGACGAAATATCGCGGAATGATGCTAGCTCGATAAACATTAACAAGACTTGTGATGAAATCTTTTAAAATCATCGACCACTCAAAAAACAAATTGCGAAAGTCTATTTGTTTTGTGACTGGTGTCCCGGGTGCTGGAAAAACTTTGGTGGGATTAAACATTGCAAATAAGTATTCTGATGAAAAAAATGAATTATACAGTGTGTTTTTATCTGGGAATGGTCCTCTTGTCAAAATTCTAAGAGAGGCATTAACAAGAGATAAAGTAAAACGCGACAAACAAGTAGGATTAAAAACCAAAAAAGGCGTTGTGTTCGGTGCAGTAAAATCTAAAATTCAAAATGTACATAATTTTAGAGATGAGTGTCTTGTAGATTTGGAACAAACCACCCCTTGAACATGTTGCATTATTTGATGAAGCACAAAGAGCATGGACTCTTGAGCAAACATCAAACTTTATGAAGCGAAAAAAAAACAAACCAAACTTTAAGCAGTCAGAACCAGAGTTTTTGATTTCATGTCTAGATAGACATAAGAATTGGGCGGTTGTAGTTTGTTTAGTAGGAGGTGGACAAGAGATTAATATAGGAGAAGCGGGAATAAGTGAGTGGATAAATTCGATTCAAACTTCTTTAAAGATTGGGATGTTTATATTTCTTCGAGACTAACCGATAGTGAATATGGTGCTGGCGAAGCTTTAGAGATATTAGACAGCAGGAATAATGTTAAATACAATGATACATTACATCTTTCGGTATCGATGCGTTCTTTTCGTGCAGAAAATGTTTCATTACTAGTGAAGCAGATACTTGATTTGAATGTTGAGGAGGCTAAATCCACTTTGAGCAAAGTTAGTGCAAAATATCCTATTGTAATAACTCGTGATTTATGTAAAGCAAAACTATGGCTTAAACAACAAGCTCGTGGCTCAGAAAGATATGGGATCGTTGTCTCTTCACAAGCTGAGAGACTGAAACCAGAATGCATTTTTGTTAAATCACCAATGGACCCAATTCATTGGTTTTTAGAAGATAAAGATGATGTTCGATCATCTTACTATCTTGAGGACGTCGCTACGGAATTTGATGTTCAGGGTTTAGAACTTGATTGGGTTTGTGTTACTTGGGATGCTGACTTTCGCTTTACAAGTAAAGGATGGCAACATTGGTCCTTCCGTGGAAATCGTTGGCAAAAAATAAGGAAACTGGAAAGACAAAATTATTTAAAGAATGCTTATCGTGTTTTACTTACGCGTGCTCGTCAAGGAATGGTGATTGTTGTGCCGGAAGGAAATGAAGAAGATCATACTCGCCCTCCAAAGTTTTATGACTCTACTTTTAACTATTTAAAAGGATATTGGGATTCAAGAAATTATAATTCCTCATACTCAATAGGCGGAACTTCTTTAACTGCGGCTAATGTGAGAATATTGTGTATGAAGCATAATTTGAGAAAGTCAGCCAAAATTCTTTCCTTTCCTCCGATATTTATTTCATAGATTCCGGAGTCTTCGGAGTCGGAATGACAGCATAGTTCCCGCCGATATTTCTCCCATAAAAAATTAAAAATCATTAAGCAAATTAAAAAAAGGAGAAGAAAAAAAGAAAAAAAAGGGGGGGGAGGGGCCCACCTCTTTATCTTCCCGAAACGAGTTCGGGAGAGGCTGGAAAATGGGGCTCCAAGGAGGAGACGGTATCGTTGGTCGTAACATGAGTTCTGTGCGTTGCTGTCATTTTTTAAAATAAGGAAGTTATCCCCTCCCGGGAGGGGAACGGAAGGGGTGGGTCATATAGAACGACAATAAATTTATTATTAAGTTATACTCGAAATGAAACGAAGAAAGATCATTCCATATAATCCAAAACTAAAGGAGTTCGCAAGAGAAACTCAGAAACAATAGTACTATATACTGAAGTTCAGCTATGGAATTATCTGAAGAAGAAACAATTGCGCGGTTATGATTTTGACCGACAAAGACCAATAGATAACTTCATTGTAGATTTCTATTGCAAAGATTAATTTTTCCCCCTCCTTTCCTTTTTTTTTAAAAAAAAGAGAATTAAGATAAAGTTATATGAGAAATTTTTTTGTTTTGATTGAAATGTGAAAGATTTATCAGCTTTTTTTTTTTCGGGGAGGGGGGGGGGGAGTGTTCTCAGGGATCTTCAGCTTGCAATTGAGATTGACGGCGAGAGCCACTACGGAAATCCGGAAAGAGATAAAAAGAAAGATAAGCGGTTGAAGGAACTTGGTGTAACTGTTTTGAGATTCGATGATATGGAAGTAGTACATCAGCTTGATAAAGTTATAGAGAAAATAGAAAAATGGATTGTCGACAAGACCCGGCCCTGACGGGGTGAGAATGCTGAAGAAGTGAAACCATCCCCAAACCCACCCTCCTTATCTTCCCCTTAACTAGTTCGGGAACATGTCTCTCCCAAGAGGAGATATTGTTATTGGTGTCGTCATTTTATTTATATTGTTATCTTCTCCAATATAGACGATTGTCCCCTCCTTGTCCGAAGGACTCCTTTGGAGGAGGGGATGGAGGGGTGGGTAAATAGATTGCATTCCGCCAGTGCGTAGATTTCTTTCTTAGATTCCTGCTGGAGTTTATCCTGATGAAAATCAGGACAGGAATGACCCGTCTTCATTTCATTACGCCGGGGGCAAGCACGCAAATAAATTTCTTTTCTATAAAAAAGCCTTCCATTCTGCGGAAGGCTTATCATCAAACTATTTTCCGCAGAGCTAAACACCTGCCATAACACTTCGGTCTGCTTTCTTATTCATTTCGGTCTGGACAATGAACCACACAGCCGGTGAAAACACCAAGCCACAAAACAAACAGCAGCCACTTGTTAAAATTGTCAGAAGAAATTTTTTCATAAAGTTCGGAGAATTTGTAGTAGACCCAGATATTAGCAATTGGAATGAAAAGCAGAACCGTCCACAATCCCGGCGATGCTTTGTCATCCTTCCCGACAAACTTCATTTCCTCCGAAATTTTATAGAACCAGTAGATAGCATAAATGCCAAATGTGATAATTACTAAACCGACTTGTCCGAGCAGATTTCTTTTTCTTAATCATTGAATTTTTCTCCCAACGTAATGATGGATAAAACTAAAGAGACACTTACTGGCTAAAGTCAAACATCTTCCTATGGAATATAAATTAAGATTTTATCATTCGCCCCCATTATATTTCTTAGAAACCTGGTCAGCGGGAGATTGCATTCCGCCTGAGGCGGGGATAAACGCTCCCGCTAAGGCGGGACTCGCAATGACAGTGCGGGAAGCATTTCTCATTCCCGTAAAACGGGACAGGCTGGTTTTTCTAATGACTAGCGTGGCAATCACCGCCATCATTTCACTACGGTAAGACAAAGCGAACGATCACAAGTTGCAGTATATATCATTCTCCGCTTTTCATTTTTGCAATCATCTGCCTGGCATTTTCGTTTCCGGGGTCAAGCTCAAGAGATTTTTCATAGTTCTTTATAGCAAGCTTGTTATTGCCGCTGTTCATATATGCCTCGCCGAGACTATCCCAAACATTCGAAGAACCGGAAAATTTTTCAGTGTTAAAAGTGAGAATGGCTATAGCCATATCATATTTTTTTTCACCAAGATATTGATAACCGAGAAAATTAAAATCTATTTCCCCGGCAAGGCTATTCTGCAGCAGCAAATTTAGCGCACCGTAAGCTTCTTCATTTGCTTTTATGTTGTCTGTGCTGAACAGCGCTTCGGCTTTATCAAGCCTGTTCCTGAATTCGCTGAAATTCGTCTCTGCTTCTGAAAGAATTTTCTGCTTATGTTTTTCTGCTTCCGGCTTAGCAAGCTCCAGCGCTTTATCGAGAGCATCATCGGCGGGTAGTTCTATATCCGGTTTAACACCAACGCCTTCCCAGTTGGTTTTTGTAATTGGATTTATTGCTCTTCCGGTGGGAATAAAAACTGCAAGTCCGTTTCCCGCAGGAAACATACCGCCGGGATTAGCTCCTCCGCCCGTAACTTCGCCGATAATAGTTCCGCGTTTCTGTGTCAGCACATTATATGCAAATTCCTCTCCGCCGGAAAAAGTTTTATTGCTTGTAAGAACAAAGACGGGGACATCAGACATTCTTTTACCATCAACTTTTTCATTCGTCCAGAATTCTTCTGTCCTGTTTTCGTCTCTCCAGTATAAATCGTTAAGATGTGTCGGCTTATCAAAGAAATAGCTGAGTATAAATTTTATCATCTCCGGACTTCCGCCATTATTCTTTCTTAAATCGAAAATCACTGCATTAGAATTTTTTATGAAGTTCATAGCAATTTTAGCGACATCAAAAGCATCAGGTGATTGAGCAAATCCTCTTAAGTCTATGTAGCCAATGCCGCCTTCAAGCATTTCAACTTTTTTGAAACCGAAATTATTTTCCTGGTTAAAGTTTTTGAACTTAAACTGCTGAAAAAGCTGGTCGCCCGATTCATCCATTACCATCATTCCGCCTTCGGGTCTTACTCTCATATGCTTATCCCTGCTTATGCTTTGCAGTTCTTTAGTCAGCACTTCCGAAAATTCTTTTTTATCCGAAATGTTATCAAAGATACCTTCTTCCATCCGGGCTTTAAGATGATCTCCGCAGTTCTTCCCGACATCAGGGAACACATAATGGTCAATTAAAAGTTGTGAAATATTATTAACAGATTCCATCTTTTGTTCACTAGTAATTTCCTGTGCATGCAGAAGGAGTGAAGAAGAGAAAAGTATTAGAAGAATTGCAAGCGCTGATGGTTTTGGTAAGTAACTCATTGGTATTCCTTTTTTTATATAAAATTTATCAAGGAAAAGGCTGAATGACAAAATAATTTATATGAAAGGCTTTATGATATGATGATGAATGATGTTGAACTTTTTATTCGACAGTTCGGGCAGGCAGGTAATTAAGCACGGTCTGTCTTCTACAGATAAATCAGGATACGCCAGGCAAGTAAGATTTTAATCTTAACTCAATTTTCCTTTCCTGGATTCCGGGTCAGGCCAGGAATGATAATGTGGGAGATTGCTTCTCCGATATTTTCCAGATTGAAGTCCAGCATTGAAAACTAATTCCTGAAGTTAATTACATTTAAAAATGCTCATAACAAGTTTTGTGCAGTAACCAGGCGCATAGT
>JAXHLB010000034.1:0-151703 GCA_034522695.1 Ignavibacteriaceae bacterium | reverse complement strand
TCCCTCAAATACAGTAAGAACGTCAACCGAACTTTTCTTAATCAGATAAACTATCCGATAATTCTTAAATAATAACTCACGTATGTTATCTAATGAAAGCTCGGGGACAACTCTTCCCTTTTTAGGATTATCAACTATGGTTTCAGCAATAGAAATTAATTTATCAACAAATTCTGTTGCCGCAACAGGATTATCTCTGGAAATATATTCATCAATTTCCTTCAGATGAAGCAGCGCTTCCTTTGTCCAAACGAGTTTCATTTTGCTCTGGAAGAACGCGACTTTTTTAATTCACCTCTAATCTGTGAAGTTGAAAACACATCACCTTTATCGGAATCTGTCAAACCGCGTGAAACTGATTCTAAAAAAAGTTTTGTCTGTCTCAGTTCATCAAATTCAGAAGGAGAGATTAGCACTCCGGCTGGCTTGCCATTCTGAGTTATAATTAAAGAATTGTTCTTTTCCTGAATTTCCCTGAGATATCTTGCTAAGTCGGATTTGAACTGACCAACGGGAATAATATCACTTGCAACTGAAATGCTCTTCATTTTATTAAGTCCTTATTTTGTCTTTATTCAGGACAAAATATAGAGCCTTATTCTGACTTAATCAAGACAAGATTTATCCTAAAACGCCGTTATAAATCCCAGTCCTATCGTCCATATTCATCTTTTAAGTTTTGAGAGTATTCTCCGACCAATCTGAATGTTTCTTCTCAGCAGATACCCGAAATGAATAGCTAAATGATTTCAACGTCAACCAATTTGTCTATCCGAATTCACATTCGTTGAATAGTAATGTACAACAGCATACCAATCGCTGTCATCACCATCGGGTCTGAAAATAAGTTCGCGCAAAGCCTCCTTGTTGTATTTTATCTTTATATTTCCTTTTGACTCAATAGAAAAAGTAGGGATTGTTATCACTCCTTTCAATGTATTGAAGATTCAATTCGAGCGGATCAAGAGCTGATTGTTGCATCACCACCAAGCATCCAGAGTTCATTTGTGCGGATATAAAGTGATTTCTGGCGGATTAGTTCAATTTCATATCCTCTTTTCCCCAGTAACCCATTGCGCCAATTCTAAAATTCTCACCGGCATCCTGAGAAATTCTTCCGAAAAAGTTTTTGTATTTGTCGTTGTCAAAAGTCCCGCTTAAAAACTGCTCACCTATTCCGCTTCCATTTACAACTTCTAAAACCAAATCAGTTCCGGTATCAAAACCATAACCGAGCATAATTCCTCTATCGTAAGTAAGATCAACCATTGAAGCTCCGGGATTCACTTTGTAAATGTAGTAATCATCTCTTGTTAATCTTAATTCTCTTTTGAAAAGTGGATCGCAGACCTGGAACTGACCGATTGTAAAATCCAATTCACTGCTGAAAAGATTATTAAACATAAACCAGGCATCTTCAATCTTTCCGACTTCACCGCTTTCCTAAAAAAAAAGTAAAAATAATAAGAAATATCATTTGTGATGGCTCCACCGGTCAGCAGCTTGAAAAGAACGGTGCGTAAAATCACTTAGTTCAGAATCTTCCTGATTGTAAGTAACATAACCTTCAAGTCTTAATGCCAGTGGAAAGTCTCTGATTAATGATAACTCTTCATCACCGGTATCAACATAATATCTTGGTGCATCCTGATCTTTCAACTGGAATCCGTTTCCTGCAAATTCATCTCCGTAAGCTTTAAGTGATGGAAATGGTGAATGACAGGTTTTGCAGGTCATATTATATTTTCTCGCAAATGCAGGTATTGCAAGAACATCACTTGCAAGAAATGTAAGTATGATGAAAGTTAAAACTGTGAGTGTAAATGTATTTTTCATTTTAATCCTCTTCTTTTGTTTATGCTGAATTTATTTCAAGGAGTCCTTTGGACAGCATCTTTAGAAATATTAAGACCCTGAAACGAGTTCAGGGTAACAATTAGTTTTGAGATGCCGGATCGGAGTCCGGCATTACAGTTATGGTAGAACCGTTACATAAGTTGAGTGCTCATTTACTTTAATAATTTCTGCTTCTTCTTCAGGAACTTCGAGAAAGTCAGCAACAGGTTTAACAAGTTTTTGATAATTCAGTACTGCTGTTACTTTCATCTCGCCCGGAGCTGCATCCGCAGGAATAGTGAATGTGCAAGTTTCCAGTTTTGTTTCTCTTGGTCCAAGTCTGTAATCAACTCCCTGCGATGCAGTATTCCATTGCTGGATTGTCATTCTTCCCTGCGGATCGAAGTAAGGCATTCTAAAAATTCTGTCACCGATCGGAATTCCATCTCTCTGAACTCCTTTAAAGTTCGGATCATTGAGAGCAATTCCCATATCCTGGTAAGCAAGAACATCTGCACCGATTGTATATTCTTCACCTTCAAATCCTTTTTTATCAACAGGAAGATGAAATACTTTTCCTTTTGCATCAACAGCTTCAACATGCATCCAGACGATTCTGTCTTCAACAGATCCGGTTGGAAATTTGTGTCCCGTTTTCTGATTGAATAAAGCAACTGTAAATTTTATTACCTCAAGCGGCTCTGCTTCTTTGATATCAGGATGAATTCTCAGCTCAATTGTTCCGCCAACTTTTCCGGGATCGTGTGCGCCGTGAAATAAATGCTGCCATGCATCGGGATATTTTTTGCCCATCGAAGCAGTGTAACCTTCTGCCTGAGTCATGTGGCAGTTCTGGCATTTCACTCCTTCTTTTGAATAAGGTCCTTCTTTCCATTCAAGATGAGTTGATTTTACCCAAACATTGTACGGCGACATTTCGTTATGACAGGTTCCGCAAAACTCGGCAGTGTTGAGAAAATCTGACTTAATAATTTTATGTTCGGGAGAATTTCCGGTTCCTCTCGGACCATATTTTGTTTTACCATCACCCGGCTCAGAAATCCAGTTAAAGTTGTAAGGTGTGTCTCCTTCAAATCCTGAAACAGTGTGGCAAACATCGCAGGAGACAGATTCATTCGCTCTGGAATTCATTTCTGGTAAGGGCGGAGGAACATCTCCGGCAAGAAAAGCAATTGGTGCATGACATCCGTTGCATCCTGCTTTAACCTCAGCAACTTTTTCATCTTTTTCTGCGTGTGGAACTGCCAGCTTGAAATATTCAATCTCATCCCAATGATGCGTGTATGCCTGCGACATCATTGCCTGCTGCCATTGTCTGTAAAAATCTACGTGACAGGAAGTGCCGCAGAACTGCGGTGTTTTATAATCATCATACTCTCTCGTGCCGAGTGCTTCCGCACCTGCTTTAACCTGCGAGAAAAGTTGAAGCGATGAAAATATAAAAATGAGTGTAATTATTTTTAGGATAGGTTTCATATATAACTCCGATTTATGGAGAATTGATTTTTAATAAACAACATCATAAAATTCAAATTAGTTTATCTTTACTAATTAAACGTACTAACACGAATTGATATTTAGTAACACACTTATAAATAGTTGATTAGGAGCAAATAACCCTCTCTCTTATTCTTTAATATATATATTTTTTCTGTCTTTTGTTTATATTATATATAAAAATAATAAAGTTTTTATATAATTTATATTTATTTTTTATATTCCTTTTTTTTATTTTTTAAGTAGGACGGCGATTACTTGCCGTCCCTGATTATAAATATATAATCTTTAATTACTTTCTTCCGCCTCTTTGATTACCTGTTCCGGTTCCGCTACCAGAACCTGATCCGTAACCAGTGCCATCTTTCGGACCTACTCCGCTGTTACCTGTTCCATCTTTTGGTCCCCACATTTTACCATTCCCATTGTTTCCTTTTCCATTTTGATTTTTCTGACCTGTCCCATCATTTGGTTTTACATAATCAGGATCCTGACCATTAGGAACTCCGTCACCATCTGAATCAACCGCATTATCATTTATTCCATCACCATCCAGATCAACGAATCCTTTATGACCATCTGTTCCTTTTCTGTTCTGTGGACCGGTATAATCTTCATCTCTTCCGTTTGGAATTCCATCGCCATCAGCATCAGGCGCATTATCATTAAAGCCGTCGCCATCTTCATCGACAAAACGATTTGAATGAATCTGGTTTTGCTCTTTAGTTTGATTCTTTACCTGATTTTTGTTTTGCTGCTTGATCTGATTCTGGTTTTGGTTTTTAAGTTGCGTTTGAGGATCGCCTTGAGATTTAATCTGTTCCTGGTTTTTTACCTGGTTCTGATCCTGTTCCTGAACCTGGCTCTTCACCTGGTTTTCTTCTTTATTCTTTACAGGATCTTCCTGTGCAAAGCTTGAAGCTGAAAAGAAAATCACGCTTGCAATGAGTGCAAGTGCGAGCGAGAAATTTTTTGTGTTCTTCATTTTATTTTTCCTTTTGTTATTGTATGATGTTTATTTAATTATGTTCTGGATAGGTTATTCAATGGATGTGCCAGCAATAAATGGTTGGTTTTTACTTTGTATTTGAGATATTTATTTGAAGAAGAATAATTCTTCGACCTTAAGGGCGAACTGCTGCGACTATGTGGACGAAGCTAAACCACTACAAAGAATAATACAATTATTAAATAACACCATTTGCCTCTGCCTCCGCCTTCGCCTTCTATAAATGAATTCAATCTTGCTTTAAATCTGGTTACTTTTGAATATGAATTTCCTAAATAAATTGCAGCCGAAGATTATAATTGCTGTTGCACTAATTATTGGTGCTCTTATGATTGTATCTGCTTTTATAGAGCTTCAGCAAAGCAAAGATGAAATTCTCCACCTGCTTACAGAGCAATCCGCATCATTAATCGAAACCGTAAACCAAAGCAGCATAAACGCATTAAACTCCAGCGAAGAGATTGAATACCTAATCGCGGAAAGGTTATTCAATAATGCCCGGCTTATAAAAAAGTTGGACAGCCTCAATCTTCTCACACAACAAAAACTGATTGAAATTGGAAAAGAGAACTCTCTTTTCAGAATCAATATTTTCAATAAAAACGGAACAAGAGTTCTTTCCAGCAGAATACCCGAAGAAGATCATCCTCATGGTGAAGAAAATATTAACAGATCCGATGAGCTTAAACCCATTCTTAAAGATGGTTTGAATGAATATGTTATTGGTTTAAAAAAGGCTGAGTTTGCGGAAGAACAAAGATTTGCGGTGGCAATTGCACGTTCAAATAATAAGGGTGCTATCGTTATCAACCTGAATGCAGAAGAATTTCTGGAGTTCAGGAAAAGGATTGGACTTGGAAAAATAATCAGAGACATATCTGATAACCAGGGTATTGAGTACATAGTTCTGCAGGATTCAATCGGCATTCTCGCTGCCGGTTCATCTGTTGACACAATTAGCTCGATAGGTTCAGATCCGTTTTTAGTTAATTCGTTGAATTCGGACAAAATCTATTCAAGAACTCACACGTATAAAAATCAGGAAATTTTTGAGAGTATAAAAAGACTCAATTATGACGGTGAAGTAATCGGCATTTTCAGAATTGGATTGACTCTTGACGAAGTCCGGGCTGTTGAAGACAGAATGGTGAGAAGATTGATTATCATTTCACTGGTTCTTGCTGCGATAGGTGTAATTATTCTCAGCATAATATTCACTACTCAAAATCTTAAGACCGTTTCAAACGAATTTAAAAAGTTCAAAACATTTACTTCTACTGTGCTGGAGAATATGGGTGAAGCCGTAATTGTGGTTGATGAGCAAATGCGGATTACGCTTTTCAACAAATCTTCGGAAAACCTTTTTAAAAGGAAAGAAGAAGAAATCATTCAGAAAAATCTTTCAGAATTATCTGACGACATTTCCAGATCATTATTAGAATATTGCAAAAACAGCGATGAACAATGTGCAGATGTTGCAATCGATACAGCAATTGGAGATGAACGAAAATACCTGCTTCTGAATTTCACCAGGAATAAAGATGAAGATGGCAAAGAGAATTTTATTATTGTTATAAACGATTTAACCGAATCACGCCGCCTTGAAGAAGAATCGAAGCGTAAAGAGAAACTTTCAGCAATGGGCGAGCTTGCTTCAGGTGTTGCACACGAAATCAGGAATCCAATCAACGCAATCGGGATGATAGCTCAACGGCTTGACAAAGAATTTAAAGTTGAAAAAGAAACAGAAGAATATCACAGCATTACAAGTCTTTTGAGAAGTGAGGTTACCAGGATTAACAAAATCATCACACAGTTTCTGAGTTACGCAAAGCCGCTAAGTCTTCAGATTAAAAAAATAAATTCAAAAACTTTTTTTGATGATATTTACAGATTGTTTTCTGATCAGGCAAAACTTAAAGGTGTAGAGCTTATAAAATTATCCGAGCAATCCTTTGAAATGATGATTGATCCTGAGCTTATCAAACAGTCATTGATGAACCTTGTTCAGAATGCAATTGATGCAGTTGATAAAAACGGTAAGGTGGAAATCAATTATTTTAAGAAAGAAAGTAATTTGATTATTGAAATAACTGATAACGGTAACGGAATTCCTGAAAAGATAAAGAATAAAATTTTTGATCTTTATTATACTACAAAACCGGAAGGGACCGGACTTGGTTTAAGCATAGTTCAAAAAATAATCGCCGAACATAACGGAACAATTGAAGTTTTCAGCGAAGTAAACAAATACACAAAATTTAAAATAACCATACCGCAAAAATGAAAGACTACAACATTTTAGTAATTGATGATGAAGCTGCACAGAGAGATGTGCTTACCGGATACCTGAAGAAAAAAGGTTATAAAATCTTTTCGGCTTCATCAGGTAAAGAAGGGATTGAGATTGCAGGAAGAAATCCTGTTGATATAATCCTTTCTGATTTTAAGATGCCCGACTTATCAGGATTGGATGTTCTCGAGCAGGTGAAAAAAATAAATCCTGAAATTAGCTTTGTGATTGTTACGGCATACGGAACTGTAGAAAATGCTGTTAAAGCAATGCGGCTCGGTGCATTTGATTACATTTCTAAACCTGTTGATCTTGATGAACTCGATTTAATGATTGAGAGAATCATCGAGCACAAAAATCTAAAATCCGAAAATCAATTATTAAAAACTCAATTGCAGGAGAAGTATAAAATCTCTGCCATCGTTTCTCAATCTCAAAAGATGGAAGAAGTAATTAACGTTGCAGCAAGAGTAGCAGACAGTAAAGCGAACGTATTAATTACAGGAGAAAACGGAACAGGAAAAGAAGTGCTGGCTAAAGCGATTCATTATATAAGTCCAAGAAAAGATGCAGCATTTGTTGCAGTGAATGTTCCGGCACTGACGGAAACTCTGCTTGAAAGTGAATTGTTCGGACACGAGAAGGGTGCTTTTACCGGTGCAGATAAAATGAAAAAAGGTAGATTTGAAATCGCTCACGGCGGGACAATTTTCTTAGATGAAGTCGGAGATATTCCACAATCTATTCAGGTAAAACTTTTACGTGTTCTACAGGAACATCAATTTGAAAGAGTCGGCGGCACAGAAAAAATTGAAGTTGATGTTAGAATAATTGCGGCAACCAACAAAGACCTTGAACAAAAAATTAAGGACGGTACTTTCAGAGAAGATCTTTATTACCGGCTGAATGTTGTTTCAATAAAAATTCCTCCGCTTCGGGAAAGAAAAGAAGACATCCTGCCAATGATTGAAGGCTTCATCGAAAAGTATTGCAAGGAAAATAAAAAAGATAAGATTGAAATTTCAAAAGAAGCAGCAGATGTGCTGATGAAATACAATTATCCCGGCAATGTCCGTGAGCTGGAAAACATAATTGAGCGAGCTGTTGTTTTAACACGAGGGAAGGTAATCACACTAAGCGATCTGCCGATGAATATAAAAGGATTTAAAGAAGAGAAAACTCTTGCCACATTAAAAGAAGGCACTCTCACTGAGCAGGTTGAAGCGCTTGAGAAACAATTAATATTTGATGCACTTCAGCAAAGCGAAGGCAACCAAACAAAAGCCGGAAAGTTATTGGGTCTGACTGAACGAAATCTGAGATACAAACTAAAGAAGTATAATATTAAGCACTGAATGGGAAAATCCTGAACTTGTTTCAGGATCTTCAGCTAATTCGTATTTCTATTTTCTTTCTTCAATATTAACTAAAGACCCTGAAATAAGTTCAGGGTTAAGATCTAAAAATCAAAGCCTAAAGTAATTGCGTAAATCTGGTTATTGTAATCGTAGTAATAATCGTTGGAAATGTTTTTGATGTAATTGTAATTCAAGGAAAGGTAAAGCCCGCTGAGAATTTCACTCAAACCAAATTCCAGAGAAGCACCTGCAGAGTACTGATTATCCTGTCTCATTTCATCAAGTTCGTTTCCATTTTCATCTGCTGCGGGAAGGTCTGTGTAATTTCTGATCTCATATCGCCCTGAAATTTTCCCCATTATGTTTGGAAGAAAGAGATAAGACATTGTTAATCCGGTTTCAATTCCTTCATTTGAATAAATATCGTTGAAGAGTTCTTCTTCGTAATAAATGTATTCAATAGTATTAAAGTATCTGTTGCCGCCGCTGAGGTTATTTCTGAAAAAGGCATAAGCACTTAAACCCAAATCATCAGTTATTCCCTGTCCCACTTGCAAATATAGTTTTGCCTGCAGAACTTCATCAGCAAGTCCCTGGTTTTGCATCTTTTCAATATAAATTTTTTGATCAATCTCTGCTGCGGCTGTTAGTGAAGTCCGGCTTTCAAAACTGTTTATCGATCTTAAAAAAGCTTTAAGCTGGTAGTGAGAGAAGAGAGAAAAATTTTCATAGTCAATTCTGTTGCCGATTACACCTAATTGAATTTTATTACTCTCGCTGATTGAATGCATATAATTTGCATAAGCAGAGATCTGGTTGAAATCATAAATGTAGTAATCTTCCTGGTTGATTCGAACAGTGTAGTTGAGTCCAACATTAAACGGGTTATCATTTTCAGAGAAGAGATAAGTATTAACTGCACCGAACTTGTGAATGGTTGTTGATTTATCCGCGTACTCATAATAGCGATTGAAAAAACCTGTGTAGTAGATTTCAAAATTATTTTGCTCTGTTTCGATATCATAGCCAAGCTCGCCGGTAAAAGCATTTATGAAATCGGATTCGTTCAGATAGTTGTTAAAGATGTTATCATCGTAATATCCTTCGACATCAGCAGTAAGATAAAACTGTGCTTGTGAATTGAAACTGAATACAGAAATCAAGAGAACAAGTAAATACAGAGAACTAATTTTTCGTTTCATAAAATAATTGTGCTTCAGGATTTACTTTCCGCCGCCATTACCACC
Source organism: Ignavibacteriaceae bacterium (assembly GCA_034522695.1). GTDB lineage: Bacteria > Bacteroidota > Ignavibacteria > Ignavibacteriales > Ignavibacteriaceae > IGN2. The sequence goes on along the minus strand of JAXHLB010000034.1, from coordinate 142,442 downwards.
AGAGCCATCATTGCCGCCGCCACCGTGTCCACCGCTGCCCTGACCTGCTCTTGTTCTTTTTCTTATCTTTTCGAGGCTCATTCCTCCGGCACGAGTATCTGCAATTCCATCTCCATCTTTATCAATGAAGACATCTTTGCCTCTCTTATTACCGTTCTTTCCAGAAAACTGATCTCCGCTGTGGATTTTGTTTCTGTCTCTGATCTGGTTTTCGTCGCCTTGATTTTTCTGCTGGTTCTGCTCTTGCGTTTGGATTTGTTCTTTCTCTCTGTTCTGATTTTGAGTAGAGTCCTGTGACTCCATTGCAAATGCAAAGCTGATAAAACCGAAAGCGAATATTATTATTAGTGTTTTCATTTTATTTACCTCCGATGAAATGAAGACAAAGCGTGTGCCGTTAAAAGAGTGTTAAAATCTTATCAATTGATAAATATGCCTATGTGAACACGACCAAATTGTTGAGGGCTGCGACCAAATGGGCGAGGATATTATTAGGATTAAATCAACATTGAGTAACCAGTTTTATAACGAACTAATTCATTATAACTTTACTTTTATTAAGCTCATTGTGTATTCAAATTCTATCTAATAAATTATCTAACATATATTTTTCATCATGTTTAACCACATTCCTGTTTCGAAACATCCCTTAGTTTTTTAGGGTCATCAATCGCCTTTTTGATGCAACTTGCATTTTTAAATAGTTAAAGGAACTAATAAACTATATGTTTATTATGAATTCAACTTTTACTACCATCATTAACAACACTCCGTATTAAATGGTTGATTTCAAATCTAAATTTTTCAAATAATTACTGTCTTAAAGACAATCAATATTATACAGATCAAATATTTAATTCTTCCTTAGTATTCAATATTTGATTATTTCTAAAAACCTATTAACAGCAACTTATTTAAGAGCACTAGAATAATTATATTGAGATTAAAATATTTTATATTTTCTAACCCACAAGTTTGCTCCTCTGGCAAGCCAATTAAAATCAAGAGCTGTTAAATATTATAAAAATGAGGAAAAAGGTTCTGATGTTAATATTGCAGTCCATTTACTTAATGATGCTTGGTTAAATAATTTATGATAGCCTGTGTTGTATCAGAATAATATGATTTGGCTGAATCAATGAAAATTATTAGAAACATCATTAAGATAAAATCTTGTATTGATTATACTCTTGTGAAAGGACATCCTTCAAATATTAATGAACACGCTAATTTTGTAAAAAGAATAGTCAGTTTTTAGCCTCTTCACAATTCCAAATCCAATTCCACACTAACATCTTACAAATCCAATTGATTGTATGATTTTTCTTCACGTATATCTTTGCTTAACTAATGTATAAATTTTGACTATTAGGCCAAAATATGTTCTTTAAAAGAAACGTATGAGTATACATTATTCATCGTTTCCCTGTAAAGAAAAATCATTGGTAAGCTTACCCTTCATAAGCTCTTTAATCTAAAGTTTTAAGAAGAATTAATCAAATAATACTATCCAGGCGATAGCGCTTACCTACTGCTGTATTTTAATCCTTCGATTTTATCATCACAACAGTCATATCATCCGAAGCAGGAAAACCACTCACAAAAGTCTGAACACCATCCAGCAGATTCTTTATCGTAGCGTCTGGATTGATCATCTGTTCAAAAATACGTTTGTCGCCATATTCTTCTGATGCCTGGTTCATTGCTTCACTAATTCCATCTGAATAAAATAGCAAGCGACTGCCTGAAGGTAATTCAAAACTATGTTCGGGAAAGAATCCTTCCTGAATGCCCAGCGGTAATCCCGTATCGAAATTCAAAAACCTTCCTCCTTCTGAATCTGTAAACAATGGAGGAGGATGACCGGCATTGGCAAATACAATATTCTTACCTGATGGATTGACAATTGCATAAATCATCGTAACAAACCTTGTTTTGGGAAAATCTTTTACTAACGTATTATTTACTTTGGTCAGAACTTCGCCCGGTGATAATCCTCGCTCGGCAAACATTCTTAATACGCTTCGTGTGGATGCCATTAGCAAAGCAGCACCTGTTCCTTTACCGGAAACATCTGCAAGCACAATTGCTATCCTTCCGTCAGGAAGAGGAATATAGTCAAACCAATCGCCTCCAACTTCGCGGCAGGGAATACACAATCCTGTAATTTCAAATCCCGGAATGTCTGGAGTCCAGTCAGGAAACAAACTAAGCTGAACACTGCGCGCTTCATTAAGTTCTCCAACCAGACGGTCTTTTTCCTTCCGCTCATTTTCAAATAACCGGGCATTCTCGATTGCCGTTGCTACATGACCTGCCAATGCTTCAAGTAGTTGGATCCGGGAATTGGTGAATGCATTTGCTTCCTGATGCTGGAAATTAAATACACCAATCAGTCGGCCATGAATTTTTAATGGAATGTCAAGTTCTGAACGAGTGGATTCTTCACTGACCTGATAATATGGGTCTAGTGTCACATCTGGTGAATAATAAGTTTCTTCAGTTAAGCCGACGTGTCCAACCATTCCATATTCTCCAATCTTGAATCGGTCACCTTTCACATGAAAGTTGACAGTCCAGCCGCGAACAGCTACGATTACCAGTTCATTCGCCTCCTCATCTTTGAGTAATATTCCGGAACGTGAATAACCGAAAGTTTGTGCAACATCACTTACAACTTCTTCGAGAAGAAGATCGAGGTCTAAAATTGAATTGATCCTCTGAGCAACACGCTGCAGCAGAAGCAATTCTTTTATTTCTTGATTTTCGTCATTCATACCGGGATTTTCTATAAATATATCTCTAAATATATAACCAATATTTATGCTTGGAAAAAAAGTAGTCTCTTTTAATGTATTCATTGATTTTTTATAACAATCCAATTTATAATTTATTTATCCTCCTCTTCATAATTATTCCCCAGCCCCACTGGTTATTTTCATCGTTATATCTCTAATCCCAACGACCGGACCGACGGCTGTGTAAAGTTTACCGGATCAAGATGGTGACCAAAAGTAATGGAATGTACACCACCACCCTCAATAGAATTGTCAGCAATGCATGCAAAAATCGGCATTAAGCCAATCTATAATTTGAAAATCATTAAAACTATAATACCTGCAATGATAAACCCCACCTGCCATCTTCAACATTATTTGAAAATCATACCAACCTTCAATCTGCATAAATAAGAATTACTGAACCCGTATCTGATTGTATTTCTCCACCAAATGCCATTTTACTGGTTACCCTATCAGTCCGCGTTTCAGGAAAATATCCAACTCCACCTAAAATCTGAGTTTCATCTTTTTCAAGTGGTTTGGGTGGTAAGTTGATCGAGGGGTATAAACTAAACTTGGACACAATAAAAATTAAAAATAATATATTTCCTCTCTATAGAATTACTTATAGAAGGTATCAAACTAATTTTTTGCTAATCACAAAATATCGGGATATTATGGAAATGTTATTCGGGTGATGTCTTTAAATCGGGATTTCCAAATAAGGTATAGATAATTTTTATACGGTTTGTATACTTTTTTTGCGCTCTTTTCATAACATTTTCTTCGGATTGTGTAATTAGTTTAGAGTCGGATTTCCTAGTGATTTGTTATATTTTTACTGTCATCTCTAATTTAGTCTTTATAATGTGATGTCCGACAATATTACCTCTGAACTATAATTATTTTTTGCATACTGAATTATTTTTTCATTTATATCAACACCGTCATAACTAACAGCTCCTGCTTCAATAAACATAGCGTCGGAATATCCCACACCACAGGCAATATCGAGCACTGCTTTTCCTTTAGCATATCTGCAAGCGAAATGATAGCGCTCTAAATGATCAGCTTCAATTCTTTCACCGGATTTTCCCGGAATGAAGTACTCGCCCGTAAAATTTAATACATTGTCCGTATAAGACATATCTAAATTTCTTTATGAATGTTGATGCAAATTATATTTTAAGATTTTATCAAGCAAATAGTCTCAGATGGGTAGATAAGTTTTATCTTCTTTATTTTTGTATTATCAATTTTTACTCACTATTCCGGGGATAAATTATGAAGACTATACTATTAATACTCATCGGCAAAAGAAAAGACGCCGCAGTAAAAGTTCAGCAGATACTTACTGCGTGGGGCTGCAACATTAAAACACGTCTTGGAATTCACGACGGTGTTTTGGAAAACTGTTCTGATACAGGATTGCTTATTCTTGAATTGGTCGGTAAAGCCGAAGACAACAAAGAAATTGCACGTAAGGTTGCTCTTATTCCGGGAGTGTCATCGCAGCTTGTTGAATTAGAAAATCCGAAAGAATAATAAATCTCTTTCAGAGTTTCTGGGAGTTTGCACTATATAATTGGGAATTACAGCTCTCATCTATTAATTTCCAAGTGTGAGTATAAAATCTAAAATGAAAAAATATCCTAAGACTTCAATTCTGATTTTATCTGTCGTATTACTCTATCTTCTACTTTTAATTCCACTTGACAATAATCAACCTGCCACCGAGGAAAATAAAACTCCATTCAGCTGGAAACAGGATAGCGTTTGGAAAAGTCTGGAATTAAAATTTATAACAGCAAATGCAGCGGGATGTGATAAAATAAATTACACTGTCGATTCACTACTAACAAATTCTGAAATATTATTAAGTGAGATTTCAACTGACACACTAGATCCTTCTGATGAAAAGTTTATAGCTCTCGAAAACAATATCTTCAATATCGCACCCCTCATTCCTGTTTGCACTCAATACTTTCCCGATTACATAAATTTTTATTCGAATTTAAGAAAAGTTATTAAGGATCAATCCGTAAACTGGGATATGAATTCCACCGAAGCAAAAAATACTCTTTACAGATTGTTGTACGGAAACCGAATTGCAATTGAAGAAATAATGCTTCAATTACCTGATAACCAGGTTGCTGCTCTGATTAATGGAGTCGATGAACCATCACCAACACCTTCGGCAGAAATACTTGGTGTGAAAGTTCACAGCGGAGATATTTTAGTTTCGAGAGGAGGTGCACCAACATCAGCTTTGATCGCCAGAGGTAATGATTATCCGGGAAACTTTTCACACATCGCTTTGGTTCACATAGACGAAAAAACAAAATTGATTTCTATAATCGAATCACACATTGAAAGAGGAGTGACTGTTTCTTCTCTGGAAGAATATCTTAATGATAAAAAATTAAGAATTATGGTGCTAAGATTACGATCGGATTTGATATCAGATAACCCAATGCTTCCTCACCAGGCAGCAGAGTATTCATTATCAGAGGCCAGGATAAATCATATTCCTTACGATTTTGAAATGGATATTAATGAATCTGAAAAACAATTTTGTTCCGAAGTTGCTTCTTCTGCGTATAAGAAATTTGGAATAACATTATGGACAGGACTATCAACCATTTCATCAAAGGGAACAAGAAACTGGCTGGCTGCATTTGGAGTTAAATATTTTGAAACACAGGAACCTTCAGATCTTGAATATGATCCTCAGATTTCTGTTGTTGCTGAATGGAGAGATCCCGAAACTCTCTACAAAGATCATCTGGATAATGCGGTAACTGATGTAATGCTAGAAGAAGCTGACAGTGGAAAGGTTTTAACTTATGAATGGTACATTCTGCCAATTGGAAGAATGATGAAATTTTACAGCGCAGATATTAAATATGTTTGGCAAGGAAGGTCCGGTTCCGGAAGGTATGAGCGCAGAGGCAGCTTTAAAGAATGTCGATTATTCAGAGACTCACGATCAGATCAAATCAAAACTTATTTTTCTCGCTGATCAATTTAAAGTTCAAAAAGGTTATAAGCCTCCATACTGGGAATTGGTTAATTTAGCGAGACAAGCTCGCGATGAAATAAGTGATTGAAATTTTTGAGGGGAATGTTTTTGTTCAGGTATTTGCTTTAAATTCTACCAGAGCTTCATCTTTTTCTTTTCTGCGGAAAGGAAGTTCGATTGTAAAGCGGGTGCCGGGATAATCTTTTTTGGCCATGCGTGAGGGGCTTTCAGCTTTGATTGTTCCGCCATGCCGCTCAACAATTCTTTTCACTACAGAAAGTCCCAACCCCGATCCTTCCGCAATAATTTTTTTTACATTAGCTGCGCGGTAAAAATCTTTAAATATTTTTGGGAGTTCATTTTCCGGTATTCCAACGCCATCATCACAGACTTCAATAATGAGATTGCTGCTGTTGCTATTAATAGTAACTTCTACACTGCCGCCATCAACTCCATATTTAATTGAGTTGCCAATAAGATTAGAGAATGCAATATCAAGCAGAAATTTATCACCCTTAATTTTTTCTTTCTTATCTCTTACGTCAAATAAATTCAGCTTGATCAGGTGAGCGTCTGCGGAAATTTTTCTTCGCTTGACAACACCGGAGACTATTTCATCAATATCAATTTCTTCCTCATCAAACTGATCGTACAGAGTAAGCTTGGATACATTGAGCACATCGTTTATCATCTGTACTCCTTCATCGGTTCTGTTTTTTGCCCGCACAAGCTTTTCTTCAATTGTTTCATCAATCGGTCCAAGAAATTTCTGAAGAATAATATCTATGTATGATGCAACTGCGACTATCGGAGTTTTTATTTCGTGAACAATACCCATAATATATTTTTGTTTTTCCTTTTCAGCAGCGTTTAACTTTTTCATCGAATCTACAAGATCTTTTTCACGCTTATATAACTGACGCGCCATCCCGTTTGCAAGATACACACTTACAAATGTTATAAAAGCAAATGTAAAAAGGAACGCTCCGACATAATGAGGATTATCGTATAGCGAAAAACTTAGAAGCCCATTAATTGAGTGATGCGGTATAGCCTGGAAATGTTCCAGAGCAGTAAGAGCAGCAAAGGCAAGAATAAACACAGCCGCCATTGTGTAGACTAATGTTCCCGGCAGTATAAGACTTCCAATAATAACGAGGAAAACAAAATTCATATAGAGTGGTGATTCAATTCCACCGGTATAATGTACGAGAAGCAGAAGTGCAATTAAATCCAGAATTATCTGAAGTAAGGATAGGTAAAGAGGATTGAACCTCGTAACATCTAACCGCACATACTTTCGCAAGCGATGCAGAATAATATTATAAGAAAGGATTGAAGCGATTATTATCACCCCGGCAATAAGCTGAGTTTCTGAATAATTTATTTTGAATATAAATGTTGTGATGAAAAGAAAAATACTCAGCATCACTACCACGGCATAACGCATCTTAATAAACCAAAGGTTTCTTCTGCGGATTGCTTCCCAGAATTCCTTCTGTTCAACTGCCCAATCGGGCACCATGCTCAGCATTAGTTTATTAAACAAGGGTTTTTCCGTTGCTGGTTTGTCTTATTAAAAACTTTGTCAAAGAGTAATGGAAATATACGGGTATAGGGTATAAAGGTATAAGGTATATAGTAATTAGTAAAAAAAATGTTTCTAATCACCGGGAACATCAAATTAAAGTTGTTCCTGATATCCCCTATAACCATATACCTGTATAATCCGTATACCTCTATACCTGCCTTTCTATGCAATATACTTGCCGCGCTTCACATAATGAGTATGAAGAAGCTTGTGAGAGATGTGTCCGCAGGGACCATCAGTTAAGAACTCATTATATATTTCAACAACGTGACGATTCTCGTGTGATTTTCTAACAGGCAAAGATTTATCTTCATCATAAATTGCTTTTGCTCTGAGCTTACGAATCTCCGGTGTAGTAGGAATTGGCTGGCCGCCACCTCCTAGACACCCACCTGGACATGCCATAAATTCTATGAAGTGGCATTCACTGAACTTACCGCCGTTATTAATGTCATCCATAACTTTCTTTGCATTAGCAGTTCCATGAACAACAGCAATCTTTAATGTTGCACCTTTCAGCCAGTTCCAGTCAGGAATAAGATGAGCAATAAGTTTCGGCACTGGACCAACTTCAGTAATTGGAAGCTCGGCATATTTTATTCCTTCAAATCCTCTGACAGGAGTGATATCGGCGTTTGCAAAAATATTTTCTATTTTCTTTCCCGTTACGAATTCAACAACTGTTCTTAAAGCTGCTTCCATAACACCACCTGTTGCACCAAATATTAATCCCGCACCTGAAGCTTCACCAAACGGATCATCAAAATGTGATCTTGGCATTTCAGGTAAATAGATTCCGGCTTCTTTTATCATTTGTGCAAGTTCTCTAGTGGTTAATCCGTAATCAACATCTTTAAATCCTGAATCAACCATTTCCGGTCTGTTACACTCGAACTTCTTCGCAGAGCAAGGCATGACTGCTACGGAAACAATATCTTTCGGATCAATTCCCTTTTTCTTTGCATAGAAAGTTTTGATGAGTGCACCGAACATCTGCTGAGGTGATTTTGCCGAACTTAAATTATCAACATATTCAGGATAAAAATGTTCAAGGTATTTTACCCAACCGGGTGAACATGAGGTAAATTGAGGAAGAGCAACCTGTTCTTTTTTAACAAGGGCTTTATAAAGTCTTTGAATAAGCTCAGTACCCTCTTCAATAATTGTTAAGTCAGCAGTGAAGTTTGTATCAAACACAACATCGAAACCGATTCTTCTCAAAGCAGTATTCATTTCTCCGGTTAGTGAAGTTCCCGGTTCCATTCCAAACTCTTCACAGATTGCTGCTCTTGGTGATGGTGCTGTTTGAATTACAACGTGTTTCTTCGGATCATCAATTGCAGACCATATTTCATCCCGTGGATCATTTGCACGTAATGCACCCGTAGGACAACGGTTAATACACTGACCACAGTTGATACAAATTACTTCAGCTAATGGCTTGTCCCAAAAAGTTCCGATGTGTGTATCGTGACTTCTGCCGATTGCTTCAAGCACGCCAACTTCCTGAAGATCAATGCAGGTTCTTACACATCTTTTACAGAGCACACATTTATCCATATCCCTGATAACAGAATAAGAAGAGTTGTCAACTTTGTATCGTGGTTTTTCTATATGCCCGAAGTTGTAATGATCAACGCCGTATTCTTTTGCAAGCGATTGCAATTCGCAGTTGTTATTTCTGAAACAGGAATAGCACTCGCCGTAATGTTCACTAAGTAATAAATCAAGGACGTGCTTTCTTGCTCTTCTAACTGCACTGGAAGTTGTTTTTATTTTTAGTGGTGCAGTAATTGGAAAAGCACATGAAGCCTGAAGCGTTCTCATTCCCTCAACTTCAACAACACAAATACGGCAAACACCGGCAACACATAAATCTTCGTGATGACAAAGCGTTGGTATATGTATCTGGTTCTGTCTGCATGCTTCAAGTATTGTTGTACCTAGAGGAACAGAAAATTTCTTTTCATTAATTTCTATTGAAACAGAGCCGCCTATGTATTCCGGGTTTTCCGGCTTTTCAATTACCAGGGACTGCTGACTGACAGGGGCTCTTAATATTTCTTTACTTTCCATTTTTTCCTCCGTTACCGCCATTAAATATTTCATCATTAAAATTTTCAAGGATCGAGATGAATGGATTGGGACTTGATTGACCTAATCCGCACTTCGATGCTAATTGCATCGTTTTGCCAAGGTCTTTCAGCTTGTTAATATGAGCAAAAGTGTATTCACCTCTCTCGATCATTTCCACACCTTCAAGTAATTTTACATTACCCATTCTGCATGGAGTGCATTGTCCGCAGGATTCATCAACAAAAAATTCCATAAAGTTTTTCAATACGTGAAGCATATCTCTGCTTTCATTAAAAACCATAACTGATCCGCCGGTTGCAATGTCTTCGTAAGCCATTGTCCGGTCAAACTGAGACTTTGGCACACAATGACCCGAGGCTCCACCAATCTGAACAGCTTTTGTATTTTTGGCTCCTACAATTTTCAGCAGTTCCGAAATTTTTGTTCCCCAGGGAAGTTCATACACGCCGGGTTTTTCACAATCACCGGAAACTGAAAACAATTTTGAGCCTGTTGATTTATCTGTCCCAACTTTTGCAAACCAGCTTCCGCCTTTTACAACGATGTGACTGACTGCTGCAAGTGTTTCAACATTATTAACAGATGTTGGTCTTCCGAGATAACCTGTATTTATCGGATACGGAGGTCTGTTGCGTGGCTCACCGCGATGACCTTCGAGTGATTCAATAAGTGCTGTTTCTTCACCACACACATAAGCTCCTGAACCAAGAAAAATTCCGATGTCAAAATCAAATCCTTTTTTACCTAATATATTTTTCCCAAGTAGATTATCTTTTCTCATCTCTGCGAGATAATCCTGAAGGGGTTTAAGAAGATATTCATATTCGCCCCGCAGATAAACTATTCCCGTTTGAGCACCAATAGTATATCCGCCAACAACCATTCCGTCTAAAACAAGTTCGGGAAATTCCACCAGCAGAATTCTGTCTTTAAATGTTCCGGGTTCACCTTCATCAGCATTGCACACTAAAAACTTTTTATCTGCTTTTGCGGCGGCCGTTAACATCCATTTTGTTGATGTGGGAAATCCTGCACCGCCACGACCTTTCAATTTGGAATCTTTAAGTTCAAACAAAATGTCTTCGCGGGTCATTGATAATGCTTTTTTAATTGCATCTCCTCTTTTGTATTCGGAGAAGATAACTGGTCCTGTTCTTTTCTTTTTTGTTGTTTCCATAATCACTTCACCTTTCCAAGAAGTTCTACAGCCTCTTCCGGAGTTAGTTTAGTATAAACTCTGTCGTTGATTGCCATAGCCGGGCCTTCATCACACAAGCCGAGACAGTTTGCATACTCAACAGTAAATTTATTGTCCCTGGTCGTTTCGCCAACCTTTATTCCAAGCTCTCGCTCGATGGCATTTATAAGTCCACTCTTGCCTTTCATATCACAGCTTATCGTCTGGCAGATGCGAACGAGGTTTCTTCCTTTTGGATTTGAATTTAGAAATGCGAAAAAGGAAATAACGCTGTAAACTTCCACAGGATGAATATTAAGAAGACGTGCGACTTCCTGCTGTGCAAATTCAGAAATGTGCCTGTGATTATTCTGAATCTCATGAAGAATCATCAGTAAAGCCGAGCGGTCATTTCCGTACTTTTTTACGTAGCTCTCAATTTCTTCGGAGAGAGCGTTTTTTTCAGCAACAAACATTTACTCACTCCTTATAATGTAATTTTAAAAGTTTTTCTACCTTGTCAATTAAAGTGTCAGGTGATATTGGTTTTTCAATAAACTCATCCACCGGAACCATTTCACCTGCTGCAAACTCGAGTCCCAATGCTTTCGATACAGATGTGTACATAATAATTGGTATCTCAAATTTTTCTTTTCTGAATTTCTGTGCAAGAAAAAATCCGTCATCAGGTTCATTCATCATTACATCAAGTATGATGAGATCGGGTTTTTTCTCTTTGACTATTTTGTAACCATCATCAGGATTATCTGCGGTGATTACTTCATATCCTTTTGCTGTTAGTACCAGACTGCTCGCATCGAGGATATCATTATCATCATCTATTACTGCTATAAGTGCCATAATATTACCCTATTATTGAATTTAATGTTCGATTTCAAATCACTGTCGCTTCGCATATTAAATGCCATATTCAACAGTAATTCAGTGTTGCTTTAAATGATTTAAAGCCATTTTAAATGTTTGAACAATACTCTTTTTCTTAAAAATTGGAAGGTTTTTTTCTCAAAAGAGAAAAGAAATTGGACAAAATTATTTCGCATTTATGAAGTGTTAACGATTGTGAAATTATAAGTTCTTGCTAAGTTAGAATCAGTTGATTAAAAATTTTACTTTTAGTTAAGAATGAAATATCCGGGATGAAAGAAAAAGTACGTTACACATTTATTGATTTGCTTCGCGGCTGGTCAATTATACTAATGATTGAACCGCACGTGTTCAATACTTTCCTGCTTCCCGAGTTAAAGCAGACAGGATGGTTCAGTATTGTAACTTTTATAAACGGATTAATCGCTCCTGCATTTCTTTTTGTTTCGGGTTTTGTATTCGAGGTTTCATCGGGCAGCAAGCTTGATGATATGCGGAAGTTTAAACTTCCATTCTGGAAAAAGCTCTGGAGAATAATTTCAATTATACTTATCGGTTACGCGCTACATCTTCCGTACAAATCACTTTCAAAAATTATTAACAAAGCAACACCGGAACAGCTTCAAAGTTTTTATGCCGTTGATGTACTTCAGTGCATTGGTGTTGGCTTGCTTGTTTTATTTGCTTTAAGATTAATTATCAAATCAGATAAAATTTATCACTATACTTTAATCGGGCTGACCATTGTTGTAACTGCGATCTCGCCGATTTTCTGGAAGATAGAATTTACAAATTACCTGCATCCAATATTTGCAAATTACTTTAACAGACTGAACGGTTCGCTCTTTCCGGTTTTCCCGTGGCTCAACTTTATTCTTGTTGGCGCAATTTTCTCAAAATTCTTTTTGAGTGCTGCAGCAAACAACAATGAATCAAAGTTTATTAAGGCAACAACTTTCACCGGAATGATTATGCTGCTTTCCGGTCACTTTTTCTACTCGGGATTATTTCCGAGTTATCTTACTTCCATTCTGCCCAACCCGATATTTTTTATTGAAAGACTTGGATATGTTTTAGTCTTTGCAGCTCTGTGCTGGTATTTCAACAAGTGGAGAAATGTACAGAGATCGTTTGTTTTGGATGCAAGCCGTGAATCACTTTTGATCTATTGGCTGCATCTTGTAATTATTTACAGCGTGGTTTGGAAAAATAATAGTTTGGCAAGTCTCATCGGTTCAACTTTGAACGTTTGGGAAAGTCTTGCCGCAACTTTAGTGTTGATGGTTTTAATGATTCTCGCAGCTAAAATCTGGAGCTGGATGAAAACAAAATTCCCGAAATACGCCACCAAAGTTGCGTGGGGAGTTGTTGGAGTATTGTTTATAATTTTTTTGATTGAGTTAGACTTTAGTATGCTACAGATTATTTCAGAGTCGTGATGTTCTCATTAAATAATCTGATTATTTAAGCAGCATCATCTTCTTAACTGAAACATATTCGCCCGCTTGAAGCTGATACAAATAAACTCCGCTTGCTAATCTTGAAGCATCAAAGTTTACTTCGTGATATCCTGATTCCATTTCTTTATCAACTAATGTTTCAACTAACTGCCCGACTGTGTTATAAACATTTATCTTTACTCTGCTGTTAACCGGCAGAGCAAATTTAATTGTTGTTGTTGGGTTGAATGGATTGGGATAATTCTGATATAAAGTAAAATCCTTTGGTCCGGTTACATCAATTTCTACTTCATTGCTGTATGTAAACGTTCCATCAAAATCTATTTGCTTCAATCTGTAAACATAGTTTCCGGGATTAGTGATTTTGTCTTTGTAGCAGTATTCTGTCAACTCAGTTGTTGTTCCTCTTCCTTCAACAAAAGTTATGCTTTCCCAATCTCCAAAAGTCCCTCCTTTGGTGGGATTTAGGGAAGCCTTCCTTTCAACCTCAAATCCATTATTGTTAGTCTCCGTTGCCGTCCGCCATTTCAAAACGACTTCATCATTAATATTCTCTGCGGTAAATGATAGAAGTTCAACCGGCACAATATCATAAGCTTCAATTGCATCAAGATCAAAACCGGCATTCGCCTGGTTAGCAATACCATCTCCATCGTCCACTATTTTTATAAACCTTGCTGATGCCAGTCCCGAAGCAGCAATATCAAACTGAGTTGTTCCATTTCCGACTCCCAGCGAATGCCAGGGTCCATCAATGGATGTGCCCACATAGCAAGTGTATCCTTCTGGGGATGCATCACCTTCATGAACAATAAAATCATTACCCGGTTCATCTGAAACAGGATACTGCATATCGAGAACACACCATCCGCTTTTACCAATTGAGTAATTCACATTATCAGGTGCACCGATAACTGCAGGGGTTAATCCCTCATCAGAAAAATTATTATCAGGAATTTGAGAGGCAGAAAATTTATAAACACGATGACCAGGCTCTTCAATTAATTGGAAATTTGTGACTGTTGAATTGTTAGCAGTAACGATAACATTATTAATAGTCTGGGTTTGATAGCCGTTTGCTACTACGGTTATTGAATACGTCCCGGGCAGCACATACTTATGATAATCACCCACAGTAGGATCGGTATAGGTTGGGTAATAGCTGTTAACAAAAACTGTAGCTGTAACCGGTGCATTAGTAGTTGCATCAGTTACAATCCCTTCAAGACCATACCCTGAATATTCGATCAATTTGATCATCGAAGGATAGTTCCAGTTGTAGAATTGCATAATCTGGGATGCCGGTGGCTGTTTACTGTTTGAAATTTCTATTGACCAGCTAACCGAACCCATCATACCATAGTTTCCATCTTTAGTGCTTCCATTAATCGGATACATAACGTTGTAGCCCTGACCATATTCAAAAAAAGAGTAACCTGAAAATGAAGAATAAATTCCTGCGAGCTGATGTATATGATTCTGATCCGGGCTTGCATTGGGTCTGTAACTCCACGGGTAGGAAATGATTTCTGTACCGCTGTGGTAAGTAGTATGCACTACAAATTGGTTGGTGTACATACACTCCCTGAGAAGTCTTGTTTCGATCTGCGAAAATGCAGCCGGGCTTCCACCCCATTCATCCCACATATAACCCCAGTCACGATTTAAATCTACACCATTTGCATTGTAGCGGGACATATTGTACCTGCCATCAGGATTTACCATTAAGTACAACCATATTTCACGTGTGTTTATTAAATCTGTAATAGCGGGTTCTACTCCGTACTTAAGGCAAAGATCGCGTGCAATCCTGATTATATTTTCGGAACCACCAATCTCATCGCCGTGAATTCCTCCGTCAAACAATACTTCGGCTTCGGATTCATCAATTTCGACATTATCACTGATCTTCAAAGCAGCTAATTGACGGTTTTGAATTGAATATCCGAAAATATATTTCTTACAAATTGTTGGAAAGTTTAATGCCAGGCTATCGGCAAGATCAATGATTCCCTGGTATGTATGATATTGGTCTTCACGAAGCCAAAAATCTTTATAATATTCATTCAGATCTTCAATCTCGATAACGTATGGAATATGCAGAGCTTCTATTCTTTCGAGTTCACTTGGAATGACATAAGCTGTAATATGGTCATAAGCTGGTCCATAAAAATCCATATTGAACTTAAGGTTGTATAATTGTCTTATGTGCTCGGGATTATCAGCAGAAATCCTTATCTGCTTTTCACCCAATCTCCATCCGCCATTTCCCATTTCCTGTGCGTTTAATGACGAACAAATCAAAAAAGAAATAAATAGAAACCAAACCAGAGTGAATATCTTTTTCATTTAATTATCTCCAATTAAAAATGGACACTTTCTTTTTAAAGATGCCCCGGAATATTCGGGGCATTAATTAAATCAATTTACAATTGTACTATTTGATGATTATCATTTTCTTTACACTAACGAACTTCTCACTCTCAAGTCTGTAAAAGTAAATCCCTGAGGAGAGATTTGAAGCGCTAAAATTAACTTCGTGGTAGCCTTCGCTCAGTTCACTTTTCAATACATCGGCAACTTTTTCACCAAGCGAATTGTAAACTGCGATTTCTATGTTGGTTCTTTCGGGCAGTGCAAACTTAATTGTTGTTGATGGGTTGAATGGGTTGGGATAATTCTGATACAAAGTAAACTCTTTCGGTCCCGTTACATCAATTTCTATTTCTTCGCTGTATGAAACCGTTCCATCAAAATCTATTTGCTTCAACCTGTAAACATAGTTTCCCGGATTAGTGATTTTATCTTTGTAGAATATAATCTGTCGGCTCAGTTGTTGTTCCTCTTGCCTTCAATAAAAGTTATATTTTCCCAATCTCCAAAAGTCCCTCCTTCGGAGGGATTTAGGGAGGCCTTCCTTTCAACCTCAAATCCCTGATTGTTCGTCTCGGTTGCTGTCTGCCATTTCAGAACAACATCACCATCAACATTTTCTGCTGTAAAAGAAGATAGTTCAACAGGAACTATGCTCGTTATTTTCATTGCAATTGGAACAATAATTTCTGAATGAAGAGGATCATTACTTGTAATTACCATATCCATCGAGTAATCACCGCTGTCAAGTCCTTCGGTAATAAAGTCCAGAAGAACAGCGATTGAGTTACTGTTGTAAACTGTTCCCTGCATATTTTCTGCAATCAGCCATTCAGGTTCGGCAGAAAACTGGAGCGCAAGATTATTCTGTAGATAAGTTGCATTGTAAGCGACTTGCAATCCGTCTGTTCCATTATGGTTTTCTATTCCAACTGTTGCAGAAGTTGATGTGCCTGTAATTGTTTTGTAATACAGCATTATCTTTCCGTTCTTATGAATCACAAACTGCCAGGTGAATGGACCAGTGCTGGCAGAATAACCCGGCCAGTTATCATACTGAACAATAAATTTAGTTGACTCTTGTTTGTAATAAACTTTTCCTGTTGTCTTTCCATCAAGATCATCCCAGATACCTGCAATCATATTATTAGGAATAGCTGAATTTGGAATTTGTGCGTTGGTCATAGCAGCATTTGTGATATCAATAAAACTTACGAAACCATTTGAGCAGAACCATACGTTGCTGTAATCAACTCCATAATATTTAAAAGTAAAGCCAAGAGGAAACGGTCCCGCTTTACCTTCATCAACAGGAGGATAGCTGCTGGTTGCAACCCAGTTGGTTACAAGAGTTCCGGTAGTTGAAATATCGTTCCATTCATAAACAGGACCTTGCGGGTCATTGCTGTCAATCCATTCATATCCAAACAAATCTGGTCCGCCTGAACCCATTATGCTGCTTCCCTTCATCAGGTCGGGATTTTCTTTTGTTGCATTTGTAGAATTCGACTCATTAATCTGAACAACTCTTGCAATTATTTGTCCGGGAAAAGTGTTGTTCGTCAACTCAACCTGGTAATCCAAAGTTGAATTAAAGGAAGTGATGTTTGAAATTAATATCGAATCAGTGTGTGAAGTGTTCGGCATCAGCGGACAATACATCGAGTCCGGAGTTACAACTATTTGTGGAGCTCCCCACGTTGTCATCGTTGGAACATTTGACATCACAGATTTATTTCCCCACAAATCCAACGCTTTCATTGCAAAGTAATATTGAGTGCTGAAATTAAGATTGCGAAGAGTATAACTTTTCGGTGTTCCTGAAGTATCCGGTCCACCAGCAATTATCACCTGCGGTGCATTTTCAAAATCATTATTTGTAACAATCGGTGCTGCTGAGTATCGGAAATCATAGCTTACTATTCCAAGGAAAGAAGAATCCAGTGGTGCAGTCCAGTTAAGAGTTACAGAATTTGAAGTCGGATCAAGTGCTGCCAAATCTGTAATCTGTGCAGGTGCAGTGCTGTCAGGAGTTATGCCCATTGTCAATAATGTTGTGCAATCACCCATAATATTATATTGTTCCATCAGCTGTAAACCTTCACCAGTGCTTCCGCCCCAAAGATCCATTGCGTGCATCAATCCGTTAAAGCAAACTCCACCGACCGTCTGTTTTTGTCTCGTTGTTAAAAGCATCATTGCGTGGTTTTGCATATCACACGGCGGAACCCAGCTTGCATTTGTTGAAGCACCATAAGCAGCAATTGCACCTCTTGGTGTGGTCATACTACCCGTTCTTATCCATGCTTCTTCCATACACTCGCTCAAAGTAAAATTGCCGTTCACACAAGCAACATCAATTATAAATGGATTTTTATAACCGTTGGAAAGCTGATGAATGTTTGAATTGCTATAGCCCGTAGTGCTCCATGATGTTCCGGATCCGTGTCCAATATAATTAATAATACTTCTTCCATTGTTAAGTGCATTAGTTACCTGCGATGCAGTTGCACCCGGATCGTATATCTGATCAACCTGCGTGAAGTACATATCATTTATCAGCATATCTCTTAGCAGGTTTGCACGCTGCCAGTCAGGTGGACTTCCTTCATTGCTTGCAACACCGATGCCTTTTAAATACCACGCTGCATCAGGTCCTGTGTCCGGATATTTTTCATATCTGATTAATTTCCACAATACATAATCAAGATTTGCTGCAGACGTTGGAGAGATTCTTGAAATAAAAGCATCCGGATAAGCATCACTGCCAGCGAGTTTAATATAGCAAGGATCTGAAGGTGCGCCTTCGGACACTCCGTAAATAGTTGGAATTTGATTTGACTCTCCAACAAGAATTATGAAAGTTAATCCTTCCGGTGAGTTGTAAAGATTCTGAATATAATTTTTAATTGCTGTTGAACCTGTTCCGGTTTGCGTAGGATATTCAGCTAACAAAGTAGTGAGACCTCTTTCAACTTTCCAGTTGTAAAACGGTGTTACGTTACTTGCAAATGCTGTTGGATATATTATCAGCAATCTTCCTGTCTCTTCAAGTGGAACGTAATCATATTCTCCGATTCCATAATTGATGAAGAGAGTTTTATAAACTTCATTGAAATCTTTATCAACTGCTTCAAGAGGATTGTTCCTGATAAAAGGATTTACTGCTTGCAAACTGAAATCATTAAAAATTTCAACAACAATTCGTTTGCATATTTTTAGTTTTCCTTCTGCTGGATTGTACTGCATCGGGTTGAACTGAATTGTTTGTCCCCGCAGATCACGAACGATGTAAGGAACATCAAGCAAAATATTTTCTGAAGGATACCAGCTATTTGTTGAATAGAATTCATTAAACTCAAATGGAACTGAATCGGGATCAATATTCCTTGTGAAGTGTCCTTTCGATGGCATTACAGGCAGAGTTTCTTTCAACTCATATTCTGCATCAATAATTGAATAATTTGTTCCAGCCAGATCAGGAATTACAATACTTCTCCTGTCTGATGGAAGCTGCGGCATTCCTTTCTCCATCAAAACTATGCTGCCGGGAATCTGATATTGTGCACATTCGGTTCCGTTAACATCAACCGAACGTTCGTCATAGTTAGTAAGAATGTATTCAACTTTTGTACTCTGAGATGTAACACTCAGGATATTTGTTTTTATTCCTCCGTCGTTTAACCACTGCGCTATCGAGTTAGCAGGAATCAGAAGAAGAAATAAAAAACAATAGATAGTTTTTCTATAAGACTTCATTTATCTCACCTTGTTATATGTGATGAAAATTATTTTATTAATATCATTTTCTTAATTGATAAAAAGTTATTTGATTCAAGTCGATACATATAAACTCCGCTCGAAAGTTTCGAAGCATTGAATACAACTTCGTATCTGCCGGCTTTTTGTTCATTGTTTACAAGCGTTGTTACTTCTTCGCCAAGCAGGTTATAAACTGCCAGCTTAACAAATCCATCTTCTGATAAAGAATACTTAATTGTTGTTGACGGATTAAATGGATTCGGATAGTTCTGTTCAAGTGCATAAACCAATGGAATCTCAACTTCAACATTTACTTCATCTGAATATGTGAAAGTTCCATCAAAATCAATCTGCTTTAATCTGTATATATAACTTCCAGCTTCAAGTTTTGAATCAATGAATGAATATGATTTTGGTTCGGTAGTTGTTCCGAATCCTGCAACGTATCCCACTAGTTCAAATGAACCACCGGTGACCATTTTTTCGATTTCGAATCCCTGGTTGTTGGTTTCAGTTGCAGTTGACCAGCTAAGTTCCACATCAACACCTTTCGAAGCTGCTGTAAATGATATCAGCTCTACCGGAACTATGTAACCAAGAGTTAAATTATCCCAGTATATATTATCGTTATTGAATGAGTTGCCAACAAACTTAATTTCCAGTTGTGTGTTTTGAGAACCGGAAGATGGCGTTGTGAACTTGCCTGAAATTACGGTCGGTCCTACATTTCCTGTTGCATCAACCTGACTGTAAATAGGTATGCTTGTGGCTCCGCCATCGTAGGTAACTGATAATGCTATGGTTCCGCTTGGATTTGCATACCAATCAAAAAAGTAATTAAATGAGTAAGTGATTTCTTGATTGTCCGGCAATGATATTACAACTGATCTGATTTTCGATTCACCATTAAATGATGGTGTCCAGCTCATTCTTAATTCCGGTGGAGTTCCTCCGGCACTTGCAGAACTGTTAGCAGACCAGTTGGTTAGGCCTAATGGTCCTACTACTGTCCAGTTATTAAAATTAGTAAACGGTTCAACCCACTGAAATAAATTTGGATCCTGAATAGTTGTAAATTTCCATATTGATCCTGGCACAGAGCAGGTATCATTCTTCCCGACAACCTGCCAACCATAAGTAGTATAGTATTCCAATGGCTCAAAAGCCGCTAATGATAATGATGTAATTGGTGCACCGCTATAAACCTGAACAAGACTTCCTGTTTCTCCAAACCAAACTTCTATTTGTGTTGCACCTGCACCATTTGTCCATGTTGCTGTGTTGCCGGCAATTGGAATATCTATAGCACCATTTGCAGGGATTGGATTTGATGGTGGATCAATAGGACAAGGAGGTCCCATTTCCACAACAGGCATTGACGGATCGCCCATCAAGTTATACATTTCAAGATAGCGCAGCATTGTACTTCCTTGTGTAACTCCGCCTCCGTAATGATTCACTAAATATATTTTTCCCATATCAAACATTGGAGTTACTCTTGTGAGCCCATCTTCAAACATGGCTTTGATCAATCGTCTTTCAAGAATATCATCTTCGTCCCAGTATGAGTTCACGGAAGATCCGTAAAAAGTGGAAGCACCGTTATCCGTTCGAAGCCAGGTTTCTCCAAAACATTCTGTAAGATGATACGAGCCGGTTACACAGGCAAAGGAATAAACAAACGGATACCATGTATTCGTTAAATCTCGGACTTGCTGCTGAGTTAAAACCGGACCATCTGCCCATGAATATTCTGAACCGTGTCCGGAGTAAATTGCAAAAATCTGGTTATCATTTAAAGCATTTATTAGCTGTTGTGTTGTTGCACCATAAGTATGAGTATATAATTTCAGATTAGTATAAAAAGCGGGTTCAAAGTATGTGTTGATAACATAATTGTGTGTGCCTTCTGTTATCTGATAGTTATCTGTTGAAGACATATAAATATTTTTCTTTGTGAGAGTGCCGATGAGATTCTCCATATATAGAGATTTGTTGATAGCATATTGAAGTTCTGTAGTCGTTGCAATTGAAAACCTTCCTATGAAAGCATCGGCAAAATAATCTGTTCCTTCAAGCTGTACATAATTAAGATCGGTTTTGGGGGAGCCTTCACCCGTACCTGTCCATGCAGGGATCTGAGCAACATCCCCAACCAGCAAGATATATTCGGGCTTGGTTGATGGATCATTGTACCTTGCCTGAATAAAACTCTTAATTGCCGTTGTCGTGTTTCCGGTAACGGTTGTATTGAACATATCAACTTCAAAACCCTTGCTGACTTTGTGAGTAACAAACTGCTGCAATCCTGCTTCAAATGAAGGATCTGTTATAATTAAATATTTTGATGCAACAAGTGGTGAACTCCATTCATAATTCACAAACACTTTACTTAAATATTGGTTGAAGACAGGCGATTTATCTGTTACCGGTGAAACCGGGTTGTTAATTAATATCTCAACCGACCCGGTGCTTGTTACATAGAGCTTATCATCTTTCGGATTATATCTGAATGGGAAGATTGTAATCGTAACGCCGTTTACACCACCGATAATGAACGGTTCAGAAATTTGAACAAACGGCTGATCTGGATTCCCGTTTGAGTTATAATAATTAAGATCTATAGTGAATGGTCTCTCATCCAGCGATCTTGATTTTTCCCATGGCATCTGGAATGGATAAATTTTATTTTTCAATATGATTTCAGAGGCGGCAATATTTTTTATTTCAAATCCCGGCTGATTCTCTGTCTGGGAGATAAAAAGATTAAATGAAATTATCGGGAGTGCCGGAAGTCCAACATTTGCAATAACTCCATAATCCGGAATTGTTAATTGAAGATATTCCTTCCCTTCTGCAGTAACCTGTTCGAACTGATATCCTGGTAATGTGAAATCAATTTTATAGCCATTGGATGTTTTGGTCAGATTTATTCCTTCCGGTGTGGATGCATTAGAGAAATCTGATATTGAAATTAAAGAAATTAATAGAAGTGATAAGAAACAGTATAAGTTTTTCATGATAACCCCAAATGATGGTTGGATAAAAAAGATGAGTAAAACATTTAATTTAAATTCGCCTATTAGATAGTTTATCTAAAATGTATTAGTAAAATTAAATCAATAAAACTTTATATCTCTGTATAATTGCCAACAGTTGCTTGTGGTGAAATAATTTTGATGTCTTCTAAAGCACCAATCGCATAGATAGTGCCTGTAAATAATAACCTTAATTTAGCTGCTAACTAATGGTTTAATTAAGAACAACTTTCTTTTTGAGAGAAATTTTTTCAAATTGATACGATTCACAACTCTACCTTAAAAATATCTTCTCCGAGTTTCTTTCAATCCCCGTTTATAATACTTCTTTCAAAAGAGTTATAGTTTTACACCGACTTAAATGAAGAAGGCAAGAAAATTCTGAATGTTGTTCCACTGCCAAATTCTGATTCAACTTCAATTTTTCCTGAGTATGAATCAACTATCCTCTTAACAATTGAGAGACCCAATCCCGTTCCGCTGATTGATTTTGTGAGTTCATTCTTTGCCCGGAAGAATTCAGAGAAAAGTTTTTTCTTCTCTTCAGGTTTCAGTCCAATGCCTGTATCTTTTATTTCTGTTATAAGGTAATCTTCTGATTTTGAAATGGAAATTGAAACAGAACCGTTTTCTTTGTTGTACTTTATCGCATTACTGATGAAGTTGGTGAAGAGTCGGGTTATTTCATCGTAATCTGCTTTGATGCAGGCAGATTCACTTTCGCAATTCAGTATAACCGAAATTCCTTTTTTATTTATGTCAATCTGAAATAGTTCAAGAACAGATTTTACAACTTCTTCAACACACACTTGTTTGATTTCACGTTTAACACTTTTCATTTCCATTCTTGAAATATCAAGCAAGTCGTTCACCATTTTTAACAGGCTGTCAAGTCTGGTCTGTGACCGAAGCAAATAATCCTTCTGCTGTTCAGGTGTTAATTTGATTGATTCGTCAGTAAATAAATTCAGGAATCCGTAAACGGCAGCAACCGGAGCTTTGAGCTCGTGAGATACCATCGAAACAAACTGCGACTTAAGCTGCTCAATTTTTTTCAGTGCGGTTATATTCCTTATTACAACCACAACTCCAGCAAGTGAATTATCAGGATGGGGAACAGGAGATGCAGTTGCTTCAATAAATAATTCTCCCTGCAGTTTTATTTCTACCTGAGATGAATATGAACTCGGATGATATTCTTTTCTGCTCAGAATTTTATTGATCAACTCAGCTATTTCAGGATGAAGCTTGCTGATTATCATTTCTTCAATATGAATTGATTCAAGATCAAGTAACTTCAGTACAGCAGGATTATAAAGCACAGCCTCACCTGATTTATTGATTACAAGCACTCCATCGCTGATTGAATTAATGATAGTGTTGAGTCTTGTCTTTTCAAAAGCAACTTCGAGAAGACGTTCTTCCCTTTCCTTCCTCCACTTTTCAACTTCAAGATTAATTAGTCTTCTCTGATATCCTTCTTTCAGATTCTGGATTAATTCTTCTGGTGGGAAAGGTTTTGGGATATAGCCTTGTGCACCGAGCCTTGTTGCTTCAACGGCAGTTTCATAGCTTGCATACGCTGTGGCAATAAAGCAAACTGTGTTCGGAAATTTTTCTTTTATTTTTTTTAGAACTTCGGTACCATCAATGTCTGGCATTTTCAGATCAATTAGAGCAAGATCGAATTCTGTTTCAGTTCCAAACTTAATTCCTTCCGTTCCGTTTTCTGCTTCCGTCACTTCATAGTTTTCCATCTCAAGCAAACGCTTTACACCCATGCGTAATGCCTTTTCATCATCAACAACTAAAACTTTTGGTTTGTATGTGTTCATAATATTTTTAAAACACTCCGCAGAGTGTCATTCCGGGTCTTGAAGCTGACGAGAGTCTTAATGACAATATAGAATGGATTCCCGCAATTGTCGCAACGAATGACAGGCTCCTATTTTTCCTTCACTTCAAAAAAACTTTCAAGCTTTTTCACAAAGTCATCAATCACAACAGGCTTGTTAACAATGGCATCTGCTTTTATCCATTCCTTCTCTTCGTTCGTTGAAGCACCGAACTTAAAACCGGTTTCATAAGTTGCAGACGTTAAAATAAAAACAGGGATGTGTTTTCCGTGTTCATCTTTTTTTATCCTGTAGCAAAGAATAAAACCCGAATCGTGCTCTTCCATTATCAAATCAACAACTGCAGCATCGGGTTTGGTTTTCCTGAACACATCCCATCCTTCTTTTGAACTGTTTGCCGTAATAACTTCATAGCCTTTGGATTCAATTAATATTTTATTTTGTTCAAGAAGATCTAGATCGTCATCAACTAAAAGTATTTTCTTTTTCTCATTCATAATGCTTTCGCTCCTTCAAATGTAACATCTGTTTGGTATGTCTGATGTTTTGGTAATGTAATCTTAAATGTTGTTCCTTTCCCGATCTCAGTTGTGAAGTTAATATTTCCTTTGTGCATTTTAATTATGCCATAGGAAATTGCAAGTCCAAGTCCCGTTCCTTTTCCGATATTTTTTGTTGTAAAGAATGGAGTGAAGACCTTGCCTTGATTTTCTTTTGGTATTCCATTTCCTGTATCGGAGATTTCAACAATAAAATTATTCTGATCTGAAGAAATGTTGATGGACAGTTCCTTCTTTTCACTTTCACTCATTGCTTCGCAGGCATTTTTGATCACGTTGACTAAAACCTGCTTAAGCTGATCTTCATCGCCTGTCATCTTGTATCCATTCTCTCGAATATTAAACTTAAAATCAATTGTCTTGTATTCTGAATTAAAAGTAAACGGTCTTAAAATCTCGGTGATAGATTCTGTTAAATCGAATTCTGTAAGGTTTAGTTTTCCCTGACGTGCAAAGTTCAAAAGGTTCGAGACGATATTCTTACATCGGTTTGCCTCTTCAACAATAAGCTCAAGATCTTCTGCCTTCTGATCTTCATTATAAACTTTTTCAAGATCGCGTTTCAGCATTGAAGCATAAAGTAAAATTGTTCCAAGAGGATTATTTATTTCGTGAGCAACTCCGGCTGCAAGCTGACCAATTGATGCAAGCTTTTCGGCTACTCTTAATTGTTCCTGTGTGTCGCTGAGATTATCATAAGCGTTTTTCAATTCCTCTATCAGGTAAGGCAGACACATTTCTTTTTCAGCAAGATCTTTTGCTATCGCCACTGCATATTCGCGACAGGTAGGATAGCCGCATGCACCGCAGTTCAATTCATCCTTTGGAGTGATCTTGCCAGTCTGCGCAAGTATCTCTTTTATTTTTTCTTCAGTTGGATATGCCCGGCGCTGATTATCAATTTTAAATTCCCGAAGCAGATTCAACTTTCTTGCATTGTAAAGATTGCTCTTCCATACTCTCCGGTCAACGCTATTAATTTTTTCATTAATGTAATTGATCACTTTTTCTCTTCGTGCATAATAATTAAGAGTTGTATCAATTGCGGGACCGCTTATGCAGCCTTCACAGAAAAGTATATCAGTAAACTTTGCGTTAATATGATTGTGAGAAATTTCTTCAATTATTTCCAGAACTTTTTTCTTTCCTTCAACTACTATGATATCCTTCTCGAGAATATCATCAGTTACATCTGTAGTCTTCAGCAAACCTCCTGCAAGAGGATATGCTTTTCCCATCATCGCATAAGGTCCGTCGAAGTCAGTTTCTTCCAACTCATCAATATTGATCGATTGCTGATCGAACATATCTTTCAGCTCGGTGAAAGTGAGGACTGCATCAATAACCCCTGCAACGTTTTCATCCTGTGCCTCATGCTTTTTTGCAACGCAGGGACCGATAAAAATAATTTTAACATCTTCATCCTGATTTTGTTTGAGATATCTTCCCAGTGCAATCATCGGTGAAACTACTTTTGCAAGATTCGGTACAAGTTCAGCATAATATTTCTGAATAAAACTGACGACTGCCGGGCAGGCAGAGCTTATAATGGTTTTTTCAGTTTCATTACTAAGCACATCCATATAATTATTCGCAATCAGGTCAGCGCCGAAAGCAGTTTCTATGACCTGTGTGAAGCCTAGCTTTCTTAAAGCAGTTGGAATTTTTCCATAATTATCAGGAAAAGAAGCTGCAAATGAAGGAGCGACAATGGCAACCGCATTATTTGTACTCAAAAGCTCGTAAGTGATATCAACTTCCGAAAAAATCTGCTTGGCATCCTGCGAACAGACTTTAACACAATGTCCGCACGCAATGCAGCGTTCTTCTATCACTTGTGCTTGTGCATCGATTACACGAATGGCTGATGCAGGACATTCTCTTACACAAGAGTAACATCTCTTACATCTGTCTGATATTGTAGTTACTATAGCCTGGTTCATTTTTTTGCTTCTGTCATTCCGGGCTTGACCCGGAATCTATTTCTTGCGTGAAGGGATGCCTTCGGCAAAGCACGGAATGACAATCTTTTCACTTAGTTCCTTAAAATTTTCTTTTTATCAAAATACTCAGTGTGAAGAATCTCGTGAGCTTTGTGTGAATTCGGTTCACCCAAAAACTCCCGATACAAAGTTTTGACTGATTCGTTCTCATGTGATCTTCTCGTCTTTGCATTCTCATCAATTTTATAAAGAACTTTGATTCTCTTCATAACTTTTTCAGGTTTCTGATGAATGGGCTGACCGCCGCCATTTATACAGCCGCCGGGACAAGCCATCACTTCAATGAAATGATGTTTTGATGTTCCGCTCTGGACCTGATCAAGAATCGGATCTACATTTCCAATTCCGTTTACGACAGCAATGTTAACATCAAGATCACCAAATTTTATTGTTGCTTCTTTAACTCCATCCATTCCACGTATCTCCTCAAACTCAAGATGTTCAAGTTCTTTGCCTGTCATCTTAAAATAAGCAGTACGAAGTGCAGCTTCCATTACCCCACCGCTAGTGCCGAAAATCGCAGCGGCACCTGTTGATTCACCGAGAGGATTATCAAACTCACTGTCCGGCAGATCATTAAAATCAATTCCTGCAATCTTGAAAAATCTTACAAGCTCTCTTGTTGTAAGAACTGCATCAACATCGGGCATTGTTTCACTTGAAAGTTCAGGGCGATCTGATTCATATTTCTTTACAGTGCAGGGCATAATTGAAACCACGTAAATATCTTCAGGATTTATTCCCATCTTCTTTGCGTAATAGGATTTCAAAACTGCCCCTTCCATTTCGTGAGGCGATTTGCAACTCGAAACGTGATCTAAAACTTCGGGTCGGTTCATCTCGACATATTTAACCCAGCCCGGGCAGCAGCTTGTAAACATCGGCAAGCTTCCGCCATTCTGGATTCTGTTGATAAGTTCAGTCGCTTCCTCCATAATTGTAAGATCGGCAGCAAAGTTTGTATCGAAGACTTTGTTGAATCCTAATCTTCTTAAACCTGTAACAAGCAAACCTGTAACGTCGGTTCCGAGAGGCATATTATACTCTTCACCTAAAGATGCTCTCACTGCTGGCGCAACCTGAACGATGCAATATTTCTTTCTGTCATAAAGTGCACTTGCAACTTCTTTGATTGTACTTTTTTCTCTGAGTGCTGCAGTGGGACAAACAAGAATACACTGTCCGCACAAAATACAATCGCTTACGTTCAATCCTTTGTTGTATGGAGTTGTAACAATTGAAGTGAATCCTCTTCTCGTAAAATCTATTGCTCCAACTTTCTGAACTTCGTGGCAAACACGAACGCATCTTCCGCAAAGAATACATTTAGCAGGATCGCGCTCCATTGATGCGCTTGAAATATCAATTGCATGACATTTTGTTTCACCGACATATCTGTGCTCACGAACTCCATATCGTTCGGATAAATCCTGCAGTTCGCAGTTTTTATTTCTAACGCATATCAAACAATCCTGTGGATGATTTTCAACAAGAAGCTCAACAATAGTTTTTCTTGCTTTACGAACTCTTGGTGAATCTGTTGTAACAACTAAACCTTCAGAAACCGGATAAGCACACGAAGGTGTTAATCCTCTAAATCCTTCAACTTCAACAGCGCAAATTCTACAAGCGCCGGTTGGGTCAAGATTTTTCAGATGGCAGAGTGTTGGTATTGATATTCCAACTGACTTGGCAGCATCAAGGATTGTCATTCCTTCTTCTGCGTTTACTTTTATTCCATTTATTGTTAACTGAACCATTTATAACTCCAAAATTCCTTTTTTTATTCCGAACCTGACTGCCGTCAGGCAAGTCTTGTTTCGGAATCTCCATAAATAATTTTCACTAAAGACCCTGAAATAAATTCAGGGTAAAACGCTAATTAATATTTATCGCATCAAGGCGGCAGATTTCATAACACATTCCGCATTTAATACATTTATTATCTAGTATGTAGTGCGCTTGCCCTTTTTCACCAACGATTGCTTCAACCGAACATTTCTTCACACATAATCCGCAGCCGCTGCAGATTTCATTATCAATTGAAAATGTTAACAACTCCTTGCACACACCTGATGAACATTTTCTATCATATAAATGTTCTTCATATTCGTGGCGGAAATATCTTAATCCTGACAAAACAGGATTTGGTGCTGATTGTCCCAATCCGCACAGTGAAGTATCTTTAATTACATCAGCTAATCTTTGCAGGTGAATCATTCCTTTAAATCTTTGCAGCTGATCGAGTTTGGTTCCATCATTACCGTAACGTTTTGGAATGCGTTCAATTATTTCAAGCATTCGTTTTGTACCTTCACGACAAGGAACACACTTACCGCAGCTTTCTTCCTGTATAAATGTTAAGAAATATTTTGCAACATCAACCATACAAGTTTCTTCATCCATTACAACAAATCCTCCTGAACCCATCATCGCACCGACTTCCTTCAGCGATTCATAATCAACAGGAGTATCAATCACGCTTTCAGGCAAACATCCGCCTGATGGACCGCCAATCTGAACTGCTTTAAATTCTTTTTTATCCGGGATTCCTCCGCCTATTTTGAAAACAACATCACGAAGAGTAACTCCCATCGGGACTTCAACCAAACCGGTGTTTTTAATATTACCGCTCAACGCAAAAACCTTTGTGCCTTTTGATTTTGCAGTTCCAATCGATGCAAATTTTTGTGAGCCCATCATAATTATCGGAGGAACGTTTGCATAAGTTTCAACATTGTTGATGACTGTCGGTTTGCCAAACAATCCTGATACAACAGGATAAGGAGGACGAGGTTTCGGCATTCCACGTCTTCCTTCAATCGAACCGATGAGTGCAGTTTCTTCTCCGCACACAAATGCACCGGCACCTTTCTTAATTTTTATGTGAAGTGAGAATCCGCTATTGAGAATGTTGTCGCCAAGTATTCCGTATTCTTCACATTTTGCAATTGAGTTTTGTAATCTTTCTATTGCCAACGGATATTCAGCACGGCAATAAATGTATGCAACGCTTGCACCGATAGCATAAGCAGCAATCATCATTCCCTCAATAACTCGATAAGGATCGCTTTCAAGAAGTGAACGATCCATAAATGCACCGGGATCACCTTCATCAGCATTGCATATCAAATACTTCTGATCAGATTTTTGTTTTGCAGCTAACTCCCATTTTTTCCCTGTTGGAAAACCACCGCCGCCTCTTCCTCTTAAGCCGGCATCCAGAATTTCTTTGACTACTTCTTCGGGTTTCATTAATCTTAAAACTTTATCGAAAGCTTTAAACCCGCCGTGAGCGAGATATGCATCAATGGAAACAGGATTTACTATTCCGCAGTTTGCTAATACAATTTTCTGCTGATGTTCGAAGAATGGAACCTGCTTTAAACTAATTACTCCATTTGATTTTCCATGAGTGCCGAGAACTTTTTCTTTATAAACTTCTTTTTCAACAAGAGTTGTTTTAATAAATCTCGGAATATCCTTCACAGTAATTTCCTGGTAAGATATTCTATCTTTTCCCGGAAGTTTTATATCAACAATTGGTTCTACAGCGCAATATCCAATACAGCCAGTTCCCTCAATTGTTGCTTCTATATTTAATTTTTTCAATTCAGCTTCGATTGCTTCTTTAACTTTTGCTGCACCTGAAGCAAGTCCGCAAGTTCCCATTCCAATCATAATTATGGGGTGATCGTGCTCTTCATATTTTAATCTTTTGCGAAGCGACGTTATTTCGTGTTCACATTTTTCATCGTGATGGCAGAGCGGTCCTTCAGTGCAGCATTGAATGAAATGTTCACAAGGTTTATCAGTTGTGTGCCAGCATTTTTCACAGCAGAGTTGGTTAAAATCTTTCACTGTGCAACCTCCTCTGTTTTTTCTATTTTCTTTGCTGTCTGATATTTCTTCAGAATTTTCGGAATATCCTTTACAGAAATTCTTCCGTGATAATCTTCATTAACTAAAATTACCGGAGCAATTGAACAAGCACCGATACAGTTTACGACTTCAAGTGTGAATTTTTTATCGCGAGTAGTTTGACCAGCTTTTATTCCCAGTTCAGTTTCAAGTGCATAAAGAATATTAGCTGAGTTTTTAACGTGACAGGCTGTTCCTCTGCAAACACGAATTACATTTTCTCCAAGCGGCGTTAATCTGAATTGATTATAAAAAGTAGCGACTCCGTAAACCCTGCTAAGCGGAACGTGAACGAAATCTGAAATATCTCTTAAAGCATTCTCGGGAAGGTAACCGTAAATTGATTGGATATCCTGAAGAAGCGGGATTAAACTGCTTCTGTCATTTAATTTGATAATTTTCAAAGATCTGGTTGTGCATTTTTTCCTCAGCATTTTATTCCGTATTCGCTAATACTCTTTCATTTAAGATGCCATTGGTATGTAAAAAAAAGGTGTGGTTAAACTGAAATTTCAAATCAACATTCTACAATAGCAATTGATTTTTCTTGCTTTTGAGAAGTGAGTTACTGAAAGATGGAAAGCTAATGTGCGTTATATCAAAGTATAAAAATATGAATTTGGAATTCTGCTGAAAGCTAGTTGTACATTTTCTGCCAGACAGAAACTGCTTCCTTAAATGGAAAGAGTGTGCGGGGAATTGCACCATTCAAATATGAAATCATTACACTATAATTGACTATGGGAATATCCATCAACTTTACCTGTCTGATTCTGGATTGCATAATTTTTCTGGTAATACTGCAGCCATCACAATGAATTATAAGTTTGTAATCAGGGAGGTTATCTGGAAATCCGCAGCCATTGGAAAAATCAATTTGTAATTTCTTCTTTGAGTAAAGTTTTATCCATTCCTGAATTTTCATTTTTCCAATTTCAAACTCTTGTAAATGATTTTCACAACCTTCTGAAATTAATACTTTGTCGCCGTTTTCTAATTCTTTTACTCTTTTAATTCCTTTAACAAACTCAGAAAGATTTCCTTGTTGTCTTGTCATAACAAGCGAGTAGGTAGTTAGTTTAACACTTTCGGGAATATTATCAACAACCTTTGAGATAGTTTGGTTATCTGCTATTACAAGATCAGGAACATGTTTTAGTTTCTTAAGTGTGCCTGCCAATTCATTTTCTTTTACAACAATACCAACAATATCCTCGCCAAGCTCTTCCTGAATTTTTTGAACCTGCGATTTAAACACTCTTCCTTGCAGATCATCAAAATTATTAGGAACAACCATTAACACAACATCTCCCTGGCGAACAATATCTTCAAACATAGGAGTTTCTTTTTCACCCGGCAGTAAATGAATCAACTTTTTCTTGAAGTTCTCTATTCCAGCATTTTCTTTACAGGAAACTTCGAAGTGAGTTACTTCAAGTGCCTCAAGCTCTATTAATAGATGAGGATTAATTCCAAATTCAATCTTATTAACAGCAACAAGAAATGGAACTTGTATCTTTCGAAGAAAAGTAATTAAATCAGTTTCACTTTTATCAAGCTCTTCCCTTGCATCCAAGACCAGAATTGCAAAATCAGCATATGAAATTGCTTTGATCGTTTTGCTTATTTTTCTCATACCAAATTCATCATCATCAATTCCCGCTGTATCAACAATTACAACCGGACCATAAGGCAAAAGTTCAACTGCTTTTCCCATAGGTTCAGTCGTAGTTCCGGGAATATCGTTGACGGTGAAAAGTTCCTGACTGACTATTCGATTAATCAGTAATGACTTGCCAACATTCTTTCTGCCAATTATGGCAATATGAAGCTTTTCTGTTTCCCCTGCCTTGATCATTCAAAATATTAAAATTAGTTCTTAACTACTGTAATTATTAACAGCTTGGGCAAAAACTATTCCATCAATCAGAATCAACAAAAACATTAAAAGCATTTAGATTTCATCTTCAACAAGGATTTTTACTATCTGTTCATATCACTAATAATAATTTTCTTCTCTTTTATTAGAAATCTATCTGAAACTATGATTAATAATGATTTTGTACGAGAGGCTTCATTAATTGTTAACATATGCTGGTTATGACTTTCGGAATTCGCTAACCATTTACATCGACAAGTAATTGATGAGACTGTGTAAAGTTTTCAACTTACTTGTATCAGTCAATTCACCTTTCATTTTTTGATGGGTTTCCTTTGGGGGACTGGTTTTACCCTCCCTCAATCAGCCAAATGTGTAAACCGGTTAGTCAGGAGAAATAGTGCCTGACTGGATAATCATGTAAGAGCAGCCTGAAGCCTATGGAATTGGTCTTACTGAAAAGGGTAATGTGAATTTCTCTATAGCTAATTGCCGTGCTACCCTCAGAGATAATAATTTTTGGGAAGTGCTAATATCGTCGGAAAATACACTTTTTGTCGCTGTCGTTATTAAAAACCGACCGATACACCATTAAAGTCGATAGTTTTGCTAATTAGTGCTTGGGTAACATTGACTAAATCTTCCATTGGAATACTGGCGACGCCAACTTAAGTTTGTTACGTCAATACATGTTAAACTATTAAAGAGGTCCTGTTTGAAGTCATTAATAATCGTGTTTTTTACATTTGCAATTGGTGCATTGGTTGGCTTTACTGTGTTAAAAGGAGAGAAAAATGTAGAAAATGAGCGGATTTTAATTGAAGAATTCGTTCCAGTGACGGTAAAAGAAAACACCGTTAATACTTCAGCTGTTAAATTTATTGATCGTGGAACTCTAAAGGCATCCTGGTATGGCCCCAAGTTTCACGGCAAATTCACTGCAAACGGTGAGGTTTATGATCAAATGGCGTTGACCGCAGCTCATAAAAACTTAAGCTTCGGAACACTTCTAAAGATCACAAACCCTAAAAATGGTAAATCGGTGATTGTGCGGATTAATGATAGAGGTCCATACATCGAAGGTAGAGAACTTGATCTTTCAAAAGGTGCAGCTATCGAACTCGGAATGCTCGAAAAGGGTGTTGCCAGAGTTAAAGTTCAGGAAGTTGCTCTTGGCGAGAGAAATAATCCCACAGTTATGGTTAATTAAAATTAGTAAATCTTCCAACTCAGCCCGGTCTTTTCAGATCGGGCTTTTTTTATTCCATATTGATCTTTTCCATCCTTAAATTTGCTTTAAATGAATTAAAGAATTTACATCCAACAAATGAACAAACTAAACCTCGGCTGCGGTAAGGACATAAAAGAAGGCTATATCAATCTCGATATTGTTGATTATGGCGGAAATAGGATACATGATATTAATTCATTTCCTTATCCGTTCGAAGAAAATTATTTTGATGAAATATATGCCTCCCACATACTTGAACACCTTAATAGCTTTCATAACACAATAACGGAATTGTACCGAATTCTCAAACCAAACGGCATTCTAATAGTTTATGCACCTTTCTTCCTGAACACTAAATATTTCGGCGAACCTGATCATAAAATTCCTTTTTCAATTCGCACATTCGACAACTATGAATTCATTGGAAACCGTAAGTTAAAATTTTATGAAAAATGGAAACTCAACCACCGAACTAATTACGAAGGTAAAGCACAATTTGAAGTTCTTGAAAAGAAATTCATTACTTCACACTTTGCATCTGTTAAAGTGGATGGATTTTTTTGTGAATATTGAACCGGTAATTTATGAGAGATTTTTCGCAGGTATCTTTTCGCCTGAAGAAGTATATTTTAAGCTAAGAGCTATAAAGTAAGTTTTAGTTTATTCCTTTCTTCTTATCACTTCAACAATCAACCAAAGCCAGCCAATCAGAAAACATACTCCGCCAACCGGTGTTATCATTGCAAAAAAGCGTATACCCTGAAGTTGAGTATAGATAAAGTGAAAATGAGAAAAGAATTATTCCGGCCAGAAAAAATATTGAGGCAATCTTGCCTTTGATAAAATTATTCAAAGAAAGAATTAAAAGAACTA
This sequence comes from Ignavibacteriaceae bacterium, assembly GCA_034522695.1. GTDB lineage: Bacteria > Bacteroidota > Ignavibacteria > Ignavibacteriales > Ignavibacteriaceae > IGN2. The sequence goes on along the minus strand of JAXHLB010000034.1, from coordinate 107,934 downwards.
TTGTGTGAATAAACTGGTAGAGAACACCTGTCTTATAAACCTCCAGCATTTCAGAGCTGAGTTTTTCCCTTAAGCCGTGGGCACCAAAAGCACCTATTGCCACAGCAGTAAACCCGGAAACAGCGGAAATTATTATCCACATTTTTTTATCATTCATTTCAATCCTCAATTGCATTGAATAGTTGAGTGTAATTTCTTTAAATTTGTTTGCAATTTAATCAAATAAAAAAAGAGATATGAAAACATTACAAAAACTTATCCTGCCAATATTAATAATTGCCGCAGTCTTTTTGGTATATAAATTTTACTTTGTTAAAGGTGACAACCTGGGATCATTTTCAGATTTTGATCCGAATAATAATGCGGTAAAAGAAATACGAGTTCAATTGTTGGCTGACAGAGGAATTGAAAATTCTGGTGGTGGAGTCAGCTTTTATGCTTCTGACAAAACCGGAAAAGCAGTTAATATTTATGGTGAAGCTCAATTACCAAATGGATTCGAGTCAGCGAATGTTGTTATTTTAAGAGGACATTTAACACAGAGCGGATTTCATGTCCATGAGGTTTTGCTCGACTAATTCATGAGCAAATTCAAGCTTGTTTCAAACTACAATCCTGCCGGAGATCAACCGCAAGCTATTACGCAATTAGTTGAAAGAATTAAAGGTGGTGATAAATTCCAGACACTGCTTGGAGTAACAGGCAGCGGAAAAACATTTACTATTTCAAATGTAATCGAGCAGTTAAACAAACCAACTCTTATAATTTCCCACAACAAAACTCTCGCTGCTCAACTCTACTCGGAGTTCAAATCTTTCTTTCCTGAAAATGCTGTTGAATTTTTCATAAGTTATTATGATTACTATCAGCCTGAAGCTTATGTAGTTAAAAGCGATCTTTATATCGAAAAAGATTTTTCAATCAATGAAGAAATTGATCGCCTGCGTTTAAGAGCAACTACTTCACTGATTGAAGGAAGACGAGATGTAATAGTTGTTGCAAGTGTAAGCTGTATTTATGGTATCGGTGCACCTGAAGAATATGCACGGCAAATCATATTCGTGAAAAAGGGTGAAAAGCTTAATCGGAAAAAATTCCTTCGCAATTTAATCGATATTCATTTTGTAAGAAATGATGCTGAGTTTGGAAGAGGAACATTTCGTGCACGCGGTGATGTTATAGAAATAATTCCTGCATACGAAAATGAAGAAGCTATCCGCATTGAACTTTGGGATGAGGATGTTGAAAAAATTTCAATTATTGATTCATTGACCGGAAATGTTTTAAGAGAAGTTGAATCTTCTCCAATTTATCCCGCAAAGTATTTTGTGACTGACCGGGAGAAAATGCAGAAGGCCATTCACAACATAGAACTTGAACTCGCTGAAAGATTGGAAGTATTTCGAAAAGATGAAAAATATTTGGAAGCTCAACGACTTGAGCAACGAACCAGGTTTGATATAGAAATGATGAAGGAAATTGGCTACTGTTCCGGCATTGAAAATTATTCCCGGCATATGGATGGAAGAGCACCTGAATCAAGACCGTTTAATTTGTTTGATTACTTCCCCGATGATTTTCTTTTGGTGATTGATGAATCTCACGTTACTCTTCCGCAGATAAGAGGAATGTATAACGGAGATCGCAGTCGAAAAGGAACATTGGTTGAATACGGTTTTCGTCTTCCTTCTGCATTGGATAACCGCCCAATGAAATACGAAGAATTTATGGAAATGTTGAACCAAACAATATTCGTAAGTGCAACACCCGGAGATTATGAACTTGAAATGAGTGATGGTGTAATTGTCGAACAAATTATACGACCAACCGGTTTGCTTGATCCCGAAATTGAAGTAAGACCAATCAAAGGACAAATTGATGATCTGATTGATGAAATAAGAACTCGTACTAATAAAAAAGAAAGGGTTCTCGTTACAACATTAACTAAAAAAATGGCTGAAGATCTTGCAGATTATCTCGATAAGATAAAAATTAAGGTTCGTTACATTCACAGCGATATCGATTCTCTCGAAAGAGTAGAAATACTCCGCGATTTACGTTTGGGTGAGTTTGATGTTTTAGTTGGAGTAAATCTTTTACGAGAAGGTCTTGATCTTCCCGAAGTTTCGCTTGTAGCTATTATTGATGCAGATAAAGAAGGATTCCTTCGAAGTGCAAGATCACTTATGCAGGTTGCCGGAAGAACTGCGCGAAATGTTAACGGCAAAGTAATTATGTACGGGGATGTGATAACTCAATCAATGCAAAAGACAATAAGCGAGACAAACAGAAGAAGAAAGCTGCAGAAAAAATATAACGAAGAGCACAACATTGTTCCCGCAACAATATATAAAAGTGTTGATGAAATACTCGCTTCAACTTCTCTTGCCGAGATGAGAAAAAAAGATGATAAAGAAGACTACGGATTTGCTAAAGTTGCAGAACCAGTTTTGAAGTATATGAACAAAGAACAGAAAGAAGATCTGATTGAACAGTTGAGGGAACAAATGCGAAACGCTGCTAAAGATCTTGAGTTTGAAAGAGCTGCTTCATTGAGAGATGAAATTTTAAGATTGGAAAAGATGGTTAAATAAATAAGAAATTCATATAGCTGAAGAGGTTGACTCAGAAGTCAGTTCAGCATTTGGAAAATCCGAAGACTTCGTCTCCGAGACGAGCGGGTAATCCAAAATACTTAAGACAGCCTCTTTAAATAATAATTACTGAATTAAACTTATCAGAGAGTTTTTCCTCTTCGTACAAAACCTTTTCGAGAAATAATCCTGATGGTGGAGCTGTAAACTTGGCGACTTCATTTGATTTATTGCTTAAATAATTCAAAATATCTTTTTCTGATTTCTTCCCTCTTCCAACTTCAACCAATACTCCAACAATTCTACGAACCATTTTCCAGATAAAATGTGAGCCAACAATTCTTATCAGAATTAAATCTCCATCTTCTTTCAAATTAATATCATCAATCAAAACCTTTGTTGATTTTTCTTCGGGATCATCATCTGAAAATGATGAGAAATCGTGCATTCCCAAAAATATTTTTGATGCTGATTCCATCTTTTTAAAATCGAGTTTATCCTTAATCCACCAGACATAGTTTTTTCCAAAAGCTGTTCTTCGTCTTGCAATTTGGTAGATATAACTTCGTGATTTTGCATCGTGTCTGGCATGAAAGTTTTGTGAGGTTTTTTTGACTTCTAAGAATATTGATATCGTACGGAAGAAGATCATTAAGTTTCATCCGGATTATTTCGGGTGCGAGAACAGTATTTGCATCGAGATGAGCAACCTGGCAAATTGCATGAACTCCGCTGTCGGTTCTTCCGGAACCTTGCAGATCTCTAAAATCATTTCCGAAAATATCTATTGCAGCTTTAGTAATTGTTCCCTGAATTGTTTTAGCATTCTCCTGCTTCTGCCATCCTGAATAACGAGTTCCTTCGTACTCGATAAAAAGTTTGAAGCGAGAAAAATCTTTTCTATCTGAAAACTTTTTCTTTTCACTGAAATGATTCTTCGGAATAAATTTCTTTTTATCTGGTCTTCGGTGTTTCAATTTGTTCAACTATAATAATGAGTAAGTCAGCTGTAAGTAAAGAATTAGAACTGAAATTAAAAGAGTAACTATTGTAATAATAATTCCAATTTTGAAGAACTGCCAGAAACCGATTTCGATATCATACTTTTTTGCAACTTCAATTACAATCAGATTTGCAACAGCACCAATAATCGTTGCATTCCCGGCAAGTGTTGCTGCTGATGCTAATGATAACCACAGTAAATCACTCGAAGCTGATTTCAAAATTGGAAGCATCAGAATTGTGTAAGGAACGTTGCTTACAATCTGTGAAAGAACCAGACTTAACACATGCAGACTAACTATCCCTTCAAAGTTATTGCTAATTGGAGTGTTGTTAATAAACTGATCGAGAACACCAACTTTTTCTATCCCGTGGACAACTATAAACAGTCCGGCAAAAAATAATAATAAAACCCAATCAACTTCTTTGATAACTTTTGAAGGTTTTATTTTTCCAAAGATTAAAATAAGAGAAGCTCCGGTTAAAGCTATAAGTGGAATAGAAATATTAAAAGTATGACTGAAGAAGAATAGAAGAATTATCCCCATAAAAATCGGAACAGAAATTCTCATCGATTTAAAATCATAATCGAAATTATCTTCCTGGAATTTAAGCTCCGTTTCCTTCCCGAATTCTTTTCTGAATAAAAGTTTAATGGTCACTACAATCAATATCATTCCAATTAAAGAGACAGGCAGAAGGTGAAGTAAAAAATATGTATAGGGAATTCCGGACTGCATTCCAATTAAAATATTCTGCGGATTGCCGGTAATTGTCATTGCACTTCCAATGTTTGAAGCCAATATTTCTGCTATCAAATATGGAATTGGATTTAGCTTCGCCGACCTGCAAATCTGAATAATTACAGGAGTGAACAGCAAAACAACTGCATCATTCACAAGGAAGGCACTTGCAATTCCTGTTACAAAAATAATAATCGTTAAAAGCTGGTTTCTGCTTTTAGAAAGTGAGATTGTTTTTTCTGCAATGAATGTAAAGAAGCCGTCTAACTCAAGTACAGCAATTACGATCATCATTCCAAGCAGTAAAGCGATAGTATTAAAATCAATTGCAAGAACTGCTTCTTCAAATGTGAGCACTCCGAATAAAATCATCGCAACCGCACCAAAGAATGCTGCTGAAGGACGGTCAATATTTACTTTTGGAAGGCGGGTGTAAATTATCCCGAGAAAAGTTATTACGAAAATAATTACAGCGGTAGTTGTCATTGAAGATTATATTACAAAGTAATCATCTTAATGTCAGCTTCTCTTCTGCATAATCGTGAGTTGTTTCATAAACTCTGACTTTTATTTCATTCACATTTTCCGGCAATGATGCTTTCTCAATTTCATTCAGCAGGTAAAGACAAATATTCTCTGCGGTTGATTGAAAATCCACAACAACTTTTTTTGAATTCATCTTCTCCAAAAACTCAAGAACAACTTTATCATTCTTGTTGACCATAAAAGAGTGATCGAGCTTTTCAATTATCGGGTTGATGATTTTTTCAACATCGTAGTAATCAATTATCATTCCCTGCTTATCAATTTCACCATCAAACTCAACAAGCATTTTGTACGAATGTCCGTGAATGTTTTTGCACAGACCAAAATGATCGGGAAGTCTGTGCCCCATTTCCCATCTGAATTCTTTTGCTATTTTCATCTCTCTAATTTCAATTAGTTCTTATTAATAAAAACTGCATTTATCTATTTACTCTAACCATTTTTGGTACTTTTCTTAACTTTTTCGTGAGGTATTATCCTGCCGGCTTTAACATCTTCCAGACCTCTTTCAATAGAAGCTTTTTCAGTTTCAGAAATCTCGTCCCACCAATCCAAGTATCTAGTTTGATTTTTTGGGTTTCAAATTTTCCAGGCTGATTATTTCGCTTCTTCACAATATCACACTCCTTTTGTTTCCGGATGCCAGATGTACTTATGCATCTGAAGCTGAAATCTTACATCAAGTTTGTCTTCCAAAATCCAGTTCACCAAGTTCAACCGGTTCAAGTTTTCCAAACACAACTGAGAAAAGTATTTCGCACTTTCCTTTCAAGTTATATTTTTTCAATGTGTCAACTGTCCATTCATAATCTTCACGATTTCCGATTACAAATTTAAGTTCATCAGTTGGTTTTAGATACTGAACATTTTCATAAAGATTTTTCTTTTCCATTTCACTTGATGGACATTTCAAATCCATAATTATTTTCACACGATGATCAATTTCTTTTATCGGAAGACTTCCACCTGTTTCAATCATAACTTCGTAACCGAGATCACAAAGTCGTTTCATCAAATCCAGACATTCATCCATCTGGACAAGCGGTTCGCCACCCGTTACTTCAACGAGTTTGCAATTATATTTTTCTATCTCATCAATAACCTGTTCTACTGAAAAATCTTTTCCTTCATAAAAAGCATATTCAGTATCGCAGTATGTGCAGCGAAGATTGCAGTAAGTCAGCCGGACAAAAACACACGGTCTTCCGGCACTTGTGCTTTCTCCCTGAATTGAATGATATATTTCGTTGATTTTGAGCATGAATTTAATCCCGAACTTGTTTCAGGGTCTTAGTTTTTATGTGTGATATTAAAAGATCCCGAAACAGAATCAGATCCTGAAATAAATTCAGGATGACCTTCGGTCAGTTCGGGATTAAAGCAAATTTACCCGCAAAAGTTACCCTCACAAAGGTTGATTTCAAACCCCATATAGCCTATATTTGGCACTCAAATTTTGACCAAAAGAAGTTATAATTAGTTAAAAAAGAAGGATTTACATTTAATGGCAACTCATAAATCGGCAAAGAAAAGAATAAGAACTAACGATAGAAAAAGAGTTATTAACCAGCAAGGTGCAACGCGGATTAAGTCCAGCGTTAAGAAAGTTTTAGCTACGACCACTAAAGAAGAAGCTGAAAAACTTTACAAAGAAGCAGTAGGCATTCTTGATAAAGGAACTACAAAAGGTTTGATTAAAAAGAATACGGCTTCCAGAAAAAAAGCTGGATTAACAAGACATTTGAACAGCTTGCAGAATGCAAAAACCGAAACTAAGTAATACGTAAAAAATATTTTATGAAGAAGAAAGCTCTTCGGTCGAAGAGCTTTTTTAATTTCTAGAGTTTACTTGCTTTCTCACCATACTATCAATCTCTCTTTCAGAAATTTAATCCCTCTAAATTTAATATGGTCCATCATTTTTAACTGAGTGTTATTATAAAGAAAGATGACGCCATCAAGTAAAGGAATATTTAGTTGAGGTTGAAATAAATTAGAGACAAGTATTAAAAAAGTTGAAAAACCTCCTGATGAGCCCTGAAAATAGATACCCATACAAATTTTATCCGGATCATCAATATTCACCGTTGCAATTGAGTAATTCCTGTCTAATAAATTAATTTCCGTCGTACCCTGGATGCTAATGCTAATTTTTCGTTTTCCTTCATAATACTTATTCTTGGGAATAAAATATGAGTTAGAGATAAATCTAGCTATTGAATCTAATATTTCCTTTTTGTTTACTTTCTCATCAAAAATAATCTGATCCATTATTAAAGTTTCAGAATTTGAAAGAGAATCCAATTTGTAGAAATAATAGGAAGTATCAGAATTCCGAAGTGATTTAACTTGCGATTGCAGATGATTTGAATTGAAGATTAACATCAAAAAAACAAAATAAATCAATTCACTTTTCATTTTACTACCTTATAATGTTTTACCTAAAAGTTATTAATTGACTTCTCCCCTTCACTCTTCGGCACAAAATATCTCACAGGCTGTATCTTTCCTTTTTTATCTTTCACTGCACGGACTTTCTTTTTAACAAGTATGCTGTGCTCAATAAAAAGATTATCAGCTATCTTCGAACCGAAAATGTAAGAGGTTCCTTTTATCAAAACGTTCTTTCCAATCCGCAAAGGGAATTCATCGCTGCCGGTCATATTAACGCTGGATTCAATCCGTGAACCGTCACCGATTACAATGTTTCCTTTGATAATATCTCCCCAGAGGATCTGCACATCGTTACCGATTTTAAGAGTTTGTCCCGGGTAACAGGAAAGATGAACATTCTGGCTTACAGAAACATTCTTTCCAAACAAAACTTTGCCGTCAACAAAAACATTTTTACCAAGCTGAAGATTGAAATTAAGATCAACATCTTTCCCGATATGAACACCTTTTCCAACAACAACATCAAGAGCGGTATATTTTTTATCTGCCATTAAAATATTCTCAACAACTTTCTCGTGGATGAAGAAATCATCAGGGTCTTCTATTTCAATTATGTCTTTCAGTTTTTCGTAAACATTTTTACGGGCAATGGCTTCCATTTCTTTCAGCACAGACTTGTTATTAAAACCCATCACCACATAATCTTTTTCGGGACTTTCAGCGGCAACCGAATAATTCTTTTCATTGAACAACGAAATAAGATCGGTCAAATAAATTTCTTTCTGAACGTTTTCACTTTTCAGTTTAGCAATTAACTCTTTCAGCTTGCTGTAACGGAATGCAAAAACACCGGAGTTGTATTCGTTATTGCTAATCAATTCTTCTTTTGTAAAAGAGTATTTGCTTCCTTTGTAAACGGCTTCATAAGGTTCATCAGCAGGGAGAGCAAGAATATCTTTGTGCTCAAGAATCTCAATAACTTTTCCCTTATCACCAAAAGATCGCGTTCCTCTTGAATCAAATTCTTTAACACGAAGTATTCTGCCGTAATTATTTTCTTTTGAATCGCCCTTGAATATTCCTGTAAGAACAATCATATCAGCTTTCGAATCAATAAAACTTTTTCTGAAACTTGAAAGAGTTTCGGCATCAATCAATCCCATATCGCCGGGAAGGACATAAACAATTCCTTCATCAGGAAAACTTTTTACATTTTTTAGTGCAACCTGAACTGCGTGACCGGTTCCGTTCTGTTCTTCCTGGTATGCATAAGCTGTGCTGGATTTTTTCCCGAGAACATTCAAAACATCAAGAGCTTTTATTCCAACAACTACGACTGAATTAATTCCCTTCACTGCTTTTGTGCAGGCATTGTGAACTCGTTCAACTGTCGGAATTCCCCAGATTGTATGCAGCATTTTTGAACGCTGTGATTTTATTCTTTTACCGTGTCCCGCAGCAAGAATTATCGCAAGCTCTTTGCACTTTGGATTAAATGGTGAGGATAATTTCTTTATGGTTTTTACTATTTCTTTTTTGTCGTTGTTTTGCATTGGATATGGTTTTATTTAATAAATAATTCTTTATGCTGAACTTCTTTCAGCATCTCAATTTTTAATTACAAAGAGACCCTGAAACAATCCTGCTTACCGGTCATGCTAACTCAGGGCAAATTATAAAAAATTTTACTCCCTAAAATAATTAAACTGTCTTAAGTTGATGATCTGAATTCAGAAACCGTTAAAACGGTTTCAATAAATTTTGTTTTTACTTCGTATTCCCACAGTTGAAACTGTGGGTTAATAATATTCACACAGTCTCTAAAGTCGTGGGTTAATGATTTTATTTTACTTTTCATTTTCTTTTTTATTACGAATAAACAATGCGATGTTCAATCCAACAGTAAAATAAATAAGCGTTGCAATTTCGTGGTCCCAGAAGTTCACTTCTGATAAACCGGCAATAAGAATACTAACAAAAGCGGCAAGTGCACCCAGTGAATACGATGCAATGAATGGTGTCCCCTTACTTGATTTATATATTCTGAAAATCCTGATAATTATCATTATGAACAGGTAACTAAGTGCTAAAAAGCCAAACAATCCAAGTGTTGCAAGGAAGTGAAAATAATTATTGTGAAGATGCCCATGTATTTCTTTATCGTAAGGTCTTTTATACTTAACATAGTATTTATCAAGACCAATATCCCCAACTCCGAATAAGGGATGATCTTTGAAAATTTCCCAGCCGGCACGCCAGAGTGCAAGCCGTGTAAAGTTCTGGTGAAGATATGGATCAAAGAAACTTAGAAATCTACCGCGTCTAACATAAGTACAGTAAAGTTTTCCATCAGAAAATATTAAAATTGGTCGGTCTGGGAGAAATTTTATCCGTAGCGAGAAGTTCAAATCTTCTACTATCGTTAACTTTGAATTTATAAACAGTGCCGTCGCTGGTAAGAACTGCCAGCGTCTCATCATCACCAAACATTCTATGAACCTGCTTTAATTGAGTCAGCTGATCTTTAAGAACAATTTTATTATTCTCTAAGAGAAAACATTCTCAATCCCCTGGGATTACTGACGTATCAGGTTTCCATTAAAGAAATAAGCTCATTAATATCTCATTAACTTCATTTTGTGTAATATCATTCTGCCAGGTAAGTAATCTTTTCTTGAAAACACTGCAATACCTGATTTATCACTTACGAAGTAAAAGTTTGATGAATCAATAAATAGCCATCTGTAATCTTTAAGTTCCGGGAAACGAATAGGGTTTGATTCACTTGTTAAACAGATTGGTAGATAAGTTAATCCGCTGTCGGTATCGAGCGTGTAAAGAGATTTACCGATTACTTTAAAATCTTTTGTATTCCCCGGTGGTAATATTTCATTTACCTGTTCTAAGTTCATCACCATCTTTTTTAAAAACAAGGAACCGTGTATCAATTAAGATAGGATAAAAAGAAATCATCTTTAATTTTCTGAAATATAATACTACAGGTGCGGGTGTTTCAATCTTTTTAACTAAAACAGAATCCTTATAAATCAATAGTCCGTTTTCATAGTCGCTTAGTATCATCAAACTATCATCCTTTTCAACAGACACAGCTCTTCCCTCAGTATTGAATGAATAAAGTTTCTTTGCACTGGAGCCTTCAAAGTCATAAACACTGAACTGGCTGACATTCTTATCCATCAAAAACAAAACGATTCCGAGAATAAAAACGGGTATCAGTATTTTCCATTTCTTTTTAATGATAAGTATGAGAACAATTCCAGCTGCAACACCCATCCATCCCGTGCGCTTGTATGTTGCAATCAATGTCAGAAGAGAAATCGCAAATCCAGAATACAGCAAAAGTTTTATCTTCCAATCAGTTTTTTCATTTATGATAAATGCGAAGAGAAATAAAACCGTAAAGCTGATTATCTCGCTTGCAGTGATAGGATGTTGAAATAGTGAGGGTCCGGATTGAATAATATTATACTGATTACTGAAATAAAACTGGGCTGCCATAATCAGGTAAAGTATTCCCGTGATTAATGAGCCGACAACAAAAAGTGTAAAAAAGTTTTTACCGCGTTTCATATTTGTTGTTACGGTAATCGTTGTATAAACAACAGGGATAAGTAAAGCTCTTTTCATAAAATGATGCAAAGCGACATCTTTATAATCAGAAAAAATCAGTGATACTATTTCGGCAATCATATAAAGAGCAAATGCAAGCTCAAGCCCGGTTCTGTTGAATGGATTTTTTCTTGTTAGAAATGCTTTTATGAGTATGAATAGAAGTGCACCGAAATAACCAATCTGATTTACAAATATAGAGTTGCTGAGACTCAAGATGAAGATGACGAACAAAGAAAGAATTATCCAGTCAAGAATTTTATATTCTTTAGTTTCCTGATTTTCGTTCAATAGCTATCCCTGAATTCCAATTAAAATGAATGCGTTTTACTTAATAATGATGCAGATATTTTGCTCATTTACTGATTAAATTTAATGCTGGTATCACCCAAATCATAATATATTAACCACGCTTTTTGAATAAGATTAAATAATTCAATTTTAGTGACTATCTTTTCACACAAGATTTTAATTAGTTGTATCACATGAAAGTATTCTGGCGATTCTTTAAATACCTAAAACCTTACATCAAACCTCTGGCTGCGGCAAATTTCTTTATGCTGTTATTTGTTATATTCAGCCTTGCGTCAATCGGTCTTGTTATGCCTTTCATCGATCTTCTATTCAATCAATCACCAGAGCAGCTAACAACCGAAGTAAGTTTCAGCATTTTTAATCTCAAGGAGTGGCTTTCATATCAGCTTAATGAATTTGTTCAATCTTATTCAAAGCTTGAACTTGTTATTTATTTATGTGTTCTGATAGTTGTTGTATTCCTGTTTAAAAATCTTTTTTCATATCTGCAGACCTGGTTTATGTCTTTTGTTGAACAGGGAATAATCAGAGATATCCGCCTTCAGCTTTATACTCACTTCCACAAATTATCACTTAGTTATTTCACAGAAGAGAAAAAGGGAATTTTAATATCGAGAATAATTAATGATGTGCAGATAATTAAAGACTCGATGATAGCTGTAATAAATAGTATTTTCAGAGACCCGCCGCTTATTATAATTTTTTCTGCTGTACTTTTTATATTTAACTGGAAGCTTACATTACTCGTATTTGCATTAATACCTGTTACAGGATTTGTCCTTGCTAAGATCGGCAACTCATTAAAAAAGCGAAGCATACGATCGCAGGAAAGAATTGCTGACATAACTTCAATCCTGGATGAAACTTTTGGTGCAATGAGAATCGTAAAAGCTTTTGGGATGGAAGAATATGAAATAAAAAGATTCCGTGAAGAAGAAAAAAAATATTTTCGCCTGCTTACAAGTTTAATCAGAAGAAGAGCGCTTGCCTCTCCAATAACTGAATTTTTCGGGGTTATAACAATAACAATCATACTTTATTTTATCGGAAGCCAGATTGTTCTAGGTGAGAGCGATATGACGCCCGGTGCTTTCTTTGTCTTTCTGGGAATTTTCTTTCAGATGATGCCTTCAATAAAATTGGTCGGACAGGTTTTCAACAGCATCCAGGAAGGTATTGCCGCATCAGAAAGAGTTTTTTCAATTCTTGATACAACTCCAAAAGTACTGGACTCACCAAATGCAATTGAATTAAATTCTTTCAAGAAGGGAATTCAATTCCAGAATGTAAGTTTCAAATATGAAAAGAGCGACTTAATTCTTAATAAAATTAATCTTGAAATAAATAAAGGTGAAGTACTTGCAATAGTTGGTCCAAGCGGAGCAGGAAAATCAAGTCTCGTCGATCTTATTCCTCGATTTTATGATGTTATCGACGGCTCAATACTTATTGATGATGTTGATATTCGAAATCTCACAATCAAATCACTTCGTTCTTTTATCGGTGTCGTTACACAGGAAACAATATTATTCAACGACACGGTAAGAAATAATATCGCTTACGGATTGCAGGATTTATCTCAGGATAAAATAATTGACGCCGCAAAAGCTGCTAACGCACATAATTTTATTGAGAACCTGAAAGATGGTTATGAAACAGTTATCGGTGACCGCGGTACAAAACTTTCCGGAGGTGAAAGACAGCGTCTCTCTATTGCACGAGCATTATTAAAAAATCCTCCAATATTAATTTTGGATGAAGCAACATCATCGCTTGATACAGAATCTGAAGTTCTTGTTCAGCAGGCAATTGAAAGATTAATGACAGGAAGAACATCAATAGTTATTGCACACAGATTATCTACTGTTCAAAGAGCTAATAAAATAATTGTGCTAAGCGATGGTGAAATTGTTGAGGAAGGTACACACGAAATTCTTTTAAGTAAGCTCGGCCTGTATCACAAACTTTATAATATGCAGTTTAAACTTGACGAGAAATGAAAGTAAGCGGTTTCACAATAATAAGAAACGGCATTAAGTATTTTTATCCTTTCCGAGAAGCTATTCTAAGTATACTCCCCTTATGTGATGAACTGATTGTAAATGTCGGCGACTCCGAAGATAAAACTTACGAAGCAGTAAAATCCATTGAGAGTGATAAAATTAAAATCATCCGAAGAACGTGGGATATGACTTTGCGTGAAGGCGGAAAGTTATTATCAGTTGAAACAAACGCCGCACTAAAGGAATGTTCAGGCGATTGGGGAGTGTATATTCAGGCAGATGAAGTGCTGCATGAAAAATATCTTGACACTGTAATGAATGCGATGCGAAATAATCTGAACCGTGACTCGGTTGAAGCATTACGATTTAAATACAGACACTTTTACGGCAGCTATGATTATTACCAGGATAACTACAGAAATTGGTACATAAAAGAAATAAGAGTTATTAAACTGAACAGAGGAATTATTTCCTGGGGTGATGCGATGAGTTTCAGACATGAAAATACTTCGCCTGTAAAACCTACAGATATAGATGCTGAAATTTATCATTATGGCTGGGTTAAACCGCCCGATACAATGATGCTGAAAAGAATTGACTTCAATAAGCTTTATTACACCGATGACGAAATACTTCAATCATCTGATTCGTCATTTAAGTTTGATGACTTTGGAAATCTTAAGAAGTTTGAAGACACTCACCCCGAAGTAATGAAAGCAAGAATTGAAGTGGCCAACTGGAATTTCGATGCTAAGCTAGATCAGCAAAACCCGGATTGGATGAGGAAAATATTGATCTTTTTGTTTCCGCTTACGAAAAGAATTAAAAAAATATTTAAGATAAAATCATAGCTATCTGGCTGGAAGCAATGGCAGGTTTACCAATCCGCATCCCTCTCTTGGTTTGATAACATCCACTATTTTTTTTTGATTTAAGTCATAAATATTTATTATGGAATTATTATCAAATCCGTCATCAAAAATCAAAAAGTTATTCAGAGTAAAAAAGTTTTTTAGACCTGCCCCGCCAAATGCATCGATCAGTGAATCTGCTTCAAGCGAATAAATAAATAATTCAGAGGTTTCAGGATTTTTTGTTTTGATCGTTTCGTTATCCAGATTTAAAGTTGATAGAAAAAGATATTCTTCATTGTCACTCCATTTAAGCTTATTTAAACTGTGCTTCATAACCGCGATAAACTCGAGACTGTCGCTGCCTGCTATTTTTAGAAAAACCGAATCACTTTTAAATGAAACTCCAAATTTTCCTGAAGGAGATATAGTAGAATTTGTGGGCGGTATCAGTTGGGGGAAACCGCTTTTCTCGATATCAAAAGTTTTTACTTCGCTGTCAACTAATTTTCCGTAATGATCATAAACCTTTGTGTATTGATTAACATAGGATGCGATTGTTTTATCAACGGAAGTGTAAATCACTTCCAGGTTTTCATCATCATTCCAGCGTGCAGTGAATTGAAGCCCGCTGCCGAGATTGTCAATCTGCTTTGTTTCCGACAAATCGTGAGAGATGATGAACAGTTTTAGTCGATTGAAAAAAGGGAAATTTGCTTTCATTCCCATCTTCTCAGAAGTTAAAAAATACGATGGGTAATCATCGGATTTATAAACAAGCATAACAACATTTTCTCTCGGATGCCACCACACGGTGGAATATTTTTTCTTAGCAAGATCGTATTTGTAAACACCAACCTTATCAAACCATTCGGTTAAGAAAAGAAAACTATTCTCGCTGCTTGAAGTTAAAGTATCAGTAATTCCGGTTGTGTCAGATTGCTGTTCAGTTTTGCCTGCGTCTTTACAGGATGAAATCAGCAGAAAAAGAATAAATATTGTTAGAATGCTTTGAAATATTAATTTCATATAGATGTTATTATCCTCTCGGATGAAAATCTCTGTGAACCTGTTTTATATAATCTCTGTCAATGTGAGTATAAATCTGTGTTGTGGAAATATCAACGTGTCCAAGCATTTCCTGCACAGCACGAAGATCAGCACCGCCTTCAAGAAGATGCGTTGCAAATGAATGTCTGAATGTATGCGGATGAACTTCTTTTTTTATTCCTGCAAGCTTTGCATTTATGTCAACAATTTTCCAGACACCCATTCGTGAAAGTTTTGTTCCCCTGCTGTTCAGAAATAAAACGTGCTGGCTTTTTGCTTTCTTCTCAAGCAATGGTCTGCTGTTTTTCAGATACTCACTAATCCAGTTGATAGCAGAAGAGCCAATAGGTACAAACCTTTCCTTCGAGCCTTTACCAAAAACTCTTATCATCTCTTCACTCAAAAAAAGATCTGATATTTTAAGATTGATAAGCTCGGAAACACGAAGTCCGCAGGCATAAAATGTTTCGAGTAGTGCTTTATCTCTGAGTCCAAGCTTTTTGCTGGTGTCCGGCTGGGAAAGTATCGCTTCAATTTCATTAATGTTGAGAACATTCGGTAAGCTTTTACTCACTTTCGGAGCGGATACTTTTTCCATCGGGTTGATTTCAATGTAGCCGCTTGAGAAAAGATAACCGAAGAATCCTTTTAACGAAGAGTAATATCTTGCGGAAGACCTGCTGCTTAATCCAAGTTTTGTAAGTAATCCAAAAAAATCATTCAGCAGTTTTGATTTTATCTGCGATGGATCGTCAACTCCCGAATCCTTCAAAAAATTCAGTAACGAAGTGAGGTCATTTTTGTATGAGGCGATTGTATTATCAGAAAGGTTTCTTTCCAGCTTCAGCGTTGCAAGGTATTCCCTGATAAAAATATCCATTACTTGTTTTCTGTTTGAATCCCTTTTTCGGCTTCATCCTGTTTAGGGTATTTTATTCTTTTGTGATGCTGACCAAGAAGTATGCTGAGAAATTCTTCTTTCATAATTTTAATATCTCTGAATGTTACCGGGGAATCTTCAAGCTGTTGATCTTCTGTCCGGGTTTTAAAAATGCTGTCAATAATATTTTCCACTTTAACCGGATCAGGATTCTCAATTGACCTTACTGCTGACTCACATCCATCAGCAAGCATTACTATTGTTGTTTCTTTGGTGTTTGGTTTTGGTCCCGGGTACCTGAAATCATCAATATTAATTTTTCCCTCACCATAAATCTTTTTTGCTCTGTCATAAAAATAGCTCATCACCATTTCGCCATGATGCATCGGAATGAAATCAATAATTTCCTGCGGCAGGCTGTGTTCTTTTGCAAGCGTAATACCTTCATTGACATGCTGAACAATCATACTTACACTTTCTTCGGGTGTTAAATTCTCGTGCACGTTTTGATTATTGAGCTGGTTCTCAACAAAATTCTGCGGCGATATTGTTTTGCCAATATCATGGTAATATGCACCAACTCTTGCAAGCAAATGATTAGCTCCGATTTTTTCTGCTGCGGCTTCTGCCATTGTGCCCATAGTCATTGAATGATTAAAGGTTCCCGGAGCTTTTCTTGCAAGCTCTCTTAATAATGGTCTGTCAAAGTTAGATAACTCAAGCAAAGTTAAATCAGTTGTTATCTTAAAGAACCTTTCAAAGAAAATTAACAGTCCATAAGTAAGAACAGGACTAATCAGAGCATTGGTAGTAGCAAATGCAGATTCAAAAAGAAGGCTATCCCACGGAGCGAATCTTTCTAAACCAAAAGCAAAGATTGAAAGTATGTAGCCAAGCAGGATGAAGAGGAATGATCTGAATATTTGCGAACGGTTCTTGATATCACGAACAGAATAAACTGCAATACCGCCGGCAATTAAATTCATTGCCATAAATGTATAATCGTTTCCTCTGAGAGCTCCTGTTATGAGAGTCATTATTACAGTAGAATAAAAACCGATTCTTGAATCAAACATTATTGTAAGGATCATTGACGCGGCAGGAATGAAAATAAGATATTGAAGCGGTGCCTGGACGCGAACCTGGTTAATTAAAAATGTAACGAAAGAGACAAAGAGAATTATGATAACGAACATCAGAAGCTTCTGGTTATCATAGAATATTCCCTTTCTAAAAAGAAAGAGATAAGTAACGAGAAGAGATAGTATCAATCCTATGTGAAAAAACTTTCCAACTGCCTGCAATATCAAGCCTACCCGCCCGATCAGCTCTCCCTTGGATTCTTTGTACGATTCTATCTTCAATCTTATTTCTTTAGAAACACGATCGTGTTTAGCGATAATTCTTTCATTCTCGTTTACAATGCCGGTGTACTTTGAAACATTATTTTCTGCCTGAGTAGTTTCTTCCTCCGTAAGTTCACTGCTAAAAACAACTGTCGGTAACAAAAAATGTGTAGTATATTCAAAAAGTGCAGTCTTAATATCTTCAGAATAATCTGATCTATTTATTCTTTCCGCTATTTCATTTTTCGCCTGATCAAGAAAAATGTTTCGACCGATTGGTTCTATTGTATCAAAATTACCTTTCCTCAGTGCAATACTATCCCTTAACTGAGAACCGGAATCTATACTAAGCACACCTCTGGTATAAACTGAATTAAGCGCAGCCGCAGAAGCACTAAAGAAGTTTTTTAGCGGTGGACCTGACGTGATAAGATTTCTTTCACGAATCCGCAGGTTCTGTAAACTCAAAAAAGATGGCGTGCTCAGAAATGTAGGATTAAGAATTGTGTTTGATTCACTCTCAATACTCTCATCCAAAACTTTAATCAAATAGGAATTATAAGTAGTTAGCGACTCGATACTCTTTTGCTTATTTGCACTTTCATCGATGAACACCGGGAACACACTTCTTTTTGCCGCTTCAACCTCAGCACGATAAACCTCTTCACTTTTTTTAATTGGAAAACTGAAGGGAGCTATCAAATCATCATAAAGCCAGATAGATCCTTCTGATACTTCAAATTCAATTGATTCGCCTTTGGGGAACATAAGAACTATCAGAATGATCGTTACAAAACCCATTACTAGTTTTGTAAATGTTCCTTTACCGGATTTTTTATTCTCAGCAGTATCCATTTTTTAGTCCCTCTTTGATTTAAGAACCATCTCAAAAAACTCAGCGGTGCCATCATCCCTGTTCGACTTCGTCGTGACAAAATCTGCAGTATTTATTAATTCGGGAATTGCGTTTGCTACCGCAACTTTAAAAGCTTTTGTTTGAAACATTGTAATATCATTATACCAATCACCAATAACAGCTGTCTGCAATTGTTTTATTGAAAGATGTTTTAATAGCCGCATCAGTGCTTTGCCTTTTGAACTACCAGCTTTTCTTATTTCAAGATAATAAATGTTTTCGTTTTTCTTACTGCGAAAATACGAGGTATTGCATCCAATTGAATATGGAAAGTTAAATTTTTCTTCCATTTGTTTAATAGAATTTTTAATATCGCTTGAACATACAATTTCAAGTGTTCCGGATATGTAATCCTTGTAAGAATCTACCCGGGTATAATAAGCACCATATTTACTCAACAGCGAGGGAATAACTGAATTGTGCTCTGTGTAATAAATAGTGGAAGTATGACAAAGTACAATATTAATTAGCAGGTTTTCAGAAATTGAAATTGCCTTTTTTACTTTCCCTGTCTTTAAAAAGGATTCATAAAGAATTTTATCATCGACAAAATTTTTTATCATAGCTCCGTCAAGCGAAATAATATATCCATTTAAGGAAAGCTCCTTTGCTATGTCTGTGACTGCAGAATCCAGCCGACCAGTTGCCAAAGAAATAATTACACCTACACCCATCAATTCTTTAATGAGCTTCTTACTTTCAAAACCTAATTCACCATTATCGTCTAGAAGAGTTCCGTCAATATCGGTGACAATATGCTTGATTTCTTTAAGATCCATATTTTGTTCCAATTAAACTCTTTTCCTAATTAATGAGTTATTGAGATTTGTTCATATAACCAAAATTTCTTTCGAAACGTTGATTAAAATAAATTATTGAGATTTTTAAGTTGAAATTTAGCTCTTCTTATTTAGAAAGAATATACCACACGTATTCATAAAACTATTCTTTAAGCAATAATTTGAATATTCTATGCTTTTTTCAATGAAATGCTATTATTGTGATGTAATAGTTAGAGTCTAATTCTTCGTTAAAAAAGGAAAATAAGTCTTCAATTCGTAGCCTTTAAAAGTGGATTTTTTACTTGAAATGGTTATATCTGAATAAAATTAAAAGCTATTGCTAAATTTTATTCGGGCACTGATATTGCTAAATACTACCTGTTTATTCATAATTTCTAATTTTTTATATGGATTATGTAATATTGACAGTACTTTTTATAGCGATTGGATTCGTGATTTTTAAGTTTAACAAAAATGGGAAGAGCGAATTCCAGCCAACAATATCTGATCGAGAGCGAGCTGAAACTGAGAAAAAAGCTGAAAAAGATCGTCCTGAATCATCAACTAAATCTGTTCAGGAACAGCAAAAAGAAGATACTCCTAAAACCATACTGCCATCAAAAAATTTCACGCTTGAGTTAAACAGGTTTAAATCATTTTACGATAATGAGAGTGTTGAACTAATTCAGTTTATGAGAAATGGAATTCAGAAAAGTAATGCTCAAAATTATAGGGGGGCTTTGGAAGATTTCAGCCACGCAGTTGAGTTGAAACCATTTGAACCAACAGTACATTATTGCAGGGGTATAGTCAAACTCATATTGAAAAATTTTGAAAGTGCAATTAGTGATTTCACTGAGGCTGTAAGACTTCAGATAAATGAACAAAATGTTTTTTTCTATCGAGGCTTAGCCAATTACGGAGCAAAAGATTTTGATTCTGCTATTCTTGATTTTTCCAGGTTTGTAAAATCGGCAGGTAATTTTGCTGAAGCGTATTTCAATTTAGCTTTATGCTATAAGCAGAAGAGAGAGTATCAAAAAGCTATTCAATATTTCACTGAGACTATAAATAAAAATCCACGTTACGAAGTAGCATATTTTGAAAGAGCGCTGCTTAAAAATAAAATAGAAGACAAAGAAGGCTGCTGCAGGGATTTAAAGAAAGCAATGGAAATGGGACATCTGGAAGCTTATCATTACATTAAAGAATTATGTGAGGTGCAAAACTAAAAGAGTAAATTATCACTAATCAATCTTTTGCAAATCATTAAACGCTTCCTCAACGGTTTGGCAAACCGGAAGAACCCTGTCTAACTGAGTTATTTTAATTAGTGCGTAAACCTTCTCTGAGGGTGAAGCTATTCGCATCTGCCCGCCTGTAGTATTCAATATCCTGTTAGCAACAAGAATTGCACTTAAGCCTGAACTATCGCAGCTTTCAACAGCAGATAAATCAAGTATAAACTTTTTTGCACCCTCAACTTTAAGAAGCATTGTAAATTCACCTTTCAGCAAGCCGGAGATGTTAGTATCAAGCCGGGCTTCGTTCAATTTGAATATGGTGATATTGCTTTCTTTTTTTACTTCGAAATTCATTTTAAAGTCCTTGAAACATTTTTAGACAATCTATTAGATTTTTATAAGAAGTTTCCGGATCATTTTGCTTGTTGATAACCTGAAGGTTAAAATACTTATCAGAATCAGAACGAACAAAACCTATTTTTACATGCGCATTAAGAGACTTTGCGATATAACTGTAATAAAGAGTTTCATCACGGTTGGTATCAATTATAACATCAAAGCGCATGCTGGATAATTTATCGAGTAGTTTTTTAGATGGAAGTTTTAGCTGGGTCTCATCTTTCAGCCCATGTTCGATTGCATTAGTTTTAAAATATGGCTGAAGCAGGCTGACTCTAAAATCATAAGTCATAACTACAATATTTTTCCTTTGCTCTCTCAAGTACTCAAGGATAGGAAAAACAAATCTGAAATCGCTTTCTTTAGCTGGCATCAGGATGAGGAAGGAGTAGGTTTTTGAAAATATAGAAGAAAAATTTCTCTGGCTGAATTCTCCACCCGGAACTCTTCGTTGAACGATAAATCTTGCAGCACGTTCTTTTAATGTTGCAATCATTTTAGTTCCGCTTCATTAATTTTCTTTTGAAACTCATTTTCATCTAAAATATTTATGCCCAGAGTTTTTGCTTTATCCAATTTTGAACCTGCTTTTTCCCCCGCTAAAACATAATCTGTTTTTTTACTTACACTGGATGTAACATTACCTCCAAAGTTAGTGATTTTTTCTTCTGCTTCTTCCCGTGTAAATGAACTTAAGGAACCTGTAAGCACGAAGGTTTTGCCCTTAAAAAAGTTATCGCCCACAAAATCAGTTTTAGCATCAGTAAAACTAAACTTTAAGCCGGCCTTTTTCAATTCTTCAATGATTTTTTTATTGTGACTATCACTGAAGAATTTTTTAACACTTTTGCTTATGCTTTCACCGATTTCATAAACTTCCACTATTTCTTCTTCTGTTGCTCTAATTAATGAGTCGAGTGATTTGAAATGAGCGGCAAGCTTTTTAGCTGCACCTGAACCAACATAACGAATTCCAAGAGCAAATAAGACCTTATCAAATGGTTTTTCCTTGCTTCTTTCGATTGAATTGAGAAGATTGGAAATGCTTTTTTCTCCCAGCCTTTCTATAGCTACCAAATCATCCTTAAAATTTTTAAGCTTGTAAATATCACTATAGGTCTTTAAAAATCCTTTTTCAACAAACAAATCAATCAATGATTCTCCAAGCCCTTCAATATCCATTGCACCACGTGAAGCAAAATGTTCTAGCCTGCCTTTTATCTGGTCCGGGCACTCGCTGTTTTCACAATAAAAAGCAACTTCACCTTCAGGTTTAAATAATTTAGATCCGCAGGCTGGACATTTTTCAGGCGGTTTAATTTTTCTGCTTCCTGATGGTCTTTCACTCAACACAACCTCAACAACTTTGGGAATTACATCTCCACCCTTTTCGATAATGACTGTATCACCAACACGAATATCTTTTCTTTCTATCTCATCAAAATTATGAAGGGTTGCTCTGCTTATAGTCGAGCCTGCGAGAAATTTTGGTTCAAGCTCAGCAACTGGAGTTATTGCACCTGTTCGTCCAACCTGCCAAACAATATCTTTAATCTTTGTGATTGCTTGCTTTGATTTAAACTTAAACGCAACAGCCCAGCGCGGTGCTTTCGCAATACTTCCTAACTTGTTCTGCTGCTTAATTGAATTTACTTTTATAACCGCACCATCAATTTCGTATTTCAACTTCTCACGAAGTATTTCAAACTCCTTACAAACCCGAACAACTTCTTCGATGCTGCTGCATTTTTTAAAGTGTTCATTAACTTTGAATCCAAGTTTCTTAAGTAATAAAAGATTTTCTTCCTGAGATTTCAATTCATCTTCAGGGCTTATTAAGCTGTACGTAAATGTGTTGAGTGGTCTTCGTGCCACAACTTTCGGATCTTGTAATTTCAATGTACCTGCAGTAGAGTTTCTTGGATTAGCAAATGTTTTTTCACCGCTTTTTTCTCGTTCCTTATTCA
Source organism: Ignavibacteriaceae bacterium (assembly GCA_034522695.1). Taxonomy (GTDB): domain Bacteria; phylum Bacteroidota; class Ignavibacteria; order Ignavibacteriales; family Ignavibacteriaceae; genus IGN2. The sequence goes on along the minus strand of JAXHLB010000034.1, from coordinate 85,272 downwards.
GATTTTCAAAATCAGCTATATTCATAAAAATCTCGCCACGTACTTCAAAGTCATTAAGCTTATACGAGATCGATTTATCTTTTTTAATCTTTAAAGGAATAGATTTTATTGTCCGAACGTTATTGGTTATTTCCTCTCCTGTTGTTCCATCACCACGAGTGGCAGCAGTTTTCAAAAACCCACTCACATAATTTATACTTACTGATGCACCATCAATTTTCAGTTCAACCAGGTATTCAACCTTTTCATCTTCATCTAATCCATCTTTAACTCTTCTGTCAAAATCATATAACTCATCTTCGGAATATGTGTTAGAGAGACTGAGCATAGGAATTTTATGTTCAACAGGCTTAAAGTCTTTTGTGAGATCGTTACCAACTCTTTGTGTTGGTGAGTCAGGTGTAATTAGTTCGGGGTGTTGTTTTTCAAGTGCTTCTAATTCTTTAACAAGCTTATCATACTCCGCATCACTGATGGCTGGTTGTGTGAGAACATAGTATTTATAATCGTGTTCCCTAATCTGCTCTCTTAAGGTTTCAATTTTTTTTTCGATAGACGACATTTTACTCTATCTTTAATATCGGTGGGGAAGTTAACCTTTGAATACCATTCCTGGTTATTTCGTAATGCCTTACAGAACCTCTTTTCCCTTCAAAGTTTAAAAGCTGATTATCTAACCTCAAGAGAATAACACCCGAGTTGCCAAGTGTAAATTTGAAATTATCTGTTGCGTAAACTGTTTTTGTATTCTTCGGATAAAGAAGAAAATCTTCTTTCTTTAGATCATCATATATAACCATCACCCAGGCTGAATCAACAGAATCAGCATTGACAAATTGTAAAGTAAGACTATCCAAGTTTATTTTAACTGCCGGAGCTTCATCCGGTTCATCTTTAGTTTGGTACCGATCTCTGGTTTCCTCTAAAACTTTTTCGTATGGTATTTCCTCTACAACAATCGTCGAGCTTCTATTCATAAAAGCAAAAAATATTATAACACCTGCCAGAACAATCCCTGCTGCATATACTAAAACTCTAAGCTGATTTTTCATTCCATCGGGTTTAGCAGGTGCTTTTGAGGTAAGATTACTTCCATCAAAGATAGGTGGTGCTTTTTCTTTTTCTGACTCCGGCTCAGGTTTGCTTATTTCAATCTTCTGCTCAAGCAGGGACTTTGGTTCATCATCTTCAATAACTTTTCCTGCAATTACATCTTCATATTTTTTTATAGTTTCCTGTTCATCAAGGTCAATGGCTTTTGCATATTGCTTGATGAAGGCTTTAACGTACAGATCGGGCAGGAAGCCAAAATTGCCGTTATCTATGGCTTCAAGGAATTTAAAATCAATTCGCGTTCTGGCTGCTATTTGCTGGAGTGATACTCCTTTTTTCAGCCTTGCTTTTCTTAATTGTTCAGCGAATCTATCAAGCATTTAAAATATATTTTAATGTTTTCTAAAGTAGAATATTTAAGAAACTCTCACGAGCCTTGCCGCAAAAGCTCCATCTGTCTTGTGAATATGCGGTAAAGTCTGAATACATCCGTTTTCATCAATCAACTCTTCAGGAAACCTTTCTCTTGCATTTTCAAATCTGAAGTTTGAATTTTCATCTAAAAACTTTTTTACTATTTCAAAATTTTCTTCCGGCTCAATTGAACAAGTGCTGTAAACAATAACTCCTCCTACCTTCACCAATGAAGCTGCTTTGTTCAGCAATTTTAATTGAACAACATTAAGATTTCGAATATCGAATAAATCTTTTTTCCATTTTATATCGGGCTTCTTAGAAAGCGTTCCCGTTCCTGAACAAGGCGCATCAACAAGCACTCTGTCAAATGGTAAACCTTTATATTCAAGAGCATCGGCTTCTACAATTCTTACGCAATCAACACTAAGTCTGGTCATATTTTTTTGTAATAACTTAAGACGACTTTCAAAACGATCAACTGCAACCACTTCTCCTCTTGAATGCATCAGTGCTGCAATGTATGCTGTTTTTCCGCCCGGAGCCGCACACATATCGAGCACGCGATGTCCTTCCTGAACATCAAGCAGTCTGCAGGCAAGTCCGGCACTTTCATCCTGAATATTAAAATACCCTTTTGTATAAAGATCCCACGCGGTGATGTTAGTAAGATTCTGCAGCTTAAAAAATTCGGGGAGATAGTTACCCTGCCGGTATTTCAAATTTACATTTTCAAGCAGAGTTTTAAATTCTTCGGGCTTAGTTTTCAGTGCATTTATTCTTAGTGTTAAATATGGTTTTTCATTGTTCGTCGCTAAAAGTTTTTCGGTATCTTCTCTTCCAAATCTTGCGAGATATCTTTTAACCATCCAGGATGGATGTGAATAATAAGCTGTAAGGTAACCGAGTAAATCTTCAGCAGGGTCAGGATAACGGATTGCATTTTTGCTGCGGATAATATTTCTCAATACTGCATTAACCAGATCAGCAGGCTTCTGCCCTTGTAGCTTTTTAACAAACTCAACAACTTCATTAACTGCAGCATAATCAGGAACTCTGTCTAAAAAAAGAACCTGGTAAAGCGCAACTCGAAGAGCATTTTTCAGATTAGGAATAGCTTTTGAAAAAGTTCCTTTGTAAAAACCATTTAGTATCCAATCAAGTCTTCCCTGCCATCTTACAACTCCGTGAACAATTTCGTACAACAATGCCTTATCCGGTCCGCTCATTTCCATGCTTTTCATTTCGTTGTCGAGCATTCTCTCAAGGTAAGCATCAGTTCTATCAATTCTATTTAGTATTTTGATCGCAAGTCCGCGAACACCCTGGTATAAATCTACAATACTATGCGATTCAATTTTTACATTTGTATTATTCGTTTCCTGATCCACTAATAACCTCTTTTACTTCTGTCTTCTCTTGTTAAATTAAATATAGTTTCAAACAGTGCTTCATCCTCTTTACTGAAAGTTTTCTCTCTTCTTGCAAATACTGCTGTAGCGGTCTCAACTGCCTTTACGAGTTTATACTCTTTCATTGATTCGCTTCCTCCCCAACCAAATGAAGCAATATACTTTGGAGGGAAGCCTGCACCATAAACATTGCTTGAAAATCCAACAACAGTTCCGGTATTAAACATTGTGTTAATTGCTGTCTTTGAATGATCACCCATCATCAATCCGACAAACTGTCTTCCCGAATCAATATGTCTTCCGTTTACCTGAACTTTTATAGTTCCATAATTATTCTGAAGATCGCTGTTGTTTGTATCAGCACCGAGGTTTATCCAGCTTCCAAGATATGAATGTCCAAGAAATCCTGAATGCTGCTTGTTTGTGTATGGATGAATTATTGTATCTTCAACTTCGCCGCCAACTTTGCACACCTTTCCAATACTAACGTTGGGATAGATTGTTGCACAGCTTTTTATTTTTGATGATTCGCCGATGTAAAACGGTCCCTGAATAACTGCATTTGGAAATATTGTTACATTTTTTTCAATGAAGATTGGTCCGGTGGAAGCATCGAGAACAACGCCGGGTTTTATTTCAACATCTTTCCCGATGAAAATATTTTTCTTGTTTACAAAGTTGACTCCGGGGTATTTCTTTTTTGCGGAAGACTTGCCCTTTGTCAGAATCTTAAAATCATTTTGAATTTCTTTTCCGTTCAGATAAACAAGATCCCATAAATAGCTTGCACAATTAATTTCAACTTCTTCCGATGGCAGATTCTTAAACAATTCTGTGTCGATGACTTCGACTTTGTCTAACGATAAATCTTTTATTCTATTAGCTGAAACTTTCGCCGCAACAACTATCCCTTTTGAAACAAAAACTTTCTCTTCTCCTGACTTTGTTGATAAAATATTTTTCAGGTTTGAAGGTGCGATTATTCTTCCATTTATAAAAAGGTAATCGTCATTATCGAATTGGTTTACTTTACATTTTGGATTTTCTGCTTTAACAAATGACTCAAGATAATTTCTGCATTTAAGTGTGATTTTTTCTTTAGGGAATGCACGGATTATTTTTTCCTTCAGTGTGGTCATTCCACAGACTAAATCAAAGACAGGTCTTGAATAGATTAGCGGTTCGAAATTAAGATATTGTTCGTCCTCAAAAATGCAGATGCGCATATAAACTTCTTTTTATTTTTTTAGAAATTTAACACTTTTTGAGTTAAGAATCTTGGATTGAAGCGGGTACCAATTCTGTTTCAGTTACATTGCTGACAGTTGCAGTTTTTCTTGAAAGGTACGCATACATTGCCGGAACAACGAACAACGTAAGAAATGTAGAAAAGATAAGTCCGCCAATAACAGCAATACCCATTGAAACTCTGCTTTCGGAACCCGCACCAAGTGCAAGTGCAATCGGAAGAATTCCAAGAACGGTTGAAAGACTTGTCATCAATATCGGTCGTAAACGGGAAATTGCTGCACTGATAACTGCTTCTGTTTTTTCGAGTCCGGCTGCTTTTCTCTGGTTAGCAAACTCAACGATTAGAATTCCGTTCTTTGTTACCAATCCAATCAGCATAATAATTCCAATCTGGCTGAAGATGTTCAAAGTTTGACCAAAATACCAGATTGATATCAGCGCACCAGCTAATGCCAGTGGAACTGTAAACAGAATAATAAACGGATCTCTGAAACTTTCAAACTGCGCTGCAAGAACCAGATAAATCAACCCAAGAGCAAGTATGAATGCAAACAACAGACTCGATGAGCTTTCCATAAAATCTTTTGATGCTCCATCAAGAGAAGTAGCAAAAGATTCATCCAAAACTTTATCTGCAATTTCGTTCATTGTCTCTATTCCTTCGCCCAAAGTTCTGCCCGGAGCTAATCCTGCGGAAACTGTCGCAGAAACGTACCTGTTAAATCTGTATAGCTGTGGCGGTGCACTTTGCTCTTCAGTGAAAACTACGTTATCGAGCTGGATGAGTTCTCCATTGTTGTTTTTAACATAGGTTGATTTTAAATCAATGGGTGCATCTCGATTCTCTCTGGAAAATTGACCAATCACCTGATACTGCTTTCCGTCTTTAATAAAGAAACCAAACCTTTGTCCGCTGAATGCTGCCTGAATTGTTTGAGCAATATCAGAAGTCGAGACGCCAAGTGTTCGGGCTTTCTGCCTGTCGATACTTAACTTCAATTCCGGTTTATTAAATTTCAAGTTAGCGTCAACGATAGTGAAGATCGGATAATTTCTTGTTTCATCAAGAAACTTTGGAAGAAATTCTTCCAGCTTTTCGAAGTTTGGTGCCTGAATTACAAACTGCACTGGCAAACCTCCGCGTCTTCCACCGCCAATTGTCTGCTGTTGAGTTGCAAAAGTTCTGGCTCCGGTTAGTTTAGCAATAACAGGGGAAACATCATCTGCAATTTGCATTTGTGTTCTTTGACGTAAGTGCGGCTCTACTAAAATGGCTCCGGCAAATCCCGAGTTTACCGAACTCGATGCACCAAATCCAGGAGAAGTAACAGAAAATATTCCCTCAGTTTCGGGAATGCTGTCTCTCAAAACCTGAATAAGATTATCCATGTAAAAATCCATATACTCAAAAGTTGCCCCTTCCGGAGCGATAGCATTTATAGTTATTCTGCTTCTGTCTTCAATTGGTGCAAGTTCAGTTGGAGTATTCTGGAATAAAATCCAGGTGACAACTAAAGTAATTACGATAGCGGGTAAAGTGACCCATTTACGCTGCATAAAATTCGTAAGATGACGTTTGTATGTTTCATTCATCTTTACAAAAAACGGTTCAGTCATATTGTAAAATGCATTATGCTTTTCTCTGCGCTTTAATATCCTTGAGCTTAGCATAGGAGTTAATGTTAAAGCTACAAAAGATGAGATGATAACACTTCCCGCAATTACAATTCCGAATTCCCTGAAAAGCCTTCCTGTTAATCCCTGAAGAAAGATCACAGGCATAAAGACTGAAGCAAGTGCAACTGTGGTTGAGATAACTGCAAAGAAGATTTCCGCGGCACCTTTTCTTGCAGCTTCCATTGGTTCCATTTTGTCTTCAATCTTTACATAAATATTTTCCAGCACCACTATCGCATCATCAACCACTATACCGATCGCAAGAACAATTCCAAGAAGTGTTAAAACATTGATAGTGAAATCTGCAAGATACATTATAAAGAAAGCCCCGATGAGCGAAATAGGTATTGCGATAATTGGAATTACTGTGGTACGCCAGTCACGAAGAAATAAAAATATTATCAGAATGACCAGAGCAAAAGCAACTATAATTGTCTGCTCAACTTCTGTTATTGATTCTTTAATATATGTTGTTACGTCAAAACCAATCAGCGTAGTTATATCTGACGGAAGAGTTTTCTTCAATTGCTCAAGTCTTTTGTAAAATTCATCGGTTATAGCAATGTTGTTTGCGCCGGCCTGAGCAACGAGAACTACACCAACCATCGGAATTCCGTTCCACTTAAGTACCGTTCTCTCGTTTTCAGCTCCAAGCTGAGCATTGCCCAGATCTCTTAACCGAACAATTCCTCCCGCATCTTCTTTAATGATCAAATCATTAAATTCATCTACGGTAGATAATCTCCCAACTGTTCTTATTGAAAGTTCGGTGTTATCGCCTTCAATTCTTCCGGAAGGAAGCTCGATGTTTTCTCTATTCAAAGCATTGCGGACATCAACAGCAGAGAGACCAAATGCAGCAAGCCTTTCAGGCTCAAGCCACAGACGCATTGAATATTTCTTTTCTCCCCAAATCTGAACACTGCTTACTCCGGGAATAGTTTGAAATCTTTCTTTGAAAACATTGTTTGCCAATTCGGATAGCTGAAGCAAATTTCTGGTATTACTCTGCACACCACAGAAAACGATTGGGAAAGCATCAGCATCGGCTTTTGCTACAATAGGAATATCTATATCAGGAGGAAGATTAAACTGAGCACGCGATACACGATCCCGCACATCATTAGCAGCAGCTTCTAGATCAATATCAATATCAAACTCAACTGTAATTGTGCTTCTTCCGTCTCTGCTTACAGAAGTCAGAGTTCTTATTCCTGCGATTCCATTAATTGATTCTTCCAGCGGCTCAGTTATCTGACTTTCAATTACATCAGCGTTGGCACCGATATAATTTGTCGAAACAGTAATAATCGGTGGATCTACTGATGGAAACTCTCTTACTCCAAGATATGTATACCCGATAATGCCGAATACTACTATAACGATAGACATTACTATCGAAAGTACAGGTCTCCGGATACTTGTTGAGGATAAACTCATAGATTTTTCTTACTTGAAATCTGTTATTTTAACTTTAGCACCGGGTCTAATCTGAAGAATTCCAGAAGTTATTACAGTATCTCCCTCAGCCAAACCGGAAGTAATCTGAACATTGGTTTCTTCGCGTAATCCTGTTTCAACTCTTTGGGGAGTAGCTACACCGTTTTTATATAAGTAGACCAGCTGACCTTTCAGTTCGGGAACGATTGAGACAGTAGGAATTATAATAGCTTCATCTGTTTCTTTAAGATTGAGCTCAACATTAGCAAAGGCGCCGGGAAATAATCCTTTGTAAGTCTCTGTGCAAATAGCACGAAGCTTTAATGTTCTTGTAGATGGATCAATCTTTGGTTCGATTGCAAATATTTTTGCTTTATACTGAAAATCACTTCCACTCAACTTGAAACCAAGCTCGTCTCCGATTTTAACTTGTGCTGCATACTTCTGAGGAATTGCAAAATCAATTTTAAGATTAGATAGACTTTGAAGACGTGCAATAATATTTGAAGTTGTAACAAAACTTCCTTCACTAACTTCACGCAATCCTATTACGCCGCTAAATGGTGCTCTTATTTCGGTCTTATCAATCTGTGCCTTTATCAGATCATATTCTGCTTTGCTTGCTTCAAGGTCATTTAATGTGCTCTCATAATCTTCCTGACTTATCATTTGGTTCTCAGCAAGCTGTCTCTGCCGTGCTTCTCTGTCTTCAACAAGTTTAACTTTTGATTCTGCTTTTCTAAGTTGAGCCTGCAAATCAGCATCATTTATTTTTACTAGAAGATCTCCTTTGCTTACATAAGCACCTTCTCTAAATAAAATTTCCACAATCTTGCCGGAAGTTTCACTTCTTAATTCCACTTCTTCATTAGCAAGTATGCTTCCGGTAGTGAAAACATTATTACTAAGCTTTTCATAAGAAACTATGTGCGCGGTGACAGGTACTTCTATATTCATTCTTCCCGGATTTTGCATTGCCTGACCACTATCACCAGATGAAAGTAATTTGGGCAAAAAGATTAATAGAAGAACAACCAGGATTGTCAGACCTATAATTATCGATTTTATTCTTTTATTCATTTATCCACTTTTGTTTATTATTTCAACCCGGCGTTAACGTAAATAGTTCAGATTCATCACCTAAAAAAATAGAAAAAGCCAGATATACTGGCTTTATCATAGACCATTAAGCTCTAAATTAATTTTTGCTTGTTTTTTTAACCGAATATTTTTTCTGGAATTTCTCAACACGTCCTGCTGTATCCAGAAGCTTTTGCTTTCCGGTGAAGAAAGGATGAGAACCACTTGAAATTTCTAATTTTATAAGAGGATAAGTATTTCCATCAGTCCATTTTATGGTGTCGGATGATTTAATCGTTGATCTGGTAAGAATAGCAAAATCACACGATGTATCCTGAAAAACTACTGCTCTATATTCGGGATGAATGCCTTTTTTCATCTTAAAATCCTTAATTTTTTAACATTTTCTTCAAATTTGAGGGCTAAATATAGAAAGATTATAAGGAAATAAAAAGAAAGTTTTGGTCAAGAATTTTGGAAGAAACGAACCACTAAACACTGCAAACTGAGTTATTTTTGAGTTTTATTAGTCTTATTAGCAGATTGAACTTGCATTTTCAATTCATTCACATTTTTCTGCTCTTCTTCGGTCAGTTGAACCTGTCTGAAATTCAGTTCTTCCTTTGTAATTGCCTGTCCGGTTACCATTTCATTGCCGACTTCCGCTGGAACTGTTGGCTGAGGACTTTCATTCACCGTCGTTAAAGTTGATTCAACCGCTGAGTAAGCTCCCGATGTCAATCCTTGCTCTCGAGCAACATCCTTCTCATCGGTTAAAATATCATCTGCGTCTAATTTATCCCTGCCTGAAATCATTTTATCTTCTGTAGTTTTTGACTCGGCAGATCTCAATTGACCTTCGTTGGTTTTCATCTCAACAGCAGGTTCTTCTTTCTTTATTGATTTTTGTTTTGATAATTCTTCCTGCTTTTTTTCCACTTCTTCAAATTCAGTAACGGCAAAAACATCTTCTCGTACTCTCGGTTCAATAAGAAAAGGATTATCCATTTCCTCTGAATTGGTATCAACTACAAAAAACATTACCACGGCAACAGCCACTAATCCCAGTGAAGGAATTAATCTTGATGGGACAAAAATATTTTCCCAGAAAGTTCTCTTTTCTTCTTTTGAAAATTTTTCTGAACTAATTTTTCTCTGAAGATCTGCTTCAAAGTTTGCTGGAGCTTTAACTTCCTGCAAGCCTTTTAATGCTTTAATTACATCTTCATATTTCTTTTCATCGTTTTCCATTTGATCGCCTAATATCTACTCTTTATAAATACCTTTCAGCAATTCCTGTAATTGTGCTCTTCCTCTGTTTATTCTTGATTTAACTGTTCCTTCATTCACTCCGAGTATTTCAGAAATCTCCTCATAACTCATTCCCTGAATATCTCTTAATACTACTGCTTCTCTGTATGTTTCTTTTACTTTCAATAATGCTTTCTGAATTATTTCGTCTTTTATTCCGCTGTCTGTAATCACATCCGGTCTGGAGCTTTCATCCGGCAAATCATAAGTTTTATGTTCTTCACCGTAATCGTTAATTGAAAAAATATTTCTTCTTCGCTGCCTTCTGTATTCTGTTCTTGCAAGGTTGCCAGCAATTGTGTAAACCCAGGTTGAGAATTTTGCCACTGAATTATACGCATCTTTATACCTGTAAACTTTTATCATCGTTTCCTGAACAACATCTGCACAGCTTGCATAGTCACCGAGAAATCTGAACACAAAATTGGTTAACGGATTTTTATATCTCTGAACAAGTATGTTAAAGGCGTCTTCCGTGTTGTTCTTCTGGAACTCAAGAATCAGCTCTTCATCCGAAAGTTCACGGAGCTTTATCCCGCTTCGGGACCCCGCATCGCGGTTGGTATCCATTAATCCGCTTTTATACCTGTGTTAGTTGAAATTTGTTTCAAAATATACACTGTCAAATTAACCAAAATGAATGTTTTATTGAAAAAAGGAAATATTAATGAAGAATTTCAGCAATAAGAAGAGTTATAATTGTTTTATCATCCGAAGTTGTAGTTTTTACGGATACATCCGCTTTCAGCAAAGCTCTGAAAACTTCAACCAGTTTTTCATCGGAATAAAGTTTTCTCGCTTTAACATAATTGGGATAATAGAAGTGATGTGTGCCAACGATTCTTGCAGCTTCCTGCACAGGAGTGTTTTTAGTTTGTAGCTCGGTGATTTTTGCAAGACCCGTAAAATATCTTGTCAACATTGTTATTATAAAAGTAGGTTCGGCTCCATTATCAAGAAGGTTGTTAGCAACTGTCAGTGATTTAGCTTTGTCTTTCAATCCAATCGCATTCTGCAGATCAAAAATATTAAACTGCTTCAGTTCAGATGAAACCTGCTGGATGCTTTCAATTGTTATCTCTTTTTCCTTGTTGAGAAACACACAAATTTTTTCAAGCTGGACTTCAAGCATATTCCTGTTTTCACCAACAATATCAACCAAAACCTGGGCATTCTCTTCAGAAAGTTTTTTTCCTTTTTCTTCTGCTTCGCTGATCAACCAGGCAATCAGGTTTTTTCCTTTTAGTTCCTTGGCTTCAAAAAGAAAATTGTTTCCACCAAGAGTTTTGAACGGTTCGGTATTAAGGTTTGTAATTGAACCATTGTGAAAAAATGCCAGCACAGTAAATTCAGCAGGCGAAGCAGCATAATCCTTGAGTGGTTTTTTGTCTTTAATTTTTTCTGCTTCTTTCACGATGATTAATTTTTTCTCCGAACCAAACGGGAATGAAGTGGCAAGTCCAAGAATATCAGTTATTGATCTGTCTTCAGAATAAATAGTTTCCTTATCGAATTCAGATATCAGCAGAGGCTTAAAAGTTTCTTCAAGAGTATGAAGAGTGGATGAAAGATTATAAGAGTCCTCACCAAAAAAATAATAAACGGGCTTGAATTTCCGTTTCTTTATTTCACCTATTGCTTCAAGTATTGATGGTGCTTTACTCTTTGCCATTTTTCATCTTCAATTTTTCATACTTCAATGCCCGGCTGAGAAAGAATGTTAATCCGCCCCAGATTATTCCGATAACTATTATTGCTGTTATGATTGTAATTAATATTCATTTCTATAAATTATTCTAATAATTATTTCTTAACTAAGCATCAAATTCCAATTTACGAATCTCCAAATCATTTTCGAATTCTATCTGTGTAATATTTGTAACAGTTTTGAACCTAGTGACAGTACAGATTTATTTGGAGACTTGTTAATTTGAGCATTTGGTAATTCTCTACAATCACTTTATTCACCATAATTTTATTCAACACAAAAAATAAAATCAGAATAATCAGCCATTGAAAAATAACCGTTCCGAAATTTTCTGCGTGAAATGGATTCCACCATTCTGCATCCCAGCCGATTGATGAGATTAACCACCAGCTAATTAAAACTACAACCTGGATTGGAACTAAAATACCGATAACAAAATTATACCATTTGCCAATCTTAACATCACTACCGTATCCGTTAATTATTTCAGTTCTGAATTTATCAACACCATATCTAATAATTGAAAAAGATATAAATGCGCCGCTGAGAATCAGTCCAACTCCCCAAACCCAATCCTGATTAGCAAGGAAGCTCAAATCCAATGCAGAAGGAATGCCGAGTAAAAATCCCATTGATGCAATAATTATGATTGCTTTCTTCCTTTTAATTCCAAAGTCAATAAGTGTTCTAGTTGAAAGCTCGACCATCGAAATGAGCGAAGTAAATGCGGCAAAGAATAAAGCAAGAAAGAAAAGCGATGCGAAGAATGTGTTTATCAAATTGCTCTCTGAGAGCTTTGTGAATAATACCGGCAGATAAATAAAAGTCAATCCAGTATTAGCCGGACCTGATTGAGATATCTGTGTCATTGCACCTGCCTGTCCGGCAGGCAGGTCAACCGAACTTAGTGCAAACACAGTTGAGAAAATTGTTATCCCTGCAATCAAAGAAACACTGTTGTTTCCAAATCCAATCAACGCAGCATTTAGAGAAATATCTTCTTTCTTTTTCATGTAGATCGCATAAGTGAGAATCAAGCCCCAGCCTGCGCCGGTATCCCACGCATTTTGAGTAAGTGCATTCAGCCAGACTTTGTAATCAAGAATAACATTGATATCAGGTGTAAAGAAATATTTTATTCCTTCGATTGCATTTGGAAGAGTAATTGCTCGCACAAAAAGTATTAAAAGTATAACAAGCAGTGAAGGAACAAGAATCTTAGTTACCTTTTCAATTCCTTGGGTAATTCCTCTCATTACGACGAGTGCAACAAGAAACATCGAGGCGAAATGAAACAGCAGAGGTTGATAACCTGACGAAAAATCATTCCAATAAATTAAATGATCAGATGTATTAAATAAGTTCCCTGAAGCTGCCGAGAAAAAATATCTTATGCACCAGCCTGTAACAACCGAGTAGTAAAACATAATTGCGGTTGAAACGAATACAATCCAGGCACCCATCCATCCAAAACCTTTACCTGCAGTTTTTGCAATTGCACCAACTGGTCCCATCCGTGTTGATTTACCGATTGCAAATTCAGCAATGATAAGTGGGACTGACCAAATAAGAAGAAAGATTACCCAGGGAATGAGAAAAGAACCACCACCGTTTTGTGCAACAACTCTTGAAAATCTCCAGATATTACCAGTACCAACTGCAATTCCGATTGTGGCAATTATTAAAGCCCAGCGGGAGGAGAAGAATTCTTGTTGCTTCATGTAGAGGCCCCACCCTCCGAAAGGAGTCCTTTGGACAAACCCTCCCCAAAGGGGAGGGCTTTTAGAGTTTCGGAACTGATTGGTGTATCCATTGAAAAAAACTCATTAACATTATTTTCTAAAAATTAACCCCCTCCTTTGGAGGGGGCAGGGGGAGGCCCTTATCTTTTTTCGATGGTAACAGTTTCCATCACAACATCTTGTAATGGTTTGTCACCAGGTTTTGATGTTGCAACTTTTCCGATTGCACTTACAACATCCATTCCTGCGATAACTTTTCCAAACACAGTATGCTTTCCATCTAACCATGGAGTAGCAACAAGTGTTATGAAAAACTGGCTGCCGTTCGTATTTGGTCCGGCATTAGCCATTGATAAAATTCCGGGCAGATCGTGTTTCAATGCTGGTACAATTTCATCAGCAAATTTTCCGCCCCAGAAACTATCGCCGCCTCTTCCTGTTCCAGTTGGATCGCCGCCTTGAATCATAAAGTTTTCAATCACTCTGTGAAAGATTACTCCGTTGTAATAATCTTTGTTTGCGAGTCCTACAAAATTCTCAACAGTTTTAGGAGTTTCTTTTGCGAACAATTCAATCTCAATTGTTCCCATATTTGTTTTTATAACTGCTACTGTCATTTCTTCACTTTCTGTTTTTGTTTGAGTTTCTTTTGTTTCAACTTTTCCTTCTTCCTGAGCATTGCAGGCAAAAGTTACAAGTGAAATAATCAGACCGATCATTAGTTGTTTCATTATTTTTTCTCCTTTATGGTTGAATGATATTGTTAAATAATAAGATTAGAATAAAAATTCCTAAAGCTATTCTGTAATAGATAAAAACAAATGTTGTGTTCTTCTTCAAAAATTTTAAAAGGAAATCAATTGCAAGGTAGCCGCTGATTCCCGAAACGATAGTTGCAACGATAATGTTAACAGCCATTGATTGATCAATAAATTGCAGAGCTTCATACAATTGTAAAACACCGCTAGCAAGTACTGCCGGGACACTTAGTAAAAATGAAAACCTTGCGGCAGCTTCACGATTTAAACCAACAAATAATCCTGCAGTAATTGTTGTCCCTGATCTTGATGAACCAGGAATCAGTGATATTGCCTGTGCTATTCCAATTACTATTGAATCTAAGATTGTAATATTTTCAACATTTTTTTTGAACTTAGCAATCTTCTCTGCCAAAGCTAAAATTAGCGCCAGCACAATCAAGCTTGCTGCAATAACATAAAGATTTTTCGTTAACGCACCTTCGATCGCATCTTTAAAAGCTAAACCAATTATAACAACCGGAATTGTTCCGATTATTATCAGCCAGCCAAGTTTTGAATTAATCTTTTGTTCAGAATACTTAACTGGTTTTACGATATTATCGTGAACAAAATCTTTTATAATATTTATCAGGTCTTTCCAAAAATAAACAAGCACCGCCAGCATAGTTCCCAGTTGAATTACTGCTATGAATGCCGTCCATTGCTCGGGATGATCTTCAGAAATAAGATTCATAAATTTACCGGCAAGAGTTAAATGTCCGGTGCTGCTTATCGGGAGAAACTCAGTTAAGCCTTGAACAATTCCAAGAATGATTGCTTCAAGTATGCTCAATTGCTAACTCCGAATAAGTATGAAATACCAAGCTTAACACCAAGTGAAAAGGTATCAAAGTTTACGTTCTCTCCTTTAACATTATTTTCAAGTGTATTGCCATTACTATTTTCAGGTTCACCATTTATATCGTACCTCATATCGACACCAATATTTGCATAGACATTTTCTGCCAAAGCAGTATTAGCTTCTGCACGCAATACACCTCCGAAACCAACTGAAGTGAATGTGTCTTCTGTCCCCTGCCATTTTTTACCTTCAGTTACATTTACAAAACGAACACCTGCACCACCGCCAAACTTAACATTGTAACCGGTACCTAAAAGTACATAATAAGCCATTGCTGATGGCATAAAGGAATTATAGGCAAGTTCATATTGTCCCGGACCCACATTTTCTGTGTAAGAATAAATCTGGTAAGGTATTTCAATGCTGAGTTCAAATGACTTGCTTAGAAATGTTCCTACTTCACCTGTAAAGATAACCGCTGAACTGAATGTATTTAATTGAGCATTAGAAGGAGCAAAGTTTTCGTTAATATAATCCTGAACAGAAGGAAAGCTTAGAAAATTAATTCCCATAGTGCCCTTCAATTCAATTTGTGCTAAAGAAAAATCAGAGGCAATAATTAATAAAAAGAAAAGTGTGATTTTTTTCATGTCTCTTCGGAATTTGATTTTAAGATGTTTAATAAGCTGGTGTGCTGCTTGTTAAGAATGAAGAACATTACAAGTGCAGCAATAATAAATAAAATGTAAGATATAATATGTGTAAGAAAAGCATAGGCTGCGCTTATTGTTTCTCCAAAACCAAAAAGAAGAACAAGCGTACTTTTTGCAAGTGCATGGTAAGAACCTGTTGCACCGGGAGTTGGAATTACAACACCAATTGCACTTATGCTCATTACAATCCAGCCCATTGAAAAGGTAACGTTGTTTCCTGATTGCATATCCAGCATAAAGAATCCAAAATAAGAGGTTAAAGCATAGATAAGAAGAATTATTACCGAGGTTATAAATGTAAGTAAAAAGTTTTTTGTGCCTCTTAGAGTTGTAAAACCTTGAATCAACATTTCAAAAATGTAACCAAGCCGTTCAGCAAGATTGGAAGAAACTCTTCCAATCAACCTTAAGAGATAACCATAAAATTTCTCCTTAAGCTTTACGGAAAGATATATCATCAGAAGAACGACAAATAATGCAATCGCTGAAATATATAATGTCGCTTCAAGCCACGGGAACGCTTCATATAAGCTTGAACTCCAGATAAATGCTGAGATTAAAACTGCAGATCCCATAGAAATAATATCAATTACTCTTTCAACAATAACAGTCCCGAACATAGATGATCGTGAAAGATTTTCATACTTCCCTATCATAATTGCACGTGTAACTTCACCGAGTTTTGGAGTTACACAATTAACTCCGTAGCCAATCATTAGTGCACCGAATAAATTCCACATTTTGACATCTGGTTTTACGGAATGTAATATAATCTTCCAGCGAAGTGCTCTGATATAATGACCCAGCATTATCGAGGCAGCAAAAATAATTATCCATAAAAGTGAAGCCTGAGAGACTAATTCCATTACATCACTAAAATCAACATCAGAAAAGGCAAGATACAGGAATAGTACTGCCAGCCCAACCGAGATTATTAAGTTGAAAGCTCCTCTCAGTGCAGGTATTTTTTTTACATTATCTGAGATCAAGAACCTGGCTTCCTTCGGGTGGAGAAAATTGGAAATAACTATCAGGTAAGTTTTTATTTAGTTGATAGTTTGATAGATCAATCTGAATTGTTCCTGCTGCAGGATCATCAACCAATACTTTTGTTATGAGATTTTCAGAATCGATAAAAAGTTTAACCGAGTTAAAACTGAAAGTATCATCTTTCGGAATTAATTCAAGAACTTTATTGCCTTCGAATTCAAAGGTGTTCAGCTCACAATCTTCAGGATATTCAAAAATGATTTGACGAATTGAGAGGATTTTATTCCCTTCATTTTCATAGTCGGTGATGATTACTTTATCCTGTTTTTTGTTGTAATTCCATGAAGTTTCGCCATCTGAAATAATAAGCATATTGTCGAATTCGAATCTCAAATGATTTTCTTTCTTATAAAAAACTTTTCCCTTAAGATTAACTTTGTCATTTACAGATTGAGTAATCTGAGCAGAAAGATCGGTAATCGAATCAAACTTATCCTGAATGTTTTTTAAAACTGCGTTTGCATTTTCCTGATTGTTTGTCTGCGCTTTAGAAAATTGTACTGTAATCAGCGAACAAAGCATAATAATAATCACATAAACCAGCACAGATTGATTTCTCTTATTTTGTTTTGGCTTTTGCATGATTCACCTTCTTCTCTTTTAATGCAGCTTTTATTATTTGATCCATTTTATGTTGTTCAGCTTCCTCAAAGCTTCGAAACTTATAAACTCCACTCGGGTAAGAGAATTTAGAAAGCTTTGCGAACAACCTGTAAAATTCTCTAACTTTTTTAAAGTAAGCGCCGTCTGGATTTGAAGTCCACAATGCTTTCTCTGCTTCTTCGAAGCTTTTAAATTTTTGAACTGGCATATTTATATTCCATAAATAAAATATGTAACACAGATTACTAATCTGTGTTAAAGTCACATTTTCAATTACTTTTTACCTTTTAATAACTGCTTCAGAAAAAGTAAGTCTGATTTATCAATCGCCCGAAGAGTTTTTTCTTTTAATTTATATAGTGTTTCAACTGAAGCAATTTTTATTTTATGATCTTCAACTGTTAGCTCATCTATTATTAAATCATCAAATGAAAATGTTGTACCTATACTTGTTAATATATCAACATAATAGCCTTCATCTGCACCATAACGAATTACAGGATAATTTTGAAATTCTGAATATGTGATTTCAAAAATGTTTTTAGTATTAAAAACCGCAAACAGTGCTTTTTGAAGTCGATCAATGTTCTCTTTCTGATTTTTTATGAAAATGTCAATATCCTGAGTCGCTCTCGGCATTCCATAAAGTACCATTGCAAAACCACCAATGAGTACATAATCAACTTTTTCTTTCTCAAGTGCATCAATGATTTCCAGAAACCTATTAAAAAGATCGTCAGTTTGCATGGTTCACCATTAAAGTGTTCTCAAAACAGTTTCAAGCTGCTCTTCATTTTCAATTAAAACCTGCCTTGCCTTGCTTCCATCATTTGGTCCGACTATTCCCGCATCTTCAAGCTGATCAACAATTCTTGCGGCACGTGAATATCCTAATTTTAATTTTCTCTGCAAAAGGGAAACGGAGCCCTGTTGATGGCGAACGATCACCTTCGCTGCCTCTTCGAACATCGGATCAAGATCAGGAGAGAATCCGGAAGAGGAACCTTTTTTCTTGTCATATATAGATGGCAAGTAATATGGTTTTGAATAAGACGGCTGAGAATAAATATAGTTTGTTATGCTTTCAACTTCATCAGTAGAAATAAATGCATTTTGCATTCTTATCGGTTTAGGCGAACCTGTTGGAAGAAACAACATATCACCTCTGCCAAGTAATTGTTCAGCACCATTCATATCAAGAATTGTTCGCGAGTCAATCTTTGTTGCAACCTGATATGCAATCCTGGAACTGAAGTTTGCTTTAATCAAACCTGTAATAACATTTACGGAAGGCCTTTGTGTTGCAAGCACCAGATGAATTCCAACTGCACGTGCAAGCTGAGCTAACCTGGTTATTGGTTCCTCAACATCTCTTCCGGCAGTTATCATCAAATCAGCAAGCTCATCAATGATAACAATGAGATATGGCAAGTGATGATGTTTAATTGATTCTGTATTGTGCGGTTTGGTTTTAGGATTATCAACTTTCTTGTTGTAATCAACAATATTTCTTACACCGGCTTTTGCAAGTCTGTCGTATCTTTTTTCCATTTCAATCTCAACTGACTTAAGCATAAGAACAGCATTCTGCGGTACGGTGATAATTTCTTCATCAATATCAGGTGAAACGGCAAGGTAGTGTCTTCTTAATTTATTGTAAAAGGAAAGTTCTATTTTTTTCGGATCAACAAGAATAAACTTTACATCGGCGGGAATTTTTGAATACAGCAAACTGCTGATTATCATATTGATGCCAACACTTTTTCCAGAACCGGTTGAGCCTGCAATCAGAAGATGAGGCATTAGTGAAAGATCTGTAAGGTAAACATCGCCGCTGATCGTTTTCCCGAGTGATAACGGTAACTGCATTTTCGAATCGCGCACTTTGCCGAGCACTGCGCGTGCATTTACGATAGCAGCTTCTGCATTAGGAATTTCAACACCGATGGCACCTTTCCCAGGAATGGGAGCAATAATTCTGATGCCTCTTGCTGAAAGAGCTAAAGCAATGTCATTCTCCAATCCAACAATCTTGCTGATCTTAACTCCCGGTGCGGGAACAATTTCATAAAGAGTAACAACGGGTCCCGGAGTAACTGATATATTCTGAATTTCAATATCAAAAAGTTTTAGCTTATCCTTTAGCAGTTCTGCATTCCGTGTTAACTCTTCCTCGGCTACTTTTATATCTTCTGCGGCGGCTGGTTGAAGCAGATCAAGCCCGGGAAGCTCATAATCTAAATCTTCCTCCCAGGGATCGGGAAGTTTCTTTTCTTCTTCATCTTCAACAAATTTTTCAGATCGGGCAGTTCACCTGTTTTTTCCAGATCAACTTTTTTTCTATCACTGACGGATATTTCATCTTCTTTCATCACCTCAGTCTCAGTTTTTCTGATGATTTGAATCTGAGTCTGCGCTTCAGCCTCTTCTTCCATTAACTCTTCAGCCGAAAGATCATCTTCATCAACAACTACTGGTTTTTTCTTTTCTTTGCCGAGCTTCTTAATTTTTTCAAGATTGGAAGTGTCTTCTTCATTCTTATTAATTTTTATTTTACTCTCGGTATCTGAGGCAAACATATTCTTAATGAAATTAAATATGTTTTCAATCTTTACATCAAAAGCAAAAATGAGTACTGTAGCAGAAACAAAAATAAGAAACAGAATACTTCCCGCTGTTCCGAACAAGCCGCTCAGCCAGATTCCAAGATATTCGCCAACATTCCCTCTGAGCTCTTTTGTTCCGGGTAAAAATTCGAGACCAGCCTTCAAAACTCCGAAGAAAGCAGCGAGAGTAAGTCCAATAATTAATAAGAAGTTTGTTGTGTGAATAAGTGTTTTAAAGGTGAAATGTTTGAAGAAAGAGATTCCCCACAAAAACAGAATTGCGGGAAATACAATGGAGAAATAACCGATTGTTGATTGAATAAAAAAGTAAGAGAAGTGAGCACCTATTCGCCCTAACCAGTTAAGAGCTGGGTCTTCTACATTCTCAGGTGGACTAAAAATAGTATCTAAGACAGAATATTGTTGGGTATAGTAATTGTCTTTTCCATTGTACGATACAATACATAATAAAAGGAAAACCGAAAAAAGGATCAGAAAAATACCAGCAATTCTTTTCTTCTTCTCGGTTGAAAAGTTGAAATAATTCTTACTTGAATTATTTTTTTTACCGTTTACATTTCTTTTCTTTACTGCCATTCTGAACGTTACTTACTTTAATACTTTTAATACATTTCCAGCATAAAATGGAATCACATCCGTGCTGTCAAGTTCTGCACAAGCCTTCAAATCTTCTTCGAAACTATTATTAATTAGAAGCTGCCCGTGATCAGTTTCAGACAACATTTTAAAAATATTTTTCCCAAAAGATTTAAATAAAGTTAAAGCGCCTGTTGAAGCATCTGTAAGTTCGATTGTTTTATTTCCCGCTATCAGCTCACTAACTAGCATGCCTGCGCATACAGAATCTTCGAGGCTGAATAAATTATTATTACCTGCACAAAGTATAATAACATCCTGATCCAACATTTTAATATGCTTTGCAACTGTCTTCAAATTATTGAAAGAACAGACAAAAAGATTAGCGGAATATTTTGCTTTTACAATCGCACGAGAACCATTTGTAGAATAGAATACGATTGACTTCCCGGAAACAATTTCTTTTGTGTACTCCGAAGGGGAATTACCCAAGGCAAATCCTTCAATTTTTTTTGTATTTCGCTCTCCACCGAGAAGAGTCTGTCCGCCAAAAATCCCACCGGAAACTTTAACGGCAAATTCAACCGTGCCTACAGGCACAACTTCTTTTGCTCCATTTGAGAGTGCGGTGATTATTGTTGATGAAGCACGTAAAACATCAATAACAACAGTAGTTTTTCCAGTAAAGAAAAGCTCATCTGCTTGAACGGGTGAAAATAGAACGTCGAGTTTCATCTATCCTTTACTTTTTAACAAATGGAAGTTTAGTAACAACTGCAGGAAATTCTTTATCTCTTATTTTGAATGACACATTGCTGCCCGGTGAGTTGAATGGTTTATCAACATATCCAAGAGCAACTGGTTTTTCCAATACAGGACTAACTGTTCCGCTTGTAATGACACCAACTTTTTTCCCTCCTGCAGTTATCTCATAACCATGTCTTGGAAAAGTTTTTTCATCTGAAATCATTGCTACAAGTTTTCTGCCCGGTCCATCTTGTTTCATTTTTAAGATTGCATCCTTGCCGATAAAATCACCCTTATCAGTTTTTGTTATCCATCCAAGCCCGGCTTCAATTGGATTTGTTGTTTGATCAATATCATTTCCATAAAGGCAGTATCCCATTTCAAGTCGAAGGGAATCGCGTGCAGCAAGTCCAACCGGCTGAATATCAAATTCTTTTCCTGCTTTAAACACTTCTTCCCAGACTTTTTCAGCTTGAGATACATTACCTGTGAAATACAACTCGTAGCCGAGTTCTCCTGTGTATCCTGTTCTGGAAATAATCATATCTATACCCGCGACTTTTCCTTTGGTAAAATGATAGTATTCAAGTTCAGGCATATTTGGAACCAATTTCTTTAACACTTCACCTGAGTTTGGCCCTTGAACAGCTAGTAAAGAGTAATCATCGCTTCGGTTATTTAGTGTCACACCAAACTTGTTATTCTCTTTCATCCAGTTAAAATCTTTATCGATGTTAGAAGCATTTATAACAAGCAAATATTCGTTGTCAGAAATTTTGTAAACGAGAAGATCATCAACTATGCCGCCGTCAGGATAGCACATTGCAGAATACTGTACTCTTCCCGGAAAAAGTTTTGATGCATCGTTAATTGTTATATGCTGAACAAAATCGAGAGCTTTATCTCCCGTAACAAATACTTCGCCCATATGAGAAACGTCGAACACTCCAACTGAATTACGAACTGCTTTGTGTTCAGCAATTATAGAAGAGTACTGGATAGGCATTTCGTATCCGGCAAACTCAACCAGTTTTGCTCCAAGTTTTTTATGAATGTTGTTGAATGTAGTTTTTTTCATTTAGTTGCCCCATTGAAATAGTTTTAGTAAAAAGTTTCAGTTAACTATTTAAGTTTTTTCCAATCGCTAAGAAATTTTTCAAGCCCGATATCTGTCAGCGGATGATTGAACATCTTTTTAATAACATCGAATGGAATTGTGCAGACATCAGCTCCGATTAGTGCTGATTCTACAACATGCAAAGGATGTCTCACGCTGGCTACAAGAACCTGAGTTTTGTAATTATAATTTCTGTAAATCTGAACTATCTGCGAAATCAAATCCATACCGCTTGTGCTTATGTCATCAAGTCTTCCAACAAAAGGACTTATGTAAGTAGCTCCCGCTTTTGCAGCCAGGATCGCTTGATTCGGCGAAAAGCACAGAGTAACGTTTACTTTTATTCCTTCGCTTGTTAGTGTTTTACAAGCTTTTAATCCTTCTTTTATTAATGGAATTTTCACAACGATATTCTTATGGATTGATGCAAGGTCTCTTCCCTCTTTAACGATTCCATCATAATCTGTGGAAATAACCTCTGCACTGACAGGCCCATCCACAATTTTCAGAATTTCATCAAGAAGTTTTCTGAAATCTTTTCCCTCTTTAGAAACAAGAGAAGGATTTGTTGTTACTCCATCAAGAATACCAAGTGCAGCCGCTTCTTTAATTTCGTCAATGTTAGCTGTGTCTATGAAAAATTTCATGGTTTTACTCCAATTTCAGATTATTAGATAATTAAAACTAATCAAAATCTCGGGTTAAATCATGCCCGTTTTTTGCTGAATAAAATTCAAAAGTATCGGCGGAAAGACTTGCATCTTCCCTCAAAGTAATTTTTACAAGATATTTAAATTGAAGCTTGAATAAAGACTTAAACTTTCCTTCTCTGATTTTTGCAATAGTTGACGGATGAGATTTTATAATGATACTTCTCTCACGCGATTTTCTTCTGAATTTCTTTAACCAGCTTTCAAGATCATAAGCAAGATGAGAACTCTTGGTTAACAAGCCAGTACCATGACATTCAGGACAAACTTCTTTAATTGCCTGAACTATATTTTGCCTGATACGCTGCCTGGTAATTTGAATCAACCCGAAATCGGACATTGGTAAAATTGATACCTTAGCTCTGTCTTTTCTGAATTCCTTCTTCAATTCATCATAAACTTTTTTCCGGTTCTTATCATCTTCGAGATCAATATAATCTATCACAATAATTCCGCCAATATCACGAAGGCGCAATTGTCTTGCTATTTCACGGGAAGCTTCAAGATCCGTTTTAAGTGAATTCGATTCCTGATCTTTGCTCTTTGCATATTTTCCGCTGTTAACATCAATGACAACCATTGCTTCAGTATGCTCAATAATAAGATAACCGCCACTGGGAAGAGAAACTTTTCTTCCCATTAAAGTTTTAATCTGCTCGTCAACTTTGAATGTATTGAATATGCCGTATGTGGATTTATAAAGTTCAACTTTCTCCGCAATAGCCGGTTGAACAAACTCAAGATAATTTTTTATTTCTTTGTGAAGTTTTTTTGAATCAACAAATATTTTTGAAATGTCAGAATTGAAGAGGTCGCGAATTACACTTACCGTTGTATTCAAATCCTGGTAAACAAGTGCAGGAGGATTTTGTGTTTTAGCTTCTTTTTCAATCCGTTCCCAGGTTTTCATAAGATTTTTCAGATCATCTTTAAGGATTTCTTCATCCTGCTTTTGCGCAACGGTTCTTATAATTAATCCATAATTCTCGGGAACAATTTGCCGTGCAATGTAACGAAGTCTTTTACGCTCTTTGTAATCGAAAATCTTTTTGGAAATGCCCACTTTATTATCATAAGGCAAGAGAACACAAAATCTACCCGGCAGCGAAACTGAAGAAGTTACACGCACACCTTTATTGCTTACCGGTTCTTTAATAATCTGTATAAGAATTTCCTGACCTTTTTTCAAGGTTGGAATTGTAGGCTCTGTTCTTTTCGATTCAGGTTTGGCTGGAGTGGAAGGGCTTCCGTTCTCATCTTCATCATCAAGATCAGTATCTTCATCTCCAAGCATATCCTGGAGCTGCTGTGTTCTTTCACCAATATCTGAAAAATGAAGAAATGCATCGTGCTTCATTCCAATGTCGATGAATGCAGCACGAATTCCCGGAAGAACTCTTGCAATTCTTCCAAGATATATGTCTCCCACCATTCGGCGGTTTTCAGGGTAGTCTACAAAAAAGTCGGCTAAGTTTCCATCTTCCGTAATGGCAACACGTGTTTGCGAGGAAGTGGAGTTGATAATAATTTCTTTTACCATTTGGTACAAACTCACTTAATGAAATAAAATATTTCATTGAAAATCTTTTAAAAAACAAAAAGCCCTTCTGCGGATTTTTATGCTCTGCAAAAAACAAGTATCCGAGAAACATTAAAAACAGATTGAAGAAAAATATTTCAATTTGCATAACGAGCTTTTCGACTAAAATTAATTACGAAAAATTCAAATAATGAATAATATTTAGAGACAGCCAATTGTCAGGACGTTATTCCTGAATACTGTCTGCTTATTTTAATAATTCTTTCCTGCTGAGAGAGAGTTTACCGTTTTCAATTTTAATTAGCTTAACGGTTACTTTGTCTCCAACTTTGAAGTAATCACTTACTTTCTCAACTCTTTTATTGTCTATCTGGGAAATATGAAGGAGTCCTTCCTTTCCCGGGATAATTTCAACAAACGCACCGAAATCCATTAACTTGGTAATAACGCCTTCGTAGATCTCGCCAATCTCAGGAGTTGCAGTCATCTTTTTGATATACTCTTTACATTTTAGTGCATTCTCTTTATTCGGTGAGGCAATATTAACAGTTCCATCTTCTTCAATATTAATCTCAACACCGAACAAACGCTGCATTCCCTGAATTGTTTTTCCACCCGGACCAATTACCAACCCGATCTGATCCTGTTCTACTTTCATAGAAATTAATCTTGGTGCAAATTCAGAAAGCTGCTCGCGTGGCTTGTCTAATGACTGATTCATAATTCCAAGTATATGAAGTCTTCCTTCGCGTGCCTGCTGCAATGCTTTTTCCATTATCTCAAATGATATTCCCTGGATTTTAATATCCATCTGGAAAGCTGTTATTCCAGCTTCAGTTCCGGCAACTTTGAAATCCATATCACCAAGATGATCTTCATTTCCAAGTATATCGGAAAGGATAGCAAACCTCTCACCTTCCTTCACCAATCCCATAGCAATACCAGCAACACCTTTGCTGATTCCGATTCCTGCATCCATCATTGCAAGAGAACCTGCACATACGGTTGCCATTGAAGATGATCCATTCGATTCAAGTATATCGGAAATTACACGCACAGTGTATGGAAAAATTTCTTCACCCGGTAAGACCATTTTTAAAGCTCTTTCAGCAAGGTTGCCGTGTCCGATTTCTCTTCTTCCAACACCCGTCATTCTTCCAACTTCACCAACACTGAATGGAGGAAAGTTATAGTGAAGCATAAATCTTTTTGTGTACTCTTCCCGCAGACCATCAATTATCTGCTCATCGTTTTTTGTGCCGAGAGTAACTGTGGTTAAGCTTTGTGTCTCACCTCTTGTAAACAAAGCCGATCCGTGGGTTCTTGGCAAAACTCCCAGTTCAATAGTAATTGGTCTGACCTGAGTAGTGTTTCTTCCATCAAGACGAATTCCTTCTGTAAGAATTCTTTCCCGCATTAATTCTTTTTCAAGATCATGAAGGATTGAAGCAATTACTTTTTCCTGATCAGGAAATCTTTCGGCAAGTGCTAAAACAACCTCCTCCTGAAGTTGTTTGTTCTTTGCAGATCGTTCTTCTTTGGTAAGGACGGAGTGAACGATATCTTTAAATTTTCCTCCAGCAAGCTCGAGAACTTCTTTTTTAAGTTCTTCATCGATTGCATTTGTTTTTATTTCCCACTTATGTTTTCCTGCTTCACTTCTCAGATCATTTTGAAGCTGAACAAGTTTTTTAATTTCAACCTGTGCAAACCTGAGCGCACTCAGAAGTTCATCTTCGCCAACTTCTTTCGATTCGCCTTCCACCATAATAATAGAATCGCTGGTTCCAGCGACAATAAGTTCCAGATCACTCTGCTCGATCTCTGTATGAGTTGGATTTACAATTAACTGCCCATTGATTCTTCCAACACGAACTTCTGCGATCGGCCCATCAAATGGAATATCAGAAATTGTCAATGCAGCCGAAGCTCCAATTGCGCTAAGAACATCTGCATCATTCTGACCGTCGTAGGAAAGGACGAAGGCAATGATCTGTGTTTCGTTCATAAAATTTTCAGGGAACAAAGGTCTGATTGGTCGGTCAATCAATCTAGAGGTGAGAATCTCTTTTTCTGTAGGTCTGCCTTCCCGTTTTATAAATCCGCCGGGAAATTTTCCTGCAGCAGATGTTTTTTCCCTGTATTCAACCTGAAGAGGAAAGAAATCCTGATTTTCTTTCACTTCTGTTGATGCAACTGCACTAACAAGAACCATAGTGTCGCCGTAACGAACCATAACAGAACCGTTAGCCTGTCTTGCGTATCTCCCTGTTTCTATGGAGAATACTTTACCACCTATTTCAACTTCCTTTTTAACTATCATTTCAATTTCCTTACTTTCTAATGTTCAAATCTTTAATTATTGCTCTGTATCTCTCAATATCTTTTTTCGTCAGATAATCAAGGAGCCTTCTTCTTTTACCAACCATCATCATCAATCCTCTTCTTGAATGATGATCTTTAGCATGAGCATTGAAATGCTCTGTCAGATCGTTGATTCTCTTTGTGAGAAGAGCAATCTGCACTTCAGTTTTACCCGAGTCTTTTTCGTTTCCGCCGTACTTCTTTATGATTTCGGCTTTTTCGTCTTTTGTCATTTTATTTAATCCTTATTATTATTTATACGATATAATCCCAGAGAATACCAGGATTTATTAATTAGTTTACCTAAAATTTCTTTTCCAGTTTCTTCGTCTTTTTTCATCTGTATGATTAAGTCATCAACAGAATTGAATTTTTCTTCATCTCTTATTTTTTCCACCAAATTCACCTGCATTATTTTATCATAAATATCTCTGTCAAAATCAAAGATGTAAAATTCGGGAATAATATCTCCATCTTTATGAAATGTTGGTCTGCTTCCAAGACTTAACAGACCAAAATGTTTTTCATTTTCAACGACACATTCAGCCGCATAAATTCCTTTTGCCGGAATAAGCTTGTCCTCGTTTTCAACAGAAAGATTTGCAGTTGGAAAACCAAGTTTCCTTCCTCTGCCATCACCTCTTACAATTTTTCCTGTGAAGGAATAGAGTCTGCCAAGCATCTTTCCGGCTTTAACAACATCCCCGGCCAGAAGAGCATTCCTTATTTTTGTGCTGCTGATCGTTTCGCCTTCAAAAGAATATTCCGGAATAAGGGTTACGGCAAAGTTAAATTTATTTCCCAATTCCTGAAGTATATGAAAATTACCGTCTCTGCCTTTCCCAAAGTGATGGTCATATCCAATAACAACTTCCTTCAAACCAATGCCATCGACAAGATATTTTTTTACAAACTCTTCGGAAGTCTGCCGAGAAAATTCTTCAGTAAAATTAATTACAAAGAGATTTTCAAGCCCAAGCTGTTCCAAAATTATTTCTTTCTCTTCAAGAGTGCTTAAAATTTTGACATCATTTCTGCCCGGAATAACCTTCCTTGGATGAGGGTCAAAAGTGAGCAGGAAACTTCTTCCGCTTGATTGCTGAGCTTTTTGAATAACCGTATCCACAATCTGCTGGTGTCCAAGATGAAGCCCATCAAATGTGCCGAGCGTAATTACACTTTTTTCATCCCGCTGAATTTCCCTTAAATCCTTTATTATCTTCATCTTAAATAGCTTTTTCAAAAGGGTGTAAATTTATATTAATCAACCCCGAAATAAAAGTTATGAAGCAATATTTGATTACTAAACTATCCATAGTTAAGAAGCAGAAACACTAAAAATTTGAGAAGATAACTGATCAATTCTTATTGCTTCGTCAACGCGAAATTCACCAATTTCAGTCCTTCTCAATTCTAATAAAATTCCGCCGCAATTAAGTTTTTTTCCGAAGTCATCGGCAATCACTCTTATAAAAGTTCCTTTTGAGCAAGTGATTGTGAAATGAATATCAGGCAGATCAATTTTTTCAATTTCAAATTTCTCTATAAAAATTTTCCTGGGTTGACGTTCAATCGTTTTTCCTTTTCGTGCAAGATTATAAAGTTTTTTCCCATCAACTTTAACCGCCGAATACATCGGTGGTATTTGCTCAATTTCGCCTAAAAAATTATCACGCGCTTCAAGAATTTTTTTCTCATCGAGATCTTTCGGCAAAGGAATTTCAGTACATTCTGTTTCAGTATCCATCGAAGGAGATGTTAAACCTAATCTGATAATTCCCGTATATGTTTTATTTAGATTTATAAAACGATCCATCTCTTTAGTTTTTTTTCCGGTACAAACAATCATCAACCCGCTCGCTTTGGGATCCAGTGTTCCTGAATGACCGACCTTCTTCACACCTGTAATTTTTCTAATCTTGCTTACAACCTGGAAAGATGTAGGACCGGAAGGTTTATCAATCAGAATTATTTCACCCTCAAAGAAATCCGCATCGGAAAGATTAAGTGTTTGATTGGTTATTATTCTTTTTGTGAATTTCATTAATCAATCCTTCGATCTTTTCAACGTAATCGAGTGTGTCATCAATAAAAAATTTCAGCTCGGGCACAAATTTAATTCTTATCCTGTGAGCAAGTTCGCTTCTGATGTGACCAAGCCGCTGGTTAATCTTGTTAAGAACAAAATCTCTTCTTTCTTTTTGAAGAACCGAGAGATATATTTTTGCAATTTTTAAATCGGCACTTACCTTCACATCTGTTACAGTAATAAAACCAAGCGCTTCATCCTGCATCTTGTGCAGGAGTATGTAACTAATTTCTTCCTTAATTAACTGTTCAACTTTATCAACTCTGTGTGAAGACATGATTTATACGCTGGTATTATTAGAATGAAAATTTCTTAAGATAACGTTTTCTTTGTTTCAATTAATTTATATGCTTCAATTATATCGCTGACTTTAACATCGTTATAATTTGCGATATTCAATCCACACTCATAACCGGCATCAACCTCGCGAACATCATCTTTAAATCGCTTTAGTGTTCCGATATCACCTTCGTAGATTACGATGCCTTCTCTGATCAAACGAATTTTATTACTTCGTGCAATTTTTCCTTCAAGGACATAGCAGCCTGCAACTGTTCCAAACTTTGGTACCTTAAATATGTCTCTTACTTCAAGTGTGGCTGTTACTTCTTCAGAAATAATTGGAGATAATAATCCTTCTAAAGCAGATTTTACTTCGTTGATTGCATTATAAATTACGCTGTAAAGACGAATATCAACAAGCTGTTTTTCGGCAAGCTTTCTTGCATTAAGATTTGGTCTTACGTGAAAACCGATAATGATTGCTCTGGAAGCATCAGCAAGAAGAACATCACTTTCTGATATTCCTCCAACTCCTTTATGAATTACATTAATTTTGACTTCCTCGGTTGAAAGTTTAAGTAAAGAATCCGACAAAGCTTCAACGGATCCGTCAACATCACCTTTTACAATAAGTGGAAGTTCTTTAACTCCACCAATGCTAATCTGTTTAGCAACTTCATCAAGTGTAAGATGATGAATTTGCTTTTGATCCTGTTCACGTTTCAACTGTTGTCTTTTTATACCGATATCTCTTGCAACTCTTTCAGATTCTACAACAACAAAAGAATCACCCGCCTGCGGTGGACCTTCAAAACCAAGTACCATCACCGGTGTTGCTGGTGGAGCTTCAACTACTTTATTTCCTCTTTCATCAAACATCGCACGAACTTTGCCCTGGTAAATACCTGCTATAAAAGGATCGCCAATTTTTAATGTGCCCTTCTGGACTAAAATTGTTCCGGTTATTCCCTTTCCCTTATCAAGTTCAGATTCAACCACAACACCACGAGCAAATCGATCAGGATTAGCTTTAAGATCCAGAATTTCTGCTTCAAGTACAATCTTTTCCAAAAGCTGATCGACTTTTGTTCCGAGCTTTGCTGATATTTCCACAGATTGATACTTGCCGCCCCATTCTTCAACAAGAATATTTCTGTCTGCAAGCTGCTGTTTTAATCTTTCAGGATTAGCGCCCGGCTTATCTATTTTATTAATCGCAACAATAATTGGAACACCCGCAGCCTGTGCGTGGTTAATAGCCTCTATCGTCTGCGGCATTACTGCATCATCGGCAGCAACCACGAGCACAACAATATCTGTTAGCTGAGCACCGCGCGCACGCATTGCAGTAAAAGCTTCGTGACCGGGAGTATCAAGAAAAGTTATTGAGCGTCCATTATCGAGGATAACTTTGTATGCACCAATATGCTGTGTAATTCCACCGGACTCGCCTGCAACAACATTTGTTCTTCTTATATAATCAAGAAGAGAAGTTTTTCCATGATCAACGTGGCCCATTATTGTAACAACGGGTGAGCGGGACTGCAACTCTTCAACCTCGTCTTCGGAATCTTCAACAGCATCAGATGTATATTCTTCCTGAAGTTCTATATCAAATTCAAATTCATCTGCAACAAGCGTAATGGTTTCAACATCAAGTCTTTGATTAATGGATACCATCAATCCGAGTTCTATACATTTGGTAATAACATCACTGACAGGAACATTCATAAGATTTGCAAGCTCGCTGACGGATATATACTCATTCACCTTTAATAACTTACCGGCACTGGATTTTTCCTCGAGCCGTTTTTCCTCCAGGGCTTCTCTCTCTCTCCTTTTTCTTTTTCTTGCATTTGCACGACCTGGTGCTGATGCATCATCCATGCTCATTAGTGTTTTTCTGATGGCTTCCTTTACTTCACGTTCATCTACTTCAAAGCGTCTTACTCGTTTTTTCTTTTTGGCTTCCGGTGTTTCTTCAACAACACCTGTGGCTTTTTTCTTTCTTACTCTTGGTTTGCGTTTCTTTTTAGCAGCCTCTTCTTTTTCACCCTCCGGTTTGGTTCCATCGGCTTTTGCAGGCTCTTCCTTCTTTTTCTTTTCATCAAGATCCATCCTGCCGATTACTTTTAACCCTTTAGGCTTTGGAACTCTGCTTTCTTTTTCCTTTTCGTCTTTTGTTTCTTTAGCTGACTCAACACTATCTGCTGTCTTCTCTTCCAGGGATGGCTGAACCTGTTTTTCAGATTCTATCTGAGCAACTTCTTCAACTGCTTTTTCGGTTGCTTTTATAATGGATTCAGGCTCAACAGATTCTGATTCCGGAAGAGTTTCCTGCACTTCAACTTCTTTGCCTTCTTCCTTAGCATCCTTAATAGCTCTTTCAGCTCTTTTCTTATGAAACTCAGCTAACTTTTTATAATGATGTTCCGCCTTTTCGATATCTTTTTTATAATGCGCATTTATAGCAACTATCATATCATCTTCAAGCAGAGACATATGGTTCTTTACCTTAAAACCTTTGCTGTTCAGAAACTCAACGAGAGAGTCAGCAGAAAGATTGTACTCGGTAGCTAGTTTATAAATTCTGGTCTTTTTTTCTTTAGTATCAGCCATAAATGTAGTTGGGTGTTATTATTCTTCTTCCTCAAATTCAGCTTTAAGAAGTTCAATTATTCCGTTAGCTTTTTCTTCATCAAAGCCTTCAATTTCCATTAATTTCTCAGCACCTGCAGTTAATACTTCCAGTGCAGTATCATAACGATTATTGATTAATATATTATAAACTTCCTCGCCAAGTTCTTCTTTCAAATCTATAAGTTCAATATCCTCATCGTACTCTTCAAATGCTTTTTCTTCGCGGAGGACATCAATTTCAAAACCGGTTAGTTTCATAGCAAGACGAATGTTAACACCGTTTCTTCCAACGATCAATGATACCTGATCAGAATCGGCACTGACGGTTGCTTTCTTAGCTTCTTCGTCAACTTCTACCTGCTTAATTTTTGCCGGCGCTAATGATCTTTGAATGTATAAAGTAGGGTCATCAGTGAAATTCACTACGTCTATATTTTCGTTACTCAATTCTCTGACTATTGCGTGAATTCTTACTCCTTTCATACCAACACAGGCACCGACTGCATCGATACGTGAATCCTGCGACTCAACTGCTATCTTTGCTCTTTCACCGGGTTCGCGAGCAATAGCTTTTATTTCAATGATTCCATCATAGATCTCAGGTATTTCAATTTCAAATAATCTTCTTAAAAACATGTTATCGGCTCTTGAAACTATTATCTGCGGACCACTTCCACTCTTCCTTACCTCCTTAACAATTGCCCTGATAGTTTCTCCCTTTTTATATTTTTCGTAAGGAATTTGCTCATCACGGGGAAGCATCAACTCATTTTTGTTATGATTAATAAGAACATCGTTCTTCCTGATTTGATAAATATCGCCGACCACAATTTCGCCAACCAGTTCTTTGTACTCGTTATATATAATGTCTTTTTCCAGCTCCCTGATTTTTTGATTAAGGAGTTGCTTTGCGAGCGTTATTAACCTTCTGCCAAGTGAAATAAGTTGAATCTTTTCAACGTAGTCTTCACCAACTTCAAGTTGATCTTCGTTTCCTTTTCGATTAACTTCCTCAATGCTTATCTGTGTACCTGGGTCAGTTACTTCATCAACTATTTGTCTTTCCAGATACATTTCAATATCGCCGCGGTCCGTATTAAAAACAACATCGCATCGTGCTTCTTCGCCGTATTTCTTCCTTACTAAAAGAGTAAATACCTCTTCAAGAATGCCTGCAAGCACATCTTTATCAATGCCCTTCATTTTTACTATATCGGCGAAAGATTCAACTATTTCGCGATTCATTTACGTAGATCTCCTTTAATTAAAACTTACTAATACTTTTGCTTTTACTATGTCCTGAAATTTTATTTTTATTTCTTTGTTTGATTGAAAAGTCAGAACTTCATCTTCAATTGAAATTAGCTTTCCTTTGAATGTTGTTGATAAGCCGGAAGCATTTCCGCCGGAGGCGGATCCGCCTTTGGCGGAAAACTCTATTTCAAATAATCTATTCAAATGTTTTTGATATTGCTTCAAATAGATTAATGGCCTTTCCACTCCCGGTGATGAAACATCCAGACGATAAGATTTCAGTAACTCCTTCTCATCAATCTGTTTACTAATTTCTCTGCTGACCAACGCACATTCTTCAGCCGTAATATTTATTTCACCGTCAATGAAAACTTCTATCACTCTGCTGGATTCTGAACCACGAAAAATCAAATCAATAAGAAAAAGATTATTCTGTTCGGCAACTTGCTGAGCAATTTCACGGATATTTTCAATATTTTGATTCATACAAACAAAAATCGCCCAAAAAGGGCGAATAAGGACACTCAAAGATAAGCTTATTTAAGCAATTACCAAAGAAGCTTAATTCATACCCTATTTCATTGTAGTCTTATCGGAAGTGTTAGCTTTTTCTTCTGTTTTCTTCTTAATTCCTGATTCTTGCTTCTTTTTCTTCCTTTCATAATTGCTGCTAAAAACTAACCCGATAACTAATCCCAGAATAAAAATAACTACTATCATCACAATTAAGGGTGCCTGAACAGACCACAATAAAAACTTAAGTTCGGTGGCAATTGTGTTTTGAGAAGCGATGATAGCAACCAATAAAAAGAGAATTGAAAGAACGATTATTTTAACACGCATGTTAACCTCATAAAATAAATTTAGCTGTATAAATATAGAGAATTATTTTATGCGATAATCACAAGACTGGATCCGCATGTAATGGACTGAACTACGGCGAAATAAAGAGATGACATCTTTTGCGAAAGATTCTTCGGTGTTACAAGATGTCATATCTAACGCAACAGGATTAATAGTAATATTTTCTCGTTAAGCGAGTTGAAACTCGCTCTACAAATAAAAAAGGCGACTCAATTGAATCGCCTTCCAATAAAATTTATTGTAGCACAGATTAATAATCTGTGCTACGGAATATAGAATTTTTACTTCATTAACAACATCTTCTTCGTATCAACGAAAGTTCCATTCTGTCCATTAGCTTTCAACTGATAAACATAAGTTCCTGAAGGGAGGCTGCCTGCATCAAAATTAAAGCGATGATAGCCAGCTTCAAGAGTCTGGTTAACAAGACTTCCAACTAACTCGCCGATAATACTGTAAACTTGAATCGAAACATTGCTTGTCTGCGGAATTGAAAATTCAATTGTTGTTGATGGATTAAATGGGTTTGGGTAATTCTGCAGAAGAGCAAAATTCTTTGGTGCACCTACTTCTGCTAAAACTTCATTGCTGTATTCAACTGTCCCGTCGAAATCAATTTGCTTCAATCTGTAACTATAAGAAGCCATACTCAAATTAGCATCTGTAAAAGAATAGCTTTTTCTTTCAGTTGTGCTTCCAAAACCAGGAACAAAACCAACCTCTATCCATCTTTCATCAAGAGGAGTTTTTCTTTCAATAGAAAATCCGGAGTTGTTAGTCTCGGTTGCTGTTGACCAGTTTAACGTTACCGAATTTTCATTTGCTGCTGCAGTAAATGATTCAAGCTCAACAGGGATCATTGCTATTGCAAGCAGGTAAGCCTGGTATGCATCAATTCTTCCAGCACCATACCTGTTATCTTTTCCCGGATCTCCTTTTTCTACACCTGTCGTTTGAAGAATCATACTAACTTCCGCAGGAGTTAGATTTGGATTTGCCGATAAAACCAGTGCTACCGTACCACAAGCGTGTGGAGTTGCACCTGATGTACCACTGAATGATGCGTAACCGCCACCATTTGTAGTTGAAGTAGTTCCATTGCCCGGTGCAGAAACATCAGGCTTTATTAAACCCATTGAACCAGGTACAGTTTCATAAGGGTAATCCTGGTAATTCACCGGCATTGGAAACGGATAACTTGGGTGCAAAACCTGCAAATCTTCCCAGGTAGTTGGTCCCCAGGGAGAACTACTTGCAATAATATCTGTTGATGCTGTTACATTTCCAACTCCAATAACGGAACTTAAACCACCAACTAAAGTTTGATCGGGATGAATCCAAGCTGTTGGAGTATTTCCCGGAGCTGAAATATTAAAAGGAATACCTACACTATTGCCATCATTACTTGTTGAGTTTGTGTGAACGACTCCTGCAGCTAATTCAAAGTCATTCATCTGTCTGTGCATTGGATAGTTAGGCTGTGGACTGAAGTACCATTTGTAACTGTGAGAACTTGTAATTACATCAACACCCTTATCAACTGAATATTGAATAGCCAGCCATGAAGTAGCTTCACCACCAAGCTCGCAGTTTATTAACTTCGCTTTTGGCGCCACACCTGTTTGAGTTCCATTTGTTCCGTCACCACAAACAATACCTGCGGTAGCAGTTCCATGAGTTTGAGATGAATTGGGATCGTTAGTGTTGGTATTAAAATCCCAGCCAATGAAATCATCGATATAACCATTACCATCGTTATCAATTCCATTTATATCACCGGGATCAAAAACCCATGCCGAACCATTCCAGATAACTGTTCTACCATTATTATTTGCATCTTCACCAAGATTATTCCAAATATTATTAATTAAATCAGGATGGTCCCAATCACAACCAGAATCATGATTTGCTGCAAGAACACCTTGTCCGCTGTCTCCTGCTGCCCAAACTGCCGGTGCATTAATCAAAGTTAGTCCAATTTGAGGTGGTGGAGGATTATCAGATGGATTGGGTGGATAATAAGTCTGCACATCTTCAGTTGGATCTGTAACAAGACTTTCATCAAATTTTGCATCGTATCTGATCTCGGCAATTTCATCAAAATTTTCTGCGAGATAATATATTACTTCAGGAACAGCAGAAAAAACTATTGTGTTTGCTGCCCAGAGAATATCCATTTTACTAACAAGATTTTGCTGCTTTGCATTCTCAAGAAATCCGCGAACAGCTTGCTGTTTTTCAGATGCAAATGAACGTAAAATTCTTACAACTTCCTTTTGCCTTTCTTTCTTTGGAAGAAAAGCAGTCTGCTGTTTCAAATCATCAAAAGAATATTGCTCTTTCAGTGTTGCATAAACATCAATCATATCAGTACTGGCAGCATCAAGCAAAACAACCTGAAGGTAAGGATTAATTGTTGAGTTACCAGACTGAGCTTTGCCTTCAGTTGTAAAGATAAGAACGACTGATAGAAGACAAAGTAATGTAAATACTTTCTTCATATACGACCTCTCATTTTTTTTGATTTAGAAATTATGTTTTCGAAAAACAATTTGCTTATTTTTTTTTATAATATCAACATTAATCGAAATTAATATCATCATTTTGCCAAAATCATCTTTTTTGTCTCAGAAAATGTCCCGGCAATGAGTTTGTAAAAATAAACTCCACTGCTCAGATTCCGGACAAGCCGGAATGACTGTTCAGAGTTATCATTGGAATGGAAATCAACCTCATATTCTCCGGCAGGAAGTTCTTCATTCACGAGAGTTGCGACTTCATTCCCCAAAACGTCGTAAACTTTTAACTGAACGAATTGTTTATTGCTTATTGCATATTTAATAATTGTACTTGGATTAAATGGATTTGGATAATTCTGCTCTAATGAAAATTTATTTGGTGCCATAACTTCAACTTCAATCTCATTTGAGTATTCAATTGATCCATCGAAGTCAATTTGCTTTAGCCTGTAATTGTAGGTTCCCGCAGAAATTTCCTCATCGATAAAAGAATAAGATTTTGGTTCTGTCGTCGTACCAAATCCCGGAACAAAGCCAATAGTTGCCCAACTTGCCTCGGCGTAGTTCGAAGAACGAAGCCGGGTCCGCTCGATCTCAAATCCCTGGTTATTTATTTCAGTTGCAGTAATCCAGCTAAGATTGACTGATCCATCAAACAATTCATAATTAAAAGAGACTAACTCAACTGGTACAATTGGCGATGATATTTCCACAACGGCATTAAATACATTAAGTCTTCCTCCGGTTACAGTAATTCCCTGAAGAGCAGAAATTGTGTCAACTCCATTAAACAAAACATCTCTGAACATCAATGTTCCTGTGGTGAGATTAGATTTATAAAAACTGAGTCGTGATGTATCGGCCGCAGCATACATCAAAGCTATTGCACCAGTGACCATTGGTGTTGCCATTGAGGTTCCGGTTTTATTTGTGTATGTGCTGTTCACATCCGTACTCAAAATGCTAGTACCCGGTGCGCCTAAATCGATGGTTGTAAGTCCGTAGGCAGCTCCGTTATTCTTTAGATCAAATCTTGTTGTGTTTGTTACAGCAATCATATAATCGCTCGGACAGGAAGTTGGGACATCACCGGTTACATCAATATTAATATTCAGGTTGGCCGTGGCTCCACAACTTAGTATTCCATGAACTCCAAGAGAATCATACATCGCACACCAAATCGGATAGTTTGCCGGCTGACCGTAGTCAACACCAAAAGATGAATTTGTTGCAACTACAAAAGCACCAAGTGCGCCGTTCGTTTCATTATACTGTGCCCGAAGTTCAAGTGCATACGCATAAGCTGCTACAACAGTAGCTTCGCTTGAAGATGAGCCTGCAATCGGCATAACTTTTACATTCCAGTTAACCCCAGAGACGCCCAGATTATTATTTCCTTTTGCACCTGATATTCCTGAAACGTGAGTTCCGTGTGAATTGCTAGGAACATTCGGTGTGTTGTTATATGCATTCCAACCTCTGAAATCATCAACATACCCATTACCATCGTCATCAATTGAATTGCCGGGAATTTCATTCCAGTTGTACCAGTAAGTAAGGTCAGGATGATTAAGCTGGCATCCGCCGTCCACTATTGCAACGACAATAGTATCACCATGAACAGTCACTCCGCCAGTTGTAATATCCCACGCTTCAGGTGCATCAATATCTGCATCCGGAGTTCCGCCAGATTGACCTGTGTTGTGCAGACCCCATTGATTTCCAAACTGTGGATCATCAGGAAAATTTGCAAACTGAGTGGCGAATTCATCAAACGATTCTCTTAATGTAACCCGATGATTGAACTGAACAATACTAACTCGGGCATCTCTGCTCACTCTGAATCTTACTTCGGCATCGTCATTTTCTTCTGAATTATATTTTACCCACCAGATGTTCATTCTATCCGAAAGAAGTCTTATACTTTCCATTTCAATATCAGCATAACTCTGCTCGAAGGTATCCATAGAAACTTTTTCTTTGAATTGAATGATGAGTTCACCCGGAATGAATTCGTCTTCCTGAGGAAGTATAAAAGAATTAAATGTCAGGAGGATTGAAAGGATAAGACCGGTAGAAAATTTATTCATGATTATTCCCTGAATTAAAAAAATAATAAAGGGAATATAATTAATTAAGAGAATTAATCTAGCAGAAAAACTATTTTAAAAGATTCACCCCGTCTATTCTGTCGTAACTTATATATCTAATTATTAAGCAGTATTTTATTTATGCTTTGAGTTTGCGACTCGACTTTAGCTTTTTCTTCTTTATTTAATTCAAGTTTTGCTATATCCAGATATTCCCCAAGTGCTTCTTCATATAATCCTTTTTCATAAAGAATATCTGCGAAGAAAATCCTGTAAGAAGGGATCTGTTTTGAGTCAGGGTATTTTCTGTAGGTCTCTTTAGCAAACACAACAGAGGATTCCTTGAATCCGTTTTTAGCAAGCTGCATTGCGCCGTTCAACCTCTTTATTCCAAAATCATCTGCTTTCATTTCCGGATTCTTGTTTTGTCCTTCTTTATTTCCATATACGGCTGTGTTACTGGAATTATTTTTCCCATTGGGTTTAGGTGCATTGATCATATCCTCCATTGCTAACGCAAGAAGAAGATCATCGGTGCTCATTGTTTTAATACTTGCAATAGAAACAGCAGAATATTCTGCAAGATTAATAATATTTTCCGATCCTTTAATCTGAATGGAAGACTTTGATCCCGTAATAACAAAATCATCGGTCTTCAAAACTGTGCCTTTTTCTAATTCAATCCAGTTTTCCGATGTCCCTGTTCGAAATTTTACATCACCCTTAATATCTGCAGCGATGAATTCCTGTGCAGTGAGTGAAGGAACTAGTAACAGCAAAATCAAAAAGGTTTTTCCTGTATAAAAAGATTTCATTTTCCCGAAAGTCGGGATTTCACTTCGTTCAACATTCAGCATTTTCATTTCTCCTGATTAATAAACATCAATAATTTCAACTTTACCGGCAGCTAATCCTAAATTGTTAACTGCTTCACGGTTAAACTTTTCAACACCAACATTCCATGCTTCATCAAAGTCAGTTAGGGAGGTTGTTTCAATTGGAATCCAGATTTCATCATTTCCCTGCTCGCTTTTCCTGATGAAATATTTAGAATCATTAGTAGTAATATATTTTGCCTGAGTTGGATCCAATTTCGTGTTGAATAAAACATTTACGTGCCTGATTTCACCATCTTCTTTGTAATCGACTAAAGCAGTTTGAATACCAACACTTTCAAGCAATGAAGAATATGCAACACTTAAATCATCACAATCTCCACCTTTTAATTCAATTGTTTGTTTTGGAAATTGAACATACTCTGCAGTGGCTCGTGGGTCAGAAGTGTAAACCAGCTTTTTAACAAAATCGTTAAAAATAATTTTTGATTTGTAGAATGCAGATAATTCTGATGGAATTGTATCCAGAACTGATTTATTACTGCTGATAACATTCTTTGAATAGTTCATTGAAAAATCAACATCCCTCATAATAAAATATCTGAGGTTGGCAACATTTCCATCCCAACTGTTCATACCATTAATTAATGCTGCCTTTTGAAGTTGAGCATCTGGTTCAGTCGAGGATGCAGTAACATAGAAATCGGCATAAGATAAAGTTGCTTTATCAATCACATATTTATCCGGGATGATGAGATAAAAAGGAACTTTAGCCGTATCTCCCGGCGCCAGCATCTGAGGTGGTGATTGGATTTTATCAGCAGTAATTCCTTCTATTTTCACTGAAGGTATTACGCTAACAGTTTTATCAGAAATATTCACAACCCTTCCATAAGCAAAAGGCTGTTCAATATATTTATCGTAAAATGTTGGATAGATGTCTCTAACAATCTCAACATCAATTAACTCAACTTGCTTCTCAGGTGTGCTGCTAATATTAAGCGCCATACTAAGTACAATTTTATCAAAGCTGTACCTGTTATTAATTATGTTGTGAATTCCTTCTTCGTAAAATTTTGAGAAGCTTGCATCAGTATTTCTCTCAGAAAAATATTTCACACCGCTGAGCAGAATTTCAAACAGATCTGTCCTGTATCCAACAGCAGGGATCAGTCCTGCGATGTATGGTTCTTGATAATAATCATGAAAGGCAGTTAATCCATAGGTGAATCCTTTTGTATATCCGGTAGCACTTATCTGGAATGAATTCGAAGTCTCATACAACAGGTGAAAATTAAAAAACTCAGCGGGCATATAGCTTGCCATCAGAAGGGCACCTCTCTTCTGATCCATTTCAAATCCCTGGAATTCTTCAATTGTTAAGTCATCCTTAATATTGATTAGATTAATTGACGAAACTCTGAGTTGAAAATTTTTGTTCAGGATATAATCAAATCCCAGATCAACATTCCACAGGTTAACTTTTTCACCTATAGTCTCGCGAACAAGGTAGAGTGTATCTCCAAAAACCGGTTTGACTATCTGTTGATTAAAATCCTGACTGAAAAAACGTACCGCTAAACCTGCATTAAACTGTTCATCAAATTGGTATGAATAACCAAGCCCAAAAAGTTCTTTGTAGTTATAATTAGCTTCGAGCGATTGTGTTGTCGTATCATTTATTATTATTGATTCACCTGTTGCAAAAAGAAATTCTTTTTGATAGCCCGGAGTAAATCTGGCTGACAGAGAATGATTGCCAAGCTTTTTAGCAATTGCAAGAAGATATAAACTAGAATTGACACTGCCTGAAAACTCAGCACCATATTGAAGCGATATTCCCCAGTCCTTTATGCCAAAATAGTTTGATGAATTACTTTCATAATTGTAAAACGGGATCGTAACTGATTCTTGCAGTCCCCAATATCCTGTTAAACCGAAAGAACTCTGCGGTAATATTTTTAAGTTCAAAGCCATCACTGATAATAAAATTAAAAATATTTTTCTCAAGGAATATCTATAACTATACTGTGAATACTTTGAGATGAAACTAATAACTCATTTACCCCGCTTCCGCGATAACCTTCATAGCTTCTGATAAAAGTAAAAACAATTTTTTCAAATCTATCCAGTGGAAGTTGATTGAGATATCTGCCCGGAATTCTAAGTTCGCCATCATCAGGTGTTTTCATCCTATAAACGGGAATGGATTGCAACTGACCTTGACGCATCAGACCAACAACAACTGAAATTCTTTTTTCTCCTTTTCCATTCCAGTTCAAAATTGCTTCAAGATTTTTGCTGATTTTATTTCCGCTTAAACTTACGATTCCGTTTATTTGATGCGGTGTTAGAATATTAAATGAAATATTTTCTCCTGGTAAAATGGGATCAAATTCAAAACTGACATTAGAATTATAGCTAAAGTAAAAAGGATCAGGATAGCCGCCGAAAATGTTGTAGAGCAAATATTTGAAACCGATAAGAGTATCCTTTGGAGTTCCTTCTTCTCTATATTTGATTCGATAGGGTACGATGTGTGCTTCCGTTCCATTAAATTTAATTGTTCCGGGAGTAATTGTTTTATAAGCCAGTAATCTTCCATTCA
Organism: Ignavibacteriaceae bacterium; assembly: GCA_034522695.1. Taxonomy (GTDB): domain Bacteria; phylum Bacteroidota; class Ignavibacteria; order Ignavibacteriales; family Ignavibacteriaceae; genus IGN2. The sequence goes on along the minus strand of JAXHLB010000034.1, from coordinate 43,353 downwards.
AATATTTTATTGGTTTCGATTTATCAAAAAACATAGCCTGGGCAAGAGAGAATTCGTTGGTTCTGTTTTCAGTAGTGATTTTAATCCCGCTTACCGAGATGAGATTGGTAACGCCCGTTAAATCTTGTGTAATGCCCGATGTATCTGTCCCGCTGGAATAAGGGTTATCAAGATCTTTATTAAGCAGTTCAATTTCAAATTCATCGGTTGTATCATCAACAAGCTGAGTTGGTGCTGGCTTATCACAGCTAATCAGGAGGAATACACTTGCTGAAATAATCAAATATGTTAAAAGTTTTTTCATTGCAGTTAAAAATTATGTTTGTAAATCTTCATTATCAATTCTATAATCACTAAAAATATCTTCCCTTCTAAAATAAATCTCCCCCTCCCGCGTTAAAAGGAGGGGGATGTGGAGAGGACGTGTGCAGGGAAGCTCAATTCCTCTTAATCAAATTATGGATGAACAAAATATGGTATTCCCCAGGATTCTGATTCAACTGGTGTAGCATCATCTAATATTACTTGCTTTGGCAGTGCATTAATAATTGCGTGATAAAATCCGGGCCACTGATGAGTTGTGAATGTTTGCTCATAAACCTTATCATATCCGCTACCATTCGGCGTTGAGGAAACCAGATCGAATAATCTTTTAACTCTATGCTTAATCCATCTATTGGCTCCCCAGGTGAGAGAAACAAAATCTTCTTCTTCAAATGAACTGTAAAGTTCAACTCTTATAGTTGCTGAGTCACCGCGTGCGAGAATTGGAATGTTGTGCCACCAGCCCCAGCCTCTTCTCAGATAATAATTATTTGGAGAATCTATTGATAACGTGTCACCATTTGGTAAAAATATTGTTGTTTTTGTAATATCAATGTTTGGACTTTGTGTTCCACCTTCAGGAAGTGAAATTGCTGCTAACACCCAATTTCTTCGGGGATATGGTGTGTTGCCAATTTTTTTGAATATCAGATTGCGTGTTACAATAGATGTGAAAGGTTTTTTAATAAGTGTATCCGGTACAGTTGCATTTGAATCGTATGATGCGGCAATCAATAATAATCCTTCAAATGTTTTAGTAAGCGTTCCGTAAGCAATCGTATCCTGAAAATCTATGCTCAGAGTTCTGTTGATTAGTCGCATCTTCTGACCAACGCGGAAAGGATAAATCTCTGCACTTACTTTGCCCAGAAAGTCCATTACACCTTCTTCATCATAATTATAATCAAATGAAGTAAGTGAAGAATCCTCGTCTACAATTTTTTCTAATGCTTCTCTATCAGTAGTCGGTTCATTATCGCCCGGATCAACTACCATTTCATCCTGGCAACGGACAAATAGCGCAAACATTGCAAGTGCAAAGAATGCCAGAAAGTAGCGTGAAAGATTGTTTTGTTTTTTCATTTCAGAACTCCTTAAAAATGATTAGTAAATGATTATTTATTTTCCCAGTTCCTCTCATTATCTGGACTTTTATATCAAACAATTATGCCAATCTTACCTCATTTATTAACTCATTGATTTTGAAGGAATTAACCAAACTAAGAGCTTTGCGGATACGCATGGAAAGTGGTAAAGAATGCATGAAATCCTATCTTCATGCAGACTTAAAGAAGTTTAAGAATTCTTATTTTGATTGGAAGGGAGTAATAAAAAAGGCGACTCGTTTGAATCGCCTTTCAAATTTTTATAGATAAGATTTTATATGTTCAACATATTTAGCAGCACCACCCGGTTGATAACCAGTCTGAGCTACAAGCTTACCTTGACCGTCAATTAACAAAATGGTTGGAAATCCCTGAATGCCATATTTCTGTGCAAGCTTATTATTGTATTCTTTTATTTCCTGAGTTTGCTGAATGTCCTTTGGGAAATCAAGCATAACGAGAACTAAACTTTCTTTTGCATAAGCTTCAAATTCTTTTTGCTGGAATACTTCCGCACTTAGTCTCTTACACCAAATACACCAGTCGCTGCCGGTGAAGTTAACAAGCACTGCTTTATTCTCTTTCTTTGCCTGTTCAATAGCTTTTTCCAAATTGCCATTCCAGTCTAAATTACCTGAGGATGACGCCTGACCGTTATTGCAAGATGTGAATAATAAAATAAACAACAATAAAAGCGCTGATATCTGTTTCAAATTAGGTCTCCATTTTTATTTAACAATAATAGTTGCTTTCAGACAACAGTTAGATACTAATTCAAAGAATAAGTTTCAAAGTATTTTTTGAGCGTATTTTCCAAAATTTATCATTGAGATTCTTCAACAACCTCAATTTCTTCAATTACTCTTGGTTTTGGAGGACGCTCATAAAGTTGGGTAAGTCCGAAGTAATGTTTTGCCAGATTCTCATCGATTTGATCCCAGGTAAATCTCCACGCCCAATTTCCGCCTGTTGTGCTCGGGAAATTCATTCGCGCATCAGTTCCAAGTTTCAGAATATCCTGCAACGGAATAATAACAATGTTCGCTACCGATGCATAAGCAACCCGAATCAGTTCAGATAAAATATCGTCTCCAAAATAATTCAGATAAACCTGTGCGTGCTCATAAATATCATTCTTGACTTTATTCAGTTTTTCTTTTTCGAAATATGCGCGGGTTGTATCGTTATCGTGTGTGCCTGTGTAAACAACACAGTTTGGGATAAAGTTATGCGGTAAAAATTTTGTTTCCATCTTCGTACCGAAAGCAAACTGCAGAACTTTCATTCCAGGAAATTCAAACTTATCCCGTAATGCTTCAACCGGTGGAGTTATAACGCCAAGGTCTTCAGCAAGAATTGGAAGTTCACCAAGATATTTATTTAAAGTGCTGAATAATTTTTCACCCGGGGCTTTTGTCCATTTTCCTTTCTGGGCAGTTTTTTCACCGCCGGGAATTTTCCAGTAAGCTTCAAACCCGCGGAAGTGATCTATTCTGACAATATCAACCAGTTCAAACAAACTTGAAAATCTTTTTCGCCACCAAAGAAAATCATCCTTCTCCATTTCCTCCCATTTGTAAAGAGGGTTTCCCCATAGCTGTCCTGTTGCACTGAAATAATCAGGGGGAACACCTGCAACAAAAGTTAACTTACCTTCTTCATCTACAGTAAAGAGTTCTTTGTTTGCCCAAAGATCAGAACTGTCATAAGCAATGAAGATGGGCATATCACCAATAATTTTTATTCCTTTTTCATTTGCATAATCTTTTAGCGATTTCCATTGTCTGAAGAAATTAAACTGAACAAACTTTTGATATTTGATTTCATCACTTAGTTTCTTTTCCCATTCAGCTAAAACTTTTCTATCTCTTTGCACAAGACCTTTTTCCCAGCTACTCCAGACAGCACCACCGTGGTGATCTTTTAAAGCCATAAAAAGAGCAAAGTCATCCAGCCATTCTTTCTGAGTTTCACAGAACTTTTCAAAATCTTTATCCAAACCATTAGAATTGTTCCTGAAATTATGATATGCTTTTTTAAGGATTGATTTTTTATAATCAATAGCCTGTCCGTAGTCTATTTTTTTGGGGTCAGATTGAGGAATATTTTTCAAATCTTCTTCTGAAAGGAAACCATCATCCTTCAATTTTTCCGGACTGACTAACAAAGGATTCCCGGCAAAAGCAGAAAAACATTGATAAGGTGAATCACCATAACCTGTTGGACCAAGTGGAAATGTTTGCCATAAAGTTTGTCCTGCTTCTTTTAAGAAGTCAATAAACTTGTAAGCCTCACTGCCAAGATCACCGATACCGAATTTACCCGGAAGAGATGTTGGATGAAGAAGAATACCAGCACTGCGTTCGAATTGCATTTAAACCTCTAAAATTTTTGAGCGGAAAAATAGCTACGAGGATTAGAAAATAAAAAATCCCGCCTATGAAGCGGATCAAATGACTATTATCATAAATTAAATTACTTGACCAAGTACAGTAAAGCCAACCATTAAATCAAAACCATTGGTTCCAACTCTATCACCTTCCCAATCATCTGGTTCCATTGTAGCCATCATATAACCAATACTGGCATTTACAAGAGCACTATTACCCAATTGAACCTTCACGCCACCTCTAGCTCCATAAGCTAAACCACTTGCATTTCTTCGTCCTCTTCTTCATCCTCGTATGTAGTAGTAGAAGTATTATATCCGATTCTGCCTTCGATGAATGGGAAAACATTGCTCTGCAGGTTAAAATTCCAGGCAGGTGCGAAATAAATACCAAAAGAGTTGCTTGAAAAATCACCAAAGCTAGTGGTTTCAAAAGATGGAATGAGACCAAGTTCAAGACAGTTTATTACAAAATAACCAATGTACGGCTCAAACATGAAGGTTGAAAGAGCATCATCGCCACTTTCTCCGTCAAAAACAAATGTTGTACTTGAGAAACCAATACCACCTCCGAATTCCCAAACACCCTTCTTAGCAAAATTTTGTGCAGAAAGTGAAACACTTCCAACAACAAGAGTTAAAAGCAGAAGGTAAAAGAACTTTTTCATAAGAACACTCCTAAATTGTTTATAAATAATTAGTTAATAAAATAAAACGAACTCTCAAGAAAATTAAACAATTTCCATTAAAAACAAAATACTCAGTTTGAAATAATAAGAACTCTTAAAAACAGTCTTTCAAACTTATATACTTTACAATAATTATATAGGCAAGTATTTATCAAAGCTTAACGCTATCATCAATTGTTAGCTGCGTCACGAATATTTTAGTCTAATAATCAAAACTGCTAATCAAATTAAAAGGAATAAATTTCTTAGGCACTAATTTGATTCATGTTTTAAGTTTAGTTCATCAATTAAAAATGAACATTTAAAATCACGCTGAATGTGCTTATACCAATTGAAGTACTGCTTGGTCCTTTTTCAGTTTCACCTTCAGAGGTAATCTCTGGTTCACCTAAACTTCTGAAACCAAGAGCATATTTACCACCGAGAGATAATCCTTCAGTAAAAAACCAATCAAACCCAAACTGAGCAGCGACTCCTAAACCACTTCCGGAATAATCTGTAGTTTCGGTTGCTCCTCCATCCGGAGTAAATTCATCAGTGCCGGAAAGAGAAGTTAAATTAACATTAAGTCCAACATAAGGTGAAACACCATAGAGGGACATCAGATGATAGTTCGCGTCAACTGCAATTCCAAAAATGGTTGCTGATGATTCAGATAACCCAGCTTCAGTTTCAAGGCTGCTTGAGGAGGTTCCGAAACTGAGACCTAAACCCAGCGCTATTTGATTTGTAACAAAATATCTGAAACCTGCACCAAAAAGGTCGATACTGGATAAAGTTCCTTCAGGAACGCTTACTGTTCCAACATAGACTGGTTCCAAATTACTTTGAAACGGTGTATACTGAAAAACAAAAGATTTCGCACCGGCTCTTACTTCGGGTTTTGGTCCGTCATAATTAGAATTCACCTGTGAAAAAAGTGTTGTGCACCCTAAAAGAAGGAATAACGCAAAGGCATAAATAGATGTCTTCATCAGAACTCTCCTAAATTGTTTATAATATTTTTAAATGATATCAGCCAAAACTGCAATAATTATTGGCGTCATTTTAGTCCACCGTGGAAAATCAATTATTAAGCCAAAAATACTTTCCAGAAAGTGTTGATTTACCTAACTTTGCCCCTCATTCAAAGGAAATAATGCAAATACTTAGAAAACTTTACGACTGGGTACTTCACTGGTCAAAAACTCCATACGGAACAACAGCACTTTTTTTACTTGCTTTTGCTGAGTCGTCTTTTTTCCCAATTCCACCGGACGCTTTGCTGATTGCACTTGTGCTTGGTTCAACTCAGAAGGCTTTTAAATTTGCAACGGTTTGTATGATCGGTTCTGTTACCGGAGCTTTGCTTGGATATGCAATCGGTCATTATTTGTGGTGGACACCATCAAATGAGTTCACAGGAATTGCCAATTTTTTCTTCAACAATATCCCCAGTTTTACACCGCAGGCATTTTATGATATTCAAAAATTATATGTTGATTACGATTTCTGGATTATTTTTACCGCAGGATTCACACCGCTACCATATAAAGTAATAACTATTTCTTCAGGTGCTTTTAATATCAATATTGTTATGTTCATCATTGCTTCAATCATAAGCCGTGGAGCCCGTTTCTTTTTGGTGGCCGCATTGATATGGAAGTTCGGACCTCAGATAAAATTATTTATTGATAAATATTTTAACTGGCTTGCAATAGCATTTACCGTTCTGCTGATCGGTGGTTTTGTTGCAATTAAATATCTTTTATGAAAAATCTTTAAACTTCCGTTCAATATCATTTGCCAATTGCCAATTGAATTAATATTCAAGCCTTTGACTATTATCTTTTCACTTATTACATTTCATTCAAGATTACAACTCATACTGTAAAAGTTTGAGTAGTATGCTTAATTTAAATCGATATCATCAACCATTCGGAAAGGATTAAGCAATGAAAACATACGTAATGCTCACAAAACTCTCTCCTGAATCTTCAAAGCAAATGAAAGATCGTGCAAAGCTTGGAAGGCAATGGCTTGACCAGGTAAAAAACAAATGTCCGGAAGTGAAATTTATTGCACATTATGCTTTGCTGGGTCACTATGATTTTCTTGATATCTATGAAGCACCGGATGAAGAGACTGCTGCAAAAGTTTCAATGATAAGTTTATCAAACGGTGCATTTCAGGCAGAGAGTTTATCTGCAATTCCATATAAAAGATTTTTGGAATTAGCTGACGAAATTTCTTAATATTTATTAACAAAATAGAATCTTTAACAAAATATAAATTCAGGACGTGAGATAGGAATTAAAAGATAAGCTTAAGTTTCAGAAAAATTATCTCACGCCCTAAAGCAGTCTAACAATTAATTATAAGGAGGATGTTATGCCCTCAAAAAAACTAAAGGCATTCCTGGATGAGAATAAAATAAAGTATGTCTCTATCCAGCACTCATCAGCTTATACAGCACAGGAGATTGCAGCAATTGCACACATACCGGGAAAAGATCTTGCTAAAACAGTCATAATAAAAATTGATGGAAAGATGGCAATGGCAGTTTTGCCTGCTTCGTACAAAGTGAGCTTTGATAATTTAAAAGATACTCTTGGAGTGAAAGAAGTTCGCTTAGCTTATGAACAGGAATTCATCGATAAATTTCCTGACTGTGAAGTTGGTGCAATGCCGCCGTTTGGAAATATTTATGGTATGGATGTTTATGTTGCCGAAAGCTTAGCTGAAGACGAAGAAATTGCATTCAATGCCTGCAGTCACACTGAGCTTATAAAAATGAATTTCAATGATTTTGAAAAGCTGGTAAAACCAAAACGAATTAAGTTTTCTGTTCCCAGTAAGATTTAAGGGCAATAATTCTTTTATGAACTGAAAATTCAGGAAGGAGTATTTATAATACTGCCTTTAAGGTATTCTACAATCTCTTCTATTGTATCAAATGATTTAACCATATCGGCGCTTCTTCCTTCAAGTTTCATCTGCTCATTCATTTCGGATACAATCGCCTTCCAGATTGATGAGTGACAGGCAATCGGTTTACTATTCATCAAACCTTTGTTGATATATTCCCAAACAACAGCGAGTTCAAGTAAAGTTCCAGTGCCACCTTGTAAAACAACAAATGCATCACCTAAGCTCAATGAGTTTGTTTATCCTTTCTAATAATGTATCACACATAATTTCTTTTGTAACAAACTTATTTATGTGTCCGCCCCACAAATTAACAGTAACACCAATGGCTTCACCACCGCCTTCAACTGCACCCTTGGATGCAGCTTCCATTATTCCATTGAAACCACCTGTGCAAACATCAAAGCCATTTAAAGCAAGTTTTTTTCCGAGGGTATATGCGGTGAGGTACTGCTCTTCATTATTAATTGGTTTAGAACTGCCGAATATCGTTATGATCTTTTTCATACTAAAAAAATATTTATTTTCTTACGAAATATAAGCAATAAAAAATCCGTAGACTTTTTCAGACTACGGATTTAATACGTAAAATATATTAAAACAAATTACCTGGCGTTTGAGCCACGAAGAGTTGCAGTAATTTCTATATTCTCAGAAACCTTCTGTCCAACGAGCATATTTTCTACTTCAAAGTCCGATAAAACAATATTGAATTTTGCCTGAACTCCTAAAAGGTCACCTGGTGCATACTGTTTTGTTTGCTCACTGGCATCCAGATAAGTTAAGGTAATGTCTGCAATCGTTTCTTTTGTTACACCGCGAACTGTAAAATCACCAGTTACCTTTGCTTCAATTCTGTTATCCTCAATTACTTTCACATCTCCGACACTTTTAATCGCGAAAGTAATTTCTGGATATGTATCTGCACTTAACCAGTTTTCACTTCTCAGATGTTCGTCTCTTAGATCAATTGCTGTTTTGATTGAAGCAACAGAAATTGTGATAGAACCTTTCATTGACTTAATGTCAGCTACATTTAAAGTTACTTTGCCTTTAACATCATTCGAGATTCCTGTAATATCTTCCAGCGGTGTTGTGCTGAAAAATTTAACCTGATTTCTTTTGTCTTCGAAATTAAATGTCTGTTCGCCTGTGGCTTTAACTTTAAAGCCCTGAGCGAAGGACATCGATACTGCAACAAGCAGCAAGATGAATGTTTTGATTATTGTGTTCATTTTTTCTCCTTTGTTTTTTTTGATTTGAATGTAAAAAATAAAATCGCTGATACGACTACTATTATTCCGGAAATAACTGCTGTGTGCGGCAGAAGTCCGATAATAAATTTTTCCTGATAAACTTTTTGCGGCTCTAATCCTAAGGCCTTATCAAGTTCTGAAATTTCCTGCTCGAGCCACATTCCATCTTTGGATAAAATTTCTCCTCCGCTGGCAAGCCACCAGATTAAAACTGCTGCTAAAAGGATTAATGCAGTAATTATGACGTATTTTTGTTTGCTGTTCATAATGAACTCAAATTGTTATAAGTATTAAATTATCTAAATTTTCACTAATGATTTTAATAAAATGTGACTACATTAAAAATTGAGTCGAATAGTTGTGATGATGACTCTAACAAATTACAATTCTATGTTACGACATATATTCTTAAAGTTCAAGATAAATCGATTCATAACAACATAAACAAATAATGGCTGAAAAAAGTTTCGACATATTAGTAATCGGTGGAGGGATAATAGGGACAGCTACTGCACTCTCCCTTCAAAAAAGCTCAAAACTAAACATTTTATTGATCGAAACTGAAAAAAAACTTGCATCCCATCAAACAGGAAATAATAGCGGAGTTATCCATTCCGGAATTTATTATAAACCTGGTTCGTTAAAAGCTAAGAACTGCACTGATGGAAGAGAATTGCTTTATAAGTTCTGTGCAGAGCAAAATATTCCTCACGAGAAATGCGGGAAAATTGTAGTTGCAACCAACGAATCCGAACTAAATGCTCTTGATGAATTGTATAAAAGAGGAATTGCAAACGGTTTGACTGGAATTAAAAAGCTAAGTGCAAACGAGATTAAAAATTATGAACCTCACACAACAGGAATTGCCGGTATATTTGTTCCTCAGACAGGTATAGTTGATTACTCAAAAGTTACTGACGCTTATGCAAAATTATTTTTAGAAGCAGGGGGTTATCTTGAAACAAATTGTAAATTTTTATCTTTAAATGATTCTAATGGTGAGCTTATCGCTATTACAACCAAAGGAGAATTTAGAACTAAGTTTCTGGTAAATTGCGGCGGATTATATTGCGACAGGATTGCAAAACTTTGTGGAGTCAATCCAGGGTTGCAGATTGTTCCTTTCAGAGGAGAATATTATAAACTGAAAAAAGAAAAAGAATATTTAGTTAAAAATTTAATTTATCCTGTTCCTGATCCTCGCTTTCCATTTCTTGGCGTTCACTTTACGCGAATGATTAAAGGCGGTGTTGAAGCCGGACCAAATGCTGTGCTCGCTTTCAAAAGAGAAGGTTACACTAAAAAAGATTTTTCTATCTCTGATTCATCTCAAATGGTTTTCTATCCGGGTTTTTGGAAGATGGCTTCAAAATATTACAAAATGGGCTTTGGAGAATTCTATCGTTCATTCAGTAAGAAAGCTTTTGTAAGTGCATTACAAAAGTTAATTCCTGAAATTCAGGAAGAAGATATTGAGGTTGGTGGTGCTGGTGTCAGAGCTCAAGCTCTTGAACCTGACGGAAAACTTGTGGATGATTTTAGAATTGTGGAATCAAATAAAATGGTGCACGTATTGAACGCACCTTCTCCGGCAGCAACAGCTTCGTTAAGCATTGGAAGAACCATAGCTGAAATTGTAAAAAAGAATTTTGATAAAATGTAAACAAGGGTGTAGAAATTATATGAGATTTAAAATAGAATTTAATTGATTGTTTTCACTGTGGTTCCAGGAGAATGAATCTTTAATCATGATTCCGTGTGGAGGTTTTTGGATGTTAATTTTAGAGTCATAAAGTAAGCCTCCCCTTGTGATTGATTAAAAGCATTTAAGATTTTATATTCTGGATATATTATTATCACTTATTAATCCAGGGATTATCATTCCTGTGATTATAAATGAAAGCTAATTACGATTTGCTGAAAAGAATTAACCTTGTTGTAAGTATATTCAAATTAAAAAGGTTTTGAAAAATGAAAACAGTAAATGAGATTCTTGAAAATAAAGGAAAACAGATCTGGTCTGTTACACCGGAAATAACAGTCTTTGACGCATTAAAATTAATGGCTGAAAAAGAAATAGGTGCTGTTCTGGTTATTTTAGATGGTAGAGTGGTTGGAATATTGTCTGAAAGAGACTATGCAAGGAAAGTGGCGCTGCATGGAAAATCCTCTGTTCAGATGACAGTTAAAGAAATAATGTCGGCCAATGTTATCTATGTAGAAATTTCGCAAAGTGTTGAAGAATGTATGGCATTGATGATACATAAACGAATAAGGCATCTGCCGGTATATGAAGAAGGCAAGTTAGCTGGATTTATATCAATTGGCGATGTGGTAAAAGCACTGATTGATGAAAAGGAGTTTGTAATCGATCAATTGGTAAATTATATAAAAGATACACCTCCAATAAAAAATAATTAGCTGGACCAAATCTCGAAATGAATTCTCTTCATAAATATTAAAATTATATTATTACTCGCTTTTATAAAATGAACTCTCCTGAATTAAAGCGTGATGATTTTTTTCTGATCATTAGTTCCTGCCTGAACAAAACAACTCTGGACGAAATTAAACAGATAATTACCTCGCTAAAAAGCATAGCCACAGAACTTATTAGTGAGGATAATAATAACATATTAATTAAAACAGATAATGCTATAATTGAGTACTCATACAAACTCATTCAAAAGGAATTCGAACAGATCCTGAATACACATACTATTGAAAGAACCAAGTATTATCTTAACAGATTGCTCAAAAGTTTATCTGTTCAAAAGGAAGGAAAAATTAATGATTTAAATTTGAATAGATGGAAAGAGTATGATGATATAATTACAGATAGTCTGTGGATATTTGATAAGAGAGATACTTCCGGTATGCACAAAGCAGGATACTGGGGAAATTTCATTCCGCAAATTCCAAATCAGCTTTTAAGAAGATACACAAAAAAAGGAGAGTGGGTTCTTGATCCTTTTCTCGGCAGCGGGACAACTTTAATTGAATGCAAAAGACTTGGTAGAAATGGAGTTGGAGTTGAACTAATCAAGCAGGTTGCAAAAACAACTGAATCAAATCTTCAGAAGGAAAAAAATCCTTTTAAAGTTAACACAAAAGTGGTTAGTGGAAATAGTGCTGCTATTGATTACAAGCCCTTATTAAAAAAATTAAAAATGAATTCATTTCAGTTTGTAATTATGCATCCTCCTTATTGGGACATAATCAAATTCAGCGATAATAAAGATGATCTCTCAAATGCAAAATCAACACAGGATTTTTTGGGAATGTTCAGAAAAGTTACTGATAACATTTATCCGGTTCTTGATAAAGGAAGATATTGTGCTGTTGTAATCGGTGATAAATATTCTGCGGGAGAATGGATTCCGCTCGGATTTTATGTTATGCAGGAAATGATGAATAAAGGTTTTAAGCTGAAATCAACTATCATAAAAAATTTTGAGCAAACAACGGCAAAGCGAAACCAGAAGGAACTTTGGCGTTACCGCGCTTTGGCTGGCGGGTTTTACATTTTTAAGCACGAGTATATTTTCTTATTTCAAAAATAAAGTGAGAGATGAATGAAAAACGCAATCTTTTTATCAATTGTATTTATGAGCATACTAACTATTAGCTGCTCATCTGGCAATGGCTCTGCAGATCTTCGTATTCACGATATTTGGGTTGTGGAATCTATTGATGGCGTAACATATTCAAGAGCCGAAGATCAGAGTCTTCATCCAACTCTTGAAATTTATTTAAGTGAAGAAAGATTCAGCGGTAACACGGGCTGTAATAATTTGAATGGAAGTGTGAAAGTTGAAGGCGAAATAATATCGTTCTCAGATATTGTAACAACAAAAATGTTCTGTGTAGATGTTGATGAAACAAGTTTTCTAACCGCGCTTAGGAAAGCAACCAAATATAAGATTGAAAAGATGAGGCTTTACTTATTTGATGATGACAAAGAATTACTTGTCTTCAAAAAAATTGATTGATCCAATTTAAATGGATGCTGAACTTGTCAAAATTGAAAAGGAATTAAAGAAAAGATTAGCTTACCCTTACAAATGGGGAAGAAAACAGAATGATGAATTTGATAGGCTTACAAATTTTGTTTACAGAATTCCCTCCTTTGAAGAAGTTCTAAAAGAAACCGAGAGCCGGTTCAGAAAAGACAAGGAACATCAAAACATTGCCAATTATGCTTTGAACCGATGGTACAATTTCTGGTCGGCTCAGGCAGTTGAGAAAATTTTCTGCTCACTTCCAAATGTTAAACCTGCACTTGATGAAAAAGACAGACTGGTTGATTTCACAATTGACGGTGTTACATTCGATCACAAAACTTCAATCTTCCCAAAAAATTTTCCTTATCCAATTGAAGAAGCAATCAAAAAAACTGATGAGCTAATTCTCTGGCTATACAAGCACCAATCGCAGCAGCAAAGAAAACATTTGAAGAACAGACTATTTATTGTTCTCTATTCTGCAGATGGCGAGCACTGGAAACTAAAAGCAGAAATTTCCTGGCTGAAGGAGAGAATTGAAAAATATATGGAGGGCTTTAATCCTCACTACCTCTTAAAATTTTCCCTCGAAGAAAATCACGAAACACTTTCCGACGTAATCTGGGCAATTCGTTAGCGCAATTACTACCAGCAATACTTCACTGTAAAAATTAATTGGCTATTAATAACATTTGCGTAATGTTTAGCAGTTTACTATGTTCTCTCAGGCTATTTCAAAAAAACTTTAAATAATTTTTAATTCACAAAAACTAAGGAGGCTATATGAAAAGTATATTCTTACTTTTTCCATTTTTCTGGTGTACTGCATTTGCACAGATTTCTATAACAAACGCTGATATTAACAATGTATTTGCTGTTGGTAATTCTGCAACTATTCACTCTTATGAAGGAACAACATTTAATATTGGTTCAGCGGGCGGAGGAAACAACTGGGATTTTACTGGATTGCTGAGCAGTGAAACTTTTAATATGCTTAGCGTTAATCCGGCAACAACTCCACATATCGGAGAATTTCCCGGAGCTAATATTGCAACTTACAGTCAAGGTGAATTTGGTGGATTTCCAGCGGAGATGTGGTCTTATCTAAGTGTTAACGGAACACTTAGTAACATCGGTCAAGCTATCACCTCAAGTTCACTCCCAGGTGATATAATACTTGTAAAAAATAATCCCGCGAGTATTGAGATGCAATTGCCAATGACATTTAATACATCCTGGTCACAAACATATACTCTTACTCAATATTATAATGGTACTCCACTAACCTCGAGTTCAGTTTCCATAAATGTCAGTGTTGACGCATACGGTGCTATGACATTACCTGGTGGAGCAAGTTTCGATGCTTTGAGAATCCGGGAATCAACGACTGTTAGCGGAATTATAAGTGTTAACTACTCCTTCCTTGCAAAGAATGGGGCTAATGTATCTGTATCTGCAACAGATGAAAATCCACCAACGAGTGGAGTAATTAATATTGATTGGTATGACTGGAATACGCCTTTCTCAACTGACTGTTGAACAAATCAGTGGATTGCCGCAGGATTTTAACTTGAGTCAAAATTATCCAAATCCATTTAACCCAACTACAAATATCGAATACACTATTCCTGAAGCATCATTTGTTCAGCTAAAAGTTTATGATATTCTTGGGAATGAAGTTGCAACTCTTGTTAATGAAGAACAATCAGCAGGAACTTACAAAGCAGATTTTTCCGGAAATGATCTTGCAAGCGGATTGTATATTGCAAAACTGCAAACTGGTAATTACACAAAGACTATCAAGATGTCTTTGTTAAAATAATTCTCTCCCCTGTTCTTAATACTTGTAGCACAGATTAATATTCTGTGCTACGGTAATATTCTTCTTATTCTTTTCTTTAGATTTACTCACAATAATTTTAAGCTGAATTAATGATCGAATTTCTTCCTCTCGGTGGTGCAGGTGAAATTGGGGCTAACTGCTACTATCTGAATATTAATAATATTGGAATCGTCCTCGATTGTGGAATGCATCCGCAAAAAACAGGACTGAATTCTCTGCCTAAGTTTGAGCTGCTTGAAGATAAACCAACTGACTATGTTTTAATTTCACACGCACACCAGGATCACTTGAATGCGCTTCCCTTTCTGATAAAAAAATTCCCTCATCTTAAAATTATCACCACACCTCAAACGCGGGCAGTTGCTGAGTTAACACTTCATAATGCAATATCAATATTAAAAAGACAGGTGGATGAAAGTGAGTTTGAAATTTATTCCCGAAATGAAGTTGATCTTCTTATAAAATCAATCAACTATAAATCTTGTAATGAAAAATTTGTACTTAGCTCATTAAATAGTGCACAAGAAATTGAAGCTGAGTTTTTTGATGCGGGGCATATTATTGGTTCGGCTGGAATACTGTTACGTGCTAATGGACAGAAAATATTTTTTACCGGAGATATTAACTTATCATCTCAAACTATATTGCCCGGCGCTAATCTTCCATCAGAAAAAATTGATGTTCTCATAACGGAAACAACTTACGGTGCAACAGATTCCTCTGGATTGAATAATTGGGAAAAGGAAGTGGAAAGATTTTCATCTTCAATAAATAAAGTGATTAATAATGGAGGTTCTGTTCTCATTCCGGTTTTTGCACTTGGTAAACTTCAGGAGATGCTTGCTACAATCTGGCTGCAAATGCTGAGAAATAAAATTACCAGCGTTGATATTTATACCGGCGGAATTGGAAACAAAATAAACAGAATCTATGATTACAATCGATATGTTGTTAACAGAAATGAGAAGGAGCTTGTGATTTCTGACATCCCTCAAAAAAATCTGAACGAATTAAAAGACTTCGATGAACTCTTTAAATTTCCAAGCATTGTTCTTGCATCAAGCGGAATGATGGTCGAATCCACTAACTCATTTATGCTGGCGAAAAGGTGGCTTCATAAAAAAGATTCTGCAATATTCACCGTTGGGTATATGGATCCGTCCACTCCCGGCAACATAGTTGCCAAATCAAAAAGAGGAGATAAAATTCAGCTAACAGAAAGGGATAGGAAGGTCGAAGTTAAGTGCGAAATTAAGAATTTCAGGTTTTCTGCTCACTCAAAAAGAGAGGAATTAGTATCGCTGGTGAAAATATTAGATCCTGATAAAGTTATTCTTATTCACGGAGATAGAGATGCAATTGATTGGGTTGGAGCTTCTGTTATAAAACAATTCCCGGGTAAAAAAGTATTTGCGGCAGTTAACTATAAGTCGATTTTATTTGATTAATAGCAAGAACTATTGATATATTGAACTAAGTAATTATTCATTTTTTCTAACGAGGGGTAATTTGAAACCTCTTAAACAAAATTCTCACAGCTCATCAATTCTGATGCTCATCGATAATAAATTTATATCGATAAGAATATTTATAACCAATCAAGTAAATCCATTATTCATTGAATTATAACTAAAATCACAGGAGTAAATATGTCTGGATTAAAAGAAAAACTCGGAAAGAAAATCGAAGAATGGCGCCCACGAACCACGCGTCTAATTAAAGAATTCGGTAACGTCAAAGTTGATGATGTTGACATCGGTCAGATCATCGGCGGGGCAAGAGATATTAAAAGCCTGATAACCGATATTTCTTATCTTGATCCGTTTGAAGGAATTCGTTTCAGAGGATTAACAATTCCGGAAGTGATGGAAAAACTTCCAAAGGTACCCGGCGGAGAAATGCCTTATGTGGAAGGTTTCTTCCATTTCTTATTGACAGGAGATATTCCTTCTGAAGCCGATGTGAAAGAGGTTGCAGAGGAATTCAAAAAAAGAAGTGCTATTCCGAAATACGTATTTGATGTTCTGAAAGCAATGCCGGCGGATTCTCATCCGATGGTTATGTTTTCAACAGCAATTCTTGCGATGCAGCGCGAATCAGAATTTGTAAAACAATATAATTCCGGCAAGCTGAAAAAAAATGATTACTGGGTTCCAACACTTGAAGATGGATTACAACTTCTTGCAAAGATTCCCGGAATAGCTGCATTTATATACAGATTGAAATACAAGAACGGACAGATAATTGAGTCCGATCCAAAGATGGATCTTGGCGGAAATTTTGCTCATATGATGGGAATCGCTAAACCTTATGATGATGTTGCAAGAATGTATTTCATTTTGCACAGCGATCACGAAAGCGGAAACGTAAGTGCGCACACAGGACATCTTGTAGCAAGCGCATTATCTGATATGTACTACTCAATATCTGCAATGACAAACGGACTCGCTGGTCCATTACACGGACTTGCAAACCAGGAAGTTCTTAGCTGGCTGCAGGGAGTTTATGATAAGATGGGCGGAAAAATTCCAACTGAAGAAGAAATGAAAAAGTTTGTCTGGGATACACTAAAAGGTGGACAGGTTATTCCCGGATTCGGACACGCTGTTTTAAGAAAAACCGATCCACGTTATATGGCTCAACGTGAATTCTGTCTTAAGCATTTACCAAAAGATCCATTATTTATTTACGTTGATCTTTTGTTCAAAGTTGTTCCACCAATATTGCTTGAACAGGGTAAAGCAAAGAATCCATGGCCGAATGTTGATGCACAGTCTGGTGTAATTCAATGGTACTATGGTTTGAAGGAATACGATTTCTACACAGTTCTGTTTGCTGTTGGAAGAGCACTTGGTGTTGTTGCAAACATTATCTGGGATCGCGGACTTGGTTATCCAATCGAAAGACCAAAGTCAGTAACAACTGCAATGCTTGAAGAAGCTGCAGGCATAAAGAAATAAAATTTCATTCTTTGCAGCACAGATTAATAATCTGTGCTACGGCTTTAAAATATAAATGCCATCCTGTTTATTGGGATGGCATTTTTATTTAAACGCTAAAATTACTTTTATTTTATCAGCATCATTTTTATTGTCTTGCTGGAAACACCTACATCAAGCCGCGCAAAATAAACTCCGCTCGAATAACTTCTTCCATCAAACTGAACATCATAGCTGCCAATATCCTGGTAACCATTTACAAGTGTTGCAATTTGATCCCCTGCGGCTGAAAATACTTCAAGCTTTACTGACTGCGGGACTCTCAGATAATAGCTGATTGTTGTTGAAGGATTAAATGGATTCGGATAATTCTGCTCAAGTTGAAAAGCTGAAGGTCCTGTTAGTGAACCAGCCTTTTCCGAAATTAGTGGCAATGTTTCAAAATTTTTCATAAGTACATCTGGCATTCTTTCAATTGGCATTCCCAATTGCTGAGTCAACAAAGTAGCATATAGCTGCCTGAAATCATATTTGTATTTTATATCTCCACTGTTATCAAGATCATTAAGATCCGGATTATTCCCGTAGACTCCTCCGTAAACATTTCTGCCAATAATAAAAAGTGGTGCTGCAGTTCCGTGATCGGTTCCTGCACTTCCATTTTGATTGAGACGTCTTCCGAATTCTGAGAAAGTCATCAGCACAACCCTGTCAGCAATTCCCAATAATTTAAGATCAGTTTGAAATGCTTCGATAGCCTGTGCAACAGTTGTAAGCAAGTTAGCGTGACTGTTTGCCTGGTTTGCATGAGTATCAAATCCACCGACTGAAGTCAGATACACCGGTGTTTCAAGTCCGCCGGCAACCAATTCAGCAACTATAGCAAGCTGTCTTGCCAACCGGGTGTTCGGATAAGTTGCCTTATTTTCTACCAGGTCTGCTTTCTCCTTTATCACTTGCGCATATCGGATTGAAAGTGCGGCAACTTCCTTAATATATTTTAATTGATTGCCTGCAACTGTATCCGGAGGAGGATCGTTATCTGCCGTGCTTCCATTTATCAATTGGTAAAATTGATTGGGACTTTCAAATGAAATTCCCATAGAACCTTGACAGGTACATTCAAGCAAAGCAGATTGTGTTGATCCTATCTGAATTGCCATTGGATGTTCAGTATTGATTGGATTATGATCGGGTAAAACTTTTGCAAGATACCTTCCAACCCAGCCATCGTCAATTACAACATTTGAATCAGATGCACTCAGCCAGATATCTGTCGATCTGAAATGTGATCTGTTTGGACTTTCATATCCAACATTCTGAACAACAGCCATCATCCCTTCATCATACAATGATTTTAATGGCTGCAACGATGGATGCATACCTGTAAGATAATTTAGTTTAACAGCGTCTTCTTTTTTTATTCCAAGAGATGGACGCTTATTGTAGTATATACTATCTTCAAACGGTATAATTGTATTAAGTCCGTCATTTCCTCCGCTTAGTTGTAATAATACAATTACTTTTCCATTGACCGCCTGAATATTCAGGAATGATCTTGAGAAAGCTCTGATTGGAATATTCCCCAGAGCCATCGAAACTGTGCCGGCGCCAGCGACTAATCCTAAATTTCTTAAAAATGATCTTCTGTCCATAATTATCTTTCCTATTATGAAAGTTGATATTCTGATAATCTCATTAATGCTTTAAAGAACATCTTTAACCTGTTCTCTGCCTGAGGATCAGCAGTTGACCAATCATAGACTTCAGCACCATCGAGTAAAGTATTTAATAAATATTCCCTCCTGTTTTCGCTTAACGGATACTGAAGGAAAATTTTTGAAATGTCATCAATCAGTTGAACTGCATCTTCGGCACTGGGAAAAGTTCTTGCATATTCAACAAGATTTAATTGAAATGTTAAATCTCCTCCGCCGGGTTTTTTACCATTTATTACTGCATCGGTAAAAACATTTCGTGAGGGAAGTGTTGTTGTGTTAATCCAGATTTTATCCCCGTCCCAGCCGCTAACATTCGGCGGTGCAAACAGTTCCTGTTTTATTTGAGTCGCAACTGTACGCATATAAACATAATCTGGAGTGGCTACATTTAATTGTCTCATAGTTCCAATCATTAACTCAATAGGACTTTTTATTTTCGCTCCTCTTACTTCGCTTGTGTGAAACATTACAGATTTTAAAAGTGTTGAAAGTACCGGCTTAAGTTCATAATTATTTTCACGAAGTATTTGCGCCATGGTAGCAATGCTAGGCTCATCGTGAGCAACGTGCATGAATTCATTATACAATTCTCTGCAGAAAAGTGTAGCTGCCGCAGGCTGAGTAAAAATTATATCAACAACATCGTTGTGAATGAAATTACCGGTCTGCCCTAAAATTGTTTTAGAGCCATCATCAAAACGACTTGCGTCAAAGTAAGAAGTTAATCCATCAACTCTCCATCCTGTTAAAGCTCTCGCTGCTTCCTGAATATCCTGTTCGGTGTAGTTGCCTATTCCGAGAGTAAATAATTCCATTAAGTTCTCTTGCATAATTTTCATTGGGTGCACCTTTCCTGTTTCTTGTTCCATCAAGATAGAGAAGCATTGCCGGATTTATCGTAACTGCTTTTGTGAAATCAATGAGATTTCCCATGGCAAAATCACGGAATAATTTGTTCTGCCAGTACATATGCTGTGCTAATCCAACTTTTGAAACTTCGCTCACAAAATGGTTATGCCAGAACAATACCATTCTTTCACGAAGCGAGTAACCTTGTGTGAGCATTAGATTATACCACCAGTAAATCATTTCTCTGGTACGTTCAGTATTGTTTTCGTTAGTTGGATCGTTTACCCAATAGCCGGGCTCTGGAGGTATGGGTTGATCTGCAAGCAGGTAGTTGTCAACAAAATCATCAAGTGTAATTGAAAGTGCAAATTCAATATCCTGTTTGTTGTATCCAAAAAGTGTTCTTGCCAGAATGTGCCGCGCGGCTTCTTCATCCCAGACTGCAATCTTGTTAAAATTGTTTGCGTTTTCTATCATAGTACCTCGCTTAGTTTAATTAGGATTTCTCAGGTAGTTTGGCAAATATCTGTAAATAATATGCCAAGAACTAACATTTGATAATTCGCAATATTTCGATCTCAAGTAATCATTCTAAAGTATTTACTTGTAAATATTTATAGGTTACTGCATATCTTACCTTGGTCAAGTAAGGCGTCAATTTTTGTGTCGGGAAGGAAGAGAATGTCGCCTAATATCAGGTCGTCTGATCGAAGTTAAAAATTTGGATAAGAACAAGGTTGCGGTGATTCAGTATAACAGGACTAGTTTTCAAAGAATTTCACAGAGAAATAAAAATTTTGTGATACTTGTCAATATTAAATAATCAGGCAGCAATTATTATTAAATTGAAATATTAATGGTTCTGGTCTGGTCAGTAATCTATCGGACTGATTTATTAACCGAGGATTGACTAATTTTACTATTATAAAAATAAATTTTTTATCCGATGCTTACTGCAGCTATTTCTACCAGAACGAACTTCACACTTTTAATAATTTCAAATCAAATGTGAGTTATTAATGAAAAAGGGTTTAACATTTATATTCATAATTATTTTTTTGCTTTCGGGAATTATATATGCTCAGTCACAAATTTTAACTCTTGATGAAGCAATCCAACTGGCGCTTGTGAATAACAAAGATATTAAGGTATCCTATCTGAATACGGAAAAATCTCAAGCAGCAGTAAGAGAAGCTTTTGGATATGCATTACCTAGTGTTGACGTCTCAGCAGATTTTTCTCATTTTCTGAAGAAACCCAAAATGCCATTTCCTGATTTTGAAGCTCTGCTTACAAATGCAACTTACAGCATATTGTTTGATGAGAATGTTATACCCAGAGATGACAGTAAATTCGTACCTATAGAAACCACTCTTCAATCCTTTGCCCTGAATAACACTTATTCAGCATCACTGACTTTAACACAAGTCTTGTTTAGCTCAGCGGTATTCGAGGGAATTGGTGCAACAAAGACATACTATGAACTTTCTAAAGCAGAGCTTAACAACACAGTTTCAAAAACTGTTTTATCAGTGCAGACAGCGTTTTATGGCGTGTTGCTTTCAAAAGCAGTTCTTGAGATTACAAACGCAAGCTTCACAAATGCACAGGAAAATTTTAACAACGTAAAGGCATTATACGGCCAGGGAATGGTATCCGAATTCGATATGCTTCAGGCAGAAGTACAGGTTGAAAATATCAGACCTGTTCTGCTCAGGATAGAGAATGTTTTAGTTAATGCAAAAAACGGATTAAAAATTGTTATCGGAGTTGATCAAAATGAAGATATTGATGTATCGGGAGAGATTCAATTAGACTCGTTAGATATTAGCAACGAAGACGAACTGATTCAGGAAGCATTGCTTTCTAATTTTAACATTCAAAGTCTTGAATTAAAAAAGCAAGTTGATGAAGCTTTTATTCAGCTCGATGTTTCTGAATACTGGCCCACACTTGCAGCCTTCGGAAATTATACTTATACCGGCTCCTCGGATGATTTATATTTTCAGAATTATGATTATTCAACGGTTGGATTAAGTTTAACTTTCAACCTCTGGCGGGGAAACCGCACTAAAAATGCTGTAGAACAATCTACAATTACCTTCAAGCAGACTGAAGAACAATTACTTTTGCTGAAGGACTATACCATACTTGAGGTAAATGCCAAAATACAGGAACTAAAAAGAGTTAAATCATTAATAGAAGTGCAGGAGAGAACAGTTCAACTTGCACAGAGAGCTTACGATATTTCAAAAGTAAGATACCAGGAAGGTGCCGGCAGCCAGCTTGAACTACAAAATGCAGATCAGGATCTCAGACAGGCACGACTTAATAGAGTGCAGGCAATACATTCATACCTCGTCACAAAATATGAGCTTGACCAGTTACTCGGAAGAACAAATCCACAATACTTTACTTACTTCGACGAGAATGAAAATTAAAAATATTTTTTTTGCATACAGGAGAATCAATTTTATATGAAAAAGATTTTAGAAAGTAGTTACTTGACAGCTATATGTTAACCGGATTAATTTCTCAGGATTTGTTTTAGCAGCCTTCGTCTTGCGGAGAAAAGGCAAAAGAGGATGATCAGCCATAAAACTGAATATACTGACACTGTATCTGTTGACGCAGAAAGTGTCCAATTACGTGAACTAAACTTATCAAAAACTTTCAGCGGCACACTGGAAGGCGAAGAACAAGCGAATATCATCGCCAAGATTGCTGAAAGGATAATGACCATTAAAGCAAGAGTTGGAGATTATGTAAAAACCGGGGATGTCCTGATCGAATTGGATAAAAGTGGTGCCCAATCGCAATTCTATCAGGCTCAGGCAGTTTTCCTCAATGCACAAAAAGATTTTGAAAGAATGAAAAATTTATTCAATGAGGGTGCTGTATCCAGGCAAGCACTTGATCAGGCTCAGACCGGTTACGATGTTGCGAAGGCAAATTTTGATGCCTCCAGAAGTACAGTTGAAATAACTTCACCAATTTCCGGAGTTGTGACTGCAATCAATGTAAGTATTGGTGATCTGGCAAATCCGCAAATGCCACTGGCAACAGTTGCGAACATTTCAAGGATGAAAGCCAAGTTTAACGTTGGCGAGAGTGATGTGCCGAGTTTTTATGTCGGCCAGTCTGCTCAGATATTTTCTGAAATGAATCCCGATGTAATTCAAGCAGGAAAAATCTTCCAGCTTTCAAATTCTGCAAATGTTCAATCACGCACATTTGAAATGCAGGCAATCTTTTCCAACACAAAGGATAGATGGTTTAAACCCGGAATGTTTTGCCGTGTTAATGTTAATATGAATACTAAAAAAGATGCTCTTGTTATCCCACTCGCCGCACTTGTAAAATCAAACAACAGTGATGGTGTTTATCTGATTAATGAGGGCAAGTCGTACTATAAAACAATTACAACCGGCATTACAGACGGAAACCTTATTGAAGTAATCTCGGGCTTAAATGCCGGAGATAAAATTGTAACGCTTGGTATGAATAATCTTAAAGACGGTACTGTTGTGGTTATATCAAACAAATAAATTATAAATACAATACAAAAAGAAACTTTGGAATAAAAAATGAAATTAGCTGATGTATCAATAAGACGACCCGTATTCGCAACAATGATGATTATGTCTTTGATTGTGCTTGGACTTTTTTCTTTTTTAATGCTTAATGTTGACCTTTATCCGGATGTTGATATTCCATTCGTAGTTATCACAACTGTTCTGCCGGGCGCCGGACCGGAACAAATAGAAACCGACGTAACACAAATTATCGAAGACGCCGTTAACCCGGTAGAAGGTGTTGATTATATTCAATCAACTTCACAGGAAAATGTTTCTATTGTAATTATTGCATTTAAGCTGGAAATAGATGGAAAAGATGCGGCGCAAGATGTGCGGGAAAAAATTTCAGCAATTCGTGCAGACCTACCTTTAGAAATTGAAGATCCTATAATTCAAAGATATGATCCGGCAAGCTTTCCGATAATGAACATATCAGTTTCAGGTAATATGTCCGACAAGGACATAACAACATTTACTAAAGATGTTGTGAAGAAAAGATTGGAAAATATTCCCGGTGTTGGTGCTGTGCAGTTAGTTGGTGGTTCGGAAAGAGAAATTCAGATAGAGGTTGATGCTGCCAGATTACGTGCGTACAACATCTCTATCCAGGATGTAATTATAAGTGTTGGCGGTCAGAATGTTGAAATTCCCGGTGGTAACGTTATTGAAGGATCCCGCCAGCTTCTTGTAAGAACTATGGGTAAATATAATAGCGTAGAAGATTTTAACAGAGTTATCGTAGCAACACCAATGGGCAGACCCGTTTATCTATCTGATGTTGCAACAGTGATTGACGGAGTTGAAGAACAAATCAGTTTAACCAGAGTTAATGGCAAGATTGCTGTTGGATTAAATATTATAAAACAATCTGGCAGTAATACTGTTCAGGTTGCACAGGCTGTAAACAAACAAATTGAGAGGATACTGGAAGAAACTCCTGAAGGCGTATCTATAAATGTAGCACAGGATAATTCTATTTTTATTGAGCACTCCATAAATGATGTTCTGTTTGATATTGTATATGGCGGATTGTTAGCGGTGCTTGTAATCTATCTGTTCCTCGCAAACTTCAGAGCAACAGTAATTAGCGGATTAGCATTACCGGCTTCTATAATTGCGAGTTTTATAATAATGTATGCTCTGGGCTTTACACTTAATATGATGTCTTTGCTTGCACTTTCACTTGCGGTGGGTTTGCTTATTGATGATGCGATTGTGGTTATTGAAAATATTTATCGGCATATGCAGCAAGGTGAAACCCCAATGGAAGCAGCAAAATCTGCTTCTGAGGAAATTGGATTAGCAGTAATGGCAACTACATTCACAATCGTTGCTGTGTTTGTTCCAGTAGCATTTATGCCGGGTATTGTTGGAAGATTCTTTTACGAATTTGGAATAACAATTTCTGCTGCGGTTCTTGTATCTTTATTTGTAGCATTCACGCTCACTCCAATGTTATCCTCAAAATGGCTGCACAGAGAAGATGAAGAACTTTCTCCCAAAGGAAATATTTTAAACAGGCTTTTATATTTCTTCAATCACAATTTTGATAAGCTTAACATAAAGTATGAAAAAGCATTGCGATGGTCTTTATCCCACAGAAAAACCATAGTCTTTGGTGCAATTGGAATATTTATTGCCAGCTTTTTTTTAATGGGAATGCTCGGTTCACAGTTCTTTCCGGAAAGCGATAGAAGCGAGTTTAATGTAGTTGTTAAAGCATCACCGGGAAGCTCACTTGAGCAGACAAGTTTGATCTGCGAAAAAGTTGAAACAATAATGAAAGACATTCCGGAAGTAAAACTAATGTTCACCACAATTGGTTCGGGCAACAACCCTGTAACCAATGCAAACATTCTTGTTAAGCTGGTTCCTACAAATGAGAGAAAAAGATCAGACAAAAAAGTAATGTCTGAAATTAGAAACAAAATAAAATCAATCTCTGGTGCAAGCTTTAGTGTTAGTCCTATAGGCGGACCGGGCGGCAACGAAAAATCTGTTACTCTTAGCATTCGCGGTGACGATTTACAAAAACTTGAAAGGATTGCTGATAAAGTTGAAGCGATTGTTAAATCAACTCCTTCTGCTGTGGATGTTGAAAACAGTCTTGAGCTTTCAAAACCTGAAATAAGAATTAATATTGATAGAGAGAAGGCTTCTGATCTTGCTGTTAATCCATACTTAATAGCTTCCACAATTCGTGCGATGGTCGATGGAGCTGTTGCAACTCAATATAAAGAAGGTGATGAACAGATTGATGTCAGAGTCAGATTAAAAAAAATGGATAGAAAAAATTTAAATGACATTTTACCGCTTACTGTTAAGAGCAATAAAAAAATTGGCAACCAGGATTTTCTGGTACCAATTACTGATATTGCCACTATCACGCAAGATGTTGGTCCTTCGAGGATTAATAGATATGCGAGACAAAAAGAAATTCGTGTAGATGCAAATCTTGATGGCAGATTTTTAGGAGTCGTACTAGGTGATATACTTGCAGAAACATCAAAACTGGAACTTGAACCCGGCTACTCAATTAATGTTATTGGTCAGGGTGAAATGCAGGATGAATCAATGGCAAATATGTTGATTACATTGCTGCTTGCAGTTGTGTTTGTTTATATTGTTTTGGCAGCTCAGTTTGATAGCTTCGTACATCCATTCTCAATTATGCTTGCTTTACCGATGTCTATAATTGGAGCAGTACTGGCGTTGTTAATATTTAACAGTTCATTATCAGTTATGTCTATGATTGGTATTATTATGTTAATGGGATTGGTAACTAAAAACGGAATTTTGCTTGTGGATTACACAAACGTATTACGTGAACGAGGAATGTCGCGCTTTGATGCTCTGGTAAAAGCGGGACCAACACGATTGCGTCCGATATTGATGACAACATTTGCAATGATTTTTGGAATGATACCCGTTGCAATGGCGCTTGGTGAAGGTGCTGAATTCCGTGCACCGATGGGTCAGGCTGTAATTGGTGGTTTGATTACGTCTACATTGCTAACATTGTTTATTGTGCCTGTTGTTTATTCAATCCTTGATGATATTAGTATTTATTTTTCTAGAAATAAAAAGAAGTAAGAGATTAAAATGAAACTTACATTTTTAGCATATCGCGAAATTCTTGATGACCGGGTTTCAAAAGCATTAGATGAACTTGGAATAGATTTTTATACAGAATGGGAAGAAGTAAAAGGGAAAGGTCACAAAACTGACGCACACTTGGGTAATCGCCCTTTTCCCGGGTATAACAACGTTCGTATGATAGCATTTACTGATGAAGATTTACTTGAAAAGCTTGTCGTCAAAATAAATGAACTAAATACAATCGTTGAAAAAGATGATGATAAAATAAGATTGTTCCAGGTTCCACTTGAGAGGATAGTTTAACAACTAAATAGCTCCCTATCGATTTATCCCACTGCAACCGCGTTAGGCTTTAACAATTAAAACTTTTCAAATTTAGTATTCCTAATTACTGCCCCAAATTCATATTTTAACACAGCCATTTCATTTAAATAAAACCAACGAACACTATGGAAGATAAACGAACACCACTTTCTATTGCAGAAGGAATTCTGGATAACATCATTTCAATTGCTGATAAGTTTATGACCGGTTTGACTTCATTCGGCAAAAAGGATGTCAGCGAACAGCTCGATACATTTGCCGAAACTCTTAAGCAAATTCCTCTTGAGAAAAGAAGCTTGTCGGGTGATGAAACTGAAGCGTTGCTGAAAATATTTATCGCTGCTGCTCAGCCGGCATTTGCAAAGCAGTTTATGGGTGAAGTTGATAAGGAAGTTTATTTTTCTTTCGGCACATTTCTAAATGAACAGATAACAAAAAATGAAGACTAACCTGTCCGGAAAAACTCACACACGAATATTTAAACCTCTTCCGCTTCTCTTCTCTGCTTCGAAGAATTTACGAGGACAAAAAATGGGAACCATTAATTCACGAATTAATTCTTAAAAGTAATTACAACACCAGAATTCTGTTTAACCAGAGATTACGCGACTACAAAAACAAAGCTCTTTTCAAAGTAATTCACGGAAATACTGTTACAGAGTATAGCTGGGAGAAATCTGCAAGCCGGCATAATTAAAAAATACCAGCAAGCATTGTATACTATTGTTCAAGCAGACACTAAAGTTGCTTTCCTTTTAGAGAATTGTCTTGAAATGGCTCTGCTCGACCTTGCCTGCCTGACAGGCGGAATTGTAAATGTGATGATTCCCGGAAATTCTGTTACAGAACATATTCGTTTCATTCTTCAACAGAGTAAGGCTTCTGTTCTGATCACTCATAATGAAAAACAGCTTTCAAAAATAAAATCATTAAAAAATGAACTGCCCGAATTGAAAACAGTAATTCTTCTTGAAGGAAATTCTGCTGAGAACTGGGTGATTAACTTCGATGAATTTGTTAAGTCAGGAAAAGAAACACAAGTTGAATTTGAAATCGGGATGAATGAACTTGCTACAATTATGTACACTTCAGGAACAACCGGTGAACCAAAAGGAATAATGTTCTCGCAGATGAATATTGTTTATAAAAGATTCTGCCGTGCAATGGCAATTCCTGAAATTGGTGAAGAAGACAGATTCATTGCTTTCCTTCCGCTTTATCATACTTTCGGCAGATACCTTGAAATGACCGGATGTGTTTTCTGGGCTGCCGAATATTGTTTTCTCGAGAATCCATCTGTTGAAGCAATGATTTCAAATATGCAGCTTGTCAAGCCCACTGTATTTATCAGCATTCCTAAAAAATGGATGCAGCTTTATGAATATATCACGAGCAAAGTCGATATTGAAGTTGATGAGCATCAAAAAATAAAAAGCGAACTAGACAAAGCTACAGGCGGCGAATTGAAATGGGGACTATCTGCTGCCGGTTATCTGCCTCCCGATATTTTTATGTTCTTCCAGAAATATGGTGTTGAGCTGATGAGCGGTTTTGGAATGACCGAAGCAACCGGTGGAATAACAATGACTCCCTGGAAAAGATACAAACCAAATTCTCTCGGCAAACCATTACCGGGTATTGAAATAAAACTTGGTGATGATGGTGAAATACTTGTTAAAGGTCCTTATGTAATGCTCGGTTACTATGATACAGAAAATTCAGAAACATTTACTGAAGATGGATGGCTGCCAACCGGCGATGTTATGAAAATGGATGAAGATGGTTTCATTCAAATCATCGATAGAAAAAAAGAGATTTATAAAAACATAAAAGGCGAAACGATAGCTCCGCAAAAAATAGAAAATCTTTTCCGCGACTTTGAGAATATCAAGCAGGTTTTCCTTGTTGGTGATCACAGGCAGTTCAATACTGTTCTTATACATCCAAACTATGAAGACAAAAGTTCACCTTTGCACGATATGGAGGAAAAGCAAAAGCAGGAATATTTTTCTTCGCTTATTGTAACCGTCAATAAATTCCTCGCACCTTTCGAACGTATTCTCGATTTTAGATTCATTGACAGACCATTTGATGACCAGCACGGTGAACTAACTCCGAAAGGAACATACAAACGAAAGGTCATCGAGAAAAATTTCTCAGAACTGATTGAATCGATGTATGTTAAAAATGATACGAGCGTTTATGCCGGCACAACTGAAGTTAAAATTCCAAATTGGTTTTTAAGAGAGAAGGGCTGCCTTGGCAGAGATGTAATTGCAAATGAAAAAGGCATCGCAATACCAAAGCTCAAGCTATCATTAACACTTTATAAGACTAACGACAAAAATATTTTCCGCATTGGCAGCTTTAATTATTTCATAAGTTCACACTTTATAGATTTTCAGTTGCTTCTGATTGATCCGCTGTTATGGGTCGGCAACAATGAGTTGACTGCATTCACAGGAAGTTCAATCATTCAATGGCACAGACAAATAAAAGAATCTGTTCAAATCAGGTTCAATTCAGTTGCCGGTAAAACTACGCCGAATGAAATTGAACTGAAGCAGTTTAATAAAATTGCATCATCATCAGAATATTCCCTTCAAGGAATTAATCTGGCATACAGTATATTTTTATCTGATGATGCGAACACCGCAATGTCATCTCTAGATTATTTCAATAAGATACTTGATGATCCAAAAAATAATCATTACCGTTTGGTCTTCAATCTTCTTTCAAGACCATCAACAACATCAAACATTGAAATAAAACGAAAACAATTTACGTCAATTATTAAAGGAGCTGACGAGAGAAAATTCGGCGAGTTATTCACCTCGTTCATCAGTAACGATAAATTCCTTCTCAACTCCGAACTCGCACATTACATCGCTGTCAATTCAAAAGGTGAAAAAAGATTAGATCATATTGAACATTTAATTTCAAATGAAGTTAAGCAGTTAAGCATAGATGATCCGCTGGATCAAACAAACTTTGTTCATTTCTTTGAATTGATAACAGCTTATGGTGTAACTCATCCTCAGCTATTCAGAAGAATCAGAAGATATCTGATGGGCTTTGCTGCACTTGAAGAAAATGCCGGGCTTAAAAAACTTGCTGAAGAAAGTCTTGATTCTCTTATTGTTGGATTCAGAGAATGGCTCGGAGTTAATCAGAAGATAGCAGTTGATCTCGAAACCAGCGAAGAGTATAATTGGGAAGATGTGGTTGCCTTCGAAGAAGGAATTGATCCCGATGACAGACAGAGAATAAAAAATGCTATTTCAAAAACTGCTGTTGTAAGGGAAGCTGTGTTTATGTTTTCAAAGGGATTCCTGATAAGGCTTGATGATATTTTGCCGGGAGGAGTCTGGGTCAGTAATCTTGAATCGCGGAATGATAAATCTGTTTACAGGTTAACCGTTCAAACAAGATTTCAGGGAGCGTTTGATTTTTCAATTCATCTTAACAGAAATCTTCCTCCTGCTAAAGTAAAAGAAGAAATTAAATGGCTCATCCTCGGAGGAATGGACAAAAAAGGAGAAAGACTTCTTCCTCACTTCGGAGGATACTGGGAAGAATATGAATTGTGGACCGAGGCCTTTGTACCAAGAGACAGCGTAGCACGTTTCATCGAAAAAGAAAACAAGAAAAATGATGAGGAATCAAAACAGCGTCTGCGTGAACTATGGCCTCACTTTGTTTGGAATACTTCCTCAGCGTATATGAATTTCTGGACAGTTACTAATTATAAAATCCAGCTTGCTAATCCTCGTCCTGAAAACATTACAGTCCCGACACACGATTACCAGACGGGCACATTGCTTTATTCAGTATCAAAGCGAATTAACTCAGCCTCGCCAAAAAATTTCTTTATAAACTTTCACAATCTTTTCATAAAAGATACCTTTGAGAAATATTCCTTCCTCGATAAGAAATCAATATGGAATTATATCTTTTCGGGCGTAACAGAATGTGAAGGAGAAGCAAAAGCAATAGACATTATAAAAAAATTCACGGAAGAGGTGAAAGCTGATACCGAGATAGAAAATAAGGACGAAATTCTTTTCAGAGCAGAAGAGTTTATTAAAAGTGTTTCGAATGATGGTTTCATTCCTAAAAATTTATTTTTTGCAATAAAAAGATTTCACAGGTGGCGGGCTTTGAACCAGGATGCAGACACGAGTGCACAATCTCAAATGCTTTATGAACTTTACGAGACATATCAGCTATTTGATTTTGAGAAAGATTACATCACTGCACGACCTAAGTTTTTCCTTAATACCGCTTTTGCTGAATCATCTGAAACTATAAAAACAGCATTAAGTGACATCATCAGAAAGCAGCGTTCCGGTGAAGTAAATGCTGAAAAATCGCAGCAGCTTTATTCAGAACTTCTTTCGCTGCCAAATCTCAGTGAAGAAGAAAAATTCTTTTTGACCAGGTTAAACTATCCTTATCTAAAGCCGAAGGATACAGCAGCATTAATACGCTCAGAAAGTTTTGGTGCGGATGCATCAAATCTTGTAGTTCAGCTTACTGATGATGAGGGAAATCCATTTTTAATCCGCAGCCCGATTTCTCCAAAGGAAATATCAAGACTGCATTCGTTGTTCCTGGATTCAAATCTTGTAGTCAATTTCAGACCTGAACACCGATTCCTTGTCGCACTTTCTGAAAGAGGATTTATTATCGGCGGTTTGTTTTATGAAATGACTGATGAGCAAACTGTGCATATGGAAAAGATAGTAATATCCATCCGTTACAGAAGAACCGGCATAAGCGAAAATTTAATGAATGAATTTCTGAAAAGATTGAAGAGCGAACACATCAGATACGTTACAACGGGATTCTTTCAGACCGGAATATTTCTATAAATTTGGATTTAAAGTTGAGAAGAAATATTCGGGGTTGTTTTTGGATTTGCAAAGTTTTAGTGAAAAAGTTAAAACTGATATTCCTAAATGAATTCAAATTAATTACTTTTCTATTAAACAATAAAAATTCTTTTTTAACTACAAACCGGAGAACCTTTTGAGCAGAGAAATACACCGCTGGTACAGCCCCAACCTCAACAAAGAAATGGAAATTGTTGTTTACGGACATTATGGTTTTGCACTTCTTATGTTTCCAACGGCAGCAGCAGATTTTTTAGAATACGAACGATTCAAATTGATTGACACCATCGGTTGGTTTCTTGGCGAAGGAAAAATAAAGGCCTACTCAATCAACAGCATAAATAACGAAAGCTGGCTGAACAACAGTATGCATCCAGCACAAAAAGCAATCCGGCATCAGCAATACAACAAGTACATTGTTGAAGAAGTTGTTCCGTTCATCCACAATCATAGCAAAGGATTGGTCCCGATAGTCACTACCGGTGCTTCACTCGGTGCATTACATGCAATTAACAATTTTCTCAGAAGACCGGATATTTTTTCAGGGACGATTGCTATGAGCGGCAGCTACGATTTAAAGTATTACAGCAAAGGTTATTTTGATGAGAATGTTCACTTTAACTCCCCCGTTCACTATTTGCCAGGCTGGAGTGATGAAAACATGCTGGAGAAAATGCGTAAAGGAAAAATAATAATTGCATCGGGACAGGGTGATTATGAAGATCCAAATGCATCGAGAAAATTATCTGATATTCTTCACTCAAAAGGAGTAAACCACTGGCTGGATTTATGGGGTCACGATATAAAACACGACTGGCCAACCTGGCGGCAGATGCTTCCATATTTTTTAAGTAAGTTCAATTAAACTTCTTCACAAAACATTAATTACTAAATGATTACCTGGAAGTCATTTTTAAAAGATAAAAAAAACTTAACTGAATTTATCATAACAGCGGTAATTGTAACTGCTGTGATAATTGCTTTCTCTCATTTCCTTCAATTCATTGAGCAGAGAGAAGGAGTGGTGTTAAACGATCCATTACTAAACGCTTTTAATCCAATTGACCTGACCTGGTTAACTTTTGTATTAATCTATCTCTCATTAATTATTTTTGTCGTTACAACGTTTAATAAGCCGGACAAGCTATTGATAGCCTTTCAAGCTTATGGTCTGATGCTAATCTTCAGAACAATTGCAATGTACCTTACACCCTTTGAAGCTCCCGAAACAATACTCGTGCTTAATGATCCTTTTGTTCAGTTTTTTGCCAAAGGTGATATTCTCACTAAAGATTTATTCTTCTCAGGACACACCGGGACGTTATTTCTGGTATTTCTTCTTGCAGAGAATAAAACTCTGAAAACTATTTTTTTAATATTAACACTACTGGTCGGAACCGCTGTGTTGCTGCAGCATGTTCATTATTCAGTAGATGTTTTTGTGGCGCCGTTCGTTGCTTATGGTGCATATAGAATCATAAAAAAATTACACATTAAGATTTCTAAAGAAACTAAACAATAAAACACACTGAACAAGTATGGAAGAAGAGAAAAAACAAGTAGTAGAGATTGTTAAATTTGTTGAAAAAGATTTTTTAATCAGCGATAACAGCTCCCTGATACCTTCAATGGATCTTGCTTCGCTGGAAGAATACAAAAAATACCTTACCGAAAAGCTTAAATTTTTACTCGATGAAAAGTTTGATACGCTGGTCAACATCCTTTACAGAATAGATATCAGTGAAAAGAAATTAAGCCAGTTATTTTCTGGTAATAACAGAGATTCAATTCCCGCCTCACTTGCAGATATGATTATTGACCGTCAACTGGAAAAACTTAGATTAAGAAAGCTTTATAAAGAAGGAAAACTTTAATTATAGTAAGTGAAAAATTAATTTTTTAGCCTCAAAATTATTTGACAAAATTAACACCGGACTATTATTCTCAAAACTTTTTCCTATGCAGTCCGGCCTACTGTCATATTGATTCTTGCTAAACTAATGTTTAACTTAAACTAATGACATTAACTTATTTGTTTATATGTTAATCACACCCGAGGAAAATCTTAAAAATTATACTCAGTATTCGATAAATTCCGAAGAATTAAAATCCTTTAAACCTAAAAAAGGAAGAGATTTCCATGGCATTTCTAAATTCTAAAAAACTCAAGGATCTGCAATCAGAAAATGAAGAGCTGAAAGCATTCATTCAAAGTACAACTGACAAAGAATCCCACTTCCGTCAGCTCGATGAGCTGTTAAGAAAAGCCAGAGTTGAGTACGCCAATATCACAATAAAAAAAGATCAGACTGTACAAACACTCGAGCACCTCGAGAAAGAAAAAATCAAGCTCAATAGCCAGACACAGAAACTTTCCAGCGAAATTGAACAGCTTCGGGAGATGAAGGTATATGAGCAAAACCAGATTCAAAAACTAACCAACAATTCAGCAATTCAGCACAATAAAAATGAAATTGGAATAAAATTTCCTGTGTATAAAGAAATTGAGCTGGCAGAAAAACGAAAGAAAGAACTAGAAAAAGAAACCGCTGAAATGGAGAAAAGATTTCGTGAAGTTTATCAGAGAGTGCTGGATGTGGAAGGAATGGAGAAGAGTTTAGATCTGGAAATTAAAAAGAGAAAAGAAGAAATAAATTCTCTTAATGAAAGAAAGAATGAATTTGGTAAAGAGCAATTGAAAAATTTTACCAGTAGAATAATGTCCCTGAAGGACAATGAAAAGAAGAATCTTCTTGAAATAAAGCAAAAGATTAAGCAGCTCTCTGACCGTGAGACCGAGTTAAACAATAAATTACAAATTCGTAACAGAGAATTGCAGGAAATAGAAAATAAAATTGGACAAAAAAGATCAATCAACGGAGAAGATGCCGGCAGTAAAATACTTTCTTTAATAGCTGAAGAACAGAATCTCCTTGATTCAATTGAATCAAAAAGGAAATCGCTTTCTGAGCTGGAGGAATCAATTCTTTCACTTAAGGCAGAGCGAAATAAAATTACAGATGAAATTAATCGGGTTGATATTGCTTCAAAGAGTGATAAATTAATATTTGAAGATGAACCTGCCGGATCAAAATTAACACCAGCGGAAATACTACATTTTGAAAAAGAAGCTAATACAATTCAGGGAGTGATTAAGGCGTTAAAAGAAGAAGAGCAAAATATCAGGTCATCAATTGAGCAACTGGGTCAGACTGAAGAACTTAAGAAGGAACTTATCTCGCAGCTAAGTGATGAGCTTTCTTCAAAAGAAATTCAGTTTGCTTCTCTCGAAAAAGATTATGGAACAAAGTCCAGCAGATTAAATGAAATATCGTTCAAGAATAAACTCATACTTGAGGAGTTAGCTACTAAGACGAATGAACTTTCACTGGCAGAAAATACTCTGAAATCAAAAACCAGCAGGCTGAATGAACTCACTGGTGAACTAAGCCGTGTAGAAAAAAAGCTTATCGCAGTTAAAAGCGAATTGTCAGAAAAGGATTTTGAAAAATCCGAAATTGAGGAAAAGATAAAAAGCGCCAGTGATAAATGGACAAAGCTTGATGACTACTATAAGAGAATAAAAGAAGTTGTCCCTTTGCTGGAAAAAAGAAAAGACGAGATTCAACTAAGCAACAGTATGTTCGAGAAACGCTTTGCCGATATGTTCAAGCATTACAGTACTCAAATGGGCGAGATGTATAAAAAGAAAAATCTTCTGGAACAGATGCTCATCAAAAAAGAGAATGACGTAAACGAAAAAGACCAAACGCTGCTGGATAAGTTAACTGCTCTTGATGAAGCTGAAAAAGTTCTTTCTATCCGACAAACCGAAGCAGAATCAATTGAAGACTTACTGAAAACAATTAATGAACAAAAGGAATTGCTTGCAAGTGAAATCACATCATTAGAGAACAAGAGTGTTGAAAAGAAAATTCAGAACAAAGAATTAAGTATTGAAAGCGAACTTTACCATAAAAAATTAGTTGAGTTTGAAAACGGTCTAAAAGAACTTTTCCATAAGTCAGAGGAGCGTTTTAGCAAAAACACCGCGCAAAAGGCCAGTCTGGAAAGTGAAATAAGGGAGTACGAGCACAGGCTTAACGAATTGAACAAGGGCATCAAAGATTCAATAGAGGAGCATGTAAAACTCCGAAGTACTATTAGCAAAATAAAAATTGAACACGAAGAACACCGGTTAGCAATAAATAAATTAGCTTCGGTTAAGAAGAAACTCGAAGATGAAATTAACAAGCACCAGGTAGTGATAGATAAATACACAAAGATTAAAGAAAAGATAAGACAGGAACAGAACCTGATTAAGATGAAGAGAGAACTTTTTGTGTCAAATAAGTCCTCAAACCAAAGCACCGAAGAGCAAAAAACTTTTGAACCTCATAGCCCTAATTGGATTAAGCTCTGATATAATTTCAGGTCAACTTATTCATTTGCCCTTTTGAGCTTGATCCACTCTGTAATTTATAAAATGTATTCACCCAATATTGAATAACACCAGAGAAATTTTATGTTAAAAAAATATTCCCTCTTAATAGTTTATCTATTATTCGCATTTCTAATTCCACACATTGTCACTGCTCAAGAATTTAGACCTCCTGACTGGAGTTATAACAATGCAATCTATGAAGTAAACATCAGGCAATACACCGAAGAAGGAACAATTAAAGCATTTGAAAAACATCTTCCACGATTGAAAGAACTGGGTGCTGACATATTGTGGCTGATGCCAATTCATCCTATCGGAGAAAAAAACAGAAAAGGAACACTCGGAAGTTATTATTCAGTTAAGGATTACGAAGCAGTTAATCCTGAATTTGGAACTCTCGAGGAATTTAAATCTTTAGTGAAGATGATTCATAAAATGGGGATGTATGTAATAATTGATTGGGTTGCTAATCATACTGCGTGGGATCATAACTGGATTGAAGAGCACCCTGATTTTTACACAAAAAACTCTCTGGGAAACTTTATTTCTCCAAATGGTGATTGGACTGATGTTGCTGACTTGAACTTTGAAAATAAAGAACTCTGGTCTGAAATGATTGAAGCATTAAAGTTTTGGGTTGAAGAGTACGATATTGATGGATATCGTTGCGATGTTGCGGGAATGGTTCCAATTGAATTCTGGATTGAAGCAAGAACTGAATTAGAAAAAATTAAAAATGTTTTTATGCTGGCTGAATGGGATACACCAGAAGTTCATCTAGCATTTGATATGACCTACGACTGGGATCTTCACCATATTCTGAATGGAATAGTAAAAGAAGAAAAAACAGTTCTCGATCTAATCGAACATCTGAATAAAAATGAAGAGAAGTTTCCTGCCAATGCTTTCAGAATGCAGTTTACCTCAAATCATGATGAGAACAGCTGGAACGGAACAGTGTTCGAAAGACTCGGTGATGGAGTTGAAGCATTTGCTGTTCTAACCTGTCTTATTCCTGATATGCCCCTTGTTTACTCAGGACAGGAAGCTGGAAATAATAAGCGACTTTCCTTCTTCGAAAAGGATTTAGTTGAATGGAAGGACGATAAATTATTTGATATCTACTCCAAGCTCTTTCAATTAAAAAAGAATAATAAAGCACTTCAGAACGGTACGCTTGGCGGAGAGATGAACTACATAAAAAGTTCTGACGAGAAAAACATATTTGCATTCTCCAGAAATGTAGAGAAGGATAAAGTTCTAGCAGTATTTAATCTTATCAAATAAACCTGTTGAAGTTGAGTTAACCTCTGAATCTCTTTCGGGTAATTATAAAAACTATTTCACAGGAAAGCTGGAATCCTTTTCCTCAAAGGAAACCATTAAGTTACAACCCTGGGAGTATAGAGTTTATACTAAGTAGAAATCTGCAAAACTTCCTTTTCGCAGAACTGTTGCATTCAGTTACATCAACTGAACTATTCTATATACACTTCTCAAGCTTGTGATTAATATCAAGCGACCTCACCCTTATTTATTTTCCTTTAATAAGGATTCTTCCCCATTTGCCAAATCTATTTTATGCTGGTTCCGGCAAGGATTTTGAACCTGATAAACCAGGAACAAAGGATTAAAAAATGAAAACGAATTTTACAATACTAACCACACTATTCTTCTTATTATCAGTTCAATATTTAACTGCGCAACCATCAGTTAGCTTCTATTTCACCACTGCTTTTCCTGTGAACGAATACCAGCAACTTGACAACGAAGTTGGATATGGAGGTAACCTTGAAATATTTTTTATTTCTCCTTCTAAGCCAAAACCCCTGGGAGTAGGAGTTAGTCTATCATACTTTGGGCAGGGGCTATACTTTTATGAGGATCCTTGTAACTGTGAAACTTATTTGGGAGATAATCGCGCAAATAATTTCGCTAATGCTCACCTTGTCTTTCAATTAGCACCAACAGGAGGAACAGTCAGACCATATTTAGAAACACTATTCGGTGGAAGTTATATCTTTTCAAACTCACAAATTTTTACTCCTGATTACATTCCGGTTTCATTATATATTGATGACTGGGCATGGAGCTACGGAATTGGCGGAGGATTTAAATTTTTAATCGGTGCTGATGACGATGGTGGCAGCTCATTATATCTTGATTTGAAGGGAAGATATTTGATGAGTTCCGATGTAACTCTTCTTGATCGCAATTCAATACGTTATGCAAATAATTCATTTTACTATTCAGTGAATGAAACCCAATTAAATTTTGTGGCTGTTCAGATTGGTTTGATGTTATATTTCAGATAAAAGCTCCCTAAAGCCCTCCCCTTTGGGGAGGGTTGGGAGGGGCAATCAATAACTATCCTCATCAATATTCTTCTCTGTAACCTTTCCATATTTTGCAACTACATCTCTTATCTCATCAGCTTTGCCGATTAGAACAAACTGCAAATTATCTTTCGGGAAATATTTTTTGATCAACTCGTTTGCTTTTTCAATTGTCAGCTCATTCACTTCATTTTCAAAATTATTAATGATAGAGTCATCCAGACCGTAAACATATTTTTGTGTGAGAAATGAAGCTAATGAACCGGCTGTTTCATAATCAGGTGGAAATTGTCCTTTAACATAGTTCTTTGCAGAGAGCAAAGTTTCCTCATCAATCCCCTTTTCAAAAAGTCTGTTGTAAGTTTTCAATGCAAGGTCAATTGCGGCTTCTGTGTTTTTCGTTTGAGTGAAGGTGCTGATGTAAAATGTTCCTGAATTTTTATAACGTGCAAATCTGCTTCGGGCACCATAAGTCAGCCCAGCGTTAACTCTCAATTCATCATTAAGCCAGGAAGTAAACCTTCCACCCAGAATTGTGTTAATAACATCTAGCTGAGTCTGGTCTTCGTTGCTCATTGTTGTGCCATAGCTGCCAATTATAAAAGTTGTTTCGGTTGCATTTTCCTTGTTGATAAGATAAACCGAAGCAGATTCAAATGGTGCGTCAACAGCTTTCAGATCTGATATTAATTTCTGTCCTTCGTTCATCCATCCGCCAAAGTATTCCTCAATCAGTTTTTTCATATCAGAAGAATTGAAATCTCCCACCAATGCAATTGAAGAACTTTCGGGTCTGTAGTTCGCATCATAAAATTCTTTTACTTTTTCCAAAGTGATGCTGCCAATTCCTGCCTTAGTCCCGTTTACCGGATTTCCATAAGGTGAATCACCGAAAATATGCTTGTTAAAATAACTGCCAATGACAGAACGTGGACTTTCCTTTGCCTGATCCAATTCTGCAATCCATCTTTGTTTTCTTTTTTCTATTTCAGTTTCAGGGAAGGATGGATTTAAGATAATCTCTTTAATTACAGGAAAAAGTTTTTCTGTGTTATCCTTAATAAACTGTGTATACAAACCTGAGAAATCAGCATTTGCATAAGTACTGATATTACTCCCGTAAAAATTGAAGAGCGAATCAATCTGTGACTTTGAGTAATTCGTTGTTCCAAATCGCAAAGCCTCTGCTGTGAAAGAAGCAATGCCTGAAATAGAACCATCTTTAATAACTCCTCCGTCAAATACTGCAGAGAAAGAAATTAGCGGAACGTCTTTCTTCTCCATTAAATAAACAGTCAATCCATTATCTAAATTAAAAGTTTCGTAAGCTGGTAGCTTGAACTGAGCAAAAGTCGTTGCACCTAAAAGTAATACGAGTATGATTGTATGGATGAATGGTTGTATGATCTCGCAAGCCCATACATTCATACCGTCATACATCAATTTCCCTCTTCCATCAACCATTTTACATCTTCCATTTGCTTTCATTGTTCTTCCTCCGTATTCAGAATTCCAACTGTTCTGTTTTGCTTTGTGAAATATTCTCCTGCAACTCTTTTGATATCATCCACAGTTACTTTTTTATAATCGTCAGGTGCGGTAAAAAGCTTTTTGTAATCACCGAAGAATAATTCATACGTACCAATTGTATTTGACAAACCGCTTATAGTCTCCATAGTTCTGTAAAATTCCATCAACTTTTGGTTTTTGACTTTCTGCAATTCATTTTCATTTATTCCTTCGTCAATAAGCTTGGCTACTTCATCAAGTATAGCTTTTTCAAGTTCGGATGCCTTAACACCATCATTACAAACTCCGTAGAAATAAAACAGTGTCGGGTCAAAGGCTTCCGGGAAATACGTTCCTACCTCAAGTGCAAGCTGATTCTCTTCAACAAGCGAGCTGTAAAGTCTGGATGATCGTCCCTGTGACAAAATTGAACTCAGCAGATCAAGCGCGTAATAATCATCACTTCCAGTTTGAGGAACGTGGTAAGTTATCAACAAGTACGGTGTTGGAACTTCTCGCTGAACGAATACTCTCCTCTCTCCTGTCTGTGGTGGTTCGACTGTGTGAACTTTCCGGGGCTTTGGCCCGGCGGGAATTGGTTCAAAATATTTTTGCGCCAGACTTTTTACTTCATCTAACTTCACATCACCGGAAATTACAACAAGACAGTTGTTCGGTGCGTAGTAAGTGTGAAAATAATTTTCAAGATCCTGCTTAGTCCAGTTTTTGATATCTGACTCCCACCCAATCACCGGCCACATATACGGATGAGCAACGAAAGCTGTTGCCTGAATCTCCTGCCATAGCTGTTCCAGAGGATTATTCTCCAGTCCGGTTGATCGTTCAGAAAGAATTACACCGCGCTCACTTTCAATCATCACAGTATCAAAATTTAGATGGGCAATTCTATCGGCTTCAAGATCAAATATTACTTCAAGCGCAGATTTTGGAAACCAGTTTGTGTAAGCGGTGATGTTTTCGGAAGTGTACGCGTTGTTAGCGCCGCCGTTTGCTTCCATCACGCGGTCGAATTGTTTCGGTCCGTACTTCTTTGCACCGTTGAACATCATATGCTCAAAGAAATGCGAGATGCCGGTTATGCCGATGTATTCATTGCGCGAACCGACTTTGTAGAACAAATACATATTTGCATTTGGAATTGCACTGTTCTCAAGAACTAAAATTTTCATTCCGTTCTTAAGAGTAAAAGTTTGAACATCATCTGCAGCGATCTGTGCAAACATCGATGTTGCAGAGATGAGAAAAAGCAGTAAGGTCAATAACCTTCGAGGTTCTGTTTTTGCAACCTCGAAGGTTGCAGAAGATAAGATATATTTCATTTTAGTTGTCCGATATTTTGTTGAATTAGCGCTTCAAAAATACTGATAGTTTATGAGTTGCGAAGCGGAAAGTGATGGAAGGTTATTCTTTTAACCATTCTGAATAATTCTGATTTGTAATTAGATTATATACAGAGCTCGGATATGCAGCTTTCCACGCAGCAGGAATTTCGTACTTATCAGACTTCCACTTAAATTCGTAAGCAAATAGCTTTCCTTCACTTTCTTCTATCAAATCAATTTCCTGCTGGTCGTATGTTCTCCAGAAATATTTATTATAAACAACTCCGCCGTAATGATTATTTTTAATGCGTTCACTCATCATATAATTTTCCCATAGCAATCCCAGATCATCACGACTGTTTATTACATTAAAATTAGCAACGATAGCGTTCCGTATTCCGTTATCATAAAAATACCATTTAGAGTTTTTAACAATTTCTTTTCTGAGATTTCTGCTAAAGCCGTTCAATCTGTACACAATAAAAACTTTTGAAAGAATATCGAGATATCTTTCAACTGTATTTTTCGACATTGCAAGTTGTTTGCCTAATTCCTGTAAAGATACTTCGTTGCCAACCTGCAAAGCTATGAGCTTAAGTAAATCAAAAAGTTTTGAAGAGTTGCGCAGGTTCTCAAACGCCAATATGTCTTTTAAAAGATAAGAATTAATAATGTCACGGAGATACTCGGTTTTAGACTCAATACTGGCAATGTTTACAAGCTCAGGCAGATTTCCATAAACTAATCTTTGCATAAGGTTATCAAACCTTGCTTCAGGTTTTTCAACCTGGCTGAACTCGTTTTCAGAGACAGGAAATAATGTAACCTCTCTTTTTCTTCCGGTAAGTGGCTCACCTGTTAAGTTTGATATATCAAATGCCGATGAACCAGTAACTACTATTTTCAGATCCTCAAAGGAGTCAACAATTAGTTTTAATATTGGTCCTGCCTCTGGAATTTTTTGAGCTTCATCAATAATGAGCAGCTTCGCGTCGGCCAAAATATTTTTGTAGTTCTGAACGCTTCGTCTTTTGAGTAAATCGTGAACAGCAAAATCTTCTCCGTTCCAGAAAATATATTTTTCTTTAATCACCTTCAGATATTGATTCAGCAGGAAAGTCTTTCCTACTCTTCTGGCACCGAGCAGTATTACTACCTTACCGGGTTGAACTTTGTTTTTTAGTAGATTTAGCGCTTTTCTTGGTATATTCATATAAATTGCGTCAGTTAACTGACGGAATTTACGTTAATTGAGTCAGTTTAGCAACCGTATTTAGTAAAGTAACTGTGGAAATATGTTAAAATATTCATGAAAATTAATGTATACTTGCCTGATGTCAGTCAGGTTAGTGGCAAGTAAATTTTTATTCCAAAATACTACAGAGGATTTTTATGACCGAAGATAAAATTAGAGCAAAAGCCCAGATGGGAATTCTAAAACCTGCACGGGAAATTTTTGAAGCTATTATTGATCCTGAAATAATGAACAAGTACTTCATATCAACAAGCACAGGGAAAATGGAAAGCGGAAAAACACTTACCTGGGCGTGGGAAGATTTTGAAGGTGAGCACGAAGTGAAAGTCGGAAAGATTGAAAAGGACAAAGTGGTTTCTTTTGAATGGAATGGAAGCGGTGTAAACTGCGTTGTTGTCATTACTCTTGAAGCAAAAGGTGAAAACCAAACCCTTGTTAAAGTAACTGAGTCCGAATGGCCTGCAGATTACAAAGGAGCTAACCAATGTATGGGACAGGTTGAAGGCTGGACACATTTCCTCTGTTGCCTGAAAGCTTATCTTG